>NZ_LAYQ01000009.1 GCF_000988205.1 Corynebacterium minutissimum | reverse complement strand
GCAGAGCACCCGAGCTGGTCTTCAATCTGGCGTAAGAACGCTTCCTAATCAGCAGCGTCATCACCGCACGGTAATCCGGCATAAGCGGACTCCTTCCAGTACACGCCGCACCCGAGTGGTGCGGCTACCGGAAGTATCATCCCGAGCACCCTGAGCTGCTACCAGAAACCCACTGAAGCGCTACCGGATAGTCACGACACTGCTACCAAATAGCCGGTCGCAACATCCTCGCCCTCGACTACGGGCGCGCCTACCACGTCATGGGCACGGTTCTTTTTGTCATGTCGATCTCCACCGCGGTCCCCATCTTCATCCGCGTGTACTGGGCGGCTTGGCACGGCAAGGTCAATCTCACCGGCGCCAACTCCGCGACGGCCTGGGTGCCGCTGGGCGTGGTGGGCCAATCCACTACCGCCATGCAGATCCTCTACCCCGGTAGTTTCTCTGTCTACTACGGGCTCACCGCCATGGTGATTGCCATCCCACTCGCGCTTTATGCCATGGTCACCTTCTACCCCAACGTGGCTCGCTGGGTGGATTACTCGCCCGCGTGGTGGGCCTGCACATTCCCACCGGGAACGGTCAGCATGGGTGGTCACCAGGTAGCGCTGGTGAATGGCTCGGAGCTTCTCGACGTCATCGCGCTCAGCATCCCGGTTCTGCTTGTCGCACACTGGTCTGCCTGCTCCTGCCGCTTCATTGGCTGGCTCGTCGAGGGCCGGCGCGCACGCACAAGCGGGGCCAGCCCAATCTCGGACTAGCCCCGCCACGTGAAATGCTGGACGCTTAGGAAGCCTTAGTTCTCGGCCTTCTCAAACTGGATGACCTGGCCCTGGCTACCCAGTGCGTAGTTGTTTCCCTCCAGGGGGAAGACAACGGGCTTGGCCGAGAGGATAGCCTTGAGCGCATCGGCGTCGGCCATGGCATCCGGGGAGCAGGCGCGCAGCGTAGAGTTCAGGTTCTCCACCACAATGGCATCGGTCTGATCCAGCTTGTAGCTAGCGCCACCGGAGTTGCAGCCATCGTTGTAGGCGAGGGTTCCATCGGAATTGAAGGTCACGGAAATCTCTGGGTTCTTCTTTGCGGTGAAGGTACCGTTGAGAACCTTCTGGGCCTCATCGGCCGGCAGCTTGTCTTGCAGACCGTCGACGTCCTCGTACTTCTCAATCAGCCCGGAGCCTTCCGGCGCCTCGGAGTCCTCCGGGGTGCCCGGACCGCCAAAGAGGCGGGAGCTCAGCTCCTGGATCTGGCTGGACTGCAGGGAATCGACGGAGGACAGCTCTTGCGCACCGGCAGTACCGGCGCCCAGGACGCCGCCTGCGAGGGCGACGAACGCAGTTGCTGTGGTTACTTTCTTCAGTGTGCGTGAAATCATGGCCCCGAAGCTATCGGCCGCGGCCTCCAACATCAACCCATTTCATGCGTTTCCGATGATATTTTGAGGCAACTCTACAACTCCCCCATCCCCTTACAGGCCGCAGACTAAAACACAGAAAGTGGCCAACCTCCCGCTGGGGGTTGGCCACTGATGAGGAAGGTTATTTACTTCTCTTCAGGGGTATCGACCTTGACGAACTGAATTGCCTGCCCATCTTTGACCAGTGCGATGGTGGTGTCATCGATGGAATAGACCTGTGGCTTCTTCGGAACGATGACGTTGAAATCGTGAACATCGACCATCACGTCCGGCTCGCAAGCCTTCATAGTGGTAATGACGTCTTTGATCTCTAGGGCGCCGGTGTCCTCCGCGATAGAGTATGTACCGTTACCGAGGTTACAACCATCAGAAACTCCTACGGTTCCATCCGGTTGGAAGGAAAGCCCGATCTTATCGTTCTTCTTCGCAACGAAGCTGCCGTTGAGAACCTCCTTGGCTTGCTCTGCCGTCAGCGGTTCCGTGAGGCCCTCCACGTCCTCTGCCTTTTCAATCAGGCCAGAACCTTCCGGCGCTTCTGGGTTTTCGGGGTTTTCCGGAGCAGGCTTCGAGCTCCCAAACAGTGTGGAGCTCAGCTGCGCCAGCTCACCGGAGCTGGAGCCGAAGGAGATTCCAGAAGAAGGCTCTGCCGCGGAGGCAACCCCGGTTCCGAGCGCCGTGCCAGCGAATGCGGCGAAGGTTGTGGCGATGGTTACTTTCTTGAATCTGAGTGACAACATGACCCTGAAGCTATGCGGGATAGTTTCATATAGCAATGTTTTTCATGCATTTCCAATGATATTGACACGTTCTCCCAATGTCGCCGGAGGCCAGTTTTCCCGCTTGCCACAGCCATGCTGGTAGCAGAAAAGGCCTGGTTGAACCACTAAAACCAGATTAAGACGTGCGCTTGACGTAGCCCATCCGCGGGCGGAAGCCCTGCGGATGCTTCATCTGCGCCACGGCGTCCCCGATGATCATGCGGTGGCGGGCGCTGACAGACGTCGGCATCTGCGCCACCGAAAACCACTGCGCGGCCAGGTTCTCTTCGTCGGAGATAACCGGCTCCGCATCGTCCGGCACGGAGACCCGGATGGAGGTATCCATGTAGAGACACTTATCCCCATTGGGGCAGACTACTGGGCCCACCTGGCCCACGCCGAGGAGCGCTTCGATGCGACCATCGAGGCCAATTTCCTCTTTGACCTCACGCAGTGCAGTCGCCGTGACCTCCTCACCCGGCTCACAGATACCGGAGACGGGAGCCCACGTGCCATTATCGGCACGCTGGGCAAGCAGCACCGAGGGCAACTCCCAGATAGCGGAACCCGTGGGCACGGCCCGCACGATAACCGCGGTCACGCTGGGCAAAAAGAGCTGCTCGTGACCGATTTTCTCACGCAGAGACACAATGAAATCAGGAGTCGGCATGGGTTAAGCCTAGCACCTAAACCCGCTCCAGAATCTCCGGCAGGAGTTTCTCGATCTCGGAGGCAGGTGTAAACGACATCTGTGCTTCCGAACCATCCGCGCACCCCTCACTGCTGGCTGCCGCATCAGTGGTGCCCGACAGCACCCCCACAATCACGTCCTCATAAGGGCTGCCCGGCGCACCATATACCGGAGCCCCGGAATCGCCGTGCGTGGAGCACACCTGGGCGCGCGCCGCGACGGTCTCCACCGTGCGGTCATTAAACTGGAGTTTGCCCTGCCCCTCACGATGTGTCAGCGGGCCGCAGGTCTCACCGGTGATGCGGCCCAGCTTGCAGACGCTGTCAGGCAACATGTGTTCATCCGCTGCGACAACGGTGGTGGGCATGTCCCGCGGGATGTAAAACTCAGCCTCCCTGGTGATTTCCACCAAAGCGAAATCCAGCTGGTGCGTCTCCGGCGCGCTGAGATCGGAGTAGATAATGGTGCCGACGGGCTCTGCCGGGTAGACAAATTCACCGTCGGCAGCGCCTGCCCACACGGTATCCCCCGGCTCACCGCAATGGGAAGCGGTGACGGCGATGGTGCGGGCGTCGTCAAGCACGAAGCTCCACGCCACCGTGCACAGGTTAAAGTCAAAGGCTTCGCCGGGCACGGGCTGCGTGGTCGAAATATCCAACGCCGCGCCCGGTGGCACCGGGGAGAAATCCGGCGAATGCACCTGCGGCTTAGCTGGCGCCACGGTGGAGTAGACAGCTGAGCTGGAGGCTGCCTTCTGTACGGGTCCGGCTCCCATCGGCACGGTGCACCCGGCCAGCGCCAACCCCGCTGTGCTCAGTATCCCAAGGAGGCGCCGGCTAGTCTTCCGTCGCGGATGCAGCCTCACCCGAGTCCGCCTTATTCTCCTTATTTTCCTTCTCCATCTCAGCGACCTGCTTCATGTCGCGGATGAACTTCTCCGGATCAAACTCGGTGAAGTACTCCGGGCCCGAGAATTGTTCCTGTCCCATTGTCTTAAACCTCCGTCTTGTTGATGTACTGCGTGATGTAGTCCTTCACCGCCGCTGCATCATTGGGCAGATCCGTAACATGGCGCTCGGCGTCCAAGATGCCGGCGAAACGCTCCGGCACCTCCGGCTCGCTGCCTATGGCCTCTTTAATGGTCTCCGCAAACTTCACCGGCAGGGCGGTCTCTAGGCAGATGATGGGGGTGTCGACCCCATATTCTTCCTGTACCGCGCGGGCGACCTTGATGCCGTCCGCGGTGTGCGGATCCACCAGCACGCCGTAGCGCTCGTGGACATCCTTGATGGTGGCGAGGCGATCCGCGTGGGTGGAGGAACCGGACAGGAAACCGTACTCCGCGTGGGCGGCCTCAAGCGCCTGCTTATCGACGTTAAAGCCGCCTTCCTTCACCTTCGTCCCGAACAGCTCCTTGATCTGTGCGGCATCGCGGCCCAGCAGATCGAAGGCGAAGCGCTCGAAGTTCGACGCACGGGAAATATCCATCGACGGCGACGAGGTCTTGTGGGTTTGCTCCGAGGAGCGCGGACGGTAGCTGCCGGTGCGGAAGAACTCATCGAGCACGTCGTTTTCATTGGTTGCCACAATGAGGCGGTCGATGGGCAGCCCCATCTGGCGAGCGATGTGGCCGGCGCAGATATCGCCGAAGTTGCCGGTAGGCACGCTGAAGGAGACTTTTTCGGTGTTTTCCGTAGTGACCTTGAGGTAGCAGTTGATGTAGTAGACCACCTGCGCCATGAGGCGGGCCCAGTTAATGGAGTTGACCGCACCGATGCGGTTCTCGGCTTTGAAGTTGGCGTCGGCCGATACCGCCTTGACCACGTCCTGGCAATCATCAAACACACCATCCAGGGCGATGTTGCAGATATTCGGATCATCCAGCCCGAACATCTGGGCCTGCTGGAACGGCGTCATACGCCGGCCGGGGTCAGCATGAAGACGCGGATACCCTTGCGCCCGCGCATCGCGTACTCCGCCGAGGAACCGGTGTCACCCGAGGTTGCACCCAGAATGTTGAGGGTTTCGCCGCGGCGGGCCAACTCGTATTCGAAGAGCTCGCCCAACATCTGCATGGCCATGTCCTTGAAGGCGGCCGTTGGCCCCTCAGAGAGGTGGCCAATGTAGAGGCCCTCCCCCAGTTCGCTAACGGGGACGATTTCCTCGTGGTCAAACTTGGGGTAGGTGTAGGCGCGCTGGGCAATTCCTTCGAGGTCTTCTGCGGGAATATCATCCACAAAAAGCTTGAGCACTTCCGCGGCCAAGGCCGCGTAGCCACCCTCCGCCAGCGTCTGGCGCCAGTTAGTCAGGGTGGCGTCATCGATGCGGGGGTAAGTTTCCGGCAGGTAGAGGCCGCCATCAGGGGCCAGACCTCCGAGGAGGATATCCGTAAAGGAGGCGGGCTGGCGGTCGGTATCGCGGGTCGAAATGTACTTCACCCCCTGCATCTTAGTTGGTGACGCGTAAAGTATCAGCCATGTCGGTTCCTCATCCTCGCAATGTAATTACCACTAAGGCTCTCTCCGTGTGGGTAGCTGCGGTGTTGGTCTACATCGTGGCAATTACCGGCCGCACATCTTTTGGCGTCGCGGGGCTTGAGGCCATTGATCGCTTCGAGGTCGATGCCTCGCGCATTGCTGTTTTCACCTCTGTACAACTGGGCATTTATTCACTGGCGCAGATCCCGACGGGCATGCTCATCGATAAGTTCGGCCCACGGCGCTTGCTCGTCATTGGCTCCATCATTATGGGTCTCGGCCAGGTACTTCTCGGTTTCACGAGTAATTATTGGGTAGCCATCGCCGCCCGCCTGCTCATCGGCGCGGGTGATGCCACCGCCTTCCTGTCGGTGATGCGCATCCTTCCCTACTGGTTCCCGCTGCACCGCACCCCCATGTTCACGCAGGTCACCTCCTCCCTGGGACAGCTGGGGCAGTTTATCTCTGCCCTACCTTTTGCCATGCTCCTGGGCTGGGGCGGATGGACCTTGGCCTTCGTTACCTTGGGCGCGGTGGGCATTCTCATCGCTGTCGCCGCCGCGGTGGCAGTTGCTGATTCCCCGGAAACGCTCGGAATCGTAAAGAAGCCGAAGGAAAAACCGAACGCGCAGCCAGAGAGCATGGGCGCGCTGCTCTCCCAGGTTTTCCGTTCACCCGTAGCCTGGCAGGCATTCTTCATTCACTGGGTCGGACTTGCCGCCACCAACGTGTTTGTCATGCTGTGGGGCATGCCCATGATGACGGCGGGCATGGGATTTTCCAAGACCAGCGCCGGTTGGGCCCTGACGTGGTTTACCGTGTGCATGATTCTGGTGGGCCCTGTACACGGCAGGCTATCTTCTAGGACGCGAGGTTTCCGCCCCTGGCTCGCCTTGGGGTTTGTGGCTATCCACTGCGCGGTGTGGGTCCTTTTCTTCCTCTTCGGCGGCAGCTACCTCTCACTGATCATCCTCATCAGCGTGGTCTCCTTGTGCACACCGGTGGCAAATTATGGATTCGACATTGTCCGCGAAAACCTCGACCGTAAGGTGGTCGCCACAGCAACGGGCCTGGGAAACATGGGCGGCTTCCTGGCCACAGTCATCGGCGCCCAGCTGGTCGGCGTAGTACTAGACCACTTGGGCAATGGGCCGGATTATCCGTTCTCTGATTTCCAGCTTGCCGCTTGGGCAGTCTTCGGCGTGTGGTGCATCGGCATAGCAGGTGTCCTCATCACACACGTCCTGCGCAGCCGAGGCGAGGAGGACGGCCCGCACGCCAAAATCATCCAGGTGAGTTAGTACAAGGCTGGGCTACTGGAGGGACAGGGCGCTCAACGAAGCCTCAAGGGGCACCCCGTTGGCCACTTCGAAGACGCCCAGCCCGCCGCCGATGGGAACGAGGATGGCGATGCTCACTCCCACTGCGGTCCTGAGAAGCTCGCGCAGTTTTCGTCGTTTCTCCACTTCAACGCACCAACCTTTATCGTTTCGTTATCTGTGCGTGTGAGCTTAAGAGCCATGGCTGCAAGGCAAATCCTCGTTGACTGCGCATCTCCTGCCAGTCCCTGTGACTTCAGTGCCAGCGTTGCCAGCGGGGCCTATTCAGCCGGGGTCGACTCCACGAAGATCGGCCCCTCCACCGGAGCGACGACGCCAGCGTCGAAGGCAGAAAGCGCCCCCTTGGCCTCTTCCTTGGTGATGGCGCCCGCCTCAACGGCCTTGTCCAGATCGGCTTCGAGGACCTGGCGGGACCTGTACCTATCCGACGCCACTGAAAGCAGGCCACGAGGGACCGATTCCGACGGGATCCCCAGCGCCTCCGCCAGGGCCACGATGCGGTCATTTTCGGTGGGGTCGAGATGGACATTCACCGACTGATCCTGCGGCACGCCGCCATTGACGACCTGCTCCACCGTCAGTGCTCCCTCCGGTACGTGATTCCTCTCCGTGACCCACCAGCCTGCGCCGACGACGGTGATGACGGCCGCCACCACGAGGACCCATACGGCGATGATCTGCTTGGACTTCACGGGCATAATTCTAGGCTTCCCTATAGCTCATCGGATTAATCCACGCTCGGCCCAAACGTGCCAAAGGAGGTCCCGTGCGGAGGATGCGGTGGATCAAGGCGCTCGGAAAGTGCATCGATGATGGAACGGATGGTGGACTCCGCTGCGGAGCGGTCAAGGTTGGTGCGGCGTGGCGTATCAGGTTTCGAAACGTCGGGGCGGACGCGGGGCTTGGCGACGTCCACGTGCATCACCGTCCCCTCCACGCTCAGTGTGGCTGCGGGATCGCACCCGGCAGCGCGGGCCGCAGCAAGGAAGGCTTCGAGGTCCGCGAGGGTGGCATCGCTCAGGTCGAGGGATAGGTTGAGGCTCATAGTGTGCTCCTTTGAAGGCTGGGACGGTAACTGCTGCCCAGGCTATCGGCTTAGCACCAGTATGAACAGGGTACGGCACCAAGATCAGGGTTAGCTCCGGGTAAGTTCAGGGTCCGGCTAAGGGGGTAGGCCAGCAGCTCTTAGTCGTGCTCGAAGGATTCCGCCTCCCCCCAGAACACCTCATCGACCACCTTGCGGGCGTGGCGGGTGATCTTGAGGTAATGGTCGAGAAAATCCTGGTTATGTTCGGGATCCCACCCTGCAGCGCCAGCCACCTGCGCCAGCTGCGGCCCCGGTGCCGGCAGCTGGTCCACGCGCTTGCCGCGAACCAGTACCAAAGCGTTTCGGGCATCGGTGGCCAAGAGCCAGGCCTCCCGCAGCTCCTGTACCTGGTGCACGGGTATAACTTCATTGTCTTCGAGGGCATCGAGGACGCGCAGCGTCGACGGCTCATGCAGCGCCGGTACCTCGTGGGCATGCATCATTTGGAGCAGTTGGACGGTCCATTCGATATCCGTCAACCCACCGCGCCCCAGCTTGGTGTGGGTATTGCGGTCCGCGCCGCGCGGCAGGCGCTCATTGTCAACGCGTGCCTTCATGCGGCGGATGTCACGAATGGTCTTCTCGCTCACGCCCTTCGGCGGGTAACGGAAAGCATCCACCATGGTGAGGAAACGCTGGCCAACGTCCTCATCACCCGCCACAAAGGCAGCGCGGAGCAGCGCTTGCATCTCCCACGGCTCGCCCCACTGTGAGTAGTAGCGCTCATAGGACTCAATGGAGCGCGCGACCGCTCCCGAGCGCCCCTCTGGCCGCAAACCTAGGTCAACGTCCAAGGGCGGATCGCCGGACGGTTTTGCCAGGCGGCGGCGCAGCTTCTCAATGATGCCGATGGCCCAGGGCAGCGCTTCCTCTTCGGGGTTGCCTGCAACTGGCTCCGCTACCACGATGACATCGGCATCCGAACCGAAACCCAGCTCCATGCCACCGAGCCGCCCCATGCCGATCACGGCGATGCGAGCCGGTGGTTCGTCATTGTCGTTCTCCAGCCGCCACGCCCTGACCTCGGCGCGGAGCGCTGCCTCCAACACCGCATTCCAGATGGTGGACAACTCGTAACAGACTTGCTGAACCGGCAGGAATCCCAGAAGATCCGCTGCGGCAATTCGTGCCAACTCCGCGCGGCGAAGAGACCGCGCGACCGAGACGGCCTTGTCCGGATCCGCATGACGCTTGGTGGAATTGACCAAAGCAGAGGACACTTGCTCGGGTTTGGTTTCCAGAAGCTTGGGCCCCGCCGCGCCGTCGGAGAGCTGCTTGACGACGTCTGGCGCCCGAATGATGAGCTCCGACGTAAACGGCGAGGTGCCCAGGATTTTCATGAGGCGCTGGCCGACGACGCCTTCGTCGCGAAGCATGCGCAGGAACCAGGTACGGTCGTAGGCTGCTTCCGAAAGCTTGCGGTAGTTCAACAAGCCCATGTCTGGATCCGCGGTGTTCGAGAGCCACTCCATCAACGTGGGCAGCAAAATGGCCTGGATGCGGGCCTTGCGCGACTGGCCCGCGGCCAAAGAAGTGAGATGCTCGAAGGCTCTGTCCGGATGGCGATAGCCCAACGCCGCCAGCTGCAGGAGGGCCGCCTCGCGCGACAGCTTGAGCTCATCCGCCGACATCGATGCCACGGAATTGAGCAGCGGGCGGTAGAACAAGCGCGAGTGGAGCTCAGAGATAAGCAGGCGAATCTTCCGGAGATGGATGTTCATCCGATCCGCCGCCGACTGGTGGCCCTGCGGGTGGAAACCCGAGTTGATGGCCAGCCACTCGAGCGCCGTGTTGTCATCCTTCGCCGGCAACGTATGTGTTCGGCGGAAGCGCTCCAATTGGAGGCGGTGCTCCAGCAGACGCAGAAACTCGTAGGCCTCAATGAGCTGGGTGCCATCCTCGCGCCCTACATACCCGGCGCGCACGAGTGCGGCGAGCGCATCGACCGTCGCGAGCGTGCGCAACGATTCATCCGAGCGACCGTGCACCAACTGCAGCAATTGGACTGCGAACTCTACATCGCGCAGACCGCCCTCCCCCAGTTTGAGTTCTCGAAGGCGCATCTCTTCCGGGACGTTCTCGAGCACGCGGCGGCGCATAGCCTGTATGTCTTCCACAAAGGACTCCCGTTGCGAGGCAGTCCACACCATGGGCCCGATCTGGCTCACATAATCCTTGCCTAGGGGTAGGTAGCCGGTCTGCGGTCGCGCCTTCAGTTGTGCCTGGAACTCCCAGGTCTCCGCCCACCGCTTGTAGTAGGCCACGTGCGAATCCAGAGTTCGGACGAGAGCGCCGGATTTTCCTTCCGGACGCAGGTTGGCGTCGACCTCGAAGAAGCAGGCAGAGCCGATTCGATTGAATTCCGATGCTAGGCGCGTAACCTTCGGCGTCGCCTCCGAGCCCACGAAGATAACGTCCACATCGGAGATATAGTTCAACTCCCCCGCGCCACACTTGCCCATCGCAATAACCGCCAGCTGTGCATCGAGGGGCTCATCGCCATAGACCACACGGACCGCACCCGCGAGTGCGGCAGTCAAGGCGGCATCTGCGAGAGCCGTCGTCAGTCTGGTGACCTCCCGGAAACCCACTCGCGGCTGTGGGCGCGACTGGCCCTTGCGGGAGTGGAAGGTACCGGCGAGGTCATGGGCCGCGATGCGCATCATCAGCGTCCGGTATGCCACCTTGAGAGATGCTTTGTGGTCACCAGGGGATGCGCGGTAGGTGCCGGGCGATGTCAGCTCGGGGTTCGCCGTGTCTGGGCGGTCTGGTTGCTCTGCGTACGTCGCCGGTTCCGCCCCCACCTCGTCCAATAGTGTGTTCAGCATTTCCGTTGGGGTAGGCAACGGGCGCTGCAGTTCTTGCCAGGTCTCCGGGTGGGCGGCGAGGTGATCACCGAACGCCGAGGAGCCGCCCAAAAGGGCGAGCAGCCGAACTCGAAGGGTTTCGTCTTCACGCATCGCCGGCCCAATCTCGGGCGCTCCTTCGAAGATCCTCATCAACGTGTTGAGGGCCATGTCGGGATCACCGGTTCCGGCCAGTGTCCACAGCAGCTCCAGGGATTCTGGATTATCCCACTCGAGACGGGAAAGATCCTCCGCAGCAGTTGGCCGGGTAAGGCCGAGAGTCGCCGGGGACGGTACTGACACAGGACGCATGCTTCTCCTAGAAGTTCAGGTTGTTGCGCAATTCGAATGCGGTGATCTGTTGCTGATACTCATGCCACTCGTCCCACTTTGCGCGCAGGAAGTATTCAAAGACGTGCTCGCCGAGGACCTCTGCCATGAATTCGGAGCGTTCAAACTCCCGGAGTGCTTGGTCCAAGCTGCTAGGCAGGTCCTTGTACCCCATCGCACGGCGCTCACGGCGGGTCAACTGATGGACATTGTCCTCGGCCGGATCACCGAGCTCATAGCCTTCCCTGATACCGCGCAATCCGGCGGCCAGCAGAACCGCATATCCCAGGTAGGGGTTCATCGCTGAATCTAGAGAGCGAATCTCTACCCGCCGCGACATTTCCTTGGACAGGCGGTAGGTCGGTACTCGGACGAGGGCCGAACGGTTAGACACGCCCCAGGTCACCGACCCCGGGGCTTCGCTGCCGAACATTAGGCGCTTGTAAGAGTTGGTCCACTGGTTGGTGATCGCCGTCATTTCCACTGCATGCTCAAGAATTCCGGCGATGAACTGCCGTCCCGTACTGGAGAGGGAAATCTCATCGTCGGGGTCGTGGAAGGCGTTGGAATCGCCTTCAAACAGGCTGAGGTGGGTATGCATTCCCGATCCCGAGCGGTCTTCGAAAGGCTTGGGCATGAATGTGGCATGCACGCCTTGCTGGGAAGCCACCTCCTTGATGAGGTAGCGGAACGTCATGATGTGGTCTGCCATGGACAGCACATCGGCATGGCGCAAGTCGATTTCCTGCTGCCCGGGTGAGGTTTCATGGTGGCTGAATTCCGTAGCGATGCCCATGGATTCCAGTGCATACATCGACCGGCGGCGAAAACTCGGGGCGTTATCGTGGGTGGCTTGGTCGAAGTAACCGCCGTTGTCGGTGGCAATGAGGTTGTTGATATCGCGCGCATCCTCAAGGAGATAAAACTCGATCTCCGGTGAGGCCTTACACGTGAACCCTTCATTGGCCGCCTCTGTGACCTGCCGGCGCAGGATATGGCGTGGATCCACCAGGGAAGGGTGCCCATCGGGCTGGGTGATGTCGCAGAACATGCGCGCTGACAACAGCTCTGGCTCTTCCTTATCGAAGGGCATGATTTGGAACGTTGAGGGATCCGGCATGGCGATAGTATCGGCCTCTGAGATACGGGAGAATCCCTCCACCGAGGAGCCATCGAAGCCAACACCTTCCTCGAAGGCAGATTCCAATTCGGAGGGGCTCATCACCACAGATTTCAACGCCCCCAGGATGTCAGTGAACCAGAGGCGAATGAAGCGGATATCGCGTTCTTCAACTGTACGAAGGACGAATTCGTGTTGGCTGTTCATGTTTTAAACCCTACCGCCGCGCACCGAAGCCGCGGCTGGGCGTTTGCTCTTTTGCCCCCGCAGCGTCACCTATCGGCCCAGTTGGCAAGAGTAACTCGGGGGCAAATTTTTTCGACCTTCCAAACCCTTGTCGCTGTCACATGCTTGAATGGCCCCATATCCAAACTGATGTACGAACAAAGATAGGAATGTGATTTCCATGAACACCAACCACGCAACACTGAGCGAGCAAGGACTCGACCTCATTATCCGAGCGGCCCAGCGAGGATGGTCCCCTAAGGATCTTCTTCACGTCGTGGGCGACTTTTGCCACCCACTCATTTATCGTGCCGCCGGCCAGGTGCCCGCACAGATTAGTTCCACTGCGTTGCGCAAAGAGTGGTTAAGCCTAACTCCGCCTGCTTCGATGACCATGTCCACCGATGAACTGACGCGACTCATCGAAGCAACCATGTTGCTTCCCTTACTTCGTGACGTTGACGTGCTCGTGCCTGAGAGAAATAGCTCCCAGTCAGCGCATGGCAGCAAGGAGGATAAAATCCGCACCAAAATCTCCCACCTTCTGCGGAAGGCCGAATCCACTCCCTACGAGGAAGAAGCCAGTGCGCTCATTGCCAAGGCACAAAGCCTGCGGCAACGACACCGGATCGATGGCGCTCTCGACGCTTCGCCCAGCTCCGTAGTTTCCACGCGCCTTCATATCAGCGCCCCCTATATTAAGCACAAGACCACACTTCTTAGCGTCATCGCGGATCGCAATGGATGCACTGTGCTGCAACTTCACCCCAAAGGGATCATCACAGTCTTCGGAGCTAAAGAGGACGTCCACCATGTCACCGACCTCTTCGCTTCACTTCTTCGGCAGTGTGAGTGGCACATGCACCACGGAGAACACGCGAAAAGCGCACGCCAAGACGGCAATGTTGCAGCTTTTCGCCGAAGCTTCATTTTGTCTTATGCCACCCGAATCGGTCAGCTCTTAGATGAGGCAAACACCACGCTGGGGCCACAAAGTACAGACGCGACAGCTTCCACAGCACGGAACCCGGGGACTAGGCATGATGCAGTATTCCTTGCCCAACAATCTTTATCAGCGGTGGAAGATCGTCGGCGTAGCGCAGAAGCGGTAGTAGATCAGCTCTTTCCCAACGCCCGCACCATATCTTTAGCTATGGGGAGCCGAGCAGGCGTGTCCGCCGGGGCATCCGCTGCGGAAAGGTCTCATTTAAGTGGTGATTCCTCAGGGCTGGCAGGACGTGCCCAACTCACTCGTTAGGGCGGGCTCAAAGGCTGGCACAAGTGCTCTAATGACTAGGTAAACTAGATGGAAGTGTAGAGGTTTTGTGCCTCCTCTTTAAATTTTCGCTCCCCGACGAAGGTGTGTACATGTCTCCGAAGACGTTCCTTGAAATCGAAGCCAAGTTCGCCGTGGATGAAGCCACGCCGGCGCCCGATCTCACCAACCTCGACGAGGTTGCCCGAGTAGCAGAAACCCGCCACCAATCATTGTCGGCGATCTATTACGACACGGAGGACCTTCGCCTTACCCACGCCAAGATCACGCTGCGCCGTCGCACCGGTGGAAATGATGACGGTTGGCACATCAAGATCCCCGGTGCCGAAGGCCGCACCGAAATTCGTGCCGAACTCGGCGAACCAATTGATGGCAAGTACGAGGTTCCCGCCGAGCTTCTCCACCAGGTTCGCTCAGTGATCCGCAATCATCCGCTGGAGCCCATTGCACAGGTCGACAACAACCGCACCGAATTGCTCCTTGTCAACGCCGATGACCAGCCGGTCGCTGAGTTCTGTGATGACCATGTCACCGCCTTCTCCTTTCTTCCGGGTGGCTCCCAGAGCACCTGGCGTGAGTGGGAAGTCGAGCTCGCTGGGGAGCTCCCTGGATCCAAGGAAGGCAGCGCTCTACTGCGGCACGCCACTTCCCTACTGATTAGCTCTGGGGCTCGGGTTTCTTCCTCGCCGTCCAAGTTGAAGTCGGCATTGGGTGAATCCATCAATAATGTCGAGCTTCCCCCGTCGCTTGCCACGTCCAACGTGGAGCCGGGCTCACCCGCGGCAGCGGTTGTGGACGCATTGAAAGCCAATCGGGACAAGCTCGTCGAATATGATCCACGGGTTCGCCGCGATGAGTGGGATTCGGTTCACCAGATGCGCGTTGCTACCCGTGAACTGCGCAGCCACTTGCAGACCTTCCACGGCATTGTGGTGGGCCCCGAAATCGAGCGCATTGAGTCAGATCTGAAGGAACTTGCGGCCATGTTGGGCGTCGCCCGTGACGCCGAGGTCGTGGAGGAACGTTGGCAGAACCTCCTCGCGTCCGAGGATTCCGACGTCCTCGATGAAGCCACCCGCGAACACATTGCTCACGACATGGGCCGCGCCTACCGCCGCGCGCATCGCCGAGTCATCGCCGCGCTCGATTCCGATCAATACTTGGCTCTGCTCGATGCATTGGATGCCTTCCTCTCCGACCCGCCGGTTGCCGGTGAAGACACGCCCGCTGACGCCGACAACACTTCTGCCAGCGGCGAGGCGGAAGACTCTGCGGTCGACGATTCGGCGTCCGCTGCCCCCACTGAAGAAAAAGAGGAAGAACAAGAGCCAGCAAAGGACTACGAGCCGAAGCACGCCAAGCCAGATGAGGACGAAGAGCCCCACGATCTTGATACGGTGATGGCCCTGCACCTCAAGCAGGCTTATGACAAGCTGGTCAAGCGCCACAAGAAGGCAGTCTCCAACTGGGATAATACCGAGCTGACGCTGCACGAACGTGAAGAGTATTTCCACGATATGCGCAAGGCAGCAAAGAAACTGCGCTATGCGGCGGAGGCAGCTGGTTCCGCAACCTCGTTGAAGACGAAGAGCCTCTACAAGGCCTGCAAGCAGATGCAGTCAGTCTTGGGAGACTTCCAGGATTCGGTGACCTCTCGCGACAAGCTGCTCGAACTGGCAGAGACCGCGCGCCGCCGAGGCGAGGACACCTTTGGCTATGGTCTGCTCTACCAGCGTGAGCGCGCCATCGGTTTGGAAGCGCTCAACGCCTACTCGGAGAGCTTCAAGGCCATCAAGTCTGCGTTCAAGCCGCTGCGCAAGAAGCTGCGCTAATTCCTCCCCGCTGGGCGCGCTGCAACGCCCGGCAGGTGGAACAAACATTTCAACGGCCCACTCCGTCGCGATTCTCGCGAGGGGGTGGGCCGTTGACTTTGATTGACCGCCGCTCAATGAGGCGTCCTGCAGGAGCCGTGCAGGGCTTTAGTAATCGTCCTCAGCGGCGTCCTCGGCATCAGCCGCAGCAGTGCGGGCTTGCGCGATTTCGATGGCGCGCTCGGCTTCCTCGCGGGAATCATAGGGGCCCATGCGGTTCTCCCAGCCAGACACCTTGCCCTGGGTCACCTCACCGGTGGACGGGTCGTAGAACCACTTGTTATCAGCCTCGGCCATTGTTTTCTCCATTCTTTTAGGCGCTCGATCAGTGCACCCCACACTACAGACCGTCCATGGACTACGCCCGTTAGAATAGATAGGTCACCTACCTCCTGCCCCGTTTACGGCAGGATCTCGCCACCAGCAAAGGAGAACCTTCCCGATGCCCCTGTGGACTGCCCCTTCGACCCCGGCCGTCGACCGCGTTCGCGCCGCGCACAGCGACAACATCGGCGCCGAGCCGGCGCATGTCGCCAGCGCCCCAGCCACCTGGGCACTCATCGGCGAGCACATTGACCACTACGGCGGCATCACCATCATGGGCCTGGCTGATCTCCGCGCTGCAGTAGCTGTGAGCCCTCGCAACGATGGCATCGTCAACGTTCGCCTCGAGCACACCAACGGCGAGACCGTTGAGGACCAGATTTCGCTAGAGAAAGTCTCCTCCCTCGCCGCGGAACAGCAGCCCGGCGTCGATTCCGAAGGCCAGCCCATCGAGCCCCCGGCGCCCGAGGGCGCCATCGCAGCGCGCCTCGGCGGCATCATCTACACCATGATCAACCGCCAGCTCCTCACCCGCGAGACCGCCGGCGCCGACATCACAGTGGTCAACGATATCCCAGATTCGGCTGGGCTCGGAGCCGCCGCAGCCATTGATATCGCGACCGCTTTGGCCTTGCTCGGCGGCGCGGACGATCTGCACGACGCTCCTCTTCGCGCCCGGATCGCAGAGGTATGCTCCCAAGCTGTCGGCACCTTCGCCCGCTTCCCTGCGCTGCGCGCCCGCCACTCCGCCGCACTGCGTGGCGCGGGTGACTCCATTACCATCATCGACTACGCCGACGGTTCCGTCACCCAGGCACCGCACGTGGTCAACAAGGACATTGCAGCTTTTGCCCTCGCCGTCCCCGGTGACTTCGATTCCGCTGAGGCTGTTGCCGAAATCCGCGCCCGCGAGCGTTTCATTGACGCCGCCTGCCGCGCCTTCGGCACTGCATCGCTGCGCCTCCTGCCGGATGCGCCCCAGCGTGTCCTCGAGTGGCTCGCCGCCGTCCACAAGGTGCACGGCCCCGAAAACCAGCCCACCATCGACCAAGCCACAGCATGGCTGACTTTCTACTCGGAAGAAACCGAGCGAGCCGAAAGAATTGCCCGCGCCTTGCGCTCACGCCGCGGCACCGAGCTCTTCCCGCTGCTGACCCAATCGCAGTCGGCCTTGGCCACGGTCTATGGCTTCAACTCTGCGGAAAAACTCGCACAACTGGCCACCGCTCGTGGCGCCGTCGCCGCGCGCTCCGCCCACGCCGGGACTTCGACCGCGGTTATTGCTTATGTCCCAAGCACCAAGGCCCCGAACTTCGCGGCCGACCTCGCCGAGGACGGCCTGCTTGTCGTCCCCCTATCGGCCGGAGCCCCCGCCATTACCGAGGATTAATCCGCCGGCCACGCAAAGAGCACATCGCGCTCGGCAACATCGGCCTTAACCAGCGAGACGGTAGTCTCGCTGCCGGTGGGCGGTTGCCCCACGGCCACTCCAATCACCGGCGGATCCAGCACGACGAGACGCGCTTTCTCGCGCTTTTCTCCGCCGTCGACAACCACGGCTTCAAAATTGGTGCCGACCCACGGTGCCAAGACCGTAGCCTCTGTCAGGTTGAGACACGCCTTATCCACTTGGGAGGCGAGCTGCGAGGTCGAGCACATCGTGGAAATGACATCCCCGGCGCGCTCGCGTACCCACTCCGGCACCTCATAGCCACCGCTCAGCGCCAAGCACACCTCCGTGGCAAATCGGTCGATGAGGCGGCGCAGCGGGGCAGTCACGTGCGCATAGTATCCGCCGATTCCCGCATGCACGTCCGCCTCACCGTCCTCCAGCCACACGTAGTCCGCCCCGCGCAAAAGGCGCTGGGCCTCGCGCATCACCGCCATGCCACGCGGTGAATCCGCGTCCACGGAATGGAGGAATTCCGAAATGCTGCTCTCCCCCAACTCAAAGCCCAGAGCCTCAGCCTCGGTGCGAAACGTTGCCTCAGCTTCCGGCGTGGCTGCAGAGAGCGTGCGCAGGAACCCCACTCCGTGTTCTTCCATCAATCGGCCCGCGCACATTCCGGTAAGCAACGAGATTTCGGAGTTATAGTCCATCACCTCATAGCGCGGCTCCATCACCAGCTCGTAGTGCCCCTTCTCCGCATCATTCGTCTCGGATACGCGCTGCGAGGGAAGGCGCAGGTTGATCGCCTCGCGGCGCAGCGAGGAAGCCTGGCGCAGCTTGCCCACCTCCGGCAGCAGGGCGATAGAAGAATGCAAAGTGCCATTCTCCAGGTCCGCATGGGCCTGGTCGTAGTCCAGCCGGGCGCGGCTGCGCACGAGTGCGCGCTCCACCGAGAAGTCCTCCACCTCACCCGCGGTGTCGAGGTCGAAGGTCCAGAGGACGGCGGGGCGGTCGACGTCGGCAAGCAGCGAGGCCCTATCCTCTGAGAGCTCCGCCGGGTGTAACCGCGCCGGCTCATCGGGCAGGTAGATGGTCTGGCCGCGCGTCAGGGATTCGGTCTCCAGCTCGGAGCCCGGTTCGATGAAAGCGCCAACATCGGCAATGGCGTACAGCACGCGGTAGCCGCCATCGCGGGCTTCGATGAAGACGGCCTGGTCCAAGTCCATGGAGCCGGCCGGATCAATAGTCACCAGCGGGATGTCGCGGGCATCGCGGCGCTGCTCGGCGTAACGATCCTGCGCGGACGCGGCCTGCGCGGTGACTTCTCCTGGGAAGTCGGTGGGAACGGAGAATTCCTCGGCGATGGGGCGAAAGTCCAGGGGCGCGGCATACAGCTTCATGCCGTCCCATTGTTCCAAAAAATAAAGATATGGGCGCGAATGAGCCAACCTATAAGCCGGATTCTGTGCCGCGCACCAAGGCGCGGTGGTAAACATCCATCCAGGCCAACCGTTGCCAGTTGGCTCAAGCAGCTACCTTCAGGCTTCGACGAGCAGCCTACTAACGCCTGATCGGGCCCGCTTTCCAGCGGGCCGTGATGCCTTGCTCCCAGTGGGGTTTACCCAGCCACCGCCATCGCTGACGGTGCTGGTGCGCTCTTACCGCACCCTTTCACCCTTACCGCTTGCCTATCGCCACACCGAAGCGAAGCGAAAGGCGCGGCGGTCTACTTTCTGTTGCACTTTCCCGCGGGTCACCCCGGGTTGCTGTTAGCAACCACCGTGCTCTGTGGAGTCCGGACTTTCCTCGGCCCGCGCCTAGCCCCAGAAAGGGGCCGGTTCGACGGAACGCGTTTACCCGGTCGGCTCATTCGCGCCTGTTAGTTTATCGCAGCGCGCTCAGATGCCCCACATCGTTAAATCGGTGCAGGGTGCTACCGCCATCGAAGAACTCAACTTCGCTCAGCGAAGCCAGCTCCAGGAACAGATGGTTGGGGGTCTGCGGTCCAGAGTCGAGCGCTTGGCGCACGAAGGACTTGATGGGGTTGACGTGGGAGACCACGAGCACGGTTTGCCCCGCATAGCGCTGCTGCAGCTCGCGGCGGGCGGCGCTGACACGACGGTGCACGGCGCGCAGGGACTCCCCACCCGGGCAGGCCACGGACGTATCCTTCAGCCAACGCGCGTGGAGCTCGGGGTCGGCGGCATCGGCCTCGGCAAAGGTCTTGCCTTCCCAGCGCCCAAAGTCCACCTCGATGAGGTCCTCAACGGTCTCCACCCGCAGGTCCCGGCCCTCCACCACGGCCGCGGCTGTTTGCTGGCAGCGGCGCAGCGGCGAGCACACTACGGCATCGATGTGGGTATCCGCTAGGGCTTGGGCGGCGGCGAGCGCCTGCTTCTTGCCCAGCTCGGTGAGCTCGGGGTTTGCGCGCCCGGAGTATTGCTTGGCGGCGGACATCGCTGTCTGCCCGTGGCGCAGCAGGATGAAGCGTGTGGCCGGGCCACACTCAGGGCGCCAGTCGGCCGCGGTCGATGACGCCGCGCTTGACGACGCCTCCCCCGCCTCCCCGCCAGGTTCTACACCGCCCGCCGCATCGACCGCAGCGCCGGCTTCAGCGGCGTCGCCGGCCCCCATATCGAGGATGCCCACGGGCTCGCCCTTCGCGGCGGCGTCCATAGCGACGTTGGAGAGCTCATCGGCCACCGAGTTCTTGGCGCGCGGTACCCACTCGAGGCTAAAACGCGGAATCTGGTTGAGCAGGCGGCGCGCCTCGATGGCGAGCTTCTGCATGTCCGGATGCTTGATCTTCCAGCGCCCGTTCATCTGCTCCACCACGAGCTTGGAGTCCATGTAAAACTCCACCTCGTCCGCGCCCAGTTCCACCGCGGCCTCGAGGCCGCGCAGCAGGCCGTGGTATTCGGCCACGTTATTAGTGGACTTCTGCCCCACGACGTAGGCGATTTCCCTAAGCAGCTGCGAGCGGTCCTCGTTGTAGACTGCAGTGCCAGAACCGGCGATCCCGGGGTTGCCGCGGGAGCCGCCGTCAGCGAAGATGACTAACTTCATGAGGCCGGGCGTACCAGGTAGGAGCCGCAATCAGAGCACTGCGGGACCTCGTCGGCCGCAGCGTTGCGCACCGCGTTCTGCTCGGCCGGCGGCAGAATGATGAAGCACCCGCCGCAGCCGCGCCCGGTGAAGGCAGCGGCACCCACACCGTTTTCTTCACGCACGGTCTCGTACTCTTCCAAGACATCCGCGGGCAGCTGCTCGCGCAGCTCGCCGATGCGCACCTGCGGATCCGGTCGGTTCGCCGCGGCCTCCTGGGCGGCCTCGGCCGCGCGCTTGAGCACTTCGAGCTTGCGCTCGGAATCGGAGACTTTCGCGCCGTGCACATCCAGGTTGGCACGCAGGGCGTGGATCTCGTTGTGGGCTTCCTGCAGCTCGCTCATGAGATCCGCGATGCGGGACTTAGCCGCGTAGAGATCGTGTTCCAAGTCCTTGCGGGTCTCCGGGTCGGTCGCGGCACCGAGCTGGGCCTTATCGTCGCGCTCGCGCTGGCGCAGCTTGCGCTCGTCGGCCTGGATGCGCAGGATCTCCATCTCCATATCGTCGACGGCGAGCTGGGCGGAGCCGGAGGCGTCGAGAAGCCGGGCGTGTGCAGCCTGTGCCTTCTCGTATTCCTCTTGCTCCGGGATGGTGGGGGTTCCACCGTGCGCCTGGGAGCGCTCGAGGGTCGCCAGCTCCAGCAAGATGCTCTGCAGATCCTGTGACAGTTTCATTTAGTTCTCCTTATGCGCAGAAATCGTCCATGGGTCGGTGCGGACATCGATGATCTCGGTGTTCACGCGCAATGCGTTCTCCACAATATCGCGCGCCTGGGTGGTCCAGGGAAACTCGCTGGCCCAGTGAGCGGTATCGACCACGGCTGGGCCTTCAGGATCGGCCAGGTGCGCAGCGCGCAGATGTTCATCTACCGGGTGGTGGCGCAGATCGGAGGTGACGTAGACGTCCACGCCGAGCGCTGCTGCTTGGTCCAGGAAGGAGTCACCCGAGCCACTGGAGACGGCCACGCGCTTCACCACGCGCTCCGGATCACCGGCCGCGCGAACTCCCCACTCGGTTTCCGGGAGGGCATCGGCCACGCGCTGGGTGAATTCCCGCAGCGTCATGGGCTGCTCAAGCTCACCCACGCGCCCCAGGCCCAGCGCCTCGTCGAGGTTCTCATAGGGCTCGACAGGGACGATGGGGCGGCCGGGCGTGATGCCGACGAGTTCGGCCAGCTTGTCGTTGACACCCGGGCGCGCCTTATCCGCGTTGGTGTGCGCTGCCAGGAGGGCCACACCGTTGCGGATAAGAGTGTGAATGACCTTGCCCTTCGGGGTATCCGCCGCCACCGAGGTCACCCCGCGAAGCAGCAGCGGGTGATGCACCACAAGCATCTGCGCGCCGAGCTCCACGGCCTTGTCTGCTACCTCCTGGGTGCAGTCCAACGCGAAGGCCACGGTGCGCACCTCGTCCGCGGGGTCACCGCACACCAGGCCGACTGCATCCCAGGACTCAGCGAGCTGCGGCGGGTAGGCCTCGTGGATAACGCGGCGAATCTCGCCAACGGTCGTGTGTTCTGCCATCTCGTTTGCTCCTTATACGGCTTCAGGTTTCACGTCAGTCGCGTCGCTGCTATATCCTAGCTTTCGTTCGTCAGCGCACCCCTCTAGCTTAAGGAGCCTTTGCATGACGCCTCCGGAGAACGACAACCAGCTCCACATCGTCTTCGTGTGCACGGGCAATATTTGCCGCTCACCAATGGCGGAAATCATTACCCGTGATGCCATGGAGACCGACATGCTCGATCTCCTCGCCCGCGTGGACTCCTGCGGCCTCGGCGGCTGGCACGTGGGCCAGGGCGCAGACGAGCGCGCTGTGGCTGAGCTGCGCCGCGGCGGGCACGATGGCGCTGGCCACCAGGCCGCCCAGCTGGGTCCGGAGCACATGGACGCGGACCTGTTCGTGGCCATGGATACCGGCCACCGCGATGCCCTTATCGAGCGCGGCATCCCGAAGGACAAGGTGCGCCTCATGCGCAGCTTCGACCCAAATTCTCCGGAGGACGCCATCGTGGAGGACCCGTTCTACGGCACGGAGGAGGACTTCGCCCGTACCCGCGAAGAGATCGACGCCGCCGTTCCAGGTCTGCTCGAGTGGATTAAGACGAACCACGGCTAGATAATCTTTTGCGGCTACTAGACTGATCATCATGCTCAAGACATTCCTCAAGCCTGGGTGGGTGCTCTTTCTCATCTTCATCGTCGCCTTTTCCTATTTGTCTTTCACGGTGCTCGCACCGTGGCAGCTGAATAAAGACGACCAGATTGTGGAGCGCAACCACCTCATTGAGGAGGCCTATGACGCCGACCCCCAGCCCGTCACCGAAGTCTTTTCCGCCGATGGCTCCCTGCGCAAGGAGTGGGAACGCGCGGAGCTGACCGGCCACTATCTTCCCGAGGATGAGGTGCTGCTGCGCCTGCGCCCGGTGGAGTCCGCTCCGGGCTTCCAGTCGCTGATTCCCTTTGAGACCGACTCCGGCGAGACTTTCCTGGTCAACCGCGGCTGGGTACCCACGGATGAGGGCAATTCCGTTCCCCACATCGATCCGGCCCCCTCGGAGAAGGTGACCATCGTGGGCATGGCGCGCTACAACGAGCGCGAGCACTCCTCCGCCCCCATTGAGGAGCAGGGCTACACGCAGGTCTACTCCATCAATACGGAGCAGATCGCAGAGCTTGTCGACGTCCCCCTCGCCCACGACTACCTCCAACTCTCCCCCGATCAGCCAGGTGAGCTGCATGCGCTGCCGGTGCCGAAGCTGGACCGCGGCAACCACCTCTCCTACGGCTACCAGTGGATTGCCTTCGGCGTGATGGCACCGCTGGGCTTTGCGTATTTCGTGTGGTCCGAGATTCGGGAGCGCCGCCGCGCCCGTGAGGAAGAGGCCCTGATGGCTGAGGCGACTGCGGCAGCTATTGGCACCGGCGCCGGCTCCCCCGATGCGGCCGCAGACGTCGATATCTCCGAGCACGAGGAGCCTGCGTTCGAGCACCCCGACGCCACAGCGCCTTCTACCCCAGCACCAGGACTGGCCGCTGGAACGCAGCCTTCGCGCCGCTCCCGCTCACGCTATGGCTCCGCCAAGCCTGACTTCTACGAGAAGATCCGCGAGCGCGGCCAGGAACGCTTCTAGCCTCGGCCCCCAAAGGGGACGATGATGAACGCGATTGCGTGGACGCGAGAAGCGACCGAAACCGAGATTTCCGAGATTTCCGACAGTATTCTTGAAGCCGCTGGCTGCACCGCTGAGAACTGCGTTCCAAACTGGGACGAAGACATGCCAGAAGCAGTGTGGCCAATCAACGGTAGTGAAGAAGAATGTCTCCGAATCGGCAAGCAGGCAAACGGACTCTACTGTGTCAGGATCTTCTCCATGAGATTCTATCCAGGGCACTGCCAAGGCATCTACGGTTGTCAGATGCGAGTTTTTGGTACCGGTGTTCTGGGGACTCGGTACTGCCGTGTTCCGGGTAGTTGGTACCGGGCCGAGGGGTGCGTCGGCCCGGACGGGCTACAATTTCAGGGTGGAATCACAGCTAGTCGCCTACATCGATGAGTCCTCCGCCCTTAGACCCCCAGACCGGCAGGAGTACATGGTGTGTGCAGCCATCATCAACACTCAAGACTTGGAAAAAATACGCGAGGAGCTGCGTCCACTACGACTTCCTGGCCAGGTCAAACTTCACTGGACCGACGAACGTAATAGCCGACGCCGAAAAATCGTGGACACCCTTTCCGAGATCGACTCCATGCAAGCGATCATCACCCACCGGAGTGAAGTGAGCAAGAAGACGGAGAGGCACCGCAGGAAATGCTTGGAGCAGATGTACTTCGAGCTCTCCGAGATGCACGTCCACAACGTCACTTTGGAAAGCCGGCAAGAAGCACAAACAGGCGAGACGTCGCCCATATAGTTGCCCTGCAGGGCCAGGGACAAAGTGCTGGCATCCGACTGCAACACGTACGCGGTGGCGATGATCCCCTGCTCTGGATTCCAGATGCCGTTCTGGAAGCACTGAACTCCGTCCATCTAGGGGAAGAGCAGTACTGGGAGAAGCTGCACGAGAAAGTGGTCCTCAACCGTCCCACCCCGGATTCCCTCTAGAGGCAGGCGAAGACCCTGAGTCCAGTCGTCCGGCTGGGGTCCCAGGGTCTTCTTCCAATCCTGTCGTAACAGGTGGCAATAACACTAGGGTAGCACCATTTGGCACCATTTGGCACCATTTGGCACCGATAGGCCCCGTCCGTTTCCTTAACTGGATCGGCGGCCTCATCCTGGTTTCCTGACCAAATCCACATCGACCAAGCCGAACGCAGCGGGCTAAATATCACTCTGCTCAATACCCATTACGTTGTTAGCAGTTCCACCCCAGGGCACCGAAGATTCATAGGCCGTCCACCCGATTGGGCGGGTTATGTTTACTTCCGTTCCCTCCATTCGCAAGAACAGTGGAACTAGTCGCTGGCTTCGGTATGGCTTATTCCTGTCCCTGTCTGAAAATGATCCGGGGGGTGATGTCGCCGAAGACAGTGACATACTCAAACTGCTAATAGGAACCTGACCCAGCCCAGGTGGTATGAGGTCTCACAGTAATGTGGATGCCAGTGCAAGTATGTCCGACCAACCCCAGCGATGAAGCATAAATAATCCAACTTCTCATTCATCGCTAGGAGGCACACGCTCATGGCCTATGACTTCGTCATCGGCATGGACGTCGGCAAATACTTCCACCACGCCTGCGTCCTCGATTCCCAAGGCAGACAAGTCCTGTCCAAACGCATCAACCAGCATGAAGGCTCACTACGCAAGCTCTTCGGCAAATTTCTCGCCGATGACGCTTCGGTTCTTGTCATTGTCGATCAACCCAACAACATCGGCCGGTTAACCGTCGCAGTCGCCCAAGACATGGGGGCCGACGTTCGCTATCTACCGGGGCTTGCGATGCGGCAGCTCTCTCGCATCCACGCCGGCAACTCCAAGACCGATGTGCGCGACGCCTACGTCATCGCCCATGCCGGTCTAAAACTTCCGGATGCCTTGCGCAGCGTCGACCGCGTTGAGGAAGTCTTTATCCAGCTGAAAGTGCTCAACGGTATTGACGAAGATCTCGCCCGGGCCTACACACGCCTGATCAACCAGATGCGATCCGCGCTCGTGGGAACCTATCCTGCATTCGAACATGTTCTGCGCGGACAGGTGATTCATCGCAAGTGGATCCTCCACCTACTTGCGAAATACGGTGGCCCCACCAAGATTCGACGCGTCGGTAGAGCACGTCTGGCAGCCTTTGCGCGCAGTCACAGGGCACGCAATCCTGAGCCTGTCATCGATGCCATGCTTGCTGCCATCCACGGGCAGACCGTGTCCATTGCCGGGGCAGAATACGCCGAACTTGGCGTAGCAATGTCCGCCAAAGATGCATTGGCCAAACTCGAGCATCGTAAAGAAATCGAGGCGCAGGTACTCAAGCTCATCCAGGACATTCCTCACACCGAGATTCTTTTATCCATGCCCGGCATCGGTCCGCGTAGCGCCGCGCAGATCCTCATGACCGTTGGCGATATGTCCGACTTCCCCGATGCAGCGCACCTAGCGTCCTATGCAGGCCTATCACCGCGGACGAATCAGTCGGGAACGTCCATCATGTCGAATTCGCCCAACCGGGCTGGCAACAAAAAATTAAAGAACGCCCTATGGCAATCGTCTTTTGCATCGATCAGATTCCACGAGCGTTCCCGACAATTCTATGAACGAAAACGCAAAGAAGGCAAAAGACACAACGCCGCAGTTGTCGCACTCGCACGCCGACGCCTAAACGTTCTCTTCGCCATGATGCGTAGCGGCGAGCTCTACCGAGACATCTCCACAGTCCAACAGGCCACAGCAGCTTAGAACCAACAGCCCCCATCCAAGCCGATTGAGCAGCAAGCCCAATCGGCTCCTCGAGATGCCCGAAAACAACATTCACACGGCGAAGCAGAAGCCCTTCATGCCCCCAACAAGCCCACCCACGGAGTTGACAACCTATATAGGAACACCCCCCCGGAAAGTTTGGCCTCCACGCTAACATGGCGCGCTACCGCGCGCCGAGCAACTGCCATTGCTGCCAAAGCTATCGCTTCTGATTCAAGATCTGGCCAGAACTTTGGCAACCGGGGCAGTTTTATCCAGCGCACACCAAGCGCGCACACCGCCCAGCACCAAGAAAACCGCCTTAGCGAAGCGACCCCGCAATAAAACTACGGAAGCGCTCAGCAATCTGCGCAATTTCCTGCCCCGCGAAGTGCCCCGGGGACCACGCCGCCACCAGCGGCACACCGCCCAGAGTCCGTTCACCATCGACCACGTCGAAACCCACCAGCCGCGCCGGCTGCAGTTCTGTCATCAAGGCCACGGCTCGGCCCGAGCGGGCCAAGGCGCTCAAGGTTGCGGTGTCATCGCACTCGACATGCGAGCCCAAGGCACAGCCAGCCGTGCCCACGAAGGAATCCACCACCCCACGGGACACGCTGCGCCGCGAAGGCAGAGCCATCTTTTCTTGCAATAACCTTTTAACCTCCACGCTGGTCGAACCCGCGCACTCCAGCGCCAATGGGTGCGTCGGCAGCACCCAGGCGCGCACCGGAATCGTGCCCAACGCCAATGAGGCCACGTCATTGCCCGGCGGGATGGTGGCAATCACCACGTCGGCGGAGCCTTCCAGCGCGTCGAAGACGTCGTAGTGCGTAACCGGGGTCGTGGTGAGCAGTGGGATAGTCGAGCCAGCGGCCTCGATAAAGGGCGCAAGCAGAGTCGAAATCGTCGTCGGCGTAGCAGCCACGCGCAGCGCCGGGATACTGCCCGCGCGGAGTGCCTCCACCGCCTGCCCGGCGCGCGCGGATTCGGCGAGGAGGCGGCGGCACGTCGGAATGAGAGCGTGTGCCGCGTCGCTGAGCGCCAGTGCGGAACCGGCCCGCACGAAAAGCTCCAGGTCCAGCTCCTTTTCAAAGCGCCGCAGCTGCCGGCTCAGCGCCGGCTGGGTAATGCCCAGGCGCTCCGCGGCGGCAGTCACCGTGCCAGCTTCGGCAACCGCAAGGAAATATTTGGCCTTCACCATGTCCATTCCCTTACTTCTACCACTACCAATGCCTTGAGGGTATGGCTTTCCAGCTTTTTCGACATTAGACAACATGGCATCACCAAAGAATAATGAGACCACTACCACAACAACCCCAGGGAGGTTTCCATGTCACACGTCGGCGCCGCCATTGCCGAATCCCTCGCCGCGCACAACGTCACCCGCGCATTCCTCGTGCCCGGCGAAAGCTTCCTGCCCGTGCTCGACGGCCTCTACGATTCCCCCGTGAAGGCCATCGTCTGCCGCCACGAAGGCGGTGCCACCTACATGGCTGAAGCCCACGGCAAAGCCACCGGACAGCCCGGCGTCGCCATGGTCACCCGCGGCCCCGGCGCGGCCAACGCCTACGTGGGTATCCATACCGCCTGGCAGGATGCCACCCCGCTCGTCCTCTTCGTGGGCCTTATCCCCATCTCGGATCGTGACCGCGAGTCCTTCCAGGAATTCGATCCCAAGGCGTGGTTCGGCACCCAGGCCAAGCAGGTCTTTGTCCTCGACGATCCGTCGCGTGCCTCCCGCGTCGTGGCCGAAGCCTTCTTCCAAGCCCAGCAGGGCCGCCCCGGCCCCGTCATCGTGGGCCTGCCGGAGGATATTCTCCACCAGGAGTTCACCGGCAGCATCCACCCACCCATCCCGGTGTCGGAAGGCGCGCTTTCGACGAGCACCTGGACCTCCTCTCCCGCGAACTAAGCCGCGCAGAGCGCCCACTCATTTTCGCCGGCGGCCTGCGCTGGACCCCGGAAGCCGCAGAGACGATCACCCGCTTCGCCGAAGAGCACCGCATCCCCATCATTCAAGACTTCCGCGCCGCTGACCGCGTGCCTTTCGACTCCCCCGCCAACGCCGGCTGGCTCGGCTATGGGCGCGACCCACGCGCGGCGCAACTTTTGGAAGCTGCCTCCCTCGTCATCGAAGTCGGTGCCGTTCTCGGTGATGTTCCTACCGACGGTTACACCTTGCGCCAGTCACCGCAGGCACGCAACATCGCCATCAACCCCGATACCAGTCTGCGAGGCCACTCGGTGGCGCTGGTAGAGCACATCGTGGCGAGCCCCGTGGCCTTCGCTCACACCCTGGACCGCCTGAGCGTCGAGGGCAAGGACAAGCGCGGCGAGTGGTTCGACGCCGCGCACGCGAACCACCTCGACTTCGCCACCCTCCCCGAGCCCGCGGACTATCGTCCCGGTAAAGAAGGCACCGCCCACATGGAGGCCGTCTTCGCCGCGCTGCACGAGCAGCTGCCGAAGGATTCCATCTACACCTTCGGCGCCGGCAACCACTGCATCTGGGCCCAGCAGTTCCTGCGCTCGCAGGTCTACCCCTCCCAGTTCAGCGTGCGCAACGGCTCGATGGGCTACTCCATCCCGGCCGCAGTGGCCACCAAACTGCAGTTCCCGGAGCGCACCGTCGTCACCATTGCTGGCGACGGCGAATACCTCATGAACGGCCAAGAACTGGCCACCGCGCTGCAATACGGCGCGCCTTTTCTCATCATCGTCATGTCCAATGGCGAGTTCGGAACCATCCGCGATCACCAGAAGAAGCACTTCCCCGACCGCGTTTCCGGCACGCAGCTTGTCAACCCGGATTTCGCGGCGGTTGCCCGCGGCTTCGGCGCCCACGGCGAGCTCATCACTGATGACGCCCAGGTACCGGAGGCCGTGGCCCGCGCCCTGCGCGCCATCGCCGAGGACGGCGTACCAGCGCTTCTCAACGTCATCACCGACCAGGCCCATTCCCTGCCTATCCCGCCCTCCCCGGTTTTACACACCGACGAAACGCCCACCAGCTAAAGGAGGCTCACCATGAGCACGACACATACTCCTCCAACTTCGAATGCCGTACCCGCTAGCCAGCTGAAGGAAGGCGAGCACATTGTGGGCGATGGGGTCGTCGCCAAGCAGCGCCCCGCTGCCTCCACCGCATCGTGGATCATTACGCTCTTCGGCACCGCCGTGGGTGCTGGCATCCTCTTCCTGCCGCTGAATGCCGGCGGTTTCGGGTTCTGGCCGCTGGTCTTTGCCACGGTCTTCATCTTCCCCTTGGTGTACTTTTCGCACCGGACCTATGCACGCATTGTTGCGGGTGCGCCCACGGAGGACCACGGCAAGGACATCCTCGAGTTGGTCTCCCAGTATCTGGGCAAGGGCCAAGGAATCGTCTTCGCGGTGCTGTACTGGATCACGGTCTTTTCCACCGTCCTCATCTATGGTGTCTCCATCACCAACGCGGTGGATAGCTTCATTGTCAACCAGCTGGGTGGCCCGTCGCTCGACCGGTGGCTGCTGGCCATGCTCTGCGTGGGCGTGATGACCGGCGCCTTCGCCATCGGCCGCAAGCCGATGATCTGGCTGGCCCAGGTGCTGGTCTACCCGCTGATTATCGCCCTGGCCGTCACCTCCATCTACCTCATCCCACGCTGGGACCTGCACAGCTTCATCCATTTCGATGACGGCTCGAATGGCTACGGCGGCATCATCAAGGGCATCTTCCTCATCCTGCCGGTGCTGGTCTTCTCCTTCTCCCACATGGCGGCGCTGTCGCAGTTCGCCATCGACATGCAGCCGCAATACGGCGAGAAGACCGAAAAGCGCGTTTCCCGCACGGAGTTCTACACCGCTATCCTGCTCGTCGTCTTCACCATGTTCTTTGTATGGTCCTGCGTCCTCGCACTCGGCGCCGACGGCATGAATGAGGCCCTCGAGCAAAACATCCCGGTGCTCTCCTACTTCGCCAACGTCACTGGCACTCCGTTCATGGCTTACATGGCCCCCATCGTGGTCATCTGCGCCATCGTCTCCTCCTACTTCGGCCACATGCTCGGTACCGAAGAAGGCACGGAGTACCTGCTGAAGAACGCTGCGCCGAAGCTGGCGGAGAAGGTCTCGCACCGCACGCTGCTCAACATCATTTATCTCATCGCCTTCGTGTGCACCACGCTCGTGGCGATCTTTAACCCCTCCATCATTTCCATGATTTCGGTTGTCTCCGGTGTCTTCGTGGCGTTCATCGTCTACCTGGTTCCGGTGTATATGTTCAAGAAACTGGACGTGTACAAGCAATTCCGCAATGACCCGTGGAACTACTTCGTCTTCGGTATGGGCCTGCTAATTATGGCCGTGACCATCTGGGACATGATTTAGAAAGGACGTGAAAATGCTTCGTAATGATCTCTCAAGCTTCCCCGAGTACAAGGTAGGCAAGGATTTCCCCCATGCCTTGAAACTCTCCTCCAATGAGGTCCCCTTCCAGCCCGCCGAGGACATTATTGCCGCGGTTGCCGACGCCGCCCGCACCACCAACCGCTACCAGCAGCCCGGCAGCCTGGAGCTCACCAACGCCTTGTGCAATTACCTGGGGGTTCCGGCGGATCACATCTTCGTCTCTGCGGGCTCCACGCCCATCCTGCAGGCCACCATCTTGGCGTCCTGCCACACCGGCGATGAGGTCATCGTGCCTTGGCGCAGCTTTGAGGCTTACCCCCTCTACGTGCGCATGGCCGGCGCGGAACCGATTCTGGTCCCGCTCACGGAGGATTACCGCGTCGATTTGGAGGCAGTCCTTGCCGCCCTGACGGAGAAGACCAAGCTCATCATCCTGTGCAACCCCAACAACCCGACGGGCACGGTCATCACGCGCGGTGAATTCCGCGCCTTCATGGACCGGGTGCCCGAGGATGTCGTGGTCCTGCTGGATGAGGCCTACTGGGAGTACAACGACGCCCCCGATACCCCAGATTCAGTCGAGGAATACCAGCGCTACCCCAACCTGCTTGGAGTGCGCACATTCTCCAAGGCATGGGGTCTGGCTGGTATGCGTGTGGGCTACGCGGTGGCAGGACCAGAAATCATCAACGCGCTGCAGCTGCTCTCCCTGCCGCTGACGGTGACCGCCATGGCAGAAACTGCCGCCGTGGAGGTGCTCAAGCGCCATGACGAGCTTGACGACGCCGTTGAGATCACCAAGGCACAACGCGACCGCGTCTGCGCGGAACTGGGAGCTGAGAAGTCCTACGGCAACTTTGTCTGGCTGCCGCGCGCGGATGCCGCGGAGGTGGAGACGAAGATGCTTGATGAAGGCGTGGTCATCCGCCGCTACCTCGATGAGGGCGTGCGCGTGTCCATCACGGACGAAGCAGAAACTACCCAGTTCTTGGAGGCCTGGCGCCGCGCAGGCATTGAGCCTTGGCGGGGCTAGGTGGCCTCCTTCTTTCACCCCCTCAGCCCAAGTGCCCCATAAGCCCATACTGAGACAAATGACATAAAACGCAAGGACCTTGCAATAAGTCACATACAACCCCATAATGGGGCGCAACCCATACACACTTCAATCATTGGAGGATGAAGCAATGTCCGGATTTCGCGTAGAAAACCCCGCTACCGGTGAGGTTCTCGAGACTTTTGATCACGCTACTGACCAGGAGGTCCTGGCCGCTGTCGACTCCGCGCACGAGGCATTCCTCAGCTGGCGCGAGACCCCGATCGAGGAGCGCGCAAGGTAGTCACGCGCGTTGCCGAGCTCTTCGAAGAGCGCAAGGATGAGCTCGCAGAGATCATCGCTACCGAAATGGGCAAGCCGATCTCCGAGGGCGTCGAGGAGGCTGAGTTCAGCGGCGCTATCTTTAGCTACTACGCCGACAACGGCCCCAAGTTCGCCGCCGACGAGGAAATCCCCGTCGAGATGGACGGCAAGGGCTACATTCAGCGCCGCCCCATCGGCGCTCTGCTGGGCATCATGCCGTGGAACTTCCCCTACTACCAGGTCGCGCGCTTCGCCGCCCCGAACCTGATGCTGGGCAACACCATCGTCTTGAAGCACGCCACCATCTGCCCGCGCTCCGCGCTTGCCATCCAGAAGATCATGGATGATGCCGGTGTTCCCAAGGGCGTCTACACCAACGTCTTCGCTACCCACGAGCAGGCAGAGAAGATCATCGAGCACAAGGAGCTGCGCGGTGTGTCCCTCACCGGCTCCGAACGCGCTGGTGCTGCGGTGGGCTCTCTGGCTGCGAAGAACCTCAAGAAGGCAGTACTGGAGCTCGGTGGCTCCGACCCGTACGTCATCCTCGACACCGATGACGTCAAGCAGGCAGCCAAGGACGCGTGGGAGACCCGCATGTACAACACCGGCCAGGCGTGTAACTCCAACAAGCGCCTGATCGTGATGGACGATATCTACGACGAGTTCGTCGCTGAGCTGGTCGAGCTCGCAAAGGCTATGAAGCCTGGTACCCCGCAGGAGGCTTCCGAAACCGTCTACACCCCGTTGTCTTCGCGCAGCGCGGCAGAAAACCTCAAGGATCAGATCGACCGCATCGTGGCCGCCGGCGCCACCCTGCACGTCGGCGGTGAGCTTGCGGATGAGAAGTCTTCCTACTTCAGCCCCGCCGTGCTGACCGATGTCCCGGTTGGCTCTGATGTCTACTACGAAGAACTCTTCGGCCCCGTGGCGACCGTGTTCAAGGTCAGCAGCGACGAAGAGGCTCTCGAGCTGGCCAACGACACCCAGTACGGCCTGGGCGGTTGCGTCTTCTCCAAGGACGTCGAGCGCGCTGAGAAGATTGCCCAGCGCCTGGAGGTCGGCATGTCCAACGTCAACACCTACGCGGCGGAGGGCGCCGAGGTCCCGTTCGGTGGTGTGAAGAACTCCGGCTACGGCCGCGAGCTGGGCCCCTACGGTATGGATGAGTTCGTCAACAAGCGCACCTACTTCGTGGCCAACTAAGGAGATCCCATGACGTCACTAGGAAACTTCGTTCTCGAGGTCCACACCGCGCTTTTCGACGGCCACGATACCTCCGTCCTGGACAAGCACTTCGCCGACAACTTCGTGGAGCACTCTCCCCTCATCGCTAATGATGCAGAAGGTCTCAAGAAGTTTGTCACGGATCTGGGCGAGGGCCTGAAGTACACCAACGCCCGGGTGATTGCCGACGAAGCCAACGGCCTCGTCGCTTTGCATGGTCGCTTCGACGGCATCGAGGATGAGCCCTTCGTCGGTTTCGATATTTACCGCGTCGAGGGAGACAAGATTGTCGAGCACTGGGACAACCTCGTTCCCCTGGCAGAACCGAACGCAAGCGGCCGCACGCAGCTCGATGGCGCTACCGAGATCGGTGATGAGAGCCTCACCGAGCAGAACCGAGAGTTCGTCATCGAGTTCTTCACCCGCTCGCTCATCGGCGCTGATTACTCCGGCTTCATCGACAACACCCGTGATGATCAGTTTGCCCAGCACTCCCCTGATATCGCCGATGGCGCTCAGAACTGTGTCGATTTCCTCACCAAGCTGCAGGAGGATGGCGAAGGTCTAGAGTATGAGCGCATCCACCGCACGGTTGCACAAGGACAGTTCGTTCTGACCCATTCCGAAGGCAGCATCGCTGGTGCGCGCCATTCCTATTGCGAGCTGTGGCGCGTCGAGGACGGCAAGCTCGTCGAAATGTGGGATGCCATTTCTGAGGTCCCGTCCGATGACGAGGCGCTTCATAAGCACGGCATCTTCTAGGCCGTAGCCTCAGTTGCAAACCTAGGCAGCATGCCGAAAGGCTGGGCCGCTCCTTGATATGGGGAGCAGCCCAGCCTTTTCGTGTTTTCGGCATGGTCTAGTTCCAGGGCCGGGCTACAACTGCCCGTTCTGCCAAAACCAACGCTCCTGACTCAAGATCTGGCCCGAACTTTGGCAACTAGGCGAGTTCGTCGCGTCTAAAAGTGCCGCATCTAAAAGCCGGCCCTAAGCCCAGCCTGCCGGCACCAACCCGAGGATGGAAATGATCGAGTAGATGAAGGCCAAGACATAAACCACGATGATGGTGCCCTGAATTACCGGGTGTGCGAGTCCGCCCACGTTCCAACCCGGGTCGCGGTCGCCCTTCTTACGGGAGGCGTGCAGCAGCATCACCGGGATGACGGACATGATGGCGCCCGCGAAGCCACCGGCATAGGACAATGCCGCAACGAAGCCGCCGAGGCCAGCAATGGAAATCACCAATGGCGGAACAACCGTCAGCGCCACCGCTACGATGCGCTGTCCCTTCACGCCTTCCCAGTGGAAGATGTCCAAGACGTTGCGCATGGTGGTAAAACCAATCGCCAAGAACGAAGTCAGCATGGCAGCCAGCGCAAAGATATTGGCCATGTAGTAGGCCACTGGACCAAGGGCCTCACCCCAGGCAATGGTCACCACCTCGGTGACCTCCATGCCAAGCAGACCAAGGGCGGCAAAAGGAACCAACGCCAAGGTAAAGCCCGTCACCACCATGCCGAGCACAATTGCCCGCGCGGTCTGCTGCGGCTTAGCCGGGTCCATTCCTTGTACCAGCTCCGGAACCACATACTGCGCCAGGAAGGAGAACACCGCGAGGTTCAGAATCGGGACAATGAAGAAGGGATGAAGAACCAGCAGGTTCTCAGCCTTGATACCCGGTCCCAGGATTGTCCATCCACACAGCACCGCGATAATGATCGCCATACCGGCAGTGATGGCTCCCTCAGCTGCACCCGTGGTGTGCAGGCCGCGGTACATCACCCACGAACCGAAGCCGAAGAAGATCAGCGTGCCGAGTAGCGGCGGCAACCCGAAGATGTTGTTGATCAAGTCACCCGAACCAGCAGCATAGGCAATCAGCGCACCGATGCCGTTGACGATGATGGCCACGAAAACCAACCAGCGGCCCCACTGCCCTAGGTAATGCTCCGCCAATCCGGAAACCTGCAGCGGCGCCTTGGTGCGCATGGCTGTCTCCGCCACGTACAGCATGGAAATGGTCGTGAGGGTGCCTGCTATCAGCAAAGCGATAACGAGTGCGAGGAACCCTCCGTTGCGGGCAGCATAAGGAATAGAGAGGACACCAGCACCGATGTTGGTGCCGAAGATGAGGGCGATGCCCTGCACGAAGGACAGCGCGGGTTTGAACTCCGCCGTGGACTCATCCTTCTGCGGCACAGAAATGTTGTTGGACAAAGACTTCTCCGATGACTTTTAAATGGCTATTAAAACGTGAACTCACCCGGCCATCGCCGGGTGAGAACTACAGTCGCCTTACTTGTACTCGTTGAACTGCTTGACGACGACCTGCAGCGCCTCACGCCACAGGTCTTCCGGGATAGCCAGGGAGGGCAGGAAGCGGATGACGTTGTGGTCGAGGCCGCAGGTGAGCATGAGCACGCCCTCGGCCTTGGCGGCGTCGACAATCTTGTGCACCAGCTCAGCATCCGGCTCACCCTCAGCGGTAACGAATTCGAGGGCGAGCATGGCGCCGCGGCCGCGGAACTCTGCTACGCGCTCATCGCCCAGGATGGGTTCCAGCTCCTCGCGGGCAATCTTCTCCAGGTTCTGGGCACGTGCACCGAAGTCCTTCTCCTCGAACTCCTTGAAGGTTGCCAGCGCAGCAGCACAAGCCACCGGGTTACCCGTGTAGGTACCGCCCAGGCCGCCCGGCTGCGGAGCATCCATGATCTCCGCACGGCCGGTCACTGCGGACAGCGGCATGCCGGAGGCAATGCCCTTCGCAATGGTCACCATGTCCGGAACGATGCCCTCATGATCGGAGGCGAACCAGGTACCGGTGCGCATCATGCCTGCCTGGATCTCGTCGACGATGAAGACCACGTCGTTGTCGTTGCACCACTTCTGGATTGCTGTGAGGTAGCCCTCGGCAGGGACGACGAAACCGCCCTCGCCCTGGATCGGCTCAGCGACAACGCAGGCCAGGTTGGCTGCGCCGACTTCCTGCTCAATCATGGTGATGGTCTTCTTGGCAGCCTCGGCGCCGCTCAGGCCGTCACGCAGCGGGTAGGACATCGGGGCGCGGTAGATCTCCGGCGCGAAGGGACCGAAGCCATTCTTGTAGGGCGACTGCTTGGCGGTCATCGCCATGGTCAGGTTGGTGCGTCCATGGAAGGCGCGGTCCATGACGACAACGCCGCGCTTGCCGGTGTAGTTGCGGGCAATCTTCACGGCATTCTCAACAGCCTCCGCGCCGGAGTTGAACAGCGCAGTCTTTTTCGGGTGATCACCCGGGGTGACCTCGTTGAGTTTTTCTGCCACGGCCACGTAGGACTCGTACGGGGAAATGGTGAAGGAGGTGTGGGTGAAGTGTGCAACAGCTTCCTGCACCGCGGCCACGACGGCCGGGTTAGAAGCACCAGCGGAGGTCACGGCGATGCCGGAGGCAAGGTCGATGAAGCGGTTGCCGTCGGCGTCGGCAAGAATGCCGCCATCCGCGTCCACCACGTAGCCCGGAAGCGAGGGCGCCATGCCCGCGGGGAGGGCATTCTTGCGACGCTCATCCAGGGCGGCGCTCTTCGGACCCGGGACCTGCTGGCCCAGGTGGCGGGACTGCTCAATGTGGTACTGAAGTTCCTGCATGGTCTTCCTTTTGTGTTGGGATGAATAGGATGCCACTTAGTGTGGCCCCTACCACCCTTGCGACACTATCGACAGGGTGTATAAATTTTGAGCCCACAACTGTGTAGCCTGTCCACCATGAGTGAGATTTCCTTCCGCTGGCTCACCAACCAGCACTCGCTGAACCTGCGCCCGCTCGTTGAGGGCAAACCCGCGTTCAGCACCATCCACGCTTCAGAGCTCGCGGACCCCACCGAGTTCACCTCTCCCGGCGCGCTCATGCTCACTCTGGGGCTCGTTTTCCGCGACGACCCGGAAGGCTTCGAGCACTATGCCGCTGCTCTCGCCGCAGCCGGGGTACACGGCATTGGTTTCGGTACCGGACTCGCCTTCGCCGAGGTACCACCCGTACTGACCCGTGCTTGTTCCCAGCATCACCTCACCCTTTTTGAGATTCCGCGCGCCACCCGCTTCGTGTCCATCACTACTGCGGTAGCCCAGGAACAGGCCCGCCTCGAAAACAATGCGCACTTCACCTTCCACCGCCAACAAGAGCGCCTCAATCACGCAGCTGTGTCGGGCATCCAAGCGCTCATCGATGAGGCGAGCAATCAACTCAGCGCCGCTGTAGCAGTAGCCAGTTCCTCCGGAGCGGTGCTCAGCCGCAGCGATCGCGGCCAGCTCAGTGCGGCCGACGCCGCGGTGGAGGCCGCGGAGCAGACGGGGCGGGGCACGGGGACGTCGACAAGCACAGGTGCCACCATCACCAGCACCTTCGGCTCCGCGGGCCGGCGTTGGGCCGTCGCCGCCAGGCGCTCGGAGAAGTTCGATTCCTATTCGCGCGCGCTCATCCGGCATCTATCGGGTCTGGCCAGCCTGCTGCTTGATCACCCCGATGGCAACAACCACGCTATTCTCGGGGCGCTAGCGCTTGATGCCCAGCTCGCCGGCGTTGACTCCCCCGCCCTGCACGCGGCCTTTCACTTGATTGATAGCCACGACCTCGTGGACATCCTCTACCTCACAGCCTCGACCCCCTCACGCCTCGCGCGCACAGTGAGTGAGATCGGCAAGACCGAGCCGCACAGCTTCGTCCGCCCGGAACAGGATTCTGCACTTCTCATGCTTCCTCCGGGAACCGCAACCTCACACCTGTTCAAGAAACAGTCGCGCTACCTTCGCGTCTCCGCCCTTCGGGGTGTTGCGTGGCAGGAGCTGAACCCAGCACTGCTGTCTTCTCTTCAAAGCCATGCGCGCAGCCTGCCCCTTGGCACCGTAGCGGCCTTTGATTCTGCTGCGCCTACCTGGCTGGTGGAACCCGGCGTCTCGGAGGCCCTCGGCGCCCGGCGCGCGGCCACGGTCAGCCGCTTGGCCGCCCACGACGCGCAGCACAACACCGAGCTGCTCGCTACCTTGCGCGCCTTCCTCGTGGGCAACGCCAACTTGGCCACCGCTGCGGCGGAGCTGGGCGTTCACCGCCACACGGTGCGCGCCCGGCTAGACAAGGTAGAAAACCTCTGCGGGGTGGACCTGGGCAATCCCGTCACCCGTGCGGAACTCCTCTTACTCAGCATCGACTCTTAGGGCTTCAGTCCGTAACACTCACTCCGAGAATCAGTAGCTCCGCCGCCACGAGCGGGTCCTTGAGGTCCACCTCGAGGAGATCCTCCAAGTCCGCGATGCGCTTGCGCACGGTGTGCCGGTGTGATTGAAGCTCCTCAGCGGTTCGGCTCACATGCCCGCCCGCACGCAGGTAGACCTCCAGGGTTTCCGCCAACTCGGTGCCGTGCTCCGCGTCGTGAGCGCGCACCTTGCCCCAGGTTTCTTCGGCCCGGTTGTGCACCGCGCCCTTGACCCTGGGATCCCTAGTCCAGCTCAACGTCCGCGATTCTGGCCCCGCCAACATCCCGGGCTGAAGCCCGAAAGCGAAGGACTCTAGTTCGCGGACAATGCCTACGCCCAGCTCGGCCCACGGCATGGGCTGACCCACGACGATGCGCTTGCTACCGCGGATATCGCGCAACAAGTCCTGCAGGTTCTTCATTGTGCGGCTTCCTCTGAAAAGCAGGAGGCTAGAGGATTTATCCAGCGTGTATTCGAAAAGCAAGCGCCCGTGGTCCTGCAGGCGGGCGTCCAAGGCGTGGAGGAAGCGCTGGTGGGCACGCTCCCCCTCCGATTTCACCAGTACCGGACGCACGCGGCCCTGTGCATCGCCCACGAGCCGGAAGATGCGGCGCATGGGATCCTCCGGCTGGTCCATACCCAACTGAATGGCCATCGCCATGGAGTTGAGTTCGTTTTGGGTGCGCCGTAATTCCTGCGGGCGCTTCACGGTAAGCTCCGCCAGGCCGGCGGCCTGCTTGAGCAGCGCGCGCTCGTTCACACCGAAACTCTCACGCGCCACCGCCAGCAGCCCGAAGGAGCGCGCACCGTGGTCGGCCAAGCGCTGGGCCAAGACATTCCACCCGCCCACGCGGCGAGCGGCATAGAAGTTCTGGGCGCGGGTATCGGCAATCACCGGACCCCACTCCACCGGTGGGAGCCCGGGGTGGCTCGACTGCGCGAAGACCCGCCCATCCTTATCCACTAGGCAGGTATGCGCGCCCAGCAGGCGGCTGGTTTTGTCCACGAGGGCGTCGAGGCCGGACACGGCGGCGTCGTTGAGCGCGCCCTGCTGAGCAATGAAGAGCTCCAAGCCTTCCTCCCGCTGGCGCTGCAACTCGTCGTGCAAACGCGCGAGCACGGAGACGAAAGGCACGCGCCGCGCCACCGTGAAGAGTGAAATATCGCAGTCCCGGGCGGCCTCCACCATGCCGGGTGGAACCTCGGCGAAGGCTAAACCAACGCCGAAGCCACCCCCCGTCACTCCCCCCCGCGGCCACCCTGCGAACGTACTCCACCAGCTGATCGGGTTGCCCCTCAAAGGCCATACCAGTGAGCAGGATGACAGCCCCCGAGCCCACAAACTCGCGGGGATCGCGCAGCTCACATGGGTGCATCACGGAAAACGGCCGCTCGCAATCGTGCAGCACGTCAATCCCCAGATCGGGTTGGCTAGCCAACCATCTGAGAGAAACGTTTCCTTCTTCTAGTCCGGCAGCTACCCCCTTATCCAATGTGGACAATTTCTCACCATTCTTTCACCAGATTGTCTATGGCCCTTCTGAAGTCTAGCCGTCAGAATGACCCACGTCATAAAAAATTCCGAGTATTAAGGAGCAGACAGCATGCAGGATCTCAAGCACCGCCTCCCCCAGGAGCGGAATGTCTCCACCGCAATCCCTGGCCCCCGCAGCCAGGAGCTGAATGCCGCCCGTGAAGCAGACGTCGCCGCTGGCGTCATCCCGGGCTACCCCTCCTACATCACCGACGGTGACGGTGGCGTGCTTGTCGACGTCGACGGCAACACCATCGTCGACTTCGCGTCCGGCATCGCCGTGACCTCCGTCGGCGCCTCCAACCAGCGCGTTGCCAAGGCCGTCGCCGAGGCCGCCAGCCACCTCACCCACACCTGCTTCCTCAACGCTCCGTACCAGGGCTTCATTGATGTCTGCAAGAAGCTCAACGAGCTGACCCCGGGCACCCACGAGAAGAAGACCTGCCTCTTCTCCACCGGTGCTGAGGCAGTGGAGAACGCCATCAAAATCGCTCGCCGCTACACCGGCAAGAACCGCGTCGTAGTCTTCGACGGCGCCTTCCACGGTCGCACCAACCTCACCATGACCATGACCGCCAAGAACAAGCCCTACAAGCAGGGCTTTGGCACCCTGGCCGCTGATATCTACCGCGCGCCGATGTCCTACCCGCTGCGCGACGGCCTCGACGGCAAGCAGGCTGCAGCGCGCACCCTGCGCTACATCGAGCAGTACGTCGGCACCGAGGAGCTGGCTGCCGTCATCATCGAGCCGGTGCAGGGCGAGGGCGGCTTCGTCGAGCCGGCCAAGGGCTTCCTCCCGGCACTGCAGGAATGGTGCACCGACAATGGCGTCGTCTTCATCGCCGATGAGATCCAGGCCGGCATCTGCCGCACTGGTTCCTGGTTCGCCTGCGATGACGAGGGCATCATCCCGGACCTCATCACCACCGCCAAGGGCGTGGGCGGCGGCATGCCGCTGTCCGCCGTGACCGGTCGTGCAGAAATCATGGATGCCCCGGACCCGGGCTCCCTGGGTGGCACCTACGCCGGTAACCCGGTGGCCTGTGCTGCTTCCCTGGCAGCCTTCGAGGAGATGGAGGAGCTGGATCTGGCTTCCCGCGCCCGCGAGATCGAGGCCATCATCCGCGAAGAGCTGGAGCCGCTGCTTGAGCTCACCACCGTCGCCGAGGTCCGTGGCCGCGGCGCCATGATCGCCATCGAGCTGGTCGACGACAACAACCAGCCGAACGCTGACCTCACCGCCAAGGTGGCCAAGACCTGCCGCGAGCAGGGCGTGCTCATCCTCACCTGCGGCCTGGACGGCAACGTCATCCGCCTCCTGCCGCCGCTGGTCATCAACGAGTCCACCCTGCGCGACGGCCTCCAGGTCCTGGCCGAAGCCATCCGCGCAAACTAACCCGAACCACCACCGACTTAAAGGAGACACACCACCATGAAGATCTACGATTGCATCATCCTCGGCACCGGCTACGGCGGACTGGGCATGGGCGCCCAGCTGGTCCGCGACGAGCAGAAGGACTTCCTCATTCTCGAGGCTGCCGATGAGGTCGGCGGAGTCTGGCGCGACAACACCTACCCGGGTGCTGCTTGCGATACCCAGGCTCTCATCTACTGCTACTCCTACTTCCTCAACCTCGGCGTCTCCCGCATGTTCGCCGGCCAGGACGAGATGCAGGGCTACCTCAAGGCTCTCGCCGAGGAATTCAACCTCTACGATCACATCAAGTTCAACCACCGCATCACCCGCGCCGAGTGGAAGGAAGACCTCAAGGCATGGGAGATCGAGGCCAACGGCGAGACCTACTACGGCCGCGTCTTCGTCGGCGCGTGGGGCCAGCTCTCCAAGCCGAAGATCCCGAACTTCCCGAACCGCGAGGCTTTCCAGGGCGTGCAGTTCCACTCCGCTGAGTGGAACCACGACGTCGACCTGGCCGGCAAGAAGGTTGCCGTCATCGGCAATGCAGCTTCTGCAGTTCAGCTGGTTCCGGAGGTCGCCGAGGTTGCGGAGAAGCTCTCCGTGTTCCAGCGCTCCGCTAACTACATCCTGCCGCGCAACCAGGTCATCTTCACCGAGGAAGAGCTCAAGGAGTTCAAGGAGAACCCGGATTCCTACCGCGCCATCCGCCAGGAGATCCACGAGGTTCGCGAGGAAGGATTCGACCGCACCCGCAAGGGCACCGATTCCGCTGCCGAGGGTGTTGAGCAGGCCATGGAGCACCTGCGCTCCCAGGTCAACGACCCGGAGCTGGTTGAGAAGCTCACCCCGAACTTCGCCTTCGGCTGCAAGCGCATCCTGCGCTCCGATAACTTCTACCCCACCTTCAACCGTGACAACGTAGAGCTCATCACCGCTGGCATCGAGAAGTTCACCGAGACCGGCATCCGCACCGATGACGGTGCCGAGCACGACTTCGACGTCGTCATCTACGCCACCGGCTTCTACTCCCAGGAGTTCCAGGGTGATCTGCCGATTGCTGGCCGCGACGGCATCGACCTGCGCGAGCGCTGGGGCAACTCCCCGGAGGCGTACCTGGGCATGACCGTGGATGGCTTCCCGAACTTCTTCATGCTCTACGGCCCGAACACCAACCTCAACCACCACTCCGTGGTGGCCATGCTCGAGGCACAGGACCGCTACATCTCCCAGGCCGTTGCGTACCTGCGCGAGAACCCGGAGGCAGCCCTGGACGTGAAGAAGAACGTCATCGACGAGTTCAACACCCGCATCCAGAAGGAGCTTGAGGAATCTGCGTTCTCCGCTGACTGCTCCTCCTGGTACAAGAACGAGGAAGGCCGCGTCATCAACAACTGGTCCGGCAACGTTGCTGAGTACTACGAGCTCACCGACAAGCTCGAGCTCAACGACTACGAGCTGGTCTAGGAGGCAGTTTCACAATGCACACTCTGCACGACGAATTTTCCGGGCGTCCCGTCGCTGAGGATGCGTGGAAGGCGCTGAAGCCTTTCCGCGATGGTGGGGCGAAGTCCTTCCATAACTTCCCCATCCCGCAGGTGCGTGAGAACTACGTAGCCTCGGCCCACGCCAACCCGCTCCACGAAGAGAAGGAACCGACAACTACTGACTTCCAGGTCGAGGAGTTTCAGGTTCGCCTCTACGACCCCCGCCCGGAGGCGGAGCGCGGCCAGGAGACCCCGGCGGTGCTCTACATGCACGGCGGTGGCTGGCTCATGGGCAACCTGGAGACCCACGACTCCTCGGTACGCCGTATCGCGGTGCTCACCGGGTTCCCGGTTGTGGCGGTGGACTACCGTCTTGCCCCGGAGCACACCTACCCGGCGGCTATCGACGATTGCCGCGCCGCCTACCGCTGGTTGTCCGACTCCTCGGCTGAGCATGGCCTGACCGTCAGCTCCATCTCGGTAGCCGGCGACTCGGCCGGCGGCCAGCTCGCCGCCGTGATGGCGAACGAGTTCGTGGGTGAGGAGGGCGTCGCCAAGCTCAGCTCCCAGATCCTGCTCTACCCGATCACGGATTGCTCCCGCGAGCGAACCGAGAACGGTGCCTCCTACAAGCGCCTGGAGGAGGGCTTCCCGCTGGCCTCTGACACCATGCGCTGGTTCATCGATACCTTCGTTACGGAGGAATCGCAGCGCACGGCGAAGGACCTCTCCCCGCTGCTGCACGAGCTGCCGGAGGGCCTGCCCCCGTCACTCGTCATCACGGTGGACAACGATCCGCTGGCGGACGAGGGCATCGAGTATGCCGGGAAGCTGGCCAAGGCAGGCGTCGACGTCACGCACAAGCACCTTCTGGGCTACCACCACGGGCTGTTTACCTCTGCTGCGATCATTGACCGCGGCGAGGAGGAGCTCGCTGGCATCGCCGAGTTCATCAAGGCGGCAGCGAACTAAAAGCTTCCGCTCCATCACACACGGGGCAGGCACCTTTCCCAGGCCGCCTGCCCCGTTTGCATAAGTAGCTATTTCTATCCACCTAAAGTTAGGTTCACCATGCTTAAACGCTCATTCGGCATCGCGATGGCCTTCATCGGCGTGCTCGCGGGTGCCTCCTTCGCTTCGGGCCGCGAGGCCCTCCAATACTTCGTTGCTTTCGGCAACATGGGCGTCGTCGGCGCCATCGTTACCGCGCTAGCCATGACCATCTCCGGCATCACGATCCTCCAGTTGGGCTCTTACCACCGCGCCAAGGAGCACACCTCCGTTTTTAACGCCGTGTCCACGCCCATCGTGTCGAAAATCCTCGACTTCGCCACGCTAACCTGTCTGTTCTGCATCGGCTTCGCCATGTTTGCCGGTGCCGGCGCCAACCTCAACCAGCAATGGGGCTGGCCAGTGTGGATCGGCGCCGTCCTCATGCTCGTCCTCACCCTGCTGACGGGTTTGCTCGACGTGGACAAGGTGACCATCGCCATTGGCGCCATTACCCCGTTCATCATCGTCTTGCTGACCATCGGCACGGTCTACACCGTGCTCACCTCCAACCCAGATTGGTCACACCTCAATGAGCAGGCGCAGCAGCTTCCTACGACGCTGCCCAACTGGTGGGTCTCCGCCATCAATAACCTGGGACTGAACGTCATCGTGGTGGTCTCCATGATGATCGTCATCGGCGGCAACTTCCTCGATGCCAAGGAGGTGGGCTACGGCGGCATTCTCGGCGGCGCATGCTTCCTCTTCCTGCTGGCGGTCCTGGTCGGCGGTCTCTACGTCTCCGTAGGCCCGATCACCGAGGCCGAGATGCCAACGCTGGCCATGATTGAGCAGATTCACCCGGCGCTCGGTATCGCCATGTCCGTCGCCATCTACGGCATGATTTATAACACCGCGATTGGCATGTTCTATGCCTTTGCCAAGCGCCTCACCCGCGGCAAGCCGCAGAACTTCTACAAGGTCTATGTCATCTCCGTGCTCATCGGCTTCGTGCTTTCCTTCATCGGCTTCTCCAACCTCATCGGCTGGGTCTACCCGATTCTTGGATACATGGGCATTGCCATCATGTTCATCATCGGCTTCGCATGGTTGAAGAACCGCAAGGACCTGCAATCTGAGGCCGACCTGCGCCGCCGCGCGCGTGAGCTACTCAAGAAGCGCTTTGAGAATGACAACCACCTCTCCGATGAGGAGGCTCGTGAGCTAGTGGCCATCGCTCGCAACTCCTCCATCCCAGAATCTGACTTCATCAAGGAGATCATGACCGAGGTTGATTCCGAGGACATTCCGGAAGAGCTGCAGATCGGTGACGGCAAGCTCCACGCGCTGATTACCGGCAAGCCCATCCCGCGCAGCAAGAAGAAGGTGTAGTTCTCTCCACTCCCCCTCTCACTCTCTACTCTCACACCTTCTCCGTGCTCCCGCATCCAGCCGCCTAGCGCTGCATGCGGGGGCGCAGCGCTTTCCACAGCGCCCACAAAACCAGATCCGCATCGGAGAACCGGATCCGTTCCTCCAGAGCTTCCAGCCGGTGCCGCACCGTATTAGCGTGCACGCCCACGGCCTTCGCCGCCCGGGCCACGGAAAAGTTTTCAGCTTCATAGGCGCGAAAGATCTCTTCGCCATCCTTAATCCCCTCAATCGCGCGGTCGAGCTCCCCCACCGCGTCCTCCAAGCCGCGCTGGCCCAGGTAGGCCGCTGCCTTCTCGATGGCGCTGCAGTGAGCAAACTCCAGGCTCTGCAGGTGCAAGGAATGCATGCGTTCCACCACCACGGCGGCAAGCAGGGCCTGGAGCCACGCTGCCGGACCTTCCTCGACGGTGTCGAAGGGATCAGAAAGCCCGACGGAGCCGAAGAGCACGTCCGCGATCTTCCCCTCCGCTCCCGAATGGGTAGTCAACACGCAGGTGCGGCCGGACACGTAGCCCAGCACCAGCGGCACACCCGCGCCCTGGGCCAAGGCGAAGGCCTTGTCGCGCACATCGCTGCGGTAGGAATCCTTGACGGAATCGGAGACAATGAGCCGCATCTTGGCATGCTCCGAAAAGCCCCGCCTGCGCAACGTGGTGGCCACTTCTTCCCTATTCGAATTCTCATCGCACAACGCCACCATCAGCGCGCTCGATTCGGCGACGTGGTTGCGCTGGATGTTTCTCTGCGCCATCAGGGAAGCGGTGAGCAGCTCCTCCAGCGCCGCGAAAGCGGGGTCGTCGAAGTCTGCATCCTGGCTGGTTTGCCGCCCGCGGATCAGCCAGTAGCCATGGTCGAAGGAGGGGCTTTCACCAGCAATGTCGAGCCACCGGGCAAAGACCTTCCAACGCCCCACGTGCATGGTCGTGGTGCTGTGGTTTATCACCACCGACAGGGAACGCGCGATACTCCGCGCGGGCAGCTCGCCGGCGGCGGCAATAACCCGGCCATCAACGGTCAACAGCAGCAAGGAATCCCCACTAAACCTGGCAAAGCGCGCAAGGATCTCGGACTCCGGCGCCGGGTTGACCAACCCGGGGCTTAATTGCCCGATGGTGCTGAGCTTGCGCCAGGATGCCAGGTTGGGTTGGCGCCGCAAAAGCTCATCCACCGCGCGCCGGACATCTTGGCGCGTGATCCCATCGGTGCCGTACAGGACGGCGCCGGTTCCCTCCACCGAGTCCTGGACTTCCTGCTCATCGAACTCGGAGTCGAGGAAGATGACCCCGGCGGCGTCGACCAGCCGGCGCTGGATGGCACGCGGGTTTCCCTCCGGCCGGGGAAGGACTAGCCAACCCGCCACGTCCCCATCGCCCTCGGCGCACAGCCCCACAAAATTCTCATCCTCGAGCGCCCTGCTCAAGCGGCGCAGTCGCGGCTCCATCACGACGAGATCGGCGATCCGCAGCACCGGATTATCTTGTGACGCCACTTATCCCTCCGGAAAATAGTGTCCTATCTTACTTTTCTCCGGCTAATTCTAGTATGCCCCAACCTGCTTGTTTGGAGTTTCCTCCACCTTCTTCGCTCTTAATTCACCGTTTCTCCATTGCTCCCCTCCTCGTGCCATATCAAGATTCCTCTCAACCGAATTCACCAGCCTTTGAAAGAGAGGTTCCCACCATGACGGGAAATAAACCTTTTCGCGTATCCGTCGACGTCGGAGGAACGTTCACCGATGTCGCGATTGTTAACACCGAGACCCACGAGTTGTCGGTAGCCAAGGTTCCCTCCACCCCGGATGACCCGATGAAGGCGGTGATGAACGGCCTCGAGTCGGCCGACGTCCAGCTCAACCAGGTCGAGGTGTTCTCCCACGGCACCACGGTGGCCACCAACGCGCTGATCCAGCGCCGCTTCCCACCGGCAGCGCTCATCACCACGAAGGGCTTCCGCGATGTTCTGGAAATCCGCGACGGCACCAAGGATGAGTTGTGGGATGCTTACAAGGACGTTCCGGATCCCTACATCCGCCGCCGTGATCGCTACGAGGTCGAAGAGCGCATCGACTTCGACGGCGCCGAGATCACCCCGTTGGATGAGGCAGAGGCTCGCTGCATCGCCGGGATCCTGCGCCGCAAGAAGATTGAGACCGTCGCGGTCTGCTTCATCAACTCCCATGCCAACGCCTCCCACGAGGAGCGCATGGCGGAGATCCTGCGCGAGGAGCTTCCCGACGCCACCGTCTCCACCTCCTCCGAAATCCTCCCGGAGATCTTCGAGCACGACCGCTTCTCCACGACCGTCGCCAATGCGGTCCTGGCCCCGCTCGTCTCCGGCTACGTCAACCGCCTGTCCCGCCAGCTGGAGGAAGGCGGCTACGACGGAGACCTGCTCCTTCTCCACTCCGGCGGCGGTTCCATGACCCCGGAGATGGTGACCCGCTACCCGGTCCGCCTGGCTGCCTCCGGCATTGCGGCCGGCGCCATCGCGGTGCAAGACATCGCCACCCGCTGTGGCTACTCCAACGCGATTGGCCTGGAAATGGGCGGTACCTCCACCGATATCGCGCTGGTCTACGAAGGTGACATCCGCATCACCAAGCAGTGGCAGGTCGAATACGGCTTCCCCATCTGCTTCCCGTCCATCGAGGTCGGCACCATCGGCGCTGGCGGCGGCTCGCTGGCGTGGATCGATGAGGCAGGTTCCCTGCGCAACGGCCCGCAGTCCGCGGGCGCGGATCCGGGACCGGTCTGCTACGAGCGCGGCGGCACCGATGCCACCAACACCGATGCCAACGTCACCCTCGGCCGCCTCGGCACCGAGCTCATCGGCGGTGCACTGAAGCTGAACCCGGATGCCGCGCGCGAGGCCGTCAACAAGACGGTTGCAGAGCCGCTCAACCTTGAGCTCGAAGCCGCAGCCGAGAACATTATCCAGGTGGCCAACGCCAACATGGCCGATGCGGTACGCCTGCTGTCCATCCGCCGTGGTTACGACCCGCGTGACTTCGTCCTTGTCGTCGGCGGCGGCGCCGGCGCCCTGCACGGCGCTGAGGTCGCCCGCGATCTGTCCATCCCCACCGTCGTGGTCCCGCCGCACCCAGGCGTGACCTCCGCCCAGGGCTGCTTGCTCGTGGACATCCGACACGACATCACCAAGATGTACCAAGCACCGGTGGACGAGGTGGACACCACCGAACTGCGCAAGGAATTCCAGGCGCTGATCTCCGAGGCCCGCGAGCGCCTGGAGAAGGAGCACGTCCCGGAGGAGCGCATGAAGTTCAAGCTGACCGCGTCCATGCGCTACCGCGGCCAGTGGCGTTCCCTGACGGTGGAAATCCCCGAGTCCGATAACCCGCTCGATGATGCCGTCGCCATGTTCCACGATGAGCACGAGCGCGAGTACTCCTTCGCCGACCGCGACGGCGCGGTGGAGTTCTACCAGATTGGCCTCATCGCCATCGGCGAGCTTGAGAACCCGCCCTTCAAGCACTACGAGGTCGAAGAGCACGAGGCAGAGCTCCCAGAGACCACCCGCCCCGTCTACTTCTCCGCGCACGGCGGCTGGGCCGATGTCCCGATTTATCACCGCCCCGACCTGAAGGCCGGCGCCAAGCTCAACGGCCCGGCCATCATCGACCAGTTCGATGCCACCACCGTCATTCCGCCTGGAGACCGTGCAGAAATTGATGAGTGGTCCAACATCCGTATCCACATCGGCAAGGCCACCAACGCCTAAGACCCTCGCCTTCAAACTCTCCTTTGAAAGGAATCGACATGACTACGACTCATACACAGCCACAGAAACCGTCGCCGTCCTCTTCCGGCCGCCGCACGCTCGACCCGGTGACCTTCGAGGTTCTCAAGAACGCTTTTGCCACCTCGGTCAACCTCATGTCCGAGCAGATTCTGCGCACCTGCTACTCCTTCGTCATTTACTCGCGTGACTTCTCCTCCGCGCTGTGTGACGCCGAGGGCAACACCGTGATGCAGGGAAACCAGGACATCGCCGTGCACGTCGGCACCCTGCACTTCCAGTGCCAGGCCGTGCTCAAGGAATTCGGCGATGACATCCACGAAGGCGACGTCTTCGCCATCAACGACCCCTACCAGGGCGGCACGCACATGAATGACGTGTCCTTCCTGCGCCCCATCTTCCACGAGGGCACCCTGCTGGCCTTCGCGCAAAACAAAGGCCACTGGGCCGATGCCGGCGGCTCCGTCCCAGGCTCCTTCGACGTCTCCGCGACCGACTACTACACCGAGGGCCTGCGCATCACCCCGGTGCGCGTGTGGTCCAAGGGCGTGTTCCTCAGGGACGTCGCCAAGCTCCTGGCTGGCAACACCCGCAGCCCCGAGATCGTCATGGGCGACCTCAAGGCCCAGGCCGAGGCCACCGCGGTCTGTGAGCGCGAAATCCACCGCCTCGTGGACAAGTACTCCTTCGACACCGTGCGCACCGCGCTGCGGGAGGTCCAGGACTACGTGGAAGACATCGTCACCTCCCGTGTGGCCGCGCTTGACGACGGCGAGTGGTCCACCATCGACTACATCGACCTCGACCCGGCCAAGGAAGAGGGCCTCGTTCCCATCAAGGTAACGATGCGCATCAAGGGCGGACGCCTCTCCTACTCGCTGGACGGTTCCGCGCCGGCAGTCGCCAGCTTCCTCAACGCGGGCTATGGCTCCGCATTCTCCGGAATCGTCGCCGGCACCAAGACCTTCTTCCCCGACGTCCCGCTTAACTCCGGCCTCTACCGCGCCATGGACATCGACCTCGGCCCGGAGGGAACCGTGGTCAACGCCGGAATGCCGCACGCGGTGACCGGCTTCTGTTCCGGCCCCTTCGAGAAGATCATGAACGCGGTCTTCGAGCTGTGGTCCCAACTCATGCAAGAGCGCGCCATGGCCTGTGCCTTCAACCTGGAGTACCTGCTCATCGGTGGTTGGGACACCCGTGACGCGAAGAAACCAGAGGACAAGGGCGAGTTCTTCATGTGGTACGACTGGATGGCTGGCGGCTGGGGCGGCCGCGTCGACCGCGACGGTTCCTCTGCCACCGCACCGGTCTTCGGCCCGGGCCTGGCGGTCCAGCCGGTCGAAGGCCAGGAGCGTCTCTCCCCCGTTATCACCAGCCACCACGCACTGGTGACTGACTCGGCGGGCCCCGGCAAGTTCCGCGGCGGTGTGGGCGTAACCAAGGGCGGTGTGCTCACAGATGCGAACAAGACCGTCATGGGCTACTGCTGTGACCGCTCGCGTTCCGTGACCTGGGGCATCGAGGGTGGTCTGCCCTCCATCCCGCAGGGCGTGTGGCTCAACCGCGGCACCCCGGATGAGCAGTACCTCGGCGCGCTGTTCTCCAACGTTCCGGTGGGCCCGGGCGATACCTTCGAGCGCCCCTCCGCCGGTGGCGGCGGCTTCGGCGATGCCCTGGAGCGCGACCCGAAGGCCGTGCTGGAGGACGTCATCGATGGCTACGTCTCCGTGGGCCGTGCCGCCAAGGACTACGGCGTTGTCATCCACCCCGTTGACCCAGAGATCGACGAGTACGAGCTCGACGAGGAGGAAACCGCGAAGCTGCGTGAGGAGCTGCGCTCTACCCGCCTGGACAAGCTGGCGGAGTCCCCGGAGTCCGTGGCTGAGCGCTACAACGCCGGCGAGTTGGACCAGCTCGACCTGGTCCGCCACTACGGCGTCATCCTCGACTGGGCCACCGGTGAGCTCCTGCCCACCACCACCCAGCAGTACCGCGAGCAGATGACCAAGCGTTCCTCTTCCCACTGGAAGTAGGTAGCGCCCCGGCTAGCCCCTAGCCGTTAGCCAACAGTCGTTAACGGCTAGGGGAATTTCAATTTGAAGTGTCTGGAAAATTCTAGGCTAATGGCTTCCAGTCCAGGTGACATCGTTAAAGACGGTCGGCATGCCAGACTCGATGCGCAGTGCTGCGAGCGCTAACTGTACGTCTAGTAACCGCACCCCCTCGTTCCAGCCTTCACCCAATATTTCATCAATTCTCTTCATCCTGTTGCGAACGGTATTGACATGAATATCAAGTTCTTCGGCTACGGTGGATGCTGAAAAGTGGTGCGAGAAAAGGGCTTGCATAGTAGGCACTAGGGCCTTTGAATTTTCCCTATCATAGCGAAGCAAAATACCTATTGACTCATCAACCAATGCTTTTCGCTGAGCATTAGTCATTCGAGCCAATAGACGCACAGACTGCGGAAGTGCAGCGTCGGTATACCAGCCTGTTTCACTAGATAAACCCAGGGAAGCGATATCATCAAGAAACTGTATACAAGAGCGATATACTTCTGCCACTCCATGAAAACCAGTAAATTTTTCTGACAGATACCCGTGCACTTTTAATCTTCGCAAATCAACAAGTTTTGAAAAGGTTTCAAAAAAGGATACAAGAGTGCTCGCCTCCCCTAAGACGCCAACCTGATCAGTAGATACACCAATCAGGAGCTTCCCCTTAGAGACCTCAGAACACCGTTGTGCAATCAGTCGAAGACCTGCTTCGTCGCCAGAAAAAAGAAGTAAACGATTTAAGCCATCCTCTACGATTTCCGCTTCGGTTAGCAAGCCTTGTTGGCGTGCCGTCAGCTGCGTTCTTCCAGAACTCACCAATGAAAAGAAGAGATTTGAGGACTCGACCACTCGCTGTGAATCAGCCTCCAATCCAATGACGTCTTTAATACTCAAGGCGCGTGCTACCAAGTCAATAATCCGGGTTTCAGGGCTAGGCATGATCAAGTCGGCAACAACCACTCCCCAGGGCTTCCCACCACGAATTACGGGAGAGACATAAACCTCGCGCTCACCCAACGATAAGGACTCTCCTCGTCCCGGCGAGGACGTCCTCCGGACATAACTCTCGATAGGAGCGTAACCATCTACCGGAAGCCAGCCTCCAACACTATCGAGCATGAGGTCTTCCAAACTTGAAATGTGGATTTGAACCCCCATGTTTTCTGCAAGAAAAGCAGCTACACGCGACTCGGTCAGCAAATCACTGACCATTGAAATGACCGCTTCTATAGTTTCTAGCGCTTTTGCAGAGTTCGCCAGCTCTACACGGCATTCTTCCGCAACCGTCTTGAGGCTATTCACTTCCTTGTGGTGGCGATTCGACTCTTCCCCACGGACCCCTACCGCTAACACTTGGACTGCTAGCTGCTCAAGAATATAGATGTCCCCCGTGTGATAAATACGCTCATGCCTATCCGCAACGAAAAGAACTTGAAACCCTGACTCAGCTTCGACGGGGATCCCCAATAAGGACCGTATCCCTTCTCGCTTTATTGCAGTATCCAACACAGGATCATGCTCAAAGCCATCGTCTCTCAAGTAGTTTGCCACCTGCAATGGCGCAGCGACCTGGTAAATCTCAAAAAAGAACCCCTTCTCGTGGGGCTCAACTTCTTGCAATTCCGTGGTCCAGATTCCGCTGGAAAGAATAATGCTTGCGCTGCCGGAAGGCTCATCAAGTTCCATAATGAACGCCGCATCTGTCCCCAACATTTGACGGGCCAAAGACAAAATTCTGCCGAAAGCCACATCTACATTCTCGTCGCCATTGATATCTAAGGACAGATCTGCAATTTCCGAAACCAGTGAACGGAGCTTCCGCGAGGACTCGGCACGGTTACTTATCTCCAGCAGGACCTCTTTGAGTTCCGGAAAGCTAGATGAAACAACAGCATCTTGAAGCTCCTCCCGAAAGCTAACCGGTGTCAACTGCAATGCTTTACGGCATAGCTGGACCACGCCTTCAATCCCCAATTCCGACATTGATTGTCCTTTCCCACAATACCGAGTCCGATACTGTGTGATTAACCACTTTACGGGTGTGAGTTATGCTGCGATACTCTTCCCCAAGTGATTCGAATCACCCGAATACTCGTGCTACCTCACATCAAGGAAGGAGAAAACTTGTCGAGCCCCAACGATGCAGTTATTGTCGCCGGCGCACGCCTCCCTATCGGAAGAAAGGGAGGAACCCTGGCCGAATTTGATGGCGTACAGCTTGGTGCACGTGCCATCAAAGCCTTAATCGACAATCCAAGCATTAACGCACTTTTGAATGACGAGGCTATAACCGACGTCATCATGGGAAATACGCTTTCCCATTATGGGAATCCTGCTCGCGTCGCGGCGCTCAGCGCAGGACTGCCTGTAAATACTCCGGGACTTACGATCGACCGGCAATGCGGGTCAGGAATTAATGCTGTAACGCTTGCTGGAAAGCTCGTGGCCTTTGAAGGCGGAGTCTACATTGCAGGAGGAATGGAAAGTATGACTAACGAACCATTCCAATTATCACGCGCTAAACGGGCATACGATTCCACACCCCCAAGCTTCCTTCGTCGCGAGCTCTCTACAGCAGAAGTTGGCGATCCCACAATGGGAATAACAGCCGAGAACCTTGCGGAAAAGTACTCCATCTCACGCGAAGAGCAAGATGACTTTGCTCTACAAAGTCAGGAAAACTATGCAAAAGCGAAAGCACAAGGGAAATACTCGCATTTCCTAATTCCGACTGAGACTTCTAGTCACGGGACAGTGGAACACGATGAACACCCTCGGCCTAATACCAACGCAGAAAAATTAGCAGCATTACGTCCTGCTTTTATTTCCTCAGGCACTGTTACTGCAGGGAATGCCTCGGGAATTAACGACGGCGCTGCAGCAGTCTGCATCGTTTCAGCAGATAAGGCAATGCACCACGACCTCACTCCCTTGGCACACATCGGAGAAAGTTCTGTCGTTGGCGTTGACCCGAACTATATGGGAATTGGACCGGTACCTGCCATTCAGTCAGTACTAAAACAAGCTGGCCGGAGCATCTCTGACTACGAGTTCATCGAAATCAATGAGGCATTCGCAAGTCAAGTGCTTGCCTGTGCAAAAGAGCTTGACATCACAGTGGACAACATAAATCCACTGGGCGGCGCAATTGCCCATGGACATCCTATTGCCGCCACAGGCACCGTCCTAATCCAGAAGACAATCACCGAGCTTTCCGAGCGAGGCGGAGGCCGAGCAATCGTCTCAGCCTGCATCGGCGGCGGTCAAGGAATCGCTACTGAAATCATCGTGGAGGAGAAATAGCAATGAATCCAGCTGAATCTAAAGTCGCCATTTGCGGAGCAGGGACTATGGGTGCACAGATTGCCTTTCACTGCGCACTCAAGGGCTACACAGTAACGCTTTACGACATCAATACTGACCAACTCGACCGTGCCGATTCCCTTCTACACGAGCTGATGGAAAAGAAGCTATCTAAGGGAAAAATCACACAAGACGAAGTTGACCAAGCTTTCGCTCGGCTAAAGTACGAAACCAGTCTCGAAGAAACTTGCTCCAACGCCAGCCTCATCATTGAAGCAATCATCGAAGACCTGCAAGCAAAGAAGAAGCTCTTCTCAGAGATTTCATCGTACGCCCCGAAGGAAGCGATTCTGGCCACTAACTCGTCCAGCATCGTCTCTTCGAAGTTAGCTAGCGAAGTCCACGATCCTTCTCGTCTATGCAACATTCATTTCTTCAATCCGGCCTTGGTTCTGCCTCTTGTGGAGGTGGTCAAAGGCGACCACACCTCAGAGAATACTGTTGACAGAGCCGTCGAATTTGTCGAGAGCATCGACAAAACGCCGGTCCGTTTGGAGAAGGAGATTTTCGGTTTCATCACGAACCGAATCCTTGCAGCAATTTTCGATGAAGCAATCTCCCTATACGAAAACGGGATTGCGGACTTCAAACAGATCGACACTGCTGTCAAGGCAGGGCTTAACCACCCGCTAGGCCCCTTCGAATTGCTTGACCTAACCGGAATCGATGTCAATTATGGCATCAAGGTTCTAGAAGCTGAGGACTCCGGTGACCCTTCTAAGGGCCCTTCTCAAACCCTTACGCGCCTCTATCAGGAAGGACGCCTTGGACGTAAGTCTGGCCAAGGGTTCTACGTGTACGAGAAGGAGAATTGAGTGAGTATGTCTAACAACGAGAACACAACGAACCCAGCTAACGTAGTCGAGCATTCACATGAATCCGGAGTCGGGATCATCACTATCAACCGGCCCCGGCAGTTCAACGCATTAAACACTGAAGTTCTTAATGCGATTAACTCGGTACTGGAAAAGTGGGAATCTTGCGACGCAGTGCAAGCCGTTATCTTCACCGGCGCTGGCAAAAAGGCATTTGCCGCTGGAGCAGATGTCAAGGAGCTTTCTCAGATGACGCCTTGGGAGGTTGTCAATGAGTATCCGATGGCAAAGCTCTACAACCGAATTGAGAGCTACCCTAAACCAACTGTTGCAGCAGTTAACGGATTGGCGCTAGGAGGCGGTTTCGAACTAGCTCTATCGTGTGACATTCGTATTGCGAATCCAGAATCTCGTTTCGCCTTTCCAGAGCTAGGACTGGGGATCATTCCGGGTGCAGGTGGTACCCAAAGGCTTCGCGAGGTCGCCGGTAAAGCTATCGCTTTGGACCTCATTCTGACGCGCAAAGAACTCGATGCTGAAGCTGCACTGCAATGGGGAGTTATCACCCGCATCAGTGATGATCCAGTCGCCGCAGCGATGGAAATCTGCCACGTACTTAATGAAAACGGACCGCTCGCTCAACGTGTTGCCCGAGAGTCCATCAAAGCAGGTGCTCTAGGCGGACATCAACAGGAACAGCTTTCGCAGGGATTGGCCTTCAGCCATCCTGACAGTTCTGAAGGGCTGTCGGCATTCCTCGATAAGCGGAACCCCAATTTCAACAGTTCTGTCTCTATCTCAACTGAAAAGGAAGAATCTCATGCCCCAACAAAATAGTCCAAACACCAATGACCTTGGATTCTTTAAGCCATCGAAATTTCATCTTGGTTCGACGGTCTTCATCATCGCGCTTTCCGTCGTCGCCTTCCTGCCGATGAGCTTTAACACGATGATCAGTGGTACGGCAATAGTCAACTTCGTACTCGTGGCCATTATGGTTCTGAGTCTCATCATTCTGCTCGTCGATCTTTTCGTCAACAAGAATGACGACGGGGGTGTTAACAATGCCTAAAGAGAATATCTTGCCTCTGGCCATACTAATCCTTTACATGGCCATCACTGTCGGTATTGGCATTTATGCCCACCGCCAAACCGAAGACTCTTCCGCAAAGTCATTCCTGACGGGAGGCGGCGGTGTCGGCCTTTGGATCAATGGTTTCGCAATCTTCGCTGCTTTCGCCACCGGCGGAACTATGCTCGGAAACATCGGCCTGTCCTATTCAGCAGGCTGGGGTTACATCACCGCTTATAACGGTGGTGTCGCTTTGGGTTACCTCATTACGACGTTCTTCCTAGCAAAAGTCCTTCGTAATATGAACGTAGCTACTGTTCCCGAACTTATTAAGGCTCGATACAACCACCGGGCGATGAACTTAGTAGTACCAATTGTTCTCATCGGTACATTAACCGCATACATCGTCGCGCAGATGAAAATTGGCGGCTTGATTGGAGAACAGATTTTCGGAATCCCGTACAACTGGTCCGTTATCCTCATCGGTGCTGTCTACGTGTTTTACACGTTTGCCGGAGGCATGAAGGCGGTCACACTAACTGATTTCCTTCAAGGAGTCATGATGATCGGTGTGGTCGTTGCGACTGGGTTCATTGCAGTTAACTCAAACGGCGGTTTTTCGGTCTATGAGGTAGCCCAAGGCCTTCGCCCGGAATGGACAGGTGCTGAGACCTATCCTCCGATCGCATATATCGGTGCCTTCTTGATTTGGGCAACTTGTAATGCGGTTCTCCCTCACACTGTAATGCGTATCTTTGCTGCGAAGAACGAGCGAACAGGTCGCGCATCATTGGCCCTGGGGCTGGGGCTGTATGTCATTACGTCTATTGCCACGTGTGTATTCGTCATCGCAGGAACCATTATCCTCACTGGTGGACAGGACATTGAGCAAAGCGACGGCGCTTTCCTCCTCTTCCTGGACCAGGCGGTGCCTAATTGGCTTCGAGGTCTAGCATTCGCAGGAATTTTTGCCGCTGTTATGTCCTCTGTGTCAGCCATGCTTCTTGCCTTGGCAGCAGCTCTTTCCTACGACTTGATCGGGCAGCTTAAGCCGAGCACGTCCGATGCAACAAAGCGCAAGATTACCAAGTTCGGAATTCTAGGATTTGGAGTACTCACGCTAGTACTTTCTCTCAATCCGCCGGAATTCCTTACGCTTTTGTACTCCGCAGCAATGGGCCTCCTCGCTTCCTCCCTCTTCTTCCCGACGCTTCTCGGAATTTGGTGGCGCAGGATTAGCGGTAGTGCTGCTTTCGTAGGCGCCAGTGTCGGTGGTATCGCATACCTTGTACTTCTCTTTGGATTCGATCTTCCACCGCTATCCGAGATTGCCTTCGCCCTGCCTTTGTCCGCTGCTGCTTGCATCATTAGCGCCTATATCTTCAAGCCTGCGACTCCAGAGCAAATTCGACGCATCACAATCGCTCACAGCCGTGAGGTAACTGACGCTGAAGCCGAGGAGTTTAATCGCATCGCCATGGCGGAGCTGAATGGAACACAGCCCTACGCTGGTGCCAGCGAGAATTCCTTCGAAACGTCGAATTCTGGATCAGTCTCAAAAGAGGGAAACAATGTATAAGACGACTATCACGCCGCGCTTCAACGAAACTGACGCGGTTGGGCACATAAACAATACGAAGTTTCCTGCCTGGTTCGAAGCTGCTCGCAGAGATTTCTTCGCCGAGTTTGACCCTGATCTTGCTACAGATCCCTGGACGCTTCTCGTTGTCCGCTACGAGTTGAACTTCTTAAAAGAAGTGAACTGGGTACCGGAAGTCACAATCCACACGTCGATTTCCCGTCTTGGCAGAACTTCAGTGACCCTTCATGAAGAGCTCTACCAAGAAGGTGAACTATGCGTTGTTTCTGAGGTGACCTATGTAAACGTTGACCCGCGCACCAGAAGACCAGAGGCAGTACCCAATCCTGTTCGGGAAAAACTGTCCGCGCACCTTAGCACCAAACCAAACGAATATAATCAAGAAGGAGCCAGCGATGCTTAAATCTTTCACAGATAGCGTGGTGGTTGAAACTGAAGGTTCTATTGCCTCAATAACGCTCAACCGACCGGACTCCCTCAACGCTCTAACATTTGAAATGCTGCGGGGCCTGGAAATTGCGTTCACGGAACTGGGTGATAATCCCGATATTCGAGCAATTATTCTGCGCGGAGAAGGTAAAGCGTTCTGTGCAGGTGATGACCTCATCGATATGGGCACAGACAACTGTCCCGTGCCAGAAGACAAGATCCGAGAATTCTTAGATGGTTACCCAAAAGTCTGTACTGCAATTCGTGAATGTCCGAAGCCTGTTGTCGCGGTACTACACAAATTCGCCATGGGAGCCGGGCTAGAGCTGGCGCTTGCCTCTGATTTCATCGTCGCATCTTCGAACACCAAGATTGGACTCCCCTTCGTGCTCCGCGGATTCTCGTCAGGAACAACCTTGCTCCCACGGCTAACTAACCGGCTTTTCGCAAACAGGCTATTGCTGACCGGTGAATTTGTTCCGGTATCTGAACTCTCAATTTTTGGACTCGTAACAACAATCTGCGAGCCCGAAGACTTGGATTCTGAAGGAAAGTCTCTTGCTAAGCAGCTATCCTCACTGCCCACAAAGTCCATCTCGCTCATGAAGAAAACCATGAGCACAACGCAGCATCTCGATGAAAGTGCAGCGTGGCTTATGCAGGCCCACTCCACGGTCTCGTCAACACTGACGGAAGACCACGTCGAGGGACGTACTGCGTTCCGAGAAAAAAGAGACCCTTGTTTCACCGGCCGCTAAAAAGAAAGGATTGCCATGACCAAGCCATTGACCACATACGTTCCGGATGAAGGACTGACCTTCTTTAAGCCACAAACTTTGGCTCAGTATTTCTCGGAGCATGCCGAAAATACCCCTGAGAAAACCGCAATCTATTTTTACGGGTCTGAATTCACTTATGGATGGCTTGAGCAAAAAGCATTGGCGTTAGCAACCACCTTGGCCCACGAGGGGATCAAGACTGGAGATGTAGTCGCGCTGTACATGCAAAACTGTCCACAGTTTGTGATTTCTTATCTTGCAGTTCAGAAGCTAGGTGCGGTCGTCAGCCCCTGCAACCCCATGCTCAAAGCAAAAGAACTGTCATATCAGCTCAATGACCTGGAAGCAGTTGCACTCATCGCTAGCGAAGAATTGCTCGTCGAATATGAAAAGGTAGACGAAACCTCAGTTCGTACTCTGATTGTCACTTCTTTCGACGATGCTCTAGATCGCGAAGAGCACTCAAAGGAATTCAACTTCCGCATGCCGGACCGGCGCACTCCTACTCTCGACCATATCTCTTGGGAAAGGGCAACTACACAGAGCAAGCTTGTGGACGAAGCAGAGTCTTTCCTGAGCCCAGAAATCAATCTGGATGAAGACTGCGCATTAATCATTTACACCTCTGGTACTAGCGGATTGCCCAAAGGCGCAATGCTGTCTTACACAAACTGCACTTTCAAAGCTAACTGCGTCGCAGCTAACTTTGGATATACATCGTCTGACAAGGTTTCCGCCTCAATGCCGATTTTCCATGTTGCTGGAAAAATCGTTGGAATGTCTGCTGTCTTCGTTGCGGGTGCTTCGATGATCCTTCAAGCGCGCTTCGATGGTGAGGACTTCGTAACTATGGGATCTCGGTACGGGATGACGGTCTCATACACAACGCCGCCGATGAATACTGAAATCCTAGCTACGGATCGCGCTTCTCAGATGGACAAGCTTCGTGTCTGCATGGGCACGAGCTTTGGCTCACAGATCACGGAATCACTGTCCAATCAGTGGAAAGAACAAACCGGTCAAGACTTCTTTGAGTTTGCCTACGGAATGAGTGAGACTCATACTGCAGATGCAATGACCCCTCCTGGCAGATCGTTTGGGGAAGCACTGGGCGGCCTACTTTCCAGACCGACATCAAGATCACTGCTCCGGAAGACCGCAGCCGTGAGCTTGGCCCCGGTGAGTTAGGCGAAATCAGTATAGAAAGCCCAGCGGTTTTCCTCGGCTATAAGGGCAAGCCAGAAGCCACGGCCGCTGCAAAGGTCGGTCAGCGGTACTTCTCAGGCGACATGGGATATTTGGACGAGAATGGCTACCTCTTCTTCGAAGGTCGCTTCAAAGAGATGATCAAATCCAATGGTTATTCGGTCTTCCCAGAAGAAGTGGAGAAGTACCTCCAAGACCATCCAGCCGTCCAGCAGGCTGTGGCTGTTGGTTACCAAGACGACCGCCGAGGAGAATCCGTCAGAGCCTTCATTGTGCTGCGTCCTGAATACAAGGGAGTGACCTCTGAGGAGGAAATCATCTCTTGGGCAAAGGAGAATATGGCGGCTTACAAATACCCAAGGTCGGTGCGATTCATCGACGAGGTCCCCAAGACTGCGACTGGCAAGATGTTGCGGGCTAAGCTGCGCGAATAGATAAGCACAGTAGCGCCAATCCCAGCTACACTGCATGTAATCATGAGCGAGTTTGGCGAGATTCTGAACCACCTAAGCACTGGCACCCGCGTCCCCGACGAGCTGCGCGAGCAACTGGCGGCCGAGGAGCTTGGCGCGCTTCGGGCCGTTGAGGAAACCATGCGCGCCAACCACACGTGGCGGGTGATGTCGACGAAACTGCTCGACGTCTCCCAGATGCTCAACTCGGGCCGCGAATCCACCGACATCCTCCAGGCGATTGTGCGCCACGCACGCTCCACCATCGGCACGGAGGTGGGCTACCTCAGCCTCAACGATGAGGACACCGGCTTTACCAAGGTGCTGGCCACCAGCGGTGTCGTCACTGAGGAATTCCGCACCATCAACATGCCGATGGGCTCCGGAATCCTCGGCATCGTGGCCGCCACCAACCGCCCGGCGTGGACCTATGACCACTCCGTCGATCCCAACGTCACGCACGTGGATTACGTGGACCGTGCGGTAGAAGCCGAAGGAATCCGCGGGATCCTCGGCGCCCCGATCCGCATTTCTGGGCGCACCATCGGCGCGCTTCTCGTGGGGGATCGCCACCCGCGTCACTACACGCACGAGGAAATCGCAGCGCTCGAGGTGCTCGGCTCTATTACCTCCGTGGCGCTGGAGAATGCCCAAGTCATTGAGAGTCAGGGCGAATCCGTCGCGGAGCTTACCCGCTCCCAAATTGCGCTGAGCCGCCACGTGGACGAATTGCAGTGGCTCAACGACGTCAACACGCAGCTGCTCCACGTGCTGATGAACAATCCCAGCTTCGAGGAGCTCGAGCGCGTGCTAGCTAAAAGCCTCGATGCGCCGGTCACGCTGTGGACCGCGGAGGATGCCCCGGACACTCCCCCAACCAGCACGTTCCCCGTGGAGTTTAACGGGCGGGCGCTGGGCACGATTGGTGTGGACAAGGAGCTCAGCGACGCCGAACTGCGCGTCATCAGCCACGCCTCCGCAGCCTTTACAGCGATTGCGCTTTTTGCTGAGGCGCTTGTCGACGCCACCGCGCGCAAAGTCGACGACCTCGTCTACGCCGTAGCACTAGGCAACGCTGGGCGCGAAGAGATCGCCCGCCTGCGCCACCTCACAGGCATCAGCCTGAACTCTTCGGCACAGCTGTATTTCGTAGGCCTGCACTCGGCCAAGAACTTGCCCACCCGCCCGCAGCTGGAGCATCTCCTGCCAGGTAACGCCGCCATTACGCACCACGACCAGCACGTCTGCGTGCTGTACCAACCGGATCGGGATATCGATAAGGCGCTGGCCCCACTGCTGGATGAGTTTCCTGACCTGACGGTCTCCGCCATCGGCTTCGATGGGCTGAATTCAGCACGCAGCGCCCACGATTCCGCCATGGCCTATCTGGATTCTGCCTTGGCGCTCGGCGTACGCGGCCGCCTAGTTACCGAAGATACCTTGGGCACAATCGGCCTCATCTTGGGTGCAGACCCGCAGGCACTCAGCGCGCTGTCCACGCGCACCATCGGTCCACTTGTGCGTTATGACGCGGAGCATTCCACGGAGCTCACCGATACCGCCCACCACTACCTACTTTCCGGCCACAGCATCCCGCAGACGGCCCGCGCCATGTTCATCCACCCCAACACGGTGCGCCAGCGCCTAGACCGCATTGCCGAGCTCATGGGCGATAAGTGGGCCGTCGGCCAGCGCGGGCTCGATGTCTTCGTAGCTCTGCGCGCCCACGCGCTCAGCAGGTAGAGAATTCCCCACCCATACAACTATTGAGTGTAGGTTTTCCCACACCATTCCCGCCCTTCCCGACGTGACGTGGCGTACATTGCGATGCATTAACCCCATCCGATGTCTGGAGGTATCAATGTCTGACACGATTACCATTCGCGGCGCCGTCCTGGAGCGCTCCGGCGATGAGCGCCCTTACGCCGACTCTCAGCCCATCACCGTGAGCGAGCTCGAGCTCACCGCCCCCGGCGAGGGCGAGATCCTGGTCAAGATCACCGCCGCTGGCCTCTGCCACTCCGACCTCTCCGTGGTCAACAACAACCGCCCACGTCCGCTGCCGATGCTGCTGGGCCACGAGTCCGCCGGCATCGTCGAAGAGATCGGCCCGGGTGTTACCAACGTCAAGGTCGGCGACCACGTGGTCATGACCTTCCTCCCGCGCTGCGGCGAGTGCGCCGGCTGCAAGACCGACGGCAAGATGCCCTGTGAGGTCGGCTCCAAGACCAACAACGAGGGCACCCTCATCCGCGGCACCCGCCACCTCACCCGCAACGGTGAGACGATCCAGCACCACCTCGGTGTCTCCGGCTTCGCCACCCACGCCGTGGTCTCCGAGCTCTCCGTCGTACCGGTGGGCTCCGATGTCCCGGCGGACATCGCCGCTATTCTCGGCTGCGCCATCCTCACCGGTGGCGGCGCCGTGCTCAACGAGATCGATCCAAAGCCGGAGGACAGCATCGCCGTCGTCGGCCTCGGTGGCGTTGGCATGGCCGCCATCATTACCGCCGCTGCGCTCGGCGTGAAGGAGATCGTGGGCATCGACATGCAGAAGGACAAGTGCGAGAAAGCCATCGAAATCGGCGCTACCTCCGCGATGACCCCACAGGAAGCTGAGGAGTCCGGCAAGAAGTTCACCGCTGTCGTGGAGGCCGCCGGCCACCCGAAGGCACTGGAAACCGCCTACAAGGTCACCGCACCGGGTGGCCTGACCGTCACCGTCGGCCTGCCGGCACCGGGCTCCGCCATCACCATCGACCCGCTGGTGATGACTGCCGAGGCGCGCCGCGTCCACGGCTGCTACCTGGGCTCCTCCGTCCCGTCGAAGGACATCCCGAAGTACGAGCAGCTGTGGCGTGAGGGCAAGCTCAACGCTGAGGCCCTCATCTCCGACCACATCAAGCTCGAGGACATCAACACCGCCATGGACCGCCTATCCGACGGTGTAGCACTGCGCCAGATCATCGAGTTCGACTAACCAAGGTTCGACTAAACTTCAAGCACTAAACCTCAACGAACCTCTCACCTTTCCTCACCAAGCCCCGCGCGCTTCACGCCCGCTGGGCTTGGTCCCTTTTCTTTGAAAGGAGGCCGTCATGGCCGAAACCACCGAACCCGAAGAGCAGGGCATCGGTCAAGCTTCACCCCACTGGAAGATGGGGCCCTTCGATGTCCGCCTCCCCTTCGTGCACTACCGCATGGAGTGGCCGGACTTCGCCCAAGGCTTGTTCATGTGTGTGGTGGACTTGGGCGCTATCCCCCTGATGACTGAGGCCCTCGGCATGCCTTACGAGGCGGCACTGGCCGTCGTTATGCTCAACGGCCTGCTCTACCTCACCCACCACCTCTTGGGCGACCCGGTTGTCCCGGGCTGGATTACCCCGGCGATTCCGTTGCTGACGGTCTACATCCAGACCTTCCCGGAGGGTGAGCAGCGTGTGTTGGCGCTCATCAGCTTCCAGCTCTTGCTAGGCATATTCTCATTAACGCTAGGCATAACGGGATGGGCATCGAAGGTCGTCCGACTCATTCCCTCTGGCTTGCGCTCCGGCATCGTCCTTGGCGCTGGTATCGCTGCCATCATCTCGGTGTTCCAGGAAGGCGGGCGTTTCCACTCCTTCCCCATTACCATCACCATTGCGGTGGCTGTGGCCTTCTTCCTCATGTACTCCCGTGGCTTCCAAGCCTTGCGGCAGAAGGCCGCCGGTTGGCGCTTCCTGGCTTCGCTAGGCATCCTGCCTGCTATCTTCGTCGCGGTTTTCGTCGCACCACTAGCTGGCGAGGCTCCCTGGCCGGACGTGGAGTGGGGTTTCTCCAAACCAGATTTCATGACCCTGTGGTCTGAGTACACCGTCTTCGGGATCGGTCTTCCGCCGGCACACATGTTCCTCACCGCCATCCCCACGGTGCTGGCCGCCTACATCGTCGTCTTCGGTGACGTCCTGCAAGCCAACGCCGTGCTTAAGGAAGCCGATCACGTCCGCACGGACGAGGCCGTAGTGTACAGCCCGTCGCGCGCACACCTGCTCTTCGGTGGCCGCAACATGCTGATGTCCATCATCGGCCCAGACGTCGCTATGTGTGGCCCGCTGTGGGCGGCGATGCACGTGGTCATCGTCGAGCGCTACAAGCAGGGCAAGCGCGCCATGCGTACCATCTTTGGCGGCGCGGGCTCCTTCCGCTGGGGTACCAACGTGGGCCTCCTGCTGCTGCCGATTACCTCCTTCGTCGAGCCCATCCTCCCGGTGGGCCTGGCGCTGACGCTCATCATCCAGGGCTTCGTGTCCGTGCGCGTGGGCATCATGGAATCCAAGAACCAGAAGGATCTGGGCATCGCAGGCGTCACCGCCGGCGTGCTGGCCACCCAGGGTGCCGCGTGGGGCTTCGCCGCCGGCATCATCATGGTGCTCGTCGTCTATGGCAAGGACATGTTCAAGGACGAGCGCGACGGCACCATCCGCAACTTCGATGAAATCGATCCGGAGGAAGGATTCGCCGACGCCCAGGCCGACTTCACCGAGCTGGCCGAGCTCAACGATCTGGATGCTGACGGCCGCCCGATCGATCCGAACGCCCCGAAGCCGAAGGACACCAGAAGCTAGACACCCAGAAACTAAACAGCGCGACACAGTGCCTGTGAACAGGCCTGAGTGCAAGACAGTGCGCGGGCCCCGAACACGGCGCCCGCACTGCTTAGCCTCTCCTCTTTAGATGGTCCCTTTACTCTGGTCTCTTAGCAGAGTGAAGGGACCATCTTTCTCTGGTTTTCAGCACACAGATGGTCCCTCATCCCAGATGAGGGACCAAAGTAGAGGGACCAAACGAATAAGACCATCTGCGCAGTGGAGCCCGTGTGGCCTCACCGGTACGACGCCACGCGGTTAGCTAAACGCCTGCTCCCCCGTCAGCACCCGCCCCAGAATCAGCGTATGGATCTCATCGGTGCCCTCGTAGGTGCGCACTGATTCCAGGTTGGCAGCGTGGCGCAGCGGCGAGTAGTCCGCGGTGATACCGTTGCCGCCTAGGATGGTGCGAGCCTGGCGGCAAATGTCGATGGCGGTGCGGCAGTTGGCCAGCTTGCCCACCGAAATCTGGTAGGGCTCCAGCGTGCCCGCGTCTTTGGCGCGCCCCAGGTTGAGCGCCAGCAGCTGCCCCTTATTAAGCTCCACCGCCATATCCACCAGCTTCTGCTGGGTGAGCTGGAAGGACGCCAGCGAGCGGTCGAACTGCTTGCGCTCCTTGGCGTAGCTAGCGCCGCCTCCAAAGAATCACGGGCCGCGCCCAAAGCGCCGAAGCTAATGCCGAAGCGCGCCTCGTTCAAACACATAAACGGCCCCTTGAGTCCCGGATGCTTGGGCAGCAGAGCGTCGGCGGGCAAAGTAACGCCTTCCAGTTCAATATCGCACTGAATGGACGCCCGCATGGACAGCTTGCGGGTAATTGGCATCGCCCTAAACCCCGGCGTGGACGTCGGCACGATGAACCCGCGCACGCCCGCCTCCACCCCGGCAGCCGCCGCGTCCTCCTCAGAAACCTTGGCCCAGATGATGGCCACCCCGGCCACACTCGCCAGGCCAATCCAGCGCTTCGCACCGTCCAGCACCCATTCACCGGAGCGGTAGCGCGCCACCGTCACCATGCTGGCCGGGTCCGAACCGGCGGTCGGCTCCGTCAACCCGAAGCAGCCAATGTTCTCACCGGCGGCCATCTTGGGAAGCCACTGTTGCTTCTGTTCCTCCGAGCCGTGCTTATAAATGGCCGACATCGCCAGCGAGCCCTGCACCGATACCACCGTGCGGATACCGGAGTCCCCCGCTTCCAGCTCCTGCATGGCTAGTCCGTATTCAACTGCGGAACGCCCGGCGCAGCCATAGCCTTCCAGATGCATCCCGAACAGGCCGGCCTCCGCCAGCACCGGAAAGATGGACTCCGGCAGCACCGCGTCCTCATACCACTGCCCCACGTGCGGGCGGATGTGCTCATCCACCAGTGCGGCGACGCGGTCACGGGTAGCTTTTTCTTCTTCGCTCAGCAGAGCATCGATTCCCAGAAGATCTGTCATGGCGTTCTCCTCACGATTCGAGTGACGAACCACAATTCGTATGTATAGTAATACGCATCACTTTACCCGCTCTCCCCAGGAGGAACAATGCGCGCGCCCGCCAACGCCATCCCGATAACCCTTGCCTTGCGGTGGTCCGACCAAGACGCGAACGCCCACGTCAATAACGCCACGATGGTCACGCTTTTAGAGGAAGCGCGCGTCCGTGCGGCTGCCAAACTAAGCGGCCCAATTGCCACCAATTCCTATGCTCACGTGGTGCGTTCCCTCGAAGTGCAGTACGACGCCGAGCTCACCTACACCGATTCCATCGAGGCGCGGGTGTGGATTTCGCGCATCGGAACCACCTCCTACCAGGTTTCCCACGAACTGATTCAGGACGGAACGTCGTGCGTGTTTGCGACGGCGACGCTGGTGCTTATCGATACCTCTGAGCGCCGCCCCATCGCCCTGCCCGACGACCTCAGGGACCGCCTGCACGCCCATTTTTCCGAATAGCTATTCACCTTTTCATTCACCCTCCTCCCCCCACAACCTCGCACCACCAAGGAGCACAACACTCATGATTTCCACCCGCGTCACCGACATGCTCGGCATCGAGCACCCCATCATCCAAGGCGGCATGCAATGGGTCGGCCGCGCTGAACTCGCCGCCGCGGTTTCCAACGCCGGCGGCCTCGGCGTCGTTACCGCGCTTACGCAGCCCACCCCGGAAGACTTGCGCCACGAGATTCGCCGCACGCGCGAGCTGACCGATAAGCCCTTCGGCGTCAACCTCACCATGCTCCCGGCAATTACCCCACCGCCCTATGCGGAATACCGCGACGTCATCATTGAGGAAGGCGTCACGATTGCAGAAACCGCCGGCAACAATCCCAAGGACCACATGCCGGCTTTCAAGGATGCTGGCATCACTGTCATCCACAAGTGCACCTCCGTGCGGCATGCGCTGAGTGCACAGAAGGTGGGCGTCGACATCGTGAGCATCGACGGCTTCGAGTGCGCCGGCCACCCCGGCGAAGATGACATTCCGGGACTCGTGCTCATTCCCGCCGCCGCGGACCAGCTGGACATCCCCATCGTGGCCTCAGGCGGCTTCGCGGATGGCCGCGGGCTCGCTGCCGCCCTGGCACTGGGCGCCGAGGGCATCAACATGGGAACCCGCTTCGTGGCTTCCACCGAGGCCCCAGTGCACGAGAACGTCAAGCAGGCCATCGTGGAGCGCAGCGAACTGGATACCCAGCTCATCCTCCGCGAGCTGCGCAATTCCACCCGCGTGGCCAGGAACGCTGTAAGCGATGAGGTGGCCGAGCGCCTAGCTCAGGGCGCCGAGTTTGGGGATATCCGCCACCTCGTTGCCGGCAAGCGCGGCCGTGCAGTCTACGAAACCGGTGATTTGGATGCAGGCGTGTGGACCTGCGGAACGTCGCAGGGTCTAATCCACGATGTGGCACCCTGTTCCGAAATCGTCTCCCGCATCTCCGCTGAGGCCGAGCGCATCATTTCCTCCCTCACCGAGCTTGTTAAGGACTAAACCATGACCGATGCCATCCTCACCCGCCGCGAAGGCTCCGTCCTCGTCGCACGCATCAATAACTCCGCGCGCCGCAACGCCATTGCCAAGGAACACTGTCTAGCCCTCTCCGCCGCGCTTGCCGACGCCTCCTCTGACCCCGCCATCCGCGCCCTCATCATCACCGGCGATGAAACCGCCTTCTGTGCCGGAGCGGATCTCGTCGCCGCCGCGCAAGAGGCAGCCGCCGCGCAAGCTGCGGGCGAGACTCCCAACCCGGCCGAGTCCACCATGCTTCCCCAGCTCAACGCACTGGTGACTGAGATTCAGGCCGCCGAGATTCCCGTCATCGCCGCAGTCGAAGGTGCGGCCGCTGGCGCGGGTGCTTCGCTGGCTTTTGCCTGCGATCTCATCGTGGCTGGTGAGGATTCCTACTTCACGCTGCCCTTCGGCAAGATTGGCCTTATCCCTGACGGCGGCGTGAGCCTCACCGCGCTGGCCTCCGTGGGGCGCCACCGCGCGCTCGCCTTGGCACTGCTGCAAGACAAGCTCGGCGTCGCCGAGGCCGAGGCTGCAGGTCTCGTAACCACACGCGCACCCCAGGCTACGCGCTGGCCGCTGCACTGGAGGTAGCACAGCGCCTGCACATCGCCCCGCGCGATGCCCTGGCCAAAGCAAAGGAGGCCATCAACCGCACGGCTCTGGGGCAGCTCGATAGGCAGCTGGCTTGGGAGGAGCCGACGCAGTACGCGCAGATGGCCTCGGCTGGCCACAAGGAGGGAGTCACGGCATTTCTGGAGAAGCGTTCCGCGCGTTTTGATTAGCAAAAATCGACTAGCAGAAAACTGCCAGGCGGAGTTCATGGCGGTGCCAGCACTGGCCGCCATACTCTGTGTTGTGCGTTTGAGAGAGCGCATGCGAGAGAGAGAACCCCTCATCCTCCGGAGGGCGGCCAGTGGCTGATAATCGGAGGAACTTGATAGAGACGCTGCTGGGCCCTTCCCCGAGGAATCGCGGGAGGGGCCCAGCGGTGTTTTTCACCTAGCCTGGTTCACATGGATTCTTCTTCTCCACTGGATGTCCACGCCTGCGCTAGCGCCCGCGCCACCGAACTCCCCGGCGCGACGTTGACGCACCCTTTCGGCCCTGACTGGGACGTGTTCAAGGTACGCGGCAAGGTTTTCCTCCTTCTCACCGCGGCAACTGGCCGCCAGCAGGCCATCCTCAAAGCCGAGCCCCTGGACGCCGAAGCGCTGCGCAGCGAGCACGCCTTCATCACACCCGGCTATCACATGAACAAGCGCCACTGGGTGTCCGTACACCCAGATCCCCGCCTCACCCCGCAGCTTCTTACCGAACTTGTGACGGACTCCTACCGCCTTGTGGTGGAAAAGCTCCCCCGCTCACAACGCCCCATTAATCCGTCCGTTTTTGGCTCTCCATAACCCCGATTATTAGCCCCGGGGGCAACTCCCCGTACAGACTCCATTGCGTCTTGGTGGCGATAACCAGCGGAATTCAACCAGCACAGCAGACTCACAGCTCACCTCTGCCTTTTAGGCGAGTCTAAGCTTCACATTGTCTGCCGATCAGTTGCATACTGTATGTCGTGCGTTGGAGAGAACGCACACAGAGAGAGATAGAGAGACTTCAGCGCCCTGTGGCCCTCAGTGTGAGCGGCCCGGGCGCTGAAGTTCTTATTACAGGAAACCACGCCGGTTTAACCCAAGACAAAAGCCCCTGCCTCAACGAGGCAGGGGCAAAAAGAACCTAGAAGCTACTTAGCCTTAGAAAGGCAGCTTGATGTTGAGGTTCAGGGCCTTCGCGATAGCCGGGAAGGCAGCAGCAACGGCAGCGAGAACGCCGGCAACGATGCCGAAGATAGCCAGCGGAGTCGGCTTGCCGTCCTTGGAGGACAGTACACCCTCAGCGGAGCTCTTCTTGTCGCCTGGTTCCGCGGTCTTGGAAGTAGACGGCTCTGCAGTCTTAGTCGTGGTGGCGGAGGTAGAGGACTTCTCGGAATTGTCAGCAGGCTTGGAGGACGAGGTCTCGCTCGAGCTCGTGGGAGATTCCTTCGGCTCGGAGGTCTTAGAGGTCTCGCTTCCCGCCGGGTCAGTGGCCTTGGTAGTGGTGGTCGTGTCCGACGCGGAAGCCTCGGCGCTCGTCGTCTCAGAGGTGGAGGTCTCGGACTCAGAACCCTTTTCCGCATCCTTTTGACGATCGACGATGGCCTTTGCTTCCAAGTAGGTCAGAGTCTTCTTGCCGTCTGCGGACTTGTAACCGCCCTTACCTTCTTCGGCGGTCGTGTCCTTGAAGTAGGTGACGCCATCAACCACAATGGTCGCCGGCAGCCCAATACCTTCGGTGCTGTCTGCTGCGTCCGGAATCTGGGCGATTGCAACGGTGGTGCCGCCGAGGAGGAGGGTACCGGACAGGGCTACTGCAGCAAGGGAACGGGAAATCTTCATGGATTCTCCTTAGGAGTCATACAAAATGTAGGGAGCCAAAGATTGACTGCACGTTAACAATAGTCACATTTGCGTCTCGTGTCACCAGTTTTTAAACTCACCCCCGCGGACGGGCAAAGAATACAGCCGCCTCTTGCATTCCGAACCCGATAAAAGTCCTTTTCATCTGCTATTTACCGCCGCTTCCGCTGGATGGATCAAACTCTTTCGACTAGCGGCATAAATTTCCTTTATATTACCCCCGCCTAACACCAATAAGGTGGCTAAAAGTGTGTTCTTGGAACTCGGTTGCAGATTCCCTCCCCGAACTTTTACGCTTGATTACGTGACAGATATTGATCCAATCGCTGAGACCATCGCGGAGTACCGCCGCTTCGAACGCGCCCGGGCTAGGTTCGACACAGAAGCGCGCCGCGAGTACGGAATCACCGGTTCCCATCTTTCGCTTCTGCGGCTCATCGATAAGAAGGGCCCCATCCCGATCCTTCAGCTGCGCAAGGAACTGGGATGGCAGCCCGCCACCATCGGGCAGGCTGTCAAGCGCTTAGTGCGTGATGATCTCATTGCGCTCAACGACGATCCGGAGGACCTGCGCCGCCGATTGCGCGACATCACCGAAGAAGGCCGTCGCTTCCTGCTCCATGTCCCACTTACCGGCCCAGTGCGCTTACGCACCTACGAGTTCAGCGAGGAAGAGCTCACCGCGATGAAGCGCGGATTCGAGGTCGCACTACAGGCCTTTGGCTACGAGCCGTGGAGCGATAACGACTAAGACCGATAGCAACTAGCGCGTCTTGCGCGGCGGCGCGCTGGGCGCCTAGCCTTCCCCGCACCCGGATTCCACGAGGCGCTGCGCCACGTGCGTCAGCACGTCTAGGCCGGCCACGCAGTCCTCCGCCGTAGTGAACTCCTTTTCGTTGTGCGAGATGCCGTCGACGGACGGGATGAAGAGCATGACCGTCGGCACCACCTCCTTGAGGTTGGTCGAGTCATGGCCGGCCACCGTATAGATCTCCTGGTGCGAGTAGCCCAGTTCCTCTACTACCTCGCGGGCCAGCGCGACGCCGGCCGCCGGGTAGGGGTTGAGAGCCCACTCATGCGTCGGGGATAGCTCGACTGAGGTGCGGGACTCCTCTTCCGCCGCAGCGATGATCTCCTGCAGGCGTGCTTGGGCCTTGTCCAGCACCTCCGTGGAGGGCGAGCGCACATCGACGTTGAAGCGCACCTCGCGCGCGATGGTTACCGGCGAGTTCGGTTCCAGCGTCAGCTGCGAGACCGAGGCCTGCAGCTGGCCTGCTGCGAATTCGTGGGTCAGGCGCTCCACGGAAGAGATAATAAGGGAGGCGCCGAAGAGCGCATCCTTCCTATCGGCCATCAGAGTAGAGCCGGTATGGCCCTGTTCACCGGAGACCACCGCCTGGAATTTCTTCGCGCCCCACGTGGCGGTGACCAAACCAATCGTGTTGCCTGCAGCTTCAAGCTCCTTACCTTGCTCGACGTGGATCTCCGCATAGGCCGCGAGCTTCGGAGCTTCACCGCGCGGGGCCCAGCCGGCCTCTTCTTGAGCCTCCGCGACGGTGACGCCGCTGAGATCGGTGGCGGAGTAGGCGTCGTCAAGCGCCAACGTTCCCACAAACACGGAGCTGCCCATCATGGAAGGCGCAAAGCGCGAGCCCTCCTCGTTGAACCAATTGATGACCGCCAGGTTATAGCGCGCCTTGGCACCCGATTGCGCCACGCGCCCGGCGGCATGAGCTGCTGCCAGCACGCCATAAGCACCGTCGAAACGGCCGGCCAAGGGCTGCGAATCCAGGTGCGAGCCCAGGCCCACGTACTCGGCGCCGGGGGCGAGCTCGAAGAGACCGTACTGGTTGCCAATCTCGTCGTAGATGACGCGCGCCCCGAGGGGTTCCAGGACCTCGTGGAACCAGGCGCGGTTGAGGTTATCGCCGGCACTCGCCGCTTGGCGTTCCACGCCGCCCCCCGGAGTGGCGCCGTTGGCGGACATGGCCTGGAAATCGGCCAGGAATTGTTCGTTAGTGGTTGCTCGCATTTCTACTCCTTAAAAACTTCCGTAGCGCAGCTCGCCGCCCACGATGGTGGCGGCCACGTCGATGGTGGATAGATCGTCAGTATTCAGCGGGTCCTGGGAAAGCAGCACGAAATCCGCCAGCTGCCCCGGCATCACCTGCCCCTTGCGCCCGGCCCAGCCCGTCGCCGCGGCCGAACCTGCGGTGTAGGCATAGAGAGCCTCGGCTGGGGTCAAACGGTCCTCCGCCCCATAGTCCCGGCCCGAGGCGGTGCGCCGCTCCACGAAGGCCTGCATGACCTCCAGGGGCACCCCGGGTGCCACGGGCTGATCGGAACTGCCGGGGAGGATGAGGGAGGCGTCGAGAAGCCGCTTGCCTGGGTAGCTCCACACGGTGCGCTCCGGGCCGAGGGCATCCGTCATCGCGTCGCCGAAAGCCCGGATGAACAGCGGCTGCGGCACCACCACGATGGGCTGGCCGCGCAGGCGCTCAATCTGATCGGGACGCACCACGCCGCCGTGTTCGATGCGGTGTGGCATGGCGGGCACGCCATGCTTGTCGACGGCCTCCTCCAGCGTCTCTATCGCAAAATCCACCGCCGCATCGCCGATGGCGTGGATGGCCAGTGACCAGCCGGAATTCGCCGCCTGCAGCGCACGGGTGCGCATCTGTTCCGGGTCACCCTGGAAGTATCCGTGATGGGAGCAGCAGGCGTAATTCTCCGTCAGTGCGGCGGTGGTACCTAGTAGGGAGCCATCGCTGAAGATCTTGACGGGGCCGATCTGCAGCCACTCATCGCCGAAGCCGGTGCGCAGGCCACCATCCAGGCCCCAGCCGGGGCCGTCGGAGGCGTGTCCGGAGATCTCGTGGAGCACATCCATGGTCACCATCACCTGCATGCGGGTATGCAGGGTGGCGTTCTGATAGGCGGCAATCTCGCGCGGGCTGTGCCCGATCCAGCCGCCAGCCACCCCGGCATCCGTGACGGAGGTCAGTCCGCGCTCTAGGTAGCGGCGCGTGGCCAGCTCCAGGGCGCGGGCGATCTCCTCGCCCGATTCCGGCAGGGTTACCTCTTGGATGGCGCGCATGGCGTTTTCATCGAGCAGCCCGGTGCAGTGCCCGTCGGCATCGCGAACGAACTCGCCGCCTTCGACCTCGGGTGGGTTGGCGGGATCGACGCCCGCCGCGCGCAGTGCCGCGGTGTTGACCGTGTAAGCATGGCCCGAGTTGTGCTTAATCAGCAGCGGAGCCCCGCCGGTGGCGTGGTCAAGCTGCGCAATCTCCACCGGCGCATCCAGCCCGGAGGGGCGGAACCCTGCGGCCACCACCCAACCATCGGGGTTTGGCTCAGCATCGTGCAACGCTGAATAGACCTCCTCTGGCGTTGTGGCCCGGGATAGATCCACCTCCAGCAGCGTTTGGCCAAACCACACGGTGTGGGAATGCGCGTCATTAAAGCCCGGGGTCAGCGTGCGGCCACCGGCGTCCCACGTCTCATCGGCGGGCAGCGCGCGGGCGTCCTCCCCCACCGCGAGGATGCACCCGTTGGCCAAGGCCACCGCATCCGTGACCGGCCGCGCGGGGTCTTGGGTCAGGATATGGGCGTTGTCGATGCGCGTAATCATGCGTCCTCCTGCTTCTCTGACAAGCTGCACGAGCACCGTGCTGTGTTTGTCACCACATGCTAGCCAGATCGGTGAGGCACCTCGCTACCTGCAGGGCAATTCACCACCGCTGAGCGTGTAGCGTTGTGCATATGCACGAAATACGCTGGCGCGACATCGTCGCGGAGGTCCACGGCACCATCCCCCGCCTGGTGGAGGATTTCCTCGCTGCTTTTACTCGTTCAGGGCGCTATGGCGACTCGTTGGTGAGCGAAGACGAGTTACGCCTCACAGCCTTCGAGGTCTTCGCGCGCATCACCGACGTGTTGGTCGGCGCGATGGATGAGGAGGAGCTTCGCGCCCATGCGCAAAGCCTCGGCCGGCGGCGCGCGCACCAGGGGGTGGAACTAGCCACACTGATCGACGCCATCCAGCTCGACTTCACGGTCCTCTGGGAACACCTCCGCCGCGCGGCCGGCGTGGACCAGGAGGTGCTCATCGACCACGTGGCGCAGGTGCATTCGGTTGTGACGATGTACAACCTCGTGGTGCGCGATGCTTACCGCTTGGAGGAGGCGCGCGGGCAGCACAACGTGCACCGCGCTCACGCCCGGCACCTGGAACGGCTCTTCGCTGCCGAGTCCCTGGGCACGCTCGGCATCGCGGAGATCGCCCGCGCACTCAACATCGATGCTGGCACCCACTTCGACGTCGTGGTGGCGCACCCCACCGCGGCGGTGGAATTGCGCGCGCTTCTCGACGCCCCCATCTCCTCCGGCGAGGCCTTCGGCCACCCTGTGCGCGGGATGTTCGTTACCTTCTGGCCTAGAGACCAAAGGCCCAGCGAACAGACCGCAAAGGACACCGGCGCAGGGCTGACGACGATCTCGGGCATACTTTTCCGCGACGTCATCGGCTTAGCCGGAGTTCGCGCGGCGGCGCAGCAAGCGCCGCGCATCTTCGACTCCACCGGCCCGCTGAGCCAACTCACCGAAGCGGCGGATGCACTCTGGGCTGTCGCAGGAGATGCCCTCGCAGACTTCACAGCCAGCGGCATGACGGAGCTGACGCAGACCATTGCCCAAATGCGCCTTGAGAACGCGCCGCTGTACCGAACCATCACCACCTACCTGGACTGCGGCTCCATCAAGGACTCCGCCGAAGCGCTGAACTGCCACCGCAACACCGTACTCAACCGCTTGCGACACGTTACTGAGCTCACCGGCCTTGATATCACCCGGCCCAAGGACGCGGCCCGAGTGCTGCTCGCACTGCACCGCGCGACACCTTAAGTCCTGTGCAACCGCACACTTCTGCCGCCCAGTCGATGGGGTGATGCATATAAATGCTGCCAGAACATCCCCCTTCAGGTGACCTACACCTATCGTTTCCAGGAAAGGTAACGCACTTCACACAAGGAGCACCTGGATATGACTACCAATCCACCCCCGGCTGCCCCGGTCCAATCTGACCCCGAGCAAATCAAGGTCGAGTCAAAAGATGTCTTCCGTATCGCCAGTTCCGCGTTCGTTGGCACAGCCCTCGAATGGTATGATTTCTTCCTCTTCGGCACCGCGGCCGCGCTCGTCTTCAACGATCTCTTCTTCTCGGGAATGTCAGGCACCGGCGCCACCCTAGCCTCCTTCGCCACCTTCGGCGTGGGCTTCCTTGCCCGCCCTCTCGGTGCAGTCATTTTCGGCCAGATTGGCGATAAGATGGGCCGCCGACCAGCACTCATCATCTCCATCGTTGTCATCGGTGTGGCCACCGGAATCATCGGCCTTCTGCCCACCTTTAACAGCATTGGCATCTGGGCACCCATCGCTCTCGTCATCTTGCGCCTGCTTCAAGGAATCGCCGTCGGCGGCGAATGGGGCGGTGCAACGACCATGGCTATCGAACACGCACCGGCTGAAAAGCGCGGCCGCTACGCGGCCTTCGTGCAGATCGGCTCCCCCGCCGGCACACTGCTCTCCTCCGGCGCCTTCGCGCTTGTGCTCATGCTTGATGATGACGCGGTGAGCTCCTGGGGCTGGCGTGTTCCCTTCCTCATCGCTTTCCCCTTCCTTGGAGTAGCACTGTGGATTCGCACAAAGGCTGAAGAATCTCCTGTCTACAAAGCCCTCGAAGAGGAAGCTGAGGCCGACGAGGCTGCGCACCAAGGCTCACTGAAGGAACTTTTCACGCAGCACTTCCCACAACTGTGCCTTGCTTCCGCGGCCGCCTTCCTCGGCATCGGCGGCTTCTTCGTCATGAGCACCTATGTCCTCTCCTACGCCACAACCACGCTGGACTTCGAACGCCAGACCGTCGTGAACGCCACCCTCCTCGGCGCTGTGTGCCAAATCTTCATCAACATCATCTTCGGACGCATCGGTGAAAAGATTGGCCCGGGTCGTGTTATCGGATACGGCGCGCTTGCCACCGCTATCATGGCGTGGCCGCTGTGGGCGATGATCGATACCGGCAATGCCGTTCTCCTCACGCTTGCGGTCTGCATTGGGCTGTCCCTGGTCACCATCACCTATTCCGTGTCAGGCGTCCTGCTCTCAGAGGTCTTCCCCGCCAACGTCCGCTATTCCGGCGTGGCCATCTCCGCCAATATCGCGTCAGCAGTATCGGGGCTGCTCCCCTTCCTTGCCACCGCGTTGAACGCTTCCAACGAGACCCCCAGTTCCACACCGGGAATCATCATCCTGGCCGCGACCGCCTCATCACAGCCTTCGGCGGCTTCGCTGGCGAGAAACACCGCCGAGAAGACGACGTCGCCATCGTCGACTAATCCGAAACGGTTCATAAGAAAAACAAATTGGGACACGGCACCTCAGCCACTAAGCTCAGGTGCCGTGTCTCAAGAACTCTCCTCCTCTACCCTGAACGCGCGCGCCCGGCACATTGTCGCCTGGGTCGCCGCGCTGAACCTCCTCGGATTCTTCGGCGAGTTCATCATCGCCTCCATCATCGGCTCGGCGGCACTGTTTGCTGACGCCGCCGACTTCCTCGAGGACTTTCTCATCAATGCGCTCGTCCTGCTCGCGCTGCGCTGGTCGGCGGAGGGGCGTCGCAAAGCAAGCTATGGCCTAGCCGGGCTGATCCTAATTCCGGCATTGGCGTCCTATGGCATGGCGATATGGAAGATCATCACCGGCGCTGTGCCTGAGCCACTTACGTTGTCGGGCACGGCCGTGGCGGCGATGCTCATCAACCTGCTCTGCGCGGTGTTGCTCATACAACTTCGCCACGGCAGCGCGCTCACGCGCGGCGCATGGCTGGCGGCACGCAATGATGTCGCCGCCAATATCCTCATTCTCGGCGCCGGCCTACTCATGCTGGTGTGGGCAAGCCCGTGGCCGGACATCGTGGTGGGCCTCATCATCGGCACCATTAACCTGCGCGCAGCGGCTGAGGTGTTCGAGCAAGCGCGCGCCGAAGATCCGGAAATTGAAGAGGATTAACGCGCCACCCCTAAGAATTTTTTAAGTAACCCGAAGACCTTCACACAATCACGCGCGCACCCCTGGGGCTAAAAATGGCCTGGCAATAAGCGCTGCGCGCAACCTTTTCCCACCCCGTATGGGGTCATTCTTTAGTTTGTGACCAAATGGTCAAAGAGACGTTTTCCCAGAATACGGTCTAGTTGGACAAAACCAAGGTCGGCGCAAATTTCTTAGCCAATTGTTCACCTTCGCGTCACCCTATCGAAATATACTTCGCTATCCAAAAATATAAACAATCCTTAGGGTGCGCGATCCTGAAAGTCACCTTATCGTTGCTTCACGTCACGCACTGAGCGCTACAGCGCATACGCAGCGCCACCACAGTGCGTCACCACATTGCCCCAAACTTTTTCATCCAGGAGAACAACCATGACCATGCGTCGTCGTACCGCCGGCCTCATCGCCGGCCTCGCGATTGCAGGCACCGCCCTCATCGCACCGGCTGCATCCGCAGCAACCCACACCGAGTCCTACCCGGAGACCCCGGCCGTTAACGCCAAGCTCCCCATCGTCCACACCAGCCACGGCTCCGACCACATGAAGGCCAACGTGCTCAACCCGCGCCCGGTGTGCAACCCGTGGGAGGACCACCGCACCGTGGTCTACAAGGTGACCGATAACTTCATGCCGGCAGGCACCATCTCCACCACCAACCAGACCAAGAAGGACATCCCGCTGCAGCAGGACCTGTCCAAGTCCCAGTCCATCACCCTGTCCGTCAACGGTGACCGCACCGAGACCACCTCCATGAACGCAGGTGGCAAGGGCTCCGGCAAGAACTCTGAGGGCTCCTTCGGCATCTCCCACCAGATCGCCACCAAGCTCGGCGCCTCCGCTTCCTACTCCCTGTCCTGGGAGGCTGGCCAGTCCATCGGCCCGTACGATGTTCCGCCGAACCACACCGGTGAGGCCACCTACGGCTTCCGCGTTCTGAACATGACCGGTACCCAGCAGTACTGCAAGCCGAACGGCACCTGGTCCACCCCGACCTTCTGGTCCGCAATGCAGCCGATGAAGAACGAGGTTCGCGTCAAGCTCTACGACGACATCGCTGATTCCTACGCTCCGAACAAGGACGCTCAGAACACCACCGACGTCAACGACCCGAAGGTTGTTGAGGAGGAGAAGTCCCCGGAGGCTGACGCTGAGGTCATCAAGGACAACGAGGTTGCTCCGGAGGAGAAGGTTGTCTCCGAGGCCGAAGGCAAGAAGGAAGAGGAAGCCGACAAGAAGGTCCAGGAGGACGTCGAGAACGGCAAGACCGATGAGGCTAAGCAGAAGCTGGACCTGAAGCCGGTTCTGACCACCTCTGGCGCTAAGCACGCAGGTTTCGCAGGCACCGTTGCTCTCCGCCTGGAGAACGTCGGCACCGAGCGCTACTACGGCAACTACCCGGCAGTTCAGTACCGCGTTGACGTCAAGACCGCTGAGGGCCCGAAGGGTGTTGACCGCCTGATCACCCCGCGTTCCTCCAATGGTGCGCACATCCGCGACCTTGGCTTCGACGAGAAGACCTCCACCCGCTCCTTCGAGGTCACCCTGGCCAACCCGATTAACGCTGGCGAGTCCGCTCGCGTTGCCAACCTGGACTTCGGCGACGGCAACACCAAGGAAGGCCGCCTGAAGAACTACATCGAGGTCACCCAGATTTCCCGCCTCGACGGTGACAAGTCCACCCACAACGACCAGAACGTTGATTCCCGCGAGATCACCGTCAAGGACACCGGCAAGAAGGCTGAGGGCCTGTTCTAAATAACAGCCCCCTCCTCTACATAACGAGTGTGCAGCACGCCGGCGCTTAGTCCGGCTGCGAGAGAGTGCGTAAACCCCCGACCGCCCCCATGCGGTCGGGGGTTTACGTTTCTCCGGTTTGGAGCGCCCAGCCCCACTAGCGCTGTTATGTACTAATGCACTAATGCAGTCGATGCAATGTTTGTTGGATATTCTGAGATAATGCTTTCCTCTCGCACCGCGCTCGCGGGCATTCTTTCGGTGGGGCTGATTCTTTCTCCTCCCCACACTCATCTCGCACACGCGCAGTCTTCAGTTGATTCCGCACACTCAGCAGACTCGCTGAGCAGCGAGGTCACCAACATTGATCAGCACTCCTCTGCTCTCGATCCCATCGCGCTGGGTCCGTTGGCGCCGGTGCTCTTCGCGGAGAACATCTTTGCCGTATGGGGACCGCTGCTCCAGCTGTTAAAGATTCCCGTCGTGGCGCCAGAAGCCACGCGCCCGCCAGCCACCGCCGCGCCGGCACAGCTGCGCGAGCTGCAGCACATCCAGGACAACGTGTGGCAGTTCAAGGCCTACTCACCATCCATGGACCGCGTCATCACCAACGACATTATTCTCCCGCCGGGTGGATTGGAGAATACTCAGCCCCGCCCGACCTATTACTTGCTCGGTGGTGCCGGAGGAGGCGAGGACGCACTGTGGTGGGACGGCGGAGGAGCCTCCGAGTTCTTCCAGGACAAGCAGGTCAATGTTGTCTCGCCGCGCGGTGCTTATGGCTCAATGATGTCCGATTGGGCCCAGCCGCACGACACGCACGGAAAGTACAAGTGGGCCACCTACCTGACCAAGGAGCTCCCGCAGCTTATCGACGCCGAGTTTCACGGCAACGGTACCGACGGCATCGCGGGCGTGAGCAACTCTGGCGGCCCAGCACTCGAACTTGCCACCTATGATCCGCGGTTCAAGGTGGCCGGTTCCATCTCCGGTTGCCCCTCGACCACGGGCGTTGTCGCGCAAGGCTTCGCGTGGGTCAGCGCGGCGTTCTACGGCACGGACCCGGCGCGCTCCTTTGGTGCACCGTGGGATCCGGCGTGGGCTCGGCATTCGCCGGTTCTCAACCTCGATAAGCAGCACGGCAGGAAGACGTTTGTCATCGTCTCACGCGGTGGCCCGGCGGACTTTGATGTCGACATTGAGGACTCACCGCTGCCGGCACTAGGCCTCAATGAGCGCTTGGATTATTGGTGCAGTTCCTACTACGCCAAGCAAGCCACCGCAGCTGGCGTGGATCTCGATTACTACGAGCTTCCGGAAGGACGCCACACGTGGGGGCTGTTCCGACGTGAGCTGGCCATCAGTTGGGCCACGGTGGGCCCGGCCCTCGGGGTGTAGTCCCTAGATCACCGCACGTTGCATTAGTAAAATCAGCATCCATGAATGTCATGGATACGTGGGAACCCACACTTACGACAGGACCACTTCTCGGCATCGCCGCGGCTGCAATTGCGGTCATCTTGGTCCTTGTCATCTACTTCAAGGTGCACGCCTTCGTCACCCTCGTCACGGTCTCCGCGCTGACTGCGTTGGCCGCCGGCATCCCACTGGATGGCGTGGTGCCCACCATGACGAGCGGCTTCGGATCGACGTTGGGTTCCGTGGCCTTGCTGGTGGGCCTGGGCGCCATGATCGGGCGGTTGGCGGAGACCTCCGGCGGTGCCAAGACGCTTGCCGACGCCCTCGTGAAACTCTTCGGCGAGGACAAAGCGCCCCTGGCTCTGGGCGTGGCCTCCCTCATCATGGGTTTTCCCATCTTCTTCGACGCGGGTCTCATGGTGATGCTGCCGGTCATCTTCGCCGTCGCCCGGCGCCTCGATGGCCCAGTGTTGGCCTACGGCATCCCCGCCGCCGGCGCCTTTTCCGTCATGCACGTCTTTGTCCCACCGCACCCGGGACCTGTCGCAGCTGGTGAGTTCTTCGGCGCGAACATCGGCCTCATCCTTATCTTCGGTCTCCTCGTCGCGCTGCCCACGTGGTATCTCTCCGGCTACCGCTTCGGGCTCCACCTAGGAAAGAAGTACCCCTACCGCCTCGAGGAAGCGGTCACCGGCGCGCTGGTGAGCGAAGCGGAACTGCCGGCGCGCCCAGCCTCCCCGTTCGCGGTTCTCAGCATCCTGTTCATCCCCATGGTGCTTATCTTTGGCAATACCGGGCTGACCACGCTGGGCACCGCTGGCCTCGTCGACCCCGCTGCCTCATGGGTGCGCTTCTTCATTTTCTTAGGCCAGACCCCGATCGCCCTGCTGATCACCACTCTTGCGGCGATGGCCGTGCTGGGCCTGCGCCGCGGGGAAAGCAAGAGCGCCATCGAAAAGACCGTGGAGTCTTCGCTTGGTCCGATTTGTTCCGTCATCCTCATCACCGGTGCCGGCGGCATGTTTGGCGGGGTGCTGCGCACCAGCGGCATCGGTGACGCGCTGGCGGATTCCATGTCCGGACTCGGCATCCCCGTTATCCTGGCCTGCTACCTCATCGCGGTAGCTCTGCGCCTGGCACAGGGCTCAGCCACCGTTGCCCTCACCACTGCCGCAGCCCTCATGGTGCCCGCCGTGGAGGCAGGCGGCTTCACGGAAATCCAGCTGGTCCTCATCACGCTTGCCACCGCGGCAGGTTCCGTCTTTGGCAGCCACGTCAATGACTCCGGCTTCTGGTTGGTCGGCCGGCTCATGGGCATGGACGTAGCCACCACGCTTCGGACGTGGACCGTCAACCAGGCACTGATTTCCGCGATCGGCTTCGGCGTCGTCCTTATCTTCTACGGCGCCGCCGCGCTGCTCTAGACCTGCAGGTACTCGGCCGCCGCGGCGGCAAGTTCCTCCGGGGCGGCGCTGACATCCAGCACGATGCCTGCTTCCCCCGGCTGCAGTTCCTCGAGCGTCTCGAACTGTGAATCCAGCAGGGAGATCGGCATGAAGTGCCCAGAGCGCTGGCTCATGCGCTCCTTGAGCAAATCGTAGGAGCCGTGCAGGTGCACGAAGACCGTATCCGGTGCCGCGGCGCGGATGATGTCGCGGTAGGAGCGCTTGAGCGCGGAGCAGCCCACGATGGCCCCGGCGTCCTGGTCCGCGAGAAAGCGGCCGATGGACTCGAGCCAGGGCTTGCGGTCGTCGTCGTCAAGCGCCTGCCCCGAGGACATCTTCTCGATGTTCGTCTTCGGATGCATATCGTCCCCATCCCGAAAAGGCAGGCCGGTGCGCTGCGCCAGCAACTCCCCCACCGTGGACTTACCGCAGCTCGAGACTCCCATGATCACCACGTGCTTGCGCATCAATCCTCCTTAAGACAGCACCCGATCCTACGCGCTACGCACTACGTGGCGTAGCGCGACTGACCACAGTGAGGCTTAGCGCAACGGCCCGTAGCCAAAGTCCCCGCGCTGCACCTCGCCGCGGGCATTCGGATCGAAGGTGGCGCACAGGGCGGCCGCCACGTAGCGAACGCCGCCCTCCGGCGCGGAGGAGCCGACGCGCTCTGCGCAGTTCTCCAGTGCGGGCATGCCGATGCTCTGCCCCGGCATAGTCATAGAGAAGAAGGACGCGGCCATCATGGTGTTGCCATCAGCGCGAACATATTCCGAAGAGCCTTTGATGGCCTGCCAGGCAATCGCGCCAACGGGGTCGGTACGGAATTGATCCCGCTCAGTTTGGGTCAGTTCGGCGTTGGCGGCGGGGACGGACAGTGATGCGACGAGGAGCGCAGCGCATGCTGCGAGGAAAGAAGATTTTTTCATAGCAATACTGTATCCCCCGTGCCGTGGGGTTGTCCTGGTATTCCTTCGTTATTGCCCAGATGAGTCGCTTGTTGCGCGAAGGATGGAAGCGCGCAGCTGGCGTATCTCAGTAGGCCCCACGCGGCAGCACCCGCCCAGCAGGCTAACGCCGGCAGTCACGAGATCCGTTGCAGCCTCAGCCAAACTCACCGCGCCAGCGGGGGCCGGCCGCCACTCATGGGCGCCGTGGTCCCAGAGTTCGCCGCTGTTGGGACAAGCCAGCAACGGCTTATCGGTGGCTGCGTGCAGCATCTTCACCACACCAAGCGCGTGGGGCGCGCTCACGCAGTTCACGCCCACGGCACCCAGCCGTGGTGCCTGGTTGACCAGGTCAATGACGCGCATGAGCTTGACCGGGTCAGCGGCAATGGCCCCGGTAATGCTCAGCGCGAAGGGCTTGGGCTGAGCTGACAGGAGCTCCAGCAGTACCGCAGCCTCATCGACGTTGGGGATGGTCTCAGCAAGCAAAAAATCAGCGTCCGTATCCGCGAGCACCGCTACCCTGCGGGCATGCCAGCGGTACAGCTCCTCGCGGCTAAGGCCGTAGGCTCCGTCGTAGTCGGTGCCCTCACCTGGGCCTGCACCATAAGGGCCGATGGATGCGGCAACCAAGCATTCCTCCAGGGCGCCGTGCTTGTCGACGGCCTCGCCTGCCGCATCACGTGCCACCGCAACACTGCGGCGCAGAAGTGTTTCCGCCTCCTCGCCGAGGACGTCAAAGGTGACTTGGTAGGAAGCCGTGGTGGCCACTTGGGCACCGGCGGCGAAGAAATCAGCGTGGGCAGATTCGATGAGCGCTGGGTTCTCACGCAGCACTCGCGCCGACCACAACGGACCGGAGATATCGTGCCCCTGGGCTTCGAGGTAGGTTCCCAGGCCGCCATCGAGAAGCAGCGGCGCGGCATGAAGGACCATGCGCATGAGCTTAGCAATGGCTTCCGCAGTCACCCCGCACCATCACGATAAGCTACCCCAATAGACGTATTAGTTTTCTTAATCTTTAGGCGGTCCGATCGTTCTTCCCAGGATCTATCCACGCTCGTCATCACCATATGTCCGCGCCGCGCCACGGCACCACCCATAAGTGCAAGCTATACATTCACAGAAGATAACCATGCTTTTGCCAAGAAATAACCAAAGTTTTAGCCATATTTAGCCACCTTTCGCCTAAAAGGCCTGTTTATAGGAATATAATCCTGAACGACCACCCCCGAACATTACCCCCACTGCACGAAACTAAAGGCCCAACCTTTGCAAAGTTGGGCCAAAAGTAGGGGAAATCTAAAGAAGCCTAAGAGACGAGCCATAAAAGGCGGCAAACATAAGGGGAAAACTTAAAGCTGCTGGTCAGCTGGCCTTTCCACACTGAAGAGAGCTTTAATTTTAAGTGAAAGTACCGCTCGGTACGCGGCAGGAAAGCCGCCACTTAACCCTGAAGCAGAAAGAGGTGCCCGCCATGTTCCGCCTCCAGTTTGGACACACCGCCACAAAGATCATTGCCCCCGTTGCTGCCGCCGCAGCACTCTTCGCTGGCTCCGTCAACGCCCCTGCTCAGGCTGTAAGTTCCTTCGGCACGTTCAACCCGGCCGCGTTCGGCTTCACCGTCCCCGCAGCGGCAGGTCCAGTTACCCCGGCACCGCAGACCTCCGCCAGCGTCCAGGGAATCATTAATCAAACCAATGCCCAGCGCGTGGCCAATGGCCTCGCACCGCTGCGCGTTGACCCGAACCTGACCAACCTGGCGCAGGACTGGGCCAACACCTTGAGCCGCGACGGCAACACCCGTCACCGCCCGAACTACTGGACGCACTACCCCGCCGGCCTGCCGGCTGGTGGCGAGAACGTCCTCCAGGCATGGAGCGACTACTCCGATGCCCGCATCGTGCAGCTATGGATGGACTCCCCCGGCCACCGCAAGAACCTGCTTGACCCGCGCGCCAAGTCCGTGGGGATTGGCATGGCCATCGGCGCCGACGGCAAGCTGTATGCAGTTCAGAATTTTGGACGCTAGGCCTCACACCTTTGCCCAATAGATGTACCCGCGAGAAGGAACCCCCTCCTCACGGGTGCATCCACCGTTTTGGCACCAAGATAATTCTCACATGACCACCCAATCCAGAACCATTCAGGGAGCTGCCGACATCAAAGGAGCGGGAGGGTTGGACTTGTTCGTCGTCGGGTCGCCGAGGACTTGCCCATCGGTGTCGGTGAGTTCTTTGTAAAGAGACTTCTCGGCGGGTTTCTCGGAAGGTTCGGCACTCCCAGATAAAGACGCGCTAGCACGAAACCAAAGAAGCAGCGTAGTGCAGCGCTCCATACGCAGCCCCCTAGTAACGCTCACGCGTTACTTCTACTTGGGCAAGCAACCTAGACGGGTCGGCGTTACCGGGGCGATACCAATGCTGAAATGGGTCCTGTGGTCGCGGTTATTCGGCGTGGAAGGCCGGGTTCAGGGTTTCGATCGTGGCCATCGGGGTGTCATAGCCAAGGACGTTAAAGCCTTCGTCCTCTCCGGGCCACAGGAATGTGTGGTCGAAACTATCGGAGGCGAGATCGTAGCGCGCGATCCACGTCTGCCACTTACCGCGTTCCGGATCGGCGGTGAGCTGTCGCAACCATTCCAGCAGGTCGGGGTCGAGTGCCGGATTGCGTATGCCCACCGGCGTGGGCAGAGTCTCCTTGCCGACAAAGCGCCATGCTTGTGATGCACCTTGTACTTCGTTGAGGCCGGTCACGACCACAAAGCCGTCCCACGGTTTCTCCTCATTGAGCTCCTCATCTAAACGCAGACACTCGCTCATTGCTTCAAGGACCGAATCGGCGGAGTCCATGTCGACGGTGAAATCAGATGGAGTCATTGCGTTCCCTCCAGTTGCGCCATGGGTTTATTCAGCGTGATGGGCTGGGTTCAGGGTTTCGATCGTGGACATCGGAGTGTCATAGGCGAGAACGTTAAAGCCTTCTGAGGTTACCCTCGTTTAGTGGACACCCTATTTGTACGGATCTTGTGTCCGTAGGAGAGGATGTTCATTGTGAGTCAACAGCGCAAGAAGTACACGCCTGAGTACCGGCGTGAAGCCGCGAACCTGGTAATCGAGTCAGAGCGACCGATCGCTCATGTGGCTAAGGAAATCGGTGTTTCCGCCGGGCTTTTAGGCCGGTGGGTCAAACTCGAGCGTGAACGCCGAGGAGCTCGGATGGGATGAGTGAGGCTGATCTTCGTGCTGAGAATGCTCGTCTGCGCCGAGAGCTGGCTGAAGCAAAGATGGATAACGAGTTTTTGTCAAAAGCGACAGCCTTCTTCGCCGCGAAGCAACGCGAGCAGAAAAGTTCGAACTAATGCAGCAGGAGAAGGCAAACTACAGCATCAAACGCATGGCACGGCTATTAAAAGTGTCTCGGTCTGGATACTACAAATGGGCCCATGTGCAGCAGAAACGACTATCCGGAAAGGATGATCGGGA
>NZ_LAYQ01000008.1 GCF_000988205.1 Corynebacterium minutissimum | reverse complement strand
GACTGAATTCTACGACCCGTAAGCGATGGCCTACCCGTGATGCTGCACGCAAGGCCGTTGCCTACTGGATTGAAGTCGTCTACAACCGTCGGCGCCGGCACTCTGCACTCGGAATGGTCAGCCCCGTCGACTTCGAGAACCACGCCGGCGCAATCAACAGCAGAAAAGAAATAGCTGCCTAACCACTAGGTAGCTCCACTACGTGTCCACGATTTGCGGGCAACCCCAGTACCTGCCGTGTAAGGGCGGCAAGAACATGTACCTGGCCACGGTCATCGACGTCTACTCGCGCAAACTCGTCGGCCATGCACTAGCCGATCACATGCGGGTATCGTTGGTTATCGAAGCTTTATCTCATGCCAGAAAAGTCCGCGGAAGCCTTAAAGGGGCAATTTTCCATTCCGATCATGGCAGTGTGTACACCTCACAAGCATTTAGAGAGCACTGCGCTGTACTTGGTGTTCGCCAATCCATGGGAGCAGTGGGTACAAGTGCCGATAATGCCCTGGCAGAATCGTTTAACGCCAGTCTCAAGCGTGAAGTTCTGCGTGATCGGAAAGTGTTTGACAATCCCATCATCTGCCGCCAAGAAGTCTTCCGATGGTGCATGCGCTACAACACGCGCAGACGGCACTCCTGGTGCAATCTTCTAGCCCCCGATGCCTTCGAAGCACTCACATCAGCTACACTGACTCAAGCAGCATAGCTAACCCCCGACGTGTCTACTTTCCGGGGGTCAGGCCCCAGGCTACAGCATTCTTGAACCTAGGCGCATCGCCCAAGTGATGGGTTTGCCTCGTAGAGAACAACAAAAATAGCCCCCAGCCGCAGCAAATGCGGGCCGAAGGCTAACTCTACAGGAAACAGGAAAAGGCGCTGTCTTTGGTGACGGTGGTACTTAGCCCTTCTCGCAACCGCGGGTGTCATGCAAACCGCACTGAGGGACGCCCAGGAACGAAAGGGCGATCGATGAGAGCGTGACTGGAATAGCGATAATGTCGTAGAAGGGGGAGTCGACGACGAGTTCATTGAGATCGGTGGACGATCCTTGTCGAGCGTTGTTCACTAGCCCGTCCTCAGCGGTCGCTGTGGGGGTTGCCGTGAGCATAAGTGCAGCGGCACCGATGATAGCTAGGGGCTTCTTCATCGTGTCAGTTCCTTTCGGATAGGGAAGTATAGGGGTGTCCTAGGCTATCGGACCAAGATGTCAATGGCAATGGTTTGGTACCGTTCTAATTCCGTCCCCATTCTTTGGCAGCAGTATTGCCTGGCTCAGCCGTCATGGGGTTTGGAGCCAAAACTACGGGCGAAGAAGATTATGGGTATGCAGGGGTAATTGCGAGTGAAACTCACGGGTATAGCCGGTTACGGGGTCGGTAAAAGAAATGTGCGTCGCCGTCAAGTGCATGGGAATTCGCATGTCTTCGGCTTCTGCCGGGTAGATGACGGGGTAGATGGGGTCCCCAATAATGGGTATGCCAGCCTGAAGCATGTGCAATCGGAGTTGATGCGTCTTTCCGGTCTGCGGCTTCAAGGTGTACTTCGCGAGCTCTGGTAGTGAACCGTGGATGGACTCGTAGGGGGCCTTATCTACGGGCACCACGCCGGCGACCTCGGTGATGGCGTTGATTTCCCCCTCGACGATGCGGCCTTGCAGCTCCCCCGGGGTCTTCTCCATACGGGAGCGCCAGACGGTGCCTGGGGAGACGGCGGCAAGCGGCGCGATGGCCTCGTAGGTCTTGTTTACGCGACGCTCGGCAAACAACGTTTGGTAGGCACCGCGGACGGAGCGGTCCTTCGTGAAGACGAGGATGCCCGAAGTGAGACGGTCCAGGCGATGCGCGGGGGAGAGCTCGTTGTTTCCCGTCATCCGGCGCAGGCGAACGGTTGCAGTCTCTGTGATGTGCCGGGCGCGGGGCATGGTGGCCATAAAGGGTGGCTTATCCACCACTAGGAGGTGCTCGTCCTCAAAAAGGATTGGTATGTCGTATGGGACGGGAGTTTCGGGAGCCGGCATGCGGTAGAAGTACACCACTGCGTTGGTGGCGAGAATACTATCAGGGCGAAGAGGGGAACCATCTTGGCGCACAACTTCGTCTGCGTCGAAGCGGGCCTGTAGCGCGGCCTCGTTGTCGTCGGGGTGACGGTGGCGCTGAGTGACGATGAGGTGGTGAACAAAGTTCCACGCGGTAATCGGACCTTCAGGCACGCGGGTGTGGGTGGGGTTTAGCCCATCACGAATAGGAAGTGGTGTTGCGCCACGCCTTTTTTGCGATATTCTTTGACCCATGGATTTTAACTCTATTCTCGCACCCGTCATCGATTTCTTCTCTAATGGTATCGGTGCCGTCATTCGTGACATTGTCGTGGCCGCCTACAACATTCTCTTCCCCGCCAACGCGGACGCTGCTACCACCCCACAGGTCTAGTAATAGGTATTAGACTGGAAGTGTAAGCACTTCGAAAGGAAAGGTCATGGCAAAGGAAGACATTGTCGTCGTAGCCGTTGATGGTTCGGAAGCGTCGAAGAACGCCGTCCGCTGGGCTGCTAATACCGCGGTAAAGCGGGGTATCCCGCTGCGTATTGCATCGAGCTATACGATGCCGCAGTTCCTCTACGCCGAAGGCATGGTTCCGCCGAAGGAGCTTTTTGATGACCTCCAGGCGGAAACCCTAGAGAAGATCGAGGATGCCCGCGCCGAGGCCCACAAGGTTGCCCCGGATCTGAAGATTGGCCACACCGTGGCTGAGGGCTCCCCGATCGACATGCTGCTGGAGATGTCCAAGGACGTCACCATGATTGTCATGGGCTCCCGCGGTATGGGCGGTCTCTCCGGCATGGTGATGGGCTCGGTGTCCGCATCCGTCGTCTCCCACGCCTCCTGCCCGGTGGTCGTAGTCCGTGAGGATAACCACGTCACTGAGTCCACCAAGTACGGTCCGGTTGTCATCGGCGTCGATGGTTCCGAGGTTTCCCAGAAGGCAACCGATTACGCCTTCAAGGAAGCCGATGCCCGCGGCGCGGAACTCATTGCCGTTCACACCTGGATGGATATGCAGGTGCAGGCTTCTCTGGCCGGCCTCTCCGCTGCGCAGGCTGAGTGGGCTGAGGTGGAGAAGGAGCAGGCAGAGCTGCTGACCGAGCGCCTCGCTGAATTCCAAGAAAAGTACCCGGAGGTACAGGTCAAGAAGGTTATTGCCCGCGACCGTCCGGTTCGCGCGCTGGCAGAGGCTTCTGAGGGTGCTCAGCTGCTGGTTGTCGGTTCCCACGGCCGTGGTGGTTTCAAGGGCATGCTGCTTGGCTCCACCTCCCGCGCGCTGCTGCAGTCCGCTCCGTGCCCGATGATGGTGGTACGTCCGGACTCCGAGTAACCTTCGCATAACCCCGCTATAACGATTCGGGCCCATTTACTGGATAAGTGGTAAGCCCGAGTCGTTTTGGTGTTTTAACGCGTACGGTGGGGAGCACGTAAATAAAAGCTATTTACTGTTATTAGAAGGAGAGAGTGACATGGGACTTGGTCTCGGTTTCTTTGGTTCGATTGTTGTTGGCATCATTGCGGGCTGGCTCGCTGAGAAGATTATGAAGCGCGATCAGGGGCTGTTCACTAACCTCATTGTTGGTGTTATCGGTGGCCTGATTGGTGGCGGCTTGCTTGCGCTCTTTAATAAGAGTGTTGGTGATAGCTGGTTCCTTATGATTATTACGGCAACGGTCGGCGCCTGTATCCTGCTGTGGATTGTGGGAGCCATTACGGGCCGCAAGAAATAATAATTCGCATACATACCGGTTTGTCTATATTGTGTAGATGAACCGGTTTTGTCATGTGAGGAGAAGAAATGGCCGAAAAGAAGTCGCGACGCAATCGTCCGAGTCCGCGCAGCCGACTGCTCGAATCCGCCACGCGGCTCTTTACCACCGAAGGAATCCGCGTCATCGGCATCGACCGCATCCTGCGTGAGGCGGACGTCGCTAAGGCATCGCTGTATTCCCTCTTCGGCTCTAAGGACGCCCTCGTTATCGCGTACGTTGAGGCCCTTGATGAGGAATATCGCGCCGATTGGCAAAAGCGCACCGAGGACGCGACAGACCCGGAAAGCAAGATTCTGGCCTTCTTCGACAAGGCCATCGAGGAGCAGCCCTCCATGGAATTCAGGGGCTCGCACTTCCTCAACGCTGCGGGCGAGTATCCGCGGCCAGAAACTGATGCCGAGCGCGGCATCGTGGCCGCCTGCGTCGAGCACCGCACGTGGATGCATTCCACGGTCACAGCACTCCTCAACACTAAGAATGGCTACCCCTCAGAGGAGCAGGCTAGCGAAATTCTCATCTTCCTTGATGGCGGGCTTGCCGGCGCGCGCCTTACCCGCGACGTCGCCCCGCTCGTAACAGCCAAGCAGCTGGCTATTCGGCTTCTGTCGGCTCCTCCTGCCGACTATTCGATTTAACAATTTTTCGTGCCTCCGCCACGATCTCCGAGTGGCGCTTGCGGCTAGCGGCGAGCTCTTCTTTATGCCCCGGATCCTCTTTGAGCCGCTGCTTAGCCGCTTTCTTTTCCCGCTTCTTCTCCTTGGTGCGCCAGCGCTGGATGCTGGCGCGGCGCTGCTCGTGGACGGCCTCCGGCAGCGGGTAGCGCTTGCGCAGAATGATTTCGTACACGCCCGTCTGTAGCAGGGTGAAGAGGTAGGAACAACCCCAGTAGAAGATGATGGTCACGGGGATGGGGCCGTGCCAGGCCACCATCCACAACATCCACGGGATAAGAACCACCATGAGGGCCATAAACCACAGCAAGCGGCGAGGGATCTTTTCGTCGAAAAGCGTGGTGAGGTAGCCGCGGTAGAGCGTAATGAGCGTGTTGAGGGAGGTAAACACGAGTGCCGCGATGAGCATTGGCAGGACCAAGTCACGGTGCTCGCGGGCGAAATTGGTGAGGGGAACGCCGAAGACGGTGGAAGCGCGGAAAGAGGAGACGTCGTCTAGCGTGAGCATCCCCACCGGCTCATGCGTGGAGCCAGAAACCCGGAGCACCACCTGGTAGAGGCCAATAAAGGCGGGAATGATGAGGAAGGCTGGGAAGCAACCCACTAATGGATTGTGTTGAAAGCGCTTCTTGAGATCGCGCTGCTGCGTAAGGACGGCGACGGCTTCATCGACGGTGTCGGCCCGAGCGAGCTGCGCGTTGAGCTCGGTCATCTCTGGGCGCATGAGGGCTCCGATGCGGCCTTGCTTCACGGAAAGCCAGTTCAGCGGTGCGATGAGCCCGCGGACCGTCAGCACGAGGAAGACGATGGTGAGGATCCATGACATGGAGCCGGAGAAGAAAGCACCTAACAGGAGGTGCCAGAGTTTCATGATTCCGGAGACCGGATACATGAAAATTTCGATCATCGCCTACTCCTCTTTCTGCAGGGTGGTGGGGCACTTACACGTTACAGGGAGGCTAGGGTAGTGAGTATGCCCCACCCCACCGCACGCACGCGAACGACCGTCGGCTCCGTCATCGGTGAGCTGATGCTGACGGCCGGCGTGCTGCTGCTGCTCTTTGCTTTTTACGAGTCCTACTGGACCAACATCGCCTCCGGCAAGCTACAGGACGAAGCCAACGAGACGCTACAGGAGGAGTGGCACAATCCGCGCGGCGCTGGCCATGCCCCGCAGCTCGGTGAGGCATTTGCACGCCTCTATATCCCTGCCTTCGGCTCGGACTTCGCCTTCGCGGTCCTCGAAGGCACCAACGAGGATGATTTGCTGCGCGGACCGGGGCGCTACACCGACACGCAGATGCCCGGTGAGCCGGGCAACTTTGCGGTGGCCGGACACCGCGTGGGCAAGGGCGCGCCCTTTAATGACTTGGGTAACCTGCACACCTGCGACGCCATCGTCATCGAAACTGCGACGGAGTGGATCACCTACCGCGTGCTGCCTATCGACGGTTCCCCGGGGGAGTGCTTCAGCCCAGAGCAGCAAGCCAAGCCGGAGTACCAGCCCATTCAAGGCCGCCACATCACGTTGCCGGGCGATGTGAGCGTGCTCCAACCTGTTCCCGGGGCGGCGGGCGTTGAGCCCAGCGAATCCTTGCTTACACTCACGACGTGCCATCCACAGTTCTCCAATGCGGAACGCATGATCGTGCACGCCATGGAGACCGACCGGGAGGCTAAGAAGCCCGGCTCAGATGACAACACCCGCCCCGCCGTCTTGGAGGAGAACTAATGTATCGCGCGCTGTGGAACTTGTTGCCTGACCCTACCGCGGTAAAAGCCGTGCTGGCGCTGGCCCTTGCCGTGGGGGTCTTCTTCCTGCTCATGGAGGTTGTGTTCCCCTGGGTAGCAGCGCAGATGCCCTATAACGACGTCGCCGTTTAGACCATTAAATGCTTAGGCCTAAACGGTTGATCGCTTCCTGCGCTATGAGCTGGGGCTTGAGCGTTTGCAGCTGGTTCGACCACACCACCACGGCGTGGTTGTCCTTCTGCACGGCGAAGACCGAGTGATCCTCAAAGACGCCGCGCCCGCCCGACCAGCCATCGAATTCGGCAAGCTCCGTGTCCTCGACAGGGGCGGCCCAGTCCACGACCGCGCGCGCTTCCTCCACGCTGGGCATCTGGCGGATGAGGACGGTGGCTTGTGGGTCCTCGGGGTAGGACCAGAACACGCAGGCGGGGGTGCCAAAGCGCTTGTCGACGCCCCACCGGGTCATCCTCTGCCCGTTCGTATCGGCCACCCATTGGGTATCCAGATAGGGGCAGTCTTCCCAGTCGCTGACCTCCGCCGTGGCGTCGATGGGCAGGCCATCGCCTGCGTCGGTGGGTGTCGCAGGGCTTGCGGCCGGGGTGCTGGGGGTGGGGTCGTCTGCATCCGAGCACCCCGCGGCGGCGAAGCCGATGCCGATCAGGCAGGCGGCAAGCGGGGGAAGTAGGCTGTGGCGCATGACGTCCACACTAGACCAGCGCTCGGTTGAATCGGATGCCCTGCGCAACGGTATCCACGTCCTGACGGCGACGCTGCTGGTGGTGGCGATTTTTACCACGGTGCGCCTACCTCTGTGGCAGGGCGTGCTCAACCTGCTGCTCTTGGTTTCTTTCGCCGTGGTGTACTTCGGGGGCTCGGCCTACTTGGAGACGCTGCCGCGCATCGCGCGTTATGGCTGGATAGTCATCCTCACGGTGTTGTGGCTCGCTGACTTGGCTGTGGCGCCTGCGGCCATCTACCTCGTGTTTTCCCTGTACTTTGTGTACCTCTACGTACTGGAGATGATCCCCGGCGTCATCTGCGTTATCGCGGCCACGGTGATGACCGTGCTGGTGCAGGTACCGGGCGGGCTGTCCTTCGGCGGCGTCATGGGCCCAGCGGTATCGGCCCTGGTGACGATCGCTATCACCTATGCCTTCCGGGCGCTGAGCCGGATGAACCAAGAGTTGGTGAAAACCCGTTCCCAGCTGGTGGAGTCCGAGCGCACGGCCGGCATGACCGCTGAGCGCCAGCGCATCGCCCACGAAATCCACGACACTCTGGCACAGGGCCTGTCCTCCATCCAGATGCTTCTGCACGCCGCTGACCGCGACCTGGCCCAGGAGAATATCCCTAAGGCGCAGGAGCGCATTGAACTCGCCCGGCGCACCGCGGCGGATAACCTCCACGAGGCGCGTGCCATGATCGCAGCACTACAGCCGGCGGCGTTATCAGAAACCTCCCTGGAGTCAGCTATGACCAGGATGGCGGATAACTTCGCGGCAACCGGTGGGGTTGATGTTTCCGTGGACGTTGAGGGCGATGTCCAGCAACTTCCCATGAAGGTGGAAGCAGCACTGTTGCGGATTGCGCAGGGGGCGATGGGGAACGTCGTCAAGCATGCCCACGCCAGCAAGGCACGGGTGACGGTGACCTATGCGCCGGATGAGGTGCGCGTGGACGTGGTGGACAATGGAGACGGCTTTGATGTCGAGGCAGTGGAGAATAAGCCGGCGGGGTTGGGGCATATTGGTCTATCGGCGATGCGCAGACGTGCCGAGGAACTTGGTGGAGAGGTCGTGATTGAATCCACGCCAGGAAGCGGCACGGCGGTCTCAGTTAGTGTGCCCTTACATAACGATGTAGATTAGGAATTTGTCCACACCGTACCAATGAGGAGGAAGCCCGTGATTAGGGTCTTGCTTGCCGACGACCACGAGATCGTACGCCTAGGTCTACGCTCGGTGCTCGAGGGGGCTGAGGATATCGAGGTGGTGGGTGAGGTAGCGACCGCCGAAGCCGCCGTCTCCGCAGCGCAGGCAGGTGGCATTGACGTCCTCCTCATGGATCTGCGGTTTGGAGCGGGTATTGAAGGCACCCGCGTCATGGGCGGCGCGGAGGCGACTGCCGCCATCCGCTACTCCATGGAGAACCCGCCCAAGGTGCTCGTGGTGACCAATTACGACACTGACGCGGACATTCTCGGGGCGATTGAGGCCGGAGCGGTAGGCTACTTGCTGAAGGATGCGCCGCCGGTCGAGCTGCTCGCGGCGGTGCGCTCGGCGGCCGACGGTGATTCGGCGCTTTCGCCGGTAGTGGCCGATAAGCTGATGACCCGCGTGCGCACGCCGCGCACCTCCCTTACCCCGCGCGAGCTGGAAGTACTGAAGCTAGTCGCGGCGGGATCCTCCAACAGGGAGATCGGTGTGGAGCTGATGCTTTCGGAGGCGACGGTGAAGTCCCACCTCGTCCACATCTACGACAAATTAGGAGTGCGCTCGCGCACGTCGGCCGTGGCGGCCGCCCGCGAGCAGGGCGTTCTTTAGAGGTTGTTGGCGTCGCGGTAGGCCAGGATGACGTCGTTGGGGATCTTGCCGCGCTCGGCCACCTGGTAGCCGTGCTGGGCGGCCCAGGCGCGGACATCGGCCGGCTTGTAGCGGCGGGTGTCCTTCTTCACCGGGTGACGGGCGGCCTTGACAAAAGGTTCCATTGCGGCGTGGAACTTATCGGCATTCTCCTGGGAAACATCGAGGAGATAGTCTTTACCGTCAACGCTGAAGCGGATGACAATCAGTTCTTCCTCGCTGAGGGGGCTGTTATCAATGTCGTCAAAAAACTGGGTGATTTCGCGGCGTGCCATGATTCTCCATTCGATCTGTCTGTAATCTGATCGCGCTGTGTTTGGGCTTCCTTCATCGTTCACCACAAGAGCGGAAGCCTAAACTTTAAGTAACTTAACGGCTTAAAGAGAAAGTCATTAAAAGAACCTTCTCTTGTTATTGACTATAGAGCAAAACCACGTCTGCGACACAGTTAAGGGGCGCAAGGAGAAGCAATATTCTGGCCGGTAACAAAGGCTGATTTTAAACCCGAAAGAAAAAGCCTCCGATCCGCTTTCTCGCCCTTGTTAGGAGGCGGGAAAAGTGGGGATCGAAGGCTGGAAGCTGTGGTGCGAAGGGTTATGCGCCCAGCTTGGACTGGATCTCATCGTTGAGGGAATCAATCTCGCCGGAGATGGAGCGGTGTGCGCGCTGGCGCTGCTGCTCAGTCATGTATTCCGCATTGTCGATTGCGGAATCGAGCTCGTTGAGCCGCTCCTTGACGTCGCGCTTAAAGCCGGCGGGCAGCTGGGCGTCCTTCAGGGAGTTGCGGATGCCGGCGGTGCGCGCCTTTAGCGGTGCGCCGTGGCCGGAGAAGGAGGCCAGCTGTTCAGCGCTGACGCCAGCCTTGTGCGCACGCTTCTTCTCAACCTCGCGCTGGGCAACGGTGATGCCGCGGTAAATCAGGGGCAAAAGAAGAGGTGCGGCGGTGCGCAGGGCGCCGGCATAACGCTTGACATTGTTCTTATTTAAACGGCCTTCTTTAATGCGTTCGAGTTCCTTCTTGGCCATTTTGTATTCGTGCTTGCGGCGATTCTTCAGGCCCTTTTCCTCGGACTTGATAAGCGCCTTCTCCTGCTTAGCCAACAGCTTTTGCTGACGGTGCTTGGCCTTATCAGCGGCCTTGACCTCTGCCTTTACACGGGTCTTGGCGGCCTTAACCTCAGCGCGGGCCTCACGGCGGGCCTTGCGGATCTTCTTCATAATGCCCATTGAAACGTCCTTAAATTATTTTTCCTTAGGGTCTCGCTACAACTCTAGCAAGGTGGTCTACTAAGCTCACCTGCTGTGAAGGATGTGCTCGTCGCCACGGATCTTGTGGGCTGCCGTTATCGCTTGGTGCAGCGCCGCGCGCATCCCGAGATCCCACGTACCGCGGTAAGTCAGGCCCGCGCGGAACGCCATGCGGCGGCTATCGATGCCGCCTTGAGCCGCCTTCCCGCCAAGGGGCCGGGCCGTTTTCGCCGCATTGACCTGGAGGGTAGCGACTTCGAGCGGGCCCTGGCCACGCTCGAGGCCCTAGCTCGCGGGTATACGCACATCACCAACGCCGTCTTTTCCACCGAAGAGTGGATGGTGCGCGTGGAGCTCCTCGTTCGGGACGGCGATATGTACAGCCCCGTTATCGTTTCCGATCACCGCGTGGCGCGCCGGCATGAGGCCTCGCGCGCGCTCGTCGTGCCGACCCACCGCTTGGGGTTGAGTGAGCCGCTACCGGCAAAGTACAAGATTCGGCATCACGCCATCGACGGCTACCGTTTGGCGCTGGCAGCCCGGGGCTTGGAAGAAGTGGGGCTGAATTCTGGCAGGGGCGCGGCGATTGGGCAGGACCGCAGCCAGGCTTTTGTCACGGATACCTCGCGTTTTGCCATCGATGAGGCACTGGCGCAACCGCTGCCCGCGGGCCCGCGCCGTGTCAAGGAGTGCGCCTCCTGCCGCTTTTGGCCCTTGTGCCGGGAAGAGCTGGAAGCCCGCGATGACATTTCCCTCTTCCTGCCGGGCGACCGCGCCAACCCCTACCGCGAGCGCGGTATCACAACGGTGCAAGGGCTTATCGACGCCTCCCTCGGCGCCCCCTCCGCCCTCGCCGCCGCCTGGCGCGAAGGTATTCCCCTGCTGCGCCGCGGGCAGGTCAGCGTTCCTCGCGCGGATGTGGAAGTCGACGTCGATATGGAGGCCTACCTGGATCAAGGCGCCTACCTGTGGGGTGCACTCCTGGACGGTGAGTATCACTCTTTTGCCACGTGGGAGCCGCTCGGCGGCCGGGCGGAAGCAGAGAATTTCGCCGAGTTTTGGGAGTGGCTCATGGGGGTGCGTGCTGACGCACATGCGGCAGGAAAGACCTTTGCGGCGTATTGCTACTCCGCCCACGGGGAGAACCATTGGATGCGCAGGTCCGCGCAGCGCTTTTCTGCACCCAACCTCCAGGAAGTGGAAGAGTTCATCTCCTCGGAGGAGTGGGTGGATATGTTTGTCCACGTCAAGCGGAGTTTCGCCGGCACCGCGGGGTTGGGTCTGAAGACCGTGGCCCCGGTCGCGGGCTTTGCATGGCCGGAAGAGTTTGACGGCGAAGAATCCGTTAACGCCCGCCGCGCCGCCCTCGCCGGTGACGCGGACGCGCGTGCGCAGATTCTGCGCTATAACGCCGGCGATGTGCGCGCTACCCACGTGGTCCGCGAGTGGATGTCCGCCGGCGCGCCGGGCGTGCCTCCCCTCGAGCCCTAGCTTCTTCTGCCTTCCCGTTTTGCAAATCCCCAGACCTGAAACCCGCAACCTGCAGGTGGGCGTCGCCAAGCGCTTGCCGACGCCCCACCGCCCACCAGGAGGTTGCGGGATCGAGGTCTGGGGATCTACAGGATGAGGCTGAGTCCGCCGAGGATGCTGAGCACCGCAAGCGCCACCCACACCTGGTCCCAGTCCGTTGTGCTCGTTGGGGCTGGGCCTTCGGCCTTCTTGAGAAGCACGGCTTTCTGGGCCTTGACCGCGCGGGCGGTGAGGATGGGGAGGACGGCCATGGAACCGAGGCAGAGCAGCGAGGCGGCAACCATGGTGAGAGAACTGGAGGTGGCCAGCCAGAGGGCAAGCCCGCCGTTGATAAAGACCGAGCGCCCCAGCCCCCAGCGGTTATATTCGCGCAGGCCAGCCCGCACCGCTGAAGGGCCGCCGCCCATCGTGGTCGGCAGCATATAGCCCATGACGCCGATGAGCAGTTGGGCACCAAACCCCACGACGAGCGCGAGCATGGGAATCTGTGGCTCGCTGGAGAAGAAATGCTGGGTGGTGTAGTACACGAGGCCGCCGAGCAACCAGAAGCAGGAAAAGAGCACGGAAAGCGCCGGGAAGGTGATGCGCCCGCGTGGTTCCCGGAACACGCTAAGGGCATTGAGTAACCAGCTCTGCAGGCTGAGCGCCCAGCCGACGCAGTAGAGGATGAGGCCCGCTTGCGGTACATTCCACGCGCTGCCGATCACGGTGGTCACCACGCCCAGCGCCAACAGCGTGAAGCTCAGGCCCATGTGCGGATTGATTCCCTTGGTGCGCCAGATGGACGGGAACAAGATGGTGAGTGAGCCGGCCGCCGCCAGCCCCACGAAGCCACCAATATTGGCGGCCACGTGCGCGATGAGCAGGCGCGGATGGGAGGGGTGCGTCGCGAGGAAGGCACCAAGGGTGGCACCAACGGCAAGAAAGAAGGCTGAGGCTACGTACGCAGCAACGACAGGGCGGAATCTTTTGGATTCCGCTTGGCGCCATAAGGCAAAGAGGGCCACGCCGTGCCAGACCACGGCGAGCGCGACAAGTGTGGCACCTATCTGTGTGAGCACCCAGTGGTGGCCCCAATATTCACTGAGGATTTGGCCCACGAGGGTGAGGATAACGCCGGCATTCTGCAGATAAATCCGCGCGAGCTGGCGAGGGCGGGCCGACATCGGAACTTTGAGCTGCACGAATTTTTCGGTGAGGTGCTGGGACCACACCACGATGCTGTTGCTGAGGATGCCGAGCGTGAAAAGGTGGATGAGGACCCACCGGTAATTCGGGATAAAGGTATGGATTGCGCCCGCGAGAAGAAAGACCATCATCCACAGGCTGACCGGGCGGGATGCTTTCCTGTGCCATGTGCGCGGCGACCACTTATCCATAAAACACGAGTTTATCCGGTTTTTCTCACAACCCAACTCAACACCGCGATGCCCGCGGCGAGGGCGGCGTAGACGGCGATGAAGCCGGTCCACGACAGGAAATCAAAGAGCACGCCCGCTAGCGCGCCCAGGAGGGAACTGCCCAGGTAGTAGAAGAAGACATAGAGGCTGGAGGCCTCAGCGCGGTCGTGAGTGGCGATATGCCCCACCCACCCCGAGGCCGTGGAGTGCGCTGCGAAGAAGCCGATGGTGAAGAGCACGATGCCGAGAAGGGTGGGGATCAGTGCCCCCATACAGAGCGCGATGCCCACGGCAAAAAGCAGGCAGGACAGCAGCAAGGTGTTGGCGTGGCCGACCTGCGTGACCAACCGGCCCGCCCGCGCCGAAGACCACGTGCCGGTGAGGTAGAAGAGGAAGACCAAGCCGGCCAAACCGGGCGCGAGGTGGAAGTGGTCGATGAGCCGAAAAGCCAAGAAGTTATAGAGGGACACGAAGGTTCCCATCGCCACGAAGGCCACGATGAACAAGGGAATCAGGCGGGTATCCCGGGCATGGCGGAAGATGGCGCGCAGCTCCGAGCGGAAGTGAATCGCTTTCGGGGTGAAGTTCTGTTGGTAGGGCAGCAAGATCGCCGCGATGATAGCCAAAATCAGCGTGACCAGGCTAGAGCCCGCCAGCGCCCAGCGCCAGGACGTGAGCTCGAGCAGCCCGGTGGGAATGAGGCGGCCGGTGAGCCCACCGATGGTGGTGCCGGCGATGTACAACCCCATGGCACGGGCGACGTAGGAGCTTTCCAGCTCCTCCGAGATCCAGGCCATGGCGGTGGCGGGTGCGCCGGCGATGACGGCGCCCTGGAGCGCGCGGGTGGCGATAAGTATCTCCGGATTGGGCGCCAGCGGCACGAGCATGCCGATGAGCGTGGCCGCGATGGTAGAGACGAGCAGCAGTTTTCCGCGGCCGATGCGCTCGGAGATGATGGACACGGGGATCACGCAGATAGCCAGCGCGCCTGTGGCCGCGGAGATGGTCATGGCGGCTTCCGTGGGGGACATGCCCATGTCCTCCACCAGGGTGGGCAGCATGGCTTGGGTGGGGTAGAGGCAAGAAAAAATTGCCAAGCCCACGAAGAGCATGGCAATGGTGGCGCGCCGCGTTCTGGTCATGCATCTAGCATGGCCTAGCGCGGGTTATGTGTAAAATGTCTAAAAGTTACATAAAACATGCGAGGTGTGCATGAATCTGGAGGATGTGCGCGGCGTCGTCGCCGTGGCCGATCATGGCCTCGTCGGCGCGGCTGCCGACGCCCTCGGGCTCTCCCAATCCGCGCTGACCCGCCGCGTTCAGCGCATCGAGTCGGCGGTGGGGGCCAGTCTTTTTGAGCGCAGCGGCCGACGCTTAAGGCTGAATGCCCGCGGTCGGGCATTCGTCGAGCAAGCGCGCCGGATGCTCATGGCGGAGACCGCCGCGCGTGATGCCGTGGCCCGGCTGATGGATCCGGAGCGCGGGACTGTGCGCCTTGATTTCATGCATTCCCTCGGCACGTGGATGGTCCCGGAACTGCTCAAGGCCTATCGTGCCGAACACCCTCACGTGGACATCCGCCTGCACCAGGGCGCGGCGCGCGAGCTCGTGGAGAGAGTAGCGGCCGGGGAGTCAGATCTCGCGCTCGTTGGCCCCCGCCCCACCACCCCGGGGGCCGTGGGCTGGCACCAGCTTAAATTGCAGCGCCTCGGGCTCGCAGTTCCGGAAGGGCATTGGGCGGCAGGACAAGACAGCGTGCGCATGGAAGATTTTCGGGAGGAGCCCTTCATCGGCATGCTGCCCGGCTACGGAACGCGTATGCTGCTGGATTCCCTGGCGAGCGAAGCCGGATTCACCCCGCGCCTCATCTTCGAATCCATGGAGCTGACCACCGTGGCCGGCCTCGTGGCTGCTGGCCTGGGATCGGCGCTGCTGCCGCTCGATGACCCGTACCTCAAAGCCCGCAACCCCATCCCGCTGCAGCCCGCGGCCTACCGTGAGCTGGGGCTGGTGTGGCGGGAGGGCGATGATGCCCCGCCGGTCGAGCACTTCAAGGATTTCGTCGTGACACGCACCGCCGACTAGCTGCCGAAGGGGAGCTCGGCGGCCAGAGCAGCGAGCGCTTCGGGGGTGGATACCTCATGCGGCAGCCAGGGCAAGGTGTGCACCGGCTGGCCCGGCAGCTTCTCCGCGAGCAGCGCGAGGGCCGCATCCTCCGAGGCGCGGCGCTGCTGAAGAAACTCTTCCGTGCTTTCCGGAGTGCGGCGGTTGACCAGCAGCCCACCGCAGTGCACGCCATGGGAACTCAGGTCCGCGAAGAACTCGGCGGTTTCCAGCACCGGGGTGCGATCGGCGGTGAGGACGAGGAAGAAGGACGTGGTGGTTTCGTCGGAAAGCACGGTGCGCAAACGCTCGAAGCGGCGGCGGCGCTTGAGCAGCGTGGACCGTATCTCCTGGTTGCGGCGGTCCACCGGGTCCTGCGAGCTGGCGGAAACGGCCTTCTCCGCTGAGGTCATGCCGCGCACCACCGCGCCGAACTTGTCGGATTTCTCGCGCCGCGCGAGCAGTCCATCGGTATACGCGGCCATGATTTCCGGCAGCGCCATGAGTCGGGCGGTGTGCCCGGAGGGGGCGGTATCGAAGATGATGTGCTCAAACCCTCCACCATCCTGCTGCTCTTCGATGAGCTGCGCAATGCGCTCCAGCATCGCCGCCTCGTGCGTGCCGGGCGAGTGCCGGGCCAGGTCCAGGTGGCGGTCCACCTCGCGGTGGAGGCGTTCTGGCATGAAACGACGCATTTGCTTGGCGACGCCCTCCAGGTGCTCTTCCGTCGCCCGCGCCGGGTCGATCTCGATGACGCTTAAGTGGGGGCGGACGGTAGTGGGGACGTCGGAAAGCGCGGTGCCAAAGATGTGCCCCAGGTTGTGCGCCGGGTCGGTAGATACCAGCAGCACGCGCTTGCCTTCCTGGGACAGGCGCAGCGCGGTGGCGGTGGCCAGCGTGGTCTTACCCACTCCGCCCTTGCCGCCGAAGAACATGACGGGGGCTAGCAACATGAGATTCCGTTCAAAGGTGAGCGCTCCATGCCCATGCGCGTGTGCCAGGCGTGGAAATCTTCGTACATCAGCGGCAGCAACTCCAGGGTGTAGTAGCTGGCCGGATTCGGCAGGCCGAGAGCCTCCGAGAGGATAAGCAGCATGAAGAGGTCGTCTTCCTCCTGCTGCGCCTTAGCGAAGGAACGCCGATAGGGCGCGGAGTAGAACTCGTCTAGACCGCGCCCAAAGGCCTTCAGTTTATCGAGCATTGATCGGCAGGGGCGGCTCGATGTCTTCGTCCTTCCACACCACCTGCGGGGCCTTGCGGGCGCGGGAAATGGCGGCGATGGCTTCGGCGATGACCCAGATGGCGGCGACGATAATGACGCCATCGATAGCCAGCAGCAGCCAGTTTTCGGCCTGGAACAGCGTCTTGAGCTGCAGCACTGCTGCCCACAGGGACATGACGGTAACGAAAACCAACGGGAGCAGCACTGGCCACGTCGGGCGGCGCAGCTGGGTGAGGATGACCACGATGATAGACAGTGTCAGGCCCGCCATGAGCTGGTTGGTGGTGCCGAAGAGCGGCCAGATGAGCATGCCGCCGGAGCCGTCGACACCGGTGGAGAAGGTCAGGCCCAAAGCGCAGCCGACGGCGATGATGGTGGCGACCAGGCCGCTGAGCTTGATGCCCATGAGCTCGGCGGCCTCGGAGACCACCATGCGCTGCAGGCGTACACCGGAGTCCATCGTCGTCGCGGCAAAAAGCACGGCCATGGTGGCCAGGATGGTGGCGGAGAGCGAGGTGGGGATGCCCAAACCTTCGTTCATGAGGGCACCGCCGCCCTGGACGAAGGCGCCGACGCCGCCGGCGTTCCACTCGTTGTAGACGGCCTCCCAATCGGCGGCGGTCTTGAAACCGGATGTGGTGGCGACGATGGTGCCCAGTGCGAGGAGGCCCTCGCCCACGGCGCCGAAGTAGCCGACGAAGCGGGCGTCGGTTTCCTTATCCAGCTGCTTGGAAGAGGTACCGGAGCTCACCACGCCGTGGAAGCCGGAGACGGCGCCGCAGGCGATGGTGACGAAGAGCAGCGGGAAGATGCCTGGTGTGTTGTCAGGGACGTGATCCGACACGGTCGGTGCAACAACCTCGGGGCGGGTGATAAGGAAGGAGCCGTAGAGGATGATGAGGCCGACGAAGAGCTGCAGGCCGTTGATGTAGTCGCGCGGCTGCAACAGGACCCACACCGGCAGCAGGGAGGCGATGAAGGCGTAGACAAAGAGCAGGATGATCCACACGCCGCGGTCCGGGATACCCAGGACGGTTTCCGGCAGGGCCAGCGGGACGCGGTCACCGATGATCATCAGCGCGTAAAGGGCAACGACGCCCACGATGGAGACGATGGTCAGGTTCCAACGGAAGCGGTAAATGGCCTGGCCGATGAGCAGGGCGACGAGGATGGCGCCCCAGGTGGGGATGACGGCGGTGGGCGTGGAAATCAGCAGGTTGGAGATGACCACGGCGAAGGCCGCGTTGACCATGAGCAGCAGCAGGAAAATCACGACGAGGAAGAGCGCGCGCCCGCGGCGCCGATATAGCGCCCAGAGAGCGTGCCGATGGACTGTCCGCGGTGGCGCTGGGAAGCCCACAGCGCACCCAGGTCATGCATTCCGGCAAAGAAGACCGTGCCCAGCGTGACCCAGAGGAAGGCCGGCAGCCAGCCCCAAATCACGGCGACGGCGGGGCCGATGATGGGTGCAGCACCCGCGACCGAGGTGAAGTGATGGCCCCACAGCACGTATTTGTTAGTAGGGACGTAGTCGACGCCGTCCTCCATGGTGTGGGAGGGCGTGGAAAAATTATCAGAGAGCTGATACACCTTCGACGCAAGGAAGCGGGAGTACAGCAGGTAGCCCGACACCATCATGGCGAGTCCGATAAAGACGAGAAGAAGTGAGTTCACAAAACCACCTGAAGAGAGTCAATTGAGATGTCGCATCAGCGTTGGCTCCTCAGCAAGAAGGCAAGCCTGTAATACGCATCCCTGTGTGCAGGTGGTGTGAATTATGCCATAGCTGTTTCGTGAAGGTGGGTTTAATTTCTAAATCTCGATAGGGAAAGTTGGGGCGGGTGGGGTAGAAGGGGTGTAGTTCACCGCCACTCACGGGCTGCGGATTGCCTTGACCGATAGGCCAACTGCCCTACATGACGAAGATCCCCCTCGGATCGGCAATGGCGGCGCATAACTTTGGCAACTCGGGCAGTTTCGCCTCGCGCACCGGGAGCAGGAGTCCTGTGCAAAGGCCTGCAGCTTGTTGAAAACGCGAAACCGCGCCGAGCCTCATTGAAGAGGACCCAGCGCGGTCGAAGCTATATGGCCTTAAAAGAGGCCGGAGTGCTTACTTGGTAGCAGCAGCGTAACGCTCAGCAACGTCATCCCAGTTGAAGACGTTCCAGACAGCCTTGACGTAGTCAGCCTTCACGTTCTTGTACTGGAGGTAGAAGGCGTGCTCCCACATATCCAGCATCAGCAGCGGGGTGAAGTTCACCGAGATGTTGCCCTGCTGATCAGTGAGCTGCTCAATAATCAGGCGACCAGCAACGTGGTCGTAGCCCAGAACTGCCCAACCGGAGCCCTGCAGGCCGGTCGCAACAGCGGAGAAGTGAGCCTTGAACTTCTCGAAGGAACCGAAGTCGCGGTTAATAGCCTCAGCCAGCTCGCCGGTCGGCTCGCCGCCACCGTTCGGCGAGAGGTTCTTCCAGAAGATGGAGTGGTTGGTGTGGCCACCCAGGTTGAAGGCAAGGTTCTTGGACAGAGCGCGGATAGCGTCAGCGTTAGCCTCGCCGTTGCGCTGCTCCTCCAGAGCCTCGAGCGCAGCGTTAGCGCCAGCAACGTAGCCAGCGTGGTGCTTGGAGTGGTGCAGCTCCATGATCTCAGCGGAGATGTGCGGCTCCAGAGCGTCGTATGCGTAGTCGAGTTCAGGAAGTTCGTAAACAGCCATTTGTGTCATCCTTTCTTTGGGGTACGAGGCCCCATCGTAGGGCGCGGATGAGGATTTGGCCACAATAATTTTTTAATGGGAACCGCCGTGAACGAAAACCTGGATTGCAAGCGGCGTAGCGGAGTATAAGGGGAGGACAACACTACGCGAAGGAGAATCCTGCATGTTTCTTTTCAAGCCAGAACCCAAGCTGGTGGCAGCGGAGGACGCCCTTCCCGGGCGATCCGAGCCCGTCTTGGACAACCCGCAGCCCCATGCGGTCCTGGGGACTCCTATCACCGGTCCGTGGAAGGAAGGGCAGAAGTCCCTCATCATTGCCATCGGCTGTTTCTGGGGCGCGGAGAAGATGTTCTGGGAAACCGAGGGTGTGGAGTCGACGTCCGTGGGCTATGCGGGTGGCACCACTCCTAACCCGACGTACTACGAGGTCTGCCGCGGGCTGACCAACCACGCGGAGGCCGTGCAGATTACCTACGACCCACAGCGTGTGAGCCTGCGCGACCTAGTGGTCAAGGCTCTGGAGGCGCACGATCCGACCCAGGGCTTCCGACAGGGCAATGACGTCGGTACGCAGTACCGCTCGGCGTTCTATCCAGAGGCCGGCGAGGAGCGCCAAGAGATCCAGCAGCTCGTGGATTCCTACGCGGGCAAGCTTGCCGACGCCGGCTTCGGCGCCACCACCACCGAGGTCACCCTCCTCGGTGAGACGGACTCGGGGGAGTATTACCTGGCCGAGGATGAGCACCAGCAGTACCTACACAAGGTGCCCAACGGTTACTGCCCGCATCACAGCACCGGCGTCAAGTGTGGCTAGCGCAGTGAGCGCACTGGCGCGCAGCTAGAGCTGCTTGCGCACGTGCGTGCGGAAGTCGGAAGGTTTGTTGAGCTGGTCGCGCTCCACAAAGTCCCGCATGCGCTCAGCGAGCTCCGGAGTGAGCTGGGTGCGCGTTTGGGATCCGAGGACGGAATCCCAGTACCAAAAGGTTTCCTCAAAGTAGTTGTGGCCGTGGCCGCCCGGCACGTTGAGCGAGTTGATCTGGTCCAGTGCTACCTGCCAGAAGGTGATGAACGGGTGCCAGCGCAGGTTCTTAAAGGTATCTGCGTACAAGGTCTGCGGGGTCGGTTCGTGGATCCAGTTGGGGCGGGCATAGATGAGCTTGCTGTCCCACCACACGATGGCATCGGAGGCGTGCTGCCCCACCGCCACGCGCGGGCGCTCCCAGGGGCCATAGGGTTCGCCGAAGGCATCGTGTTCCATGTGGGCGGGAACGCTGGCGAAGCGGAGGTGCCGGCCGCCGTCGATAAGCGGCAGGCGTTCCAGGGAACCGCGTTCGCGGTGCAGGCGCCGCATGAAGCTGGTCATCCGAGGCGGCCCAGTGAACACCGCACCATCGCAGGCGGCTAGCAGTTCTTCGAGCGTCTCGTAGTTTTCCACGATGGCATAGCAGCCCAAGGACTCGCCGCTTAAGTACAGCTTCGGGCGGTTGTCCTCGGGCAAGAGTGCGAGGCGGGCATGAACGGCGGCGATGAGCTCGCGCGCAAAGGTACGGGAGAGGTTCTTGTCCACCAGGTAGGAAAACATGGAGGGAAGGTAGTCAAATTGCAGGGCTACGGTGGCGCAATTTCCGCGCGTGAGGAATTCATAGCCGCTGACCGAATAATTGTTGATCCAGCCTGAGCCGGAGGGCATCTGCAGCACGATGGTGTCGCGGTGGAATGCGCCCGTGCGATCCATCTCCGCCACCGCGTGGCGGGCGGCGGCGTGCGGACCACGGCCGCGGATGAGCCCGATGTAAATACGGATCGGCTCGTGGGCGCGTTCGAAGTGCATGACCTCTTTGATGTCCTGGGCGCGTGGGCCGCGGTCGAGGAAGGCCCTGCCCTGGGAGCCGACGGCCGTCCACGGCTCGTGGGACCAGGGGCTTCCCGAGCGTTCCGGCTCCCACGGCATCGCGGAGCCTGGGTACACCAATTTATTGAGGGCCAGACCTTGGATGGAGGCCCTGCGGAGCAGCCGGCGCCACACCATGCGGTCGCTGACTACGGCCGCAGCGAAGCCGACCGCGCCGCCGGCTAGCGGCCACGCTATCCACCTGGGCAGCCAGCGCTGCACCTGGCGGGAAAGCTGGGTGACGGCGATCTGCGCTGCCTCCCCGACGATGAGCAGGGCGCCGTAGCCCGCGGTGCCCACCACCATGCCCAGTGCTGCGGATTGGGGGCCGCGGTCATTGAGCTTGCTAACGAGGCGGGCTTGTTCTGATTGGTTGCGCAGGGAGCGTATGCCCGCGATGAATGTTCCGAGCCCAAGCAGGTAGTAGGAGTAGCGCCGGGTGGTGGGGCCCACGTGGTCCTGGGGGCGTCGCCCAGCGAGGCGGAGCCCGCGCTTCGCTGCGAAGGCCGCGGTGGTAGCGGCGAGGTGTCCCGCACCTTGGCCGATGGCCACGTTGGCGGCGGTGACCCACCACGGGCGTGGCAATAGCGACGGGGAGACGGCTGCCCAGGTTGCTACCTCCGCGCCGAAGATCCCGGGCCACATATTTTGCGGCAGGCGCCGCCGGCCGGTCATGCGCATGCCGGGTGTGAGATCGCTGATGAGCTCCAGGGAAAAGATTGCAGCCTGAAGGCCCTTCTGGGCGGTTGTCAGTGCGACGCGGCGTGCGAGTTGACGCATGGTGGCCATTGAACCAGCTTTAGCGCGGGCGCGCAGGGAAGCCTCAAACCGTGCACAATCGGACATGAAAATGTGAGATCGGACTACTGGTCCTGTGAATTCGGGCGCATAACGAGCAAAATTCGGACATTGGGGGCACAATAGGAGGCATGGGAAATCATGTTGGAAACAAAGTAGTACTCATCGGCGCTGGCGACGTTGGAGTTGCTTACGCCTACGCTCTGGTCAACCAGGGCACTGTTGACCACCTGGCCATCATCGACATCGACGAAAAGAAGCTCGAAGGCAACGTCATGGATCTCAACCACGGCGTTGTCTGGGCCCCGTCCCGCACCCGCGTGACCAAGGGCACCTACGAAGACTGCAAGGACGCCTCCATGGTCGTCATCTGCGCCGGTGCTGCGCAGAAGCCTGGTGAGACCCGCCTGCAGCTCGTGGACAAGAACGTCAACATCATGAACTCCATCGTGGCGGACGTCATGAAGAATGACTTCGACGGCATCTTCCTGGTCGCCTCCAACCCGGTGGACCTGCTGACCTATGCAGTGTGGAAGGCCTCGGGCTTCCCGCACCAGCGCGTCATCGGCTCCGGCACCGTCCTGGACTCGGCCCGCTACCGCTACATGCTCTCTGAGATGGATGACGTGGCGCCGACCTCCGTCCACGCCTACATCATTGGTGAGCACGGTGACTCCGAGCTGCCGGTCGTCTCCTCCGCCAACATCGCAGGTGTCTCCCTGTCCCACCGTTCTGAGAAGGACCCGGGCTACAACGAGCGCATCGAGAAGATCTTCGAGGACACCCGCGACGCTGCCTACCACATCATCGACGCTAAGGGCTCCACCTCCTACGGCATCGGCATGGCCCTGGCCCGCATCACCCGCGCGGTCATCCAGAACCAGGCCGTCGCCCTCCCGGTCTCTGCTTACCTGCAGGGCGAGTACGGCCACGAGGATGTCTTCATTGGCACCCCGGCCATCGTTGACCGTTCCGGCGTCAACCGCGTTATCGAGCTGGCCCTCGATGACCACGAGAAGGAGCGCTTTGAGAACTCCTTCAACACGCTCAACACCATCAAGGAAGAAATCTTCGGCTAGTGAAGATCGTCGCCCACAGGGGATACTCCGGGAAATATCCGGAGCTATCCCCTCTTGCCTTTGAGAAAGCGCTCGCGCTTCCCATTCACGGTATCGAGTGCGATATCCGCCTGAGCAGTGATGGCAAGGTGGTGGTTCACCACGATCCCACCCTGGACCGCACCACGAACGGCTCGGGCCGAGTGTCTCGCCTGACCTGGGAGGAGCTGCGCCGCCTGAAGATTGGCGGCGGCCAGCGCATGCTGCTTCTCGACGAGCTCCTTGAGATGCTCGGTGACAAGAAGCATCACCTCTACATTGAGACCAAGCATCCCTCGGGGCAGGGCGACATCCTCGAAGAACAAATGGTGCTGCGGCTGCGCTACGCAGGGCTTCTCGACGACCCCCGGATCCACATGATTTCCTTTTCCCACCGGGCCATCCGTCGAATGGCAGCGCTCGCCCCGCACGTTGACCGCATCTACCTGCGCCGCGATTGGGAGCGCCATTTCAACCGCCCCGACATCCTGTTATCGCAGCCCACTGGCCTGGGCATGTCGCTGTTGCGCGGCAAGCTGCAACCTGGTGCCATTGGCGCGCACGGCCTGCCCACGTACATGTGGACCATCGATAAACCCGAGGACATGAAGTGGGCGTGGGCCAATGGGGTGGATATTCTCGCCACGAACCAACCGGAAGTGGCCCTGCATGCCATTGAGCTGTAATGAACAGGTAAGTTGTTCAGTATGGCCAAGAAGAAAAAGAAGAACGAACAGCTGCCGGAGGGCATGTCCCGCCGCCAAGCTAAGCTCGCTGCCCGCGCCGCCGAGCGCGCTGCCCTGGAAAAGGACCCTCGCCCCTTCGGTGGGCTCGCCGCTGAGGCTAGCCTCGTCGCCCTGCAGGAATTTGTTCCTTCCGCAACGGCGAAGCTGTCCGTCAAGGGCTTTGACAAGGACGTCTACGTCGCCACCGTGCTGCCCGGTGCTACCGCGGCGCTTATTCGTGACGAGGAGTCTGGCGGCGAGGCCTTCGTGGGCTTGCAGGTGCAGTCCCACACGCACAACCCGGGCCGCGACCTGGCTTTCGCCCTGAACTGGGTGAAGAACAACGCGCCGGGTTCCACCCTCGAGTCCACCGCTGCCGACGGCTCCCAGCCGGAGCTCAAGGAGCTGCTGGAAGAGGACGCTGAGCTGGAGATCAACGTCTACCAGGACTTCGCGTGGTGGATGCCGGAGGGCGCGCAGGTTCCTCCGCAGATGGCGCAGGCTCTGCAGCGCGCCAACGATTCCGTCATCGAGTCCTACCAGGTGGGCCAGGAGGCTGAGGGCTTTGTCGGCACCGCCTTCTGGGCTAACGCCGGGGGCGGCAAGGCCCACATCCGCTGGGTTCGCCCCTGTGATGACGAGAATGCTTTCCTCAACGCGCTGGCGCGCGTGGCTGCTCGCGGCGAGCTCAACTTGGGCGAGGACACCAAGTTTGCCGGTGTCTTCCGCACCCACGGTCTGATCGCCCCGGTCTTTGACCTCGACCCAGAGGTCGCGCACGACTCCTACGAGGCCGAGCTGTCTCGCGTGAACAAGGCGTTGGAGGAGGAGATCTCCAACGACGCCAACCTCAACGCCGATGAGCGCAAGCAGCTGCAGAACATCAAGTCCCGTCAGGTGACGCTGCGCTAATTCCTCGGCGCCTTCGCCCCGAGGCTTAGGTACATATCGATCAAATAGGGCTCCAAAACCACGAGGTTTTGGAGCCCTATTTGATCGAAACGACCGGTCGAAGCCTTAGCGCATGGAGTCCCAAAGTGCTTGGGCCTCGGCGTCATCCCAGAGGACGACATTACCCACGACCGTGTCCTGGAAGCCGCCGATCGGCACAGTCTTCGTCTCCACGCCCGAGGCCATCGACAGTGCCACGCGGGCAAGGTGCCAGACGTGGTCCTTCTCGTTGACGATGAAGGAATCTGCGGTGTGGTTGACCAAGGAGATGGCCTTGAAGGGGTTGCCGATGGTGGAGAAGGATGTTGCCTTATCCAGCAGCGCGGCGAAGAACTCGCGCTGGCGCTCGACGCGGTCCAAGTCACCCATCGCGGTGGCGCGGGTGCGCACGTAGCCGAGGGCATCCGGGCCGCGGAGCTTCTGGCATCCCGCTTGGAGGTCGATGCCGGCGAGCGGATCGTTGATGGGTTCCTTGACACAAATCTCCACGCCGCCCACGGAATCCACGACGTTGGCTAAGCCGCCCATGCCGATCTCCGCATAGTGATCGATGTGGAGGCCGGTGGCTTGTTCCACGGTTTGGGTCAGCAGCTGCGGCCCACCGTAGGTGAAGGCGGCGTTGACCTTGTCCATGCCGAAGCCGGGCACATCGACGTAGCTATCGCGCGGAATGGAGACCAGCTGGGCCTTTCCGGATGCGGGAATGTGCAGAAGCATGATGGTGTCGGTGCGGCCAACTCCTACGTCACCGCCGGTGCCCAGCTCGGCCTGTTGTTCCTCGGTGAGGCCCTGGCGCGAGTCCGAGCCCACCAACAGCCAGTTCGTCCCGGAGGTCGGCGTCACCTGCTCGGAGGGCAAGGCATCGATACGGGTCAGGCGCGAATCCGTCCACAAGGTGAAGGCCACCATGAAGACGAGGGCGATGACGATGAGCCAGCCTAAGCAGCCGAAGACCTGCTTGGCCGGGTTGACCTTCTTGCGGCGGCTATGCGGGCGCCGAGCAGGACGCCCGCGGGACGCAGTCTGTGGGGAGTAGCTGCGCGGCGGTGCGTCGGGGCTTCGCCGGTATGCGCCGGCGGCAGGTTCCCGGGCGGGCATGTTCTGCTGGGGCGCCGGGCGCGGCGATGCGTGCTGAGCCATATAAGCATCGACGTCGAAGCGGGTTTCCTCCGGACGCGAGCGCTGCGCACTGGGGCGCTGAGCGCGAGAAGAAGAGTGCGTGGGATTAGCTCGCTGCCCGGAGGGGCGGCGACGCACCGGGCGTCCATAACGATCCCGCAGGGGCTGCCCGTCAGCGCCAAGGACGAACTCACCGGCATCCTGCCCGGCAGCATGCGCACCGCGCGGGCCATCCGGGCCGTGGGGGTGGGCCGGGCCAGTGGCACCCGCGCGGCGGGAATCGCCGTGGGGATCGCCAGCGCGGCGGGAATCGCGCTCTGGATCGTGTCCTTGGTAGGTCATGGGGAACACTGTACCGCGAAATCACTTCCGCCCCACCTTTCACACAGGGCGCGGTCGTGGTCTTTTCGGTGCCACGAGCCCTCGGCCCGCGCTTAAGCACCGAAGAGCAATGTGTAGCCCACGAAAGCGATGGCGTCGATCAGAAAATGCGCGATGACCAGAGGCCACACCTTCCCCGTGCGGTGGAAGTACCAGCCATAGAGCACGCCCATGATGATATTGCCGAAGCCTGCGGAAACACCCTGGTAGAGGTGATAGGAGCCGCGCAGGATGGAGGAAGCAGCCAGCGTTGCGGGCAGGGCCCACCCAGACTGCTTGAGCCTGGTCATGAACCAGTACACCACCACCAGCTCCTCCGCCCACGCGTTGGCGAAGGACTTGATGAGCAGCACCGGGATCTCAATCCAACTGTCAAAAGCCCCCGGCACCACCTCCTTGGTCCAACCGAAGTGCAGCGCCACGTAATACAGCACCAACCCCGGCAGACCAATGACTGCCGCCAACGCCGCGCCGTGCACACCATCGCGCCACCGCGGGCGGGGCGGGAAAGAGATCAGATAGAGCGCAAGCGCTCCCCACGCGAAAAGCACCGCGGCGCTGCAGAGTTGGAAGGCGAGGTCGAGCAGCGTGGTCGCCGATTGGGAGGCGTTGATGGTGACCGATTGCTCGTTGAGCGGGGCCGGGTTAAGCAAGGCATCAGTCAGCCGCAGCGCGGCGCGCACGCCCGAGATACCAAACGTGATGGTGAGGACGATGAGGATTTCCGCGCGCAGGCGTGAGCGCGCGGTCATGGGTGAAGTACCTGGGCGAGGCCGAGAAGGGAGGCGTCGTCAAGCGTGATTGAACCCAACTGCACGCCCACGGGCGGGTGATCGCGCACCGGCCACGGCACGGAGATGGCAGGCAGCTGCGCCACGTTGAACAACGAACCCCACGGTGACCACCGCGTTTGCTCATCAAAGTTGGCCTGGTGCTCCAGCGCCAGGAAGTGCCCACGCCGGGGCGGATCGAAGGCCAGCATGGGGCTCAAGATGGCATCGACTTCCCACTCTTGTGCCAGCAGCTCCGGCAGCTGCGCGGCGTGCGCGCGGGCTGAGGCGAATTCGGAATCCGTGACGCGCCGGCCCTTCGCACGGATCCACTCCGCGTAACCCTCCGCGAAGTCAAGGCCGGCCAGCCGGCGGCTAAAGATGTGTTGAAAGGCCTCAAAGGTAGTCGCGGCCTGGGGGTAAGGGGAAATGGCCACGGTTTCAAATCCCGCGCCTTCAAAGGTGGCGGTGGCCTCTGCGACCGCGCGCAGCATGTGCGGGGCCACCTCGGTGTTAGCGAAGAGGGGATCCGTCAGCACTCCGATGCGGGCGCGCCGGGCGCGCGGACGAAGGCCGTGCAGCGTTGCGGTATCGGCGATGCTGCGCGTGATGAACCCCTGCACCGAGAGGTCCTCACCGCCGGGCTTGAACCCGACGACGCCACAGGCGGCAGCCGGCACGCGGATGGAGCCTCCGCCGTCGGAGGCATGCGCAGCGCGCAGCAGACCCCGCGCCACCTGGACCGCCGCTCCACCGGAGGAACCGCCCGGGGTATGGCCCGGGTAGAGCGGGTTATCCGGGTGGGGCAGGCCTACGGGTTCGGTGTCCACGCGCAGGCCCAGTTCGGGCGCGGCGGACTTGCCGACGATGAGCGCGCCGGCGTCGATCAGCTCCTGCACGAAAGGATCGGTCTCCTCCGCCACGTAAGCGCGCTCGGCATGACCGAGCGTGGTGGGCATGCCGGCGACGTCATTGAGATCCTTGACCGAGAGAATCCAGCCGCTCAAGCGCCCGTGCGTGTGCGGCCGGCGCTCGAGATCGAGGTACGTGAAGCCGTGCTCCGCGGGGCCCAGACCAGATAGATCCTCGCGCAGCTTGTCCAGAGTGAACTCGGTGCTGTCCATGGCGGCTCAGTTTAGTAGTTACGTGAGATAAAGTTGCTGTCATGAGCACCACCATCGCATTCCTCGGGCCCGCCGGAACCTTCACGGAAGCGGCGATGCAGCACTTCGCCGCAGACTTTGCTTCCCCCGAGGGGCTGCCGGTGAGCTCTCCCGCTGAGGCGTTGGCGGCGGTGCGCACAGGTGCGGCGGACTATGCCTGCGTGGCTATCGAAAACTCCGTGGACGGGCCGGTGACAGCCACCTTTGACGCGCTTGCCGACGGCTCCCGGGTCCAGATCTACCGCGAGGTAGACCTGCCAGTGTCCTTTTCCATTCTGGTGCGCCCCGGCACTTCCGCGGAGAATCTTCGCACCTTCTCCACGCATCCCGTGGCCTACCAGCAGGTCCGCGGCTGGTTGGAGCAGAACCTGCCGGACGTGGACTATGTTCCGGCGGCGTCGAATGGCGCGGCGGCGCAGGCCGTGGCGAGCGGGGAGGTCGATGCCGCGGCCGCCCCGGCACGGGCAGCGGAGGTCTTCGGGCTGGATTCTCTTGCGGACAGCGTGGCGGATGTCGCGGGGGCCACGACGCGGTTTGTTCTCGTGGGGCCGGCCGGAAAGCCCACCGAGCGGACCGGCAACGACAGGACGTCCGTCATCTTCACCCTGCCCAACGAGCCCGGCTCCCTGGTGGGGGCCCTGCAGGAATTCGCGCATCGCGGGGTGGACCTCTCCCGCATCGAATCCCGTCCGCTGCGCACCGTCTTTGGCAACTACCGCTTCCACGCCGACCTCATCGGGCACATTGAGGACCAGCCGGTGGCGGAGGCTTTGCGGGCACTGTGGCTGCGCGCGGAGGATGTCGTTTTCGTGGGTTCCTGGCCTTCCGTGGTGGCGCTAGGGGAGGCCCCACGGGATTTGGCGCGGTTGAAAGAGGCCGATGAATGGGTAGCGCAGGCGCGCACCGGCCAATAGTGTGGTGAAGCATGACCGGAAGAATCATCCTGCTGCGCCACGGCCAGACCTTTTCCAATATTGACCGCATCATGGACACCCGCCCGCCGGGCGCCGAGCTCACCGAGCGCGGCCGCGGCCAGGCGGAAGATGTTGGCCGCGAGTTGGCTGAGCTGTGCGCGGGGCGCCGCGTGCGCTTTGTGTGCTCTATTGCCCTGCGCGCCCAGCAGACCGCGATGCTGGCCGCCCGCACATACGGCGAGGCCGCCGATGAGCGCAACGTCTCGGTGGAGGTGCGTGTAGGCCTGCACGAGGTCTTTGCCGGTGAGCATGAAATGAGTGGCAGCGAGGATACCCACCGCGAATACATGGTGGCGCTGCGCGGCTGGCTCGACGGCGATGAAGCTGCCCGGATGCCTGGCGGTGAGAGCTACGTGGATGTGCTCGAGCGCTACCAACCGGTGTTGGAGGATCTCGCTGCGGAGCTGGAGGATGATGAAGACATCGTCGTCGTCAGCCACGGCGCCGCCATTCGCGTAGTGACGAGGCACGCGTGCGGCGTGGACCCCGACTTTGCCTATACCGGCTACATGCCGAACTGCCGCTTTACCCTCATGGAGCCGCAGGGGCAGGCCTTTTGGCCAGTGGACGCTGAAGCGCTGGGCGGATACCGAGGTTTAGTTTCGCTCTGGCTACGGTAGGCGCCTACCCCCAGCCGAGCTCGTGGAGGCGGTCCTCCTCGAAACCGAAATAGTGCCCGACCTCGTGGAAGACGGTCACCATGACCTCGTGGGCGAGCTCCTCCTCGGAGTTGCTAATGGCCTGCAAAGGTTGCCGGTAAATGGAGATGGTATCCGGCAAGTATCCGGTGTGCGAGGCGGTGCGGTGCGTGAGCATCACGCCTTCGTAGAGGCCCAGCAGGTTAGGGTTGTCTGGGTTTTCTTCCTCCACCAAGATGACCAGGTTGCGCATCTGGTCGACGAATCGATCGGGAATCTTATCCAGGGCCTCACCGACTAGCTCTTCGAAGCGTTCCTCGCTGACCTCGTACATGTGCTTACTCCCTGTGGGATAGTCGGGGTTTATTGGGCCGGCGCCGGTGCAGTAGTGGCGGCGGGAACGGCACTGTCGCCAGCCGGCTGGGAGTTCTCGCCGCCCGGCTGGGCGTTCTGATCACGCAGCGGGTTGCGCTTCGGCTGCTCGGTGGGCGGGGCGCCGTTGATGTTCAGGGAATCTCGTCCCTCCGCAGCGGAGCCCGTAATGGTGGAAAACAGGCCTTCGTTGACGTGGATGAGGGAGCAGTTCACCGAACGGGAGCCGGCTTCCCAGGACTCGCGGTTCATCGCGCCCCAGAAGGGCTGCAGTGTGGATTGGTAGAGGTTTTCCTCGCCGCCCAGGTAGTCCATGGCGTCCTGAGTACACGTTTCGGAGAGGAACTTATCCATGTCCTCGTCGTTGGGGTAACCATCGGGGAATTTCTCGGCCAGGTTAATGACGGATACGGTCTCCATCTGGTGCGGCTCGCTACACGGCACGGTGCTGAGCACCTGGTTCTCATCCACCTTGCGGCATTCGCCGGGCTTGGCGACGACCGCCTGGTCCACCTCACTGACCTTACCGGTGGATTCCTGGGGTACGCCGTTGGCGTCGGTGGTCTGCAGGCCGCACAGCAAGGTGCGGTCGCCCTGCTCCCAGGAGGCGGCCGGCGGCAGGATGGAGGCGATGTCGTAGCGGCCGTTGGGATCCCACTTGCCGTTGAGGTAGCTCACCGTGGGGGCTTCGCACAGCTCGTCGCGCAGGGCGTTTTGCCGTGTGATGTCGGGGCGCTTGGCATTGGGTCCGAACTCGCTGGTGGGGTAGGTGCTGAGGTCCTCGCGGGAGGAGACCTCGAAGCGGTGCGGCTTATCGCAGCTGGTCTGCTCGAAGCCGGTGGCAGTGCCGTCTGGGGCGATGTCCCACGTCACGCACGAACCAGCGGAGGCGGTAGTAAAGGATGCGATCTCTCCTTCGGAGGGATCGGCGGCCTGACTGCCGTCGGCGCTGGGGGCAGCGGAGCCTTGTGCGGCCGAATCGGTACCGGTTGGCTCGCCGCTAAAGAGGCCGTAGGACGCCATGAAGGCGGCCGCGGCCACGGCTGCAACGAGGACGACGCGGATGGCGGAGGCGGAGCGCCACGCAGATGAAGTGCTCATAGAACTCTTCATACTACTCCCTTAGCGTCCCTGGCTTCTAGCCGCCCGGCGCCGTGCGGGAGCACGGCGCCGCTAGATACGTGCGCGGGAGACGTGCGTTGTGAGCCGGTAGCGGTCTGTGCGGTAGACCGAGGAGCACCATTCAACCGGTCGGTCCCCCGAGCGGGCGAGGCGGGTGATGTGCAGCAGTGGGGTGCCCGGTGAGACGTCGAGAAGCTCGGCGATGTCCTCGTCTGCCGCGACGGCCGTGACCGTCTGCTCGGCCTCGGTGATGGGGACCTCGAAGGTGCTATCCAAAATCGCGTAGACGGAATTGTAGATGTCATTCTCCAGCAGCGACGGCGCAAAGGTGGAGTTGTACCAGCCATCGTCGATGGAATAGGGCTCGCCATCGCCCAAGCGCAGGCGCCGCAGGTGGGTATGGGCCACGGTGGTTTCCGTGCCGAAAAACTCGCAGACCTCACTGGGGGCGGTGCTACGCTCACCCAGCAGGATTCTCGAGGAAGCCTGGACCTTTTGGTGGCCCATCTCATCGGAGAAGGAGGCCAAATGGAGCCGGGAGACCAGTGGGTTCGGAGCCACGAAGGTGCCCTTGCCACGCACCCGCCGCAGGCGGCCCTCGGCCACTAAATCACCGATGGCGCGGCGTACGGTGATGCGGGAAACACCGTAGGTTTCTTCGAGAATGCGCTCGCCGGGGAGGATGTCACCGGGTTTGAGGGTGGTTCGGCAGAGCTCGGAGAGGATATCCCGCAGCTGAGCGTGCTTGGGCACGGGGCCGTCGGTAATAATGTGAGGTGCCATGTTATTCATGATAATGCGCTGGTTATGACCAGCGCAAAGGTATGGCCGTGCGCTAGACTATCCGGCGTGATTGATCTCAAGTTTCTTCGCGAAAATCCCGATGTCGTCCGCGCCTCCCAGGTAAACCGTGGGGAGGACCCCGCTTTGGTGGACCAGCTGCTCGCCGCCGATGAACAGCGTCGCGCGGCCATTGTGAAGGCAGACCAGCTGCGCTCGGAGCAGAAGGCCTTTGGCAAGAAGATTGGCCAGGCATCCCCCGAGGAACGCCCAGCGCTGCTGGAGGGCTCCAACGAGCTGAAGGAAAAGGTCAAGGCGGCCGGCGAGGAAGCGGCCGCGGCCGAAGCCAAGGTGGAGGAGTTGCAGTACCAGCTCTCCAACGTGGTGGAGGGTGCTCCGGCGGGCGGCGAAGATGACTTCATCGTCCTCGAGGAGGTCGGTGAAAAGCCGCAGTTCGACTTCGAACCGAAGGATCACCTGGAGCTGGGTGAGACGCTGGGGCTTATCGACGTCAAGCGGGGCGCCAAGGTCGGCGGCGCACGTTTTTACTACCTCACTGGTGACGGCGCCTTCCTGCAACTGGGCATGCTGATGTTGGCTGCGCAGAAGGCTCGTGAAGCTGGCTTTAGCCTTATGATCCCGCCGGTGCTCGTGCGCCCGGACGTTATGAAGGGAACTGGCTTCTTGGGTCAGCACGCGGATGAGGTTTACTACCTGCCGGCGGATGATCTTTATCTGGTCGGCACCTCAGAGGTGGCCTTGGCTGGCTACCACAAGGAAGAGATCATCGACCTGTCCAAGGGGCCGCTGCAGTATGCAGGCTGGTCTTCCTGCTTCCGCCGCGAGGCAGGCTCGCACGGCAAGGACACCCGCGGCATCCTGCGTGTGCACCAGTTCGACAAGCTGGAGATGTTTGTCTACTGCAAGCCGGAAGACGCTGAGGAGATGCACCAGAAGCTCCTGAACATGGAAAAGGACATGCTGGCGGCGATGGAGCTGCCCTACCGCACCATCGATATCGCGGGCGGAGACCTGGGCTCCTCTGCGGCGCGCAAGTTCGATAACGAGGCGTGGGTGCCCACTCAGGGCACGTACCGCGAGCTCACCTCGACCTCGAACTGCACCACCTTCCAGGCGCGCCGCCTGTCCACGCGCTACCGCGATGAGAACGGCAAGACCCAGTACGCCGCCACGCTCAACGGCACCTTGGCTACGACCCGCTGGCTCGTAGCCATTCTGGAGAACCACCAGCAGGCAGATGGCTCCGTGGTGGTTCCGGAGGCCCTGCGCCCATTCGTGGGCAAGGACGTGCTGTACCCCGTAAACTCCTAGAAGAACGCGGTGCGCGGGGCTTCGCGCGCCGCCCTCTCTTGTCCCTCCTCGCTGCTCTCGACGGCGGGGTCTTAGCTGTTTGGAGCACCATGAGCGCTGTGACTAACTTCCTCTACCGGCAGATCACACACATCGGCCGCGGGGTGACTCTGGCCCAGGGGCTCAAGATGCGCTTGTCCGGGGAGGAGAATATCCCGGATAAGGGCGGGGCCGTCATCGTGTGCAACCACACGGGTTACATGGATTTCCTTTTCGGGGCCTTCTTGGCTTACCGCAAGCGCCGTTTGGTGCGCTACTTGGCTAAGGCCTCCATCTTCCAGGCGCCGGTGGCCGGGCAGCTTTTTCAGGTCATGGGGCATGTCCCGGTGGACCGTATCGATGGCGGGGCGTCGATTGTCAAAGGCATCGAACTAGCCAAGAGTGGGGAACTCGTGGGGGTCTTCGCGGAAGGAACGATTTCCCGCAGCTTTGAAATTCGCAGCATGCGTAACGGCGCGGCGCGTATTGCGCATGGTGCGGGCGTGCCGATTATTCCGCAGGTTATCTTTGGCTCCCAGCGTATTTGGACTAAGGGGCAGAAGAAGCACTTGGGCCGCACGAAGACGCCGGTGCTGATTAAAGCTTTGGAGCCTTATTACACGACGGGCGACTTCGACGCGGATATCGCGGAGGTGCGCCGCCGGATGCAGGAGGCCCTGGAGGGACTGTGGGCGGAGTATGAGGCGGAGTTCGGACCGATGCCAGCCGGGGAGTTCTGGGTGCCTGCCCGCAAGGGAGGTGGCGCGCCAACGCTGGAGGAAGCCGAGGCCCAGGACTCTGAGGTGGAGTCTGAGCGCTACCGCGTGCGCCGGCTGCGTGATGACCTGACTAACCTCAAGGACCGCGTTTCTGAGGCCACGGTGGAGCTCATGCGGGACCGGATGGCACTGATGAAGCGGGATAGCTCGGAAGAAGCAGGGGCAGTGCTTGGCGACGGCCCAAGCACCAACACCCATGGCAAGGAGAGCGCCGATGGCGCGGAACAAATTACTGATGCGGAAGGAAGCCCTGGCGTAGAGGCCGAAAGCTCAGCTACTGACAAAGGCAAAGAGCGCCCGCGTACTGCTCCAGAGACCCTGGAATGGATCAAGGAAAACCTTAACTCGGTGGTCGAGGAAGCGATGCGCGGCGTCGGGGAAGGCCGCGACAAGGTCACGGAGGTTATGGCGCAACTGAAGTCCGACGTCATGGAGGCTCAGGCCTCCATGACCGCGAGCAGCAAGGAAATTTTCGCTGGCTCGGTGGTGGAGCAGGGTCTGCTTTCTGCGGCGACGCAATCGCGCATTATTGTCTCCCGCTTGCCGCACCGTGTGAAGGCCCAGTACTCCGTTGTGCCACGGGTGATTGTGGCGGATCAGAGTGCGCTGAGCATGGAGAACGGGGAAATCTCGAAGCGACTTCAGGAAGCGCTGGCGCAGTTGCACCCGCAGGTGGAGGAGCTGGTTGTGCTCTCTCCCCAGGGTGAGGTGCTCGACGCCGCAGCCTTTGGGGACCTCCCCCAAACGTGTTGGCGCATCGCCTGCTCGGAAGGTGCCGAAAGGGTGCAGTTCAACGATGCACCCGGGGGCGTAGTGGTCACGGCATCCTCGCCCGCCGAGGGGCTGGCGGCTGTGGCGAAGAGGATTGGAGCCGAGCCTGCGGACCTTCTATTCTTTGCGAATGAGCCTGGTGATGAAACGTTTGCGGAGGGCGGGGAAGGTGTCGCCGTGCGCATGGTGGCGCTTGAGACTGCGCCCATTGAGGTGATTAAGGCTGCCCAAGCGGTGACCTATTCCGCGGAACGTTTCGGCATGGCAGAAGTACTGGAGGCCATGGCGCGCTTGCAGCAGGAGAAGAAATAAGTCTTGACACCCTAGACTTGAGGAGAGTCCGCCACGCCCGTTAACACCCCCGGAAGGGGGTGTTATTTCATTTTGCTCGTCTATGAAAAGCCTTAAAAGTGCCAGCTTACGGAAGCGGAACCTACGTGTGAGTAGCGTCTCCAGAGAGAAAATCGGGTGATCTATAGCATTGGCGGTGGGAGAAAACTTCTTCTTCATCCGCTATCCGAGCAATTAGCCGAGGAATCGGCACACTGGGTGCGTGGCGGATGAGCACAATATGCTGCGCATACCGTCAACGAGGGCAGGGCTTTCTGACGCCGTGCAGCGAGAGAGGAGACTCGGTCAACAATGACCACGACGAGTATTAACAGCTTCAACCCTGAGTATTTTGAAAAGACATGGAACGACTACTCCACCGAGGATTATGACGTCGTCATCATCGGCGGCGGCTCAGTAGGCGCTGGTGCTGCGGTGGATGCGGCCACCCGTGGCCTGAAGACAGCCGTGCTGGAGTCCCAAGACTTTGCGGCGGGTACGTCTTCGCGCTCCTCCAAGATGTTCCACGGTGGCCTGCGCTACCTGGCGATGTTTGACTTCCGCCTCGTTGCGGAGTCCCTCAAGGAGCGCGAGCTCAACATGTCGACCCTGGCCCCGCACCTGGTAAAGCCGCTGAAGTTCATCTTCCCCCTGACCCACCGCGGTTGGGAGCGCGTCATGATGTTCGGCGGCTTTACCCTCTATGACCTCATGGGTGGTGCCAAGAGCGTCCCGATGCAGAAGCACCTCACCCGCAAGGGCGTGCTCAAGGTGACCCCGGGCCTTAAGGAGGATGCCGTCGTCGGCGGCGTGCGCTATTATGACACGCTTGTCGACGACGCCCGCCACACCATGACCGTCCTGCGTACCGCCGCTGAATATGGCGCGAGCGTGCGCACCGGCACTGAGGTTATCGGTTTCGAAAAGGACAACCGCGGCCGCATCATCGCCGCGCAGGTCCGTGACCTCGAGACCGGCCGCGAGACCACCGTGAAGGGCAAGGTCTTCATCAACGCCACGGGTGTCTGGAACGACAAGATTCAGGACATGGCCGGCGCGGAGGGCAAGTTCACCGTTCACGCCTCCAAGGGCGTTCACATCGTGGTCCCGAAGGATGCCCTCGATGCGGATGCCGCGCTGTGCTTCGTCACCGAAAAGTCCGTGCTCTTCGTCATTCCGTGGGGCGAGTACTGGATCATCGGCACCACCGATACTGACTGGGAAAAGGGCTTGTCCCTGCCGGACCCGGCTCCGACGAAGGCGGATATCGACTACATTCTGGACCAGGTCAACCAGCGCGTGCGCAACAAGATCACCCGCGAGGACATCGTTGGTGTCTACTCCGGTCTGCGCCCGCTGCTGTCCGGTAAGTCCGACTCCACCACCAACCTCTCCCGCAACCACGCCGTTGCCCGAGTAGCCCCGGGCCTCGTCTCCGTTGCTGGTGGTAAGTACACGACTTACCGCGTCATCGGTAAGGACGCGGTGGACCTGGCCGCCAAGGAACTGGGCTTCAAGGTGGCAGAATCCGTCACCGAGCGCACTCCGATCTTGGGCGCGGACGGATACCACGCTTTGGCCAACCAGGTTCCGGCGCTTGCTCGCCGCTACAACCTCGACGAGAAGCGCATCGAGCACCTGCTTGGCCGCTACGGTTCGCTCATCAGCGAAGTGCTGGCTCCGGCCGCCGATGACGCCTCCCTCCTTGAGCCGATTCCGGGCGCTGAGAGCTACATCTGGCTGAGGCCCGCTACGCCGTCACCCACGAAGGTGCACTGCACATCGACGACATCGTGTCTCGCCGCCTGCGCGTAGCCATCGAATTCGCCGACCGAGGCGTTGCCGCTGCACAGCCTATTGCTGAGTTCGTCGCGCCACTGCTGGGCTGGGACCAGAGCGACATTGAGCGCGAGGTTAGCCACTTCAAGCAGCACACCGAGGCGGAGCTTGCCGCCGAGGCTGCCCTCACCGACCGTGAGGCAAATGACATTCTCGAGCGCGCTGGCAGCGCACGAGCCACTAAGGAAGAAGCCTAAGCGTCACGGGGCCCAGCGAGGACGTTTGCTGTCTCTCGCTGGGCCTTTGGTCTAGGCAAAAGAGAAAGGACAAGTTATGACCGGAACTGATGCATTCCTGTGGGAGTTCCTTGGCACGGCAGTGCTGCTCCTGTTGGGTAACGGCGTCTGCGCGACTGTAAACCTCCGCACCTCCGCGGCGCGCGGTTCAGACTGGATCGTTATCGCAATGGGTTGGGGCCTCGGCGTCTACTTGGGCGCTAGCATCGCGGACCCCTCTGGCGGTCACCTGAACCCGGCGGTGACCATCATGCTCGCTGTCAATGGCTCTCTCGAGTGGAGCCTCGTGCCTTATTACCTCCTGGGTCAGATCTTGGGCGCCATGCTCGGTGCTTTCCTGGCGTGGGCAACGTTTAAGCAGCTTTTCGACGCCAACAATGTCGACGAAGCCGGCAACGTCACCGGAGCCAACAAGAACACCGGCGGTATTTTCTTCACGAACCCGGCGCACCCGAAAAACGGCTGGAACGCAGTGACGGAGTTCATCGCAACCACTGTGCTGCTCATGTTCATCGCCTTTGGTCCTACCGGTGGCGAGCTTGGCCCGCTGAGCTACTTCGGCGTTGCCTTCGTCATCGTGTCTATCGGTCTGTCCCTCGGCACTCCCACCGGATATGCAATCAACCCGGTCCGTGACCTCGGCCCCCGCATCATGTACGCCTTTGTCCTCCCCATCAAGGACAAGGGCACTGGAAACTGGAGCTATGCCTGGGTTCCGGTCGTCGCGCCGATGCTGTCGGCCGTCGCCGTTGGCCTGCTATCCATAGCCCTTTAAAACACCCCCGACAAGGAGAAACTTATGTCCACCAAGAGCTACGTTGCAGCGATTGACCAGGGTACGACCTCCACGCGTTGCATCATTTTCAACCACGACGGAGAGCAGGTGTCCGTCGGCCAGCTCGAGCACGAGCAGATCTTCCCAGAGAAGGGCTGGGTCGAGCATGACCCAGAGGAAATCTGGAGCAATACCCGCCGCGCGGTGGGTGAGGCCTTGGCCAACGGCGACATCAACGTTGAAGACATCGCCGCTTTGGGTATCACCAACCAGCGTGAGACCACCGTTGTGTGGGACAAGAACACCGGCAAGCCGGTCTACAACGCCATCGTGTGGCAGGACACCCGAACCACCGACATTTGTAAGGAACTCGCCGGCGACGACGGCGCGGACAAGTGGCGTCGTCGCACCGGCCTCATCATCAACTCCTACCCGGCCGGCCCGAAGGTGAAGTGGATCCTCGATAACGTCGAGGGCGCCCGTGAGCGCGCTGAGGCCGGCGAGCTTCTCTTCGGCACCATCGATACCTGGCTGCTGTGGAACCTCACCGGCGGTGCCGACGGCGACAACGGTCAAGAGGCCCTCCACGCCACCGACGTCACCAATGCCTCCCGTACGCTCCTCATGGACATCGAAAAGCTCGAGTGGGATGAGGAACTGTGCAAGGAGATGGGGATCCCGACCTCCATGCTCCCGGAGATCCGCCCGTCCCTGGGTGACTTCCGTACTGTCCGCGAGCGCGGCTCGCTGTCCGGTGTACCGATTCGCGCCATCCTGGGTGACCAGCAGGCCGCCATGTTCGGCCAGGGCTGTTTCCGCCCGGGTTCTGCGAAGAACACTTACGGCACCGGTCTGTTCCTCCTGCTCAACACCGGTACCACCCCGAAGTTCTCTGAGAACGGCCTGCTCACCACCGTGTGCTTCCAGCGCGAGGGCGAGCGTCCTGTCTACGCGCTCGAGGGTTCCGTCTCCATGGGTGGTTCCTTGGTGCAGTGGCTGCGTGACAACCTGCAGATCATCCCGAACTCCGCCTCCATCGAGAACATGGCGCGTGAGGTTAAGGACAACGGCGGCGTCTACATTGTTCCTGCCTTCTCCGGACTCTTCGCTCCGTACTGGCGCCCGGACGCTCGTGGTGTCATCGTGGGCTTGACCCGCTACGCCAACCGCAAGCACCTGGCCCGCGCGGTCCTGGAGTCCACCGCGTACCAGACCCGTGACGTCGCTGACGCCATGGTTGCTGATTCCGGTGTGGAGATCACCGAGCTGCGAGTCGATGGCGGTATGACCATGAACGAGCTACTCATGCAGTTCCAGGCAGACATGCTCGGCGTGGAGGTTCACCGCCCGAAGAACGTGGAGACTACCGCCACCGGTGCGGCCTTTGCCGCCGGCTTGGACTCCGGCTTCTGGGATGACCTCAGCGTGCTGGGCTCCCAGCAGGGAGACTTCAAGGTCTGGAAGCCACAGCGCGAGAAGGAAGAAGTCGAGGCTCTCTACCGCGACTGGAAGCGCGCCATCAAGCGTTCCTTGAACTGGGAAGACGTTGATGATGATGACGTTATCGCCTAAGAGCTAACCAGGAGTCTTTGCACGAAGACGCGGCCGTCACGAGCATTCTCGTGGCGGCCGCTTTCGTCGTTTTAGGTGTGACGGATTGCGGCTGGGTGCAACGCGGTGGCGGGGTTTTAGCGCTGTGGTGGTTACTCGCGTTGCGGGCACGCCATTGAGCGTGTCGCCCTGACGTAGACTCGGGGCTATGGCCAGTGACGTATTTTCGGACCGCGCTCCGCGCCTCATCATTAGTGATATCGACGGCACCTTATTGGACCGGAACCACCGAGTTCCCCGTCGAAACCGCGAAGCAGTGGCCCGCGCGGTAGCTGCGGGCAGCGCGTTCGCCTTGGCAACTGGCCGGCCCTTCCGCTGGATCATACCCGTGCTGGAGCAGCTGACCGTGCGCCCCGTGTGCGTGACATCAAATGGCGCGGTGATTTATGACTCGGCGGAAGACCGCGTGCTTTCCGCCCACGAGCTCTCGCCGCAGGCCCTCGCGGAAATCGTGGAGGTGGCGACCAAGGTACTCGAGCCCCATGGCGGCGTTGGCTTCGGTGCGGAACGCACGGGAGGCTCGGTTATGGATCCGGTTGAGGAACTCTTCGTCGTTGAGTCGCACTATTCGGAGAACGCACTCTTCGAAGGCTTTGGGCTGGTTAGCGTGGGGGAGTTGGTGTCCCGGCCGGCGGTGAAGCTGTTGATCCGCAACACGGACTTCTCCGCGCCGGAGCTCTACAGCCTCATCGCTCCCCACATCGATTCCGAGCTTGCCCACGTGACTTACTCAATGTCCGAGGGCATCCTCGAGGTCGCGGCCCCCAACGTGACGAAGCGCCGCGGAATTAAATGGCTGGCTGAGCACCATGGTATTGCTCGCGAGGAGATCATCGCATTCGGTGATATGCCCAATGACATCGAGATGCTCGAGTGGGCCGGGTGCGGTGTTGCCATGGAAAACGCTCACCCGGATGTCGCGGCGGCCGCAGATACGGTGACGCTAGCGCACCACCAAGCAGGCGTGGCAAAGGTCCTCGAGCGCTGGTTCTAGCACTGCTGTACCCCGCTTTGCTGTGGCCGTGAAACCCCGCGCTACCGGCCCTATTTGTGGCGGAACCTGAGGGTTTTCTGCCTCCGGTTGCGGGGTGGGTGGTGGTGTTTTAATCTTTGTCGCATGGGGGATTTGGAGACTTATTTCTCCTATCGCAGGTCGGGGTTGGAGCTTGTGGGGCTTGCGGTAGGCAGTGTGGATGATTTACGCGCGCGTGGTGCCTCGTTGGCTGATGCTGCGGAGTTGGCTGGGTTGTATGGGGTGTATTTTGGGCCGACGCGTTTTACGGGCAAGCAGCGCCAGGCGCGTGCGGCTGCGGGCGCTCAAAGGCATGATGTGGCAACGTTGAGTTTGATTGAGACGTATACCGCTAGGGCGAAGAAAGAGTTGGATGCGTGGAATCTGCGTGTCCGCTTGGCGGGGACTCCAGCAGACCGTATCCCGAAGGTGGCGAGGGAGAGGTTGAAGCAGTTGCGGCCGCGGCGGGTGCCTGAACCTGGGGTGAGGTTGACGTATCGGGCGTCGGGTCCGCATTCGTTGACGATTACTGATTCAGCGTTGCGCATTAGTGAGATGCGCGGGACATTGGAGTCGATTAATCCGGCTGATTTGTTGGATGCGGCAGGTCAGGTGTTCTTTAATAAGGCGCATGGTGGTTCTAAGCCTGCGGTGGCTACCAATGTGGTGGTGACCTTGGATGAGTTGGAACGGATTGTGCGGGGTGAGGGCGATGATATTGAGCTAGTACTCACCAATGGTGGGCGGATGACTGGCCGGGAGTTTGTCACTTATAAGTTTGCTGAGGTTGGGTATGTGACGTTGGTGCATCCAACGATTGGGCCGGTGTGGTTGCACAGGGTGCGGCGTTTGGCTGGGTTTGAGCAGCGGATTATGGCCAGTGCGGAGCATCCGACGTGTGCGCGTGAGGGGTGTAATAAGCCGGCTGATTATTGTCAGGTGCATCATTTAGTGCCGTGGAAGGCGGGTGGGGCGACGGATCCACCGAATTTGACGATGTTGTGTGCTTATCACAACGGCATCAATGATGATGATCCGGATAAGCCGACGGGTGCTGGTTATGTCTTCAGGCTGCGGGGTGGGGTGGATTATGTGCCACCGTGGGCGGAGCCGATTACTTCCCAGCCGGCGTATCAGGCAGCGCAAGCGGCGTTGAAGCAGCAGGTCACTGGGGGCGTCTTGGGCGGAGCGCCACCGGATATTTAAACCCTCAACAATGCCGAAGCGGAAGCCACCGGGTGGCTCCCGCCACATCGGCGATCCCACACGCTCACGCTAGGCGACGGCCCACCTCGTCGAAGCGTGACTGAAAGCAATGAGTGACACAACGGCGGCACCCCTAGCTAAACGCGGCTAGGGGTGTTTGGGGATTAGTCCGTGAAGACCTGAATCTGCTCAGTCTCCGGGTTGTAGACAATGGAACCGCCCTGGAACTGCACGCGGACTTCCTTGCCGAAGCCGGTGGGGAGTTCGTCGGACGTCGGCAAGCCGAGCGTCGCCGAGTTGTCGCCCGACGCCCATTCCTTGGCGATGCGTCCCACCAGAGCGTGCGTACCGGTGTCCTCGGAGCTCAGCACGACGCCGTTCTGGAAGAGCTGGTAGATGATGCCGGCGGATTCATCCGGACCGCCAACAGCCAGACCCAGCGCTGGGCCGAAGGCATTAAGGACTGCCGTCCACGTTTGCTTCAGGCCCTCGTTCTTGCTCAGGGACAACACTTTGGTCACGATGCCCGGGATCTGCTCCACCGGCAGGCCATTGACCGTCTGGTTCATGTCAACCTGGTGCTCGGAGCGGGCATACATGATGGCGAAGAGCGTGCCAGCCAGGCCGACTAGTGCGGTGATGGTGCTCATCGGAATTTCAGTATCACCCAGCGAGGACGTTGCCTCCTGTGCGGGAGCTGCCGGTGCAGGAGCGGAAGGCGCGTCGTTGTCGTTCGGCGTGGAGTCGGAGGTATCCGGCGTAGGTGTATCCACGCTGCCCCAGTCCGTGGAGGTCGAACCAGACGTGCCGGACTTGATGGCCACGTACTTCTTATGCGCTGCCGCACGGATCTGCGGCCAGCGGGCAATGGTGTACTGGCCCGGGCAAGCAGTGAAGTGAACGTCGCTGTGCCCGAAGAGGCCATAGACCGAGGCAGAGGCACCAGCCGGGTAGCGCGAGCCGCGGAAGTTCTCCGCCGAGCGCAGGGAAACGCGGGAGGTCGGATCAACACCGGAAATCGCGCCCTTCCAGCCAGCCAGGTCGGTGACGGACTCCAGCAAGGCTTCCGTCGGCTGGGTCGTCTCGTAGTTACCAATCATGGAAATGCCCCACGTGTTCTGGTTGAAGCCACCGATGTGGGCGCCCTGCACGGCTTCGTCGAGCCCGCCGTAGCGGCCCTCGTAGATGGTGCCGTACTTATCCACCAGCGCGTTGTATCCGATATCGCACCATCCCAGGTTCTGGGCGTGGTATTTGTACGCGGCGCGCACTTGCGCGGCCGCCTGCGCGCGGGTGTAGTTATTGGAGCCCGCGGTGTGGTGCAGCGCAATGGCCTTCACGCCGTCGTCATAGTCAGCACCCTTGCAACGGATACTCTCATCCGCGCCCCAACCTGCACGCGAGACCACGCGCGGCATGCCGTCGGTCTCAGCGGTCGGCTCGATGACCTCGCCCTCCTGGGCGTTACCGTCCATGAAGACAGCCTCGAGGCCTTCCACGTCGCTATTGGCCGGTAGAGGCTCGGTCTCGGCGACGGGGGCGATGTCGCCGACGTTGAAGGGGGCGTCGTCAAGCGCGGCGTCCTCGACAGGGGTTTCGGTGAACTCTTCGTCCAGATTCGACCCGGTCACCAGATCCACATTGTTGATGGAGACCTGCACGTCATTGGTATCGCCCACGAAGATGAGCTCGGTGCCGTTCGTGGCGGAGGGGTCATCGTTGTTGTAGGACATCGCGTCCATGTCATACCACTCGGACCAGGACCCGTCTGGCTGCTTGGCGCGGACGAAGGCTGCGACGTCGCGCGAACCCTTCCACGTGACGGCGAAGGAGGAGAAAGTCTCATCGCGGTGGAATTGCTTAACGGCGCGCGGGCCTTCGCCCTCGCCCTGGGCGGCGATGGCCGGGTCATCCACCACGACCGTTTCTCCGGACCCGAAGGATTCGGAGGCCGAGCTCACTTCGATGGGGCCGCTGCCCGCTTCCTGCGTTTGGATAAGGGTTTGGCCGCCCACGGCTGCGGCAGCGACCACAGCGATCGAGGTGACCGTAGCGATAACCGGCGTCGACCACGTCGATTTCGCGGGAACAAGACGACGTTTGAGGTGCACTGTTACTCCCTAGGATGGTGTGCGCCAGAAGGTTAAAAGAAGCGCAAAAAGTTAACTAACGGGGCAAATGTTACGCCAGTTGTTGGAGTGAAAGAAGGTGTGACACGCGAGTTTTCTCGCTTGGGTGTCACCAGCCGTTCTGTGCGTGTTACTGCTTTAAGCTGATGGCCATGACTGCATATGACCTCATCGTTGTTGGATCTGGATTCTTTGGCCTGACCGTGGCCGAGCGCGCAGCCTCCCAGCTGGGCAAGAAGGTGCTCATCGTCGAGCGCCGCGAGCACCTGGGCGGCAACGCCTACTCGGAGGCCGAGCCGGAGACCGGCATCGAGGTCCACAAGTACGGCGCGCACCTCTTCCACACCTCGAACAAGCGCGTGTGGGAGTACTGCAACCAGTTCACCGACTTCACCGACTACCAGCACCGCGTCTTCGCCATGCACGACGGCACGGCCTACCAGTTCCCCATGGGCCTGGGCCTGATTAACCAGTTCTTCGGCCGCTACTACTCCCCGGATGAGGCGCGCGAGCTCATCAAGGAGCAGGCCGGCGAGTTCGCCGTAGATGAGGCGCAGAACCTGGAGGAAAAGGCCATCGCGCTCATTGGCCGCCCGCTCTACGAGGCATTCATCCGCGATTACACCGCAAAGCAGTGGCAGACCGATCCGAAGGAGCTGCCGGCCGGCAACATCACGCGCCTGCCGGTGCGCTATACCTTCAACAACCGCTACTTCAACGACACCTACGAGGGCCTGCCCGTCGACGGCTACGCGGCCTGGCTGGAGAAGATGGCGGAGCACGAGCTTATCGACGTCCGTCTGGGCACCGACTGGTTCGACGTGCGCGAGGAAGTGCGGGGGGCGTCGCCAAGCGCGCCGGTGGTCTACACCGGCCCACTGGATCGCTACTTCGACTTCGCCGAGGGTGAGCTGGGCTGGCGCACGCTGGACTTCGACCTGGAGGTGCTGGAGACCGGTGACTTCCAGGGCACCCCGGTGATGAACTACAACGATGCGGACGTGGACTACACCCGCATCCACGAGTTCCGCCACTTCCACCCGGAGCGTGCCGATAAGTACCCCAAGGACAAGACGGTGATTATGAAGGAGTACTCGCGCTTTGCCGAGAAGGGCGACGAGCCGTACTACCCGATTAACACCCCGGAGGACCGCTCCAAGCTGGAGGCCTACCGCAAGCTCGCCGCCGCGGAGGCCCGCGAGAACCAGGTCCTCTTCGGCGGCCGCCTGGGCACCTACCAGTACCTGGACATGCACATGGCCATCGCGTCCGCGCTGAGCATGTTCGATAACAAGCTGGCCCCGTTCTGGAATGAGGGCAAGGCGCTGGAGCAGGAGCGCGGCCACTAAGCCGCCACGTGCGGTCTGTACGGGTTAATCCCCGCGGCGCGCTATGCTGAAACACCTCGATGGAAGGAGGTGACGGCATGGCCCAGCGCAAGAAGAAACGCGCAGACCGCAGCATGTGGAAGATGTCCCCGGAGCGGCTCGAGGAACACCTCAAGCTGCGCAGTCGCGCAACGCGCATTCCCGATAAGAAGAAGGAACAATCCAGGAAGGCCTGCCGGAACACCCGGCAGGCCTTTGGCCTTTCTTTGGGAGGTTTCGCCAGCGCACGGGGCCGGGACGCCGCACATAAAACTTGTCGGACGCTCAACGATTGATTAAAGTTAACAGCAGGTTAACAATAGGCGAACAGAAAGTGAGTTTAGAGATGACTTCCCCGAATGCCCGCCGTTTCGATACGTTGCGCCAAGACTTGCACGCAGATTATGGCCACGAGTACACCGCGCAGGAGATTGATTCCTTCCTCGACGCCACCATTGAGCGCCACGAGGCCGGCGCAACCTTAGAAGAGTTCATCCCCGTGATGGTGGAGCGCGAGGTCCGCGAGCACTTCGGCACCCACCGCATCCACGTGCGTTTCGCCGCAGGAGCTGACCACGCGCTGGCGCAGGCTGCCGTAGCGCTGACGAAGAAGTACGCCGGCGAGGCCCTGCTTGTCGACGCCGCCGTAGCCCACCCCGAAAACGACCCCGACTCCCACATGGCCCACGTGCTCCAAGAGCGCGGCATGGCGGAGCACCCGGACCGCTACCTCGAGGACCTGCGTCTGGTGACCATCCCGGATTACATCGTGTACTTGGGCCGCGAGATCCCGCGCGACGAGGCCGGCAAGGACATCAAGATTTGGGACATCGCCACCGCCGAGACCGTGGAGGAGACCCGCGAGCTGGCCGATGACCTCGGCGCCCGCGTGCTCTACATGCTCAACCGCCTGGGAATCGAGCCCATCTCGGAGGATGCCGCTGTCACGGCCTAAATCAGCTGGATAAAGACTTCCTCAACGCGGTCGACACTGCGCAGGGAATCTGGAAGGTTAAGACCGGCATGGGCGATGACGTAGGCGTCGCGTACATCGGTCTTGGAGTTGCCGACGTGGATGCGAGAGAGCTGCCGCATCGCAAGCCCTGGTAGATGGCGAACATCTGCCCCCATGTCTTGGGCGACTGCGACGGTCAACCGGCCGATGTTGTTGGGAATAACAAGGACCGAGGCGTTGTCGGCGAGGAATTGGCCGAAGAGCTTGCGTAGCGAGCCTTCATGCTGATTGATGCGTTTGGACAGGACTTGCCTGCCTTGGGGATCGAGGACGCAGGCGTGGTGGAAGTATTTGCCGACGTCTACGCCAATGACGAAGTCATAGGCCATGGGTGTATGCCTCCTAGCGATGAATGAGAAGTTGGACTATTTAAGCTTCATCGCTGGGGTTGTCGGACATGCTTGCGCTGGCATCCACATTACTGTGAGACCTCATACCACCTGGCTGGGTCGGGTTCCTATTAGCAGTTTGAGGATGTCACTGTCTTCGGCGGCATCACCCCCGGATCATTTTCAGACAGGGGCGGGAACAAGCCATACCGAAGCCAGCGACTAGTTCCACTGTCCTTTCAGACGGAGGGACCGGAAATAAACATAACCAGCCCAATCGGGTGGACAGGCTATGAATCTTCGGTGCCCTGAGGTGGAACTGCTAACAACGTAATGGGGGGAAGCGGGGGGCAAAGTCAATAATTCGAGTCTGGCATAAGTTGATAAGGATTGCCTAACCTAATACTGTTTCAAGTTATGTTCCGATCGGGAATCGGCAACGGAAGCGAGGCGGCGACGATGAACAGAAAACGTGGATCGACCAGAGAACCCCTCTCCGGAGGGGGAGTCGGGGACGCGGGCCCGGACGGGACGGGCGACGGCGACGCGGTGGCGTCGCAGACGGACGACGGGCGGTTGGTGCACGTCGCAGCGGGTGGCCGACCATCCACCCGCGATATGCTCGTCGCCGCCGCGATCGGCGTCGCGGGGTCTCTCGTCGTCGTGCCCCTGACCTACCTGCAGGTGTTCGCCGGCATCGCCCACGTTTATCTCGTCGCGGCGACGCTCGGGTTGTGGTTCCTGCAGTGCGTCGTTCCCCTCATCGTCGTCCGCAAGCCTGGCGCGAGCCTCATTGCGTGCCTTGCCATGGGCGTCGTGTCCGCGGCGACCACCCCGTTCGGCGTCGCCGCGATCGGGGCGCTGATCATGGAAGGATTGCTCATCGAGCTTCCATTCATGGTCACCCTGTACCGGCGGTGGACGCGTACCCAGTTCGTGGCGTCGGCGATGTTGTTCTCCGCGCTGATGGGAACGATGGCCCCGCGCGCAGTTGGCGTCGACTCGCCGACCACGCCCATGACCCTGATCAGCTTCGCCGTAGCCTTGGCCTCGAGCTTGGTGTTTTTGGTCCTGGGCTTTGCCGTCGCAAAGGGGCTTCGCAGCCGCGGGGTCACCCGGTGACCGGCGGAGCACCCGCGTGCGCCGGTGCGACACGCGGGACGGCCCCGGCCCGGTTACGGGTTAGGGGCGCGGGCGTGCGGCACGCCGATGGGCGATGGGCACCCGACATGGTGGATCTCTCCTTCGATTTCGGCACGATCAACACCATCACGGGACCCGTGGGATGCGGAAAGACAAGCCTGGCCCACCTCATCGCTGGACTGATTCCCTCGCACATCCCCATCGACCATGCCGGATTCGTGCACATCGTCGATGCCGACGGCACCGAACGCCCCGTGGACGGGGACCGGGTCACCTTCGTCGGGCAAGACCCGGCGACGCAGGTGCTCACGCTCCGAGTCGTCGATGACGTGGCCATGGCCCTCGAGTTTTCCCTCGTGGAAGCCGGTATCGTCGCCAAGCGATCAGCCGAGGCTCTATCGGAGCTCGGGCTGTCAGAGCTCGCGGAGAAGGATCCGTGGGCTTTGTCGGGCGGGCAACGCCAGCGGATGGCCATCGCTGGTGCGGTGGCCAGGGCGCCGGAGGTCATGATCTTCGACGAGCCCGCCGCCCACGTCGACGAGGACGGTCGGCGGGCGCTGTTCGCCGCCATCCGTGATTTGCGGGCCCCGGGCGCGTCATCCTGCTCATCGAGCACGACCTCCGTCCGTTCGACGGGTGGGTCGACACGGTGACAATCCTCGATGCGGACGGGAGCGTCGCCGCGCACGGAGCGCCGGAGGGTATCGCGGTGAAGGGCATTGCGACGTCGGCCGCGACCGCCGGAGCGCCGGAAGCCAGTACGCCGGGCACGGGGGCACCGGACCGTCTCAGTCCGGACCGGCGGCGAAGGCCCCGGGGAGCCGGGGATGGCGCCGATCCGGAATCGGAGGCGGACGCCGTTCCACTGCTGGCCTTGACCGGAGCCCATGTGGCCCGGGGCAGGGAGCGGATCCTGAACGGGGCCGATCTGACACTGGAACGGGGCGAGATTCATGCCCTAGTCGGTGCCAACGGAGTCGGTAAGTCCACCTTGCTGGCGGTGCTGTCGGGCCAGATGAAGGCGGGAGCGGACCTCCGGATTGACGGCGCGTCCGCCCGGCGCGTCCCCGACGCCTTCGCGTCGTTGGCGTTCCAGAACCCCGAGCACCAGTTCACCCGCGCGACCGTCGCCGCGGAAATCGACTCCGCGCTGGCCGGCACGGACCCGCACGGACCACTCGGCGCCGATGAGCTGTGGAAACTGCGGGAAGCCTTGTGCCCCCGGGCACTTGACCCCGTCTCGCCGTTCGTCCTGTCGGGCGGACAGAAAAGACGGTTGGGCATCTTCCTGGCGGTGGCGGCCAATCGCCGTTTGCTGCTTCTCGACGAGCCGTTGGCGCATCTGGATTCGCCGAGCTCGCGCATCGTACTGGATGCCCTAGCGGAATACGCAGGGGCCGGCGGAACCGTTGTGTTCACGTGCCACGACCGCCGTGCTGCGCGAACGTGGGCGGATCGGGCGAGCATCGTCGCCGAAGGGAAGGTCGCCTGGTCCGGTCCCGCAGCCGACGTGCCGGCTTCCCCGGAGTCGTCCCGGCGGGATCGCGCACTGCCCGCGGCCGGCGCACGGACGTCCTTGGACGAAAGCCCCTGGACCAGTGGATCCGCCGCTCGAAGGCGCGCGGGGTTGAACGCCATCACGATTGTCGCGGCGGTGATGCTCGTCCTCGTCGCCGGGCTGCTCTCCGGCGGAGACGCCGTTCTCGCTCTGACGGGGGTCGCGTTCCTCGCACTCGCTGCGATCGCGGAACGCGACGTTCGGGCGACGGCGGGGAAGGTCCTCCTCGTCCTGTTGATCGGGGTGTTCTTCGGCCTGCTCGGGTGGCGCTCCGAGTTCTACGGCAGTGGGGATCCGGCGGAGGCTGTCCGCCACGGCATCCATCACGGACTGCTACTGACGGCCGTGTTTGCGGGGACGGTCCTGGTCTCCGCGTGTATGCGCGTCGAGGAGCTTTTCGACGCCATGGTGCAACGCCTCCGGGTGCCCTACACATGGTGCACCATAGCGATTTCCGGGGTGAGCATCGCGGCGTTCCTGCGCAGCGAAATCCCCCAGCTGACATGGGCGATTAGATTGCGCTCGATGCGACCGGGGCAGTCTTTCCGCTCCGGCTTCATTCGCGCGACGACGCCCGCGCGCATCGCCTTTCCCCTGTTCGTCAGCGCCGTGCGCTGCGCCGAAAAGCTGTCCCTGACCCTGGTGATGCGCAACTTCGGCCGCCATCCGCGACGTACCTTCCGCACCGATCACCCCTGGCGAGTGCGTGACGGTTTCGCGGCTGCAGCGTCCGCCGCGGCCTTCGTTGCCGCCCTGGTGTCCGCAGTGACTTGACGGGCACCCGGAACCGGCGGGCCCCGAGCCCGCGAGCGTTTCCGAGCCTGTACGGAGACGCGCCCCACCCAGTTGCTTCAACCCTTCAGACACATCCTCCGGGTCGCGCCATGCGGGCCCGGTCCGCCCGGCACCGGCATGGCGCCGGCAACCGAAAGAGGTACCAGTGAACACGATCCGGACCATCAGCGACGTGCTTCGGGACAAGGCCGATGAGACGAAGAAGGGGATCACCTTCGTCGAGAATCGGCGGGACGTCCTCGTCCCGTACGGCCGGGTCCATGCGGAGGCGGTGGCGGCTGCGACTCGGTTGGCTGAAGCCGGCATCGGCCCGTTCGAGGTGCATGCAGACTCACTCGCCCGTGCTTGCATCGACTCAGGCACCGGGTACATCGACGTCAACGATTCGATCGACGCCCGCCGCGCAATCATGGCCCTCGACGGGGATGCTCGGCGGGAGGGGGTTCCCGTGCTCACCGGGTTCGGCCTGTGCCCGGGCTTGTCGACGGCCCTGTTGATGCTCGGGGCCTGCGCTGCGGGGGTCGAAGAGGTCCGCGATGTGCGGGTCGATCTGCGAATTGGCGCCGACCAGGAATCCGGGGCCGCGTCGGTCGAGTCGATGTTCCGGACCATTCGCGGCGGATACCGCGCGATGCTCGGCGGCGCCATCGTCGAAGTGCGGCGCAACCTGGTGTCGTCGCAAAGCGGAATCGGCTACGAATGCCCGGACATCGACGTCGTACGCGGGGTGTGCCCCTCGATCCTCGGATATTCCTACCACGTCGCCTTCGATGCCCTCCCCGATGAGTCGGTGGAGAAAATCCGCACGTCGAGACTGTACTCGATGCCCGTTGTCTCCGGTCTGCTCGCCCGTCTCGGGGCGGCCGTGACATCGCGGAAGGCGCGGGCGAAGGGCACTCCGCAACCCGCCGAGCTGGTCGTCGCACTGTCCTCTGCCGGCGCGGGCGATGCGGGGCCGGCGGCCGAGACGACCGTCGTCCGGGCGACCGGCCCGGGTTCCTACAAAATGACCGCGGCGATTGCTGCCGCCACCGTTGTGGCGGTCGCGGGGAAGCCGGTCGCGCCGGGGTGCCGGGATCTCGTCGGCCACCCCCGGCTCCTCGAACCGGTCCTCGCCTTCGCCCGCGATGCGGGCATCCATATCGAGGTGCCACATGACAACCCGACCACGGGGCCGCTGCCGACAGCGGCCCACTGCGATACCAAAGAAAAGGGGAAACGATGACGGATCAAGCTGAACGAGGTGCGGCGATCGTCGTCCGCGACCTCACGAAGAGCTACCCGATTGCGGGCAAAGCGGGCACCCCGCCCGAAGGCGGGGCAGGTGCCCCGCCGGACGGCGGGCGCAAGGGAAAGCGCGGTGCCCGGATGCGCAAGCATGTGCTCGACGGCGTGAGTTTCACCGTGCCCACCGGGGCGATCGTGTCATTCCTCGGCCACAACGGTGCAGGCAAGACCACCCTCATCCGAATCCTGTCGACGCTCATCACCGCCGACTCCGGCGAGGTGAGCATCTTCTCGCGCGACGTGAAAGAGGACCCGGCGGGCGTGCGCGCTGACATTGCCACCACCGGCCAATTCGCGGCGATCGACGAGAACCTCACCGGCCGGGAGAACCTGGAGTTCTTCGGGCGGCTGCGCGGACTCGACCGCGCCGCCGCGGCCGCCCGCGCGACGGAACTGCTCGCGCAATTCTCGCTCGCAGACAGTGCCTCGACGCTGGCGTCGGCCTATTCGGGTGGCATGCGGCGCCGCCTCGACATCGCCGCGTCGCTGTGCGTCGTGCCCAGGCTGCTGTTCCTCGACGAACCCACGACGGGGCTGGACCCGGTCAGCCGCGAAGAGCTGTGGGGCTTCATCCGGCAACTGCGGGACGACGGAATGACCCTGGTGCTGACCACCCAGTACCTGGAAGAGGCGGAGGCGCTGGCAGACCACGTCCATCTGCTCAAGGATCGCCGCATCGTCGCCAGCGGAACGCCGGAGGAATTGCGCCGCGCCTTCGGGTCGCACGTGCTCCGCGTGTCCTTCGCCACCGCCGCCGAGGCGGAGGCGTTCGCCCGCTGCCTCGGGGGAACGTGCCTGGACGGCGCCCGCGTCGCGGGGAAGTCGGTGTCCCTCGACGTCGACCCCGGACCGCGGGTCCTCGAGGCGGTGGCGCAGGCGATGGAGGCCTCGGAAGCGTTGCCGGATTCGCTGAGCGTGTCGCCGCCCACCCTCAACGAGGTGTTCATATCGATGAACACAGGGGGTGCGGCGCGATGAGTGCGACGTCGGTCGCGGCGTTTCTCCGTCGGGATCTGCTGCTGTTGCGACGCAACACCGCGTCGCTGATCTCCATGTTCGTGGTTCCGCCCCTCTTCCTGCTGTGCCTGTACGCGGTGTTCGGGTACTCGGCGGAGCAATCCGGCTTCGGGTACCTGCGTTTCGTGCTCGGCGGCTGCCTGTTCCAGGCGGCGATGTTCACCGCCGCGGCGTCGGCGATGGCGGTGGGACAGGACGTCGAATCCGGGCTCGTTGACCGCGTGCGCGTGTTGCCCGGGGCCACAGGCGGCTATGTCGCCGGCAGGCTCGTCACCGATGTGCTGCGGATGTCCGCGTCGATCGCGGCGCTGCTGGTCGTCGCGTGGGCCTGCGGCCTCGACATGGCTGTCGGTGAAGTCGCGTGGACTGTCCTGTGGTCGCTGCTCGCCGCGGCGGTCCTGTCCCTGGTCACGGACGGGGTGATCCTGATGGTGCCCGCCCCGGTGTCGACGGCCTCATCGATCCAGGCGCTGGAAATGCTGCTGCTCATGTTCTCCACCGCGTTCATTCCGGCGACCGCTTTGGACGGCTCCCTTCGCGACGTCGTGCGCCACATGCCTTTTTCGCCGGTGATCGAGGTGATTAGGGCGGCGTCCCCGGACGCCTTCCCGGATCGCGCCGGGGAAGAGGCCGCCCTGTGGCTCGGTGTCGCGGCGGTCGCCGGAATCGTCCTGTTCATCCGCCGGTTCACCTCGAGGAGCGAATCATGATTGGCGCCATCTTCGTGCATCTGCGGCGCATCGCCCACATTTGGCTGCGGCGCCCCGACTTCTGGTTCATGACGTTCATTGCTCCGCTCGTGTACCTGTTCATCGTCAACCGCATGTTCGGTGGCCTGGTCAGGCAGCTCACCGGAGAGTTCGAACTCCGGAACGCGGTCATCCTGGTCGTGACGGCGTGGGCGTTCATCCTGGCCATCACGGGATCATCCACCGTGTTCGTTGAACGCAGCAATGGCTTCCACGAGCGGTTGATCACCATGCCGGCGCCGTACGCGGCCGTGCCGGCCGCACGGATCATTGCCGAGTTCATCCAGATCATGGCGATGACGGCCGTCGTCGCGGCGGTGGCCGCCTTGCTTTCCGACGGCCCACCGGAGGTGTCCTGGTGGTGGAGGATCGCGGTGACCGGCGCGATGGTTGCCGCGGCGGCCGCATGCACCGGCACGTACATCGCGTTCTCCATCACCAGCCCCCAGGGTTCCGTGGCCCTCATCCCGTTAATCATCGTTGCGATGTTCGTCAACACGGTGCTCATGCCCGCCGACCACTTCCGTCCCCTCCTGCGCGGAATCGCCGGGCACACCCCCGTATCCGCGGCCGGCGAGGCCGTCAACGGCACCGGAGCTGCGGGTCTGGTGGTCTGCGCGGCCTGGTTCTTAGGCATCGCCGTGCTCGCGGCGTGGGGCATCGCCGTGAAAACGAGGCCGGGGGAGTCTGCATGACGGCCCGCGAATCCGAGCATCTAACCCGAAACCGCCGCGTGGATGCGGCCCACACACCCGGAGACAGAACCAGATGAAGTCGATTGCCCAGATCGTCCAGAACAACCGCAGGCTCCTCGCGGCCTACGAGGACAAGGTCCAGCCGAGGTTCCTCAGCCGCTATGCGCGCGAACCGATGGACGCCGCCGTGTACCGGAAGCTCCGTGCGCTGAATCCCGGGCCGGATGCGCCGGCCCGGGTCCTCGACCTCGGTTGCGGAACCGGGTGGCTCGCCCGCACGCTCGCCGCTGAGTCTCGCTATCGCAGGGCGAACATCGTCGGCTACGACCTGTCGCCCAATGCGATCCGCATCGCCCGCGAACGCGCCGCCGCCGACGGGCTTGGGGCCCGGACGGAATTCCACGTTGCCGACATCCTCACGCCGCTCGCGGGAGAGCCCGGCGGGGCCTGTGAAATCTGGGTGTGTGGCGCGCTCCACCAAATGAAGGATGCGGGAGCCGCGCTCGGCAGGGTCGCCGGGCTGCTCGCCGATGGAGGCATCGCTTACGTGCAGACGTTCGTCGAGGATCCCGACGTGAACGAGCATGTGGACATGGCCGTCGTTGCGAAGATGGGCCACCGGGTGTTCCGGGGCAGCGAGGTCGAGGACCTCGCCGAAGCCAACGGGCTGAAGCTGGGCGGAGCCTCACACGCCGGCATGGTGTACTTCTGCACTCTCACGAAGAAAAGCGCGATCGGGGAGGCGGGCAAGTGAGCGCCGTGGACGGGACCGTAGGCCCGTGGTCGCTGCTCGCCCCGATTCGGACCCGGATGCGTGCGGTGGTCGCGTTATCCGTCCTGTCGTCGGTGGCTACCGTCGCTTCGCTGGTCGGCATCATCGACATCGCGATGACGTACCCGGAGGCCCCGGAGCATCGGACGTGGTTGGCCGTGGCTGTCATCGTCGTCGCCGCAACGGTGCGCATGGCCGCGGACGGCGCCGCCGGCATGCTCTCGCACCGGGCGGATAATGACCTGCAGCTCCACCTCCGGCGCCGACTGGTCGCCCAAATCCGGAAGTTGCCCCTGGGCTGGCTGGATGCCCGGCGGTCGTCGGGAATCATCGAGTCGGTTGAGAAGGACGTCGCGGCTGTCCACCAGCTCATGGGCCACACCGTCGGTGAGACCGTGGTGGCGGTGCTGGTTCCCCTGCTTTCCCTCATCGCGCTCGTCATGGTGGATTGGCGGATCGCGGTGGTGGCGGTCGTCCCGGTGCTGGTCACCTTCGCCCTGATGGGCGTGATGATTTCGCGCGGAGCCGGTCTTCAGCGCGACTACGAGCGAGCCTCCGAAGGAGTGACGGCCGCGGTCATCGAGCTGGTGCGCGGTATCCCGGTGATGAAGTCCTTCGGGCGTGCTAACCAGGGCGCGGGTCGCTACGATGCCGCGGCGTTGTCGTTCGTCCGCGCGTGGTCCGCCTGGTCCCGGCAGTCGAACATCTATCTCGGGCTCATCGACGTGGTGACGTCCCCGACCACAGTTCTCGCAGTGGTGTGCGGGGCCGGCCTCGCTCTGAGGGACGCCGCGGGCGGCATACCGGAGGGTCTCGTCGCCGGGCTGGTTCTCAGCCTTGGACTCTCCGCGGCGATCGTGCGGGTGGCCATGAACTCCGAACCCATCATCGCGGGGATCGCCGCCCTGAAGTCCATCGCGGAGGTGCTGAGCACGCCGCCGATCGCCGAGCCCGCCGATCCGGTGCCCGCGCGCGGAGGCGCGCTCGAGGTCCGGAACCTGGTCTTCTCCTACGCCGATGGGCCGCGGGTCCTCGACGGGATGTCCGCGACGTTCGAACCGGGGACCCTCACGGCGCTGGTGGGGTCCTCCGGTTCCGGAAAGTCCACCGTCGCCCGGCTGTTGGCGCGTTTCCACGACCCTGTCGAAGGCTCGGTGCTGCTGGGCGGCGACGATCTTCGCGACATCGCCGTGCGCGACGTGCACCGTTCGGTGTCGGTGGTGTTCCAGGATCCGCAGTTGCTCACGCTGCCCTTGCGGGAGAACATCCGGCTGGCCAGGAGAGACGCCACCGACGGCGAAATCATGGCGGCCGCGAAGCTCGCGAACCTCGATACGGTCATCGCGGCGCTGCCGAAGGGCCTGGATTCGGTGGTCAACGTCGACGTGACCTTTTCCGGTGGTGAGGCGCAGCGCGTGGCCATCGCGAGGTCGATTGTCACGGACGCGCCGGTGCTCATCTTCGACGAGGCAACCGCTTACGCGGATCCGGCTTCCGAGGCCCTCATTCAGTCCGCAATCGAGCGTTTGGCTCGTTCGCGGACGGTGATCGTGATTGCGCACAGATTGAGCACGATCCGCAACGCCGACCGCATCCTCGTTCTCGATGGGGGAGCGGTCGCGGAGGCGGGCACCCACGACGAGTTGCTTGCGCGCGGTGGCCGCTACCGGGATCTGTGGCGCGCGTTCGCGCTCGACGACGAACCATCCGCTCCGCGGGGCACTGAATCAGACGATGAAAAGGCAGGGAACCGATGATTCGGGACTTGTGGTCGATGACGGATCGGCTCTCGAGAATGACACTGGTGTGGCTCATTGCGTTGGCCACGCTTGCCGCGCTGGCCCAGGGAGCGGCGTTCGTCGCGCTGCTGCCGCTGCTGTCGGCTCTGGCCGAGGGAGATGATGCGACGGCATGGCGTTTCACCGGCGTCATCGCCGGCCTCGCGGCCGCCCATGCGGTGCTGTCCCTCGCCGCGGGGACGGTCGGCAGAGCGAATTCCGCAGCGGTGCTGTCGTCCCTGCTGCGTTCCCTGGGCGAACGCGTGCTGACATTGCCACTCGGGTACGTCACCAAGTCCACGGCCGGCCGCTTTTCGGAGATGGCGTCGTCGGGTATCGCGTTCGCGGCGTCCGTGCCGCACGTGATCCTGCGGCCCGTCATCGCCGCGGTGGTTACGCCGACCGTCATCGCCTTCGGAATTCTGGCGGTGGATTGGCGCGTCGGTTTGGTTCTTGTCGCGTCGGCACCGGTGCTCTTCTTCGCCTACCGGGCCATTGGCCGGGTCGGCGGGGAGTCGGACGAAGCGCATGCTGACGCCGTCGCTGCCGTCTCCGGCAGGCTGATCGAGTTCACCCGCGGCCAGCAGGCGATTCGCGCCGCGGGCGACGGTTCGGCGGCGGACGCGATGGTGGATGAGGCGATCCGGGCCCAACACGATGCGTTCGCGAAGGCGACGTCGACGCAGGGGGCGGCCATCGGACGGTTGGGTTCGGTCGTCCATGCGGTGTTCACAGCGGCGGTGATCGTCGCCGTGGCAGTCGCCGCGACGGGTGGGATGGCGCCGACGCATTTGGCGCCGATGCTCATCGTGCTCGTCCAGTTCACCGGACCGATCACCACGGCGGGAGCGTTGTCCGGCGGGTTCGGTGCGGGCCGCAACACGTTGGCTGCGTTGCGTGACCTGCGGGCAATCCCCGCCCTTCCCGAACCTGCCGCACCGGAGCTGCCCGACGGGCATGACGTGGAGTTCCGCGACGTGAGCTTCGGGTACGGGGATAAGAAGGTTCTCGACGGCGTCAGCTTCCGTGCACCTCAGGGAGCACTGGTTGCCGTAGTGGGACCGTCGGGGGCGGGCAAGACGACGGTCATGCGGCTGCTGTCGCGTTTTCATGATCCGGACTCGGGGGAGATCCTCATCGGCGGGGTGCCCTTGCCTCGGATCGGCACCGACGGCGTGAACTCGCTGGTGACCCCGGTGTTCCAGGAGACGTTCCTTTTCGACGCGTCCGTGCGGGACAACGTGGTCTTCGCCGACCCCGGATTCGGTTCCAGGCCCGGTGACGGGGACCGCTTGCGCGAGGCCGCCCGGCGTTCCGGGGTGGACCGCATCGTGGAGCTGCTGCCTTCCGGGTGGGATACCCCGGTGGGGGAGGAAGGGACGCTGCTGTCGGGAGGCGAGCGGCAGCGCGTCGCCATCGCCCGGGCGTTTCTGAAGGATTCCCCGGTGGTACTTCTCGACGAGCCGACGTCCTCGCTGGATGCGGCCACTGAGCGGGCGATCATCGGCACGATTGAGGCGTTGCGCGGCGATCGCACCGTGATCGTCGTCGCCCATCGCCTGCACACCATCCGCGATGCCGACCTCATCGTCGTGCTTTCGGAGGACGGGACGGTCGCAGAACGGGGCACGCACGATGAATTGCTGGCGAAGGGCGGCCGCTATGCCGAGTCGTGGGCGTGCCGGACGGGGAGTTCCCCGGGCGCCTGATCCTCGTCCGTCGAGGACTATCGCTCCGGTCCGGTACCGGTGCAGTGGTCCCGCCACGCCGTCCCGGTCAGCGGGTCCTCGACGATGCCCTGGGCGACAGGGTCGTAATTGAAGCCGTAGTGCTCGGTGCGGTGGGCGGGGCACACGTCTTGGACGGTGATGTTGGTGACGCCGGGTTCCCGCACGAAGGAGTTTTAGTGGGGGAGCACGGCATTGTCGTGCCGCGTGCCTAGGAAGGTGTACCGCACGCCCGGTCGAGTGATGTCGCCGATGGTCAGCTCATTCAGCAGCATGGAACCGGAGATCTGCTGTTCCCAGGCAAGCGCGTTCGTTTGCCGGCGTTTCGGGAGTATCCGTGGCGCATCTCGGGGTGGACGTCAAAGCGATCGGCTGCGCTGTGCGCCCGGGGCCCGTGGTTCGAGGCATCGGTACCGATGAGCTGTTCGACGACCCGGTCCCGGGAATGAGGATGACGGGCAATTCACCGTCCCGGGGCGGCACCGGAAGTCGTTGGCGCCGGGGGCACCAGACCGGGCTTGGCCATGGACAGGGCCCGGGCGGCCGCGGGTGAGGTTTGCCGGCGGCCGGGCCACCGGTCGGGAAACCGCCGTCCGACAGCAACGAGGGGATTCTCGTCACCTCGTCGGGGGGTGTTCCTATATAGGTTGTGAACTCCACGGGTGGGCTTGGGGCCTGACCCCCGGAAAGTAGACACGTCGGGGGTCAGGCCCATCCTTGGTTCCTCATTGGGGCATGTGATGGCGGGGATTTCTCTGAAGGTTTCGTTTTCCCTTGCTGGCGTTCTTTTTGCAGCATTTCTTGTTTGTACCGGCGTTTATCTCACTTTGGGAGCAGTTGGGAAGAGGTTCGCTAAAGTCGACTCTTTGAGCTGACTGAAATAGGAAGAAAGACACACTGATCATGTGTTGCTATGAGGAGTATCCTTCTTATTGTACAGAGTTAATAGTTGTCAGTTAGCGAAAAATTAGTCAGTATTGTTCTCTACTTTCTCAATCTCCCTCCGATTCGACACTCTCTTGAGCCTCTGACAATTGCGGCCACGAGTTCGTGACCATCGAGGTCGATTTCCTTTTGGCGCCACAATCATAGGCGACGAAGTCGGCAAGGACATCAAGATTTGGGATATCGCTACGGCAGAAACCGTAGAGGAGACCCGCGAGCTGGCCGATGACCTCGGCGCCCGCGTGCTCTACATGCTTAACCGCCTGGGCATCGAGCCCATCTCGGAGGATGCAGCCGTCACGGCTTAGCCCTCAGCCGCGTGGGAACTCAGCGCAGCAGTACTTAACCACTAATCTGGGGTTCTGAATACTGTCGAAATCTGTGTGGAGAACCGAAGATATCGTGACTGCCAACAATTCTGCTGCGTACGAACCCGTACAGCGCATCCTGCTGCCCAAGCGTGGCGAGCCGGTCGACGTCCGCATGCTCTACCTCATCGAGTCCGAGCAGAACCGCGAGCGACTCAGCTGGAGCGGCCGCACCTCCGTGACCATCCCGGCCGGCGAGGAGGCCTCCTTCGAGACCTACTTCAACGCCTTCCCGGCCGCCTACTGGCGCCGTTGGTCCCAGCTGAAGTCCATCGTGCTGGCGATGGACGTCGAGGGCGAGGCCAACATTTCCCTCTACCGTTCCAAGCAGGACGGCCAGCGCATCGCCGTGGCCAACCACGTGGTAACCACCGGCCACCACGAGTTTGAGCTGCCCCTGAAGAACTTCGAGGACGGCGGCCTGCTGTGGTTCGATGCCTCTGCTGTTGAAGACACCGTGCTTAGCGACGCCGCCTGGTGCGCCCCGCACGCCCCGAACCCGCAGCTCCTGCCGGACGGCAGCGAGTACCCGGCGCAGGAGAAGCGCGTCGCCGTAGGCATTCCGACCTTCAACCGTCCTACCGACGCCGTCGCGGCGCTGCAGGCGCTGGCGGAGGATCCGGTGGTGGACGGCATCATCGACTACGTCCTCATGCCGGACCAGGGCAACCAGCACCCAGCGGACGAGCCGGGCTACGACGAGGCCGTGGCGCACTTCGGTGAGCGCTTCCGCGAGTTCCGCCAGGGCAACCTGGGCGGCTCGGGCGGCTACTCCCGCATCATGTTCGAGGCGCTGGAGAATACCGACTCGCCCTACATCCTCTACATGGATGATGACATCGCCATCGAGCCGGATTCCATCCTTCGTGCGGTCCAAGCAGCGCGTTACGCCGCCAAGCCCTTCATCGTGGGTGGCCAGATGCTCAACCTGCAGGAGCGCTCCCAGTTGCGCACGACTGGCGAGCGAGTGAACCGCGCTGACTTCATGTGGGGTGCGGCCGAGCACGCCGTCTATGACCACGACTTTGCCAAGTACCCGCTGCGCGCTATCGGTGACGCGCAGTCCCACCTCGATCCGAAGAAGTACGACTCCCGCGCGCTGCACCGCCGCGTCGACGTGGAATACAACGGCTGGTGGATGTGCCTCTTCCCGCGCGTCGTGGCGGAAAGCATTGGGCAGCCGCTGCCGCTGTTTATCAAGTGGGATGACACCGAATACTCCCTGCGCGCCGCCGCCCACGGCTTCCCCACAGTGACCTGGCCGGGTGCTGCCATCTGGCACATGGCCTGGGCGGATAAGGACGATGCCATCGACTGGCAGGCCTACTTCCACCTGCGCAACCGCCTCATCGTGGCGGCCCTCTACCACGAGGGCGATGCGCGCGGGATTACCAAGTCCATCTTCAAGTCCACCCTCAAGCACACCATGTGCATGGAGTACTCCACCATGGCCATCCAGCTGGAAGCCATGAAGGACTTCCTGGCCGGCCCAGACCAGCTCTTCGACATCCTGGAGTCCTCGCTGCCGCGCATCGCCGCAATCCGCAAGGAATTCCCGGACGCCGTCATCATCGATTCGGCGGATCAGCTGCCCGCGCCCACCGGCGCGCCGGGCGTGCCCACCCGCAATGTCGGTGGCCGCCTGGGCAAGATCAAGAAAATTCCGTGGCTCATCAAGTCCGCCAAGCACCTGGTTACCAAGGAAGACCCGGCCCATCACGAGGCACCGCAGCTCAACCTCACCCCGGAGGAGGCCCGCTGGTTCACGCTCTCTCGCGTCGATTCCGCCACCGTCTCCACCGCGGGCGGCACCGGCGTGGCCTTCCGCAAGCGCGACCGCGAGCTGGCCCTCGAGCTGGTGAAGTCCACCCGCGAGCTGCTCAAGGAAATTGAGGATAACTTCGATGACCTGCGCGCCGAGTACCGCGCGGCTCTGCCGGAGCTGACCTCCCGCGAGTCCTGGCGAAAGGTCTTCGATGCCCAATAAGCTTTCTGTCGCCGAATCCCGTGTCCTCGAGAAGATCCAGAATGCGGCCTTCGATGCGCCCGGCGTTCTGCCCACCGCGCGGGGTTTAAGCCACTTCGGCGAGCACGCTCTGGGCTGGCTGGCGCTCTCCGGCTTAGGCGCCGCCGTGAATTACCAGAAGCCGGCGCGCCGCCGCCAGTGGGTAGCCGTCGGTGCGGGTGCTTTCACGGCGCACGCGGCCAGCGTTGTGATCAAGCGCATTGTGCGGCGCAAGCGCCCGGACTATGACTACGTCAAAGTCGGTGTGAAAACCCCTTCTAAGCTGTCCTTTCCTTCTTCGCACGCGACGTCGACAAGCGCGTTCCTCGTGGGTGCTGCGCACGTTCTGGGAACCCCGGCACCGCTCGTTGGTGTGCCGGTCATGATGGCCTCGCGTATGGTGCTCGGGGTACATTACCCATCCGATACGGCGATCGGCGCCCTGCTGGGAGCCGCCACCGCGGAAGCATGCCATCGCTATGAAAGGAAGACCGCATGAGCGAACGTCCTAACCGCGTCGACGACGGTGAGCAGAGAGTCTTCCACTCTGAGCCGCACACCTCCGGTATCGATACCGGCCGCAAGCGCAAGCCGCCGAAGAACCTCGCCGACGGCATGGTGAAGGCCCTGCGCCCCAAGCAGTGGGTCAAGAACGTCCTCGTTCTCGCCGCCCCTGCGGCCGCGGGCGCGGATTCGCTGTTCCACACGCGCGTGCTTCTCGACGTCCTCCTCGCCTTCATCGTCTTCTGCATGGGCGCGTCCTCCATCTACCTCATCAATGATGCCCGCGACGTGGAGGCTGACCGCGCGCACCCGACGAAGCGCTTCCGCCCCATCGCGGCGGGCGTGCTTCCAGTGAACTTGGCTTATGCCATGGCGGCGGTGCTCATCATCGGTTCGATTGGTCTGTCTTTCTTGGCCACGGCTGGTCTGCAGCTCGCCATCGTCATGGCCATCTACATCGGCCTGCAGCTGGGCTATTGCTTCGGATGGAAGCACATGCCGGTGATCGATATCGCCCTGGTGTCCTCCGGATTCATGCTGCGCACCATGGCTGGCGGTGTGGCCGCGGGCATCGTGCTCTCCCAATGGTTCCTGCTGGTGGCCGCGTTTGGCTCCCTGTTCATGGCCTCGGGCAAGCGCTACTCGGAGATCCTTCTGGCGGAGCGCACGGGCGCCAAGATCCGTAAATCCCTGGAGGCTATACGCCTACCTACCTGCGCTTCGTGTGGACCCTGGCCGCCACCGCCGTGGTCATGTCCTACTCCCTGTGGGGTTTCCAGCTCTCCAACGAGTCTGATGGCCCGGCCAGCGTGTGGTACCAGGTGTCCATGGTGCCGTTTACCATCGCCATCCTGCGCTATGCCGCCGACGTGGACCGTGGCAACGGCGGTGCCCCGGATGAGATTGCCCTGGAGGACCGCGTCCTGCAGATCCTGGCCCTGCTGTGGCTGGCCTGTATTGCCATGGCGGTGTACATCATGCCGGTCATGATGGGCTAGACTCTCTCCTCATGCGAAAATCCGAATCACGTACCGCGGCGGCGCTCAGCGCGCTGGCCTCGGTCATCGTGATCGGAGTTTTCTCGTTTTGGGGCGGCTTCGCGCGCCGCTGGATTTCCGACGACGGCCTCATCGTCCTGCGCACCGTGCGCAACCTGGAGGAGGGCAACGGCCCCGTTTTCAACGCGGGCGAGCGCGTGGAGGCCAATACCTCGACGCTGTGGCAGTACCTCATCCTGCTTGCCCGTTGGGTCACCAACGCCCCGCTGGAGTCCATCGCCGTCAACCTGGGATTGCTTCTGGCGGTCGCGGCCATGATGTTGGGGGCGTGGGCCACAGCCCGGGCCTTCTTCCGCTCGGGCCAACTCGCCACTCCGCTTCTGGCGCCCGCGGCGCGCTGGTCTACCTCGCGCTGCCGCCTGCCCGTGATTTCTTTACCTCCGGACTCGAGTGGGGCCTGTCCATCTTTTACCTCGCCGCCCTGTGGGCGTTGCTCCAGCACTGGGCGCAATCTCGCGATAACGCCAGCGCCTACTGGCTGGCACTGTGGGCGGGGTTGTCCTGGCTCGTACGTCCGGAATTCGCGCTCTACGGCGGGCTGGCTGGCCTGCTCCTCTTGGCGGCACACCGCAACTGGAAAGTCTGGCTCGGTATCCTCGGCGCGGCCCTGCCCATCCCGGCGGGTTACCAATTCTTCCGCATGGGATATTACGGCCTGTTGACGCCGCACACGGCGGTGGCCAAGTCGGCGTCGTCAAGCGCGTGGGGCAGCGGCCTGGACTATGCCGGTGACTTCGTTGGGCCGTATGCCCTGTACCTGCCCGTTCTCGTGTTGGCGGGTGCTGCGCTGTGGACCTTCCGTGCCCATCTGCGCCCGGCGGCCCTGCGAAGCTCCACGACCGTCACTTACCTGCTGGTCGGTGCGGCGGTGGTGCATGTGGTGTACGTGCTGCGCGTCGGCGGTGACTTCATGCACGGCCGCATGCTGCTGCTGCCGCTGTTTGCCGCCCTCCTGCCGGTCTTCGTGCTGCCGCTGAGAGGCCTGGTGTCTGTGCTCGCGGCGGCCTTCTGCGCGGTGTGGGCCGTGGTGGTTGTGCTGCGCGGGCACCCCACAGACTGGGAGGCCTACGAGCAGCCGCTGTCCATCGTGGATGAGCGCGACTTCTGGACCTACGCCACGAACCGCGAGGCGGGTTACCCGCCGCGTTCGGCACGGGACTACATGACGATGAAGTTCATGCGCGGATACGGGGAAGCCACCGAAAAGTTGGCGCACGGCGATGCGCTGGGTGTCATCTACGTAGAGGACAAGGAGAAGGACCAGCTCAATTGGCTCACCGTCCCGCGCGAGCCGGGCGCGGAGGAGCCGCCGACGGTCTACCTGGTCAACCTGGGAATGACCTCAATGAACGCGCCGCTCAACGTGCGGGTGCTCGACACCATTGGTCTGGCCACGCCGCTGGCCGCACGGATGCCCCGCGAGGAAGGCGGACGCGTGGGCCACGACAAGCACCTCGAACTGGAGTGGCAGGCGGCGCTGACCGGCGCGGACATTGAGTACCTCCCGCCGTGGTATGACAAGGACAAGACTCGGCAGGCGCGGGCGGCGCTGGCGACGCCAGAGGTGCAGGAGCTTGTTGCTTCCTACAGCGAGCCCCTGACGTGGGAGCGCTTCCGCGCGAACCTGGCCTTCTCTTTGACCACGGGGCGCACCCTCATGTTTTCTGCCGATCCGGCCGATTACCCTGCCCACTAGCTTGGGGCGGGCTGGCAAATACCCCCACGGGGAGGCAAAAATTGCCAGGGTGCGTTACGCTACAAAAGATTCTCGTTATTGATCCGTAACTATCGCTGGCGTGTTGGCGATGTAGTAATGGCAGTAAAAATGTTAAGGAGAAACATGAGTTCACTAAGCTCTGGCCTGCGGACTCGGGTCCTCTCAGTGGTGGCCGCTATTGCCGTGGCCTTGGGCCTGGTCGTGACCGCCGGCACCCAGGAAGCATCCGCAGCTCACCGTGACTGGCTGCGCGCGGACGCCACCGGCACCTGCGAGTGGGATGGCATCGGCTTCTGGGTGCAGCGCTGCGATGTGTGGTCCCAGGCGATGGGCCGAAACATCCCGGTGCAGATCCAGCCAGCCAAGAACGGCGGCAACGCGGGCCTCTACCTGCTCGATGGTCTGCGCGCGACCGATTCCACCAACGCGTGGATCCATGACGTCAACGCCGCGCGCACCTACGTGGATCACAACATCACCCTGGTGATGCCGGTGGGCGGCGCTGGCTCCTTCTACGCGGACTGGAATGGTCCGGCTACGTACGATCTGGTCAAGCCGGTCAACTACCAGTGGGAGACCTTCCTGACGCAGGAGTTGCCGGCTTACCTTGAGGGCAACTTCGGCGTGGCCCGCAACAATAACTCCATTGCTGGTCTGTCCATGGGCGCTACCGCAGCGATTACCCTCGCAGGCAAGCACCCCGAGCAGTTCCGTCAGGCGCTGTCCTACTCTGGCTACCTCACCACGACGTTGCCGGGAGCCCAGACCTTTATGCGCCTGGCGCTTCTCGACGCCGGCGGCTTCAACATCAACGCCATGTACGGTTCCATCATCAACCCGAAGCGCTTCAGCAATGATCCCTTCAACCTGATCCCGGATCTGGCTGCGAACGGAACGGATGTTTACGTGTCCGCCGCTTCCGGTGTTCCAGGGCCGCTGGATCAGCAACGCTACCTTCCGCAGCACATCGCGTCCGGCATGGCGTTGGAAGCCTTCGCCAACGGCACCACCCGCCTGTGGGAGCTCAAGGCTCGGGCGATGGGTGTTCGCCTGCAGACGGACTACCCGGCCCAGGGCCTGCACAACTGGGAGCAGTTCGGCTACCAGCTGGAACGCTCCAAGCCACAGGTGCTCAACGTTATGAACGCCTGGTAACTAGCTAGCCGCCGTGCCCTTGGGCGTGGCGGCTTTTTCATCCCACCGCTGGGCGTGTCCCCCTACCGAAAGTCTCAAGTTAAACTTAAACTTGAGAACACACTAGACCGCTCACCACGCGTGCGGCGGCGAGTTCCGCAGGAGGGGAACCTGCGGAGCTCGCCCGCGGCACCGCGTGCCCTTATCTCGATATACCCCTTAAAAGGACTCTTCAATGCCGAACACTGCGTCATCTCAGCCTCGCCGGTCCGCTAAGGATTCCGGCCTGCGTTCCCCGTCCGCAGCCCGCAAGGGCCTGACCATCGCTGCGCTGCCCACCGCCGTGGCAGTGGGCTTTGCGTTGCTGCCTATCGCCAACGCGCAGTCCTCCAGCTCCTCGAGCGAGGGCATTACCGACCTGCTGGGAAGCTCTAACTTCTCCGATTCTTTCGCCCCGTCCAACCCGCCGCAGCGTACTCCGGTGGAGACGGAGTACCCGAAGATTGAGGGCCTGCCGGAGGGCGTGTCCGTCTCTCGCGTGGAATACCTGACTAACCGCCACCTCAAGGTCTACATCAAGTCCGCTGCGATGCCGGACAAGGAGCAGGTCGTGCAGATTCAGCTCGCGCGCGATTGGTACTCCAGCCCGGACAAGACCTTCCCGGAGGTCTGGGCACTCGACGGCCTGCGCGCGCGTGACGATGAGTCCGGTTGGACCATCGAGACCAACATCCTGTCCCAGTACGCCGACCGCAACGTCAACCTCATCATGCCGGTGGGCGGCGAGTCCTCTTTCTACTCCGACTGGCAGAAGGAAGACAACGGCACCCACTACATGTGGGAGACCTTCCTGATGAAGGAGCTCATCCCGATCCTGGAGAAGGGCTACCGCTCCAACGGCAAGCGCGCCGTGACCGGTATCTCCATGGGTGGTACCGCCGCCATGAACCTGGCCGAGCGCAACCCCTGGGCCTTCAAGTATGTTGGCTCTTTCTCGGGTTACCTCGACACCACCACCACCGGTATGCCGGAGGCCATTACCGCCGCGCAGGCCGACGCCGGCGGATTCACCTCCACCAACATGTGGGGCGATCTCTACTCCCAGGACTGGATCGACCACGATCCGAAGCTGGGTATTGAAAACCTCAAGGACATGAAGGTCTACGTCTCCGCCGGCAACGGCAAGGACGACTACGGCCAACTCGGCTCCGTGGCGAAGGGCCAGGCCAACATGGCCGGCGTGGGCCTGGAAGCAATCTCGCGCATGTCCACCCAGACCTTCGTTGACTACGCCAAGCGCGCCGGCGTCGAGCCGGTTGTGAAGTTCCGTCCGACCGGCGTTCACAGCTGGGAATACTGGCAGTTCGAGATGACCGAGGCATGGCCCTACATCGCCGACTCTCTCGGCTTGGACAAGAGCGACCGTGGCGCGGACTGCACCCCGGTTGGCGCCATCGCTGAGGCCACCAAGTCCGGCATCATCGGTTCCTGCGTGAACAACGAGTATGACGTCGCCGACCGCGGCAAGGCCCAGGACTTCCAGGCCGGCACCGCCTACTGGTCCCCGGAGACCGGTGCCCACGCCGTCATTGGCCGCATCGGTGCCCGCTACTCCGAGCTCGGTGGCCCGACCTCCTGGCTGGGCTTCCCGAAGACCGGTGAGGAGAAGACCCCGGACGGCCGCGGCCGCTACGTCCACTTCGAGCACGGTTCCATCTACTGGACCCCGGAGACCGGTGCTTGGCCGATCTCTAAGGAGCTCTTCGACGCCTGGGGCAAGAACGGCTTCGAGGGTGGCGACCTCAAGTACCCGGTATCCGAGCCGCGCAAGGTTGGCGAGGGCGAGGTCCAGGACTTCGAGAACGGCGTGCTGACCCGCAACCCGGATGGCTCCACCCACATCGTGCACGGTGCTATCGGCGCGAAGTACAAGGAGCTGAAGGCTGCCGAGTCCGAGCTGGGCTACCCGGTGGGCGAGGAGAAGGCCGTTAACGGCGGCTTCTTCCAGGAATTCGAGCACGGCAACATCTACTGGTCCATGGATTCCGGCGCGCACTACATCCTCAAGGGCAAGATCTTCGACGAGTGGGGCAAGCACGGCTGGGAGCAGGGCGAGTTTGGCTGGCCCACCAAGGACTACGCCTCCATTCCGGCAGGCGGGCTGACCCAGTCCTTCCAGCACGGCGTCATCCGTGAGGTCATGGGCCAGGTCCAGGCGGATAAGAAGTAGGGAACTGCCATGCGTCTTTTCTCTGCCCGTCCCACCGCAGCAGCTGGTGCGGCGGTGCTGCTTGCGGCCGGTACCTTGCTGAGCGCTTGCGGTTCCGCCACCGTCGACGAGGGCGATGCCACCGAAACCTCCGTGGCGCCGCTGGAGCGCTCCTCGGCGGCGAGTGGTGAGTCGTCGGCAAGCAAGGCGTCCGAAAGCTCTGCATCCGCACCCGCCGAGCGAACGTCAGGCGAGGAACCGGAAGACCGCGGTGCGCGCGAGATCTCCGAAATCCCCTCTCCCGCGCCCGCGCAAGGCCCGGACCAAGACTTCCTGTCTGCAGTGGCTGAGAAAGGCGTGAACGTCGACGGCGTAGAAGACCAACTGGTGGGTGCTGCGCAGGCTTCCTGCCAGGGCGATGCCGTCACCGTGCCGGCTGTGGCCGGGCAGCTCATTGAGCAGGGCCGCACGGAACTCAGCCACGAGGACGTAGTCCAGCTCATCACCGAGCAGGGCGACAAGCTCTGCGCTCAGTAATGTGGCAGGGATTTTCCAGCCAATCCCGCGCCTTGTCAAGGTAGAAATTTCTTCATGCGTAAAACACTCACCGTCCTTGCTGTCGTTGTTCTCCTGGCCGTGATTGGCGGGGGAGCGGTCCACTTCCTCAATACCCGCGAGGAAGGAGAGCAAGGGAACCTGGCGGAGCCCGCCCCCTCCCAGGAGGAGGGGGACACGAGTCCCGAGCAACCGGACTGGTGCCCGCGCGTGGAATTCATCTCCGCGCCGGGAACGTGGGAATCCGCCGCGGACGACGATCCCATTAACCCAGGCGCGAACCCGAATTCCTTCATGCTGTCGATCACGAATCCCTTGAAGGAGGCCTACGTCCCCGAGGACGTCAAGGTGTGGACGCTGCCCTATACCGCGCAGTTTAAGAACATCAATGCGCAGCACGAGATGAGCTACGACGATTCCCGCAACGAGGGAACCTCTCGCCTAGAGGGCGAGCTGTCCTATATGCACGAGACCTGCCCGGACACGAAGTTCATCCTGAGTGGCTTTTCGCAGGGCGCGGTCATCGCGGGTGATGTGGCGGACCGAATCGGCGGCGGCAACGGGCCCGTGCCCGCAGAGAGCGTGGCGGGTGTCGCACTCATCGCGGACGGGCGGCGCCAGGACGGCGTGGGCATTAACCCGGGCGCGCACGTCGGCGGCGTGGGCGCGGAGATTGCCCTGCAGCCGGTCTCGACGTTGATTCAGGGCATCGTCCCGGGCGCCACGATGCGCGGTGAGCGCGCCAACGGCTTCGGAGAGCTGGCGGACCGCACCTTCCAAATCTGCGCGCCGAATGACTCGATTTGTGATGCACCGCTGGACGTCAGCAACGGACTGGAGCGCGCCCGGGATCTCATCGACGCCAACGGCGTTCATGCACTGTATGCCTACAATCCGGACGTCATCGAAGGGACCACGACCAACCAGTGGGTCACGCAGTGGGCTAAGGACACCATCGACGCGCACTAGCGCTTGGCGACGGCCCCGCACGCCACCTCACCGCGCGCCATGTAACGCTCGGCACATCTCTTCTGATATTTTCAATGTCAAAAGTACGTGAAGTAGGGGTGCGTGCCCCTCTCTACCCTACAAAGGAGCTTTCCCACATGGACCTGAAAGCCTTGATCGGCCAGTTCTTCGACGAGAAGGGCAACATTGCCCTGCCGCCTCACCTCACGTTGGCGGGGCTCGCCGAACACGTCTATGCCTCGGAGCAGCAGGCGGGAATCCCGGATCGCCCGGTCATGCGCCAGTGGGTCTTTAGCGATAATCCGGAGGGCACCCCGCGCGATATCACCCGCTCCCAGGTCAATACCCGCATCAAGGCGGTAGCAGCACGCCTGCAGCAGGTGGGCAAGATGGGGGACCGCGTGGCCATCCTGGCGGGCAACTCTCCCGAGTACATCTTTGGTTTCTTGGGCGCGATGTACGCGGGCATGACGCCGCTTCCGCTCTACGATCCGAACGAGCCCGGCCACACCGACCACCTGCGGGCAGTCTTTGGTGACGCAAACCCGTCGATCGTGCTGACCAACAACATTTCTGCTGCGGCCAACCGGGCTTATTTCGCGGACCGCCCAGCGTCTGCGCGCCCGCGCATCATTTCGATTGACTCTCTGCCGGATTCCCTGGCGCAGAGCTGGGTGAACCCGTTGGAGACGGAAGAGGGGAAGGCCGCTCTTGCTGCGCTGCAGACCGCGCCGATCGATCACCCGGCCTTCTTGCAGTACACCTCCGGTTCCACCCGCACCCCGGCGGGCGTGCTGCTGACCAACCGCAACATCATGACCAACGTGCTGCAGATCTTCACCGCGGTGCAGATCAAGATGCCGGCGCGCGTGGTGTCCTGGCTGCCGATGCACCACGACATGGGCATCATCCTGGCAACCTTCGTGACGATTCTGGGCCTCAACCTGGAAATCATGACGCCGCGTGACTTCGTGCAGCAGCCCAAGCGGTGGATTGACCAGCTCAAGCGCCAGCCCATCGATGAACAGCTGCAGGGAACCTATGCCGTGGTCCCTAACTTCGCCCTCGAGCTCGCCGCGCGCTACGGCGCACCGGCAGAAGGTGAAACGCTGGACTTCAGCAACGTCGATGGCATCGTGATCGGCTCGGAGCCGGTCACGGAGTCCGCCGTGAATTCCTTCTGGGAGACCTTCGGTAAGGAAGAATACGGCCTGCGCCGTGAGACCCTGCGCCCCTCCTATGGCATGGCGGAGGCCTCGCTGATTGTGACTACCCCGCAGACCCCGGAGCGCCCGATCATTTCCCACTTCGACCGCGAGCGCTTGGCTGCGGGCGAGGCCGTCATCGTGGAGAAGTCCGCGGACTCCGTGGCCTATGCCTCCTGCGGCCAGGGCGTGGTGGCGCAGCACCTGACCATCGTGGACCCGGAGACCAAGACCGAGCTGCCGGATGGCCGCGTGGGCGAAATCTGGCTCCACGGTGATAACCGCGCAGCCGGTTACCTGGACCGCGCGGAGGAAACCACCTCGACCTTCCACAACACGCTGGGCGAGCGTCTGGCGGAGGGCTCCCGCGTGCCGAACGCGCCGGAGGATAACAACTGGTTGGCCACCGGTGACCTGGCGGCAATCGTGGATAACCAGCTTTACATCACCGGTCGCCTCAAGGACCTCATCGTGGTGGCTGGCCGTAACCACTACCCGCAGGACATCGAAGGCACCGTACAGGAGGCCTCGGGCCACGTGCGCGCGGATTCCATCGCGGCCTTCTCTGTGGAGGGTGGCAGCACCGAGGAGCTCGTGCTGCTCATTGAGCGCGCCGATGGTGCCAACCCAGCCGATGATGCAGCCGCCTCTGAGGCCATCCGCTCCGCAGTCTCCGCGCACCACGGCGTGACGCCGGCCGTCATCCAGTGGTTCAACGCTAATGAGATCAAGCGCACCTCTTCGGGCAAGATTGCCCGCCGCGTGGCGAAGAAGAGCTACCTCGCTTCCTAAAGCCCACGTCGCTTAAACCCCCGTTCCCGCGCAACCGCGGAGCGGGGGTTGCCGCTGCTTGTGGGTATGTCGGTTATGAAACCCAAGTTAACAAAGTGAGATAATTGGTCGATAACCCCTATGTACGCTTCGACGTGCGCGCTTTTGTGCTGCGCAAAATCGAATGCAGAGTTAGATATTTTTAGTCCGCGTAAGAAAGCTAGAGATTTATGACCGTTGAAGAGCTTCGTGGCTGGCTGCGCACCTGGGTTGCGCAGACCACCGGCCTGTCGGCAGAGGAAATCACGGACACCAAACCGCTGGAGAATTTCGGGCTGTCCTCGCGTGACGCAGTAGTCCTCTCCGGCGAATTAGAAAACCTCCTCGGCATTAAACTTGAGCCACGGTGGCCTATGAGTACCCCACCATTGCGCAGCTGGCTGAGCGCCTAGTCAACGGCGCAGCCGGCGCCCCGGCAGAAAGCGCGCCGGGAGCGGCGGCACCGCGCTCGACTGCCATCGTGGGCGGCGATATCGCCGTCATCGGCTATGCCGGCCGTTTCCCGGGAGCCAAGAACGTCGACGAGTTCTGGAACATGCTCGTCGAGGGCCGTGCGGGCACCGGTCCACTGCCCGTCGGGCGCTGGTCGGAGTACTCCTCCGACCCTATTACCAACGAGAAGATGGAGCAGCAAAACACCGACGGCGGCTACATCGAGGACATCGCCTCCTTCGATGCCGAGTTCTTCGGCCTCTCCCCGCTGGAGGCGGCCAACATGGACCCGCAGCAGCGCATTCTGTTGGAGGTGGCGTGGGAGGCCCTCGAGGATGCCGGGGTGCCCGCCAACCAGCTGCGCGGTACCGCCACCGGTGTCTACATGGGCTCCACCAACAATGACTACGGCATGCTGATTACCGCCGACCCGGCGGAGATGCACCCCTATGCCATGACGGGTACGTCCTCGGCGATCATTGCCAACCGCTTGTCCTACGCTTTTGATCTGCGCGGCCCTTCCATCAACGTGGATACCGCGTGCTCCGCCTCCCTCGTGGCGGTCAATCAGGCGGTTAAGGACCTGCGCGTGGGTGCGGCTGATACGGCACTCGCCGGCGGCGTGAACATCCTGGCCTCGCCGCACGCCTCCATCGGCTTTAGCGAACTGGGAGTTACCTCGCCCACCAGCGCCATCCACGCCTTCTCCGATGATGCCGATGGCATCGTCCGCGCGGATGCCGCGGGCGTGCTCGTGCTCAAGCGCCTCGAGGACGCCGAGCGCGATGGCGACACCATCCATGCCGTCATCAAGGGCACCGCGGTCAACTCCGACGGCCACTCCAACGGCCTGACCGCCCCCAACCCGGAGGCACAGGTCGACGTCCTCGAGCGCGCCTATGCCGACGCCGGCATCCGCCCGCAGGACGTGGACTACGTCGAGGCCCACGGCACCGGCACCATCCTCGGTGACCCCATCGAGGCCACCGCGCTCGGCCGCGTTCTGGGCCCGGGCCGCCAGGCCGCGAACCCGACCCTGCTGGGTTCTGCCAAGACCAACATCGGCCACTCCGAGTCCGCCGCCGGCGTGGTGGGCCTCATCAAGGTCATCGAAGGCATGCGCCACGGCGTCATCCCGCCGAATATCAACTACGCGGGCCCCAACCGCTATATCGATTTCGACGCCGAGCACCTCGAAGTGGTCGAGGATCCCCGCGAATGGCCCGAGTACTCCGGTCAGAAGATCGCGGGTGTCTCCGGCTTCGGCTTCGGCGGCACCAATGCGCACGTTGTTCTAACCGACTACCGCGGGCTGACCCACCAGGACACCCCGCAGGTCGCCATCGGCGAAGACCAGCCAGTGGCCCTGCCGGTCTCCGGCCTGCTGCCCTCCCGCCGCGCCGCAGCGGCCTCCGACTTGGCGGACTATATCGAGGCAGAGAACCCGAACCTGCTTTCCCTGGCCCGCACCCTTGCGCGCCGCAACCATGGGCGTTCGCGTGCGGTAGTGGTGGCGTCGTCAAGCGAGGAAGCTGTCAAGCGCCTGCGCCAGGTTGCCGAGGGAACCGTCTCCGTCGGCATCGCCGCCGCGGATTCTCCCTCCGTCCACGGCCCCGTCTTCATGTACTCCGGTTTCGGCTCCCAGCACCGCAAGATGGCCAAGGACATGATTGAGATCTCGCCGCTGTTCAAGGAGCGTCTGGAGGAGCTCGACGCCATCGTGCAGCGCGAATCCGGCTGGTCCATCCTGGAGCTGGTGCACGACGACGCCCAGACCTACAACACCGAAACCGCGCAGGTGGCCATCACCGCCATCCAGATCGCGCTGACGGATCTGCTCGCCACCTTCGGCGTGCGCCCGGCCGGCGTTATCGGCATGTCCATGGGTGAGATCGGCGCGGCCTATGCTGCGGGCGGAATCACGGCGGCCGACGCCATGCTCATCGCCTGCCACCGCGCGCGCCTCATGGGAGAGGGCGAGGCCTCGCTTCCCGACGATCAGCAGGGCGCCATGGCCGTCGTCGAGCTCTCCGCCGAGGAGATTGACGCCCTTCCGGGTTCCATCGAACCTGCCGTGTACACCGGCCCCGGCATGACCACCGTCGGCGGCCCGCGCGAGGAGGTCCTCACGCTGGTGGAGCGCCTCGAGGGCGAGGGCAAGTTCGCCCGTGCGCTCAACGTCAAGGGCGCGGGCCACACCTCCGCCGTCGACCCGCTCCTGGGTGAGCTCTACGCGGAAATCGCTGGTATCGAGACCCGTCCGCTACACACGACGCTCTTCTCCTCCGTGGACCGCGGCAAGGTCTACCGCCCCGGTACGGCGCTGCACGATGAGGACTACTGGATCCGCATGACCCGCAAGCCCGTCTACCTGCAGGACGCGGCGGAGGCAGCCTTTGCGGCGGGCCACATGCAGATCGTTGAGATTTCCCCGAACCCGATTGCACTCATGGGCCTGATGTCCACCGCTTTTGCTGCGGGCAAGGCGGATGCGCAGCTGCTCTACAGCCTGAAGCGCAAGGTGGACCCCACCGAGTCGCTGCTGGACCTGCTGGGCAAGCTCTACGTCGCGGGAACTCCGGTGACCTACACCAAGGTCTTTGGTTCCGGCGCGCTTGTCGCCGCCCCGGACACCCGCTTCCGTCGCCAGCGTTTCTGGACAAACGCTCGGCCATCCTCTGGTGTGTCTGGTCTGCCGGGCGCGCGCGTGAGCCTGCCGGAAGGCGCGGTGGCGTTCTCCACGAACGCCGACCAAGCGCCGAGTGCACTGGCCATCCTGGAGGCCGCCGCCGAGGCAGTCACCCCGGGCGCCCACATCGCGGCGAGCGAGGAGCACCTGGATCTGCCCGCGAAGGGCGAGGTCACCACGATTGTTCGCCGCACGCTGGGCGGGCTGTCGGTGGCGGTGCACTACGTGGATGGTGCGACCACCAAGCTTGTGGCGGAAGGTTTTGCCTCGACCCTCAACCTGGCTGAACCCACCCCGACGGCGGAGCCGAGCCTGCCGCAAGCGGTGACCGCGCCGCAGTTCACTGACCCCGACGTAGGCGTCGACGCCGTGCGCTGGGACCCGGAGAAGGAGAGCGTGGAGGAGCGCTTGGCGCTCATCGTGTCGGAGTCCATGGGCTACGACGTCTCTGATCTCCCGCGTGAGCTGCCGCTCATTGACCTCGGCCTGGATTCGCTCATGGGCATGCGCATCAAGAACCGCGTGGAGAATGACTTCCAGATTCCGCCGCTGCAGGTGCAAGCGCTTCGCGACGCCTCCCTCGCCGACGTCATCACCATGGTCGAAGAGGCCGTGTCCGAGCAGTCAGGTTCTGCCGCGCAGGCGCCGGGCGATGCGGCCGCTGAAACTGGAACCGCGCCCGCCGACGTATCCTCCGCGCGCACCGAGAGCGACGACACCACCCCAGACGCCTCCGCGGTGAGCGCGAAGGGCGGCGAAGGCGTGGGCGTTGCACCGCGCGATGCTTCCGAGCGCATGGTCTTCGGCACCTGGGCCACCTTCACGGGTAAGGCCGCGGCCGGCGTGACCTCCGCGCTGCCGCAGGTCAGCGATGAGGTGGCTGAGAAAATTGCCGAGCGCCTCACCGAGCGCGCCGGCATCGAGGTCACCGCGCAGCAGGTTCAGGAAGCTGAAGCGCTGGAGAACCTGGCGGACCTCGTCCGCGAGGGCCTGGAGACTGAGGTCGAGGGCAATATCCGTGTCCTGCGTGAGGCCGATGGCCCCGCCGTCTTCATGTTCCACCCGGCCGGCGGCACCACCGTGGTCTACCAGCCGCTGACCCGCCGCTTGCCTGCCGACGTCGCCGTCTACGGCGTGGAGCGCCTCGAGGGCAGCCTGGAGGATCGCGCCGCCGCCTACATCGAGGACATCCTGCACTACGCGCGCGGCCGCAAGGTCGTGCTCGGCGGCTGGTCCTTCGGCGGCGCGCTGGCCTATGAGGTGGCCTACCAGCTGCAGGAACGCGCAGCCCGCGGTGAGGACACCGCTGAGGTTGCCTTCATCGCTCTGCTGGATACCACCCAGCCGGCCCACCCGGCCCCGAAGACGCTCGAGGAAACCAAGGCCCGCTGGGGCCGCTACGCAGCCTTCGCCAAGAAGACCTATGGCCTCGACTTCGAGCCGCCCTACGAGATGCTGGAGACCGTGGGCGAAGACGCGCTCATGGCCATGCTCGCGGAATTCCTCAGCTCCACCGACGCCTCCGAACACGGCCTGTCTGCCGGTGTGCTGGAACACCAGCGCGCATCCTTCGTGGACAACCAGATTTTGGGCTCGCTGGATATGGGACGGTGGGCGTCGGTAAGCGTGCCCGTCATCCTCTTCCGCTCCGAGCGCATGCATGACGGCGCCATCGAGCTCGAGCCGGCCTATGCCGAAGTTAACCCGGACGGCGGTTGGGGCGTTATCGTGAAGGATCTGGAGATTGTGCAGCTGCCGGGTGACCACCTGGCGGTTCCCGACGAGCCCGCAATCGGTATCGTGGGCAAGCACATGGAGGATTGGATCGAGGAGAAGATTCGGAAGTGACTAGCACCGCTGACAAGCTAGCGGACCTACGCGAGCGCCTCGAGCGCGCCCAGGACCCCGGTAGTGAACGCTCCCGGGCACGCCGCGATGAGGCGGGGCGCTCGACTCCGCGCCAACGCATCGCCGCGCTTCTCGACGAAGGCTCTTTCGTCGAAACCGGCGCCCTGGGCAAGACCCCCGGTGACCCGGATGCGATCTACTCCGACGGCGTGGTCACCGGCCACGGCCGCATCAACGGCCGCCCGGTGTGCATCTACGCGCACGATAAGACGGTCTACGGCGGTTCCGTGGGCGTGACCTTTGGCAAGAAGGTCACGGACATCATGGATTTGGCCATCAAGATTGGCTGCCCGGTCATCGGCATCCAGGATTCCGGCGGTGCGCGTATTCAGGACGCGGTGACGTCGCTGGCCATGTACTCGGAGATTGCCCGCCGCCAGCTGCCGCTTAGTGGCCGCAGCCCGCAGATTTCCATCATGATGGGCAAGTCCGCTGGTGGCGCGGTGTATGCGCCGGTGACCACGGACTTCATCATCGCTGTCGATGGTGAGGCGGAGATGTACGTGACGGGTCCGAACGTGATCAAGGAGGTCACGGGCGAGGAGATCTCTTCCCACGACTTGGGTTCCGCGCGCCAGCAGGAGCTCAACGGCAACGTGTCCGTCGTGGTGCCCTCGGAGGATGAGGCCTTCGACATGGTGCGCGATTTGCTCGACCACCTGCCGTTGACCTGCTTCGACGAGTCCCCGGTCTTCGACGCGCCTACTGATGACGAGGTAGCTGAGGACACCGAGCTGGATTCCTTCATGCCGGATGACACGAACGCCGGCTACGACATGATGGACCTGCTCACGCAGCTTGGCGACGACGACGATCTCATCGAGATCCAGGAGAACTACGCCCCCAACGTCATCACCGCCTTTGGCCGTATCGATGGCAAGGCCGTGGGTTTTGTTGCGAATAACCCGATGCATTCAGCGGGCTGTATCGATGCGGATGCCGCCGATAAGGGCGCGCGCTTTATCCGTATTTGCGATGCCTACAACATCCCGCTGGTCTTCGTGGTGGATACGCCGGGTTACCTGCCGGGCGTGGACCAGGAGAAGGCGGGCTTGATTCACCGCGGCGCGAAGTTCGCGTTTGCGGTGGTCGAGGCCACCGTGCCGAAGGTCTCGCTCATTGTGCGCAAGGCTTATGGCGGCGCGTATGCCGTGATGGGTTCGAAGAACCTGACGGGTGACATCAACCTGGCGTGGCCGACGGCCCAGATTGCAGTGATGGGCTCGGCCGCCGCCGTGGTCATGATTGCAGGCAAGCAGCTCGAGGCTGCCGAGACCCCGGAGCAGCGCGCCATGACGAAGAAGATGTTCATGGACTTCTACGACGAGACCATGACCGCGCCCTATGTCGCCGCGGAGCGCGGTTACCTCGATGGCATGATTAAGCCCTCCGAGTCGCGCTTGGCCCTGCGCCGCGCGCTGCGCCAGCTTGCCGATAAGCAGGAGAAGGACCTGCCCAAGAAGCACACCATCTCCCCGCTCTAGCGTCGTTTAAACCTGGCGGCGGGCGAAGAAGGCCTGCGGATCGCGCTGAATTTTGTGTCTCGGCGTAACATGTGAGCCTGTTTTATCCGATAAGCCTAAAGACTAGGAATTCAATCAAAGGAGAAACCCAATGCTCTCTAGCGTTCTTGACCTCAGCGGTGACATCATCAACCTCGTCATCATGCTTCTCAACCAGGCCGGCGTGAACGTTGGCGCACTGAGCTCGAAGTAAGCCAGCGCTTCTAGCCCCTCCTTGCGGAGGGGCTTTTTTAATCCCAGACCGGGCTGGGGAGGGGGACTGGCGGTCTACCGTCGGGAGGCAGCCACGCCATGCGTCCCTCGATGCGATCGATGCGTCCGCGATACGTGGGGCGGGCGGGGTCATCGTCATTGATGGCGTTGTGGTACTTACATAACGGCACGAGATTGTCGAGGTTCGTCGGCCCGCCATCCTGCCACCTTCTGATGTGGTGCATCTGGCATTCCGCGGCCGGTCTTGTGCAGCCGAGCCAGGCGCACGTCGGATGCTCTGCGCAGAGCAGGAGCCGCTGTTTATCGTTGGCGAAGCGGCTGCCGTAATACACATTGACCGGCCCTTCCACCGGGTGAAAGAGGGAGACGAAGCCGCGCTCGGCAAACGTCGTGCGGAGGAACTCCGCGCCCGTCATCGTGCCGCCGTCGGTTGCCTGCAGAAGGATGTCATCGCCCTCGCCCCGCACAATCTTGTCCAGCTGCTCAAGACGCACAATGACGTGCGCATGCAATGCCGGCTTCGGCGCGCCACTGCCGGAAAAGACCTCGTGGACTGCCTTGAGCAGGTCCTCTGATGTGGCTTTGAGCGTACCCACTAAATTGGCAATCGCGCGCGGGCGATCCGTGATGATGAGCTTGTGCATGCCGCCCGTGCTGCGTCGCACGCGGACGCCAGGAGTGGGCTCGGGAGTGAGCTCCGCGAGCCTGCGCTTCGCCACGTCCGCAATCTCACTCTCCGGAGTAGCGCACAATTCCACTCGTAGGTCCCAAGCCTGGCGCGAATTCTTGACGCGCGCGACGTGTCGTTCAATCTGCAGCAGCGTATCCAGCGCATGGTCGGTCTCCCGGGCGCGGCGCTGCTTGGCGCTGAAAGCAGTCTGGCCAAAATACACGCGGTGGAGTCCCTCGAGCTGCCGCGCCACGCGCGGCGTCGCACCCAGCGCCATCATCTCCTCACGGGTGTGGCCAGCGCACAAGGACACGACGTGCATGCCGCGAGCGAGTACCCCGAGTAAGTCCCCCAACTTCATGCCACACACACTAAACCGGCCCGAACCGACCCGCAACCGGAACGCTAAACTCCCAGCTCAAACGCTCATTTGCAAGGGTGTAAAGGGGTGAAAGTAGGTCGACGGGTAGCCGACTATGGCAAAGATTCTAGGCGCGGGAGCGGGAAGCAAAGGCCGCGATGGCCCGCCAGCCAAAGAAGAACAGCGCGGACATCACGGTGGCCACGATGAGGAAGGACCAGTGCGGTAGGCGGCCGTTGACCAGCATCCACAGGGCCATGCCGCCAATGATGGCGCTCAGCCACACGACGACGCCCTCCTTCCACAGGCCGCTCAGCTTCGCCGCCATGATGATGACCCAGCCAACCAACGCGCCCACGGTCCACGGCCAGAAGGCATCAACCCAGGAGCTAAAACTCAGACCCCCGTGCGCCAGGCGGGCGAAGATGGCGAAGAGGGCGAGAGCGAGGACGTCGATAAGCGGGGCAACGCGCATTTAGGATTCCTTCCGGTTCAACGCCGCGTAAGAGAAGCCATCGCGGGCGTAATGGGCGAAGTAGATGACCCATCCAATGATAGTGATGAGCGCAAAGGAAATAAGCCGGTAGATGATGGCGGCGGAGGTGGCGTGCACCACGGTCAGGCCCGTGGCCACCAGCGGGGTGATGAGCGCGGCCTCCACCGTGCCGACACCACCCGGGGTGACCTGTGCGGAGCCAGCCAGCTTCGCGGCGAGGAAGGCCAGGGCCACACCGGCCAGGGTGGTGTCATCGGCACCGGCGCGCAGCCACGGAATGTCCCCGGTCACCGCCCACACGGAGGCCCACAGCGCTGCCATATCGGCCAGGCGGTGAACCAGCGACGCCCCAGCAACCACAGCAAAGGGGCCACGCGAAAGGTGGACCTCGCCCAAGTTGCGCACCTCTTGAATCGCACGGTCCCGCTTCGGGCCGGGCCGCAGCTTGCGCAGCCAGCGCTCAAGGGTCACCGGGTGCGAGGTCAGCCAGAAGATGCCCCCGAGCGCCGCGAGCATGAGGACAACCGTGGTGATCAGCGATCCCAGAGCCATATCCGCGTTGAGGAAAAATACCCCGCCCAAGCCAATGAGCGCGAGGAACATCGAGCTAATGATCGAGGATAAAAACAGGAAGTAGCTGCACAGCGCCACGGACGCACCCCAGCGGCGCTGCACCTGGAAGGTGAGCAAAGCCGAAAAGGCGGGGCCCGCCGGCAGAGTCGTGGACCACGCATTGGAGGCCAGCGTGATGGCGTAGGTCTCGCGCAGCGGCACCTTGACGCCGCCCGCGCCGATGAGCCGCTTCATCACCTCCGCCATGCCCGCGATGGAGAGCAGTGCGAAGAACACCACCAGCACCACGGGGAAAGGTTCAGCGTGGCGCAGGCGGCGCAATCCCTCGGAGATGAAGTCCAGCTGGTCGCGGAAGAACCACGCTAGCGCGGCCAGAATCAGCAGGGAGATTATCCAGGTCAGCCAGTTCTTCTTCATCGACCATCCGTGGACTTGAGGCGCTTGACCAGCTCGGAGAAGGGGATGAGCTCCGCGTCAGTGTCGGCGCTGCGGTCCCCGCGTACGGCGGCTTCGCTTGCCCTGCTTGCCGACGCCCCCTCTACCTCGCCCCGCGAGCCCGGCTTTTCGACAGGTGCTGTGGGAGTAATGGGAGCAACCGGCTTCTCTGCCTGCCCGGTGGATCCAGCCGAAGAACGCGGCTCGTCCCGCTCGGTAGTTACGGTGGTGGACAGCACAGCCTGTTTAGCCGGTGCGGCCTCTTCGTTGTTCAGCGCTGGGGCGGTGGGCGTTGGCGCGGCAGCGGATGCGGTGGCTAGGTCCGGCTCGGCAGCTGGAGTGTTGTCGCCGCCGAGGCGATGGGTCAGGCGGGTGAGGAAGCGCGGGGCCCACCAGTTGTCCTCGCGCAGCAGGTGCATGACGGCGGGGACAAGGAGCATGCGGACGATGGTGGCGTCGATAAGCAGTGCAAAAATCATGCCGAAGGCGATGTACTTCATCATCACGATGTCGGAGAAACCGAAGGCCCCCGCCACCACAATCATGATGAGCGCGGCTGCCGTGATGATGCCGCCCGTGTGCGCGGTACCCGCGGCGATGGCCTCGTCCGTGGAAGCGCCGCGGCGGCGGGCCTCGACCATGCGCGAGACCAGGAAGACCTCGTAGTCCGTGGACAGACCAAAGACGATGGCGATGATGAGCACCAAAATCGGGCTCATGAGCGGGCCGGCGGTGAAGTTGAGCAGGTCGGAACCGAGGCCATCGACGAACATGAGCGTCAAGATACCCAGCGTGGCACCTAGGGAGAGCAGCGTCATGATGATGGCCTTCAGCGGCAGGATGAAGCTGCCGAAGACCAGCGCCATGAGGATGAAGGTGGCTAGCACCACGTAGAGGGCCATCCAGGGCAGCGTGTCGAAGAGCGCGTCGAGGGATTCGACCTCCATGGCCGGGGTGCCGCCGACGTAGAGCTCCACGCCCTCCGGTGCCTCAATGTTCTCCAGCTCGTGGACGATCCGCGCGTAGTCCTCGCGGTCCTGAATACCGGCGCCGAGGACGGTGGTGCCGTCGACGGTCGCGGTCTTCGGGCCCATCGGCTCGGTAAGCCCCTGGATGGAGCGGGCCTGCATGACGACGTCCACAAGCTGCTCATTCGTCGCATTCTTCACCACCAGCTTGACCGGCTCGGTGCGGAAGGACGGGAATTGCTCGTTGAACTGGTCCTGCGCCACGCGCGCGTCCTGGTTGGGTGGCAGGTAGGTCTCGTTGATACCGCCGAATTTCACGCCCAGCACCGGCAGGGTCAGCGCGATGAGCAGCGCACAGATGGCGGTGGTCATTAGCCCCGCGCGGCCCATGGCCCAGCGCGGCATCCGGTACCACCAGGTGTCTTCGATGCGGCGCCCGCGGCGCGAAGTCTTGCGCACGGTCCACTTGTCGATGTTGGGGCCCAGCATGCCAAATAGCGAGGGCAGCACCGTCACCGACAGGAGTGCGGCGAGGCCCACCGCGGAGATGGAGCCATAGGCCACGGATTTGAGGAAGGCCTGCGGGAAGAGGAAAAGCCCAGAGAGGGATACGGCCACCATCGCGGCGGAGAAGACCACGGTCTGGCCGGCGGTGGCGGTGGTGATCGCCACGGCCTCCTTGGTATCGCGGCCCTTGTCCAGCTCCTCGCGGAAGCGGGAGACCATGAACAGGCCGTAGTCAATGGCCAGGCCCAAGCCCAGCAGCGTGACGACGGCCTGTGCAAACACGTTGACCTGCTGGAAGCCAGCCAGGATCGAGAGGATGCCCAGCGAGCCCAAGATGGACAGGCCGCCCACGACGAGCGGCATGAAGGCCGCGACGACGGAGCCGAAGACGATCAGCAGCAGCAGCCCGACGAGCGGCAGAGCGGCCTTCTCCGCGCGGGAGATGTCCTTGGCCATGCCTTCATCCAGCGCGTCAGCCACCGCGGTGGCACCCGCTACCTGCACGGGCAGCCCGCTGGAGTGCAGGGAATCCTCGATGGCGCGGAAGTCTTTGAGCGTCTGCTCGCCGTCACCCTTCAGCCCGATGGCCGCGAAGGCCGTGGAGTGGTCCTGCGTGATGAGGTTCGGGTTGCGCTTATCAAAGTAGCTGGTGACGGAGTCGATCTGCTCCGGATACTGGGTCTGGAGCTCGTCGAGGAAGGCCTTGGCCTCGGCGGCGTGGGTTTCGGGGTCGTCGAAAAGCAGGATGACGTCGCCGGAATTATCGCGGCCGAACGTCTCGAGCTCGATCTGTGCAGCGCTTGTCGACGCCGCCCCCGGGTCCTCCCAGCCTTCCTGACTCATGCGCTCCTCGAGGCGCGTGCCGAAGCCGAAGAAGAGGCCGAGGATGAGACCCACGATGATGAGCGGGATGACCTTGCGGTGGGCATAGGAGAAGCGGCCCCAAGAATAAAACATGCGGCTCCTAACTGTGCTCGGGCGCGCGGTCCGGCAGCAGCGCGGACAGCGGGCGGAAAGGCTGCAGCCAGGCGCCGCCTGGAGGCAGGTTGTCCAGGTTCACGCGCGGCAGCGGTTCGCGGAAGACTCCCTCGATATCTTCGAGGTCGACGAACTCGATATCGGGGTGGGTCAGCGCCCATGAAGCATGCTCGTGGAAGCCGAGCACGCAGGTGGGCAGACCGGAAGCCGTGAGCTGCTCCAGCAGGTGCTGGAAGTTCTGACCGTCGGCAGAAGCCACGATGACACCGGAGAGGTTCTCGCGGTTGGCCTTGATGTATTCGACCATGTCGGGGTCGACATCATCGTCCTCGTGGAGCTTTGGCTTGGCAAACACGGCGAAGCCGACGTTGCGGATGGCCTCCACCCAGGGGCGGATGACGTCGGCGCCGCCGGGGCTGACGTTGGTGAAGACGGCGGCTTCGGGGGTGGCGTCGTTGTCAAAGGCCAGCTCCACCAGCCAGCGGCCGATGGCGTCGAAGCGTGGTCGGTAGGCGGCGGTGGGGCGCCCGCCGAGGATGGCGCCGAGGCCCATGTCCATGTTGGGTGCGTCCCACACCAGAAGGTAGGTGCCGGCCATTACTTCTTCTCCCACAGGTACTCGGTGATGACGTGTTCCTTATCTAAGCCCTTGCCCTCAAATTTGGTGATGACCTGGCGGTCGGTGAGGATGGGGCACTCCGGCCAGGGCCAGCCCTTGTAGTCGAGGGAGGGCTCGACCTCAACGAGCTCGTTGATCCACTCGGCGTAGCCGGCGTGGTCGGTGGCCACGTGGAGCACGCCGCCGGGCTTCAGGCGGGAAGCAAAGAGGTTGAGCGTGCCGGATTGGATGATGCGGCGCTTGTGGTGGCGGGCCTTGGGCCACGGATCCGGGAAGAAGATGCGGATGCCGTCGAGGGACTCGGGCGCGAACATGCGCATGAGAACCTCGATGCCATCGCCGCGGACCATGCGGATGTTCTCAATGTCGTTACGCACGATGGAGCCCAGCAGCTTGGCCAGGCCCGGCTTGTAAAGCTCGACGGCGATGATGTTGGTGTCCTGCTCGAGTGGCGCCATGGCTGCGGTTGAAGTACCGGTTCCGGAGCCGATCTCGACGATGGTCTTCGCCCCCTTGCGGCCGAACCAGGCGGGGATGTCGAGGGGTTCGTCGGCAAGCAGGCGCCCCAACCTAGGCCAGTGCTCTTCGAAGAGGGCGTTTTGGTTGTCGGTGAGGGTGCCGCGACGGAAGGTCACGTTGCCGAGGCGTGGGTAGTCCAAATCATTGTTGAACTCGGCGTTGAAATCCGTCTGGAGGCCGCGGCCGTGAGGCATCTGCGCGGCGGGATTCTGGGAGGAGTCTGCACTATTCATCAGTTGACATTGTTCCCTTAAGCAGGGGTGAGGGGCAACGTGCCGCGCCGTGGAGGGCGCCTAAGTGAAGGCCAATCAGGTCGCGGTGGGGGTAAGAGTATGGGCGTACGGGATGGGCAGTCCAAAGAAAATCCACCCTGTGCGGGGGTATCTTTGGTGGCCGCGTGCCCTAATTCACACTTCGTTGTCCTCGGGTTAGTCGGGTTGAGCTGGGTGGATATAACCAGGGTGGGCTGTATTACACATTCTGTTATCACCAGTATCCGTACTCTGGTTGGTGAAACGTCGATAGGGGAAACCTTCGGCGATATAAAGCACCCTGGCCACACCGACCACAGGAGAATGTGAGATGACCGCAACCATTAAGGGCCTTGTAGGTGAACTGCCCACGAAGAACGAGAAGCTTATTTCGTGGATCAGTGAGAGCGTCGAGCTCTTCCAGCCGGAAGAGGTCGTCTTCGTAGATGGCTCCCAGGAGGAGGCTGACCGTCTCGCCGCTGAACTCGTGGAAAAGGGCACCCTGATTAAGCTCAATGAGGAGAAGCGCCCGAACTCCTACCTGGCTCGCTCGAACCCGTCGGATGTCGCGCGCGTGGAGTCCCGCACCTTCATCTGCACCGAGACTGCTGAGGACGCAGGCCCGACCAATAACTGGGCCCCGCCGGCAGCCATGAAGGAAGAGATGACCGAGGCCTTCCGTGGCTCCATGAAGGGCCGCACCATGTATGTGGTGCCTTTCTGCATGGGCCCGATTAGCGACCCGGACCCCAAGCTCGGCGTGCAGCTCACCGACTCGGCTTATGTTGTGCTTTCCATGCGCATCATGACCCGCATGGGCCAGCAGGCTCTGGACAAGATCGGGGACAACGGCGATTTTGTCCACGCCCTGCACTCCGTCGGCGCTCCGCTGGAGCCGGGTCAGGAGGATGTCGCGTGGCCGTGCAACGACAAGAAGTACATCACGCAGTTCCCGGCAACCAAGGAGATTTGGTCCTACGGTTCTGGCTACGGTGGCAACGCCATCCTGGCCAAGAAGTGCTACGCGCTGCGTATCGCTTCCGTCATGGCGAAGGAAGAGGGCTGGATGGCAGAGCACATGCTCATCCTGAAGCTCACCAACCCGGAGGGCAAGAAGTACCACATCGCGGCCGCCTTCCCGTCCGCCTGCGGTAAGACCAACCTGGCCATGATCACCCCGACCATCCCGGGCTGGAAGGCTGAGGTCGTGGGCGATGACATCGCGTGGATGAAGCTGCGCGAGGACGGCCTGTACGCAGTTAATCCGGAGAACGGCTTCTTCGGTGTGGCACCGGGCACCAACTACGATTCCAACCCGATCGCCATGAAGACGATGGAGCCGGGCAACACCCTGTTCACCAACGTCGCGCTGACCGACGACGGCGATGTCTGGTGGGAGGAAATGGGCGAGGCCCCGGAGCATCTCATCGACTGGCACGGCAACGACTGGACCCCGGCTTCGACCACCAAGGCGGCGCACCCGAACTCCCGCTACTGCGTGCCGATTACGCAGTGCCCGTCTGCCGCTCCGGAGTTTGATGACTGGAAGGGCGTCAAGATTGACGCCATCCTCTTCGGCGGCCGCCGCGCGGACACCGTCCCGCTGGTGACCCAGGCTTTCGACTGGAACCACGGCACCATGATCGGCGCCCTGCTCTCCTCCGGCCAGACCGCTGCCGCTGAGGGCAAGGTCGGCGCCCTGCGCCACGACCCGATGGCGATGCTGCCGTTCATGGGCTACAACGCCGGTGACTACCTGCAGCACTGGGTAGATATGGGCAACAAGGGCGGCGACCGCATGCCGGCCATCTTCCTGGTCAACTGGTTCCGCCGCGGCGAGGACCGCCGCTTCCTGTGGCCGGGCTTCGGCGAGAACTCCCGTGTTCTCAAGTGGATTGTGGACCGCATCGAGGGCAACGTCGACGCCGTTGAGACCGTCGTGGGCCACACCGCTCGCCCGGAGGATATCGACCTCACCGGCCTGGACTTCGACATCGAGGACGTCCGCGAGGCGCTTGCCGTGAACCCGGCTGACTGGGCTGGCGACATGGAAGACAACAAGGAGTACCTGACCTTCCTGGGCTCCCGCGTGCCGTCGGAGGTGTGGGACCAGTTCAAGGCGCTCAAGGAGCGCGTTGAGGCTGCCTCCTAATCATCGCGGTTAAACGGATGCTCCCCTGCGGGGGAGCATTCGTCGTTTTAGGGGCTTAAGCGCGCAGGACGAGGACCAGGTTGGAGGTGAGGAACTCGCGCAGCACCGGCACTTTTAGCACCCACCAGGCCCACCACGGGTGGTAGCGCGGGAAGGCCGCGAGGAATTCTGCGCCCCGTGGACCAGGCGGAGACACGCTGCGCGCCCAGTCCAGGCCCTCGCGGGCGGAGAGCACAAAGAGCGAGGTGCCGAAGACGTTCTTCGGCGGGTGGCCGTGGCGGCGGGTATAGCGGTCGCGGGCGAACTCGCCGCCCACGTAGTGCTCCCATAGGCCGGTTTCGTGCCCGCCGAAGGGGCCCAGCCACACCGTGTAGCTGAGGATAACCAGTCCGCCGGGCTTGGTCACGCGCAGCATTTCCTCACCCATGTCCCACGGGTTGGGGATGTGCTCGGCCACGTTGGAGGAATACGTGATGTCGAAGGTGTTATCCGCGAAAGGCAGGCACGTGCCATCGCCGCGCACAGCCTGGGCCACTGAGATACCGGCGGCGGCCATCTCGCCCACGTCCGGCTCCAGCCCCACATAGCTGGCCCCGCGCTGGGCAAAGGCCGAAGCGAAATAGCCGGGCCCGCCCCCGACGTCGAGCACGCGCGCGCCGGTGAGGGAGAGGGAGTGGTCGCGGGAGAGGGCGTCGATAAGCGCGGCGGTGTCCTCAGCCAAGCCGCCATAAAAGATCGCGGGCGCTGACTGCTCAAAGCGGAAGGAGCGCAGCAGCCGCCAGGAGCGGCGCAGGGTGGCCAAGGCACGGGTGCGTTTCATAACCCACTAGGCTAGTTCCTCGACATGAAAATCCTTCTTTTGTGCTGGCGCGATTCCACCCACCCGCAGGGTGGCGGCTCCGAGCGCTACCTCGAGCGCGTCGGGGAATACCTCGCTGCCCAGGGCCACGAGGTGGTCTTCCGCACCGCGCGCCACATGAACGCCGCCAAGCGCGAGCGCCGCAACGGCGTGCTCTACTCGCGCGCCGGGGCCAAGTTCAGCGTCTACCCGCGCGCGTTGGTGGCGATGTTGTTCGGGCGCCGCGGTTTCGATGTCGTGGTGGATACCCACAACGGCATTCCCTTTTTCGCGCGCCTGGCCACCCGCGCGCCCGTGGTGATCCTGACGCACCACTGTCACCGCGAGCAGTGGCCGGTGGCCGGGCCCGTCCTGGCGAGGCTGGGCTGGTTCCTGGAATCCCGAGTGGTGCCCGCGCTGTATCGCGAGAACACGTGGGTGACGGTCTCGGAGGCTTCGAAGCGCGACCTAGAAAAGCTGGGCATTCGTGGCGCGCACATCATTGAAAACGGCGTGGACCACCTGCCGGAACACGTGCCCACCTTGGAGCGCGAGGCCGATATCCACCTGGTGACGCTGTCGCGCCTGGTGCCGCACAAGCAGATTGAGCACGCGATGGACACCGTGGCGCGGATTCCGGGCGCGCTTCTCGACGTCATCGGTTCCGGCTGGTGGGAATCCCACCTGCGCGAGTATGCGCGCGCCCACGGGGTGGAGGACCGCGTGCGCTTCCGTGGTCAGGTGACGGAGGATTATAAGCATGCGCTGCTCGCTCGCGCTGATGTTCACCTCATGCCGTCTCGAAAAGAAGGCTGGGGTTTGGCAGTCATGGAGGCGGCCCAACATGGGGTGCCCACGGTAGGTTATGCGTTTGGCCTGCAAGACAGTGTCATCGACGGCAAGACCGGTGTGCTGGTGCAGCGCGAGGAGGAGTTCGCGCAGGCGGTGCGCATGCTTGTCGACGACCCCTCCCTCCGCCGCCGTTTGGGCGAGGCTGCGCGCGAGTTGGCGGCTACTTTTTCGTGGGAGAAAACCGGCGCGCGCTTCGAAGAGTTGCTAGAAGCGGAAGTGCGCACCAGGCGGCGCTAAGGGCCCACGGGGCGGGTGCCGGTTGCGCGTTCGTGGTGGCGACGATGCTTCCCGCTTCGACGACCGCACCCACGCCGAGCTCTTCCAGCCGGTCGAGGTCGCGGTTGGTCCAGGCCTCGGCGGCTGCGAGGTAACGCGGCGATGGCTCATCCACTGTCACACCGTCGACGGTGAGCTCGCCGGAGTCGAGCTTGTTGGCGGCTTTGGAGTAGGGGTCGAGGGCGATGCCGCCGTCAAGCGGCACCATGGCGGGGCGGTCGGCGAAGAAGGTGAGGCGCCCGTCGAGGTCTTCGACGAGCTTGCGGTCGATGCCCGTTTCGCGTGGGCGTAACACGGCGAGCTCCCGCGGGGCATCGGGGGCCTGCAGCAGGCAGGCACACAGCGCGAGTGCGGCCGGAAGCTGGCGCAGGGACGCGATGCCCGCCACGGCCAGCGGCAGGGCGAGCAAAGTGAGCTTGGAGGAGTCACGAACCAGACCCGCGCCGGGGATGTGTTCGACGGCGAAGGCGGTAAGCCCGGGCGCCAGTGCACCGAAGATGGCCAGCCCCATCCCGAGAACCGCCAGGATCGCGAGGGGGCGCAGCTCGCGCCGGGGAAGGCGGGTGGCGCCAAGAATGGCGAGGGCGGCGACGGCCAGGCCTGCCAGGGCGAAGCCCTGCTCGCGGGAAGCCGGTACTGCTGCGGCATTCCAGATGCCGCCGAAGCCGAGCAGCGAGCCGACCGCACCCACGTAGGCCTCCGCGCGCGGGGCAAAGGCCGCGGCTTGGGCGGCGGGGTCGCCGGGGGTGGTAGGCGAACCGGCCGCGAGGCTTGGAACTAGCCACGGCAACCACAACAAGACTGAGCCGCCAGCGAAGAGCCATCTTCTGCGCCCTTCGCGGTCACAGACAACCGCGATGAGGCCCCCGAAGAGCCCGCCGGTGGGCGTCAAGGACGCGGCCCACAGCGCTAGCCACGCCACGCGCGGGTGCGCAGCGAGGCAACCCCATGCGATCACGGGCGCCAGCCAGGCCGCGACCGCCAGCGACCACTGGCCCTGCAAGAGGCGCTCGATGACGAAAGGATTGGCCACCGCGCACGCCATCGCCGCGGCTGCTGCCCACGGGCTGAACTGTGTGCGCTGGCACGCCCATCGACCCGCCACCCACGCCGAGGCGCTCGCGGCAGCAAGGATGAAGACCCTGGCCAGCCACGCCCCGCCGAATAAGGCAAGCACCCCGTCTTGCGGTGCGTTGCGCGCGGGCAAGTCACCGGCACCGAAGGCAGAGGCGCTCAGAGCTGGGTTATCAATCAGCACCATGTCGCGCCACAGGAACTCGCCGGGCAGCACAAAAGGCCAGCACACCGCGAGCACGAGCGCTATACCCCACGCACCGAGGGCGGCGCGCGTCGCAAGGGAGGTAGTCACGGGCGCCTACGCGCTCTGCGCTGCATGGCGGCGCATGAACATCGCGGCCGCCACCGCCAACAACGCCACGCCGATGGCCTTGCCCAGCCAGCCGACGAGGCTCAAGACCTTGACCGTGTCGATGACTCCGCGAACCGAGTCGAGGCGTTCGGTGCGGGTGGAATCGGACCAGGAGAGGGGGACGTCGAGAAGCGCGCGTACTTGTGTGTCATCGGCGTCGACCATGGCCTGAGCCTGGCTTGCATCCGTGGCCCAGAAGATGCGCGGGTGTTCCTCCTCGTTGACGATGGTGCCGGTCGTGGGCTCGACCCACACGGTGCGGCTCACCGCGTAAAAGGGCTCGAGGATGACGTGCGATTTCGGCTTGAGGTGGTAGCGTTCCAGGGATTCGGGCGAGTAGAAATCACCCGCCGGGCCGGAGCGGCGAGCATCGAGGTCGAAGACCTCCGCGAGCGAAACCGGCGCGACATCCTGGCGGAAGACGTAGGTGGGGATGCCGTCGAGCTTCTCATCGCGCAGAAAATCGATGGGCTCCGCGTCCTGGGTGAGCGGGTCGAAGAAAGGATAGGAGCGCTGCTCCGCGCCGGCAGGGAAGAAATAGCTGATGCCGTCGCGTTCGACTTGGTCTTCCACCTGCAGGTCAAGGGCGGGAAGCTCGATATTCTGCGTCGTGTTCGGGCCCGCCACCGGGTAGGTGGACTCGCGGTTAAGCAGGGATTCTTCGGTGATGTGTGCGAGGGTGTCGCCATCCAAGGTGAGCGTGGTGGTGGACTGCGCACGGGCCACGGAATCCTTCTCCGCAGAGGCGGTCGTGGTGTGGCGGGTGAACTCGACCCCGTCCTGTTCCGCGCGGACTGTGATGTCGAGGTCCCTGGGCAGCGGGCGGGCCTGGTTGTTATACAGCGGCGGAAGGATGGACCCGAGTATGAGGAACACCGCGGCGGCAATCGTCACCTGCGCTAGGCGGGAGCGAAGGAACACGTCAGCTCCGATCGGTCGAGGGATTCACTGCAGAAATAGTATCGTAGTGGGCCATGCGCTTTCTCCCTGAGCTCGAAGGCGTGCGTGCGCTGGCAGCGTTGGCGGTCGTGATCACGCACGTGTCTTTCCAGACGGCAACCGGCTGGGCCTGGGCTGAGAGGCTGGATTATGGGGTCGCGGTCTTCTTCGTGCTCAGTGGTTTCTTGCTGTGGCGCCGGCGGCATGCGCACACGGCGGGGCAGTACCTTCTTTCCCGCGTAGCGCGCCTGGCACCGCTCTACGTCGTGTGCGTGGTGGCGGTACTCGCCTTGCTTCCCGACGCCTCCCCCTTAACCCTCCCGCAAGTCATCACCAACCTGACTGGCACTCAGCTCTATATTGCCGATGGCCTGGTTCCCGGGTTAACGCAATTGTGGTCGCTGTGCGTGGAGTTCGCCTTCTATGCGGTGTTGCCGTTGCTGGCGTGGGGGTTGGATAGGTTTTCGGCGCGTTGGCGGGTGGTGCTGATTGCAGTTGCTGGTGTGCTGAGTTTGTTGTGGGGCTTCCTGCCGTTTGTGGCCGGTTATGAATCCGGCGATATCAACACGCAGATTTGGCCGCCGGCGTACTTTTCGTGGTTCGCGGTGGGAATGTTGGCCGCGGAGGCTGAGGCGGCTGGGGTGCGCCTGCGCGCCGGGCGCATCGTTCGGCCTGCCTGCTGGTCGGTGGCCGCGGGCTGCGTGTGGCTGGCCAGCCGCGAGTGGTTCGGCCCGCAGGGCTTGGTGCATCCAGAACCGGGTGAGTTTGCGCGGCGCATTGCGGCGGGGGCGGTGTGCGGGGCTTGCATCGTGGTGCCGGTAGCGCTGGCACCGCGCGAAAGCTGGCTCTCCTCCGCTGTGATGCGGGCGCTGGGCCGCTGGTCTTATGGGGTTTTCATGTGGCATGTGGCGGTGCTGGCCATCGCTTTCCCGCTGTTGGGCGTGTCTGCCTTCTCGGGTGCTGCCTGGGATTTCGCGGTGGTACTGGTCTTTACGGTGGTGGTCAGCTGTGTGCTATCCGCTGCGACCTACGTGCTTGTGGAGGTCCCCGGCCGCGACCTCATCCGCTCCCTCGCCTTTACACGCGGTCGCATCGCCGTTCCGCGTTCGTTGCCGCGCCAGGCAGATAGCCCTGCCGGCTCCGCTTCTGCGAGCTCTGCCAGTTCCGGATCCCATTCCGCTACCGTGGGCTCCGGATCCCTCGCCAGCGCCGCTGGCTCGACTGATTCCGCCGGTTCGGTGGGGTCGTAGACGCCACTTCACACATGGCATTTTCCAGAAGGCATTAGTCAAACGGTTTCCTTGCCCCCAAACAAACCTTTTACATCGCCGCAGATGGTTTCCTTGACCCCAAAGACACCTTCTGACTAATGCCTTTTGAGGGGAACCATCTGGGGCGGGGCCGGGTACCTAGGGCGTCCGGCGGGGTGGGAGGCAGGCACACGTGATGGCCGTGACACAGAGCAGCTGCACCAGAAGCGAGTCGCCGGCGTAGCCGTCCGTGGGCCAGGGGCGCGGGCGAGCATCGCGCCCGCGGCCAAGGTGAGCGCGCCCGCCAGGTAGTCGGGGCGCAACGTGGTCCAGCGAGTGATGGCCCACGCCGCGGCAGCGGCGGCAACACCGGGCAGGGCCGCGACGAGCGCCATCGTTGCCGCGATGAGCAGGGCCAGAAGGACACGCGCCGAGGTGGACGAGTGGGCAACACAAGCGGGGGAGAGCGTTCGGGAAGCAGCGGAGGTGGCGGGGGAAGCGGAGTGAGGGCGGGGGCCGTGGGCCATGACGAGCAGGCACAGCGCGGTGGTCAGCGCGGCGAGCGCGCCGCCGAGGCCGAGGCCCACGCGGTAGGCGCGGTCAGCCACGAAGGACATGTGGAAGGTCCCGCTAGCGCCGGCGGGGATGAGGAAGGCTTGCGTGTCGGCATCGATGGAGCGCGGTTCGAGGGCCTGCGGTTCCGAGCTGGAGGCCGGCGTTGAGTCCGGCGCTGAGTCTTGTGCCGAACCTGACGTCGAGACCGCGGCTGTGCTGCGGGAGCGCAGCTCGCCGCGCAGGCCCTCGTTGAAGGCGCGGCCGGTGATAAGGAGGCGGTCGTGGTCGGCGGGCTCGATGGGCTCGCCGGAAGCGAGCGGGGCATAGCCGGAGTCGGCGGAGGACCCGGCTGCGGCGGCTGCCTGGTTAGAAGAAGTGGCTGAATCCGCAGAAGATGCACGCGAGGAGGCGGGGAGGGGCGCGGGCAAGGAGGACGCGGTATCGGTCAGGGCCGCCCAGTCGCCGGTGGTGCGCAGGAGGTGCTGCCCGGCGGACAGATTGAGGGTGGAGTTGGGGGCGTGGGGGGAGCCGTCGATAAGCACTGTCTTCTCACCGGAGACCCGCACTGTCATGTCGCGCGGGGTAGTAAAGGAGCGGATGAGGATGTGCTCGTTGTCTTGCTGGAAGAGGAACTGCTCGGCATCGGGCGAGGTATCGGGCACGGTGATGAGGCGCCGCGGGGTGGGCTGGTCCACGATGGACGCCTCCGCAATCCCGGTGCGGCGCTGCGGCTCGATGCGGATGGTGGAGGCCTTCGCGCCGGGCACGCGAATATCGCGGGCGCGGTAGGCCTCCATGGTGACCGTCACCTTGGAATCGCCGTTGTGGATGGTCACCTCAGTCGTGCCGGTGGTCATTAGACGCAGCGTGGGCGAGGTCCACGTGGAGTCGGAGTGCAGCTCCAACCAACCGGAATCGCCGGGCGCTGGCCACCAGGCAGTGGAGTTTTCGCCGTCGACGGCCGCGGTAAGAGAGCGCGCCGGGTTCGCCCCGCCGAAGGCCGAGGCATCGGCGGCAGAGGACGATGCGGTGACGCGGCCATCGTGCTCCACCACCTGGGTCAGCGGGCCGGCGGAGGGGTAGTCGCGCAGCCGGTTGCGCACCGTCGATGGGTCGCTAGGGGCCAGCGGCGCGGAAACCGGGCCGGAGAGCGTGCCGTAGTTGCGGTCGCGCAGCGCAGGCGTATCGGTGATGATGTCCGCGTCGGAGGCGACGAGCTCGTGAGGGCCGGAGAGGAGCGCGAGCGATTCCCCACCGCCCGCCACGCGCGGCGGATCCGCAGGAGCCAGGTTCATGGAGAGGCCGCGGTCGAAGACAACGACGTCGACCTCCCCGAAGGTGTGGACCTCGCCCGGAATATGGGTTGCAGAACCAGAAATCAGGTCGTGGCGCACCGCGACTGCCCCGATACCGAGGCGCTGCAACACCACGGGTGCGGTGGCAGGGTCGCGGGAAATCTGCGCCATCGCACCGTCCATGCCACGAATGGCTTCCGGCGGAATGAGGGGAACGGCGTCGCGGACGGCCCAGGGGACGTCAAGAAGCGGCTGCGCCGGCTCATCGCGCGTCCAGCCCCAGTCCTGCCGGGCAAAGGACGCCGGCGGGTAGATGAGCACGCGCGTATCCAGGCTGTTCATGAAATCGGCGGCCTCGTGCCAATAGGCAGGCACCTCCTCGTAAGCGCCCTTCGGCAGCAGCCGGCCTGCCCAGGCGGGGGCGGTCGCGCCCACCACCACGAGGCACACCAGAAGGCCCGCTGCTTCACGACGCCCCGGGGACAACGTCCGCGGCAACCTCACCCGGGCAGCAATCGCGGCCACGCCGAGTGCCAGCGGGATGCGCACCAGCGGGTCGAATTTATGTACGTTGCGCAGCGCGGCCAGTGGCCCGTCGAGCGCGTCGAGGTACCACGCGGCATGCGTGCCCAGTACGGCCACGCCCACCAACAGCATGACACCCCACAGGCGCGGCAGGCGGGCCAGGCCCACCAGGCCCAAAGCAGCAACGCCGATGGTGACAAGCACGAAGACCGGCTCAGTGGCTAGCTCGTTGCCGGCGACGCGCTCGGTATCCACAAAGGGTGCCCAGCTGGTGGTTCCGCGCAGGATTTCCGCCAGGTTGAGCCAGCGCGTGGTCACCCCAGCGGACTCGATGAATTCCGTAAAGGGCGGGGCATAGCGGCCCAGGATGAGTAGCGGGGTAATCCACCACGCGGACACCGCAGCGCATCCGGCCAACCAGGCCAGGCCAGTCTTGCCCGCGCGCCGCCACAGCAGAATCAAACCCGCCGGCAGGCAGGCAGCCAGCGTGGCCGTGGCGTTGACCGCGCCCATGCAGGCCACCGCCACTACCGAGGGTGCGGTATCCCGCCAGTACAGCCGGCCCGGCCGCAGGAAAGGCAGCAGCACCCAGGGTGCCAGCATGACCGGCCAGGTCTCCGAGGAAATCGCGCCCAGCGTGGTCAGCGTGCGCGGGGAGAGCGCGTAGAGGAGGCTGCCCATCAGCGCGGCAAAGCCAGGGGCGGCGGGAAGTACCGTGCGGACTAGGCGGAAGAAGCCCAGAAAGCCCACCGCAAGGACCAAGAACCACCAGGCGCGTTGTGCTATCCAATCCGGAAGTGGATCCGCCAGCAAGAAAAACAAGCCTGCGGGAAGAGATAGCCATAGGCCTGGTTCTGCAGCTGGCCCAGCGTGAAAGTATCGGTATAAGCATGCAGCGCGCCGACCAAAAATCCAGCCGGGTTGGCCACCAGATCGTGCTTGGTATCAGCAGCAGTCAGCCCCCACGGCTGCACTAGGACCACGAGGGCTAAAAAGAAAAGCCCCCCGATGCGTGCGCGCACGCTACTCGCGGGAGCCGTACTCCGGCCCGCCCATCACGGCGTCGGAGGCCTTGACGGAGTTATCGTTCGGCACGGCATCTGCCTGCGAGAATTGGGCAATACCCAGGATGGTCACGACTCCCAGCGCCACGCCGACGACCGCACTGCCCAGAGCCGGGCCCAGGGTGCGCTTGTTGAGGGAATCGCTGTCGAATGCCATGGCGCCAGATTCTAGCAGCTAAAAGCTGCCTTTAGGAGTCGCTTTCTTCCGCGTCGTCCTCATCGTCGTTCTCCGGCGGCACGATGAAGACCGGTAGACCGGCGTTGCGCACGATGTACTCTGCGGTGGAGTTGTTCCACAAAGAGCGGAAGCCAGTGAGCGCGCGGGTGCCGGTGACGATGACGTCGATGTCGAGTTCTTGGGCGGCGTCGACAATCGCGCTCTGAATCGTCGTCACAGATTCCACCAGGTGGGCATGGCCCCTCAGCCCCAGGGTCTCCGCCTTGGCGATGCCCTGGCGGCAGATGGCGAGGGCCTCCTCGTAGGCCGGATCATCCTCCACGCTCTCCGGCGAGACCGTGGATTGGTGCAGCCCGGTGCGGCTGACGGCGCGGGCGGCCTGGCGCGCGGACGGCTCCCACGCGGTGAGGATTTCGACGTCGGTGGGGCGCAGAAGCCGCGCGGCGTACTCGAGGGCGCGGTCGGCGCGGTCGGAGCCGTCATAGGCAATGAGCATGGTCTCTCCGTTATTCATGTGGCCATCCTAACAACCGGTTGTTGCCCGTGCGGGTGCTTCAGGCACACTGGTGGGCATGAAAAAAGCTATGCCCGCCCTCCTGTTGAGTGCTATCTGTGCGCTAAGCGCGTGCAGTACGGAGCCTGAGCTTTCCGACGCCCCGCCCAGCAAATCCAGCGCCGCGGCCCCGAGCGCCGCGTCGGGCGATGCGGCACCACAGGAAGCCGCGCCCGAGGACGTCCGCGCCCGCGCCGCCGCCAAGCTCATGCCGCCTGCGCTGAACTACGAGGATGCGCGCGCGAAGCTGGAGGCCGGCGTGGGCGGGCTCTTCATCCCGAGCTGGGCCGACCCCGAGCTGCTGAGCGATGGCCCGCGGGGAGTAAACGCTTTGCGTGAGGAGATGGGGCGCGACTTTGAAGTCTCCATCGATTTCGAGGGCGGGCGCGTGCAGCGCTTCTCCGAAATCTTGGGAGACTACCCCTCCCCGCAGGCCATGGCGGAAGGCCATAGCCCGGAGGAGGTCGAGGCCCTGGCCACGGAGATTGGACAGAGCCTGCGTTCCCACGGCGTGACGGTGGACTTCGCCCCCGTGCTCGATGTGGATGGGGGAGACCTGGAGGTCGTCGGCGACCGCGCCTTCTCCACCGACCCACAGGCCGCCGGCGAGTATGGCGCGGCCTTTGCCCGCGGGCTGCAGGCCGCCGGTGTGAAGGCCGTGTTCAAGCACTTCCCCGGCCACGGGCGCGCCTCCGGGGACACGCACCTGGGTGAGGCGGTGACCCCGCCGCTGGAGGAGCTCTCTGGTCACGAGTTCGTGCCTTTCCACACGGCAATCCCGCAAGCCCCGGACGCGGCCCTCATGATGGGGCACCTCGTGGTACCAGGCCTCGGCGACGAGCCCGCCTCCCTCAACCCGCGGGCCTACCAGTTAGCCCGCGAGGAGCTGGGCTTCGAGGGCACCATTTACACCGATGACCTGGGAGGTATGGCTTCCATCTCGGAGAATTTCAGCGTGCCGGAGGCCGTGGCCGCAGCACTCGCCGCCGGGGCCGATATGCCGCTGTGGTCCACCGACGATGACATCAACGCGGTCATCGACGCGGCCGCCGACGTGGTGGCCCAGCAAGAGGGCGACTAGTAAAAACTAGCTGGCAGCCGTTAATCTCGTACACGTGAAAAAGGCAATCGGACACAGCCAACAGCGACGCAAGGGGCTCCAGGTGACCCTTGGCGTGCTCGTCGGCCTGATACTCATCGCCGGCATCGCCTATGCGTGGGACGTCATGGCTAACCAGCACAAGGTCCCGCGCGCGACGTCGGTCGGCGGCGTGGACATCTCCCGCATGGAGCGCACCGCTGCGGTGGAGAAGCTGGAGCAGGAACTCGGGGACGTCGCGGCCCAGCCCGTGGATATCCGCGCCGGGGAGAAAAGCTCGCAGCTTATCCCCCAAGACTCCGGCCTAAGCCTGAATTATCAGAAAGCCGTCGACGGCATTCCCGACGCTTCCCTGAACCCCCTCTCGCGCCTGTACAGCTTCATTAAGCCCACCCAGGAAATCCCTGTGGCTGTGGACATCGATGAGAACCAGCTCTCCGGCCAACTCGAGCGCGTGGGCAACGAGCTGAAGATCGAGCCGGAAGACGGAAACTTGGAGCTTATCGACGGCTCCCTCAAAGAGACCAAACCCAAGCTCGGCCAGGCGGTGGAAGAGGGAGTGCTGCACGAGGGCGTCGTGAAGCACTGGCTCGACCCCGAGGGCGTCGACGTCGAGCCGATGGTGGTGGAGCCTCAGATTAATGATGAGGCGATTGAGGCCATGCGCACCGGGGATGCCGCCCGCGCGCTGGATAACCCGCTCACGCTGAAGGGCGAGAACAACACCACCGGCACCTTGCGCAAGCCGGAGATTTCCCAGTTCGTCTCCATCGCCGCGGAGGATGGCGAGCTACGCCTCAAGGTGGATAAGAACCGCGCGCGCGAGCTTTTCCAAGAGCGCATGCAAGGCTCCGAGGTGCCCGGCACCAACGCCAAAATTTCCTTCAGCGGCAACGACAAGCAGATCACGCCCTCGGTGGATGGCTCCATCATCGACTGGGAGAAGACCCTCGAGGGCTTCGAGGACCGTGTGAGCAGCGAGGACGACCGCGAATGGGATGCCGATTACAAGCCGGACCCCGCAGACTTCACCACGGAAATGGCAGAGAAGGCCACCTTCGATGAGACCGTGTCCGAGTTTTCTACCGGCGGTTTCTCCGGGGCCTCCGGCACCAATATCCGCCTGGTGGCCCAGGAGGTCAACGGTGCCGTGGTCAACCCGGGTGAGACCTTCTCCCTCAACGGCTACACCGGCCCGCGCGGTACCGCGCAGGGCTATGTGGAATCCGGCATCATCATCGACGGCCACGCGGGCAAGGCCGTGGGCGGCGGCATCTCTCAGTTCGCCACCACCTTGTACAACGCGGCCTACTTCGCCGGCATGGAGGACGTGGCACACACCCCGCACTCCTATTACATTTCGCGCTACCCGGCTGGCCGCGAGGCCACCGTGTACGAAGGCGCAATTGACCTGCAGTTTAAGAACACCTCCAACCACCCGGTGCGCATCGAAACCAGCTTTGGTGACGAGATCACCGTGCGCTTCAAGGGCGTGAAGACGGTTGAGGTCGAGTCCATCAACAACGGCCGCTGGGCCAAGACCGAGCCGCAGCGCAAGTCGGTGAGCGAGGACTGCTCGCCGTCGTCTGGCACGCCGGGCTTCACCACCTCGGATACCCGCGTGATCAAGGACCTCTCCGGCAAGGAAATCTCCCGGGAGACCACCACCACGGTCTATGACCCGCAGCCCATCGTTACCTGCGGTTAAGCCATGACCCGGCCGATGCACACCGCGGTGAAGGACCCGGCGGACGTCGATCAGCTGGCCCAGCACCCAGTGAAGTTTGGTCGCGTCGCCGGCCTTTTCGCAGCCCACCGCGGCACGCTGCTTGTGGTGGTAGCGCTCATCATCGCGACGTCTGGGCTGACGGTGGTGCAGCCTTTCTTGGTGCGCCGCACCGTGGACGAGGCCATTCCCAACCACGACACCGCACTGCTGTTGTGGCTGGTGGGCGGCATGCTGGCCATCACCGTGGTCTCTCAGGCCATCGGCGTTATCCAGTCCTTTTTATCCGCGCGGGTGGGGCACACCATCATGCACGAGCTGCGCACGCAGGTCTTTGCCAACCTGCAGCGCCAATCGCTGCAGTTCTTTACCAATAACCGGGGCGGCGAGATCCAATCCCGCCTGACCAATGACATCGCGGCGATGCGCGGCATGGTGACCACCACCGCGACCTCCGTGGCTAGCAACCTCACCATGACGGTGGCCACGTTGGTAGCGATGGTGGCGCTTTCGCCCACCCTCTCGCTGTTGTCCTTGCTGGTGCTGCCACCCGCCGTGTGGCTCACCCGCCGCGCCGCCGTGCTGCGCCGCAGCCTTATGGAGAAAAACAGCCGCGCGCAGGCGACGTTGCAGCAGACCATTTCGGAGAACCTGTCCGTGTCCGGCATGCGACTGGCGGCCACGCTGGGCGCGCAGGAGCGGGTCTATGGCGCGTTTGAGAAGACCTCGCGCTCCCTCATCCGCTTGGAGCTGGAATCGCAGCTGGCCGGGCGCTGGCGTATGGCGCTGACCCAAATCATTTTCGGCGTGATGCCGGCGCTAATTTACCTGGTGGCTGGTCTGCGCCCGGGGATTACGATTGGCACGCTCATCGCCTTTTCTACTCTGCAGACCCAGATTTTCCGCCCGATTACTGGGCTGCTCAACGTGGGCGCGCAGTGGGTGGCGTCGATGGCGCTGTTCAGCCGCATCTTCGAGTACTTGGACCTGGAGCCCGAGCTCGCAGAAGCCACCGAGCCCGCCCAGCTTGCCGACGCCACCCTCACCCTCCAGAACGTTTCCTACCGCTACCCCGGCACCGACACCGACGCGCTTTCCGACGTCTCCCTGTCCAGCCCCGCCCACACCACCACCGCCTTGGTGGGGCATACCGGTTCCGGCAAGTCCACGGTGGCCGCCCTCCTGGCGCGCCTAGCCGATCCCACCGAAGGCACCGTGCACCTGGGCGGGGTAGACCTGCGTGACATTCCACCGGCGCAGCGCGCGGCGGTCATCGGCGTGGTCTCCCAGGAGACCTACCTCATTCATGGCACCGTGCGCGAGAACCTCCTCTTCGCGCAGCCGGATGCCAGCGAGGAACAGATGTGGGCGGCGCTGCATGCCGCGCGCGTGGATGAGGTCATCGCCGCGCTTCCCGAGGGACTCGATACTCTCGTAGGCTCGCGCGGCTACCGTTTCTCCGGCGGTGAGCAGCAGCGCCTCTCGCTTGCCCGCACGCTGCTGCGCCGACCGCAGGTGCTCATCCTGGATGAGGCCACCTCGGCCCTGGACAACGAAACGGAGCGCGCTATCCAGGAAGCAGTGCTTGGTGCGGACGCCACCCGCCTGGTCATCGCGCACCGCCTGTCCACCATCCGCGATGCCGACCAGATCGTCGTCCTCGACGCCGGCCGCGTGGCCGAGCGCGGCACCCACGCTGAGCTGCTGGCCCGCGACGGCGCTTATGCGGCGCTCCTTCGTGCCGCGAAAACTACTGGTGATCGTTCTTAGAGAGCCCCGCCAAGAAACCTAGGGATGTTAGCTTTCTATCTGGAGTTTGTTAAAGACCGAGAAAATATATGGCTTCGGGATTGTCCTGAGGTACCTTCTTGCCGCGCCCCAGTGGTTGCCCATGAAGATTCACGTCTACCTGGCGATATTGACAGTGTTAATGGTTGTGCTGGTGGTTGCATGGCGCTCTTGGTAAGCGTTTCGCAGTGAGATAGTTGCCACCAATGTGCCTGGGCAAGGCTGCTAGAGCCCCCGTAAGGGGGCGGTGAGGTCGATATCACTCAAAGTGGAATGGCAGCTACCAATACCGCAGTTTAACTGCGAATATAATTATTATCTGCGCGGGGGGGGGGCGATTACTTGAGAGGGCTAGCTGGTTTTATGGGAAGCGGGCATTTGTTCGATATCGCATTTCTTCTTCTAGGTATAGGGTCTAGCTATGTAATCCACAGGCTACCGTTACTTAGGCTAGGGGCCCGGGTAGGTGTCTTACCTTCTTGGGAACGTCGCTCTATGTGGGTGAAAGACTCTTAGCGATGGGCCGGGCCATGGTGTGTAAACCGTGTGGAGTGGATTGCGTACAGCTGATGAGGCGCGGTGTCTCATTACACAACTCATGTAAAGGACCTGTTTCCGTGAACAAGATCTCTCGTACCGCTCGTTCGGTCACTTTCGCAGCAGTCGTAGGCCTCTCCCTGGGAATCTCCGCTCCGGGCGCCCTGGCCGAGGAAGCACCTGCCGTTGAGCAGGGTGCCGTGAACAAGGCAAACATCGATTTCAGCAAGAAGGGTTCGATTACCCTCTACAAGAAGAAGGGTGCTGAGTCTGACACCCCCGCGACCGGTGGGGAGATGGGGAACGTACCGGGTGACCCTCTTTCTGGTGTGACTTACAAGATCACCAAGCTTGACTACGACCTGCAGAATGGTGACTGGTCGACCTTCCCGAAGTCGGCTGCAGATGTCAAGGACGAAAACAAGACTAACACGACGTTCGAGCTGACCACCGATGCTGAGGGCAAGGTAGCCTTCACTGATCTTCCGTTGGGCATCTACCTCGTTGAGGAGACCGGCGCTCCGGCTGGCATCGTTTCTGGTGCTCCGTTCATCGTGTCGGTGCCGATGGTTAACGAGGCCTCCGACGCGTGGAACTACGATGTTGTGGCCTACCCGAAGAACACGGAAACCAAGACCGAGAAGACCGTTAAGGATGCGGATAAGAACATCCAGGACGCCTACTCCTACACCATCAATGCGGATGCCCCAACCTGGGGCGAAGGCAAGAAGCTGACTGCTTTCCGTTTCGAGGATCAGCTGGACAAGCGCCTGGACTTCCAGCAGGTTACCGAGGTCAAGGCCGGCGACACCGTTCTTGAGGCCGGCGACTATTCCGTGAACAACCCCGCTGAGAACGGCAACAAGCTTGTCGTGAAGCTGACCGATGCTGGTCTTGCCAAGGTCAAGTCCGGTGACAAAATGTCCCTGACTTTCGAGGTTAAGCGCAAGGAGGTTGGCGACACCACTGAGCTGAAGAACCAGGCTGACGTCATCTTCAACAACCCGAATACCGGTAACGAGGTCACGAACAAGACCAACGAGGTCGTGACCTACCACGGCAAGCTGAAGGTTGTGAAGAAGGATGGCAAGGAGACTGGCAAGGTCCTGGAAGGCGCTGAGTTTGAGCTCTACCAGTGCACCTCGGCAGCTAACTTGGGCGCGAAGCTGACTGTCAAGGAACAGGACAAATGGACCACGGGTACCGATGGCACCATCACCATCGACGGTCTGCACGTCACGGATTTCGAGGACAACAAGGAAGCACCGGCTACGAAGAAGTTCTGTCTGAAGGAGACCAAGGCTCCGGCTGGTTATGTACTGCCGGAGAAGAACGTTACCGAGATTGACTTCACCCGCGAGAATATCGCGAAGACCGGTGAGGGCGACGATGCCATCACCCTCGTATCAGAGATTGAGAACGTCAAGCGCGACACCCCGAACCTGCCGATGACTGGTGGCGCCGGTGTGGGCATCCTGGCAGCTATCGGTGCAGCGATTGTTGCGGCAGGTGCTTGGTTCGCTCGTCGTACCGCGCGTAACTAATAGCCGGGCGTAGTTCCGGTAGCGCAGACTGTCCATGGTGGTCTGCGCTGCGGGTCGGGTAGCCAAGGTAGGCCGCCCGACCCAATGAGGGGACTGGACTAGGCGTAGATTCCGGTCCCTATCTTTATCTTTCGTTGTAATCCCGGTCGCGCTGCGCTAGCGCGTGGGGCATTGTTTTGGGTGGTGCGGGTCGTTGACTTCGGTGGTAGGCCAAGAAACTGGCAGGCGGCACAGGCGCCGTGGAGGCTTAGCTCTTCCGGCGGTAATCGTTGTCGTCGGGTTGTTGGTGATGCTGTACCCAGTGGTCTCGACCGCCTGGAACAACTGGAATGCCTCACGGGTGGCGCAAGAGTATGCGCGACTGGACAAAGAGACACCGGCGCAGGTGCAGGACTCCGTATGGGATGCTGCGCATGCGTACAACGAGGAGCATACGTCGGGTCCGATCTTGGATCCGTGGCTGAACCGTATCGGTGTGGATAATCCCGATTATGAGGCTTACCTGGAACAGTTGGGTGAGACCGAAGCGATGGCCCGCCTCGTGTTCCCAGCAATAGACGTCGATCTGCCGGTGTTTCATGGCACTGCGGACAAAACACTGCAGCGTGGGTTAGGGCACTTGTATGGCTCTGATTTGCCGGTAGGAGGAGCAGGAACTCATTCCGTCATCACCGGGCACACGGGTCTATCAAATTCGACGATGTTTGATCACCTCAATTCGGCCGCTAAGGGCGATGCATTCTATATCCAGGTTGCTGGCCATAAAATGAAGTATGTTGTAGATGACATACAAGTGGTTCTGCCGAGTGAGGTAGATAGTCTGCGGCCAGTCGCCAATAAGGATTACGTCACGTTGATTACGTGCACCCCGTACGGGATCAATACGCATCGCTTGTTGGTGCGTGGCCATCAGGTGGCCTTAGAGCCGGGGGAAGAAACGTTGTTTGAAGGCTCCCATGGCCCGGGCTGGCAGTGGTGGATGTTTGTGCTGCTAGCTGCGGTGATTGTTATTGGTTGTTGGCTAGTTTGGTGGCTGCGGCGCCAGAAGGCGGCTACCGGGGTGCAAGAAGTAATTAATAAGGAAAGTAGCGTGCGGGAGTAAAGCGATGAAGAGGTTGACAAATGCATGGTCGGCCCGAGTGGTTGCCGTCGGAGTAGCGTGTGCGGTTGCGTTCGCAGGGCCGGGCACGGTTGCTGCGGAAGCGGTGCAGGTTGCCGGGCAGCAGTCCACTGGTTCGGAGCGCACTATGGCTACGGATACGGTGACAGTGCGGCTTACACAAGGTAATCCGAATGACGATGGTCATGCGCCTGCGGGAAAGATTCAGGGAGTTACGATTCGTCTGGCCCGGCTTGCCGGCTTGGACCCGACCAACGCTGACGACGCAGCCCGCGTACGGAACGCGAATCTCGACGAGGTTCGTGATTGGCGCACTGATATGCACGCGGAGAAAGTCACCGATGCCAATGGAGAGGTGACGTTTGGTGGTCTTGCCAATGGTTTCTATGTGGTGACGTCGACGGCCCCGGATGACTCCTACCGGGAGATTAGTCCGTTTGTGGTGGTGGTTCCGTTCCACACAGTGGTGGACAATCCGAACCCAGTGCCAGGAGTGATTGTGGCCAAGACCCACAAGCCGGGTGAAACGCCGACGCCGCCGACGACCCCCACGGCCCCGACAACCCCGAATACTCCATCGACAACCTCGAGTACTCCGCGGACAACGCCAAAGTTTCCGCCGGTGTTCCCTCCGTTGATTCCCCCGGTACCACCGACAAAGCCAGGAGAGACTCCGCACGAGCCTGGGACAACGCCACCTAACAACCCGGAATCTGGTACAAACACAACTTCAGATTCCCCGAACCGTTCGCAAGGGAATGGAGGCTCATTGGCAATGACCGGTGCAGAAGTACTCGGTGTGGTGGCCGGAGCGTTGGCATTGATTGCTACCGGTTTCGTGATGATTGCTTTTAGCCGCAGGAAGAATTCAGAAAGCGAGGGACGCTAATGTCCTGGACAGATACTCACTCGGCCGAGCCGGTAGTGTACCGCTGGCGCGTCTTAGCGGCGTTCATTGCTGCACTGGCTCTCATTGTTGGTGTTGCTGCACCGGCTGCTCTGCCCGGCATCATTGGTGCTGTCGCTGAAGCACAAACCACGGCCCTGCGCGCTGAGCTCGATTCTGCAGACCAGCTGAGCCTGACTGCTGGCGACTCCGCAACGTTTGAAGGCCACGTTATTGACGCCGGAACCGTGGAGGACTTGGAGTTCACTGTTGAGACTGCAGGACTAGAGTTCGACGGCTCGGCCTACACACTGACTATCGACGGCGAAGTGATCCCCGTCCGCGAAGGAGACAACCTCGTTGTAAAATCGACCAGCTCTTCAGTGACTTTCCGCATCACTGGCCTTTCTACTGACGTGCCAGCGGGAGCAGCTTTCTCATTGAAGACCCCGGCGGTCGCAGAGGATTCCGAACTGAGCGGGATATCCGTCGATGCGCGTGGAGTAGCCGAGGAGACTACCAGCACGTCATCACCTGAATCCAGCGAAGCCTTAGAAGCCCCTTCGGAGGTGACTGAGCCGCTTGATATTGCTGACGTTGACGCGGCCCCAGCCCGTCTGATGGCGGCGCCGAACATTACCCCGTACGCTGCAGGCGACCGCACCATCACGATGGTAAACGATGGATACGTGCTCAAGGGAAGCCGCTATATCCCGAACTTTAAGATTCCGGCCGATGAGCTTTTTGGCGGCCAGCTGTCCATTCCGCAAGGCACGGTGGTTACCCTCAAATCCAGCGTTAACAGTTATTTATCGACTAACCCTGATGACCTGACGATCTATTACACCGGTGCCAACGGAGGTTGGTATGAGGCGAAGGTGACCTACAAAAGGATTAGCGCCAAGGAATACCAAGTCACCCTGCCGCAGATTACTATTGGTGGCACCGCACAGATTCAGTTTAAGGGTGTTCACCGCGGGGCAGCCAATACAGTGTTTACAGCTTCCTTCACCGTTCCTGCGAAAGAGGAGTGCCAAGATCCGGTTACAAGCAGACAGCCAAAGCGCGATCTCACCCCAGCTGAATTTGCCGACGGTAGCCCTGTCTACGTTGTAACCAGTGAACCTAAGGATCTTCGCCGAGACACTTCCATTCTGAGCCGTCAAGTCAACCAAGGCCGAGACTTTCGCCAGGTGGGAGAGTCCACTCCCTGGGTGTACAATGCTCTAGCCTTTGATTCGAGTGATAACTGGCTCTATGCGGTGAGCCAGAGTCGCGGCCGAAATGGTGATCCTTGCTACCCGGCAGGAAATCTCCTTCAGATCAATCCGGCAACCGGTGAAGTATATAATCTTGGGCCTATTTTAAAGGCCGGAAGTACCGGTACCCCGTTTGAAACGAGCGGCGACCGGGATGTCCTCAACGCTGGCGTGTACACCAGCGAGGGATTCTTTGTGGGCAACACGTCCACTTCTGGTAGCCGTCACCTTTATAAGGTCGACGTCGGCAAAGTCACTGCTAAACGCGTGTTCGGAAACCAGAAGTCTTTTTCGGAGGACTGGGCGGTGCTCCCGCAGGCCCAGAAGTATATGTGGGGTTTCCAGAGTAAGGCTGAGGCAGGCGACAAGCTTATCCTTGAACGCATTGACACACAGACCGGCGCAATCACGACCTGGGATCTCACCGGCATCAAGACTTTGGATGGGCGCACGATCTCGAACCCCTCTGCTTCTTGGGGCAAGGCGTGGACCTACTCCAATGGAAACCTGGGTTTTGGCTCGGGTAGTGCGAATGCGAATCAGCTGGGCTTTGAGTTGAAAATCAGTAATCCGGATTCCGGTAGTCCGACGTTCGAGTTGGTCAACATAATGAACAACCTGCCTGCTTCATTTAACACGGACGCGGCCTCCGACCTAGTTCCGCCGCCGCCAGCGCTGCGATCAAACATTGCGGTGAAGAAGCAACGCTCGGAGACCAAGGTGGTAAACGGAGAGGTGCGTACTTTCTGGACCATCTCCGTGGAAAACACCACGGATAACACCAGTTCGGGCGGCACATTCTGGGAATACCTACCAACGGATACTCACTATGGAGTGAACGCTTCCGGTCCCACTGCGAAATTCGAGGGATTTGGAGCAGGATCTACCGAGGTCAACGGTCAAAAGCCCGGGCCTGATCAGATTGCGCCGGGAACTGGTATTTATGCAGGCATGATTGTCCCATCCGGAGCGGACGGTGAGTCCCGATACATGATGGGCTATGTTGGTACTCTTCCAGGGCACGCGAAGGTAGAGTATGTCGTCTCTGCGCCGGTGCGAACAGATGAATACGGGAACCTCAAGACGGTATGTAGTCCGAACAAGGTTGCTTTCCAGGCTACGGACGGGGAGTCTAGCCCGCCTGAAGATGACAACGTCGCTACTGAAGCCTGTTTCAATAAGGTTGCCGTCGACAGCACACCGCAACCTGTTCCTGGTGCAGCGAATGAATATACCGCGAAGTACAACGTCGTAGTTGAGGCACCGGACGCACCTGGCTTCGACACCAACGACGTGATCTACGGCAAGCTCACGGACACCCCGAAGTTTGTTGGTGCTGCCACGGTTACTGGGGCCACTGTGATCTTCAAGGACGAGTTCAACAAGACCAGCCAGCCGCGTGCGTACCAAGGTGCCGGCCCCTTTGAGCTCAACAAGAATGACACTCCGAAGATCATTAAACCCAAGGGTGTTGACGGAAGCACTGGGCAGCACGTCTACGAGGTAACGGTGCGCTTCAAGCTGGATCGTTCAAAACTGGACAGCACCTCCGTCCCAGCCGGTTACCCGAGCCAACCTGCAGGAAACGCCCGCTGCTACACCAAGGATGGCCTGCACGAGCCCAACTTTGGCCTCATGAACGAGGCAGAAATGGGTGGCTGGAAGGATACTGACTGTATCCCGCTGGAGACCAAGGAAACGATGGACGTTCTGCTCGAAAAGGCGAGCTATAACCCGGACAACCCGGACGAGATTCAAACCGACGGGTTGCTCGATGGCGCGCAGTTCACCGTCCACCGCGGTGACGCTGACGGCAACTTGAAGCTCAACGCGGATGGCAGCGTCAACACTGATGCTAACCCCGTGGTGAAGCAGTCCACGACCACCACCACAGGCCGCGTCAAGCTCGAAGGCTTGGATGCCCCTGGCGTGTACTACCTCATCGAGACCAAGGCGCCGGACGGCTATAACCTGCTGCCCGCGCCAATCAAGTTCTCGACGGAGTGGGATCAGGATGGCAATGCAGTCATCAAGGTGCTCTCCGGAGGAACTGCTATCACCAGTAGTAGGTGCGCTGAGTCCGACACTGCTGCCAATTGCGTAAAGAAGGTCGGCATCCTTCAGGTCGCCGACATCACCAAGGGTGCACTGCCCAAGACTGGTGGTGAGGGCGTAGGCCTGTGGGCTCTCGCTGGTGCCGCTATTGTCGCGGCAGGGTGCCTCGCTTTGCGACGCCGCTGGGTATAGAACCACCGCTTGCGGCTACTTTTAGAAAAGGCCCGCTCTTCCAGGGAAGGGCGGGCCTTATTGCATGTTCATTGGCGGTTAGGAGTCTTGCGGGTCGTCGTCAAGCGCGGTGTCCTTGGCGTTGCTGACATATTTGCGCCACCAGTAGATGAGCAGAAGCACGATGATGGCAGCGGCAGCCAGGATGGCCCACATCCACCACTGCCAGTGAACACCCGAGCTGTTGAATGCGGCCTCGTCTTCCGGATCCATCGGCACTCGGTGGCCGGTGACGAGCAAGCGGTGGGTATTTACGCCGTAGGGAGTGCAGGTAATGAGCGTAACGAGGTCCTGGCCAGACTCACGGTGAAGCGAGCTGGTGTCTGCTGGCTCGACGACGCGAATATCGTGCACCTCGTACTTGAGCTTCTCGCCGCCGGCGGCGATATAGAAAGCATCACCTTTCTTGACCTTGGTGAGATTGTCCCACAGCGTGGCGTTTTGTAGGCCGGTGTGAGCAGAGAGTGCTGCGTGCCGGCCCTCGCCATCACCTACGCCGCCGACAGGTAGGTCTGTGCCATAGAGGTGGCCAGCGCCGCGGGAGAGTGCCTTCTCCGACGTGCCGTGATAAATAGGCAGATCAGAATTGATGGAGGGGATAACGATGCGGCCCATGGCATCGGTCTCCGACAACACAGACAGGTACTGACGGTAGTGCTGGTACTCGGGAGAGTCTTCGTCATCGGTGGTGGTCCAAGCGTCTTCCACACTGATGTGGCCCAGCTGGGCATTGTAGGTCTGTGCCTCGTCCCACGCGGTGTGCAGGACCTCAGGCGGGGCTTGCTTCTCCAGCTTGGCGTATTCCTCCGCGGCGCGGGATTGGGTGTGGTTGTTCCACTGCGTGGCCACCACGGGGTAGAGCAAGACGCCGAGGCCGACGAGGATCAGAATTAACGCAATGATGGCGTTGGGGTTGACGCCCTTTTTCTTGGGTGCGTCGGTGTTTTCCGCTGGTTCGTGCTTGCCCATTGTGTCCTGCCTGTGTGGGGGTCTGTTGCCGCACGCCCTGGTATTGACGTGGGGGTAGTTTTCGAATCTCAGGCTAGGGAAAGTAGCTCTGAGAGAAAACGTGTCTGTCTAGTCGCCGATAACGAAGCACAGGGCTTCATACCGATTCAGAGTGTTCTCGTCGATGGCTAAAACTTGATCAACCGCGCGCTGTTCGCGGAGCTCATCGATTGTGCGGGGCGCAAGATCTTGAAGTACATGCTCACGCTCAGCGCGAAGCTCCGCTGTGGTTTTGGGCGTGAAGATAGGGGCTGTCATGGTACATCCTGTAGGTATGAAATTAGTCCATGAACTGGTAAAACACGTGGAGCCGACGACGGGAGTCAAACCATGACACTGGGTGACCTGCATGTTCTCTCGACTTTTAGCTTTCCGTGCCCACATCTTGCCCACCAAACGCGCGGTTCATTGCAGCCCTCAGGCCACTCAAATCCTCCGGGTACAAATCCGCATACGTGTCTAGCGTCATGGCTGCGGACGCGTGCCCGAGTTGGTGCTGGATCAGTTTAACGTGTGCGCCGGACTGAACCATGAGCGACGCTGCCGTGTGCCTCAAGTCGTGCAGGCGTAGCAGCGGGAAGGTTTCGTCTTTGGCTCGCACGCGTGTTAGTGCCCCGTCGAACCATGACTTGCCCTTTGGCCGTAGCATGTAGCCCCCGTTGCTACGCGGCCAGATGGGTGTGTCTTTGCCACGGCCGCGCGTGGCTTGGTCGATGAACGGCACTACTTTCTCAGGCACTATGACTGTCCTGGGTTTGCCGCCTTTGGTTGGGCCAAGCACTAGCTTGCCGCGCACGATGGTGGCCGACTGGCTGAGATGCAGCACCTGGCGCTCACTGTCCCAGTCTCGCACGCGTAAGCCGGCGAGTTCGCCCCATCTCATTCCAACCATGCCGAGGGTAAGAACTATCCCTTCGTAGGACTTGGCTTCCTTGGCAAAAGTGCACAGCTGCGGGTAGGTGAGGTAGACGTTGCGTTGTGCTGCTTTGCTGGGCTTGATGATGTCTTGGGTGGGTAGGTCTTTCTTGGCCATGCCGGATAGTCGCAGCAGGCTGGACAGTACGGCAAGGTTGCGGGTGGCTTGCGAGTTGGAGTTAGCCGATTCAGAGATCCACATCTGGACGGCTTGTGTTGTCACGTTGCTGGGCGTGGTGCGCCCCCACCGTGGGAGGACGTGTTTGTTGAGGGCGATGGTAAAGACGTCGATAGTGTTGGCTGACTTGCCTTTGAGGGTCTTGAGGTACAGATCCTTGTAGGTGCTTAAGGGTTGTTCACGCCCGCCCGGTGTGGGTCGTGTGCCGCTGATAATCTCAGCTTCCCACTTGCGGGCTTGGGCCTTGCTCGTGAAGCCCCGTTTGTCTGTGCGCGTGCCGTCTGCCAGCGTGTAGCGAACGCGGTAGCGCTTGGCTCCATTCTTTAGCTCATAAGATGCTATGCTCATAGTTGGTCTCTCAGTCTCCAAGCTGTTTGACTAGTAGGTAGGAGGGCCACCACATAGCATTGCGCGAAGTGGTGGCCCTTTCTTATGTACTAGGGCCAGATGGAGGGAAGTTGCGGGGGTCTAGGTTGTACCGGATTTGGCCTTCGATTGGGACTGCGTGCTCGTCTCCGTCTGCGTATTGCTCGCGCCAGCGGATGTTGTGGAGTGCTTGTGCCAGTAGGGTGTCGGGGTGTGCGCCTACGGCCTCGCAGAGTGTTACGTACTCGTGGATGTTTGGGCTTGATTCGCCGCGTAAGTATCGGCTGGTTTGGCTTGTGGAGAGGTCGGTGTAGGCGGCGATGTGTCGCTGTGTCATCTGCCGTCGGGCGGCGTGTTCCCTAAGGAGGGAGGCGATCTCGATTGTTACTTTATCTGGCGCTTTTCGGGGTGCTGTGCTCATACTGAAAGCTTAGCATTTTACGTGGACAAACGTGGACAAATGTGGACAAATGTGGACAAACATGGACAAGGCTGCTAAGTTGAAATGTGTTCCCCAAAAGGGGACGCAAGGAGACGAGAATGACTACCTACTACATGACTAAAGACGTCGCCGGAATCTTCGGAATCCAAGTATCTGACGTTGCCTACTGGTGCCGCGCCGGCCACCTGAAAGCCATGCCGCGCACTAGCCCCGGACAGCCGTGGCGAATCCCCAAATCGGAAGTTGAACGCCTCGCAGAAGAAGGCCTACCGCCCAGCCGTCGCACTCTTGAGCGACCGTAAGAATCCCCAAATAGAAAGAGAGAGCCAACCATGAAACCTTTGAAGTGGGAAGACCTCACCCGCTCACAAATCTTTGAAGCACTAGACAACGCATCTCAGCGCGCCGTCTCCCAGCCAGAAGACCCACAGTCAACCGTTGAAGAACTGTTCGCCCTGGTTGACTCGCTGCGCGACCACCTCATTGTTGTTGCTGCGAACGCCCACATTGAACACGTGCCCCCCGTCTTGGAAGTTGTGTTTCGCGGCATGAAGAGCGCAATGGAAATATCCACCGAGATCGCCAAAGCCCGCGTGCTCTACGCCGGAGAAGCAGCCGAGAGTGAGGACAATGACGCAGCCCCTGCCGCTGAGGAGGAAACCAATGAAGACTAAGCGCTTCGACAAAATGGCAATCCTGCCGACCCGCGCCCATGAAGGTGACGCCGGACTGGACCTGTACGCCCCCTACACTTTCTCAATCGCTTCCGGCGAGCGAGTCACCGTAGACACTGCCGTTGGTGTGCAACTACCAATGGGAACCTACGGAAAGATTGAGGGCCGATCCAGCCTCGCCAAGCAAGGCATCACCCCGCTTGGCGGCGTCATTGACGAAACCTACCGTGGCCCAATCGGAGTAGTCCTCACCAACCTGGGGCGTGAGCGCAAGATCATTCAGCGCGGCGACCGCATTGCCCAGCTCATTGTGCAACCACACCTAGAGGTAGGCGTCATGGAAGTTGACGAGCTTGACGACACTGAGCGCGGAGCTGGCGGCTTCGGCTCGACCGGAGAGTGAAGCAATGCCAGAAACCCTAGCAATAATTTTCATGTCCACCCTCGGGGCTGCTCTTATCCTCGCCGGCGTGGGCATAGCAATGCTGAGCACCGTACAGGACAGCCGCATCAAACTGTACGGCTGCGTCATTCTAGGAATCGTCTGCATAATCGCAGGCCTGGGCATAGTCTTCGCGCCGGTGGAGTAGCCATGAACTTCGGAGTGCACGTAGACAGAGGAGACGGGGACCTAGTTGAACTCGTCACCGGATTAACAATCAAGAAGGCAACACGGCTAGGACGCAAAGCTAAAGACGCGGAGCCAGACCTCGCAGTGTTCATCACCTTCAAGGACAAAGAAACGTACCGCCGGTTTGTGGAGGTAGCACCATGACGACATGGCTAACAACAACGGAAGCGGCCGAGCGCTTAGGCGTCTCGCCAAAGACCGTGTACCGCCGCATCAGCGACGGGACACTGGCAGCCTACCGACTATCAAGCAGTGGACAGTACAAGATCCGGGCCGAAGACCTGGAGCACCAAATCGAACCCGTCAGCAAGGAAGACTAATGAGCCACGTAATCAAGCACCCGCCCCAGCCGGGCACGCCGGAATGGCGGGAGATGATCACCGCCTCGAAGGTGCCGGCCATGATCACCGACAAGACCACAGGCCTATACCTCGGGCTTGGCTATCATTCCGCGTACGAAATGTACGCGCAGATGAAGGGGGAGTGGGAGGAAGACCTCACCCCAGAAAAGCAGGCCATGTTTGACGACGCGCACGACGCGGAGGACTACGCCGTCAACGTGTGGAAGCGTGCAAACCCCGGTTGGAAGACCGGCAAGGGTGAGGTTGCTTTCTCGGACCCAACACTGCCGTTTCCTAACCTGGTCACCTTGGACCGTCGTGCCTCGCGTGGCCGGGCGCGCCGCATCATTGAGGTCAAACGCCCCCGCGTGCCGCGTGGCGTGACCGACGGCTGGCTAGTGCAGGTCACGTTCCAGATGGGCGTGTCCAAGATTTACAGCGCAGACCTCGTAGAAGTTCCCGTGTATGGCAAGCCAGAGATCCACCGCGTGCCGTTTGACCTGGACCTGTTTGAGGTCATCGTGTCCGACGCCCAGCGTTTCCACCAGCGCCTCCAACTAGGTATCCCGCCAGAGATGGAAGGCAGTGAACACGAGCGCCATATCCTGTCAGCACTCAACCCCGTGAACAATGAGCTACCGCCGCACCGTATCGACGAGTCGCTAATGGCCAACCTCAAGTCCGCATGGGGCGAGCTGGACGCCGCGCAGAAACGAGTGAACTACCTGGAGAGTGTTGTGGCCGACAACATGGGCAAAGCCCCGCAGGCTGTCTGTGACGACCGGCCTGTGGCGCGCCGAGTCAAAGGCCGCTTCTCTCAAGCGCGCGTGCCCGCAGAGCACAAGGGCCTACTCAAAGACGAATCACTCATGTCTCTACGCTTCGACGCCAAGAAGCTTAAGGCCGCGCACCCGGACGTGTATGAGGAAGCCCTGGGTGCCGCTACCTACAAGTTCGACCGCGCCGAATGGAAGGAAGACTAATGACCCCGCACCCCATTGTGGACAAAGCCTTGGAGGAAGGCTGGCCCCTGTCGGAACTCGTAGAGGTTTGTGAGATCTTCGGCTACGAAATCCGCATCATTGAACGTGCCGGAACGTCCCCAAATAAAGACGTCGAACCAGCTGCGGAACCAGAGCCAGAGCTTGAGTCAGAGCTTGAGCAGGACCTCCTCGGCCTGGTCGAAGAATTTAAGCGCGAACCGGAACGAGCACGAAAGCGCTGGACAGTAGAGGAACGCATGGCCGTGTACCGCTACTGGCAAGCCGGAATGACCGTCGAATCCGTAGCCGAACTCATGGGCCGCACCACCAAATCAATCCGCCACCAATACAACCAACTCGACAAGAAGCAAGAAGAGGAACTGCACGATGACCAAGACGCTTGAGCAATTCAACGACACCCAGCGCGCTTTCATTGAACAAATGGGCCTAGGTGACGTGCCCGCGAACCACCTGGAAGCATTCTTCATCACGGCTGAGGCCATGCACTTGGACCCGCGCTTGAAGAAAGACATTGTGCTCATTGAGCGCAAGACCAAGAACGGCGGCAAGACCTACACGATTCAGGTTGGCATCGCCGGATACCGCAAGGCCGCACGCAAGATCGCTAAGGCTGAGGGCGAGACCATCAGTGTTTCCGAGTGGCTGTACAAGTCCGAAGATGGGGAGTGGAAGGACACCTGGTCTTTCAAGAAAGAGGGCTACCCAGTAGCTGCGCGCGTGACTGTCATGCGCGACGGCCAACCGTTCACCCAGACCGCCATGTGGGACGAGTTTGTGCAGGCCTTCCCCGACGGTAAGCCAATGGCCCTGTGGGCGTCGAAGCCGTCCTACATGCTGGGCAAGACCGCTGAATCATTGGCGTGGCGTCAAGCATTCCCGGAGGAGATGGGCGACACCTATGAGGAGTCTGAGGTGAAGGGCATGACTGAGGTGACCGCGACCCGTGTTGACCAGCAGCCCGAGCGTAAGAGCAACGCCATTGCAGCAGCGAAGGCAGAGATCCCGCAGGCACCTGCCGAGCCGGACATGACTGAGGAAGAGAAGCAACTCCTCGCGGAACTCATGGAAGAGACCAGTGTGGAAGAACTACGCGAGGCCTACAAGCAAGTCGCGGCCCTTCCTTCCGCAACGTATCTACAGGCCAAGATTGCTGAGCGCGCCGGCGAACTGGAGCAGAAGTGATGACCCCGGAAGAAGCCAACCGGGAGCTACATCGTGAGCTTAGGTCCCAATGGGCGAAGGTAGACCTGGAGGTGTACTACGCGGGGATTGAAGCTCTCCGTGTTCTCGCCCGCATGGACTACCAGGAAGCTGATTACCGCCCGCCCCGCTTCTACACCGTGGACGAACCCACAGAGAAAGGCCCCAAATTGGGAGGTCACGTGACCCGCGCCAAGCGCCTAGTAGGCCCATGGGAGGAAGCATAACCATGTACGACGACAACGACGCCTACTGGGAGCGCGTGCGCGACATCCGCAAGGACAACAAGATCCTGTACGACCCGCGCTACACCCCACCCGAAGAGAACCCCGACAACTACCGAAACAGGGAGAGCAACAATGTCTAACCCAACCCGCCAAGAAATCATCGACGCATACGAATCACTAGATTTCCTCTGCGTATCCCTATTCAATAACCCGGATACCCGGCTAGAGAAGCTGGCTGCGGCGCAGACAGCTATCGAGAAAGTCCTCCCACCTAAGCCACAGCCCACCATGGCCGAGGTCGAATGGGACGGCGATAAGCACTACATGGCAGAAGCAGAGGTAGGGGAAAACAAGCTGATTATGCTCCAGCCCGATCTTATTGGACGGATAAGATGCTTCGACCCAGAATCGGGCAAGGTAATGCTAGCGATTGAACCTGAAGACGTCACCCCGACTGGCCGCCGCTACACCCTCACAGAGGTGCAAGAATGACTATTCTAGCGATAATTCTTGCGGCCGTAGCAGCATTGGGGTGGCTCGCCACGCTAGGAGCGTTGATATACGGACTCATCACCCGGCACCGCTTTATCGAGGGGATGTTCATAGCCCTAATCATTGTCACGCTCGTAGCAGCAGGCGCTTGCACAGGCGCTGCGGAACTACTCGGATACGAAGGGTGATAAACGATGACGTACGGCCCTTGGCAGAGGTGGTTCGCCTGGCGACCCGTCCGCACGCGGCAGCACGGGTGGCGCTGGCTACGCACCGTAGAACGCGCACTGCACTACCCACCAGACATACCGTGCGCACCCGACCCATTCTGGGTGTACCGACCAACGCCTGACAACCGACACGAAACGGAAACCACCGATGACTGACTTGAGCACCGCTAACCTGAAACGCCTCCTGGCTGAGACCAGCCCCGGCCCGTGGGAGGCGCGGGGCTACTACATGGACGGCGAACCTCGCCCCGACGATTCGTACCAAATGCGTGACGCGGCAGGCGACTACCTAGGCATCATGTACGGCCCGGACGCTCACCTCACCGCCATGACTCCAGACCTCGCACAAGAAAACCTACGGATGCGTGAGGCACTGCACGACCTCAGTGAGGTCTGGGAGGCCGTAAGCATCGACCCAGAGCGCACCCCAGTAGAGCAGCAGCTCGCAGCGGCGGTAGTAGACCACATCGACCAAATCCTAGGAGACCATGATGGATAACCACGACCGGGCTATAAGCATCATCGCCCACGGCATGAAAAACGGAGACAGCCCCGCACGCATCGCAAGACACCTATCCGACTACGGGCTACTGGCCGAAGACCTACCAGAGCCATGCATCTACCCGGACACCGGGGAACACGAATGGTGCGTGGTAGACGGCTACGTCAACCTGAATGGCGGGGAAATCTCCGTCTGCTATGACGATCGTGACGAAGACACCTACCTGACAGACCCCGACCCGGAGCCAGGCGAAATCCGCATCACCAACACCACTCAGGGGCGCGAACTCGCCCGCAGAATCCTCGCCGCCTGCGACAGGAAGGACGCACAAGATGCTCAACTATGACCGTGCCGTGCAGGTCATTTACGACGAGGCCAGCAAAACGTGGGAGCGCGGGGAAATCCTCACAGCGGCAGGCGAAGCAGAGCGCCTCGCCAACGCCCTCGCCGACGCGGGGCTACTCATGCCAGACCTGCCGGAGGCGAACGACGCGGGAATCATTGTGCCGGGTGGTAAGGGCTGGCTACCCCAAGGCCTCACAGGGCCGAGCGTATGGACGGCACCAGGCGGCAGAGTCATGGTGCAGCGCGTCGAACCCGGCGACCTCATACCTAAGGAAGCGCGCGAAGCATCGCCCGCACACTACTCGCAGCAGCACAATACAAGGAGAACACCAAATGATCCAGTACATAGTCCCCAAGCTTGGAGATGGAATTCATCTTCCAGACCACGTAAAAGCCGGGGTAAGCCTCATGGCCTACGACGGGTGGCAACTAGCCAAACTCGCAGGTCAGAATATCCCCGACATGCCCACCGCCGTCGTTGGTGAGGTCACAATCATTGCCGAGCATGAGGAATGCCTAGACGGTATGGACACGATTTACGTACTCGCGCAAGCCTTGGGTGTCGCTATCCACGACTACAAGGGCTGCGACATACCCGAGCAGGAACGGGAGGCGCTGCTTGAAGAGGCAGTCGAACACATCGCCCACGGTATCGGTATCGCACACGCAATGGATGAAAGGTAGGGATAAGCCATGAGCTTGCCAGAGATAATCGTCAACGGACGCGCAGTAGCGGACGCAACTGAGGGCTACGACCGTAACGGAAGGCGTTTCATGTTTGTTCGCGTCGCGGCCTCGAAGAGTCGAAAGACTGACCAAAACGAGTGGGAGACCGTCAATCAGATCTTCCTGGATGTGCAGTGGTTCAACGCGCCAGATAACGTCGTCGCCCCAGAAAAAGGTGATGCAGTCAAGGTTGTGGGTGAGCTGTATCAGGAGCTGGAAGAGTACGAAGGGCAGAAACGTATGCGCGTGCGCGTAAACGCGTGGGGAATGCGCGTGTTTCGTAAGAGTGACCAAAATGGGCCTAGTCAGAGTACCCCGCAAGTCACGCCGAACACCGGCTATGAGTGGACTGGCCAAGCCCAGCAGCCTCAGCAACCACAGCAGACTCAGCAGCCGCCGCAGCAGCAAACCCTGCCGCAAGGCGACAGCCCCTGGCCCACCCAAGACCAGAACAACCCACCGTTCTAAGGAGCAAGCATGGAGTTCACAACCCGCGCGTGGGTATGGAAATCACACGCCCGAAACTACTGGGTAGTCACCACCGAGCACGGCAACTACTGGCCATTCCCAACCTGGAAACGAGCAATGCGCGCAGCCAACACTGCCGTATCGTTTCCCGACGAAATCTGGGAAGACCACGGGCAACTACTAGAGCTACTAATCCTCGCGGAGATGCCCACCAGCTACGGGCACCTACTCGCCAGAGGAGCAACCAAGGGGCACAACTAATGTGCGTATGCGCACGCACGCACGTAATGGAAGGAGGTTTGTTTCGTGGGTTGGTTCAAGGTGGATGACCAGTTTCATGCGTCTCATAAACTGCTATCGATTCCTAAAAGGTATAGGTTTCAGGCGGCTGGATTGTGGACCATTGCTGGGTCCTGGGTTGCAAGCCAAGAGACGGACGGATTCGTGCCGAACTACATGCTGGATGTGTGGCAGCCGGCAGACTCGCTCGTTAGCGCCCTCGTAAACGCAGGGCTTTGGGAGCGTAAAAGTGGCGGATATAAGTTCGTCCACTGGAGAAAGAGCCAAGACGGAAAGTACCGCAAGAACATTAGGAAGTCCGTGAAGCGCGCAGTGTATGAGCGTGACGGACATCGTTGCGTGTTCTGTGGAACGACGGAGAACTTAACACTCGACCACATCGTCAGATATGCGGACGGTGGGCCAGACGCGGAAGATAATTTGCGAGTGCTTTGCATGAAGTGCAACCAATCGCGCGAGACAAAGATGCAGGAGGTGAACCGTGCCCTGGTTTAAGGTCGATGACAACTTTTACGACCACCCAAAGTTCTTAGACGTACCCAATGCAGCAGTTGGATTGTGGACAAAGGCAGGTGCCTGGTGCGGCAAATACCTCACCGATGGGGTCATTCCAGCCAGTCAAGTAAAGCGCTTCAAGGGCACGAGTTCACAAATAAATGCACTCATTTCCGCCGGGATATGGATCGAAGATCGATCCGAAAGTGGATCGAAAGTGTATCGCTTCCATGATTGGTCTAGTTGGCAAGCCACACGGGAACAGGTGCTAAAAGAGCGTGAAGATGGAGCCGAAAGGAAGCGCAAATCGCGCGAGAGAAAGGCTCACGAGGGATCGAAATCGGAGCAATTTGATCACGAAAGCGATCCGAAAGCGATCCACTTTCGAAGTGAAAGTGACTCAACTATGGATCGTAATTCAACCCAAACGGGACTCAACTATGAGTCGGATCTGAGTTCAAATGCGACACAAAGTGCGCTCAAATCGAACCTCCAAAAATCCGATTACCAGCAAGAACGCAAAAATGTCACGCGTGAGTCACATGTGACACCCTCCTGTGACTCACACGAATGTCACAAAGGGTGTCACAAAGGGTGTCACAGCGAGGCCCGGATCCAATCCAATCCGATCAGATCAGCTGACGCTGATCCCAAAAAATCCCAAAAAGGTAGCGCCGGGTTCGACGATTTTTGGGCGGTCGTTCCGAGGAAGGTTGGCAAGCAGGCGGCGCGCCGAGCCTGGGAGAAAGCTGTGAAACTGGAGTCTCCGCAGGTCATTGTGCAAAAAATGCGTGAATACCGGGACGACTCAAATCGTGTCGAAGAGTTCACAAAACACCCTTCTACCTGGTTAAATGCCGGCTGTTGGGAGGATGACCCGCTGCCGCCCCGGAATCGGGGCAAAAAACAGGCGAATGACCTAGATGTGTTCCTCGATGCGTTTGATACACGCTCAAATCGTGGCCTGGCTGGGTCGCAGAGCGACGAACAGTCCCCAAATGGGGTGAGTGTGCCGAGGAGGAATTTTGAAGCCTTAGAAGCGCGCACAGACGTGGTGGACGCGGACGGTTGGGAGGAGGTTGAAGACCAAAAAAATCCCATAGATATAGAGGACAACGACATTCCATTCTAAATAAGGAAACAACAATGAATCTTGAAATGCTAAAAGGTCTAGTTCCCTGGGCCACCGTAAAAACCCAAATCGGAACCCGCGCAACAAGCCGACTCAACCCCCAAACCGTCGACCCCAAACACATCATCATCGTCGCCAACACAGTCCGCGAAGCACGCGACCTAGGGCACCAAGTAGGTGCCCCCGGAACCGTGCGCGCACACGCGATAGGAGAACTCTACAAGCTCGCCGGACGCGTCTACGACATTCAAGCAATCTACTGGCACCCAGCCCTCACCCAAGGCAGATCCTTAACGCCTCCACCATCCTCATACCCGCCATGCACGACGCCGTGCCCCTACTACCAGAGAACTTTCACCCCCTGGAGCACCCGAAGCCATGAGGAACCCAACGCCGGAAGAAATCGCAGTCGCCGGAAAAGTCCTCCAAGCAATCAAACTGATCGACCCCGGCTTCTACAACGCAGACCTCGCAATGGCAGACGGTTGGGCGCGCGTACTATTCCCCAGCGACTACACCCTGGACGAAATGCTAGACGGGGTAACAGACTTCTACCGGCACGAAGAAAAAGGACGCCGCTGCATGCCAGCCAACGTCCTCGCGGGTGCGAGACGCGCACGAGACGCCAAGCAAGCAACACCCGAAGGGCGCGCCGAAATCGAAGCCCGCAGGCAAGCACGCCAACGTGAACTAGACCGCAAGATCCGAGCCGGGAAACACAAAGCCCTCGAAGCCACCAAACAACGCGGGCGCGAATTACCCGAAACAGCACTCAAGCTCCAACAACGCCTAAAGGAGGCAACCAAACGTGTACAGTGACCACACATTCACCTGGGACGAGCTAACAATCCCGCTGCCGTGGAAGAAACCACCGCTTAGCCTCAACGACCGTATGCACTGGCGGCAGAAACACCGCATCACGCGCCACGTACGCGCGCATATCGCGTGGACACTCAGCACAGGCGTCAACAAGCGAGAGCCGTTGCTTAAAGGGCAGCGCCTGCGAGTGGAACTGCACTACCAGCCGCGCGATAACAGGCGCAGGGATACCGACAACTTAATGGGCTTTGCCAAACCGCTCTACGACGGCATAGTTGACGCAGGCCTAGTCGAAGACGACACCCCCGAGTACATGATCAAACCCGAACCCGTAATCCACCCCGCCAACGGGGCCAACAACGCCCGCATGTGGCTCCAACTCAGCGTGGAAGACGAGTAACACGCTACTAGCATGGAAATAACCCTAAACAGGCACAAAACGCGCGTGCGCGGGAAAGGAGGGCAGGCATGGCAAAGACTTCCGGGCGATCTGGACGACCGTGGAGGCGAGCAGTCGAAGAGGTGAAACGACGTTCGCAGATTTGCCACCTTAGAGCTATGCAACGAAGCGATAGACATGGATCTGGCCTTCCCAGACCCCGACAGTTTCAGCGTTGACCACCTGATCCCCCTATCCGAGCTAGACGAGGACGACCCAAGGCGAACCGACCCCCAGTGGCTTGCCCCGGCACACCTTAGGTGCAATTCCTCCCGCCAGAACATGTCCCTGGCGCAATGGCGCGCCGAACAAGCAGCAGCCAACGAAATAGCCGCCTCCACCTCCCGCGACTGGCTCTAGCAGACAGCACAAAGCCCCCTAACCCGCGTACGTAGCACGCACGCGCGTATAGGGGGCTGATTTGTGTGTGGGTTAGGTGTATAGCTCGCGGTTGAGCTGGAAGTCAGCCTCGCGGGTTGCTTCCTGGTCGCGTGCGCACCACTTCAAGATTTGATCATGCGAGAACTGTGCGTACTCATCTGCCGCAAGCCACGCACGCGCGTTAGAACGCGTGTTCAGGGGGACGATGTGTGCAGTCTGGATAGAGCCGTCCACAGGCCAAAAAAGCATGTCGTGAGTGTAGCCAGACAGTAGGGATTCTTCCACCGTGTAGTGCACCTTCCCAAAGGTGCGGAACTCGAAAGCCAATGTTAAATCCTTAGTAGGTTAGGAGATTTACAGAACAAAGATTAGCGCAAACGTTCGACACATGCCGACAGTTTCCACAACGCCACACTGAACACCCCCACACCAAACAACACCACAGGCGACCACCAGCCAAAAGCAATCACAATCTGCGCCACCAGTAACACGGGAAACCCGATCGCAAACACCAATACGGATAGAAACACCGCATATGAATCAAACGTCCCCATTGGGACACCTCCAAGCTCAAAAAAATACGTAGCGCAACCCTATATTGGCCGGTAATGCCTAAATAGGGATCACTTGTTGTGACAAACGGTCAACAATCATCTGGCAGTACTTCGGGTCAACCTCGCACCCGATAGCACGCCGGCCCATATCGCGCGCGGCGACCAGCGTAGTACCCGAGCCGGCGAACGGGTCCACCACCACATCACCCGGATCGGTGAACCACTCAACAAGCTGGCGCACCATGCCCTCCGGCTTCTCAGTCGGGTGCGCGGTCACACGCGCGGCAGTGGACACAAAATTGCCGTGCTTGCCGCCACCATTCCAGCGCGCGCGCCCACGCGGGTGCATGTAGGCGATCGCCTCCCAGCCCTGGGCAGGGCGATCCCCGGTGAGCTGAGGCGTGGGATTGGTCTTCACCCATACCCCGATCCGCATCATGCGCAAACCGTCCGGCGGCTGTTTCTCCAGCTCAAACGCGGCGGAATAGGCAAGGTTAGCCACCACCCAGCGGCCAGACACACGCCCACACTCGGCAAGGATTCGCATGAGTTCCGCATGGTCAATCGGTGGGAACTCGCTGATCCCGTCCTCGCGCTTTCGGTTGTTGCTGCGCGCCCCCGTGTGCGTACGCGCGTCATAGGGTGGATCGGTGATAACAACACCCGTGTTGTCTGCCAGTTCGGCTAGTAGGGTGGCGGCGTCCGTGTTGTACAGGGTTACGGATTCGTCCTGGTAGAACGGCTCAATCATGTGCACCACCTACACCTCACGCACGTGCACCTGGGGATCGCGGGTGCCCACACCATGCACACACCAACCTCGATCGCGCATGAACGTCTCCATGTGCTCTGTGTCCTTCGCGGTCCACGTGTACGCAGGATCGGCCAACCTGCGCAAGCCCTGGGGCAGCTCATACGCCACAAACGGGTAAGAGTTACCATCATCGTCAAAGTCGTACAGGCGCACGGCGCGCACCCCGATCTCCATGGCATACTCACGGGCCTTAAACTCAGCAAGGCTCACCCTGTCCACGTTCATATCAATCGCGGCATTAAAGTGACGCAGGATCGTGGCTACGCGGTGACGCAACGCGTCATCCGGTGCAAGATCCTCACATTCATCATCAAGCCGAACTTGCAAGTCACGGAACATGCACGGGTTGATCGTGCGAATCAGCAAGTCTTCCAGCGCAGTAAGCGTGATCGCATCATTGTGGGCTACAGACAATAGCAGCGCAGGGTGCGCAGGAATCTGTAAAATCTCCATGAGTCTTTCTCTCTTTCGGTGGGGGTTAGTGGGCGGTGGGCTAAACACGTCGCGGCACAAGGTCAGAAACATGCTCATGTACAGCGGTGCAAAAAAAGTCATCAACCGGGACAGCACGACTAAACCCGGAGGCGTCAACACGCAGCAGATTGACAGTCGTATCTAGGTAGACGATCGGCTGGAATTGCAAGTAAACATGTTCACCAACATGGAAGCCGTCCATCTTGCAAATCACGTCAATATCTACAGCGTTAGCTACAAGATCGCGGACAGCTTTATCAATCTGTGGAAAGCCGTCCAAGGCGTTAAATTCATCTGCCAAAGATCGGATAGTTGAGTACAGGTGATCGTGGTACTCGGAGGGGCGGGAAAGCATAGTGTTACGTCTTTCGGTGTAGTAGGTAGGTAGGGCGGTGGGCTAGCGGTTCAATCGGATCGTGGTGGCGACGTTGGCCACAAGCTCGATCGCGTGCTCACGGTTAGGGGCGTCCCAGCCGTACGTGTCAAACAGATCGGCGGGCGTGGCGTCACCGTTCATCACGTCGGCAACGTCTTGGCCAAACAGCTGAGCCATGTCAGCGGGCACGTTAATGGCCTCAATCAGCGCGGTGATCTTAGGTTCGGTGGCACATAGTGCTTGCACCTCACAGAACACGTCAACGGAACGGATCTGGCGCATGTAACCGGCGATAAAGCGGGCGAACAACATAGTGAATCCTCTTCGGTAGATAGGTGGGTATCGGGCGGGTTGCCCCTCAATGTGCCCCGATAGGCGGGACACACTAGGCACACCCCGCGCCTGGCAGCGCGGGCAGCGGTGATTAGTCGCAGCGCATCGTGTACTCACGGGGCACAACCCCAGCGTTAGCGATCTCTTTATTGAACGCGCTGGCAACCCTGTCAGCGGTGCGCATAGTCGCAAACACGTATTCAGTCAGTCGGTGCACGGAACCGCACGGGCTGATCCACATCACCTGGTACTCACGGCCCGTCGGTGAGGTAACACCCTCAACAAACACGCCCGTGTTGAGAATCGTGTTCACGCGTGAGTTAAAGAAACGCACGGTATCCGGTGAGAAATAGAACTGTCCAAGCGACTCATTACGGCGGCGCATAGACTCTTGGCTGTACGGGCGACCGGTGGCGGGGCGGTACTTCTTAGCCTCAGCTTCCACAATTTTGTGCAGCGTATCGGTGGGGATCATGTCGTATTTCACGACGTAATCAACGGCGGACATAAAAGTTTCCAATCAGTAGGTAGGCGGGTAGATGTTGGGCGGGGTTGCCCCTGGCACCCACGCGCGGCGGCGCGTAGGCACTAGGCGCACCCCCGGCGGCAACCGGGGCGGCGGGCTAAACGGTGGCTAGTGCACGGGTTTCAAACTCACCAGTGGCGATTAGCTTTTTGATAGCGCGGGCGAACTTCTTGCCCCCGGTGGCGTTGAGTTGCGAGTGCCACGTGTTACGCCCCGCATCCATACGCAGCCACCCGCACGTGACCGGTACGTGATGTTCAAACTTGGACAGCGCGGCGACTAGCTCACAATCTTCCACGCCATGCACACCGCGCACTAGCACGCTCACAACCTCAGCGGAGTCAGCGCCGCTAGTCTGTGGTAGCTTCGCGCGCTTCGCCTCATGGCGCGCCCCTGGCAATTCCAGATCCTTAGGTGGGGTAGTCGCACCCAGTTGGGGACGCTCCCCCGCGATCCACCCGGCCACAGTCACGGTGCACGGCAACTCTGCCATGAGCGCGGCGGCGCGATCCGTAGTACGCCCCGCTGCATCGTTGAACCGATCGGTGTAAGTCGCGTACTTACCCGGGGTGATCCACCCTGTCACCACGGGAATAACAGTTTCCAGATCCTCAGCAGCGATCACCACGTCCCCCAAACCGTCTTGGCACATAGGGCCAAGTGCTTTGCCACGCGCATCCCGTATCCACTCACGGGGCACGCGCACAAACGTATCTGGCAACTCAACATCTACGCGGTCAACGGTCAACGCGTAACGCTCCCCTGGAGCGGAGTCGCCGCACACGTGGCACGGGAACGTGGCAACCCCTAGCGCGTTGACAGTGTTGTCAGCGGTGGCGCTGTAGTCCACGCGGGTAGTCGCTGGCATGGCCTCGATCGCGCGGTCAACGGCGGCGACCAATTCCATGTCATGCAGATAAAAGTCAACGGTAGTTTCAAGCCCGTGCGTTACGGTCTGTGCGCATTCCTGGCACACGTAGTCACGAAAATCAACGGTAGTCATAGCAGTCTCCTGGGTAGGTAGGTAGGTAGGTAGGTGGGCAATTCTTACGCCCCTAGCGCACCCCGCTAACGCGGGACGCACTAGGCACGCCCCGGCCTGGCGCGGCCGGGTGCAACCCGTTAGACCTAGTGGCCAAACACAGCAGCAGCCAGATTCACTACGGCGCGCGCGCCCTCAAGGTCGCCGCCCATAACGGTAGCGAGTGCGCCGTAACCCCAATCGCCACCATGAGCGGCGATCATGATCTCTTCAATAGCGGCGGCGATGGTCTCAATTCCAAATTGCGAGATGAATTCAACAACGGGCATAGTTCGATCCTCCGATCGGGTAGTAGGTAGGCAGGTGGGCTAGTAACGCCCCTTAACGCACCCCGCGCGGGCGGGATACATTAGGCGCGCCCCGTGCCCTGGCGGCACGGGCTAGACCGGGCGGTCTAGAATCCACGCGTGGGGGACGCGTACAGCACAGTGCCCAGAACGCAGTGCACCCCCGCGATCTCATGCTCAAAAAGATCGCCCATATCGTGCCAACCCCAATCCGCTAGAATCCTGCGAACTTCGTCAATCTCGAAAGATGGGCACGGGATCGTTAGGCGCTCACATTCATTAATGACAATGTCAATCTCACCACCGCTGACAGACATACGGCGCGGCCCAAACAACCGGCGCTGGATCAAGCGGGACAACTCAACGGGGGAAAGATCATTAACGTGCATGACAGTCTCCAATCAGTAGTAGGTAGTGGAGCGGCTACCGCCGGGCGGCGGGCCGTTGAACGGAACAACTAAAAGCTAACACGCCCCAATCAGGGCACGCGTCCCCGATACGCGTCCGCGCACGCAATATATAAGGTGCAAAAAAGCAACAAAAAGGCACCATGACCAGCACAAACACCCCAAACCGGCGCAACGCAGGAAACACCCCAAACACCCACAAACCAAATCGAACACAAAAACGAAAAACCCCAGCTCACAACACCGCCATACCCAAAAACACCAACGCCAGGACACACACCAAAAACCAGCCACAACCAGCAACAACCACAAACCCGCAGGTCACAGCCCCAACGACGAAGGAGTGGGGGGCGACCCCCCAACCAGCACACACGGGAGACGCCCACGCCAACGGCCGATTTTCTCCCCAGGCGAAATTGAGTTCGAGCGTTGGCTCGTGAAAGTCTTTGAAGTTTTCCGCGTTTCCCTTTACGTTTTCGCCTTGTGCTGGGTGTTTGCGGTGGGTTTGCGTGCTGGCCGGCTGGGTCTTGCGGCGGCTCGTGGTGCTGGTGGCGTTGCCGTGTGGGGCTATGCTGTCTGTATGGGTATGAACTTGGAGCCGCCCGCTGACCTTGGACTCACGGGCCGCGATGTGTGGAATGAGTTGGTCTTTGAGCGGGAGCTGGGGCCGGTTCATATGACGTTGATTCATAATTGTGCGCGTATTGCGGACAATTTGGATGCGTTTGCGTCGGAGTTTGCGGGGGATTTGGTGCAGACGGATGACTTGGGGTCGCCGGTTGCGAATCCGTTGTTGTCTGAGTTTCGGCAGCAGTTTCTGGCCCTGCGGCAGGTGTTGAAGGATTTGGGGTTGATGGAGTTGCCGGCGGGTGCTGCGGTGGCTGAGGTGTCGAAGTGGGATGCGTGGGCTGAGAAGAAGGGGATCTTGGGCCGATGACTGCTTCTTTGATTGTGCCGGATACGGGTGTGCAGACTCCGCGTGTGGAGGTGCACCCGTTGTTTGCGTCGTCTGTGGGTGATGACGCGGTGTCGTGGGTGCGTGAGGTTGCTGGCATGACACTGTTGCCGTGGCAGGAGTATGTGTTGTCGCGGATGTTGAATATGCGTGGCGATGGTAAGTGGGCGGCACCTGATGTTGGTCTTGTTGTGCCTCGTCAGAATGGTAAGGGCGAGATCATTATTGCTCGTGAGCTGTTTGGTTTGTTCATGCTTCGTGAGAAGAAGATTGTGCATACCGCGCATGAGTTTAAGTCTGCGAAGGAGGGCTTGGTGAAGCTCCAGGGTGTGATTGCTCGTAATCCTGATTTGGCGTCGATGGTGGATATTAAGACGGGCAACATGGATCCTGGTGTGTATTGGAAGCCGTCTCGTCGTGGTGAGCCGTCGCCTCGTGCGATTCAGTTTTTGGCGCGTTCGTCTGGTTCGGGTCGTGGTTTCACGGCTGATCTTCTGGTGATGGATGAGGCGTTTGCTGTGTCTCGGGAGATGGTGGATGCGATGGAACCAACGATGGGTGCGGTTCCGAATGCGCAGACGTTGTGGGCGTCGTCGGCTGGGTTTGCGTATTCGCATCATTTGGCGGCTTTGCGTAAGCGTGCGTTGGAGGGTGATGCGGAGTCGTTGGCTTATTTTGAGTGGTCGGTGGATGAGTCGGATTTTGATCCGGGTGATCCTCGTGAGTGGGCGAAGGCGAATCCGTCTGCGGGTTATTTGATGTCGTGGGATTTTTTGTCGCGGCGTTTTAAGACGTCGAAGGCTGGGGAGAATCTGGCTGGTTTTGCGCGTGAGCATCTTGGTGTGTGGGAGATGCATGCGTCTAATTCTGAGTTGCCGGAGGCGAAGTGGCGGCGTGGTTTGGTGGAGTCGTCGGTGATTGAGGGGGATCGGATTGTGGTGTCGGTGGATGTGTCTGCGGCGCGCCGGGCGTCTGTGGTGGTGACGGGTGTTACTGCGGATGGTCGGTTTCAGTCTGAGGTGGTTTGGAATGATGAGGTGGGGCCGGATTTGGTTGCGGCTGTGTCGCGTCTTGTGGAGCGGTGGGATGTGTTGGGGGTTGTGTTGGATGCGTCGGGGCCGGCTGGTCAGTGGTTGGGGTCGTTGTCTGAGGCTGGTGTTGAGGTGAAGGCTTTGGGTTTGCGGCAGGTGGCGCAGGCGGATGGTGCGTTTAAGGAGAAGGTGATTGCTGGCCGGTTTGTGCATGTGGGGCAGAAGGTGTTGGATCATGCGGCGTTGTCGGGTGTGGCGAAGCGTGCTGGTGATTTGTGGGTGTTTGATCGTAATTCTGATTTGGCTGATATGACGCCGTTGAAGGCGGTTAGTCTTGGTGTGAGTCATTTTGAGTATCTGGTTGGTCGTGAGGTGCGGCAGCTGGAGTCGGTTGGTGAAAGTTGGTTTTGGTGATGTTGGATAAGAGTGTGGACCTGACCCCTGTTTGGTAGACACCTGATATCCAGCCCGGTTGGGCTGGGAAGAAAGGTAATCTACCACCATGCCTAGGTACTCCGAACAGTTCAAACGTGATGCTGTGGCCCTCTACGAAAACAATGAGGACCTCTCACTTCACGCGGCTTCAGCAGAGCTTGGAGTCAATCGTTCCTCACTTTATTCGTGGCTTAAGCAGTACGGCACCGGCAAGCGTGCCCGCACGAAGACCTTGCGCGATGAGGCTCAGGCGACAACCGATTCTGAGCG
>NZ_LAYQ01000007.1 GCF_000988205.1 Corynebacterium minutissimum | reverse complement strand
GGAAATCGCGCGGTGCGAGCACCCGAGCTGGTCTTCAATCTGGCGGTAAGAACGCTTCCTAATCAGCAGCGTCATCACCGCACGGTAATCCGGCATAAGCGGACTCCTTCCAGTACACGCCGCACCCGAGTGGTGCGGCTACCGGAAGTATCATCCCGAGCACCCTGAGCTGCTACCAGAAACCCACTGAAGCGCTACCGGATAGTCACGACACTGCTACCAAATAGCCGGTCGCAACAGGTGGGTTTAGATGGTTGTGTAGGAACTTTCATCTTCACACCAGGGACCCCTATATGTTGTGGTGACCCGCTGAACCCATCGTGTTCTACTTCACCCAGCTACGCACTCCAAAACCGGAAGAGCCGTTAAACCCACCAATTCTGGGGGTTCCAAAGGGGTCACAGTAGGGGTTAGGACCAAAGAAGACTTTGAGAAAGGTTGGGATTTGGCTACAGCAAATCCCAACACCAAGCGTGTCCTGCTCGAAGAGCAGGTCGGAGGCGTTGAACTTCGTTTGTTCGTAATTGACGACAGGGTCGCGGCTACAGTTGCGCGTGTTCAGCCCTTCGTAATTGGAGACGGAAAGACTCCGCTAGAGGTACTCATCAGCGAAGCAAACGAGTCTCGCAGCAGAAATTTCCGCCACCGCCGCAACCCAATCGTCCCAGCCCCCGAGTTTCTAGGCCAACAATCTATAAGTCTTGATTTGACCCCGAGTAAAGATCAAGTAGTTTTCCTTAGCCCTTTCACGACGCTTAGAGCCGGTGGCGTTAACATCGATGTAACGAACTATGTCAGCCCAGATATTTTGTCCATCGGTGTGAGAGCCGCAAAAGCAATACCCGGTCTCCGAATTGCCGGCGTCGACGTCTTGGTAAGCGATTTAACAAATGCACAGGGCGCAAAAGTCCTTGAGGTCAACACGGCACCAGCGATCGATATTCATCGGTTTCCAAGTATCGGTACACCAATTGATCTTCCCGAACTAATTGTTGGTTACTTCATAGAAAACCCAAACGGCACCTAGCTCATTTTATTGGGTGATCGGATTAAGCAGAGCCTCGAAATCTCTCATGCCATCCCCACCTCAGTTAAGGATAAATAGGAGAAAGTATGTTCCCCCCCACCGCAGACTCCCTAGTCGAGAAGATTGACACTCGTCTTCCTTCTCTCCCGATTCACTATCTAAGGACATCAAGAACGCGTCCGAAAAGTATCGTCGTACTATTTCCCTCTGCGCTAAACCCGAACCGAGGTAATCGTAACCGCAGAATCTTTGTTAGATCCACATGGGCTAAAGAATGGCCCCATGCCGAAGTTATTTGCTTTTCAGACCCAGCTTTAGACTTAGATTCTCGACTCAACGGGGCTTGGTTCATTCATCCCTCAGTCGACATCATTAGGGTCCTCGCCGATATCATTCGAGATATTGCCAGCGAGCACTCTATCGCCGAGGAGAACATGGTTTTTACGGATCCTCACTGGGAGGGTTCGGGGCTTTGATGGCTGCCGCTTGTTTTTCAGAGGTTCACGCTGTCGCCGAGGTCCCACAATTAGATTTCAGGCTATGGCAAAGGCGGGCTGTTTTAGACGTTGAAAAGTATCTGCTCAATGGAGCCGACATTTCAGCTTTTACTAAAAAACATCCAGAGCGGGTCTCCGTACTCCATAGATTCATCAAGGAGAACCGAATACCGCAGTTTACGATCATTACAAACGGCACAGACTTCCGGATACGCGAGCAGCGGCTTTTCATGAAGTGGGTTAGTAGATCAAATCTGCCAAAGGGCGGACTCAATCTCCTTATTGAAACAGACGGAACCACAGGTCACAACGTGCTAGAAAAAGGCGACATTCTTCCATTCATCGTTCCTAAAAATAGATAGCGTCCCCCATGTCAGATGCGAGTTTTTGGTACCGGTGTTCTGGGGACTCGGTACCGTCGTGTTCCGAGTAGTTGGTACCGGGCCGAGGGGCGCGTCGGCTCGGACCGTTTGAAGCGTCAACCCGAGCTCAGGGCTGATGTTGTCCCGGCTGCTCCGAATGAGAAAATGCCGACGTGGATTTAATTCCTAGCGCCCTGAGCTGCTACCAGGCACTCACTAAAGCGGCTACTAAAAAGTCCCGACGCTACTACTAAACAACCAGTCCCAACATTCTGGCTCCTATTTCCTTAACAGCTATTTAAATTCACTAGTTCCCCGGATGTCCCCAGAGTAGTGTCTCCAAGGAGAATTCTTTCCCAGCTCGGAAGGACTGTCAGGATATCCCATCGTTTCGAGAATTCTCGGGCCTCTTGCCCAACGGATTCAAACGCACTTTTATTCCCCAGCAGGAGTATCTGTTCAATACGAGCCTCCGTAGACATATTTTTTGCAAAAGGACCAAAAATATCCTCTACGCCTTCTCGTTCCCAAAAAATGGGCACTCCCCTGGCTGCCATACCTTCTGCCGGAGCCAAGTGGAAGCTTTCCAATTGGCTGGGAGAAAGAACAAACCCTACACCCCGATGCCAAGATGCAATATCCGCACCGAAGCCGTCAAAAACAATATGACTCCTCAGCTTCGAAGACTTCGAGATTCGATTAAAAAACTCCAAATATAGCTGTTTTTCAACCGGTGAGTTCCACACATGTGGATAGTCCCAAGGTAGTCGGCCCTTGACACGAAGTATATATCGGTCGTCCTCTTCCACGAGGCTCTCGAATAGCTCTAGGGCTCGATCGGGCCGCTTCAGAAACGGTACGAATCCCACCATTCCTAAAGTAAATCTAGCCGAGTCTAGTTTCGGTCGGTCAAAATCAGATAGATCAATAGTGTTTGGCAAAACAATCGTATTGACTGAGTCTAGTTTAAACTTCGCGTGTGCCGTTCTTCGGACCCAGTCAGAGACGAAAACAAGGGTGTCAACATTAGTCCAAAGAACCTTAGACATCCACGGCCCATTCAGTTCGAACCGGTGCAGACGTGAAACCAAACGCGTAGATTCAGGCTTATGGGTGGAGTACCAAGCCAGCGATGGGCCAGCCCACTCGCAAAACACCACATCCGCCCACTCTGCGAGCAAACGACTCTGTTCAGGATCATGATCGTGCAGTGTCGTCCATCTGTCCTGCTTTACTTCAAACTTTGACGAGCGCTGCAAATAGTCCATGAGCTCACCCATGAACTTGAGGTCATGAGACGCTACCACTACGCGACAAGGACGCACATTGTTCTCGTTTGTCGGAGCGTTCATTTCGATGGCACGAGAGAAGGCATTGCCCAAACGAGTTTCAGCCGCAGACATCGAATATTCAGCACTGGCGGCGAAAGCTACACGCCGGGCGACCTGTATCTGCCCCAAATTACTTGCAATCGTCTGTGCAATCTCATCAATCGAATCGCCGGCTTTGACATAGAAAGGGTACTCTTCGCCCCATACCGCACAATGGTCGGTCGTCCGGTTGATTAGAGGTGCCGTACCGACAGCACCATACTCGAGTGCCTTCGTAGAAATCTCAAGACTGGAGTCGAGCTCTTCGCTTCGCCAGCCGAAGCCAATGTCAGCCTCGCTAATTCTTGCCATAGAGTCTTCACGCGACAAAGCTCCAACCCATGTTACGCCACTAGCTGAATCAGAATTCGCACGCTCAAGTGCTTCACGCATACACTCAGCCCAGCTAGGTTCCGAAGACGACGCATTAATCTTAGATCCGATAACCTCGAGCGTCGCTGAAATGCCGAGTTTATTCAATGCTTGCGGTAACTCAAGCATCTCCAGAGTCCGCCACTCTTTCGCTAGCTTCCCCGCATACACAAGTCGAAGCGGCGAGCTTTCAGGAGCGGGCGATTCCGTAGGCTCCTTGAACAATTCATTCGGAATCATAGGGGGCATCAACACTGTCTTCCCCGCTGATTCTTGAACAATCCCCTCCCAATACGACCGTGCTGCCTCTGTCTGTGCCAGAATTCGGCGCGAAGCGATGGCGATCTTTCTCAACCGAGTTACATTTCGTTCTGAGAGCTTCTTCGGAGGAAAGGGAGTATCAGTCACGTATGCCCATAAAAGCTCAGCTATTCTCGGTTTCAACCCTAGTTGATAGGAAACCTCGAACCCGCGCGCCAAGACAGCGCACGCATTCGAATCAGCGACGACTGAGTCTACAAAATCTGCAGCCGCCTCAGGCGTTAGCCCCTCACCTTTTTCGACACCACGAGGTGCGTGAATTACCACGTTTGAAATGCCTTCGATCGAGCTCAAAAGCATATCATTGACGGCTTCGTATTTCAGGATGAGATGCACCTCATCAAACAAACGCGATAGGACTCTCGTAACAGAGACTAGCCACACCGACGAACCATCGATTGCATTTGCGTTTACATCACCGTAAACGACGATAGATTTCATCCTTCTTCGCCTCGCAATACAGAAGTCAAGACTTTCAAAACTGGGAAATAAACATCATCTTCCCACTCCCAGTTTGGCTCTGTTCCTTCAAACAGAACCGTTGCCATTTGCCTTAGTTCATTCGAGAAATGGTCTTGTTGTGGCGCCTTTACTACTACGACAACCACACCCCGTGCCTTCGCCTTTCGAATGTGTTCCGACAAGCTTAAGAACCGTGTGGTGGACTGCGATGTTAGAGTGCCCGCCCAGGCCCCAGATTCCAATTCTCTTTCATCCACAATGAGATAAGACGTTCCGCTATTGCACGCCCCGAGTTGATGTGGAACTTCAATTCTTTGCACGATGCCTAGGTCGCCTAGAGACTTTACAAGTAAATCCGACCCAATGACTTCGATTCGACGCTGCCGAGTTTCATCGGTGGCACCTTCGAGAGCCCTCAAGACTTTAAACGCATCGCTGTCCATTGTCTGCATGGCTGCAAGCCGACCTGCTTGTTGCGCCGACGGACGATCCAAGATTGCAGATGCGGTAATTGTCTGTGGCGCAAATAGTAGCCCTTGCTTGGCGTCGGCGACGTGGTCTTTCGACACAGAGTCAGGAGCGACTAATTCACTAAGATTCCGTTGCTGGGCTTCTCGTTCATTTCGCTTTTGGCCAGCACGTAATTCCTCATTAGCTCGCTCCAAACTGCTCACTCGTCGCAGAATTTCGCGCGCATACCCTTCTGACTTTTTTTGAGAAGACACCCACATTGAAAGGAAGAAGAACATGACGCCTAAGGCGACAATGAACAAGAGGTTCTTCATGACTGTCGGCTCCACAACTATGGCTGTTGAAGCTAACAACGCTGCTAGCGCGCCAAGAAGTGTTAGTCCCCTGCCTCGTCGAAAAAAGTCAAGCATTTTCGCTCTCCTTAGAGAACCGTCGACGAATCATCGGTCTACCTTCCTTCTTTGTTTTCGCGCACATTGAATCTAGGAACTCTATGTCTTCCGCGCTGACAATCATCATCGCACTGACTTTTCGAGTAAGACGAGTGGCTTTTTGAAGTCTTGTTTAATATCGCTGAGGAAATCGTGCGCAGGTTCCTTATTCTCCCTGCCCATGAGCTTTGCCCACTCTCGGTACTGAGTAGCTACAGTATCCGTTGGACCATCGGCAATGATATGCCCCTTTGAAATCCAAATAGCCCGCCTGCAGTTTCGCTCAATTTCACCAAGCGCGTGCGAAACCAGAAATAGATTTCCTGCTCTCTCCAAAAGCTCCTCCATTCGCGCCGTCGCCTTAGCTCCAAAGGCAGCATCACCTGTCGAAAGCGCTTCATCAATCATTAGGATTTCAGGACGCACCGCAGTAGAAATCGCAAATGACAAGCGAGCAGACATTCCTGATGAATAGGTCTTCATCGGTCTTTTGATCGCGTCACCCAATTCAGTCCACTCCGCAATCTCTCCAATTTGGTCTTTCGCATCATTAGGACTCATCCCCAGCGCGAGGCAACCTAAATAGATGTTGTGTTCTCCCGAAAGGTCGGGTTGAAGTGCAGGTGAGACTCCCATGAGTGTAGGTTGCGAGCGTGTGAGAATTCGACCAGAGGTAGGAGCGAGTCCTCCGGAAATCATACTAAGCAAAGTTGATTTTCCGGAACCGTTGAGTCCGATAATTCCGATCGACTCCCCCGGCAAGGCGATCAGGGAAGCGTCGACTATAGCGTCCACAACGGTTTTCCCACGGCCTGCCCGCGTCATGCTGGCATCTGAAGAACGCCCCTGACTTATCACGTATCTCTTGGACACATTGTCCACTACAACGTTGGCCCGTTCTACATAATTGATGTCAGGTTCCGATTCCTCCACAGCAGGAGCCGTTGACTCTTCACGCATTTGTGCTTCTTTTTTCCGCTTCGCATAAAGATACTCGCCGGGCTCCGCCGGCAACTTAGACGAGTCGAACATACTTGTCCTCCGCTCTCCAGAAGAAAATGAAGCCAATTGCAAATGCACCCACGCTCCATGCCAAGAGTTGTCCCCAAGTTTCTATGCTTGGCGCAGTTCGATAAATTGTACTGTCTCGGATCGCAGTGAGGAATATATAGCATGGATTAGCTGTCATTACCTGGTGAACAACCGAGTGCTCAGCAAACCTATCAACAGAAAACATCACGCCCGACAAGAAAAACAAGCCACGAGTCAGAAGTCCCAAAATGGTCTTAGCCTCTGGGACCTGTGCAGTGAGACGAGCAGTGATCATCATTAATCCGCAGCCAAAAACATGGATTAAGAGGAATAGCGGTATCACAAAAACAATAGTCCACGATGGCCACGTTCCCCACTGAAAAAGAAAAGCCGCTATGAGCGCCACACACGCTGGCAATACGTTATCTATTAGTGAACGCAATGCGGTCGAGAAAGGAATTGATGCCCTTGGAAACTGAAATGCCCGAATCATCGAGCGCGAGGACTGCATGAGACTGATGCCAGAGTTCATGAGCCCCGTCATCATAGACATGAAGATAATCCCGATAAAAAGAAAACCGATAAAGTTCTCGATACCACGAGAGGTCTTGAGGAGAAGTCCGAAGAGAAAACCATAGAGTGCGACATCGAATAGTGGGTTGAGCACCAGCCACAATTGCCAAAGACGATAATCCCGTGTTGTGCGCAGCGCCTTGGCGCGTGCATCTGCAGCGATAAAATGCCGACGGGCTGCCAACTGCGAAATGTACTCTCCAAGGGTCGGGCGAGTAGCCAGCGGATGGAGACCTTCAGGGTTGACTATCTGTACGCGACCTTCATGTCGCGCTACCTGGGCATTGAGTTCTTCGACTCCCCGCTGTGAAGTCTTGGAACCGCGCCATTTGTGGCGTGCCAATATGAATCAGCCCTTCCAGATCTATTGTGTTCGAACGTCCATATAAGTCACGAGCTTCGCTGAGGACGCTGAGAATTGCTACAGGGAATTGTACTCAGTCTGTCTAAGAAGTTCGTCGAGAACACCGCGGGCTTGTTCAACGTCACCCGCCTGCGAAGTGAAGTCAAGTGGAAGCATTGACAGAGGTGAGCCCTCTACAATGACTCCCCACACGGCTGCCCCACTACCGACGTAGTCAGCGTACTTCGAGGGAAGGAATGGGTTAAGACTCAACGCTGTCCCCTCCGTGTTGGTGTCATTAACAACGAGAGCGTCGAAACGAGTGGAAACGTTAAGGAATTCGAGGTACGGCATATACCCGTTTATGCAAAGGCATTCCGCTGCGGGATGATTCCACAGTTGACGACGCAGCTTTTCGGGCGCCGCGGTAAAGATGTGAAGCCGGAACTGATTCCGCACCGGATGGTCTTGGAGCGCGGTTAGAACGTCACCGATTCCGCGGTTGGCGTAGAAGTTGCCAAAATAACCGATATTGATGCGATTCGCATCGAGGGCATAGTCCGCCTCCACGAGCTGATACATCTCTTTTGTCGGCTCTGCGTGGTGCCGAATCGTCGACTTAGCGCGCACGAACTCTTCGAGGCTGGTGGGATAATGCTCTAGCATGACCTGTTGCTGATTGGAATTAGTGAAGACGACTTCGTCGGCGTACAGCAGTGTTACTAATTCAGTCAGCTCAAAGTGAGTGGTATACGAGATATTCGGCCAATCGGACCGCGTGACCATCGTCTTAAGCTTGTGAGTAGTCAATCCTCTAGTGAGCTTTCCTAGCCGAGGCTTTCCGTCTACGCCAAGGCAGAGTGGATCAGAGAACTCCGCCTCCCATCGTGTCTCAGGGTGGTTGTCTTTAAAAAGAGCCGCAGCCACATGAGAACCAGACCAAAGAGCGCGCGAATACATCGAGTTATAGGGACCGTAGGCCTTCGCACGTTTGGCGGCTTTCTTCGCAGCTTGTCGCGCATAAGAACAGATAGCACCCCAGTGTGCAAAAGAAGCGACGACATCGAGCTCTTCAGCATGAACAAGGTAAGGATCGACGATGAGCTTTGTCGAATCATCGCGACCGCGCACGCGCCCCATACTTGCATAAAAGACGTCAACAAGCTTCGCATCATTCCGAATCACTTTTGCTGTCACGTTGGCCGACGTGTCTGCAAAGGGTGGGAAACAGTAGGAGAACACTAGTCGATTCGCTTTTTCGGAACGCAAACCGCCCCAAGGCAAACCAGAAACACCAATATCTACGGCAGTGTCGATGGCCCGCTGAACATCTGTGGGATGGGCGCGTAGGTAAATCTCGAGGAATCCGAATTGGGCGTCCTCAAGCTTCTGAAGGGCCTGCTGCTTAGAGTCAACCTCACGGATTTCTCGGAGCTGTGCAATGCATTCGAGGCGCTGCGTTACGTTGAAATCAAAGCTCTCGGCTTGGCGCGACACAGAATCATGTCGGATGGTTCTCAAATACGATGAGCTACTTGGTTCTGCTGGAACGTTGAACACGAGTCCTGATTCTTCGAGCAAGTGCGCAAAGTAGGCGACGTCCTCACCCGATCGCAGCGATTCCTCATAGCGATAGCGTTGGGCCAGATCCGTGGGGAATACCTTGCAGGCGTTAAAGCCCAGCGCCCACGGCGCTCTCGCCACTGGAACGGTGGTTCCGCGAAGTGTTGATATACGCGCGTTGAGCGAATTCTCTTGAAGGGAACCATCATGTCCCTTATCGAGGATCGGCAGAAGCACACAAGCGCCATTGCGGGCATGCTCTAACCCCGTCTCAAGGAATCGAGGTTGAAGGGCGTCATCGTCATCGAGAAAGGTAACGAAACGGCGACCAGCACTTGCAATACCAAGGTTGCGGGCGCGGCCAGCGCCGGGGGCTTTGGTCCGTAGTACCCGTAGGTTGAGCTGCGGGAACTGATCTGCCAGATCCAGTTCTATATCTAGTGCTGCTGGCCCGTTGAAGACGACTAAGACCTCGAAGAGATCGGTGCTTAAGGTTTGATTCGAAAGCGAAGTGAGCGCCGCAGTCAGGCCCGAGCCTGCAGTGTTGGTTGAATCATTCGCATAGGAAGGAATGATGACGCTGATTCCTGGGAGATTGGTACTCATCGGATCTTCTCCAAAATTTTGTACAGCGACACCACCACAGAACTTGGTAGGAATTGCTTGACTGGCTTAGCCAAGGTTGCCACGCGTGAAATCACTAGTGCTCGGAGCGTCGGGGCATCGGGGGCTGGTCCCTGGTCGCGCGGGGCGAGATTGGACAGCGAAAGAGGCGCGGAAAGTCCCCGAAGAAAATCATCGGAGGGCCGGGACGTACCAACTGATTCCTCCACTCTGAGATGAATCCACCTTTCGGAAATATGCAATCCCGAGACGCCTAGCTCTTCGCTCACTACGTCATCGCTATCAACTAGGCCACGGAGGTTGTAAGCCGCTGAGCGTGGCGCCCAGTATTCGACTACTCCCCTATCCCCGATGAGCCGAGCAAGAATAGGAGTTGCTTGGGCAGCGGGAACGTCGGCAAGCACCACCGGCATATTAACCGCGTTATCCAGTTCCTCCTCGCTGAAGCAAAACACCACCGTCCCATGGCTAGCGGGTAAGGGATGGAGCTGCTCTGAGGAGCACAGGAGCACTGCATAATCGGTATCAGCGGGCTTGTAATCATCAAGCGATCCAATTCTCATCGGCACGTTGTCCTTGCCCAGCTAGTTCTTTTCCGAAACAACGCTCGTTACGATCTCCCGAATGACGTGCGGAACGGCTTCATCGCGTTGTTTGGCAACCCATTCACGTCCACGCGCGGATACGTGAAGCTTCGAGCGGTCCTCCATGAGGCTTATCCACATGTTTGCCAGAGCTTCTGGATCATCAGGTTCCACAACATGCCCGGCCTCAAGTTTCTCAACCAATGCGGCTGCTTCTCCTTGCACTACACCACTAATGTGGAGGCCAACCGACATCAACTCATAGGTCTTTGAAGGCACCGTGCGTGTTAGAGGCTCCCATGAAGTGAGATGGACCAGGGCTGTATCTGCCCAGTCATAAAACTCTTCTAGTCCCTCTGCAGGATAGCGATGCTCGATGGTGGCGTCAGCCCCAGTTTTTTGAATCAAGTCCCTAACAGCAAGCCACGCAGCGCCGTCACCAACGATGCGTAATCGCACCGTATAACCGCGATCCTGAGCAATTTTTACTGCTCTGACTGCATTATCGATGCGTTGTGCGCGCCCCACCGTGCCGGCGTAGAGGACATGCAGCTCATCCCGCTGTATTCTGCTCATATCCGCAGCGACATACTTGGTTTTTGGCGGAAACACATTACGGACGGTGCGGATAACGCGCCCACGACCGTCCCGCTTCGAAGGCAATGTGGCACCCAAATGCGTTGCTAGGTCCTTGGAGGTCGTGATGATTCCATTGGCATGGGTTAACGCGCGCATCATGGCCTTCTCAGTAAGAGCCGTCAAAACCTGGAAAGGGCCTTTGCTCAAGATCACCTCGCGAATCGAGCGTCTGCCCGTTCCGGAGTTCCAGTCATCTTTCTCACGCAGAAGCTCCGGCCATGCGTCGCGAAGATCCACGATGTAGGGAGCTCCAAGATGCCGTGCGACCAGCATGGTGACCACCGATGTTGGAAGAGCAGGAACGGTGCCGATAACCAGATCAGGAGAAATCTCCTGAATTGGCTTCCGATGTGTCACTTGCATTGCCAGCATCGAAGTTGCGACTGAGGCTTGGTTTAGTATTCGGCGAGTTAACGTAGAACCAGCAGGGAAAAACCCTGAGCGGAAGATCCTCTCACCCGAGTTTCCTAGCTCAGCTCGGCGGCAGCCAAGGATGGCGTCTTTAGACAGCCACTGCTTCAAACGGATTTGACGTTGGTAGTGAGGTGGTGGCGCAATCACAGCCACCTCATGCCCAGCCTCGACGAGGATCTTTGTCAGCCACGACCATCGGCGTTGCGGCACGCCGTTCTCTGGGGCCCAATACTGGGAGAGGACTAGAATCCGCATCCTACGCCGTTCTTCCTAAGTGTCGACATCCTGCGCGGACCTACAGTTGGACCGCACAAGATGTTTCTTTAACGCCAAATACCCTTGGTATCAATAACAGTCTTGCCCTCCAGCACAGACTGATCGAGGTTAACGAACTCCTTGTGGTTAACGAGGAGGAGAACTACGTCAGCAGCCTCAATAGCTTCCTTCGTGTCCTGCTTTGTCAGGTTAGAAATGTTCGAAAGAACAGCGGGAAGCTCATCGACATTCGGCTCAACGACCCGGATATCGAGCTCTGGGTTATCCACACCGAGGCGCTTCACGATTTCCAAGGAAGGCGATTCACGCAGATCATCTATGTCGTTCTTAAAAGCAATACCAAGAGCCGCCACAACTGGCTTCTCTTTACCTTCTAGAGCCGTGACTACTTGCTCAATAACCCATTCCGGCTTGCCATCGTTGACATCACGTGCCAGCTTAATGAGCTTTGCTTCCTCTGGTGCCGCCGACACAATGAACCACGGGTCAACCGCGATGCAGTGTCCGCCAACGCCTGGCCCCGGCTGCAGGATGTTCACACGCGGGTGGTGGTTCGCTAGCTCAATGAGCTCCCAGACATCAATCCCCAGACGGTCGCAGATCAGGGATAGCTCATTAGCGAACGCAATGTTGACGTCACGGAAGGAGTTCTCCGTAAGCTTTGCCATCTCTGCGGTCGTGGCGTTGGTCATAAGAAGTTCTGCTGTACAGAAAGTTGCGTACAGATCACGAGCAAGCTCGGTGCCCTTGGGCGTCAAACCACCGATAACACGGTCATTGTTTTCCATTTCTTCCATGATCTGGCCCGGAAGAACTCGCTCTGGGCAGTGAGCTACGAAGATGGCGTTGTCATCTTCATCGTTAAGCGACAGATCCGGTCGCAGCTCAATGAGGTGCTTCGCCATATCCTCAGTAGTGCCCGGAGGGGAGGTCGACTCCAGAACGACAAGCGCGCCAGGACGAAGGTGCGGCGCAAGCGCCTCAGAAGCAGCACGAATGTACTTGGTATCTACCTTGTGATTGTCCTGGAAAGGTGTTGGCACGCAAACAATGTAAGCGTCAGCTTCAACCTGCTCAGCTTGTGCGACGAGGTTTCCTTCCTCCACCACCTTGGCCAGAAGCTCTTCGAACCCCGGCTCAAAGAACGGCACTTTGCCTTCATTAATAAGCTTGACGAAACGCTCATTGACGTCAATACCGACGACTTTGACACCCTTTGAGGCGATAAAAGCTGCCGTAGGCAGACCGATGTATCCGAGGCCTACAACGCAAACTTTGTCAAAGCTATTGGCAGCATTTTCCTGAGGCGTCATTCTTTACCTTTCTCGCTATTGTGCTCAGTCAACGGTAGCACGGGGAGACGTTAGACAAACTCGGGAGCCTCGCTAATAGAAAAATCGATGACAGGTTTTGTCTTCCCTCCGCTTAGTTTCCATGGATGGGGCTATGCCCGCTGCCTGCAAAATGCCTCATGGTGCCTCGGCACGATAAGCTGACGGACTATGGCTCTGACGAGAAACTACGCGCGTTACGGCGCTTCAACGACTTTTTTCGACTCTGTCGAGGAGTTTCTCAGCTCCACCGTGCCCGCCAGCTCTTCCGAGGAAGCCGAGGCGATTTCGATTCGCTACGGCGCTGCATTAATGGATGTGCTCGTTGAGGATCGCGGCGCCGATGTTACTATCGTGCTTTTTCACGCGGCCATCGACCCAGCGAAGACCTCTCTCCCAGTCTTCATTGGGAAGCAGATGGTCGAAGGCATTGATGCCAACTTGGTGTATATCTCCGATCCCTCGCTTGATCGGGGCGCAAGTATTGGGTGGTTCACAGGCGATGAGTCACGCCCATTTCAGGAGGACCTTACTTCGTGCCTATCGCATATCTTCGCCAGCTTCCATCCTGATGCACCTGTCGGGGAGCTGGGCAAGAAGGCAATCTTCTTCGGCGCATCAGCCGGCGGCTTTGCCGCGCTGTATTTCTCGCGCCGCTTCCCCGGTTCATTAGCCGTAGTGTCAAACCCTCAAACCCATATCGGGCGCTACCTTGAACCACAGGTAAAGGCGTATCGCAAGAAGTGCTGGAGCAGCCAAAAACTTTCCGAAACCACCATGACCTTTGACTTGGTTACTGAATACGGCAAGGGTTTCAACAATTACGTGGCTTACCTTCAAAACGAGGATGATGAGCTGCACTACACCCAGCATTACCTTCCATGGTCCCAGGCAGTAGCCGAGCGCCCGCAGCAGTGGAGGCTCCTCCTCGGTGATTGGGGCGAAGGCCATGCCCCTGCCCCACAAATGCTTCTCACCGGAATTCTCGGCTACGCAGCTTCACTAGCTGGCGATTGGGAGCGACTCTTCGAGGACGAAATGTTTGCCAGCTCAGACTTGGGCCGCCCTTAGTTGCGTAGCTTCTTGTTCAGCTGGTCCAAGCGCGCGATGATTTTATTAGCACGGTCTTCCCCAAGAACGCTGCGGACGTTCGCCACGATGCTCGTCCGATTCTGATAAACGCTGTCGATGGCCTGATCAACCAAGCCAAGCACGCCTTGGCTACGAGCTGATTCCCAATCCTCAGTGCTTACGAAGCGTGCTTTCCCGCCTCGCTGCTGCATGACGATCTTTGCGACCCAAACCTCCTTGGCGCGCTCACTCTGCGCCAGAATACGATAGCCGCGAAGGACGTAGCCGTGCTCCAAATGAAGGCTCACCAGGGTCCGAAAGGTTCCGCTCTCCGTGGGAACGTACGCGAAATGTCCGATGCTGGGGTTATTGGAGGCAGCAAACCCCTCGACTGTCTTATAGGAGGGGACGCGTCGCCCACGGGAATCCTCGATCCACAGGCTCACAAGGAGCTCATTATCAAGTTCCCACTCTGATTCTCCGTGGATGACAAAGCTGACATCCCCGCTGGCGGGCTGAAGCAGATAGTGCTGACCACTGCCAACGGTGTCATCAATGCTCAGCGGCGTGCTTGTACTCTGCATCTGCTTGGCCACCGTGGGAAAGGCTGCCTCAAGAGCAGCGACATCCGTAAATGGTGGGAACGCCGCCATGTTCTCCATGAGGCGTGCCATGACCACGCCTGGTTCATGGCGCATCGCGTTGTCCTGCCCCGCATGGATCGCGCGTAAGTAGCCCACCTGGGAAGCGTCCAGAATCACGGGCGCATAGCGATCTGACTTGTCGTGCGGCCCACTCTGAGGCTCCACAACGGTTCCGTCGTCCTTCACGGAGCAGATGGACATCAGTCCCATAGAGTTCATAGGTGTGTGGGCTTCACGCAGGTGGAAAAACTGACCACCCGCGTAAACCGCCTCAATGCCGAGCGGCATGCTGGCGAGCATGCCTTCAAACTCCGGCTTTATATAGGACGCAGTGGTTTGGAAGTAGTGGGCGGACAAGACGTCATCGTCGTCTAGGCGGTAGCGACCGAAAGTGCCCTTAAACCCAATTTTTTGGACGTAGCGGCGCACTGCAGTCCATCCACTATCACCATCAGGAAGCTCATCGAGGTGCAAGACATCAAACTTGTCCGCTGCCTCCTGCAGCTGCTCCTTGAACTTCTGCGGCAAGGACTGAGAGAAGGAAACAACGTGCTTCACATCGAAGCCTTCGGCGGCCTTCGCAAGTGTTGGCACGGTGTGATTGAGGAAAATGTCCGTGCGCAACGACAGGCGTGCATCGTCGTAGAGGTAGTCGCGGTACTCGTCTTCCGAGAACCCGGTCTGCTCGTTGCTCGCACGCCACGACGCCGAATCCGGAACGAAGAGACTAAAGCGAGTGTGTCCAACGAACATGAAGAAACCTCTACCTCTTCCCTACCGGTGTTACTTAATGACAGTCTAGCTTTGCTTGAAGACAGGACTGAAAGGTGCCACACTAAGCGCATATAAAAAGGGCGATGTGCAGGCGATTTGTGATATCTGGAGAAGACCTTATATAGTTACATCTCGTTGCACAGGGCAAGGCCACTTGCCCGGCAGCATACGCATAATCCTCCATAGCTCAGTTGGCAGAGCATTCGACTGTTAATCGAAGGGTCACTGGTTCGAGCCCAGTTGGAGGAGCAAATAAGCCGCCTGTCACCAGGCGGCTTTTTGCTTTAAAAGGGTTAAGGGTCAAAATGTGTGTCCGGCTCGGCGTGTCGCTGGGGCTAGATTTGGGTTAAGGTTATAAGGGACATTTCGTGTGTGCCTAGGATCGTTTTTCGCCGGTCTCCCTGCCGTTTGGGCTCTCTTTTCTATTTAGTGCCCCCTTTCAATCCCTATGGAAAGTAGGCATTGGCCTGCCGCCACTCGAAAACGGACACGTCAAAGATCAGGCCTGTCAAGTCCATTCGGTTGGGATAGCACTGTCACAAAAGACTAGCCTGCATGGCTCTTAGACAACTCGGTCCTGACCTCTTTAAATGAATTCGGCTTTGGCTAGTTACCTTTGCCCGAAACATACTGACCGCGTTCCATAGCGAGACACTAGGGGGTACATCTGTGCCCACACAACTACTCCGGCATTTTCTAGGACCCGCTCCGCGTGGCGTCGGGGGGCGCCTTCGACGCGATTGGCATCAGAATTGATCCCCATTTCTACCGGTCGGCTGTTGATGCCCAGTACTCCGAACCTAAGGCGATATAGGATTGCTGAAGCTACGGCACAATACTATCCTTCCCTTCCCTTCCCTGCAAAGAACATGCAGCCTACGGGCTTTGGACACCCATTTTGAAGCCAGACCCCGGCTGCTCTTCTATATGTGACGTGATAACATGCGGCATAACATTATTACGCGTTTTTCACTGGGAACTCGACTGATTTCGAAGCCAATCAGCTCTGCGCCTCTGCCGAAGGCAAGCTGATATTTGACAACAGTAGCGCGGATTATTTGATCCCTGTTTCCATTGAATCCAGTTAGGAAAGCTGAGACATTATGCAATCAAACGGCAAGCTGACATATCTCACGGCTCTTATAGCGCACTTCATCTGTGCACTTGCGGGAGCCATCCTCGCTTTTGCTCAGCATCTGGAAACTGGTATTGGCTTCATCGCTATCGCCCTGGCGTTAGTGCCCGTCATCGGACATCTGCGTATGCGTCGACAGCTTTCAGCCACGCGCACACTCATTTCCCATGAGCTTCCGGTTAGCGCCACTACCCAGGCACAGCACTTGCAACAAATTGAATGTGCACTGGAATCAACTCAATCATTAATCAACACTCTCGAATCTGCGCAAACGCGACAAGACCAAGTCACAACTGAAACGAAGGCTGAGCTTCAGGAGCTCGCCCAACACGCAATAGCAGTTCACCGCGAAGCACGGCTGGCCCGCCTTCTGAATGAAACAACCCGTAAAGAGCTCTCCCACTAAAGCACTCCCTATGCAAGAATCCTTGAACTACAGTGACGCCCTCCTACCCCAACCGACTTCGGTTTTTATCCAATCCCAGCTGAATAACACCGCGCAAAGCACTGAGGGGGCATTCTCAGCTCCAATTTACAAAGGCGGGATTACCTACGGGAATGTCGGTGAAATTGTCGATCGCCTCAATCAGTCGTTTGCTTCTGCAACAAGCCTAAAAAACAAGCGCCTCGTCCAACAGGCCAAGAAAAATATTATTAAACGTGCAATCGCCGATGTTTCCCATTCCCCCGAAAAGCGCAAAACTCTTTCCGATATCCTTCAAGCAAAACCTAACCGGGGCATCCCTTGGCGTGAAGTCATCCCTGAGGCTAAAGGAATAGCCTTTCTCTATAATTTTTCACCATTTCAAGATACCGGAGCAACAGTCGCTTCAAAGCGCATACGCAACTTTGAGATAACCTTTGATGTTGTTTCCTGCTCCTTTCTGCATCGAAAAAAACAGGATCTCTCCGTTGAGTGCATTGCTGAACCGTACATAGCATCAAAGCATTTTCTCCCTATCGCTCCCTCATGGGCATCATGGGAACCGTTTAAAGCTTTCGCGATTAAGGCATGCGACTACGCAGAGAAAAAAGTTTCCGCTGGCGCGTCGTACGATGTACTGTACTCGCGGGCAATGTGGGCCCCCAGCATGTTTGCAGCCAAGCTATTCAAAGAGAATCACCCAGAGCTTCATTGGATCGCAGAGTTCTCAGATCCCATGTCCCTTGACGTCGAGGGATTGCCACGCGGTGGAAAGGTTCCGAAGGACGACTTGTCAGACAAGTTCATCCAAGAGCTAGAACAGGAGTACCCCGAACTTAGTTGCTTGGAGTTCTCTATCTTCTCCCTCGCGGAACACTTGGTGTACGCCTTCGCGGACGAAATTATGTTCACAAATTCGAACCAGATGAAGGAGATGGTCAGCCGGATTTCATGTGAAACCCTGCGAGATAGAGTCGTAGAAAGAGCAGTCGTTTCGAATCATCCAACGCTACCGCGCACATATTACCTTCGTGAGGACTCGGGTTACGAAGTCGACGAAGCTAAGCTGAACCTTGGCTACTTTGGTGAGTTCTATTCCAGCCGAAGCATCACCGAAGTGACTTCGGCAATACGAACGCTTCCCGCGAAGCTTCGGGAGCGCGTACACCTTCATGTGTTTACGAACTTCATTCCGACGGGCCCTGGCAACCAACGTCCAAGAAATATGTCGAGAAAACAACACGAAAGCTATGTCCGCCGCGCGTACGAAGGTGTTGGTGCGGAGGGAATTGAAGACCAAGTCTCATTCAACGCGTCGCTGCCCTACCTAAAGTTTTTGGCAACAACTGAAAAACTCGACTACTTAATCGTCAACGACGCGAAAACCGGAGCTCATCATAGTGTTAACCCTTTTCTTCCCTCTAAATGGAGCGACTACGCTGGATCCTCTGCCAAGAGCTGGGGGTTCGTTGAACCAAATTCAATTTTGGCGTCTAAGCCGGTGACGGTTAAGTCACCGGTAGGAGATGCGCTCAATGCCCGAGTAGTGCTATGGGATTTAGTCGAGCAAAAGTTTCCCGACCTTGCGAGCGATTTAAATGGCTAATCAACCGAACAAGAATTTAGCAGCCCTTCTAGAGTCCTTAGGCAGAGCATCCACCCCCCAAGTAAAGCCAAACCAATTTGGTCTTTCCGCTGCGAGTTTTCTTGGGGCCGCGATGTTCCCGAGCGAGCCTGACTCTACTTTGTTACTCGGAACACAAGAAACGCTCAGCACCTGGCCACGAAACAATAACGTCGTTCTAGCTGTACCTGGGCTAATCAAGGAGCAAATCGTCGACCAAAAATTTAGTCGACTCGTGATCGATGAATCTGCGTTCCATCGTGGCCCTTGGATTGGGACTGACTCTGGTGGGCAACGCCATCTCGCGTCTGAGCTCTTCGAAGCTGGCCGAATAGCTCGTGGTACTGGCCGAGCTGTCTATTTTGTACCGACCCCATCTAGTGGACCTAAATTTGATAGCGCTTATATACGGTCAACTTGCACGGTAGATTTCTCGAATATTCCGGCAGAAGATCTGGAAGAAGGCGCCCCACAATCTGAAGTATGGGATTTTCTTTTGAAGTTGGTAGCCGATCGATACGGGATGAAATAATGACTACACAAAACCTGCGCGCTTTGGTCGCATTAGATCTAGATACTTCTAATGTTCTCAATCGGGCTTGGGCGAAGGGCCTTCTTTCTTTCTTTCACTCCGGCGGAGTAAGCATCGACTTTCTTTCTAGGAACCCTGAACTTGGGGATTTTGAAGAGAGCATCGCCCCGCTCTGCGAGAGCGTTATTCCCGCACATCTCCATGTAGACGCCGATTCCATGGATAGGCACGGTGTTGCCCCACGCTATCGAGCTCGACAGGTCGTTGCTCTGGCAAATACCGACGACTATGATTTTGTTCTTGTTCAGGGCCTGTGGCTCGGCAGATACGTTGCAGGGGGAAAATCTCTGCAGACAAAGCTTTGGACAATTTGCGACGATTTCCCTTACTTAGACTCAACCCTGTCCCCCAAAGAACTCCAACATATTGAGGTAATAGCTACAGGCTCCAAGCTCCTCCTCACTGGAAGCTCAAACCGACGGAGCAAAATTGAGTCGATGACTCCGAAGGCCACATCTAAGACCCGTCTTATCCCAGCGTTTCATCTCGGCCTCGAACTCCATGATCCACTAGATAACCCACCTACCGCCCCTGCTGGCATCATTTTTGACACTGTTGTTGGTTTAGACGCTCTATCCTCGATTGACTTCCGCTCAATCGCTTACGAAGCGATGCCTCTAAAGCAACCGCCCCGCGTCACACTGGCAAGTGTTAATGATCCTAGGTCTCCTGAATTACAGGAGACCCTAAGGACCACGGGTCTGATAGACTACCCCGGTCTCCAGCTATGTGCCGAACCTGCAGTTTCCTGCGATTTTGTCGGGGACTCCACTTTGTTGCTGACGCCATCAGGATTGAATAATCCTGCATCTAGTTATTTCGCGCAGCTTTCAAAGACGATGGGATTGACGCAATGGTGGCCTAAATCTCCTGAGCCGAAGCTTTCCGATTTGTACGCTCCGTCATCCCCTACAAAATCAAATAAGCCCGATTTTGACTCCGCACCTTGGCGCGAAGTCTTCAAAAATGACATTGCGGACTACACTCGTGTTCCCCGCAAAGAACAACCAACGAAGGTTTTGTTGGCAGGAGCTGACTTCAAGTTTGCAGGCGATTTAGTCGATTCACTTATCCAGCGCGCCGATATCGACCTTCGTGTCGATTTGTTTGAAGCTAACGCCAAACCCCAGCCAGAAAAGAGCCGCGAACTACTTCCTTGGGCGGACGTCGTAATTGCAGAATTCGCGTCATACAATGCGATTTGGTACTCACAAAATTTGCTTCCGCATCAAAAGCTGATCGTACATCTCCACGGCTATGAACTCTTACAGCCTTGGATCGACGAGTTAGTATTGGAGAACTGCGACAAGATCGTCTTCGCTTCAAATTTCTACATGCAAAAGGCCATCGACATGAAAGGATGGCCGAAAGAAAAACTCCATGTGATTTCTAATTCAGTAAACTTCGCCGATTTGGACAGGACCAAGTTCAGCGAAGCTCGGTTCCACATTGGTTTAATCGGTATCGTTCCAATTCTTAAGCGTCCAGATCGCGCAATTTCGCTGTTAACTAAACTCCTTTCAAGCGATAGCCGATACGTCTTACACATTAAAGGACACGTCCCTTGGGATTATGCGTGGGAGTGGAAAAAGGCAGCTCACCAAGACTCCTACCGGGCGTTCTATGCCTCTATCGCTAACAATCCTGACATTTTCTCTCGAATCATTTTCGAGCCGTTTTCGCCGGATATCGGTAACTGGATGCAAAAGATTGGGTGGATGCTGTCGCCTTCCTACCGCGAGACCTTTCACCTCTCCGCAATTGAGGGTGCTGCATCAGGAGCTATTCCGCTTGCATGGAATAGAGAAGGCTCGGAAGAAATCATCGGTGCGGATTACAATTTTGCTGACACAGATTCAGTTGCAGAGTTCATCATCTCTACCAACCGTTCCCCAGAAGCCTACGCTCTTGCATCCGCGGAGGCTAAGGAATCAGTTAAACGCTATGACATCCCAGAGGTCAGAGCTAAATGGTTGAATCTGATCTTTAGTCTCGCCTCGGAGAAAACCTCTTTCTCTGAGAGAGAAATAGCGGTGCCACCGCATGAACAGCGAGTAATTGACGAAGTTTTCAACGCCGCACACCACCGAGACTTCGACGGGGCACTCGCAATTCTTGACGACAATATCCCAATCACACGCGACTCTACTTCCCCGTTAAAACATGTTGAAATGTACTTTCGCGGTCTTTTAGCGCTCGATGAGTCACGTTTTAATCGTTTCCTCCCTACAACAGCGAACGGTACCGAGTTCCCGCAAGCACCACAGCTCCTTTTGGTTCGTGAACCGGGACCGGCACCTGAACCCGCAATACGATCTGGGTTGGTTCGATATGAGACACTCATCGATGTTTCAACTTTTCCAGCCGCTGAGCAAGCACGAGAAGCAGCATTACAACTAGCTGACGCCGATGCCATCTCTCTGTCGTCCCGACTGCATATTCCCCGCCAGATTCGCTTTGATCGTGGGATCCATTTTGCTAAATCACAGATCGTTCTCGATGCAGTTCAACAAAAGTTGACTGCAATCGTGGCGATGGGGCCTTGGTGGATCGCCCTCCCCGCACTTCTTGCAGCAGATCAACTCGGTCTGAAATGCGCATGGATTATTGATGATGCTGGAGTTTGGGATGATATCGAACTAGCAAAGGACCAAGACCAAACAAACAACTACATCGCACACACGGTTAAAAGTCTTTTTTACCGTGCAGATGTACGCCTCGCGACAGAGTCGTCTCTAACCGCCGATGCTCCAATCGAGGACATCAGCGCATGCATCACGACGGGCAAACCACATTCATCCGGTATTCGTTCTCTTTCCTGGAATCAATTGCCTGAGTTTCTAACCGATTCCTCAAGCTCGAGTTCATCGATTCCTGAACTAGGGGAGCTCGAGACGACGAGTACTGACGTTTCTATTTTTGTGATTTCCAGTTCCTCATTCTTTTCCCACGTTCAAGAGCTATATCCCAACGCTAAACGCCTTGAACCTGAAGATCTTCTAAAACCGGTGTCCCCCCTCAGTGATGCTGTCTTCGTTCACGATTCTGTTTTTGAAGAAGACGATTGGAAAGAATCTCTTACCCCAGTAGAGCCCGGACAATCCATCGCGATCAACAGCTTTTTTGATAAGTGCCGTGTGTCAGGTGTACCGTCCATTTTCATTCATAGCGATGATAGCGCCATTAATTATGAGGAGATCAATGTCGCCCGAAAAGCAGACAACGTCTGTTCCCCTCGCCCAGACAATATTACTGAGCTGTTGAAACTTCACCCTATCTCCGTAAAGAGCGTTCATCCCTGGATGGAAGCCGCCAGCCTAGATCTCGCACTTAGTTCTGTGCTTCGGGGCGCTGGGGTTCCGGTAAAGGGTGTGTACGACCTATTAATAAACAATGAAAGCGTTTTAGATGGTTTATCTGAACCGCAAACTTCACAAGAACTCGACACGCAAAGTCAATTCGTTCCGCTTTTTGATAGCGAAAATGACTCCATTACGGTGTATTTTCCGAGCAGTCAGGAACCGTATGCCCATGATTTTCTTAAGACGCAAGGACTGCCGGTTAACTGGGTAATTCTCAAGCCAGTTTCTGATTCGGATGTCGCCACTTCAGCAGAGCTCAATTCTGTGGTTCTGCAGGCCGCATTGGCTTCTGACTCAAAAGGGTACGTATGCGCCCTTAGCTCCTTGCAGGATGCTCCGGTTCATACTCTGCGCAGGCTCTGGGCTAATGCATCCCCCGAGGTTATCGTTAGACTTCTCTGCATTGGACACGAGCCACTGGATTCGGCGGAAAATGTTCCATCCATAATGCTAGGTGATTTGTTTGTACCCGGAAATGTTAGGGTAAGCGCTGAGAATAAAGCAACGTTGCGATTAGTAGATGAATACTGAAGTTGAGGTTTTCCTGTCGCCAAAAATCTTAGCCAACGATTCGCGGTTGTCTGATCATTCTGCCTGGGATGACTAGGCAACCATTCCATGCAAGCCCCTAATTACTTTTACTCCTTGACCGTTGAGACTGGGGTAAGGATGGTGTCATCTTTCTTATGACAACCGCTTCACCACGTGTACATCTACCCCACCGAAAAGGCTGAAGCAGTTCACCACTACTTCAGGAGCGCTGGCAGGCAAGTCTGCAGGGTCGATGGCACCACGTTCGACCTTGATGTCGTGGCCGCCAAAGAGGCCGACGCCGTTGACACGAACGCGGAATCCTTCTGGGACCCACACATCGACGCCGCCGAATACCCCGACCGCTTGGATTGTCGTGACGTGTTCTTTGAGGGAGGCGCCGCGAAGATCTACATCGGTGCCACCGAAAATTCCCATTGTGGTGTGATGAGCGGCGATGGGAATGCCGCGCACAGTGCTGCCGCCAAAGATGCCGAGGGAAAGCCCCTGTGCGCCGTGTACCGATGGTTCTACTTGGGCTAAAGCCTGGTCAACAGCGGTGGCGGCTCCTTGATTAGCGGTCTTGACTTCCTTCGACCGTTGACGTGCTACCTGGTGGCTGCCGAACAGGACTTGTTCTGGGGCCTCGATAAGGGGCTCTTCCGGTTTTGGAGTGCGTAGCTGGGTGAAGTAGAACACGATGGGTTCAGCGGGTCACCACAACATATAGGGGTCCCTGGTGTGAAGATGAAAGTTCCTACACAACCATCTAAACCCACCTGTTGCGACCGGCTATTTGGTAGCAGTGTCGTGACTATCCGGTAGCGCTTCAGTGGGTTTCTGGTAGCAGCTCAGGGTGCTCGGGATGA
>NZ_LAYQ01000006.1 GCF_000988205.1 Corynebacterium minutissimum | reverse complement strand
CCGAAGGCCGTCATCCCCCACGCGGCGTCGCTGCATCAGGCTTCCGCCCATTGTGCAATATTCCCCACTGCTGCCTCCCGTAGGAGTCTGGGCCGTATCTCAGTCCCAATGTGGCCGTACACCCTCTCAGGCCGGCTACCCGTCGACGCCTTGGTAGGCCATTACCCCACCAACAAGCTGATAGGCCGCGAGCTCATCTTGCACCGAAAAAACTTTCCAACCACCACACTAAAAGTGGCTCATATCCGGTATTAGACCCAGTTTCCCAAGCTTATCCCAGAGTGCAAGGCAGATCACCCACGTGTTACTCACCCGTTCGCCACTCGAGTACCAGTGCAAGCACTGGCCTTTCCGTTCGACTTGCATGTGTTAAGCACGCCGCCAGCGTTCGTCCTGAGCCAGGATCAAACTCTCCACAAAAAAGGCCGTGAAAAGCCCAAACCTAACAAACAGACAAACCAAACCAGTGCACAGCACGGACTGGCTATCCAAAAATTACATAAAGAAAAAATCCAACCAACCCCCAACCGACGGGACAGGAGATAAACAGGGAGCTGGCCTAGTTAGAAGATTTAAATCAATATGCCCAAACAACTTAATATTATTTACAATGACGCCGCTTAAAGGAAAAGCGCCATCCGGCATACACCAACCGCAACACACATACAACGCATCACGGCCAGAACAATAAAAATCAACCAACACAAAAAGTACATTGGCACACTATTGAGTTCTCAGACATCATCCGCACACCACAACAAAAATTAACCAAACGTTAACCCTCTTGCGGCGGCCCGAACAACCTTACCCAACAAGCTCAACCAAAGTCAAACCCGCCGAACAAACATTGCCCGAACATCTACCACCAGTTAACCTCCCGGCTACCTCGCGGCGACCTCGATAAATATACGCACACCCCCAACAAACAACAAATCCCCAGGAAGACGCATCTTTTGATGCTCGTCCTGGGGCAGTTCTCTGACTATCGGGCAGTCCACCTGAATGCTAATAGCTAGTGGTAACAGGCCAACAGCCCATCCGGGCCATCGATAACAGTGATGGGGGTTTCGAAGATGGGCGTGAGAATCTCATCGCGCATGATCTCCTCCGGACTGCCGAAAGAAACGATGCTTCCATCCTTGGCCGCACAAATATGGTCGGCATAACGAGCAGCGAAGTTGATGTCATGGAGGACGATGATGATCGTCCGGCCAAATTCCTTAGCGGCCTTTCGCAGGTGCTTCATCATCTCCACGGAGTGTGAGATGTCGAGGTTGTTGAGGGGCTCGTCGAGAAGCACGTAGTCCGTCTCCTGGCAGAGCACCATCGCCACGTAGGCGCGCTGGCGCTGGCCGCCGGAGAGCTCGTCAAGGTAACGGCTCTCCAATTCACCCAAGTGGAAGAAGTCAATGTAGCGCGAGACTATCTCTTCATCCTCCGCAGTCAGACGCCCCTTCGAGTAAGGGAAACGGCCGAAGCTCACCAGCTGGCGCACGGTCAGCTTGGTAATGAAGTGGTTCTCCTGGCGCAGGATAGAGAGGATCTTCGCCAAGTCCTGCGATTTCGTGGAGGACACGTCGTAACCGGCGACCTCGATGGTGCCCTCGTCGACGTCGAGAAGCCGGCCAATCATCGTCAGCATCGTGGACTTGCCTGCGCCATTCGGCCCAATCAGCGCGGTAATACCGCCGGAGGGGATCTCCAAATCGATTGGACCGATGTTGGTCTCGCCGGAGTAGGACTTCGAAACATTGGAAAGCTTGATCACAGCTTGCCCTTTCGCAGAATGACCAGAAGGAAGACGCTGCCGCCTACTAGCTCAATAATGATGGAGACCACGCCCTGCGCGTAGAAGACGTGCTGCATGAGGAAGTAGGCGCCGGTGAGCACAGCAAAGGCCGTGGCAACCGCCATTGGGAATAAAAAGCGGTGGTCATACGTCTCCGCCGCCTGGTAAGCCAAGGTGGCCACGAGGAAGCCAAGGAAGGTCATAGGCCCTACAAGCGCGGTGCTCGTCGCCATCAGAATGGAGACCAAAATCAACGTGTAGATTGCATTGACCTTGTGGTTAACGCCAAGGTTCGTCGCGGCATCGCGCCCGAGCGCTAGCACGTTGAGCTGGCGGGAGTTCAGGAATATCAGCAGTGTCACCGCGAGGACCAACGGTATGGCGATGGGATAGTACTCGCTCTCCGCGTTGTTAACGGAACCAAAGAGCCGCGCAGTGAGCACGTCGAATTCACTGGGCGTGAGCATGCGCTGCATAAACGTCGAGAGCGAGCCCAGGCCTCCGCCGATAATGATGCCCACGAGCAACATCGCATGCATATTGTTGCGGCGGCTGGTCAGCAGCCAGGAGTACAGCACGAGGGAAAGGCCCACCATGAGAACAAGCTGCACAAGGAAGGTCCCCATGTTGCGGGCCTGAGTTAGGCCGGAGGCACCAAGGAAAAAGATCGTGGCTGTATTAATCGCGACGTACAGGGATTCAAACCCCATGATGGAGGGAGTAAGGATCCGGTTGTTCGTCACCGTATGAAAAGCCACCGTGGCCACGGCCTGGCATACGGCGACGATCGCCATGGCGGTCACCGCATCCGCGCGGCGACGCGCGATCAGCCACCACTTGCGGGTGCCAAACTCCATCGGGTTGTCGTAGGCCAAAAGCCCGAAGGCGAAGGCCAAACCGGCAACAATCAAGGCGGCGAGGATGATCCAGTACTTTCGTGCCGCCGCAGCAGACTGGAAGCTGCCCACGTTTCGCCGGGCACGTGACGTTTGCACAGGTTTCTTCGTCTTAGGGATAGAGATACTTACACTCACTTGGTCGACCTCACGATCAAGACGACGAATACGATAGCACCGACAACACCCAGGATGACTGATACGGGCATCTCAAACGGGGAGATAATGGTGCGGCCAATGAGGTCACACAAGGTCACCGTGGCGATGCCGAGCAGGCAGACCCACGGAAGGTTAGAGCGCAGGTCATCGCCGCGCAACATGCTCACTACGTTGGGCACGATGAGCCCGAGGAACGGCAGGGAGCCAACGACGACGGTGACTACACCCGTCGCCACCGCGATAAGCCCGGTTCCCAACAGAATCATCCGCTTGTAGTTCAGGCCGATATTGGTGGCAATGTCCTCCCCCAAGCCTGCGACGGTGAGCTTGTCAGCGTAGAAATATACCGCCAGCAAAACCAGCAGCACGATCCACAGGACCTCGTATTGACCCTCATAGACAGAGGTAAAGGATCCCATGAACCAGATTCCGAGCTGCTGCAAGGTATCCGTCGCTAGCGCCACGTAGGACGACACTGCGCTGACGACAGCACCCAACATAATGCCGATAATCGGCACAATGAGTGAGGAGCGCAGTGCTACGCGACGCAGAAACGCGAAGAAAACCATGGTTCCCACGAACGCAAAAACCACCGAAATAACCATCTTCACCAGCACGGATGAGTGCGGGAAAAGGATAAGCGAAAAGAGCAAGCCCAACCCGGCCCACTCAGTGGTTCCCGTCGTCGTGGGTTCCACGAAGCGGTTTTGGGTCAGCAGCTGCATGACCAAACCGCTCATCGCCATCGCAGCACCCGCCAAGACGAGCGCCACAGTACGCGGTATGCGGGTGGTGAAGAACATCGACCAGCCGTCCTCATTATCGAGGATGCTGTATTCCCCCACCATGAGGGAAAGGAGGAGCAACGCGATGACACCGAGCACGCCGAGGCCTAGCTTCCAGGTCAGCACAGGTCCGCGGGAGTTGCGCGAACCGACAGCTGGGCGCTCGGCCGCAGTGTTGCTCTTCACCGTCACGGTCTAGCCTCCTCCTTCACTGCCGAGGGTTGTTTAGGCGTTGGCCTTCTCGAAGGCGTCGGCAAGCGCGTTCAAGATCTCGGTGTAGGTAATGATGGACTCATCAACGTAGGTGTCATTCGGCGCCACGTAAACGTTGCCTTCCTTTACAGCGGTTACGTTCTTGAGCGCCGCGTTGTCCTTGACCAGCTTCTCGCCCGGCGTGACATCCTGGCCTTCCTTGGAGATAGCGGAGTCACGGTCCATAACGAGGATCCAATCCGGGTTAGACTCGGCAATGGCCTCAACGGAGATGTCGTCACCCTCGTGGTCATCGGAGGCGTTGGACACCTCCAGGGCCGGGGTCAGGCCAAGCAGCTCAAAGACCGGGCCATACACGCGCCCGATACCGGGAGCGATGTAGCCGATTTCGCCGCCAGAGGTGTTCACAGCCATGACCTTCTGCTCTGGGTTGTAGGCCTTCTTAGCGCGCTCAGCAGCGGCGTCGAAATCCTCGATGAGCTTCGCAGCATCCTCTTCGTGGCCGAAAACCTGGCCAAGTGCCTCAGTGTGGCGCTTGAGCTCGTCGAAGAAGTCTTCGTCGTCGCGCGGCTCGAAGTCAAGCACCGGGACGTCCTCAAGCAGCTTCTCGATGTCCTCTTGGTGCTGTTCGAAACGCTGGCCGTTCCACACGACATCCGGGTCCGCTGCTACGAGGCTTTCGAGGTCCGGCTCCTTGTGGGTGCCCAAGTCAACCTCGACCGTGTCCTTGTTGTAGGTATCACGCAGGGATTTTGGCACCAGGTTCAGCGGTGCGGCAGCAAGGTCAATGTCCCACTGCGCCAAGATAGAGAAGGCGCGGTTATCCGTCACCGCAGGGTTCTCCACCGGAAGGGTGACTTCCTTCGAACCGAAGTTATCCTCCAGGGTAATGGTGGAGGCGTCTGCCGCCGCGGATTCGGTCGACTCAGCGGTCTCCGCAGACTGGCTGGAGGAGCAGCCGGTGAGAGCAAGTGCTGCAACCGAGAGAGTGGCGGCAACTTTGGCGGCGGTCGTGCGCGAGGCACGGCGAGAAAGGTTAAACATAGCTTCCTTACATATTAGGTGTGGCTAACCACAGTTGGCAAATAAGGACAGCGCCTAACCTAACTCAAGTAAGGCTTGCCTTTCAAGAATGCTTATGTTTCCTAATTCATGACGGGGGTAGCAGACCGCCGCGTGATAGCCCGTGACATGCCTTTTAGAACAAAATATTTACGCTTAGCCTTCCCCCTTCTCCGCGATGAGATCACTCACCGACACTGGCCCTTCCCTATCGAAGTCCTCTCGCGCCGCGCGGCGGAAATCTGGATCCGCCAAGAAATCGAGGGCAACCTGTGCCAAACCCGCCGCCGAATCAACGGCCGCATCTACCGCCTGCGGCGTGGCAGCCCAGCGTGCAAAGTCCTCCGTGTGCAGGGCCACGTCGGTGGGCGATACCTTCACCATCGGATGCAGACCAGGCACGAGGTGAGAGACATTGCCAAAGTCAGTCGAGGCAGCCACCGTATCCGGCACCGTCCCGGCGGGCAGCGCGGTGCGTCCCCGGCGCGCCTGCGTGGCCGACCACCGATCCACCAGCGCCGCGTTGTTGCGCACGGGCAGGGTCATCGGGTGTTCATCCCAATCCACGTCCACCTCGACACCAGCCATGAGTGCAGCGCCCCGAACGATGTCTTCCACCCTGGCGGACAGATCCATGAGCGTGCGCGTCCCCAACGAACGCACGTAAATAGTCATCTCCGCCTCGTTCGGGATGATGGAAGGCCGATCGCCACCGCTCATAATGGCGTGCACGCGATCTGAGGGCGGCATCTGCTGCCGCATAAGCCCAATCCCCTGGTAGGCCAAGCTCGCAGCGTCAAGGGCGTTGCGCCCCATAAAGGGCTGGGAGCTGGCGTGCGCGGCCACGCCACGATAGGTCACGCGTAGGATGCGCCGGCCCACCCAGGCATGCGCGCCAATGTCATAGCCGAAGCCGTGGATCATCACCGCGGCATCCACGCCTTCAAGACTTCCGCCGCGAATCATGTATTCCTTGCCGGAATGGCCCTCCTCCGCCGGGGTTCCCTGGAGGAGGATGCGGCCAGACACGGGAGGGACGTCGTCCAGCACGGCAGTAACCGCCAAGAATCCAGTAACGCCCGCTGCGGCAATGACGTTGTGCCCGCACGCGTGCCCAATCTGGGGCAGGGCATCGTATTCCGCCAGGATAGCCACGGTGGGATGCCGCTCGGGGTCGAAATCCGCGCTCTGCCACGAGGCCTCGAAGGCGGTCTCCACACCATAGACCCCGCGGCGCGTGGAGAAGCCGTGCTCTTCAACGATGTCCGCGAGCACCGCCATGGAACGATGTTCTTCGAAGGCCGTTTCAGGGTGAGCGTGCAGGTCCGCGACGATGTGCGCGGCCTTCTCCCGCAAGGCCTCAGCCCGCGCGGCCACCGCATCCCAGAGCTTCGCCTGGCCTGGGTAGTCCTCTCCCTGTTTTTCCGGTGGTGCTGCAGACGCCACGCGCTTGGCGACGCCCTCCTCCATCGCCTCCAGATACGCTGTCGACGGATTGTTGCGTTCGTCCATTCGATTAACCAATCATGACGTTGTTGCCCGGTCCCAGAGGAAGGCCCACGTAGAACCAGATGGCCAGCAAGATCGCCCATGCGGTAAAGAACGGGACCACGAAAGGCACAAGGCGCGACATCAGAGTTCCCAAACCAGCCTCGCGTTCATAGCGCTGGAGGAAGCCAAGCATGACAATCATGTACGGGTTCAGCGGGGTGATGATCTGGGTTGCGGAATCACCAACGCGGAATGCGCCCTGAATAAAGGCTGGCTCATAGCCGAGCAAAGCAAACATGGGAACGAAGACCGCCGCCATGAGCGTCCACATGGAGGAGCCAGAAATAATCAGCAGGTTCAGGCAGGACGCCAGGACGATGAAGGCAAAGATGGCCGGGAAGCCCGTCAACCCGATGGATTCTAGGAAGGCAGCACCCTTCACCGCAGTGAAGGTACCGATACCGGTCCAGGCGAAGAGAGCCACGAACTGGCCCAGGATGAACGCCAGGATAAGGAAGCTCATCATGTCCTTGAGCGCGCCGATCATCATGTTCACAACATCGGTGATGCCCTTGACCGTGCCGACGACCTTGCCGTAGACCACGCCGAGCACCAAGAAGTAGGCGAACACGATAAAGACGATGGAATTCAGCAGCGGGGACTTGGGCAAGAAACCGCCCTCCTCGTTACGCCAGGGCGACTCCGGCAGAAGGACTGCGAAAAGAATGATGGCGGTGAGGATGACCGTGGCCACACCGGACCAGATGAGACCCTTGGACTCGGCCGGGCGCAGCTCAGCGGTAAGCTCCTCACCGTTTTCATCGCGGTCGCCGCGCTCGGCAGCATCCTCAGGATCGATGTCTTCTTCGGTGGGGACTTCCTGCTTCCACATGCGCGGCTCGATGACCTTGTCGATGATGAAGCCGGCAAGCACACCGAGCACGATGGACGAAGCCACGTTGAAGTAGTAATTCGACATGGCGTTAACCGGAGCGAACTCGGTATTCGGCAGGGTCTCCATGACCGCAGTCGTAATACCGGCAAAGAGCGCATCCAGGGAGGTGGGCACCAAGGCGGTGGAATAGCCCGCGCCCACGGCGGCGAAGCCACCAATCAGGCCCGCGACAGGATGACGGCCCGCTGCCTTGAAGACCATCGCAGCCAGGGGCGGAACGATAACGAAGGCCGCGTCCGCCATGACGGAGGCGGTCACGCCGATAACGCCGACGGCGTACGGAAGCAGCCACGGCTTCGCGGAACCGAAGAGCTTGCGGATCAGCGCCGAGAGCATGCCGGAACGCTCCGCTACGCCCACTGCCAGCATGATGGGCAGCACCGTCACCAGCGGAGGGAAGTTGATGTAGTTCTCACCCATTGTCGTGGTGAACCACGTCAGTCCCTCACCGGTGAAGAGACCCTTGACCGGCTGAGTTTCATCTGATCCGGGAATCTTAATCTCCACGCCCATCTTGGCCATGATGGTGGAGAGAACGCCTGTGATCAGGAAAAGAATCAGGAAGATGGTGAAGGGCTCCGGCAACTTGTTGCCGATGTACTCGACACCGTTGAGGAACTTATCCAGCATTCCCCCGCCGGACTGTTGGCTCGATTTTTGCTCGGCCTTGGCGGGATTTGCTTTCGACTTCTCCGTGGTGCCGGCGCCGCCTTGTGGCGCTGCATTGGATGGGCTGTTCATGGGTACTCCTGTCGTAGGGGTCAGTCCCAGTGCTCCACGTCACACTGTTGGGGAAAGGCTACCACGGGAATGTAACTTGGGTAACAAATATTTTCCTTCTTCGTCACATTTTCCCGGCCAGCCCTACTCCGCTTTCGCCCCGCGCCCCTACACCCCTCACGGGATTCTCATTACGCTCACTGCAAATAGTGGCCCAAAATCGACGACCGTTTTTAGCACCTTATCTACCGTGAACGACACTGAGAGGTGCCCATTAGCCCTGAGTTGGCAATGATGCTCGCTTTTCACGATTTCGTTGGAGACTATCTGCGCTCCCAACGGACTTCGCCGTCAACGACCTGTGCCGTGGGGCTCATCCCTACATAGGCAGCGACATGCTGTGAGGCTAAGTGCTCGGGATGGATATGAGCGATGAGATGCGTAATGCCTCGCTCCGCAAGATAAGCGCTAAGCAGTTTCACGGCTTCCTTGGCGTATCCGTGCCCTTGCCACTGTTTCCCAATCACCCATGCGATCTCCGTCGCATTACCGCTGCGGGGCACAGTCGCTTGGACGTAGCCTATCGGCTGCTTACTCGAACCGAGGGTGACGATGAGATTGATCCATTCTTCGGTACCGTCGCTCGAGCCGCCTCGGGTTTGGATCGCGTACCGTCGCGCAAGCTCATCAGAAGAAGGCGGCTCACCACCCGTAAACGCGTATAGGGCATGGCCAGAAAGCACGGTAGCCATCTCGGTAGCATCCTCTACACGAAGCGGCCTTAAGTCGATAGGCATCTTCATCGCCATAGTTCACCACGCAAGATTCGATCAGTCACTAGAACATTAACGTTTCTGCTGACGACGAAGTTCCGACCGCCTTCTCATCAAGAGTGCTTCTCATCCACCGCTACACTCACTGCAAATAGTGCCCCAAAATCGACCGTTTTTAGCACCTTATCTACCGTGAGCGTCGTCAGATTGCCCGAATGTTACGTCCCCACGCTCAGCTTCGCCGCCGCTCGAGGGCACCAGCCCGTTTATCCGCGCGAAAGGATCCCACTCGCAATCGCGATGCGGCTCGTATTCCGCAAAGTTGGCGGCATCGACGGCAGCCGCCTCCGAAATGAGCTCCGCAATGAGTGCGACCGTCATATCCATCCCCGCCGCCACACCTGAGGAAGTCCACCGATTGCAGTCCTGCACCCACCGCGCCTTGGGCTTCCAAGTCACGGACTCCCCGAAGGAGCTCGCCCACGCAAACGCACGCTTATTGCTTGTTGCGGCGTAGCCCTCCAAGAGCCCCGCCGCCGCCAGGACCGCAGAACCCGTGCACACGGAGGCAACCCACGGTGCTTGTGCGCCCACCTCACGAAGCCACGCCAGAAAAGATACGTCTTCCACGAGCCGCCGGGTTCCTTTGCCGCCCGGGACGAGGAGGGCGTCGGTCGGCTCAATCTGGGCATAAGAAATCGTCGGAACCACTTCTACGCCCTGCGAGCTGGCAACTGGTTTGCCATCCGGCCCGGCGAAAACCACGGTGACCTCAGGGACGGCTTGAAGCAGTTGGACGGGCCCGAAGACGTCGAGAAGCTCAAAGCCCTCAAACAAGACGACTGCAATGCGGAGAGGTTCGGTATCCATGCGGCCATCCTAAAGCAGGCCGCAACGCCGCCGATTTTGACCTATCTCTCCCGAGCATCCGTAAGCACACGAAGTTGAAGCAAGACCGGATACAGGTGACCCACAACGCCGATAACAAGAAGAACTGCAGCCGCTAACCATCCGCCTGCCGCAGCGCACCATCCAGCGCTACATATATGGAGCAGCAATCCCCATACATGCCCAGCTGCCGACGCTCGCACCGGCCGAAGGGGGTTCGCCCCTTCACGCTTGGCGGACTCTTCTCTGCGCATCGCCAAAATCATGCCGTTCCATCCGATTCGCGTGAGCACAGCATTAAATAGCTCGACACCCCACCGACGGCTAGCAACGCGAGAAAAAGACACACGCCGCCACATCGAAACCGGAATATGGCGCTCCAGAGAATCTCCAACAAAGGGTGCGAGCCCGAACCCCAACAGAATAGCTGTAACTACGAACCCCTCGGAGTTCGCACCAGTTTCATTCGCCACGATATTCAGCCCTAGCACGGCCGCGATAGCCCCAGCGAAAGCGATCACTTCTACCCCCTTAGGGAACTCAAGAAAGCCTGCAAGCGGTTTCACGCATCTTCCCCTATTCAGAACCCCCTAGCGTTTCCCGCCAGACAGCTGTTACGCCAGTTTAGCGGCCCAGCGGGTTACCCCGCCTGGGCTTCTCCGTGCGCAGTCTGCACAGGATCCCTAACCGGCCCTCCGGCTCGGACAATCCCCTGAGCATGCGCGGTTGTATGCTTGACTAGAAGTTTTTCACTTAAGGTTTGAAGCGGAGCCTGCCTTAGGCCGTGACAATCTTCGAGCGAGACACTAATCTCGTTGTTGATACGTCATCAATAGGAGCATTTAACCAATGAAAGCATTCGGATTCTTAAGCTTCGGACACTACGCATTCGGCGGCCAGCGCGGACCGTCCGCCGAAAAAGTCGCGAAGATCCACCTGGACATCGCCCAGGCTGCAGATGAGATCGGCGTGAACAACGCGTCTTTCCGCGTCCACCACTTCGTACCGCAAGCCTCAGCCCCAATGCCGCTACTCGGCGCAGTCGCCGCCACCACCAAGAACATCGAGGTGGGCACCGGCGTGATCGACATGCGCTACGAAAACCCGCTCTACCTCGCCGAAGAGGCCGCCTCCCTCTACCAGCTCTCCGGCGGCCGCGTGGCCTTGGGCGTCTCGCGCGGTGCCCCGGAGGTTGCCGAGCGCGGCTGGGGGGCTTTCGGCTACAAGGGCGAAGCCCCCAACGGCGCGGACGTGGCACGCGCCCACCTCGAGGCGTTCATGGCCGCGGTAGACGGCAACGGGTTTGCCACCGCTGCACCTCTGGACCGCCAGTACCCGAATATGTTCCAACCCGGCTCCGCTCTCCCGGTCTTCCCCATGGCACCGGAGCTGCGCAAACACATCTTCTACGGTTCAGGCACTCACACGTCGGCAGAGCAGACCGCCAAGGACGGACTAAACCTGATGTCTTCCTCCCTGGTTTCCGAGACCACCGCCGCAACCTTGGGCGAGATCCAGGCGGACCAGATCAGCCGCTACCGGGCCGCATGGAAGGAAGCGGGCCACGACTGGACCCCGCGCGTGTCCGTTTCCCGCTCCATCTTCCCCATCGTGGACGGCGCCGACATGCAACGCTTCGGCATGCAGGCTTCCGGCTCCGACCAGGTAGGCGTGCTGCCCGACGCCGGCGCTTCCACCTTCGGCCGCACCTATGCCGCCGAGCCTGACAAGCTCATCGAGCAGCTCAAGGCCGACCCGGCGGTAATGTCCGCCGACACCCTGCTCATCACCATCCCAACCGGCATGGGCGTGGACGTCAACGTGAAGATTCTGGAAAACTTCGCCACACATGTCGCCCCTGCACTGGGCTGGCAACCCAACACTGAGGGCCCGGTCACCGGTTACCCGATCGACTAATCCGCCCCCTTCACACAAGGAACCCGCTGGCCGTTATGACCAGCGGGTTTCTTGCTATTCAGTGGAGCCGCCGGGAATTGAACCCGGGTCCTTCGTCACCTCGCCAGGGCTTCTCCGTGCGCAGTCTGCACAGGATCTCTACTCGGCCCTCCGGCTCGGGCAAACTCGCTCCGGATGATGGGCCCAGTTGCTCTAAAAGTCCCCAACCGGCCGAACAACAAACCGGTCAGGCAAGTTCCCTAGTCGATGCCAGGATCTAGGTCAGGAACCAAACCTAGGCTGACAGACACGCGTCGCTGTAATTAGGCAGCGAGGGCGTAGTCACGCTGAGAGTTCTTCTCTGCGTTTATTGGTCGCTACGACGCTTAACGGTGGTCTCTAGCCTGCACCGGCACGCTTCCCCTGGCTCAATGTACGAAGTCGAAACCAAGTCGACCCCTCAATTACACATTGCTGTGAAAGCTGCGCAGAACGCATCTTTATGCGTCCTACGGTTCGTTCAACGCTACTGCACCCGCCCCTATTCCCGCAAGCTCCGCCGCAGGCACGTGAGGCATAGCTTTCATAAGCACCCCCTTGTGATTAACATCTACTTAAACGCTGTTAAGGTGTGTGAGTCCTATCCCCCTACTTTGTTAAAGGCTGCAAAGTGAGCACACATACCGAAACCACTAGCTCCCCGGAAGACGCTAAACGTCCAGTCAGCAACACCGAATGGGCCATCTCGCTCTTCGGCACCGCCGTGGGCGCCGGCATTTTGTTCCTCCCCATCAACGCCGGCAGCTTCGGCTTCTGGCCCCTCCTCGTGGCCACCCTTCTCATCGGCCCGATGACATACTTCTCCCACCGCGGACTCGCCCGCATGATTTGTGCGTCACCTCGCCAGGGTGAGGACATCACCGCGGTAGTGACCGACTACTTCGGCAAACGCGCAGGTTTTATCATTTCGGTGGTTTATTTCTGCGCCATCTTCCCCATCGTCCTTATTTATGGCGTGTCGATTACCAACACGGTTAACAGCTTCATCGTCAACCAGCTGAATGGACCAACGTTTCCGCGCCCGCTCCTCGCGTTCGTTCTCGTGGGCTTTATGACCATCGTCTTCGCCTTTGGTCAACGCATCGTGCTCGCCGTGACGCAGTTTCTGGTCTACCCGCTGATCTTCTGCCTTGGCGCGCTGTCCATCTACCTCATCCCTCGCTGGGACGTCGCTTCCTTCATGGAGGTAGGCAACAATGATTGGCGCATCGTTGGCTCCGTCGCGCTGATTATCCCCGTGCTGGTCTTTTCCTTCAACCACTCCCCCGCGATTTCCCAGTTCTCCTTGGCCATGGTTGCCGCGCACGGCCGCGAAAAGAGCTCCGAGAACGCCTCGCGCGCGCTGGCGCTGACCGCCATTCTGCTCACCGTGTTCACCATGTTCTTCGTGTGGTCCTGCACCCTCACGCTTGGTGCGGACGGGCTCGCCGAAGCCCGCGAGCAAAACCTGCCGGTTCTGTCTTACCTGGCCAACGTCACCGGTGTTCCGGTCTTGGCCTTCCTCTCCCCCATCATCGCGATGATTGCCATCATCTCCTCCTACTTCGGCCACGTCCTGGGAGCTACCGAGGGCGGCAACTTCCTGTTGCGCAGCGCCGCTCCGCGCGCCACAGCGAAGCTCTCGGAGAAGCAGCTCAACTCCGTCATGCACGGCATCATTTTCGTAGCGGCTTGGATTGTCGCCATCATCGATCCTTCGATCCTGGGCCTCATCGAGGCCATCGGCGGCCCCTTCATCGCCTCGATCCTCTACCTGCTGCCGATGTATGCCATCCACCGCATCGATGCCCTCAAGCAGTTCCGCGGCCGCCCCAGCAACGTGTTCGTTGTCGTCACCGGCCTCATCGCCGTGAGCGCCACTATCTGGGGACTATTCGTCTAGCTTTCCTCTAACCACGCCTTCAGCACAGTGGCGTGGTTGATCTCGCGGTCCTTGGCGGCGAAGAGGAGGGTGACGTCGCCAGCCGCAGCAAGCTGGCGTAGTTCTTCCAGCTCTTCGCCGTCGTTCTCGTCGAGCTCCGCACGGTATCGCCGGGCAAATTCCTCGAAGGTGTCCGCATCGTGCCCCCACCACTTACGCAACCCCGGACTGGGCGCGACATCCTTGAACCAGTGGTCATACGAGAGACGTTCCTTGGCAACGCCACGGGGCCAGAGCTTATCGACGAGCACCGACACCCCGCGCGCCTTTTCATCGCCCCGAATAACGTCATGAACCTTGGCCGTATAAATCATGGCTCCCAGGTTAGGCGTTGATCCCCTTTACGCGGCGCCCCAGCTCGCGGGTGATGTCGCGGTCCTGGTCACGGCGCTTGATTGCTTCGCGCTTGTCATAGTCCTGCTTACCCTTGGCCAAGCCGAGCTCGCACTTGGCGCGGCCATTCTTCAGGTACACCTTGAGAGGGATGAGCGTCTTGTTGCCATCGCGCACTTGGCCCATGAGTTTGTCGATTTCCCGACGGTGCAGCAGCAGCTTACGTGTGCGCTTCGGTGAGTGATTCGTCCACGTGCCCTGGGAATACTCCGGGATGTGGAGGTTGCGGATATAAACCTCGCCGTCGTCGATGGTGGCGAAGGCATCTGCCAGTGAGATTTTGCCTTCGCGCATCGACTTAATCTCGGTGCCCACGAGCACCATGCCGCATTCTAGGGTGTCGAGAATGGTGTAGTCGTGGCGGGCACGTCGGTTGGTGGCCAAGGTCGAGTTATTGTCGACGGCCGCCTTTTTCTTCTTTGCCTTCTTCGCCATAGTTCGGACTATATTACGCTACTGCCAGGCACAACCCACAACGGGCCTGTTGACCTATGTCCGCACGTAGGCGCGCATGGTCACCTGCGCGGTCAGTGCAGCGCACAGGATTGCCACGAGCCCCACGATGGGCAGAGCCGTCCACACGTCCCCAGACGTCACTGGGGCCAGCAGCTGGTTGTGGTACAGGTCCTTCAGCGCGGGATCGATCACGGTGTGCTTTCCCACGATGACGCCGACCCCGGCGAGGATGACACCGCCGAGTGCGCCAAGGACAGCCTCCATAATGAAGGGCGCGTGGGTAATCCACCGCGAGGCACCGACCATGCGCATGATCGCGGTCTCCCGCTGGCGCTGGTAAGCGGCGATCTGCACCATGTTTGCAATCAGCATGATGGCGGCCAACGCCATGACTGCGGCAACGACAAACGTGGCATTCCGGATGGCGTCGAGGTTGCCCGCAGCGCTGCGTACCTCCTCCTGCTGGTCGATGATGTCGCTGACGGCGGGGTCGGAAGCAATGGCGTCGATAGGCGCGGTATCCGTCGGATCCTTCAGCCGCACGTGGAAGGCCGCCGGCAGCGCATCCGGGGAGGTTTCCTCAACCATGACCGGATCGGTTTCCTTGAACAGTTCCACGAAGCGCTCATAGGAATCTGCACGGTTGCGGTAGCTCACGGACTCGATATCTTCATCCGCTTCCAGCTTCTTCTTCAGCCCAGCGCAGGCGGAGTCCTTACACTCCGGATCATTGGCAGAGATATCCTCATTGAGCTGGACCATGACCTCGACGCGCTCGAGATAGATGTCTTTGGTCTCGTTGGTCATCTGGGTCACCAGAACACCGGCCACCACCAGGGCCACCGAAATGGCCGTGGTAATCACCATGGCGATGGTCATGGTGATATTGCGCCCGAGCCCCTTGAAGGCCTCTCTAAAAACAAAGCCCAGATTCACCTAGACCGCCTCCCCATACATCGCGTTCTTTTCATCGCGCACGAGCGTTCCGTTGTGCAGCTCAATGACGCGCTGGCGGGCCTCGTTGACCGCGCGCGCGTTGTGCGTCGACATCACCACGGTGGTTCCACGGCGGTTGATCTTGGTGAGCAGAGACATGATTTCCGCGGCAGTGGAGGGATCGAGGTTACCCGTGGGCTCGTCGGCAAGCAGCAGCTTGGGACGGTTAACAAAAGCCCGCGCAATCGCCACGCGCTGCTGCTCACCGCCGGAGAGCTCATGCGGCATGCGGTGCTGCTTGGCACCGAGGCCGACCATGTCGAGGACCTCGGGGACCTGCTTGGCAATCCGCGCCTTGCGTTTGCCGATGACCTCCAAGGCAAAAGCCACGTTGTCATAAACGTTCAGCTTGGGCAGCAGGCGAAAGTCCTGGAAAACGTAGCCGATGGACTGACGCAAGCGGTTGACCTCGCGGCCCTTCAGCGTGTTGACGTGGAAGTCCCCGAAATAAATATCCCCCGAGCTGACATTGGTCTCGCGCACCATGAGCTGGAGGAAGGTCGACTTACCGGAGCCGGAGGGGCCGATGAGGAAGACGAATTCTCCGTCTTCTATCTCAAAGGACACCTTGTCCAGCGCGGGCCTCGTGGAGGTCGGATAGACCTTGGACACATTCTCGAAAGTGATCACTTAAGCCACATTAGCAACATTTGTTACTCGGGCCTAGGACTCCTGCTGCGCCATGCGCCACCGGATCCCGGATTCTAAGAAGCCATCGATATCCCCATCCAATACCTTGGAAGGGTCTCCTACTTCATAGTTCGTGCGCAGATCCTTGACCATCTGGTACGGGTGCAGCACATAAGAACGCATCTGATTACCCCAGGAGGCATTGCCCCCCGCACCCAGCGCATCGAGTTCCGCGCGCTCCTCCTGGCGCTTGCGCTCCAGCAGCTTCGCCTGCAGCACACGCATGGCAGAGGCCTTGTTCTGGATCTGGGACTTCTCGTTCTGGCAGGTCACCACGATGCCGGTCGGGATGTGCGTCAGGCGCACTGCCGAGTCCGTCGTATTGACCGACTGCCCGCCCGGGCCCGAGGAACGATAGACGTCCACGCGCACCTCCGAATCTGGTACCTCGATGGAATCGGTCTGCTCCACCACCGGCAGCACCTCGACCTCAGCGAAAGAGGTTTGACGGCGGGCTTGATTATCGAAAGGCGAGATACGCACGAGGCGGTGCGCTCCCTGCTCCACGGAGAGCTGGCCATACATGTATTCGCCATGCACCACGAAGGTCGCGGATTTAATGCCAGCCTCCTCGGCATAGGAGATGTCGTAGACATCCACCTTGTGGCCGTGCTTTTCCGCCCAGCGCGTGTACATGCGCATGAGCATCTCCGCCCAGTCCGCGGCATCCACGCCACCGGCACCGGAACGGATGTTGATGACCGCCTCACGCTCGTCATACTCACCGGAGAGCATAGTCGTCACCTCGAGCGATTCGATGGCGGCGCCGAGCTCCTTCAGCTCTGTGTCGACGAGTTCCTGGGAGGCCTCATCGCCCTCTTCCTCCGCCAGCTCAGACATCACGGGCAGATCCTCAATCCGCCCGCGCAGGGACTTCAACTTGCGCAGCTTTGCCTGCTGTGCCGACAGCTCCGAGGTCACCTTCTGCGCATGGTCGGGGTCGTCCCACAGCGACGGGTCCCCCGCCTGGGCCTCGAGTTCGCGCACGCGCTCGGACACCGCCTCCGGGTCCATCACCTTCTCAATGGAGGTCAAGGTGGCGCTGAGTTCCTCAAGTCGTGCTGTTTGTTCCGGACGCATAGACCCCTACTCTACTTATTCTTTCTCCCTGATTAGCCATCGGCCGCGTTTAGCGCGACAATAGGCGGCATGAGTGACCAGCCAAGCCTCACCGAGATGATCGATGCCATCATCAAGACCTTCATCGTTGCCCACGCGGACGATACCGACGCCCACCTTGCCCAGGCGCTTGTCTATAACGCCGGCCGCCTGGCCTGGCGCCTGCGCGAACAGGGAGTAGACATCGAGCAAAAAACCTCCGTCTCCGATGTCGTCACCGACGCCGACTTCGCCGCTGAGCGTTTCGTCGCCGGTGTGCTCGAGGCCCTGCGCGGCGAGGACGGCATCGTGGGCGAGGAGGGCGCGAACCGCGAGTCGAAGTCCGGCCGCACGTGGGTCATCGACCCCGTCGACGGCACCTACAACTTCGCCTCGGGCTCCGACTATTGGTGCTCTGCGCTCGCGCTTGTCGACGCTGAAGGGGTCGTCCTCGGCGCCGTCCACCGCCCCGCCATGGGTTATACCTGGTTCGGCGGCCGCGACCACACCACGAGCTTGGACGGCAAGGACGTCGCCAAGCTCAGCGAAACCCCAGCCGACAAGCTGTGCCTCTCGACGTACCTGCACCCTACGTCCATGACCGACCCGAACATCGCCGCCGCCTGGGAGAAGGTGGCACCACACTTTGCCACCGTGCGCATGCTGGGGGCGGGGTCCGTGGATCTCTCCTGCGTGGCGGATGGCACGTGGGGTGCCTGGATGCAGCACTCGGTCAAGGACTGGGATTGGTATCCAGGTCAGGCGCTAGTGCTGGCCGCGGGCGGCGCGGCGCGCAAGGTTGAGGCCGGCGGTGTGGAATGGTGTATCGCGGGTAATAAACAGGTAGTTGATCAGATGGAGGAATGGCTTCGTGGGTAAGTACAAAGAAGACCTCGGCCTGGCGCTGGAGATGGCAGGCCACGCGGACGCCATCACGATGCACCGCTTTGAGGCTGCAGACCTGTCCGTCAAGGAAAAGCCGGACATGACCCCGGTCTCCGACGCGGACTTGGCATGCGAAAAGGCCATCCGTGAGGCGCTCAAACGCTCCCGCCCGCGCGATGAGGTGCTGGGGGAAGAGTTTGGCGGCGAAGCCTGCTTCGAGGGCCGCCAGTGGGTTATCGACCCTATCGACGGCACGAAAAACTTCGTCCGCGGTGTTCCCGTCTGGGCCACCCTCATCGCGCTACTGGAAGACGGCGAGCCGGTGGTCTCCGTTGTCTCCGCCCCCGCCCTTCGCCGCCGCTGGTACGCAGCCAAGGGCGGCGGCGCCTACCGCGTCTTCGGTGGCGAACCGAAGCGCCTGCGCGTTTCCGAGGTCTCCAAACTGGAGGATGCCTCCCTGTCCATGAGCTCCTTGTCTGGGTGGCAGCCGAACCGCGACGCTTTCATCTCCTTCACGGACGAGGTGTGGCGCCTGCGCGGCTACGGCGACTTCTGGAACTACTGCCTCGTGGCCGAAGGCGCCGTCGATATCGCCGCCGAGCCGGAGGTTTCTCTGTGGGACCTAGCGGCCCCAGCGCTCCTCGTGACCGAGGCGGGCGGCCGCTTCACCAACGTCCGCGGCGAAGACGGCCCCCACGGCGGCTCGGCGCTTGCCTCCAACGGAAAGCTTCACGACGCCGCCCTCAGCGCCCTCTCCTAGCGCCGTGCGGCGCCGCACGCCGGCGTCATCCCCCAGCGCCGGCCCGCGAACCGCACTCCGCAGGTCATTTCGATCAAATAAGGCCCCAGATCTTTAACGATCTGGGGCCTTAAATGTTAGAAACGTACTTCTAGTTCTCCGGAATCGTGAATCCGGAACCCACGCCCTCGCGGCGGTTCAGGTCCGCGATGATGGCATCGGTGTTGGACACGACCGTCGGGTTGTGCAGCGCACCCTGCCACGGGGTGCGGCAGGACGGCAGCCCCGGAATCAGACCGCGGGATACCGAGCCGACAATGCGGCCATTGTGGAAGACCGGCGCACCGGAATCTCCCACCATGGCGCACACCTGGTTGATGGTGATCTTCTGGCTGTGCTGGAAGGTCATGCCACAGGTGCGGCCGGTAGCCACGCCGCGCTTGCAGGTGATGTCACCCGGCTGGGTGGCCCCACCGATCCCGTACGCGGTCACACCGTTGTAGCTGCGGGTCACCTCTGCCTGGGAGCCGAACTCGATGAGCGAGTAGTCCAGCTGCGCGTTCTTGGACACCACGGTGCCGGTCGGACCTACCTGCCAGGAATCCGCCGAAGACACCGGATCACCCACGTTGCCGCAGTGACCGGCAGTAATCCCGACCTTGCGGCCTTCAGCATCCGTGCCGGCAGCCGTCAGCGTGCACATGGTGTCCTCACGGATGTACAGCGGGGTACCCGGGCCGTACAGCGACTTGCCTTCAGTCATCGCAACATTAGATTCCTCGGGAATCTGGGGCGCATCGTAGAAGGAGCCGGGTACCCGGTGCAGAACATAGTCCGCGTGCGGTTTACCGGCCGCTATCTTGGAGAACAGGTCGTTCTTCCACACGTAGTTCGGATCAGTACCCTGGGGCACGAACTCCGGCTGCGTGGCCTCCTCCAGCAACCCGATGGGAGTCGGGTTCGTCAGCGGTTCACCCGTGATGGCATCAGCGCCGGCATAGTCCTGCTGCTCGGACGGGGCCGGCAGCTGCGTCTGCAGGTTCGCCTGCTCCGCGACGCGCTGCGCCGCAGGAGAATTCACGGCTCCTTCGACCGCCTGGTTCACATCCTTCGATGCCGCTGCGGCAGCCCCGTTGACGGCGGTGTCGACGGCGTCGGTCAGCGCTGCATCCACAGGCTTGGTCTCGATACCTACGGACTTCAGGTCCGCGCGCACTTGGTCAACAAAACCAGCCGAATCGATCTCCGGGATGGTGGGGAGCTCCTGGGCACCCGCCGCTGGGTTACCCAGGAAGAACGCACCTGCGAAAGCCGAGCCCACGAGGACTTTCTTAAGGTGCGGAATTTTTCGCATTGAGCAATTCCTCTTTCACTTCTTCTCGTATTGGTCTATAAGACCTACCCATGATGGCACGCGCATCGAAGCGGCCGTTTCTAACGTGTGAGACTGTGTCCAACCCGTTACATTACTGACAGTTTTCGGGTGCCCCCTCTCTTCTTTCACTGCTTCCCAAGCCCGACGCGGCCCTACTATGGAGGCATGTCTGAGACCTCCAATTCTCCTTCACCCGCTGCAGACATTGAGGAAATTGTCGCCGTTGTTCTGCGTGATACCCACGGCCGCGTGCTCGTCCTCCGCATCACCTCCACCCCGGAGTTTGTCCTGCCGTATGGCTCCATCGATGACACGATCAATCCCGCCCACGCAGCCCAGCTCATTGCTCACGAGGCCATACGTGCCGTGGTCGATATGTCCAAACTGCGCCGGCTTGCTACCTACATCTCCCCGGCTGCCAACGACGCCCCACAAACTATCCACGCACACGTCTATGTCTACGAAGAAGAAATCTCCGTGGCACACCCGGATAAGGAGATCTCTGAGCTGGCGTGGGTCGATCCGGCCGCCCCGGATGTCGATGTCGCCCCGTTACTCAAGGAGAGGGTATTCCCCGCCTTGCAGGAACTCTAGCCTCCCAAGCTTTAGACTCCACCCCATGAATACGCAGCGACTACTCCCCGTTCTCGCCGCCGGTTCTCTTGCCCTTGCGCTGGCCGGCTGCGCCACCGATGACAGCACCGACGCCACGCTTTCCGACGTCTCCCCCACCACTCAAGCTGGGTGGAACGATCCGTCAGCCAGTTGTCTGCGCCCTCCGGGATGCCCACGACCGGCGCGATAGCCGACAGTGTGTCGTAGCGCTCTTGATCGCCCGAGGAACGAACGTCGAGGATGAGGATAAGGTCCGGCTGCACGCCGAGCGAGAGCGCCACCTCGGCGTCGCCCCAGCCCAGGGCCACGATGCGCCGCAGGGCCTCCTCGACGGTGACGTCACCGAACTTGGTGGCCACTGTGACCGGATAGGCCGCGGCGTCGCCGTCAGCCGATGCCTACTGCGCCAACGATGCCGACGATGCCGCCACCGAGTTGTCGGCCGCACCGGAATCGGGGTCCGACGAGCATGCGGCCGCACCCCAGCCGACAAGGGCGAGCGACAGGAATACCGCGGCCGAGCGACGAGTGCGGGAAGTCCGCAGAGGCATAAAAGGCCTGTCGAATTGAGAAAAGATAGCCTAACCAACATTAGGTGAACCTATCTCAAGCCGACGAACCTCCAGCAAGGAGAGACAATTCACGTACATCGTCGAAATAAGGTTATCCTTACCTACATGACATCGACGACTCTGCCGACACCGGCCGCGGGCACCCCGCGCGCCGCGGGCCACAGCAGACGACTCCTCGGCCTAGCCCTCCTCGTGGCCACACTCGTCGCCCTCGTCTTCGCCAGCCTGGCACTGGGCGCCAAGGCGACCTCCATCTCAGAGCTCACCCAGGCCTGGCCCACCGCCTGGGAGATCCTGCGCGGGCACACCGACACCGCCCAGGCCGCCGGCACCGTGGGCAGCAGCGTCGCCGAGATCGCCGGAATCCTTGCCACCATGCGCATCCCGCGCACCGTGCTCGCCATCGTCGTCGGAGCTGCGCTCGGACTAGCCGGCACACTCGTTCAAGGCCTGACCCGCAACCCGCTCGCGGACCCTGGCCTGCTCGGCGTCAATGCGGGCGCCGCACTCTTCGTCGCGGCGGGCATCTTCCTCTTCGGGCTGACGTCCATGCAGTCGCACCTTTTCCTCGCCTTCCTCGGCGCGGGCCTAGCGGCGCTGCTCGTCTTCGGGCTCTCCGCCGGCGGCATCGGTCGCGGCGACACCCTGGGCCTCGTCCTCGCGGGTTCCGCCCTGTCCGCCGTCCTCGCGGCGGCCACGTCGGCCATCGTCTACATCGATCCCAACGCGCTCGACACCCTCCGCTTCTGGCAAGCGGGGTCCGTCACCGGACGCGGCTTCGACATCATCACCCCTGCGCTCGTGCCGCTCGCCATCGGCGCGGTACTAGCCCTGGCGCTGGGCCCGACGCTCAACATCCTCAATCTGGGCGCGGAGGCCGCGCAGGCGCTGGGCACCAACGTTGCCCGCGCCAGTATCCTGGGCCTCGTGGCCATCACCCTGCTGGCCGGCGCGGCCACGGCAGCCGCGGGCCCCATCGGCTTCATCGGTCTCGTGGTACCCCACGTCGCCCGCGGCATCACCGGCCCGGACTACAAGTGGGTGACCCCCTACTCCGCGCTGGCGGGCGCCTGCCTATTGCTCGGCGCCGACATCGTGGGCCGCCTCATCATGCGCCCCGGCGAGCTCCAAGCGGGCATCGTCATCGCGCTGCTCGGCGGGCCGGCGTTTATCTGGCTCGTCCGGCACCGAACGGTGGTGAGCCTGTAATGAAGTACCTCAGCCTCGGAAGGTTCAGCTTCCTCTACCACCCGCGCACGCAAGCCTGGACCGCGGCCATCGTGGTCGTGAGCGCGCTCGTGTGGGTCATCAGCCTCGGCATCGGCGAATTCCCCCTTAACCCCGCCGAGGTCATCGGCGTTCTGGCGGGCGGCGGAAACAAACTCGAGCGCACCGTCGTCATCGACTGGCGCCTGGCCCGCTCGCTCGTGGGTCTAGCCGTCGGCGCCGCGCTGGGGCTCTCCGGCGCCATCACGCAGCGCATCGCCCGCAACGGCCTGGCCAGCCCGGACATCCTGGGCATCAACCAGGGCGCCACCGTGGCGGCCGTGGCCATCATGGTCTTCGGAGGATCTGCCGGGGCCGGCAGGGCGTTCGGCGCCTACGTCGGCATCCCGCTCGCCGCCATGGCCGGCGGTCTCACCACCGGCGCGGCCATCTGGATGCTGTCCCGGCGCGGCGGGATGGATATGTTCCGCCTCGTCCTCGTGGGCATCGGCGGCAACGCCTTCCTCCACGCCCTGGTCACGTACATGTTGGCCGCCACAGATCTCAACACCGCGGCCGCGGCCAAGGTGTGGATGGTCGGCTCGCTCAACGGCTGCACCTTCGAGCACCTATGGCCCACCCTGGGCATGCTCGTGGTGTGTGGCCTAGTGCTAGCCCGCATCGCCATCGATCTGCCCGCGCTGGAACTCGGCGAGGATTCCGCCCAAGCCCTCGGCGCCCCCTTGAAGAAAATCAACGCGGCACTGCTCATCGTCTCAGTTCTACTGGCCGCGGTGACCGTCTCCGCCGTGGGACCGGTGGGCTTCGTGGCCTTCGTCGCCCCGCAGATCTCCGCACGCCTGGCGCGGGTCGGGGCGCCGCCCCTGGGGGCATCGGCGGCCATGGGCGCACTCATCGTGTGCGTGTCCGACCTCATCGCCCGCTGTGCCTTCGGCTGGGAGATCCCGGTGGGCATCATCACCTCGGTCATCGGCGGACCTTTCCTCATCTGGCTGCTCTGGCAGCAAACTCGAACACGAAAGTAGACGACCATGCAACGACGTAACTTCCTCAAGATCACCGCCGGCCTCGGCGTCGCCGCCTTCGCTGCGGCCTGCTCCAAACAGGAGACTGCGCCGAGAGAGCAGGCGACCACCTCCGCGGCATCGTCCAGCGCCGCCGAGCAGCACCAGCGCGTGATCGCGCTCAACACCGGCCAGCTGGACAACCTCCTCATGCTGCGCATTCTCCCGGTGGGCGCGGCCAAGGCCAAGAACCTGGGCGTCGTCCCGGACTACATCCGCAACCGCTTCGGCTCCGACTTCGATCTGGACTCCATCGCGGACTGCGGCCTACGCGCCAACCCGGATCTGGAGACCATCGCCTCCCTGAAGCCCACCCTCATCTGCGCTAACTCGCGTACGGACGAGGCCATCCTGAAGCAGCTCAAGGCCATCGCGCCCGTCGTCACCGGTAAGGGCGGCGGCGAGAACTGGAAGCAGGACCTCCTCACCATCGCCGAGGCCGTGGGCAAGAAGGACTCCGCCGAGACCCTCCTGGCCGAGTACGAGTCCAACGCCAAAGCCTGGGGCGAGGGCCTATCCTCCAAGCCCACCGTCTCCTTCCTGCGTTCCAAGGACGACCAGTTCCAGCTCTACGGGGTCAACTCCATGGCGGGCTCCGTGGCCGCCGATGCCGGCCTGCCCCGCCCCGCCAACCAAAAGCAGATTGAGAAGGCTGGCCAGGACATCTCCGCCGAGCAGCTCTCCGAGGCCGACGCCGACTGGATCTTCTACGGCGTCAACGCCGGCGCCGCCGACCCCTCGCAGGCCGCCGCGTGGCACTCTCTCAAGGCAGTGCAGGCCAACCAGGCCGTGTCCGTGGACTACGAGTCCTGGTACATGAACGCGTCCCTGCTCTCGGCCACCATCATCCTCCAGGGTCTGAAGGACAACATCAAGTAATGAACGCTCGACTTTCCGCGTACTCCGTCTCCGTCGGTTATGGCGATACCGTCATCAGCCGCGACGTCACACTCGACATCCCCGACGGCCAGGTCACCACGCTCATCGGCGCCAACGGCTGCGGCAAGTCGACCCTCCTGCGCGGCCTGTCCCACTTGCTCCCACTGTCGGCGGGCTCCGTCACCCTCGACGGGAAGAAGCTGGGTGACTACTCCTCCCGAGAGCTAGCCACGCGCTTGTCGATGCTCCCCCAGTCCCCCATCGCCCCTGCCGGCGTCACCGTCGCAGACCTCGTGGCCCGCGGCAGGCACCCGCACCAGTCCTGGCTGCAGCAGTGGTCCGCCTCCCACTCCGCCGCCGTGGACGAGGCCATGGCGCTCACCAACGTCTTTCAGCTGCGCGACCGCCCCGTGGACTCCCTGTCCGGCGGCCAGCGCCAGCGCGTGTGGATAGCCATGGTCCTGGCTCAGGACACCGACATCGTCTTCCTCGACGAGCCCACCACCTACCTGGACCTGGCGCACTCCATCGACGTCCTCGAGCTCGTCTCCACGCTCAATAAGGAACAGGGCAAGACCATCGTCATGGTGCTCCACGATCTCAACCTAGCCGCCCGCTACTCGGACAACCTCGTCCTCATGAAGGACGGCTCCGTCACGGCCCTGGGCTCGCCCGAGTCCACCATCACGCCGCAGGCCCTGCGCGACGTCTTCGACCTGGACTCCCGCGTCATCGAGGACCCCGTCACCGGCGGGCCGCTCATCGTGCCGGAGCGCCCATAGGCCCCGTCGTTCCCTGCGTTTTTCGATCATGGGAAAGGCGGCGGGAGTTCATCATGTTCACACTTTCAGTCACAGGACGGCTACTGCACACTGTGTGACACATTCTGCGAATCGTTGCTCATTGCTAGCAAAGACTTAACAGACTCGTGACCAGTAATCTCTAGTCCCCGTCGTGCTGTGAAACTACCCTGTGGGTGTGAAGAATCTGCGCGCACTCCTGTCCCTCAGCCTGCTGCTGCCACTCGCCGCGTGTTCCGCCGGCAAGGAGGACTCTGCGGCACCGTCGGCAGTCACGACCACCGTCGTTCACTCGGCCAACGCCCCTGCGGGTGACGATGCCGCCGACGACGTTGCTTCCGGGGCCGCTCCCGGCGCGTCCGGCACCGCACCAGCCCCAGCATCCTCCACTATCCCGCCCTTGCCCGAGGGCGCCTGCGCCACCTCCCAGCTCTCCACCGAGATCGCCAACGAGCAAGGAGCCGCTGGCTCCCTGCTCGTCGACATCGTGCTGACCAATACCTCTGGCGAGGAGTGCACCCTCACGGGCTTCCCCGGCGTCTCCGCCGTCACCGGCAACGACGGCACTCAACTAGGCCCCGCCGCGCTGCGTGAGACCAGCACCGAAGCTGCCACCGTGACGCTGGCGCCAGGGGCCCAGGCCCGCGCGGGGCTCAAGATCACCAACGTGGGATTGCTCGACGCGGCGGCCTGCCAACCGCAGGACGCCGATGGCCTGCGGATCTATCCGCCCGAAAACACCGACAGCCTCTATGTCGCAGTACCGGGCCTGCAGGGCTGCGCGGGCGAGGTCGACATCTTGTCTGTCCAGCCCATTACTGAGCTCTCCCCGTAAATCATTTCGATCTCCCAACAATTTCCAGCCGGTGATAGAACTCGGCTTCGCGCTTCGTTAGTCTCGGCCACAAGTTCGCCCCTCGGACGAAGGACATACACCATGACCACTCTCCCTGCCCTCCTGCCCCCAACGCACCGCGCGTGCCGCAGTAGCGGCGGCATCAGCAGCCGCGCTCGTTGCGTCCTGCTCTCTCCCCGACACCCGGCGCGAGGCAGCCCCGTCGGAATCCGCAGTGGCAGCTGACTCGACCACGGCGACCGAGTCTGCCTCCAACCCAACAGCGACCTCGAGCACTTCCTCACGCGCGACTCGCAGCAGAACCAGCCCAGCTACGTCGAGCAGGGCGGCATCGACACGCAACTGGCCCGTATCCTTGGCCGAAGAAAGCTGCGACCCGAACGCCGGAGTCGCCGACACCGGAGTCGGCGAATTCGTTGACAAAGGCGAAGCACCAACGGCCATCGTTCATTTCCTGTCGACGGAGGAGCCTGAACGCGGAGCACCTCTCAAAGACTTCAAGGTCACCCAAGATTCTTTCGATTCGTGCGAGCCCCTGAGCTACATCATCGCCTCCGGCAACTACGAGGGCGAACAAGTGGTCTTCCCCATCGTTTTCAACTGGGGCCACCCGCTCAATGACAGCAATGGTTATTTCTCCGGCGACGGCTTCGACTTCACCATTGGCAGCAACTCCGTAGGTTTCACTACGGGCGATACTCCCGCTCATGAGGCAGGCAATCCAGTGAGCGTGACATTTACCGCGATGGACTTCGGAGCACTCAGGACCGAGCTCAACGCAGAAGACAAACACCACATCGGGATCGACCTCACCCAGCTGAGCGACGCCGTCGATCCGGCCGACCTCGACGAGTTCTACGAATTCGACACCAATAGCGGCCCCGTTCGCTGCCGCTTCTCCATCAGCGAAAGTGAATGCGGCTTCATCGACGGCGATTTTTCCCCCACGCATGCCATGAACGGACCAAGCAACTACTTCCTCAAAGCCCATGGCGAAACGGAAGTCGACCTCGCCACCTTCAGAGACGACTCCAAGGACTTCCTGTCCGACAAGAAATTTGAAAAGGTCGGCGACGGCACTTACGAGGCCGGCACCTTGGGTCACCCCATCCAGGCGGAGCTCAAAGACGGCACTCTGACCCTCTACTTCCCCGACGGCGCCTACGTCTTCGAGGACGGCGTCCTCGACTTCTTCAACGAGGATGACCTGGAGGCGGGTACCATGCGCTCGGCGGCAACGTCCTCTGCCCGCGCGGATTAGCCCTCGATGTCGCGCAAGTAACGGGCCGACACCCCGCCCGCAATAGTGCGCAGCGCGACGTCCTTGGTCACCACCGTGCCCGCGGCCACGACCGCATGCTCCCCTTTGTGGATGCCACCGTGATCCTGGAAACGCGCGCCCGAGTTGATGACAACGTTTTCCCGATGTGCGTGTTGCTGCCAAACAGGCTGGATACCTAGCGCGAGCAAGGTATCGCTGTCTCCTAGGCCAACTGCGGCGATGCGCTCGTTCCCATTGCCCTCAATATTTGACGCCGAGGAATCCTCGCCTCAGGAGCAACCGGAAAGGACGAGAGTGGATGCTGCTAAGACAGCGGCCGTCTTCATTGCCGCGCGACGGGTCAGCGAATTGTTTCGAAACATGTAGAAGCCTAACGTGTAGGGAGCTCATTGGGGTGCGGTGAAGGCCATCGGACGCACGGGGTGTTGATCGATCCTCGAGCGCGCGTCAATCACGTCTACCGCGTCTACCCCACATGGGGCAGCCTAACTAGATAAAGGATAGGCTAAGTTAATTATTTTTTTGGGGGTGTGTGGCTGCCGATACGGAGGCAGCTCAGCCGCTAGGGGCCAGCCGACAGGCGCTCCCAGCCGAAGGGGTGGGACCCCAGCCGAAGGGGTGGGACCCCAGCCGATAGGAAGGCTCCCAGCGGAAGGGGGGGATCCCGGCCGACAGGGGTCACTTTAGAAACGGTTTAGCAAACCACCGAACGTCCGCCGCTCCTTCACACGCTTCGCCCGACCACCGGCAGTTACCTACCTCCCCTCCCCACCTCGAACAGCTGGGCACTCCACCCCACCGCCTGCTTCGAACGCACTACCGCCCCCACGGCAGCCAGGTGCTTCGCAATCACACGGGCTGTGGGCAGCTGCGATCCATACAGAACGAGGCGTGATAAATCTTCCTGGTAGTCATGATCCTCGGCCCCGCTTTCCTGCAGCACTGGGGTCACCAGGAACAGCTGCGTCCCAGAACGTAGTACGGCAGCTACCAGCTGCTGCAGCTCTATAGCTGGCCAACGTCGCCACGGATCAACCAGCACCACAGCATCTACCTGCTCGCACAAAGTAGCCACTGTGCCAGCCCAATCCGCCCGGCGCGCATCCCCACCGCTACGCCCAACCATTGGAGCGTGCAGTGCACTATATCGAGCACGATCCCGGCGGCGTGGAGCAATATCGCGCAGCATAACCTCCTCTGCGCTGGCCTCAGGCTCCGTCATCGCTGCAGTTGTTGGGCCTACTGAAATCCTTGCGTCATCCTCTGCCTCCGAAAACGACCCCAACACCACGGCGTTGGCCTGCGGTATCTTACGTAGAATCTCATCCGCATACACCGCCGCGGCCGGACCTCCCACCGCACATCGAAGCGAGCCAGCATCCTGTCGTGCTAGTAGCTTGGTGCTCAGAATCTCCGCTGCGGCCGGGGCCGACCACTGAGCGCTGGAGGCCGCCTGTTCGTGTTCCTCCACGGCCAGTTGTGGCTGGGTTTGCACAATGTAGTCCCAGCGGTGCTCGCCGGTATCAGCCGGATTCTGCAGTGCCTGCCCTAGCTGGCCAAGTGCTGCGGTCTTGGCGGCTGCCGGCCCGGTAATCCAATCCCTTACTGGAGAATCCGGGTTTGCCAACTCGCTGCCCAGCGTAGTGAGGCCGATTCGAACCGCCCGTTGGTCCGCCACATCCTCCGCTGAGCTATCCAGTGCTACATCCGCCGACAACGTCACTAACCCCACTGCCTCCAGGTAACGCGCAATCCGGAGAGCCAGCTCCTGCTGCAGGCCAGTTGCTTCGGCCAGTTGATCCACTCGATCCGCGCCCTCATCAATCAGGCCAAAAATCCCCAACCCTACGGCTTGGCGCACCAGAATCGCCGACCCCATTTCGGTGAGTTCATGCAGCTCAACCAGCGCATTACGGTGGCTCGTCACAGCCTCTGTCTCCGCCCCCTCACTGTCGCCCTGCGACGGAGTGCCCGTAACCTGCCCCGCACTCTCAGCCTGCGTAGCCGTCGCCCCTGCTTCCGATTGCACCGGTGCCATTGCGCGCCAGTACCCCGTAATCTCCACGTTTTCCCGCGGAATCCCCAGAGCTCGAACCCAGCGTCGGATCACCTTCAATCGCCCGGCCTCTCCCGCAGCCCATACATAGGGCATCGCAGCGGGCTCGGCCGCCCACTCTGGGTGTTCTCCGTACAACTCGGTAACTTTCGCCACGAAGTCCCCGCCCTCGTCTCGCACCTGCCAGTGAATGTCCACCTGTGCTTCGAACTCCAGTCGCTGGACATGTGCCCGCGTGGCTACCTCAATAATCGCCATTGCCCTATACCCGGCGGGCAAAGACTCTATACAGCGAGCAATCGCCGGCAGCGCCGTCTCGTCGCCCACCATCAGTAGCCACGGAGTGTGGGTGGGCAGCGCTGCGCAAGACTTCGGCCCTGCGATATACAGGGGATCTCCCGGTCGAGCTCGTGCGGACCAGTCCTCGGCCAGGCCTTGGCCATGCCGCGCGAAGTCTACGACGAGACGGCCCTGGGAGGCGTCGAATGAACGGACGGTATATGTCCGAAACAGATCTTTGACTTCCTCTTGCCATAGCACCGTCGCGTCCTCCCGTGTGATGGGGTGAGGGCGCTCCCCGGTGGCCGGATCTGGGAAGATGATGCGGATATCGTCGTCGAAACCATCGCTGACTAGCGGGGGTGCGTCTACGCCGAACGCACTATGGGCGCGTAGTTGTTCGCCCGTCAGAGTAATGCGACGCATCCCTGGTGTGATGTCCTCGATGTCATCGACCTGCAGTTCGCGGATCGTAATGGGGTAGATTTCCCTGTCTCGGCTATTCCTCGCCATGGTCATTCCTTTCTCGTTTCTGGGTTGGCGGTGTGCGGTGAGTCGGTGTGCATAGGGTCAGTATGTGGGTTGGTTCAGTGGATTGGGACGGTGTGTAGCGGGTCAGTGCGGTGGATCGGCATGCGGTGGGTCGGCATGCGCAGGGTCGATGCCTCTCGCCTCGGGTGCTGGCCGGTCAGCCGAACTCTTGTCCAGCACCGCGGTGCCCACTGCTGGAAAACGTTCTTCCAGCCATCGGCTTTCACCAGCTGCGCGTGCGTAAGTTCAAGTTCGCTCACCCGCACCGGATACGCCCCTGGACGGCGCCTCCACGCAGCAGCCGGATCCCACTGCGCAGAAGACAAGCAAAGTTCCTTGCGGGTCGGCGGGCGGCAGCGGGGAGGCGAGTGAGCGAACAAGAAAGGGCAAAAGAAAACACCCCACGCTGCCACACCGGGCGACACACTCGCGAGGGGTGCTGGAGAAAAAGAGACTAAGAGAGCTTTTTCAAGGTAGGCTTGACCTGCTCCAATACCCATGCACGGGACAGGGAGGTCGGCGTGTTCAGGCCGGCAACCACAGCCTCGTTACCCGCCAGGGTGGCGCCGGACTTGACCTGCGGCAGGTCTGAGTAGCCCGGGATCTTCTCCACCTCCGCGATGTCACCGGTGCGGTTATAGATCACCATGAAGTCCGCAGCCAGGGCGGAGACGTTTTCTGGCGACAGAGTCACGCGCCCCTGCTTTACCTCAATAGAGCCGTCGGTCAGAGGTTCCGGGAATTTCATACCCAGGTCGTAGATGAAAGAGGCTCCTGGGTCCTTCGGGTCGGCCACAGCTCCAAAGGATCCCTGAGCGAACTGGGAGACCACACCGGTCTTACCCTCGATATTCGGCAGCTCGGACTTCGCATCGGTGAAGACCTTCTCATCCTGGTCGATGACTTCTTGAGCTTTATCTTCCTTGTTGAAGATCTTGCCGAGCTCCTTCAGCTGCGACTTCCAGCCGATCCCCTCACCCTCGGTGCCAATACCACCCAGAGTGGGCGCGATCTCGGAGAGCTGTGTGTAGTTATCCTCGGAGATCGTCCAGTAGTCCCCGACGATGAAATCCGGAGCAGCGGCAGCGATCTCTTCCTTCGGCAGAGTCTTGAAATCGGTCTGCTTGATAATCTCCACGCCGTCCAACTTGCCGTCGCGCCACGGGGCATTCATGTCCTTAGCAGACACCACCACGGCGGAGGGCTTGATGCCCATAGCCAGCAGGTTGTCGATGGCTGGACCAATGGCAACGACGCGCTCGGGGTTTACGGGGTATGTGTCTTCCCCCCTGGCGTGCTTGATGGTGACTTCGGAGGCATTATCACCGGAATTCGCTGCGGAGTTTGCGCCTGAGGAAGTATTTTCCGCCTTGCCATCTGTATCGGAGCTGCAGGCTCCCAACATCAGGGTAGTGGAGAGCACGGCGAGACTGAGCGCACGGACAACGATTGAGTTCTTCATCCTGAATGGGTTTCCATTTCACTAAACGAACAAGGTTAGGCAAGGCTACCATCACCCAGGGTAGGCTAACAAGGGTAATCCGAGACTTTTTAACTTAATTTGGATCGGGGAGGGCACGACGATCCAGCTTCCCATTACTGCTCAGCGGCAATGCCTGCAGAGCTGAAGCCATGTCCGACAACAACACGTCCAAACGGCCCCGGCTGAAACATCAACCCCGATTAAGACACCCGCGAGGTTGACAAAATATATCGGAACGCCTCCAAAAATGAAGCCTCGTATATTCCATTACACAGGCCTACAATCGCGGCCATGGAATCGAAGACGCTGACGTCACTGGTATTTGGAAATGTTGTGCTGGAATCGCAGATGACGAAGACGATTATCGTCGTCTACGCCGACGACATGCGGTCATGGTACTTTCGTCCGAGCCCGTATACGGAGCTCAAGGTGCCCCTCGATGAGCTGCAGGGGAAGCTGAGCAGAGAGCGCGCGGAACTCATCTCAGAGCGCATTTTTGATGGCGTCAAGCTGGAGCTCGAGGAAAGCTACTCCGGAGGCGTCGACCGCGCCCAAAAGGAGCTCTGCAGTTGGCTCCTGTGTGAGGAAGCAGCCGCTTAGACCAACGTCAAGCCGACCCGAGAGCCGACTTAGGCTCAATACGACCCGTTGGGCCATACGCCAACCGGCGATGCGCCCACTCGAACGGGCCAGGTTTGCCCCAAGCCTCAAGCAGAGCAGCGAGCAGCAGCGTCAGGACAAAGACCAGCAGACCGATACCAAGCTTGCCACTCACCGAAGCATCCGCACCTAGTCCGAAGCCAGCTGGGGTAACCAGAATGATGAAGAAGACCGACTGCGAAATGTAGCCCGACATCGAGCGCTTGCCTAGCGCTACGAAAGCATAGGCCCACCCGGGGACCCGGTTGTCGAGTCTCTCCGTGAGCAGTGCCAATATCGCCAGAATGCCAGGACCAGTAAGAAAGCCACAAGCCTGGTTCAGCATGAAGAACACTGGTTCCAGTTCAATTGGTAAAACGCCAGCGGCAGTAAGACCCCACGGAAGCCCCACAAAGACGATGACCGCGCCTGCGATGACAACCCAGGTGATGAGAGTGCGGCGGTGTGCAGAAACGTTGGCCAGCACGCCCTCCCGCGCCCAGATGTACCCGATGAGCAAGGCACCTACTAGCCCCACGAAGACGATGGGGACCTGCCCCAAGGCAGCAACCTCACCGCGCAGGTTGCGGGCGAAATAGTCGCCGAAGGTGACAAGGTCATCGGTCATCGGCCGCGAACTGGGCAGAGGATTGAAGTAACCAAAATAGGCTCCCAATGCGCCCGAACCGGCGAAAGCCGCATAGCCGCCAAAGAACCAGTAGGCAATGCGCCGCAGCGTGCGCGTCGAGAGCGTAAAGCACCGAGCCAACGCGATGCCCATGAGGCCATAGACCAGCATGATGTCCCCGTCGAAAAGCACGAAGCCATGTGCCAGACCAAAGACCGCCAGCAATCCGTAGCGGCGGATGAGCACACGCCGTGACTCTGTAGTGGTGTAGCCCTTGCGCTGCAGGCTCGCAGCAATGAGACCAATGCCGAAGCCCAACAGCATGCAGAACATCGGCAGGCCTCGCACACGTACAAACATGCCGGTGAACACCGCGGAGAAAATGTCTAAAGTGCTGCCGGGGCGCACACCGCCCACGGTGGAGCTGGGGCCTATCGACCACTCATTGACTACCCAGCTCTGCACAGCATTCGCCATGGCAATCCCCAAAAGCGCCGTGCCGCGCGCTAAGTCAGGAACGATAAGTCGTTGTCGTTTCTCCTGCATACACCCTATTTTACTCTTCTCAAGCATCTTCTAAGGGCAGTTTGACTAGGCTAAGCCCCATGCCTGAGCCACTCTCCTACTCCTCCGCCGAAGGGTTCCCGCAGCTGCACATGTCCCGTGTCATAGACGCCGATTTCGATATTGCCGCAGACAAACTGTTCCGCTGGGGCCCGCAGCGCAGCGGTCTTTTTCGGGTTCGCCCGAGCCACGCCACGGTGGAAGAAGGCGCGGAGGTCGGCCTCGGGTTGGGGCCGTGGGAGTTTCGCTGCCGAGTGGTGGATGTGTTCCACGAGGAGGGACGCTGCGGTTTTACCTACGGCACCCTCCCCGGCCACATTGAGCGCGGCGAGGAGACCTTCACCTTAGAACGCCTGCGGGATGGGCGCACGCTGCTGCTTGTCGACGCCTCCTCCCACCCCGCCCACCTAACCTTCCTGCGCCCGCTGCTCGATATACCCCGGCGCGCTCTGATCCGGTGGTTTTATCTGCGGGCGCTGGATGAGCGATAGGGATGGCAGCCGCTTTAGCCGCAGTCCCAGTCGAAGAGAACCTTGTCGAAGTTACGCGCGGCGAGGTCTTCGGGGTGGATGTAAAAGTTTCCGATTCCTCCATCACCCCATTCGAATGTGCCACCATTATCCGCCGTCGCGAGTGCGATGTGTTCATCGCTAATAGGAAGTTTGCTGGGGTTCCAGTAGGTAGCGTAGCCGCCGAGGCGAACCTCGCACTGCCCGTCCTCGAGGTTTACGCGCTCCTCTGATTCCTCAGCGGTGGGATCAACGCTGAACCCCTCGGCTTCAACGCTGGCCACAATCTCATCGAACAATTCCTTCTGGCCGTCCTTAGTATCGCCGGGGAGCTTCGTCGCCTCGATTGTGGTTTCCCCGTCGATAACGCGCCGCGTGATAATGCCCCAGCCGTATGTGTGAACATCCACCAGGTCCTCGCCGCGCCGCAGGAGAGCCCTAAGGTCGTTGTTCCAAAAGGCGGTGCGGCCGAACTCGTGCGCGTTTTCGGTAACGCTCAGCTCGCTCAGCTTCCCGTCGATAGTCGTAGCCTCCAGCGGTTCCTCCGCTGGGTGCTCTCCTGAATCCTCTACTTCCTCCGGCACCTCGCCTACGTGTGGGGCGGAGATGTCTTCAAGGTATCGAGCGAAGGGCGTGGAAGCGCGTTCACCTGTCGCCACATACTTGTTACAGAGTTCCATTCCCCATCCGTACTCACCGGGTACGAAAAGCTGAAGGAGGCCGGAGGTAGGGAAACCGGGAAGCGGTTCAAACTCAGCGAAATTGAACTGGGCAATAAAGCACATGGGCTCGTCGTCGTACTCGGGGTACGGCGCGTGCTCTGGCAGGTACGGGGTTCCGCACAGCTTGGAGGTGGTAGGCGAATCTGGGCGGGCGCTTTCCGCAAAGTCGACGATCGGGCGCGTGAAGACACTGTCGAAGGAATACTTCAGGGCATAAAAGTCGTCTTCTGCTGTCATGGGGGCGATTTTAAAGAAGAATCATGCAGGTAGCTCGGGGGATATTCCCCACCGCCTTTCCGATGGCAAGCGGCATGCAGGCGTTCAATGTAGCTTGGCTCACATGGAAAACACGTCACGCTTCTCTCTAACGCCTCTGTTAACGGCGTTGATCGCTGTTCTTGGAACAACCGCTCTTGCCGTTGTATCAGGTCTCCTTCCGGTAGCCTCTGCTGAAGAAGAGACGAACGCCCCCAGTTCCTCTTCCAGCACCATGGCCCCAACCATGGTGGTTTTCGATTCCTCCGGCTCGATGATCACCAACGACGCCGGCGGGCAGACCCGCATTGATGCCGCCAAAGATGCCGCCCGCACCTTCATCACGGAGGCTGGTGACGACGCCCCTCTGGGGCTTGTCACCTACGGCGGCAACACCGGCGAGGCCCCTGAAGATGAGGCGGCCGGCTGCCAGGACATCACCGTGGTCACACCACCCGAGGCCGGCAACTCTGAGAAGATGATCGCCCACATGGACGGCCTGCAACCGCGCGGCTTTACGCCCATCGGCGAGTCCCTGCGCAAGGCCGCGGCAGAACTCCCCAAAGAAGGCCAGCGCAGCATCATCTTGGTCTCGGATGGCGTTGCCACCTGTACCCCGCCACCAGTCTGCGATGTGGCGAAGGAGCTGAAGGAGCAGGGCATCGACCTAGTCATCAACACCGTCGGCTTCAACGTTGAGCCCGAGGCTCAGCAGGAACTGCAGTGCATTGCCGACGCCACCGGCGGCACCTACGCCAACGCCTCCGACGCCGATAGCTTGGCCAAGGAGCTGAACCGTGCGGCCCCGCGCACCTTCAACGCCTACGAGTCCAACCTAGAGGAGATCGAAGGCGGCAAAACCGAGGGTTCCCCCGCCAAGGTAGACCGTGACATAGAGGCCTTCTCCACCACTCTTCTGCCGACGGAAGGTAAAGGCCACTCGGCTGAATCCGAGACATTCTTCACCACCCCCATTGCTGAAGGCGAGCGCGTTGTGATCAGCGCCAACTCAACGCAAACACCAAGCATCAACAACTTCCGAAAAGGTGGAACTCTGTACTTGGGAATTCACGCAGCCGAGCTATCTTGCGAGCTCGACACCGCTACCGCTGGTGATAACTCGGTAAACCAGTACCAAACAGCGACCTTGTATAGCACCCAGGGTGGTGAAGAGGGCTGCGACTCCGATGAACTTGCCTTCATTATCGAGCGACGAGGTGATTGGAAACAGGATGAGGAGCTCGGCGTAGAAGTGACCATCACCCGCTTTGGCGAGCCGGACATGGAGGGCCAACCAGATCTGGCCGAGGAAAAGACCGAACCCGGCCATGTCACGGCTTCCGGCGACGCCACTGAGGTTACTCCCGGAACGTGGTTTACCAACGCTGCTGAGCTCACCCCACAGCAGCCGGTACGCGCACAGATTGTGCCTGGTGAAACGCACTTTTATCGCATTTCTGCCGAACACGGGCAACAGGTTGCCGGCACGGTCTCCATGGTCGAAGAGGCCGATGACTTTGACAACAATGGGCCGGGTGACGCCCTGATCGTTACCGCGTACAACGAAGCCCGGGCACAGATTCACGTTGAGGGGTCCCACGCGACCATTCAGAAAGACACCAAGATGGATTTCAGCTACCCAGCACCAATCCTCTTTGCCAACCGTTACGGCGGCTCGCACAACGATGGGTCTGGGATGTGGGAAACCGAAAGCGTGTGGCAGGGCGGCGAGCAATACATCGCTGTTAACTACGAGCAGCTCCTGACCGAGCAAGAAATCGACGAAAACACCCAGTTGCCGGTGCTTACTTATGACCTCGTGGCAGACGCCATGGGCGATCCCGTTCCGGAGCCAACTTTTGCACCGGTCAAACTCGAGACCGAGAAGCCCTCTGCGCCAGCGGAAAAAGAAGATAAAGAAGACAAGGAGAACCGCGCGCAAGACAGCGATGACTCATCGTTCTTCTCCGGGTTTCCCTTCCTTTTGGTGGGGCTTGGATTGCTGGTCCTGTTCGGTCTCGTTATCGCTCTGGTTGTCGTAATTAGAAGCCTGAACCGCTAACCGCTCTCCCGAAGAACGTCATTCACGGTAAATAGTGCCCCGAATCTTCAAGATTTCGGGGCTTATTTACGGTGACTGTCGTGACGTAGTACTCCACCCTGCAGGGCACCACCTCCGCTACTGAAGCGAAGCCATCGCGTGTCTTAAAGTGTGTGCAACCGACAACGCCGTAATCGCGGAGGTTTTGGGGTTCACGGGACTAGGAGCAGATTCGCTAACCAGAGAGAACGTACCGGCAGAGCCCGTTACCTCGATGTGATGGCGCGTATCAGCCAGATTCGGAGAAGCAATGAGCTCAACCGATACGCGCTCAAGTGAACGCGCAAGCAACTCGTCATCGCTGGGGCCTTTGCCGCGAGTCGCCCAGGCAAGGGCGACGGAAACATTGACGTTGCCAGGGAATTTTGCAATCGCGTCACTAGGGCTGCCACTGAAAAGTAGAAACGGTTCTGTTGCGTTTTCTAGTTGCGCGCGCTCGTCATCATTCATCCAGCCTTGAATGAGGGCTTCGGCTTTCTTGGTCGTTCGAATCTTTACGGTGTCCACGGCATTCGACTCTGCAAGCGCTGCCCACAAATCAAATCCGCCGATCGCACCAGAGGTGACATGCACTTTTCCAGGCCCAGACAACAGTGTTTGGCGCGCATCAGGATCGGCCAAAGCGCCTACTGAAGTCAACACCAGATCCTTGCTACGTGTAATCACCGCCGGTCCGTGTTCTTTCGCCGCCGCAACGCCTGCGCATTCAACCACGATATCGTGGGCATCGATGAGCCTGGGAAGGTTGTCATCGTAAAGGGATACTCCCAAGGCGCCGCGTTCTCGGTGCGGGGCAGCATCACGAACAAATGCACTGACTTCGAATTCCGATGGGTCAAAGAGTGACACCAATTGACGCCCGATTGCGCCAAACCCAAGGAGCAATACTCGTGGAGCCGAAGCAGACATGACAATCCTCCATTACCTTGCGATTTATACGTGACCCCACTCTATCCACTTAGCTCTTGCCACAGGATTCCTAGACGCAAACATCGTTCCGGTTCCGCCCCGCTAGTCGAAAACGAAGAAACCCCACCAGTCAGCGTGACTGGTGGGGTTCTGGAAGTTGGTAGCGGGGGCCGGATTCGAACCGACGACCTCTGGGTTATGAGCCCAGCGAGCTACCGAGCTGCTCCACCCCGCGTCGAGATGCACTTCCATACATCAAACGCTTCAGCACACTGGATATAAACACTAGGGTTGAAACCCCGTGTGCCGGCGACGGATGTAACTATACAGACACCTTGGCGCCTACCCAAATCCCCTGGGCAGACGCCATTTCATAGGTGAGGCGCCGAGTTTTTCGTCGGCGCCTATCCGGATTTACTGGGACTGCAGGGAGCGGTAGTCTTCCACTGCCTTGTCCAGCTCGTCCAAAGCCTTTCCGTACTCCTCGAAGGAGCCATTCTTGGCCTTGTCCACGCCGTCGAGAGCCTTGTTGATGGCGTCGATAGCCTCGCCCTCGTTCGAAGCCTTCGGGGCCGATGCCGGCACAGAAGCCTCAGCATCCTTGGAATCCTTGGATTCCTTTTGGTCGCCGCTATCGGACTCCTTTTCGGTTTGCTTGCCGGAGTCACCCTCGATTTCGGTGATGTCCTGGGCAGCCTTCGGGTCGATACCGACCTGCTCTAGGGCCTCACCGATGGTCGGCGCATAGCCCACGCGGCCCTTGTAGGACACCAGCACGCGCAGCAGCTTCGGGAACGCAGACTCCTGACCCTTGCGCTGCGAGTAAATCGGCTCCAAGTAGAGAATCTCTCCCCCACCCACCGGCAGGGCCAGCAGGTTACCGTTCTTCAGGTCATTCGAGCCTTGCCACAGCGTGCGGTCACGAGCCACCTGGTCAGAAGACATCATCGCATCCTGTGCCTGCTTCGGGCCCTGGGTCTGGGTGTTCGTCGGCAGCACGCGCACGGTGATGTCACCGTAGGTATCCGGGTCGGAAGACACCGCCATGTGTGCAGAGAGGAACTGACGGTTCAGACCGCGGTAGGAGGTGATGAGTTGGAAGCTCGGCTTATTGGTCTCCGGGTCGGAAGCCAGCACGTAGTACGGCGGCTGGTTCAGACCCTGGGACTCACCAGCGGTCGGATCCTCCGGCACGGACCAGAAGGCATCGTTGTTGAAGAAGACGCCCGGGTCATCCACGTGGTACTTGGCCAGCAGGTTGCGCTGTACCTTGAACATGTCCTCCGGGTAGCGCATGTGCTGACGCAGCTCGTCGGAGATCTCCGACTCGGGCTTGACGACGCCCGGGAAGACACCCTCCCAGGCCTTAAGCACGGGGTCTTCGGTGTCGAACTCATAGAGGTCGACGGTGCCATCGTAGGCGTCGACAGTCGCCTTCACCGAGTTACGGATATAGCCCACCTGATCGTTGACCAAGCGCTGCGTCGTGCCCGTGGGGTTCTGCGCATCCTGGGTGGTCTCCGTCAGAGAGGTGCGCTGCGAGTACGGCAAAGAATCCAAGGTGGTGTAGCCGTCGACGATCCACTTGATGCGGCCGTCGATGACCGCCGGGTAGGTGGAGGAATCCGTCGTTAGCCAGGGAGCAACCTTCTCCACGCGCTCGCGCGGGTCGCGGTCATAGAGCAGCTTGGACTCCGGCCCCACGCGGTCCGAGAGCAGGAAGTTGAGTTCCTGGTACTTCAGCGCAAAGGCAGTGCGGTCAACAATGTTGCCGATGTCGACGCCACCCTTACCGTCATAGGTGTAGGTAGAGGTATCGGTGTCATACTCGACGGCCTCATCACCGGTCTTGCCCACGATGGCATAGTCCATACCATCCTGGGCGCTGGCGATAACCGGGCCGAAATAGGTGCGCGGCTGGTCCACCTTGATGCCGAGGGATTCTTCAGCATTCTTGGTTTCGCCCTCGCCCTCGGCGTCCTTGCCCGCCTGGGTCTGCAGGTCAGCCACCGTAAAGATGGGGAAACCACCACGCGCGGAGCCGGCATCACGAGCCACTTCATCGACCGTGTTGGCCTGCGCGGCGATGAAACCGTTGCCGTGGGTATACACGGTGTGGCGGTTAATCCAGTTCTGCTGGTTCTCCTGCAGCTCGTTCGGATCCAGCTCGCGGGCTGCAACCACGAAGTCGCGGAGTTCGCCATCGATTTCATAGCGATCCATCGCCAGCGTCTCTGGGAAGCCGTAGAAGTTCTTCAGCTGCTGCATCTGGGTGAACGTCGGCGCCAAAATATCCGGGTCCAGCAGGCGCAGGTTGGAAATGGTGGAGTCATCGGAAGCAACCTTGTCATCGGCGACGTCCTCCGCGCCCCAGTTCTCCTCGTAAGTCACCTTCTCATCGGTGAGGCCGTAGGCAAAGCGAGTGGACTCGATGTTGCGGGAGATCGACTCCGCCTCTTTAGCCTGGCGGTTCGGGTTCACGGAGAAACGCTCCATGATGAGCGGCCAGCCCTGGCCGATGACCAATGAGGACAGAACCATGAGCACCACGGCCAGGCCAGGGATACGCAGGTCCTTAATGACCACCGCAGAGAAGATTGCCACGGCCACGAACACGCCGATGATCATGAGAATGATCTTTGCCGGCAGGTAGGCATTGATGTCCGTGTAGGAACCACCCGTAAACAGCGAATGCTGGTTGTACAGCAACTCGTAGCGCCCCAGCCAGTAGCCAGCCACCTGGAGCAGCATCCAAATGCCACCAGTCACGGCGAGCTGGGTGCGGGCCGCCTTCGACAACGAACCACGCACGCCAGCGGCGCGATTACCCAAGCGGATGCCACCCAGAATGTAGTGCCCCACAAGTGCGATGAGGAAGCACACGGCGACCAGCATGGAGGCGGCGCTGACCAGCATTGACCACACCGGCAAGCGGAAAGCGTAGAAGCCAAGGTCGTGGTTGAACTGCGGATCCGTCACCCCAAAATCGTGGGAATTGAGGAAGAGCATGACGGTCCGCCAGTTGGCTTGCCCCAACAGGCCGGAAACGACGCCAACGAGCACCGGGATGACCTTGAGGAAGACACTCATCGTGCTCTCAATGGACTTGCGGTACTGATAGACGGGGGAATTGAAATCCGCCATGTCCATCGAGTCACCGCGCCCCCGCCACACAATCAGGCCCGCAACGTACGTAATAGCCGCTGCTACGAGGCCGAAGAGGATGAAGAGGACGATGCGCGTGATCAAGGTCTTGGTGAAGACCCCACGGTACTCAATCGCGCCGAACCACTTCCAATCCGTATAGAAGCCCACCAACATGGGGCCAATGAACAAGAGGACCGCGATGATGGCGACAACCCACGAGAGAAATTTGGGCGGCCGTTTCATCGGGGCGGCGGGTCGGTTGAGTCCGGAAGCCAACTCCAGCTCCAATCAAGTGTCGTGCGAATATAGAGGTATCAAGCTTCTAGTCTAGAGAAGCACTATGACCGTCAACGAACAAGGACGCTTATGAGTTCCCAACCTTCCTCCCAGCCCGCTGTACACCGCGCGCTCAACAAGGCCATGCGCGAAGCCGTGGACTTCATCCACGCCGAGGGCTGGGATGCGCCTCCTACCCTTTTTGCTCTCGTCCCCACTGAGCTGGTGGCCGCCCAGCTCGGCGACGTCGATGATTCCTCTCCCCTCACCCTCGTGGTGCAGGAGCTGCCGGAAGGCATCGAGCCGGGTTCCGAGCACCTCGCCGACTACGTCTCCCGCCTAGCTTGGCCACAGGAGATCGCCGGGGTCATCCTGGCACAGGAGATCACGTTTAAGGACACCTCGGACGCCGCGCTTGCCGACGCCCGCCCCGCCCGCCTCTTCTCCGGAGTGCTGCGGGCTACCGCCATGGACGGTGGCTCCGCGGACGGCACCACGGAGTTCGAGGAGAACGGCGCCGAGCTCACCCTGCTGCAACTGCGTCCAACCGAGGAGGAACTCGCGGAAGCCGGCCCCTTCGCGGAAGATGATATTCAGCTGCGCGGCGGTCCGAATGTGGCACCGGGGGTCATCGCTGCCTTGCGCTACGGGTTGGAGCAGGATCCGGAGGAAATACTCTAATCGACTAAACTCAGAATGCAGTGGCCATTAGCGCTCAGCTCTCGGGGCTGGGCACGCAATTGATAGAGGAGTCTCTCGTGCGCTTGACATCCCGCTTCACCGCCGCAGCTTCGGCCGTGCTTGCCACCGGCTGCCTGCTCACCGCATGTGGGAAGGACGATGTGCCCTCCCCTGAGCCGGCACCTGCGAGCGAAGCAACCACCGCCGCGGAGAAGACCAGCGCGCCGGCCCCGGCCACCTCCACCGAGGAATCCGAGACGACTACTCCCGCCACGACCGAGTCTGCTGACAGCTCGGAGGCGGAGGATGAATCCGCGACAGCAGGAAGCTCCGTTGCTCGGAAGGACAAAGACAAAGACGCCAGCGAGTCCGCTGAGCCCAGCGGAGACTTCAATGAATCCGTGGAGCAGGCTTATGAGATCTTCGGTGGCCTCGTGCCGGAAGAGATCTTCGCACAATTCGACCGCTGCGATCCCAATGGCGTGACGGATTCCTTCAACTGCTCCGGCTCGGAGGTTGGCCAGTTCCAGTTCTTCAAGTCGAAGACCAAGGCTTCCCAGACCACCCAGGTACTCACCGAACTGCGCAGTTCCCGTGTCATCGAGGACAGTGGAAGCCGCGTCGTGGGCTGGTCCATGCTGGGCAACACGGCCATCCTCACCGTGGTTGATAACGATGAGGGCCTTATCATGCAGCAGATGATCTCCACGGACCAAGACGATCCGGAAGAGCGCCTTAAGGAGCTGGGCCTAGTCTAAGGACTAGCCTTCGCAGGTCTCGACGGGACTTCCCTCGGCGAAGTTGTGCATGGCCTCGATGGCATCGTCCAGCGTGTGAACTTTGGCCACCACCATGTCGCCCGTTTCGCGGCTAACCGCCTCTGCGCAGTTGTCGGCTGGTGCGAGGAAAAGCTCGGCGCCCGCCTCCTTCGCTGCGCTTACCTTATGCACAATGCCACCGATGGGGCCGACCTCACCGTCCTCACCAATAGTGCCGGTGCCGGCAACGAAGCGCCCGCCGGTGAGGTCCTCGCTAGAAAGCTTGTCAATCACCGCCAAGGTAAACATCATGCCGGCCGAGGGACCGCCGATGTCCTGCAGGTTGTAATCCACGGTGATGTCCTCAGTGGGAACAGAGGCCATGAGGATGCCCAGCAAGGCCACATCCCCTTGCTCTGGGTGGGAGCCAAGAGTCACGCGGACTGTCTTTTTCTCGCCCTTGCGAACGATGCCTAGCTCCACCTCATCGCCAGGCTGAAGAGCACGAATCTTCTCTTGCACTTGGCCAGGCTCCGTGACCTTGTCACCGTTGACGGTGGTGATGATGTCGGCGTCGTCAAGCGCGCCTGCTGCCGGGCCGTCGTCGAGGACTTGTGCGACCTCAATCCGCACGGGCTTGTCCAGATAGTCCATGGCGGCGACCGTGGCCGCTGACTCGGACTGGGTAAAGGCCTGCTGATTGGCTTCCTGGACTTCCTTATCCGTCTTGCCCTGCGGGATGATGTTTTCGATGGGGACGATGGTGTCATCCGTAAACAGCCACAGCCCCAGGGCCTGGGCCAGCGTCATGTTGGTGCGCACAGAGACCGTCGTCATGTTGAGATGCCCCTTCGGTTGGAACGTCTCTGGGGCTTCGACGTTGACGACGGGCTCCCCTTCGACCTCGCCCAAGGTGTCCACGGTAGGACCTGGCCCCTCGGCGGCATACGGAACGGACAAGGTGATATCGGTGCCAGGAATGTGGTCGACGCTGAGCAGGGCTCCCGTCAGCACCACCGGGATGGCTCCCCACGTCAGAGTGGACAGGCGGCGGGTTCGGGGGTTCTGCGGAGTTTTCACGGAGGATCAGCCTACAGCCTTATGATGCTTGTTCGCTCTCAGCGTTGCCGCGGTCCTAGAATCCACGCTAGGAAACCTAGTAGATTAGGGCCCATGAGCAACGGATTCGGTTTTTCCTTCCCCAATAACGACGATGACGATGACAACGATCGTCGCGACCAGAACCCGTTCGGCGCCTTCGGCTTCAGCGCGGGCAACGGTGGCCTAGGAGACCTGTTGAATCAGTTCGGCCAGATGCTGTCCGGCATGGGCTCCTCCATGAATTCCCCGGAGGGTGCTGGTCCGGTCAACTATGACTTGGCCAAGCGCATCGCGCACCAGCAGATCTCCCGCGATAAAGAGGTCAGCGAGCAGGACCGCACTGCCGTGCAGGAAGCCGTGCGGCTGGCGGAACTGTGGCTGGATGATGCCACGATTCTCCCCACCGCGTCCGGCGCCGTGACCGCGTGGAATTCCGCGCAGTGGCTGGATGAGACACTTCCGATGTGGCAGCGCATGGTCACCCCGGTGGCGGAGCATATGAACTCCGCGCAGCTGGAATCCTTGCCGGAGGAGGCCCGCGAGATGATGGGCCCGATGACCTCGATGATGAACTCGATGTCTGGCATGAACTTCGGGATGAAGCTCGGCCACGCCCTCGGTGACCTGGCTGCGCAGGCGCTGACCGGTTCCGACTTCGGCTTGCCTGTCTCCCCCGCAGGCACCACCGCACTCTTGCCGCACAATATCCAGGCCATCGCGCGCGATCTCAACGTTCCGGGCCAGGAAGTACTCGTCTACATCGGCGCCCGTGAGGCCGCCCGCCAGCGCCTGTTCAAGCACGTGCCGTGGTTGGTCGAGCGCCTCGTCTCCTCCGTTGAGGAATACGCCATGGGCTTGGTCATCGACACCTCCCATATCGAGGAAGCTACCCGCGAGCTCAACCTGGAATCCGGTGACCCGCAGGCCATCCAGGACGCGATGAACAAGCTGCAGGGCATGGACCTGTCCCCGCGGATCACCTCCCGCAACGCGGGAGCGGCTTCCCGCTTGGAGACCCTCCTGGCACTCGTCGAGGGCTGGGTTGAACACGTGGTGACCGAGGCACTGGGAGAGCGCATCCCGTCTACGAAGGCAATGACTGAGGCGTGGGCGCACCGCCGCTCCACTGGCGGCTCCGCAGAGAAGGCCTTCTCCCAGGTCGTCGGCATCGAGCTCAACGCCCCGAAGGTGGAGGCCGCCGCTGAGCTGTGGCGCCGCGCCACCGTCGCGGTGGGCGCCGATAAGCGCGATTCCGCCTGGGACCACCCGGATCTTCTGCCCACGGCGGATCACCTGGAGAACCCGGCGTCCTTCATCGACGGTTTGCTCGATGACAATCCTGATAAGGGCTTTGAGGCAGAATTCTCCAAGCTGGAGGAGATGCTTCGCCAGCAGGATGCCGGGGACGATGCCAGCGATAACACCAGCGACAGCGCTGGTGAGGACACAGACGCCGACGGCGGCGAGGACAAAGAGGACGGGCCGGAAGAAGAGAACTAGCGGAAACGCTGGTAGGCCTCGAGGTATCCTTTCGCGCGCTCTGCTTTGGGCGCGCGGTCAGCCCACTCCCAGAAGTCCGGACCATGACCCGGGATGAAGGTGTGCGTTAACTCGTGGATGATGACCGCGTCGAGGACGTAGTCGGGAACATCCTGCAGCCGGTCAGAAATCCGAATATCGCCCGTTGAGGTAGTGCAGCTACCCCAACGGGATTTTTGGTTGCTGACCCACCGAATGGATCCCACCGTGGCGCGGTCTTCCAAATAGCGAGTGTTCAAGGTGCATGCGCGGGCAGCGAGAGAGGCGTCGGAACGCTGCGACGAGGTGTGCTTCTTACGCACCTTCGCCACGATCTCATCCACCGCTTTCTGCTCTTCTGCTGCCGACATCCAGGCGGGAATGCGCACCTCGAGAACGCCATCAACAACGCGGGCTTGAACGGTGCGACGGCGCCGGGCGGAGCGGATGACACGGACCTCGGGATTGCTCGACATGACAGGGCATTCTACCTGTGGTGCAATGATGGCTAAGCACAGCTGGGGTGGGTCATCAACGGGGAGGAAACCATGTCTGCACAGACGTACATGCTGGCGCCGGAAACCACAATCCTGGAGCGCGAACCTGGAATGCTCCAGTGTGGCATGGACGCCACGCGCGTTGGCGTGTTCGAGGCCCACCCGCAACTGGCACGTCTGCTCAACCGGTTGCGCACCCCGCTGACCCGGCAAACCATTGAAAAATCCATCGAGAATACGGGTACGAGCCCGTCCGCTGCCCGCAGCCTGGTTGATGATCTGATCAGTTACCGGGTTCTATGGCCAGCGCCCCAGCCGCAGCGCGTGGCCGTGCTGGGTACGTCGGCCCTCGCCAATGAGCTGCGCGATGTCCTCCTTAACGATTCCTTCCAGCCCCGCTCCCCTCTCCACAGCGAAACACCCTCCGAGTACATCGCGAACGTGGCCGGGTACCTGCCGATCGTGGCCGTCGACATGTTGGACGGCGCCACGGAATGGGCACAAGCCCTGCACAAATCCTCGGCGACGTGGCTGCCGGTATCGATGTTGGATGCCCGCGGCATCATCGGTCCGGTCCGGGTGTCCGGCGCGGGGCCTTGCCCACTGTGCGCGCATCTGCACCGCATCGATGCGGACGAGCAGTGGCACGAGGTGGCGCGCCGCGCCGCCGCGGTAGAACCGCCGGGGGATCCAATCGTGCGCACCGCAATAGTGATGCATGCTGCGGTCACCATCCGCCGCCTTTTGGGAAGGCCCGCCCCGCCCGGGGCTCCCGGCGGCAAGCCGTTAGCCGGGGAGCTTAAGGAGATAGACCCCTACGGGATCGAGCAACACCGGCTGCTGATGGAGCACCCGCGCTGTACGTACTGCGCCGGTGCCTAACCCCGGGTCGAGGCGATGATCTGCAGCACCTCCGCGCCGTAGCGCTCCAGCTTGGAGGGGCCCACCCCGGAGATGTCCAGCAACTCGGCCTCGCTGGCGGGAAGCGCCTCCGAGATGGCTTGCAGGGTGGCATCGGAAAACACGACGTAGGCAGGAACCTGGGAGTCCTTAGCAACGGACGCGCGCCAGGCGCGCAGCGCATTGAAGACATCCTCATCGCCCTCATATTCGCACCACTCGTGGCGGCCTAAGACCTTTTCCGCTGGGCTGCTGAGCTGGCCCGAGCACACCCGGCAGCGGCGCGGGCGATAGCGGCGGTTGGAGGACTGGCTTTCTTCGATTCCTGGCACCACGCCATCCAAGAAACGAGTGCGCTCACGCGAAGCCCGCGAACCGGTGGTCTTGGCTAACGCCCACGACAAAGCCAGGTGCTCGCGCGCACGGGTAATGCCGACATAGAACAGCCGGCGCTCTTCTTCCACGTGTTCATCGCCAGCCTTGATGGCGTGGTTGATGGGCAAGAGTTTTTCGGTGAGCCCCACCAAGAACACCGCATCCCACTCCAGGCCCTTGGCAGCGTGGATGGTCGCTAGGGTCACGCCCTCCATCGTGGGGTTGTGCTTGTTTTCGGAGCGGCGGTGCAGCTCCCCCAGCACGCCAGGCAGGTCGATCCCTTCGTGGTCCTCCACGATCTGCGCGATGAGATCCACCAACGCCGTGAGCGACTGCCAGCGCTCACGCGCCTGCGCACCCTGCGGCTCCGTGGCGGACAGCCCCAGCTCCACGAAGGCCGCACGTGCCACGGCCACAGGGTCATTCGGCAGATCATCACGGCGCGTGGCAGCGATGAGCACGCGGATGGCCTCCAAGATCTCTGGGCGGCGGAAGAATCCCTCGCCGCCGCGGACTTGGTAGACCACTCCGGCGTCGGCAAGCGCCTGCTCAAACTGCTCTGATTGCGCGTTGATGCGGTAGAGAATTGCGATTTCGGAAGCCTTCACGCCCTGGTTGAGCAAAGTCAGAACCTGGCCCGCGACCTCCTTGGCTTCGATCTCCTCAGACTCATAGGCCTTAAAAGTGGGCTCGGGGCCAGGCTCGCGCATACCTTGCAGCTCCAGGCGGGTCTCCGCCGCGCGGCCCGTGGCCTTCGAGATGACCTCGTTGGCCAAATCCGTCACCTGCGGAGTGGAGCGGTAATCTCGCTGCAGCTTTACCACCGTGGCCTGCGGATACGTGCGGGAAAAATTCAGCAGGTACTCCGGGGAAGCTCCGTTGAAGGAATAAATGGTCTGGTTAGCATCGCCCACGACCGTCAGGTCATCGCGCTCCCCCAGCCAGGCCTCCAGCACGCGCTGTTGCAGCGGCGTCACGTCTTGGTACTCATCGACGACAAAGGTGCGGTACTGCTCACGGAAGACCTCCGCCACCGCAGGTACGTTCTCGATGGCGCCCGCGATGTGCATGAGCAAATCATCGAAATCAAGGTACATGAGATCCGGGGTGGCCTTCATGTCCTCGTAGCGGCGGAAGACCTCTGCCACCTTGGCCGGATCCCCCGGTGCTTCGCGGTCCGTGGACTCGATGACGCCGGGATAGCCCTCGGGGCTAATCAACGAAGACTTCGCCCATTCGATTTCCCCCAGGAAGTCACGGATGGTGTCCTTGTTATTGTCCAGACCGAGCGAACGCACCGCACGTGCAACCAGGCTGAACTTATTATCGATGAGCTGCCACGGCAGATCCCCGGCGACCTGCGGCCAGAAGTACTTCAGTTGGCGGCGCGCCGCGGCGTGGAAGGTTTGAGCCTGCACTCCCCCGACACCCATCTGGTTGAGACGCTCGCGCATTTCACTCGCGGCACGAGAGGTAAAAGTGACGGCCAGAACACGCTGCGGGTTGACGAAGCCCTGATCCACCATGTGGGCGATGCGATAGGTGATCGTGCGAGTTTTGCCCGTTCCGGCACCGGCCAGGATGCAGACCGGGCCGCGCGGCGCCGTGGCGGCGGCCCGTTGGTCTTCATCGAGCAGGGACAGATCCGGTCTCATCACCGTGGAACCACTCCATAATCATCGTGTGTGCAATTGAGCCCTGGCGGGCAATGGTCATTGTTGGAAGCTCGGCGCGGGACACCCACCGCACCTCAGCGAGCTCGTCGTCAGTATCGCACACGGGCTGGACATCCTCCGTGACCGCGGAAAAGCCCACCATCAACGAACCGCTCGGCGGCCACGGCTGTGAACCCCAGTACTTGACTGACTCCACGCGGCGGCCGGTCTCTTCCAGTGCCTCCCGGATCATCGCTTCTTCGAGGGTCTCACCGGGATCCACATAGCCGGCAATCAAGGAGAAGAAGTTAGGACGGTGGCGGTTACGAGCCAACAGGATTTGGTCCGAGTCTGCGTGACGGATAATACCGATGACGGCGGGATCAAGGCGTGGGAAGACGAGGCGCTCGCCGTCGCGCCCCACCGCCCCGGGCGCAGGATAAGACAGCTCGCGGCCGCTGCGCGGATCAAAGCGCGCTTCCCGACGGTTACGGATCAGGTGCAGGGCTTTAAGGATGTCGCGCTGACCGTTAAAGAAGGTGGCATCACGCAGCGAGCCGAGCCGCTCGGCGGCCTCGGTGCCCAGTAGGAAAGCATGGATGGCCCCGGCCGTGACCACGATGTCCCCCGCCGGCTCAGCCAGAAAGACCGGCTGGCCCTGTGGCGTAACCGGGACGCGGCCGGTCTCGGTGACAGGAAGGAACATTAGTTGCCTTCGTCCTCGTCTTCATCGGAATCTTCCGCGGCCTGCTGCATCTCGTGCTTGATGTAGAGCAGGCGGTCACCGGGCTTGAGCGCGTACGCATCTGCCGTGTCGACGCGGTGCAGCTCGTTGTTGCGCAAGACGGCCAGGACAATGTCAGCGAGGTGGCGCGGGTTGGAGCCCACCTCGAATTCGCGCACCGCGCGCTCCGCCACGGAGAAACCCTCATTTGGTGAGAGGAGATCCTCCATCATCTCCACCACGGTTGGCGTTACGGTAGCGAGGCCCAGGAGGCGGCCGGCCGTCTCCGCCGAGGTCACCACCGAATCAGCGCCGGATTGAAGGAGAAGGTGGCGGTTTTCAGATTCACGCACAGACGCGACCACCTTGGCCTTAGGGTTAAGCTCGCGCACGGACAACGTACACAGCACCGCGGTATCGTCCGTGGACGGAGTCACCACTACGGAGGATGCATGCTGCGCGCCGGCGATGCGCAGGACGTCCTGCTTGGTTCCGGAGCCATAGATGGTGACGAGGCCGTGGTGCTCGGCACTGGCCAAGGCTGCACGGTTGTTATCAACAACAACGATCTGGGAGGCGGGGACGTCGTCGGCGATCAGCGCGGCGACCGCACCGGCGCCTTGGTGCCATAGCCGATGACGACGGTGTGGTTACGCAATTGCTTTCTCCAATTCTGGATTTCAAACGTGCGACGGGCTCGATCCGTCAGAACCGACAAGGTAGCACCGACCAACAAAACAAGGAAGAGCAGGCGGGCCGGGGTAACGATAATAAGGTTAATGAAGCGCGCGGTGGGAGTCACAGGGACAATATCGCCGTAGCCCACAGTGGTCAGCGACACCGCCGAGTAATAAGCCGCATCCAAGAAAGACAAATCCTCGCTATACCCGTCACCGTCGAAAAAGACGATGATGGTGACAAAGACCATCAGCCCCATGGCCCATATCACGCGGCGCGCCAGTTGCTTCCACGGGCTGGTGCTTTGCGTGCGCGGAATCGTGATGACATCGAGCAACGCGTGGTCAGGCTGCGAGGTCAGCTCAACCTGCGATAAAAAACGCGACGTAATGCGTTTTCTTAAGTGCTTGGGCACGAAGCGCCAACCTCCCTAGATGATGCGGATTTCCTCGTGAGACTACCTTAGACTCAACCCTGGTGGCGTGGAAACTGCAGAGCTTAAAAGCTCAGCCAGCCGTGCTCCAGTGGGCAAGTCATCCGGCTCCAAAAGGTAGTTCTCATGCACATAGAAGAACGCCGCGCGGACGGTCTCCACGCCGTGAATACGCCGCCATGCCTCCGCGTACACGGCGAGCTGAATCTGCGCCGAGTTCAGTGCAGCACCCTGCGGGCGGCGGCCAGTCTTCCAGTCCACGATGAGCCAGGAACCATCCGGCTGCTGAAAAACCGCGTCCATGCGGCCGCGAACTACCGAGTCCCCAATGGTGATCTCAAAAGGCGCTTCCACATAGGCAGGTGTGCGCTGCGCCCACTCCGAAGCTAGGAAAGACTCTTTGAGTGATTCCAGGTCGTGGTCCGGCTCATCGTGGGAGCCGGGCAGCTCGTCCTCCCCCAGCAAGGCAGGCGCCCCAAACCGATCCTCCAGCCAGGCGTGGAAGGCGGTGCCGCGCTTGGCATAGGAGTTGGGTTTGAAGGGAATGGGGCGGCGCTGGCGGCGGGCAAACTGAGTGGGATCCGCTGACATCGCCACCATGTCGGAGGCTGTCAACTCGCCAGGCAGCTCCACATCGACCACCGGGGCTTGGAGGGCTTTGTGTTCCTCGATGAGCGCGCTCGCCTCCTGCTCCCAGAGTCCAAAGACCTCGCCATCGCGCAGCGGTGGCAGGTTCTCCATTGCCGCGCGCACCGCGTCTGCGGCCTTGAGCGCTTCCGGTTGCGGGGTTAGTGCAGGGAAGGAGGCCTCCGTAACAGAGCGCTCTTCGTCTTCCACGGGGTTCTCGGGGACCTCCCAGTGGACGACGAGCTCTGGGTGCTTATCCGCCAGCAGTTGCAGGTAGGAATACGGGCCCTTCTTGCTCTTGCCCTTCGCCTTATTGGTTCCGGAGCCAGTCACCGTCAGGGTGGACTCGGTGCGGGTCATCGCCACGTAGAACAGGCGGGCTGCTTCCTCTGCTTGGAACTCGCGGTTTTGTTCCTTGAAAGCCTCACACGCCTTGTCGAAGTCGGAGCGTGTCACCGCGTCCTCGGGGACATCGATGACATCCTCATCACCCGGTGCTTTTTCGATCTTGGTCAGGAAAGTCTCCGCCTGCGCCTTATAGCTTGTGGAATCCGCGTGTGCCACGCAGACGTGTTCCCATTCCAAGCCCTTAGCCTTGTGCACCGTCATGATGTGGACGCGGTTGCGCACGAGCGGGACCTCTCCCAGCTCAAGGCCGTCTTCTTTCTCCTTAGCCAGCTCAAGATAGTCCAGGAGCCCGGCTAGGCCCTCCCCGTGGAAACCAGCGACGACGTCGGCGAAGGCGTCGAGGTGTGTTGCCCCGCCTGGCTTCCCGGAGGCTAAGACCTCGGTACGCAGACCAAAGAGCAACTCAATATCGGCGACAATGTCGTTGAGCGACTTTCCCAGGGAATAGGTGCGGAGGTAGCGCAGTTTAGAGGAAACCTCTTCCATGCGCTCTAGACCTTCGGCACTGTAGCGCTCGCGTTCGCCGAGGTCTGCGAGGGCGTCGGCAAGCCCCAGCACCTGGTCAGGCCCCTCTGCGGTGATGTCCTCGATCTGGGTAGCCAGGTGTGCCAAGGGATCACCGCCCTCCCAGCGCGTGCGCCCCTCCGCGGCACCGGCAAGGTTGCGCTGGCGCGAATGCAGCGCCTGGATGTCGGCGATACCTAGGCCGCACATCGGCCCGGTCAGCACGCGCAGCGCCGCCGCGGTGTCCTGCGGACGCACCAGCAAGGTGGCCACCGCTACGAGGTCTTGGATCTCCGGCTGCCAGAGCAGCCCGCCGAGACCAAAGATTTCGTTGGGGACCCCGGCCTTGTCCAGGGCCGCGGCGATCAACGGCGACTGTTTATTGGTGCGCACGAGTACTGCGGCGCTGAAGTCCTCACCCTCCGGCGTGGACTCATAGAGCTGACGCAGGTGCTCTGCGATGAAGTCTCGTTCCTCATCTTCGGAGGCGAAATAGCCCAGCTCTACCGTGCCTGCCGGCGCGGTGGGCTTCGGCGATAGCTCATCCACCGGCCGCTCGCCCGGGCTTTCGGAGAAGAGCTTCGAGGCCACGTCATTGGCCATCCCCAGCACCGTCGAGGGGTTGCGCCAGGAGGTGGTCAACTGGTCTTTGGGCGCCGGGGTGCCGTCAGCCTGCGGGAAGTCCGTGACGAAGGCCTCGAGGTTTTCCGCCGTCGCCCCGCGCCAGCCATAGATGGACTGCATGGGGTCACCGACCGCGGTAACCGAGAGCCCCTCGCGCCTACCACCGAAGAGGGAACGCAGCAGGATGCGCTGCGCGTGGGAAGTGTCCTGGTACTCATCCAGCATGACCACGCGATACCGCGCGCTTTGTTGCTCGCCCAAGAGGGGGAAGTTTTTGGCCAGGGTGGCAGCGATGGACATCTGCTCGCCGAAGGTGATGACGCCCCGCTCCGCCTGTTCCTTCTTCAGTGCTTCCACCAAGGGCAGGTACTCCAGGCGCAGGCGTTGGGTATCCAGGTATCCCTGCAGCTTTTGGCTGTACTCACCGCTGGTCCTCTTGCTCTTCTCTAGGTCCTCTGCGGTCTTGCGGAAGATGTCCTCGTGCTCATACAGATCGTGGGGATCCTTGAGCTCCCCGTCCATGGTCTCTGCCAGTTTGAGCAAGGTGGCGGTGACCGTGGCCACGGCATTATCGGTGCTCAGCGAGCCCGTGTAGTTGCTGACGACCTCGTGGGCGATGGCATAGCGCTCCGCCTCAGTGATAATGCGGGCATTCGGCTCCACCGGCATGAGCAAGCCATACTCGCGGACCAGATCACCCGCGTAGGAGTCATAGGTGGAGACGTTAGGCGCGATATTCTCCACTGCCTCTGCCGCTGGGCTGCCCGGAGCAAGGATTCCTGAGGAACGCAGGGTCAGCAACTGGCGGCGGATGCGCTGCTCCAGCTGCTGGGCTGCCTTGCGGGTAAAGGTCAGGCCCAGGACTTGCTCGGGCCGCACCAACCCGTTTGCGACCAGCGACACCACGCGCGAGGCCATCGTCTCCGTCTTACCAGCGCCCGCGCCGGCCACGACCAGTTTCGGCCCGAGTGGACCGTCGATGACTGCGGCTTGCTCTGCGGTGGGAGGAAAAGGCTTCCCCAGCGCGCTGGCCAGCTCCTCAGGACTGAAGTGTTGGGTGGGGTTCTTAGGCATCGGTTACCAGAGCTCCTTCATTCATCACAGGGCAAATAGGGCGGATCGGGCACCGATCACAATCGGCGTTTTCACGCGCGGTCAGCCCCGGTCCGCGCAGCTCGGCTACGAGTGCAGGTAGCGCCTGCGCAAATTCCTCGAGTTCCTCCGGGGGCTTGGTGGCTTGTTCCCGGGTGGACACGGAGGCAGCGCTGGATCGCGGGTACACCAGCACACCGCCGCCACGCGGCAGGCCGGCACCGGTCCGGATGGATACAGACTGAGGCTCGCCGTCAGAGTCTGCTGGTGCCGTGACGAGTTCACCGTGTGCCAGGGCCAGCTGGTACGTCATGAGCTGGGTATTATCCTGGGCGCTGGCCTTAGAGGGAACCGTTGTTCCGGTCTTGAGATCCACCACAACGTAGTCCTCACCGGCCTTCGCCAGCCGGTCGATGAACCCACGAATGGTGACATCGGGGCCGATGTCCACGGTGACGGGAACCTCAACGCCGACGGGTTCGAGTGACGTCGAGCTCGAGAGCACCCAGCTGTGGGTGCGGTCGATAAGGCGCTCAAAGTCCGCGCGCTCAGCCTCGCGGCGCCACGCGGGGCCATCAAGCAGCGCGGCGAAGGCATCAACCACGAGCTGCTTCGCAGGCTCAGCGGCAGCTCCCCGGCCCAGCGCCTCCAGGAAAGCATGCGCCAAATTTCCCCGCAGAAGGTTGATATCCGCTGAGTCATCCTCGACGAGCTGCCCGAGCACCGCATTGAGCGGACACGTGAGCAGGGCATCGACCCGGGACGGCGACACGGTACTGGAACCATGCAGAGGCAGCTCCGAGGCGATGCCGCGGGCGGCCCACCACTGATCCGGGTGCGCCCCCGGAACCCCAGCCTCGGCCAGACGGGCCAACTGCCGCACCGCTTGGGAGCGCTCGGCCTCACCCGTCTCCGGATCGGTAGCGCAACGCCGCAGCTGCGCCACGAAGGCGGGAACCGAGAGCACGGAGACGTCAAGGGGATCGAGCTCTTCCTCCCCACTAGCCGCACTGGGCAACGTCACTGGATTCGGTTCCGGAACCTCGAGGCCCAGCTCGCGTGGCCAGGCCTGGCGCGCCAGCCACTTACCCGCTTCCCGGCGCGCTTGTGCTCCTGGGACATCGACACCGCGGGCGGACAGGAACTCATCGATGAAGCGCGACGGCTCCTCGGCCACATCGCTCTCCGGCGAATCCACCGCGAGGACGAGCAGGCGGCATCGGTGACGCGTGGTGGCCACGTGGAAGAGCCGGCGCTCCTCCGCCAAGCGCCCCGACACGTGGCTGACTGGGGTGCCGGGTGTGATGCCGCGATCTAGGAGATCGATGAGGTCCTCTTGCCCGAAGAGAGAGCCGGTCTCCCCTACCGACGGCCACGTTCCTTCCTGAACGCCCGCCACGATGACGGTGTCCCACTCGCGGCCCACCGCGCCGTGCGCGGTGAGGATCTCTACCGCATCAGGCAGCGCCGAGCGACGATCCCGCACGCCGGTGGGCAATTCTTGCTCCGTGATGTGCAGGATGAAGGACTCTAGGGAGGCCGCCGGGCGGCGCTCGGCATAGTCACCGGCGGCATCGAACAGCGCCATCATGGCATCCAGGTCTCGGTCCGCCTGCGAACCCGCGGCACCGCCGCGCAAGGCTGCCGCCTGCAGGCGCGTGTCCAAACCGGTGGCCTGCCACACCTCCCAGAGGACTTCCTCAACAGCAGCGCCTTGCTGCAAGGCCGCACGCCCGGCCGACAGCACCCCGCGAATGCGGGCCAGGATCGCTTCTTCGCGCTCAGTCAGGAGGTTGTTGAAGTCCGGCAACTCACCATCCAGCAGCTCTCGCAGCGTGTCCATACCGCGCTGCTCCGGCTTCCAACGGCGCAGGCCGCGAATGAGCCTCCGCAGCGTGACTGGGTCCGCACCGCCGACAGGACCGGTAATCAGGTCCTCGAGCTCCACGGGCTCAAGCTCATTCTCCAAAGCACGTAGAGCCAGAAGCACCGCCTTGACCAAGCGCTGTTCCGCCAGCACCACGTCCGTGGGGTTGATGTGCACCGGCACGCCAGCAGACAGCAGCGTGCGCCGGGCGGGGCCGATATCCCCAGTAGAGCGCACGATGACAGCGATATCACGCCAGTCCACACCGTCCTCGAGGTGCCGGCGGCGAACCGTGTTGGCCAGGACATCGCGCAAGGTGCCGCGGGACTCCACGACGCTCACGCAGGCCGGGGAGGGAGTGCGGTGCGTCGAGTCTAAGCACAGCTCGTTCTCCGCCTCCCACGTGGTGAGGAATTCCGAATTAGCACCACGGAAAGCAAAGACCGCTTGGTCGGGGTCACCACCAATCACGGTGAGGCGGGCGGTCTTCGCCAACTCCGCGATCAGCTGGCCGGAGGTCGGATCGAGCAACTGGGCGTCATCGACACGATGGTGTGCCACGGGTGCTCGCGCAGTAGCTCAGGGCGCAAAAGCACCTGGCTGACCAGTTCTGCCGCGGAATAGGAATGCGAACCCGCCAGCGCCTGAGTCCGCTCATATTCGCGCAGGAACTCGCCGGCAGCAGTCCACATGGGCCGAGCATGGCGCTCCCCGAGCTCCTCGAGCTCTGTCGGGCCCAGCCCCCGTTCGATGGCACGCAACAACAAGTCACGCAACTGGCGCGCAAAACCCACGTACTCCAGGGCCGGCCGCATCTCCTCCGGCCACGCACCCCTGCCATCCGCAGCATGGCCTTGGAGCAGCTCGCGGATGACCGCATCCTGCTCTGCGCCGGTAATCAGGCGCAGCTCCTCCTCGCTGCTCTGGCGCAGCAATGCAAAGGCCAACGAGTGCACCGAGCGCACCATCGATGTTTGTGCCGCATAATCATCGAGGTTTTCTGCCAATTCCCGGCGCAGCAGCGAACCGGATTCCTTGGACGGGGCGACGACGAGGATGCCGGAGGCATCGGCCCCGGCGTTGAGCTGGCCCAAGACCACGTCGATCAGCAGGCTCGATACTCCAGACCCGGCCGCGCCGAGCACCCGCCACGTGCCCTCCGCGGGCACCGGTACATCCCATGTGCGCGACGTGGCCCGGCGGTTCCGGGGAACAAGGCGGACATCCGGCGAGGGAGGAAGCGTGACGCCGGAACGTGTGGGGGATTCGCTGCTGTACTTCACGCCCTACAGTCTGTCAGATGCCGCGGACACGAGGGCCTCTTCGACCCTTTCTATGTTCGAACGCACGGTCGCCTTGGAGCGCGGGTGCAGGATATTGACGTACCGGCGATACGCCACTGCACGCAGCAAGAGCTGCTGTATTCCGGGCACCAACGCAAAGCGGGTGCAAATATCACCATCCACCGCCCCCGCGATCAGACCATCCACCATGACTATCGCTGCGGTCCAGCCCGCCGGACGCGGAGCGGCAGAAGGCACGATATCAATCAGAGCCGGCGGATTAGCTCCGGAAAAAATGGTGGTTCCCAGAAGATCCATGTGAGCGGTGACCAACGGGAGGTGCGCAAGCTCAGCATCAGAATAAGCCTCGCCGCTCTCCTCCCACGCGGCCCGCTCCGCCCGCGCAAACACATCCTCGCGCCGGTCCATGGTGGGCAGCGGGGCCACATCGAGGGCGTCATCAAGGCGCAGTGCCAACTGCACGGTTTCATCGATGCGGCCTCGCAGCTGACCGTCCACGAATTGCGTGGCCTTCCACCCAGCGGCTGTGTAGCGCCCATCGGCGGTCAGAACCGGGCGGGCGATTCGCGCTCCCGGCACGCTGAGTTTCTCGCGTACCTTAGCGGACCAACCAGTCCACGGCCGCGCCTCGGCAAAGACGATATCCCCGACGCGAATCCCGTTATCCCAGGCAGACCCCACGAGCTCTCCCTGCGTTCGGCGCGGGTGAAACTCGGCATTGAAGGCGGCAAGAACGGGCTCAGGTGGCAGTGGCATGGGGAAATAGTCCTTAAATCTCGAGCGGCTTACTCGGGCTTGGCGTGATCAGAATTAGCCGGATTCGGGTAGGGCCACGGGTTCGGCTCGCAGGTGACGTCCTCGTCCGGATACACCTCGTTTGGTTCCTTCTCAAAGAGCTTCCCGTTGTTGAGGCTCAGCGTCTGCTGCATCATGACGGGCGCGAGCTTACCCTCGCCACCACAGGCTGGTGGGCCGCGTAACCAATGGCGTGGCCGAACTCATGGTTGATCAGGTACTGGCGGTAGTTGCCCAAATCCCCCTCAAACGGCGCAGCGCCCCGCACCCAGCGAGACTCGTTGAGGTTGACCGCGGATTCACCGGTAATCGTCGTGTGACACGAGGTTTCCGATTCCAGCTGCGCACCGCACAGCTTTGCGGTGGTCCCCAGTGAGGTCAGCCGGATGTGCGTATCCGGGTTGTCATCGGCCTTGACGTGGATGAATTCGAAGTCTCCGTTGGCGGTCCACCCGCGGGGGTCGGACAAGGTGGCGTCGACCAGAGCGACCACCGCAGCATCCCCACCGTAGGCGGAGGTGTCCACGCCATTTTCGATCTCCACGGAAAAACGGATGGTCTGTTTTCCACCTTTGCCCGCGTGCATGGTGGAAGGGCCGGCATCGCGGTAGGTTTCATCACCTTGCTCCGTGAAGGCACCGCCGGCGGGCAAGCCATCCTTGGCAGCAGCGACCGCACTGGCGTTGGCAGGATCGGGCCCCTTGGGCAGGGACGGGGTTGCGGTAGCGCTGCTTGTCGACGTCTCCCCTGCCGCCGTCACGTCCGCCTCCTGAGCTGGGGAGCGGAAAACGTCAACGAGCACCCACACGGTGATGACGACCATGACGGGGATCGCCACCACGCGCCACCAGCCATACTCGCGAGCGAAACGCTCCACCGCTGAAAGGCGCTGTGGGTGCTGTCCAAGATCCGCGGGATTCTCCATGGCCATTTAGGCTACCCGCTGAGACGGCGTGCGCGTACTTAGCCCGCGAAACCGACGGTGTGGGCGCGTGCAGTGCCGATTTCTACGTAGACGACTCGCTCGGTGCGCACAATGTAGGAGCGGCCCTTGGTGTCCTTCAATTCGAGGGTGGAGTTCTCCGCCAAGGCATTGTTAATGGTCTGGGTCAGTTCTTCGCGCTCGCCTTCGGCATGAATAACCAGTTCGCGGGCGGTATCGGCAAAACCAAACTTGATGTCCATGTGGTGTGTCTCCCTTAGATCGTTGTCATTAATCGGTGCCGTGAGGCCTGCGCCCCCGGCGCTCTAATGGCCCCACTATAGCCACGTCCTCTACTATCAAGGTGTGCTTGCCCCGAAATCTTCCCGCGAATCCCGCGAATCCCCTACCTTTGCCGAGCTCGGCGTCGCCGTAGAGATCTGCGATGCCCTCGCTGACAACGGGATTACGCACACCTTCGCCATCCAGGAGCTCACGCTCCCCATCGCGCTCAATGGCCAGGACCTCATTGGTCAAGCTCGCACCGGCATGGGAAAGACCTACGGCTTCGGTGTACCGCTTCTCGATCGCGTCTTCGATGATGCCGACATCCCGGAGCTTGACGGAACCCCCCGCGCGCTGGTCATTGCGCCAACGCGCGAGCTAGCCATCCAGGTCAGCGGGGACTTGCAGGTCGCTGCCGCGAATTTGCCGCTCAGCGTCATCACCTTGTGCGGCGGCCGCCCCTATGAGGAGCAGATCAAACAGATCAACGCAGGCGCGGACGTCGTCGTGGGCACCCCGGGCCGCCTCCTCGATCTCTGCCAGAAGAAGCACTTATCCTTCGATCAGGTCAGCGTTCTTGTATTGGATGAGGCCGACGAGATGCTGGACTTGGGCTTCCTTCCGGACATCGAGAAGATTCTCTCCCTGCTGCACGGCAACCCGCACCAGACCATGCTCTTTTCCGCCACTATGCCTGGCCCCATCGTGACGCTGGCTCGCACATTCCTGGACCAGCCGGTGCATATCCGTGCCGAATCTGCCGACGCCCAGCAGACCCATGCCTCCACCCGCAAGGTCACCTTCCAAGCGCACCGCATGGACAAGATTGCGGTACTGGGAAAGGTCCTGCAGGCCCACGGCCGCGGGCGCACCATCATTTTCACGCGCACGAAGCGCTCGGCGGCCGCCGTCGCGGAGGAGCTGGCGCAGCGCGGGTTCGCGGTGGGCGCGGTTCATGGCGACATGGATCAAAAAGCACGCGAGCGCTCGCTCGATGCCTTCCGCGACGGCACCGTGGAGATTCTAGTGGCCACGGATGTCGCTGCCCGCGGCATCGACATCGATGATGTCACCCACGTCATCAACTATCAGGTTCCGGACGATCCAATGACGTTTGTTCACCGCATCGGCCGTACCGGCCGCGCCGGCCATACGGGCACGGCGGTGACCCTCGTCGGTTACGACGAGCTGGGCAAGTGGCAGGTCATCAACGATGAGCTCGACTTGGGCCAGGCGGAGCCACCGCAGTGGTTCAGCACTTCTCCGGAGCTTATGGAAGCACTTGATGTTCCGGAAGGGGTTGCCGATACGGTCGGCCCACCCACCAAGGTGTTGGGTGGACCCCGGCGCTCGGGCTCCCCGCGTGGAAGCTCCCCGCGTGGCGAATCCACGCGCTCAGCCCGCGCTTCGCGCCGCACTCGTTCCCGTAAACGCAATCCCCGCCAAGGAGGACGCCGATGAGCACCGAGCACGCCCAAGAATCCCCGGTCGACAACGCCGCTGCGAAGAAGGCACCCATTTTGCGTTCCACGAAGGCGGACTGGATTGCCGTGGGCGCGATCAGCGCGGTATGCGCCATCGCCATCGGCGGTGCGGTCATCACCGCACCGATCCACAAGGCTGAGCTCACCCCGGCAGTCGATGCTGCTGCCAACGCCGAGCCAGCGCTTTTCACCGCCGTCCCGAACTCCCTCACCGAATCCTTCAGCCTGCCCAACGCCTTAGTCCCGGGCCAAGCCCGGGCTGTGTCGTCGAAGGGTCTGCTGGTGACCCATGACGGCGACACCCTGAGCGCCACGAATGCTGCCGGCGATGAGGTGTGGACCTATGAGCGCCGCGATGCCGACCTGTGTTCGCTCGGCACGGCGTGGAACAAGATTGTCGCTTCCTATGATTCGGGCAACGGCTGCGGTGATGTGGTGGCGATCGATGCTGCCTCCGGCCAGTATTCCGATACCCGCAGCGCCCGCAATTCCGACGAAGTGGTCCCCATCGTCTCGAACGACCGCGTGGGAACGGTCTCCGCCGAGCGGGTAGAGCTGTGGCGCTCCGACCTCGTGCGCACGGTGGAGTACGGCGATGTCGATGCCAAGCAGGAACCCAACATGCAGCCCCACGAGGACTGCGCCATCACATCAGCGCTGACCCGTACCGAGACGATGGCAGTGACCGAATCCTGCCCGGATTCCCCGGATGCCACGTGGTTGCGTATCCAGACCGCCACACCGGAGGATTCCCGCTCCCCGGAGATTTCCAAAGACATCAAGATCGAGGATCCGGGCGCGCGCCTCGTCGCCTACGGTCAGGAGGCGGCCGCAGTCTTCTTGCCGGGCGATACGCCTCGCATTGTGTCCTATAACTTTGAGGGTGAAGCGCTGTCGTCCACGGACGTGGAACCTTCGACGTCCATCACCAACTCCGCCTCCCCCTTTGCTCCTGCCGTAGCCGATCTGCCCCACCACATGACGTGGTTTGATGGCGAGCGCCTCTACCTCTTTACGCCAACTCAGCTCAAGGTTGACCACGTTTTAGAGCAAGCGCTGGGCACCGGCGTAGCCGTTGACGAACGCGTTCTCGTGCCCACTGAAGAAGGGATCGACGTGGTGGATTGGTCGACCGGTAAGACGGAGCGCACCATCCCCGTCGACCGTGATGGCTATTCAGGCCCGATTTCGCTGACCTTGTCCGGCACGGTCATCGTTGAACAGCGCGGGGACACGGCCGTGGCGCTCAAGGCATCCTAGAAGTGGCTTTCAGCCCATTGCGCTGCCTCGGGTCGCACCATGAGCAGGTACAGCACCAACCCGGCGCTCGCTAGGGTTAGCGCACCGAGCAGGGCCGAGCCCCCACTAAACATCTGGAAGGCGATGGCGCCCAGGATGAATTCCACGAGCACGATGGCCCCGCGCCCCCAGCGTTTGCCTTTCACGAAGGCCCAGGAGCCGACGATGACAAAGCCGAAGACGATAAAAATGAAGATGGCCGTGCCCAGGCCGACGAAGCCTGTCGCGCCTGAGTCCGAAACCATCGAGTCGTTTTCAGCACCAGATACCTCACGGACGATGAGGAAAATGCCAAAGATGATTACGGCGATGGACTGAACCACCGCGATTCCCGCAGCCGCGATGACTGAAGCCGGCGCGCCATTCCCACTGGTACGAGGTGACGTAGTCGAGGACTGTTTCTTCTTCTTGTTCACGGCCGCTTAGTCTACTTCTTACCCCTTCGGTTTAGGCCATCTCCACACCGCAGACTCCCCCGCCCCGCAGACACAGTCCTCGGCATTCAGCTAGGCCTTCCCTCACACAGGGTTTTCGGGGGCAGAGGACTGAATATGGATTTGACGCGATCCAGGTCACCACACTCACAGTTTTACCCACATCAACGCTGGTAGACGAATTATTGACAGCCTTCTTACAGCCTTCAACCCATTAGTAAATCCTAAACCGACGACATTTCTTTAGTGACTTTGGACACTTTTTACCCTTTACCCCTAGCGGACTTTGAGTAAACGTGTCATTATTCTCAGGTAGCAAAAACAACGAGCTGTTAAATCAGTTCATAACTCGGAGCAAACTTCGAGTTAACAGAAAGTGAACCACGGCGGCGTCGACGCTGGCCCCAACTCGAGACAGGGCCCCACTGACCGCAGACCAGTCCACTTCACCCCGTAGCACTCGGAACAGTTCACAGCTGTGAACTGTCCTAGGTGCGCCTACTTTCACCCACTGCTGTCAAAAATTTGTTAGGAGATTTCAATCATGGATTGGCGCCACGAAGCTGTTTGCCGCGACGAAGACCCGGAGCTCTTCTTCCCTGTCGGTAACTCCGGCCCTGCTCTCACCCAGATCGCTAAGGCCAAGCTGGTCTGCAACCGCTGCCCAGTTGCCTCTTCCTGCCTCAAGTGGGCCCTGGAATCCGGCCAGGACGCTGGTGTCTGGGGCGGTCTCTCCGAGGAGGAGCGCCGCGCCATCAAGCGCCGCAACCGCAGCCGCGCCCGCGCTCGCGTTTCCGCCTAAAGACCCCTCAGAAGGCACACCCCCGATTAACACTCCGGCATACCCTGCCGCTACAGTTAAATAAGTTCATTTACCCTTAACAGAAGGAGTACGCGATGAGCAAGCGTGGCCGTAAGCGCAAGGATCGCCGTAAGAAGTCCGCTAACCACGGCAAGCGTCCTAACGCATAACGTCAGCATTCAGGGCTCGTTTCCTTCCTCATTCCGAGGACGGGAACGAGCCCTTTGCTTATACGCCGAGGCCTATTTAACTTGGCCTTGGCCGCCCTAGCCCCAGGTGATTTCAGTCCGCGTAATCTCCACGCAAATGCGCTGGCGCAGTGACTGCGGTGCAGCCTGTCCCCCGCAACATTTGCGCACAAGCGCTCGGACTACTTCTTCACTCTCGACGCGTTGCTGACAGGCATCGCACTGCGCGAGGTGCTCGCGGATTTCCAGTGCTCGCGCATAGCTCGTTGATTCATCGAACAGCTCCCGAAAGAGCGCTTCAACCTCGGGAGAGTTACACGCACCGCAATTGCGTCCTGTTGCGCGTTCCATTACTTCTCCTCCATCTCTGGGTGGTTGCGACCAATGCCTTTTTCTCGTGCTACGTCCTTCAACGCCGCGCGGAGTAGTTTTCTTCCGCGGTGGAGGCGGCTCATGACCGTCCCCAACGGGGTGCCCATCACTTCTGCGATTTCCTTATAAGCCAAACCCACCACATCCGAGTAGTACACCACCATGCGGTAGTCCTCCGGCAGGTCATTCATGGCCTCGGAAATCTCCGAATCCGGCATCTGCTTGAGTGCTTCGACCTCCGCTGATTCCAGGCCCGTGGAATCATGCCCGGACGTGGTATACAGCTGAAAGTCACTCAGCTCATCCGCTGAGGATTCCACCGGGCGGCGCTTGGCCTTCCGGTAAGAATTGATGTAGGCATTCGTCATGATGCGGTACAGCCACGCCTTCAAGTTCGTGCCCTGTTTGAAGGAATCGAAGTTGCTAAAGGCCTTGAGGTAGGTCTCTTGGATCAAATCCTCTGCATCTTGCGGGTTGCGCGTCAGACGCATCGCTCCGCCGTAGAGCTGGTCCAGCAAGGGCAAGGCTTGCTCCTCAAACAACCGCTGTTTCTGAAGCGTCTCGCTCGTCGTTTCTGTGGCCATACCGACCATCCTAGCGCTCCGGACTAGGGTGGTTTATATGTCCAAGAAGACCCCGCGTGCCGCTACCCCCGCTCTCAAACTCCTCGAAGAGGCAGGTATTGACCACCACGTCTCCACCTTTGAGGGCGGTCGCGAAAACTTCGGCGAGGCAGCCGCTGCGGCCCTCGATGTTGCGCCTGAACGCATCTTCAAAACCCTCGTCATCGATCTGAGCGCCGGCAAAGGCCCCAAGCGCCAGCTCGCCGTGTGCGTCCTTCCGGTTACCAACCAGCTCAGCCTCAAGAAGGCCGCCGCTGCCTTCGGCGCTTCTAAGGCCACGATGGCCGCGCCTGCCGACGCCTCCAAATCCTCCGGCTACATCCCCGGCGGCATCTCCCGCTGGGACACAAGCACATCCTCCCGACAGTGGTTGATGAAACGGCACTGCTTTTCGACACCATCTTTTTCTCCGGCGGCAAGCGTGGCCTCGACATCGAGATGAACCCGGAGGATCTCCCCCGCGTCCTGGAGCTCTCCTTCGCCGACGTGCTCGCCGACTAGTTCTGCCGACTAGAGCTCGCGTACTAGAACAGGGTGGCGGCCGGTGGTTCGTCGATAAGCTCTGCGTAGTCGTTGCGGACGTTACCCACCGCGGGGTCGGCCGGGTGTGCCTGAAAGCCGCGCACAGAGCTCGGCTCCAACAGCGCCTCCCCCGCCAGCCAAGGTGCGATCTCATCTGTAGTCAGAAACTTGGGCAGGCGGTGATGCAGCCACGCCATCTCCTCCGTGGCATCTGTGGTTACCATCGTGGCCGAGAGCCTCTCCATCCCCGTGGCCCACAAACCAGCCGCCCACAGCAGGCCATCGGGTCCGGTCACATAGTAGGGCTGTTTCTTGGCCTTCTTATCTTCCCCGGCTTTCCACTCGTAGTAGCCATCCAGCGGGATGACGCAGCGCTGCGCCTTGAAGGCATCGCGAAAGGAAGGTTTCTGCGCCACAGTCTCCGCGCGGGCATTAAACAGGGGCGGGCCGTCGAGGTCTTTCTTCCAATGCGGAATAAGTCCCCAGCGCGCTGGCTCCACACGGGCGGTCTCCTCCGCAACCCGCACGATGGCGATGGGCTGGGTCGGAGCAATGTTATAGCGTGCTGGCGGCAGGCCTTCCGGCGCATGAACTTCCGTAATGGACTCCCACGCTCCGACTTCCTCCAGTAGGGACTCGGTGAACAGAACAAATCTTCCGCACATGCCCTTTATTATGGACTACATGTCTGCTTACTGGAGTGCTCCCCAACCCACCGGCCCGCTGTCCTGGACTCAAGAAGTCCCCGGATCGAAGTCGATGACCAACCGCGCCCTCATCCTCGCCGCGCTGGCTGACTCCCCCTCTATCATCTACAACCCACTGATCTCCCGCGATACTGACCTGATGAAAGAAGCCTTGAAGGCCATGGGCGTAGGTATCTCCGACTGGGGCCCGCACCTGCGTGTGACCCCGGGCCAGCTGCATGGGGCGACCGTCGATTGCGGCTTGGCCGGCACGATTATGCGCTTTTTGCCACCGGTAGCCGCATTGGCGGATGGCCCCGTCATCATCGATGGCGACCCGTATGCGCGCAAGCGCCCCATGTCCACCATGACGAAGGCCCTGCGTGAGCTGGGCGTTGACATCAAGGGCGATAGCCTGCCGCTGACCATCACGCCCCATGGTGTCCCAGAGGGCGCCGAGGTCACCATTGACGCTTCCGCCTCCTCCCAGTTCGTCTCTGGCCTGCTCCTGGCCGGTGCGCGCTACCGCTACGGGCTCAGCGTGCGCCACGAAGGCGGCACCGTACCTTCCCAGCCCCACATCCTGATGACCATCGGCATGCTGCGTGATGCCGGCGTGCATGTAGTCGCGGGCGAAGATAATTGGGTCGTGCGCCCTGGAAAGATTGAAGGCCGCGAGTGGTATATCGAGCCGGACCTCTCCAACGCCACTCCTTTCCTTGCCGCTGCTGCCACCTGTGGCGGCAGCGTAAGCATCCCGAACTGGCCGGAGGAAACGGACCAGCCTGGTGACGCTTTCCGCAGCATCTTGGAACAGATGGGAGCTCAGGTTGAGTACGTCCCGCAGGCACCTCGCCAGGATCCCTACCTGAAGGTCACCGGCCCAGAGGAGGGTCTAGCAGGCCTGCGCGGTATCGATCTCGACATGGGAGATATCGGCGAGCTCACCCCGACCGTGGCTGCGCTGTGCGCGCTGGCCTCTACGCCTTCGACGTTGACCGGCATCGCGCACCTACGCGGCCACGAGACGGACCGTCTGGCGGCCCTCGCTACCGAGATCAACGGCTTGGGAGGCAACGTCACCGAGCTTGACGACGGCCTCCGCATCACCCCTGCCCCACTCCACGGAGGGCAGTGGCACTCCTACGCCGACCACCGCATGGCCACCGCCGGCGCCATCATCGGCCTAGCAGTCGAAGGGGTCGAGGTCGAGGACATCGATACCACGTCCAAGACTCTGCCCGGCTTCGCCGGGATGTGGGAGGCCATGATCCGTGGCTAGGCGCGCGAGCAGCTATGACGAATCCGATGTCCGCATCCGGCCCGGCAAAGGCTCGCGCCCGCGCACGAAGGACCGCCCAAAGCACAAGGATGCCAAGTTCGGCATGGTCATCACCAAGGATCGCGGCCGTTGGGGAGTCGCTCTAGATAACGATGGCCCGGTCGTCACGGCCATGCGCGCCCGCGAGATGGGCCGCACGCCCGTCGAGGTCGGCGACCGCGTCGGCGTCGTGGGCGATACCTCCGGGCGCAAGGACACCTTGGCACGCATCGTCAAGCTGGAGGAACGCCGTTCCGTCCTCCGGCGCACCGCGGATGACACTGACCCTTATGAGCGCATCGTGGTGGCGAATGCGGACCGCCTGCTCATCGTCAGTGCCGTGGCGGATCCGCCCCCGCGCTCTGGATTCGTGGAGCGTGCCCTCATCGCGGCCTTCGCCGGCAATATCCAGCCGGTCCTGTGCCTGACAAAGACCGACCTCACCGACCCCACTCCGTTTGCCCAAGAGTTTGCGGACTTGGATGTCACGGTGGTGGAGGCCGGCGTCGACGATGGACTGGAGCAGGTCTGCGCCGCAATTGATGGACATGTCACGGCGCTCATCGGCCACTCCGGTGTGGGTAAATCAACCTTGGTCAACCGGCTTGTCCCAGACGCCAACCGCGAAACTGGTGAGGTTTCTGCGGTGGGCAAGGGCCGCCACACCTCGACGCAGTCGGTGGCATTGCGCCTGCCGGCGGAAGGAAGCACGCCGAATGGCGGGTGGATCATTGATACGCCCGGCATCCGCTCCTTTGGATTGGCCCACATTGATGCCGAGAACGTCATCGAGGTCTTCGATGATCTGGCCGAAGCCATCGAGGACTGCCCGCGCGGCTGCACGCATGCTGGGCCGCCCGCGGATCCGGAGTGCGGGTTGGACTTGAGCATCGAGGAAGGCACTGCTTCTGCGCGCCGTCGCGATGCAGTGCGGGGCCTTTTGGCCTCCCTGCGCACCAACGTCGATTGGGCTTAGGCCCCATTGGGGCCTAAGCGTCGGCTCTTTAGGCCTTAAGCCCTAAGGCTTAGGCCGGAAGCATGGCCGCCAGCTGCGGCGGCAGGACGGTCTTCAGGAAGGGGCTGGCTGCGCGAAGAGCCATAAAGAGCACCGTCAGGGCGCCGGATACTCCGAGGATGATGGCGCCACCCTTGTCGATGTTGGAGGAGGTGTTATCACCGCTCGGTGCCTTCTTGTTGAACTCTTCCTTCTTGGCACACGCATCGAGAGCCTTGACGTACTCCGGCGCGATGTCGCGGAAAGTCTCGGCTACCTTGATGTTGTTCTTAGCGCGCTTGACGGCGTCCTCGTCACCGAGCTCGACCTCTGCCTCATAGCCAGCCAGAGCACGGTAGAGCTCGTCCGATTGGTTCTCTACGTCGCGAGCACGCTTCTCCGCGTCCTTGGGCGAAATCTTAAGGCCATCCTTCAGCAGGCTGCTGTCGACGTCGTTGTCCTTGGACTCCGCGTTCTTGAGGTCGCTGGCTTCGTCCTCGCTCAACGTGATGGTGCACTTGTCATTCTTGATGGAGGTGGTCACCGCACCCGCAGTGGGGGCAGCGATTCCGCCAGCAACAAGTGCGACGGACAAGGTGGAGGTAGCAACTACGCGGCGAAGACGAGAGGAAGTCATGCTGAGGGGACCTTTCGATCGAGCTGAGTTTTACTCCAGCAGACTATCAGCATTTAGCCCAACTTGGGCAGGTAATCACCGAACTCCTTGTACACAGCGAAGCCGATGCTGATAATTCCGAAGAGAATGGCGACGATAACCCCCATCGGTCCTTGCGAGGAGCCCTCAACGATGCGCAGCCACGGAGTCTTAGGCATCACGGCCATGTTGGGGTCCGGATTGTTGGGGTCAGGTTCGCTGGGAGCCGCTTCCTGAGCAGAGCTCCCCTGCACGGTCTGATTTGTCTGCGCTGCCGGCGCTACTGCTTCCTCTGCCCCGGCAATTGGTGCTGAAACGAGGGTTGTGACGCTCAGGGCTGCAGCGGTGATAAGGCTAGCAAGGCGAGTTGCCTTCATGATGGTGCTCCTTTTCTCAAGCAATGGCAATAAGGGCTTAGAGTAGCACCACCACTCGCGTTAGGGCTGTTAACGCTGGTGATCCTAGAGCAGTTCTACGAGGATGGGCAGCTCAGTGGGATCATAGAAGGCCATGAAGTTATCCAGGGCATCACCGACGGCAAGCTCGGCGTCTTCGTCGCCGAGGTCAGCATTGTCGATGGCGGCGATAGCCTTGGCGGTGGCAGCCTCGGATTCCTCGATGTCCACGTGGATGGCTTGCAGGTTGTCCTTCGTGATGGTGGCCGGGTTGAGCGCCACGACTGGTTCACCCATGTCCGGCTTCGGGGTCACTACTGAATCATCAACATCGACGGAGATCACCACTCGGCGGTGCGGGAACTTCTCCTCGTCGCCGATGGCCAAGAGCCGCAGGGAGGCCATGGAAGCTTCGAGGAAGGCAGAGTATTCGATCTCTTCTTCGTCGCCCTCAGTGTAGAACTCGCGCAGCGCCGGGGTTACTGTAAATCCCCAACCACTGCGGGCAGCAAGCTGGCCGGTTTCTTCCAGCTCTGTCAGCATGGCAAAAGTAGCTGGCAGGAAGACGCGCACATCCTTCGACACTTAGAACTCACCTTCAATGTCGAAGGCTGCCTGGACTTCCACGCTGGTGCGGTCAAAGACCGTGTAGAGCATGCCCACCATGCCATTTTCCACCGCGGCGCGGACGTTGACGATGGAATCATCTACCATGACGCAGTCATTAATCGGCAGGTCGATAGCGTCCGCTGCAGCCTGGAAGGCAGCACGATCCGGCTTTTCCGCACCGACCTCACCGGAAAGCACGACGGCATCAACGATGCCCCGGTATTCCCACTCGCGAATATGCTCCGCGCCTGGGCCGCCCGGATCGTTAGAGAGAATAGCGGTGGCGACTCCGTTAGATTTCGCGGCGGCGAACAGCTCCCGCCAGCGCTTGACGTCTTCTTCGGTGCCGTCAAGCACGCCTACAAAATCGACGATGAGTCCACGCATATTATCTACCCTTCGCATTGAGCTGTGTTTATCGTCCGAAAGTATAGCGAACATACCGCTCGCCTGCTCCCAAAGGCCAAGGCGCAGCGCCTTCTAGCCGCGGATGGCTCCAGCATGGCACAATGAACGTGCGTCCAGCTTCCTTCCCTCCGCTCGCCTTCGCCTGCCTGAGCGCCTTTCTCCGCGCTGCTCATCGCGGATAAGGACCGGATTCCGCATGTATACCCCCATCCCCGGCATGAGCCATCTGCAGCTCTATGTTGCTCCACAGCGTATCCGCTATGAGCGCGAGCCTACCGCTGGTGACCTCGCCACGCGTGACGAGATCCACGGGCTCGTCGTCATTGTTTTAGAAGTTGCCGCCGCTTTGCGGCCAATGAGCCATCTCAACAACCCGCGCTTTGCGCCAGAAATCATCACCCATGTACGCGCGTGGCGGAAGGCCCATGCAGCGGCAGAGCTCCGCGGGGGCATGGCACTCACCAGCTTGCATGCGCGCGCAAACGGCGAGTTCTTCGGTTCAGTGCTGATAGGTTCGCACCAGCGTGCTTTCACCGGCTCCGCAGCCGGGCGGCACATACGTTCCTTCCGGTTACTCTCAGTCGGCCCCAGCCCCAGTATCGCTGGAAGCGACCGGCAAGCTACGGGAGGCTAAACAAAAAGCCAAGGGATAACCTTGGCTGGAAACTGCGGGAGATTAAAAAAGCGAACCGAGCTTGATCAAGATGGGCGTCCAATCGATGCCGGCGAACGCCGCGGACGCACTCACCAGGGCCAAGCTGATACCGCCAAACATGGTGGCTCCGACCACAGGCAGGTTCTTTGCAGCTTCCTCGGAGGTTTCCGGAGCAGACGCAGCGCCGCACTGATTGGCCACGGTGTCCTGGGAGCTGAGCACGGCGTCCTTGGAGGACTCATCGTCCTGCGAGCTCAAGACGGAAGAGAGCTGGCACTGCTCCTCGGGAGCAAGCTCGATAGCTGACGCAGCTGCGCCGCCGCCCAACAGGGTGGCAGATGCGAACACGGAGAGACCTACTCGCAGAGACAAGCGGCGCATACTAACTCAACCTTCCGAAGCAGAACAATTAATAATTTGACAGTATATACCTAACTGCTTCCAATAAAAAGGCGCCGTGGGGAGTTCTTCCCACACGGCGCCTCATCACTTTCCGCGCTTTCTAGCGTTCGCGCATCAGCGAAGTTTCAGACCACGGCAGATTTAAGCTTCCGCTTCCGCGTTTGCTTCACCCGCTGCGCTCGCCTCTTCTTGGGCCTTGAACTGCTTGCGCAACATGAACAGCTGGCGGACGGTTTCTTCCTTCACTGCGTCATTCATGGCGTTAAACATGTCGCCGCCCTCCTTCTGGTATTCCACCAGGGGATCGCGCTGCGCCATAGCACGCAGGCCAATCCCTTCCTTGAGGTAATCCATTTCATAAAGGTGCTCGCGCCACTTCTGGTCGATGATCGGCAGAATGATCATGCGCTCGGTATTGCGCATCTGGTTCTCACCGCCGATGGCAGTCACAGCATCTTCGAGCTTGTCGTACTCGGAGTTGGCATCAGCCAGGAGGGCATCCCGCAGCTGCTCCGCAGATAGTTCGCCGGCGGCGCCGTATTCGGTGCCGTCAACGAGCTCCTCATGCGTCATGGTCGGCCCGTACAGGGACTCCAGCGCATTCCACAGCTCATCGAGATTCCAGTCCTCCACGTAACCGGTAGCAGTAGCCCCTGCCACGTAGGCGGACACGGTGTCATTGATCATCGTCCGGATGTTGTCCTTGATGTCGTTGGCCTCAAGGATGTCGTGGCGGGTGGCGTACACCACCTTGCGCTGCTCGTTAAGAACCTCGTCGTACTTGAGCACGTTCTTACGCATCTCGAAGTTCTGGTTCTCCACCTGTGCCTGCGCACCCTTGATAGAGTTCGACACCATCTTGGCCTCAATCGGCACGTCATCCGGCACGTTGAGGCGGTTCATCATGTTCTCCATGGACTGGCCCACGAAGCGCACCATGAGCTCATCGCGCATGGACAGGTAGAAGCGGGTCTCTCCCGGGTCACCCTGACGTCCGGAACGGCCACGCAGCTGGTTATCAATACGGCGCGACTCGTGGCGCTCGGTGCCCAGCACGTACAGGCCGCCGGCCTCACGGACCTCATCGCCCATCTTCTTGGAGCGTTCCCTCTCCTGCTCGATCTCAGCGTCCCAGGCTTCCTGGTACTTCTCCTCGTCCTCGAAGGGATCGAGGCCGCGGTCCCGCAGCTTCTCATCCAGGATGACCTCGGGGTTGCCACCGAGCACGATATCGGTACCACGGCCGGCCATGTTGGTGGCCACGGTGACGGTGCCAGGGCGGCCAGCACGGGCGACGATCTGGCCCTCTTCCTCGTGGTGCTTGGCGTTGAGCACCGAGTGCTTGACGCCGCGCTTGCTCAGCAGCTGGGAGAGGTACTCGGAGCGTTCCACGGAGGTGGTACCAACGAGCACCGGCTGACCGGCAGCCACGTGCTCCTCGATGTCATCGACCACCGCAGCGAACTTCGCTTCCTGGGTCTTGTAGATGCGGTCGGAGTGGTCGGTACGCTGGTTCGGCTTGTTGGTCGGAATCGGCACCACGTCGAGACCGTAAATGGAGTGCAGCTCGGCCGCCTCAGTTTCTGCGGTACCGGTCATGCCGGAAATCTTGTCGTAAAGGCGGAAGTAGTTCTGGAGGGTAACGGTCGCCAGCGTCTGGTTCTCGTTCTTGATCTCCACCTCTTCCTTCGCCTCAATAGCCTGGTGCATACCTTCGTTGTAACGGCGACCAGCCAGCACGCGGCCGGTGAATCCATCCACGATGAGGACCTCGCCATTGCGGACGATGTAGTCCTTATCGCGGGTGAAGAGTTCCTTCGCCTTCAGAGCGTTATTGAGGTAGGACACCAGCTGGGAGTGCTCAGGTGCGTAGAGGTTTTCAATGCCCAGCTGGTCTTCGACGAATTCCACGCCTTCCTCAAGCACACCAATGGTGCGCTTCTTGTGGTCCACCTCGTAGTGGATGCCCTCGCGCATCTTCGGGGCCAGCTTGGAAAAGACTCCGTAGAACTGAGAGGACCCATCGACCGGGCCGGAAATGATGAGCGGGGTACGCGCCTCATCGATCAGAATGGAGTCAACCTCATCCACAATGCAGTAGTTGTGGCCGCGCTGGACGGTTTCATCGAGTGAGCGGACCATGTTGTCGCGCAGGTAGTCAAAGCCCAGCTCGTTGTTCGTGCCATACGTGACGTCGCAGGCATAGGCTTCCTTGCGCTCTGCAGGGCGCATCTCGGAGAGGATGACGCCGACGGACAGTCCCAGCCAGCGGTGCACACGGCCCATCATCTCGGCGTCACGCTTAGCCAGGTAGTCGTTGACGGTCACGATGTGGACGCCCTTGCCTTCGAGGGCGTTGAGGTAGGCCGGCAGCAGTGAGGTCAGGGTTTTACCCTCACCAGTGCGCATCTCGGCAACGTTGCCAAAGTGCAGGGCGGCACCGCCCATGATCTGCACCTTGTAGTGCTTCTGGTCGAGGACGCGCCAGGCGGCTTCACGCACGGTGGCGAATGCTTCGAGAAGCATGTCATTCATCTTTTCGCCAGCCGCCAGACGCTTCTTAAACTCGTCTGTCTTAGCCTTAAGCTCGTCGTCCGACAGCGCCGCGAATTTATCTTCTAGGGCAATAACATCATCAGCAATTTTAGCCAGGCGCTTGACGGTGCGTCCCTCACCGGCACGGAGCAGCTTGGAAAGTCCAAACACGTCTAGATAGTCCTTCTGGTCGCGACAATAAAGTTAACTCGTCGCCATTGTACTCACTAGCTTTTCCGTATCGATTCGCCACCCAACCCAAAACGCAAAATCCGATACTTAACCCGCGCCCACTCGTGCGCCCATCCTGTGTTTTCTCAGAACCAAAGAGCTAGTCGTCCAAAGAGCTGTGCGCCGCAGCCAACTGCTAACAGTTACGCGCCTCACAACGAAGGTTTATGTAAGGGCGCGACAAGGGCGCCCACTTCCCCAACCCGAAGTTCCCTAACTCACCCGGACGCAGAGCGAGACAGAAAAGGAATGACTATGCAGTTCTCCAAGATTGCCGTAGCTACCGCTACCTCCGCAGCCCTAGCTTTGAGCACCATAACCACCCCCGCCGCCGTGGCTGATGATTCCGAAGCGCCGCGCGGTGGTAGCGCCATGTGGACCTATAACGCGATCATGACCGGAACCATGGATGCCGTCGCCACTTCCCACCGCCCGGGGTCGCATCCCACCGAAAACTTCGGACTGGATCTGATTCTGGTCACCCCGGTGGCCTTGCTCATGCTGCCACTGCAAAAGCTAGCTGAGGCCGAAGTACACCTGTCCAGCCAATTCGGGGTATAGATCCGTCGCGATAAACGGAAAACACGTTTCCCCGCGCTGCATGTTCAGCGCGGGGAAACGTGTTGTAGCCGGGATAATTTTCCCGAAGGGCTTAAGACTTAGTCCTTAGGACGCTTAGCCCTTAAGCGTCCGTCAGGGAGATAAGGCCGTAGTCAAAGGCGTGGCGGCGGTAGACCACAGACGGCTTGTTGTTCTCTTCGTTGATGAAGAGGTAGAAGTCGTGGCCGACCAGCTCCATCTCGCTGAGTGCATCATCCACGGACATCGGGGTGGCCGGGTGCTCCTTGAAGCGCACAACCTGGCCCGGGCGAACGTCCTCGACCGTCTCTGCGTACGGGTCGATGTAGCGTTCTTCCTTACCGGGCTTAGCCGCTTCAGCCTCGGCGACCAGCTCGGCAGCAATCTGACCGGTACCCTTCTGAGCGCGGTGGCCGGACTTCACGTTCTCGCGGCGCACCTTTACCTTGCGCAGGGAGCGCTCCATCTTGCCCAGAGCGGTCTCGAGTGCCGCGTAGAACGAATCTTCCTTAGCCTCAGCGCGGGCGATGTGCCCCTTACCGGTAGCGGTAATCTGCAGACGCTCTGCCTCAGACTCGCGGCGCGGGTTCGGCTCGTGCTGCAGCTCCACGTGGAAGAAGGTCAGGGTCGGATCAAGGCGCTCGATCTTGGCTAGCTTTTCAGTGACACGTTCCTGGAAGTGCTCCGGAACCTCCACGTTACGACCGGTGATGGTGACCTGAGCGTTGGTCTGCTGGGACATGTAATGCCTCCCTTTACTCGTGGGGACTGAATGACTGCACATTCTGCGGACCTTATTCAAGCCTGTGATTCGAGGCTTAGTGTCCGCTTCCCTGTGACACCCCTCATGCTACCACTGGTCATAACCAACGGGTTCACTGGCCCCCTCTACAGAGGCTTGATGTCGCTCCACCCTACGCGTCTGCCAGGGCAATCGCCCCCGCCACGTCACCCCCGACGGCCCACACGCGAGCGGCGCTGGCGCGGAGTGTCGCGCCGGTCGTGATGACGTCGTCGACAAGCAGCACGCTGCGCCCCGCCAACATCCGGGCGGACGGCAGCAAGCGCACGGCACTGCGCATATTGTCTGTGCGCTCCGCGGCGTTGAGCTGCGACTGATCCGCACTGCCTTCGACCGTCATCAAGGCATTAACCACGTCCCAACCAGGAAGCCGAGCAGACGCCGCCCGGCACAGCGCGGCCACCGGATCACCACCACGCTTGCGGGCCGACGATGCTCGTGTCGGGGCGGGAACCAACAGCGCGGTCTCCGGAATGTCGCCGCGAGCACGCAGGTAGTCGATGCCAGCGGCAAGCACCGCGCCCAAATGCGCGCGCACCGCCTGGTGTCCGCGTTCCTTCATCGCGATGATGACCCCGCGGCGGGTATCGGAATACGGTCCGAGCGCCCACGCCGGAAAACCTAATGGCTGGGGACGTTCCACGCGGCGCGGAATCTGGCGCAGGTGGTGCTGGCAGGCTGCGCACAGCACCCCACCCGCAGAGGTCTCGCCCCCGCACCCGGCGCACGGGCGCGGTAGGAACAGCTCCACGAGCGCGGCGGTGGCCTCCCCTATCCCCCGATGTTTCGGCATGCGCCCTACTCTAGCCTGACTCCTGAGCTGTCCTCTAGCGCGCGATGATCGGAGAGGAACGCACTCCCTGCAGGCCTTCGACCTCACGCCAATAAGAACGCTCGGATCCACCCGCGGGAAGCTGCAGCAGCGCATGCGCATCGGTGACATAAAGCGTCGACGGCGAAGAGGCCACCGCGACCACGGGTGCGGTGATATTTCCGGTGGGCAGTGTGGTGGCCGAAGATCCGTCTTGCTCGATGCGCCACACCGGAGAGCTCGACGCCGAGGTACCCACGAGCAGGGAGCCGTCTGTCTGCCACTCCACCGACAAAGCAGAGCCGGCCAGCTCTGGGCCCACCTGGTGAACGTTGACGATGCGCCGCTCACCCGACGTCGCGCGGGCAACCACACCGGTATAAATGCTGCCATCGATAATCATGGCGATACGCGCTCCCGTCAGGGACAGCCGGATGACGGAGATTTCGCCTTCCACGTTCTCTAATGCGGAGGTGTCCACCTCCGCGGTGCTCAGCTCGCCGGTGGCCGGCGAGCGTGTCACGCGGACCACGTGCTTGCCGTCGACGACGGTCCACGCCACCTGTCCTCCCACCTCGAAGGTGGGGCGGGCTAAAGTTTCACCCTTGACCGAATCCTTGAGCTCGTGGCCGAGCTCGCCCATCGCCAGCTGTGACTCCTTCTCAGAGCGCTTGCGTACCGCGGCGACCATGCCCTCATCGGAGACGTCCGCGGACTGGATATCGTGAATCTGCCCGGCCATTCCCTGCACCTCGGTGCTGCCTTCACCTTTAACCTCGAGGAGTGAGCCGTCATTGACCGCGTAGAGCTTAGGCACGGACTGGGCAGCCACCTCTGGGTTGAACTCAGCAAAGTCATCGATGGTCATTTCCTCCATGCCGTCGACAAGCGGGCTGCCATCGATGGTGGCGCGCACTGAATTCGTGATCTCTGCGTTGTTGAGGGTCCAGACCAACTGGGCGGCGAACTTGAGGCGCTCCTCCTGGGTCATTCCTGCCATCCCGCTGAACTCGTAGACGCCATCGTTGATTCCCAAGAAGGTAGCGTCCTTGGGGCTTAAGGTGGACGTCGCCGGCGCGATATCGGAGGACGGCCCCTGCAGCAGCAGGGTCACTAGCTCCGAGGCGATTGACTCCTTCCCCGAATAGAGCCAACGACGGTCCGCCACCAGCAGGCGTTGGGTTGTATCGAAAAAGTACAGCGACTGCGGCCGGTAGCGGTTGCGCAGTTCGGTGCGCTCAATCACAGCACCAGTGGGCAAATCCGTGATGCGCCATTGCCCATTGAACTGGCGCAGTCGGACGGTTGCTTCGATGCGCGAATTATCGGGGACATAAGCCCCGCCATTGGCCAAACGGCCAATAATATTGCCGCGGACCGAGTATTCCAGGTCGCCGTCTTCCATATTGGACGTCACGAGATCGATGGAATCCACCACCAGAACGGTATCCGTGGGGTCCCAGGAATTAGCTATATTCGTCGAAAGGAAGGTGCGGGCGGCGGCGTAGTTACCGGTGGGAATCGCCACCGCCGAATAGAAGTCACGCACGAGGAGATCAGGCTCGCTATCTGTACGCGGTTCGACGACAGCATCGTCTGCCCGGTCATGCGGTTCGAAAGTCCCGATCACTTGCGGATCCGTGTTGTTCGGCAAGGTCGAGCACCCGACGAGGGCTATGAGCGCAACGCAGCTGAACACTGCGAGTGGGCGGCGGGCCGGCATCATCGCTGGGCCTCCTCCTCGAAATCAGGAACGGTGTTGTGATTGAAAGGCGTGTCCACGCCACGGGATTCGCGCTCTGAAGGCCACACGATTCCTGTGTCCGACTCACCTTTAAACACAGGCATGCCCGGCTCCGAGGTCACCTCGAGCGCGGATTGTTCTTCTGCCTCGACCTGCTCCGGGGCGCCCGGCACCTCCAGAGCGATGGGCTCAGACTCAACCGTCTGGCCTGGTGTGCGCGGCAGGATCAGCCGGAAGCGCGAGCCCACGCCGAAGTAGCCAATAGCGTCCAACGTACCGCCGTGCAGCACCGCATCCTCGCGGGCGATGGCAAGGCCCAGACCGGTTCCGCCAGAATGGCGTTTACGGGAAGAATCCGCGCGCCAGAAGCGGTTGAACACCAACTCCTCCTGGCCCTCCTTGAGGCCGACACCGGAGTCGGTGACAGCGATGCCGACGGCGTCCTCCGTCGCCCCGATATCCACGGTGACGGGTTTGCCTTCAGAGTGATCAATGGCGTTCGCGAGCAGGTTGCGCAGGATGCGCTCGACACGCCGTGAATCGCATTCGACGGCCACGGGTTCCTCCGGAACATGCACGATGACCTCCACATCGAGCTCGGCGGCGAGGTGTTCAACCTGGCTCAGTGCGGAGTCTACGCAGGAACGAATATCGATGGAGGCCGTGGACAGATCCGCCACGCCCGCATCGTGGCGAGAGATCTCCAGCAGATCCGCGAGCAAGTCCTCGAAGCGATCCAGCTCCTTAATAAGCAGCTCCGCCGAGCGCTTGGTATAAGGGTTGAACTCATCCGCGTCCGCCGCAATGACATCCGCCGCCATGCGCACCGTGGTCAGTGGCGTGCGCAACTCGTGGGACACGTCGGAGGTGAACTGCCGTTGGAGATCGCCATACTCCTCCAGTTGGGTGATTTGTTTGGAGAGCTTATCCGCCATGTCGTTGAAGGAAGAGGCAAGGCGGCCCATCTCATCATCCGAGTTGACCACCATGCGCTCACGCAGGTGGCCGGCGGCAAAGCGCTGCGCGATGCGGGAGGCAGAGCGAATCGGCACGATCACTTGCTGGGTAGCCAGCCACGCGATGCCCACGAGGAGGACCACGACGACCACTCCAGCAGCAGAGAGCAATCCGCGCATGAGCGCCATCGTCGATTCCTCAGACTCCATGGAGAGCACGAGGTAGACCTGGGTATTCGGGATATCACTTTCAATGGGGGTGCCCACCATCAGCGCGTTGTAGGTAGCCCCCGATTGCTGATCCACCGTGGCGTACTGCTGCACGACTTGGCCCTGACCGACGAGCTCGCGCATGCCATCGGGGATGCGGTAGCCCTCCGGCGAGGTGGTGGCCGTGCCGTCGGAGTTCTCCACGAGGAGAACCGGTTCGTACACGGCCTGAGCATCGGGTTGCTGTGCCGACATCTGCCCCAGTGCGGCGCGTGCGGAGTTGATGCGCACCTGCGTTGAGTTAGCCGTTCCTGTCGCATCAATCTGTTGCTCCACGGCTACGCGGGCGCGGTCGAGCTCTTGCAGCGCGGTGTCCTCTTTCTGGCTCACCAGCTGCTGCGTGAGCACCGACACCAGGGCGTAGGCCAGAATGATCATGACCACCGTGGAAGCCACCAGCATCATGCCCAGCACGCGTGTCTGCAGTGACGTACGCCAGCGCTCGACGATGCCATCCCGGGCTCGCGCTAACCAACCAAAAATAGCGGCAGTCCTTTACTCGGCGGTTTTTCCAGTCTTGTACCCCACACCGCGCACGGTGAGGACGATGTGTGGATCCTCCGGATCGTGCTCAATCTTGGCGCGCAAGCGCTGAACGTGCACGTTGACGAGGCGAGTATCCGAGGCATGGCGGTAACCCCAAACGGATTCGAGCAACGCCTCACGGGTGTGGACCTGCCCGGGCTTGCGGGCCATTTCCAAAAGGAGGTCGAACTCCAGCGGGGTCAACGAGATTTCCTCGCCGCCCTTGCGGGTGACGGTGTGCTCGGGAACGTCGATCAGCAGGTCCCCTACCTCGATGATCTCTCCGGAGCCCCCGTCGATCCGGCGCAGGCGCGCACGGATGCGGGCGATGAGTTCCTTGGGCTTGAAGGGCTTGGTGATGTAGTCATCCGCCCCGGATTCGAGGCCGAGGACCACATCGACGGTGTCCGTCTTCGCGGTGAGCATGACGATGGGCACAGAGGACTCGGTGCGGATGGCACGGCAAATATCGACGCCGTTCATGCCTGGCAGCATGAGATCCAACAGGATCAGATCTGGGTCGTGCTCGCGGAAGGCCGGGATGGCCTCGTTACCATCGTTGACGGCAATAGGTTCCAGCCCCTCTGCCTCGAGCACGATGGTGAGCATTTCGGCGATTGCCGGGTCATCATCCACGACCAAGATTTTCGGTGCCACGTTATTGTTCTCCTACAAGCTCCTTGACAGCTTGGATAATCATATCGGCATCCGCGGTGGCGATCCACTGCCCAGCCCACTGCTGCTGCGCTAGACGACGGTAAGCAGCGGCCGTGCGGGCCTGCAGCCCCGCATCCCGCTCATAGCGATCGCGATGGCGCCCCTCATCCTCCGCCGCCCGGGCTACGGCGCGCTGGCCGGCGACTTCGACGTCAGTGTCCAAGAAGATCTGCAACTGCGGAACGGGAAGGCCAAAACGCTCGAATTCGAGCTCGTAGACCCAGTCAACGATGAGCTCCCCGCCCACCCTTGCGGCGGAGTAGGCCGCGTTCGACGCCACGTAGCGATCCAGGATGAGCAAGGAGTCTGTGGATTCGGCGGCAGCGAGCAGCTGTTCCTTAGCACCCCACCGATCTAGGGCAAAGAGCGTGGCCATCCCGTAGGCCGAATCGGTGAGATCTCCCATGCGCCCATAGAGTGCCTCCTGCGCGAGCTGCGCGTGCACGGAGTCTTCGTAGCGCGGGAAGCTTAAGACCGAGACCTCGCAGTCGAGCTCTTCCCGCAGACGCTGGGTGATGGTGTTCTTTCCCGCACCATCGATTCCTTCAATACTGATCAGCATGCTGGCGTACTAGGACAGCGCCTCGATGAAGGGCTCGAGGTCGTAGTCCTCCTCGACGCCTTCGAGCAGCTCGAGGGCGTGCTCGTTGAGGTTCTCGCTCCCGGAACCGGCCAGATCACGAATGAATGGGTAGTCCTCAACCACCTCCCCGGCGCTGAACGGGGCGCCCGCCCAAATCGCGGCGATCGTGGCCGCCGCCAGCGCGTTGCGTTGCTCGTCCTCGGTCTGATCCTCACCGGAGACCGCCAGGGCGCAGGCATCATCGACCGCGGCAACGATCTCTTCGTCCTCAAGGTCTGCCAGTTCATCCAAGAAGTCGACGTTGACTTCGTCGGCGAAGATGTCCTCATCCCATGAGCTCATTGTTTCTCCTTCATCTTTTACGCGAATAGGGGGTTTATGTTGGGGTCTATTTTCTTGTGTCCACGGTGGGTCAGTGTGGCGTCGTGGGGCGCGCCCACCGCCAGCCGCTATCTAATCCAATTTCTACCATTCTTTAGGCGCCCTTATGCAAGGCTTCGGCCAATGAGCCCGTTTATTACAGCTGCGCCACAGTTCTCCGTAACGCCGACCTGCCTGCATCGTAGAAAGAATTATGAACAGGGGTTATTGCCCAGGCCATTTACTATCCCTATATTCGTGCTATCGTTGTTACCGACTTGTGACCTTTGTGCAGTTAGGAGAGCGCCCCGCATGACGAGCAGTTCACGCCGCATCCTCGCCTTCGTGGCGGCCGGCCTCCTGTGTGCCGTCGCCGTGGGCGTCGCGGTGTGGCGCATGAGCGCACCCGAATCCGTCGTGGCTAAGCCCTCGGCCGCCACCGCGGTGTCCAGCACAGCCACCACGTCCTCATCAGCGACGCACTCCTACACCACCACGGCTTCTCCGACGACCACCCAGTCGAAGGACTCGCACACGCCGGTTGCTGCACCGGCAGAGGATCCGTACTTAGCGCCGAACGCCGTTGTCAACAACACGGAGCCCGCTGGCCCCACGGCCGTCTACCGCCCGGATAACGTCTCCTCGCTGCAGAACCAGCAACCGCAGGCGACACAGAACGTGCAGAACCCGCCGGCACCGGTTGCTACCACCCCAGCGACAGCTCCCTCGACTGACCCGTCTACGGCCTCCGAATCCGTGGCACCTGGCTCTACCCCGCAGCACACCGAGCCAACGCCACCGCCGGCCACCCTGGAGCCGCAGACTGCCGCACCGCAGGATTCGGCCCCACAGGAATCCCGCGGGGAACGCGAGCACAACCCCCAGTTGACCGAGCAGCAACCCACCGAGGCTTCTGATTCCTTCAACCCGCGGCCGGCCGGGCTCGCCCAAGAAGCCCCGAAGCCCGGGGCCGAGCCTGACTCCGTTACGGAACACCGTGAGCCGACCGAAGCCGAGCAAAAGCAGTGGGACGAGTCTGCCCAGCACGGCAATGAGGCGATAGAGTCGCTGGTGCGCGAATCCGAGGCGCACCGGACCAATGAGGCCCCCACCCCGGCAGCCCCAACGGATGACGTCCCCGCCGCGAAGGAACCGTCCGCAGAAACCCCCACCGCCGTTAAGCCGGGCGAGAAACCCATGGAACCCGCCGCCGAACCGGCAGCGGTGCACCTCTAAAGGTGCACCTTAAGCTCTAGACGCGAGCGACAAATACCTCCGCGCCTTCGGTCTCCGCGGCACGGATCGTGGCGGCTGGGTCGCTGGCTGGAATCCATGCCGCGTGGCCAGCGCTGAAGTCCACGCTCTCCCCCTCGTCGTTGCTCACCGTGGCCGCGCCAGCGGTGCACAGCAGGATCATCGGGCCGTCGCTGTCTACCTCGGCGGAGTCCGCAGCGGAAAGCTCCACGCGGTCCAGCAAGAATTCCTCAATCGGCACCGGGTAGGCCCACGCCGTGGCCCCCGTAATACTGCCCGTTGCTTCCTTTCCAGCTGCGTCTGCGTGCGCTATTTGCTCCACTCGCGGATCCTCCGCCGCCTGGTACGTCAGGACCTTGACCAGCTCAGGAACGTCAACGAACTTCGGGGTCAGGCCGCCGCGCAGCACGTTATCGGAGTTGGCCATGATCTCCACGCCCAGACCAGACACATAGGCGTGCAGCTGTCCGGCGTCGAGGTAGATCGCCTCACCCGGCTGCAAGACGATGTGGTTCAGCAGCAGCGCGCCCAGCACGCCGATGTCCCCCGGGTACTGCTCGTTGATCTTCGACACGGTCCCCATCACGGTAGACATCCACGGCTCACCGGCTTGGCTTTCGCGCAGGCGCTCGCCCGCGGCTACCACCGCGCTGATAAGCTCCTTGCGCTTAGCGCTGGGGATAGTGATCCACGTGGTAAACAGCGCGCGGAGGCTGTCGCCTTCGGCAGCGGGGTCCGGATCGAGCATGCCCTCGTAGTGCGCGAGCTCTTCGCAGTCCAAAGCCGCGAAGAGGCTGCGGGTCTGCGAGAGGGGGCGGAAGCCCGCCATGGCGTAAAACTCTGTGAGTGCCACGATGAGCTCCGGCTTGTGGTTGTCATCCTTGTAGTTGCGGTTGGCCGCCGTGAGTTCGATACCCTCCGCGTTCTCGCGAGCAAAGCCTTCCTCGGCCTGTTGCTTGGACGGGTGCGCCTGCAGCGACAGCGGCTCGGCGGCAGCCAGGATCTTCAACAGGAAGGGCAGTCCGGCGCCGTACGTTTCCGCTACCCGCTTGCCCAGTTGTCCTTGCGGATCCGCGGCGATGATCTCATCCAGCTTCTCGCCATCCACCGTCGAGGGATCAGCCGGGTGCGCGCCGAACCACAGCTCAGCCACCGGGCTAGTAGCTTCCGGTTCGCCGAGCAGCGTGGGGATCAGCGTGCGCGAACCCCACGAGTAGTTGCGGGCAGCGCTGGTGAGCAACTTCATTGACTTCCTCTGTTTCTATTTCACGTCGTAGGCGGTCGCGGCATAACTGCGCGTAATCAGCTGCAGCGCGCGGGCCAATTCCCCACAGGAGGTATCGGCGCTCGCTGCTGCGAAAGAGTGGGGAAGGTTCGCCTCTTCCTGTCCCCATAAAACAACTCTCAAGGGTACCAAAGGCTCTTCCGCTTCAAACGGGTCATAGAAGATGTCAGTCTGGTCTGTCTGCAGAATCGGCCCTAAGCCTTCCGCGTCAACAACGGTCCCTCCCAGCCCGTGGGCTGCCCACAGCTCACCGGCCATGCGGGCAACAAGCGCGTCGAGGTGCACGCGCGTGCGCTCTTCTGACAGCGCATAGGGATCAGGCCCGCTGCTGTGGATGACCCGGCCGCCCTCTACGAACTCACGCAACGCGCGCCCAGGATTCGTCGTGGAGTCACGTTGCGGGGATAGTGCTTCCAGCTCACGGTCCACGGCATCGGCGACGTCCTCCACGCGACGAGAAACGAGAACTGGGTCTTCGCTCAGCACCGCGTACACCGCATGCACAGCTGTAATCACGCGCACCGGGGAAATCCCTTCGGCGGTGGGCAAAGTGTCTATGACGATGGCGTCTTCGGGTGCGTCCTCGATCTCGTTGAGGAGAATGGTCGTGGAACCCCGGCGCGCAGCGGTATGCAGCGCGCGCTCCGCCCATGGGCTATCTCCCGCCACCACCACGACGTCGAGGGCACCAGTAAAGCGCGGCAGCGATTCGCTAACCATGATGGGGACTTCAGCGGGCTCAGCTAGGCCCACAGCAACGTGAGCGGCAGCGCGGGAAACTTGGTCGGCGGCAAGGATGACGAGGCTTCGCGGACGGAGTCCGCCCAGCACGCGAGCAAGCTCCGGCACGGATGCAGCCACCACGCGCGCTTGGGCGCCTTCGTGGGCGATGTCAAAGAAGCCCACGGTTTCGGGGTCATAGGAAGTCATAGGCCCGAGCATAGCTAGGATCAGTGGCCATGAGCATTCATCCGGTAGTCCTTGTCGGCGGCGGCCCAGGCGCGTGGGATCTGATTACCGTGCGCGGCATGCGCGCGCTGCAGGAAGCCGAGGTCATCGTGGCCGATCACCTCGGTCCCACTGCCCAGCTAGATAAGCTGTGCGATATTGACGCCAAGGAGCTCATCGACGTCTCCAAGATCCCCTACCGCGCCCAGGTTGCCCAGGAGCGTATCAACGAGATCCTCGTGGAGAATGCCCGCCAGGGGCGCCGCGTGGTCCGCCTCAAGGGCGGGGACCCGTACGTGTTTGGGCGTGGCTTCGAGGAGCTCACTGCACTCACTGCGGCGGGCATCCCGGTGGAGGTCGTCCCCGGGGTGACCTCGGCGGTCGCGGTGCCCGCCCTGGCGGGAACGCCGGTGACCCACCGTGGGGTGGTGCACGCCTTCACTGTGGTCTCCGGGCACCTGCCGCCAGGCCACCCCAAGTCCTTGGTGGATTGGGCAGCGCTGGCACGTTCCGGGGCTACCTTATCCGTCATTATGGGTGTCAAGAACGCGGCCGCCATCGCCGCCGCGCTGATCGACGCCTCCCTCTCCCCCCACACCCCCGTGCGCATCATCCAGGAGGGCTCCCTCGATGGTGAGCGGGCCTTCAGCTGCGAGCTCGCGGAGCTGGGGGCCACCATGGAGGAGCACTCGGTGGCTCCCCCGGCGGTCATCGTCATCGGTGAGGTTGCTGGGCTCTAGCCCCGAGTTCTACTCAACTCCGACGCGCTCTTCCTCCGATTCCGCGGAGCTGCCTGCATGGGCGCCCTCGCGGCCGGTCGGCTCCGTCGTTTCAACGACTCGGCTGCCAGTGCGCTGCTGCGAAATGCTATCCCCCTCCGCGCTCTGTGCGGATCGAGCCCGGCGCTGGTTCGCCCAGACCGTGAGAGCAACACCGAGGACCAGCGCAGCGACCTGCAGAAGAAGGACCTGCTGATGCGCCAGCGCCCACCCTAGGGCCTTCGGAATGTTGAGCGTCACGATAGCCGTGCCCACGAAGCCTCCAAGGAGCGTGGGGTTAATGCGGGAGATGAGCCACGCCGCAATCGGTGCGGTGATCATCCCGCCGATAAGCAACGCTACAACCGCGGCGGCGTTAGCTACGATCTCCTCCCAGAGGCCAACGATGAAGCCCGCCGTGGCGCCAAAAGTGACGAGGAATTCTGCGGTGTTGACGGTGCCGACGATGCGCCGCGGCTGTTCGCGGCCGACCGCCATGAGCGTCGAGGTGGAAATCGGGCCCCAGCCACCACCGCCCGAAGCATCGACAAAGCCTCCCACCACGCCGAGCCCCGCGAGAAAAGGAGTGGAGTGCTGTCGGGTCTCCTGCGATGTACTGATCCGTGGGCGTGAGAAGCGCCAGACTAGGTTGATGCCGAGGACCACGAGAATAGCGGAGGTGACGGGCGCGGCAGCCTCGAGCGAGAGGTTAGACAGAACCGTCGCTCCAATGAAGGCCGACAAACCTCCCGGCACGCCGAGCTTGAGCACTGTGGGCCAATGCACGTTGCCAAAACGCCAGTGGCTGATTCCGGAGACCAAGGTGGTGCCTAGCTCCGAGGTATGCACCACGGCGGAGGCCGTCGCCGGTCCCAAACCCGCCAGCAGCAGGATGGTGGTGGAAGTGACGCCGAAGCCCATGCCGATGCCGCCGTCGACAAGCTGCGCGGCGGCACCCGCAATCGCGATGAGGATGAGGCTACGCATGGGCCACCTCCGCATAACGGTGGGAAACAATGCCGGCGAGTGCCTCACCCAGCGGAGGGAGAACCTGCCGGGACTCCCCGCCCCTGTGCCCTGCATCCTCGTCGAGGCGATCTAAGAGCAGGCCGGGGCTCACAAAGAGTGGCACGACGACCTCCTGATTGCCATCTGAGCCAACGGGCTCGCGCTCACCACGCGTGGCGTAGGCAACCTTCGCTGTGCAGCCGGTGAGTTCGCCCACGCGCCGTGCTAGATCCGCGACGGCAGCGTTGGCACGCTCATCGGAGGAGCCGACAGAATAAAGCAAAACGGTATCTGTCCCCTCCGGAACGCGCTCGGCCAGCAGACGCGCCATGTCCTCGCCGGTACCGAGGCCACGGGCTTGGTGAAGGCGCACTCCGGACGCCGCAGAGGCCTGGGCCAAAGCTGCAGGAACATCGATGCGCTGGTGGTAGCCCTCGGTAAAGAGCAAAGGCACAACGACCGCCTCGCGTACCCCTTGCGCTGCTAGGCTGCGCGCCGCCTCATCGAGCGGCGGGTCATTGAATTCCAAGTGTGCGGCGGTAGCCGGCACCCCAGCTAGCTCGCCAGCGGCGTGGGTCAGGGCCATAACGTTCGCTGCGGCCTCGGGGTGGCGTGAGCCGTGAGACAGGGTTAGTAAAGCAGTAGTAGCGGTCGAGGCGGTCATGGTGTGTTTCCTTAAGCGTGAGCTTTCGCGGTGGAGTGGCCGCGGCGAGCGAGAGAGCGCTGCAGCGCCTCCGCGGAGGAGACCGCCGGCGCAGGCGCTACGGGGGCATCGTCTTGGCCGTGGAAGCGTACGGAAAAGATGCGGAGGCATTCTTCGCACTTCCAGGCAAAATCATCTTCCTCATCGGGAAACAGGTTTGTTCCGGCGCAGTAGGGACAAAAGGCTGGGTGGTTGCGGTTGGGGTTGGGCTGGCGGCGGAAATTCACTGCAGGTCCTCCTCGTCCGCGCGCAGGACCCAGTGGCGGAACTGTTCGCCGTCTTCGCGCTGCTCCTTATATTTATTGACCAAGCGGATGACGTAGTCGGGCACTTCATCGGCCACCACCTTGTGTCCGCGCAGCTTGCGGCCCCAGTCCGGGGATAGGCCGAGGGCGCCGCCGAGGTGGACCTGGAAGCCCTCGACACGGTTGCCGTCTGCGTCGGTGACGATCTGCCCCTTAAGACCGATATCCGCTACCTGCGAGCGTGCGCAGGCATTAGGGCAGCCGTTGAGGGCGATGGACAGCGGGACGTCGAGGTCACCAAGGGTATCTTCCAGTATGTCGACGAGCTCGATGGCGCGGGCCTTGGTGGTCACGTGGGCGAGCTTACAAAATTCCAGCCCGGTGCAGGAGATGACGCCGCGGCGGAACTCCGAAGGTTGGGAGTACAGGCCCGTCTCATCCAAGGCGCGGGACAGGGCAGGGATATCCTCTTCTTCCACGTCGAGGAAGAGAAGCTCCTTCATCGGGGTCGTACGGATGCGGTTGATTCCGAATTTCTCGGCCACGTCGGCGATGGCGATGAGCTGCTCACCGGTGGCATGCCCCACGGTGGGTTTGACGCCGACGTAGAACTTGCCATCCTGCTGGCGGTGCACGCCCACATGATCGCGGTTGCCGGGTGTGATGGGGAGCGGGAGGCCGTCGAGAAGCGGCGCGTCGAGGTATTCCTCTTCCAATACCTTTCGGAACTTCTCGATGCCCCACTGCGCTACGAGGAACTTAAGGCGCGCGCGGTTGCGGTTGCGGCGGAAGCCATAGTCGCGGAAGATGCGCGCCACACCGGCCCATACCTCCGGCACGCGCTCGAGCGGAATCCATGCGCCGAGGGACTGCGAAAGCATCGGGTTGGTCGACAGGCCTCCGCCGACAAAGCAATCGAAGCCGGGCCCGTACTCAGGGTGATTCGTGCCCACGAAAGCAACGTCCTGGATTTCGTGGGTGACGTCTTGGCGGGCGTTGCCGGAGATGGCAGACTTGAACTTACGCGGAAGGTTGTGGAATTCATCGCGCAAGAGGTACTCATTTTTGATCTCCTCAATGGCCGGGGTGGCATCGATAATTTCGTCGGCGGCCACTCCCGCTACCGGTGAGCCCAGGATGACACGGGGCACGTCACCGCAGCCGAGCAGAGTATCCAGCCCCACAGAACGTAGCTTCTCCCAAATGGCGGGGACATCCTCAATCTGAATCCAGTGCAGCTGGATGTTCTGACGGTCCGTAAAGTCCGCGGTGGAGCGCGCATAGTCGCGCGAAATCTCTCCTACGGCACGCAACTTGGCGGGATCGGCGCGGCCGCCGTCGAAGCGCACGCGCATCATGAAGTACTCATCCTGCAGTTCGGCGTTGCTGAGCTTGGAGGTCATCTCCCCGCCCAGGTTCTGGTTGCGCTGGGTGTACAAGCCCAACCATTTAAAGCGCGGGGCAAGATCCTCGGCGGGGATGGAGGAAAAGCCCTGCTTGGAATAGATATCGATAACGCGCTGGTGCACGGCCAGGGCATCGTCGGCCTGCTTAATCTCCTCGTCGGAATTCAGCGGAGCGGTGCCGTCAATCTTCCACTGGCCTTCCGGCTTCTTCACACGCGGGCGTCGCTTCGTTGCGGTGGTCATAATCTGCTGCCTTTCGTCGGTTAGTAAAAACCTACCGGTCTAGACAAAGTAGACAAAGCAGTCTTTTTTATTTTCTCACGAATATGCAAAGCACGCTGGGTTTATGCCACAATGTTCTCCGAATGTAATTAGGCCCAGTTGCCCTCCAGCAGACAAGCCGGTTCAATGAAACCCACGCTTGTTTAGACCTAAGCTTTCGTTAGTTACTACAACATTCCGAAAGGCCATCATGACTCAGCAACCCCTGAAAGTAGCCGTCATCGGCGCCGGCCCAGCCGGCATCTACGCCTCCGACATTCTGGTGAAAAAGACCGGCGGCAACGTTCAGATCGATCTCATCGAGCAGATGCCCGCCCCCTTCGGGCTCATCCGCTACGGCGTGGCTCCGGACCACCCGCGCATTAAGGGAATCGTTAACTCCCTGCACCGAGTGCTCGACACCGAACAGATCCGCCTTCTGTCCAACATCAACGTGGGCCGCGATGTCACCGTCTCCGAACTCGAGGAGTACTACGACGCCATTGTCTTCGCCACCGGCGCCGTCGGCGACTTGGGCATGCAGATCCCCGGCTCCGATCTCGAAGGAATTCATGGTGCCGGCGAATTCGTTGGCTTCTACGACGGCAACCCACGCTTCGAGCGCTCCTGGGACCTGTCCGCCACCGACGTCGCTGTGATCGGCGTGGGCAACGTGGGCCTCGACGTGGCCCGCATCCTGGCCAAGACCGGCGATGAACTGAAGGAAGCCACCGAGATTCCGGACAATGTTTACGAGTCCCTGGCCAAGAACCAGGCCACCACCGTGCGAGTCTTCGGCCGCCGCGGCCCGGCACAGGCCAAGTTCACCCCGCTGGAGCTCAAGGAGCTCGACCACTCCCCCACCATCAATGTGGTGGTGGACCCGGAGGATATCGACTACGACGAGGCCTCCCTCAAGGCCCGCGAAGAAGCCAAGTCCTGTGACCTGGTGTGCCAGACTCTGGAAGGCTACGCCATCCGTGAGCCCAAGGATGCCCCGCACACCCTGCAGATCCACCTCTTCGAGCAGCCGGTCGAGTTCATCGGTAGAAACGGCAAGGTGACTGCCGTAAAGACCGAGCGCACCGCGCTCAACGGCGATGGTTCTGTCTCCGGCACCGGCAAGTTCACCGAGTGGCCGGTCCAGGCCGTGTACCTGGCCGTGGGCTACCGTTCCGATGCCATTGAGGGCGTCCCCTTCAACAAGCAGAAGAACGTCATCAACAACGACGGCGGCCACGTGGTTGACCTCGACGGTGAGGTCGTGCCGGGCCTGTACACCACCGGCTGGATCAAGCGCGGCCCGGTGGGGCTCATCGGCAACACCAAGTCCGATGCCACGGAGACCATCGGCATGCTGCTTGCCGACGCCGAAGCAGGCAACCTCTCCCACTCCCGTGACGAGGACATCGTCGAGCTCTTCGAGCCCAAGGGGCTGGAGCACCTGACCTGGGAGGGCTGGAAGAAGCTCGACGCCGCCGAGCGCGCCCTGGGTGAGGCCGAGGGCCGCGAGCGCAAGAAGTTCGTCGAGTGGGAAGAGATGGTCAACCACTCGCGCGACTAAGCCGGCTCGACCCAAATTAAAACTGCCCTATCTGACGAAGTTATCGCTCCCGCCGCAATGAACGCGGGGAAAATCGTCAGATAGGGCAGTTTTTCTTCAAGGAATTAGTGTGAAGGCACGTGCCTTCACACGCTAGGCGCGGATGATAGCGAGCACCTCGTCGACGATGGCCTGTACCTCGTCAGCGGTCTTGGCCTCAACGTTGAGGCGCAACAGCGGCTCAGTGTTGGAGGCGCGGACGTTGAACCAGGCGTCAGTGCCCTTCAGCTGTACGGTCACGCCATCGAGCTCGTCGACGGACTCAATCTTGTCCGCCAACTCATCGAGCACGCGCTGGGTCGTAGCCTTCTGATCCTCCACGGTGGAGTTAATCTCACCCGAGGCCTCATAGCGTGAGTACTGCGCCATCAGTTCGCTCAGTGGCTTGTCCTGCTCACCCAGGGCCGCCAATACGTGCATGGCCGCGAGCATGCCGGAGTCCGCATTCCAGAACTCCTGGAAGTAGTAGTGAGCGGAGTGCTCGCCACCAAAGACCGCCTTTTCCTTGGCCATCTGGGCCTTGATGAAGGAGTGGCCCACGCGGGTGCGCACGGCCTTGCCGCCCTTCTCAGCGATGAGCTCCGGAACCGTCTTCGAAGTAATCAGGTTATGGATGACGGTGGCACCGGGGAACTTGTCCAGGTAGCGCTCCGCCACCAGCGCACAGATGGCAGAAGGCGGCACCGGCTGGCCCTTCTCATCCACCACGAAGCAGCGGTCGGCATCACCGTCGAAAGCAAGGCCGATGTCCGCCTTCTGCTCAACGGTGAACTTCTGCAGGTCCACCAGATTCTTCGGATCCAGCGGGTTCGCCTCGTGGTTGGGGAAGGTGCCGTCCAGCTCAAAGTAGAGGTCACGCACGTCGAAAGGCAGGCCTTCAAAGACCGCCGGGACGGTGTGGCCGCCCATGCCGTTCGCGGCATCCACTGCGACGACGAGCGGGCGAGAATTCTCCAACGGCACCAAGCCGCGCAGGAAGGCGGCATAATCACCGAGCACCTCGCGCTCAGTCACGGTGCCTGGCTCGCCGTCGAAGGCCGGGGTGCCGTCGATCAGCATGTCCTTAATCTGCTCCAGGCCGGTCTCCTGGCCCACCGGAACAGCACCCGCGCGACACAGCTTGATGCCGTTGTACTTAGCTGGGTTGTGGGAGGCGGTGAACATTGCGCCCGCGCAATTGAGGTGGCCGGCGGCGAAGTACAGCTCATCAGTCGATGTCAGGCCGAGCTGGATGACATTGAGGCCCTGCGCGGCAGCACCCTCCGCGAAAGCAGCGGCGAGCTGCGGGGAGGACGGACGCATATCGTGGCCCACCGCCACGGTGGTCTCCCCTTCTTCGCGGAGGATGGCGGCGTAGGCCGCGCCAGTATCGCGCACGAGGGTTTCGTCGATGTCCTCACCCACGACGCCACGGACGTCATAGGCCTTGATCACTGCATTGAGCTGTTCACGAGTTCGCATAGCCCACAAGCATACCCCGGTCGGACGCGGTGATCCGCGTCCGACGGGCTACTCGGCGTCCGGCACCACCGTCAGGTGTGCGCGGCGGCGCTGGCGGGCGTCGTGGACGCGGCGGGTCCGGAACACAGGATGGTTTGAGTTACGCGGATCGGCGCCGTCGAAGGTAGCGGAGTAGTCAATGGGATCGGCACCGGAGCCGGCCGTGGAATCATCAACCAGGCCAGTGGTCACGCGCCCGGCCTCCCGGACGGCTTCGGCGAGCGCAGTGAGGTCATCATCCTCATCAAGCTCGATGCGGTCAACACGCACCATCTCCCAGCCTTGCGGGGCCGTGATGCGGGCGCTGTGCTTTTCGCACAGGTCCCAAGCGTGGGGATCGGTTTCTTCGGAGAGCGGACCCACGACGGCGGTTTGCTGCGCGTAGGCATAGGTCAACGTCGCCACGGCGGGACGGCCGCAGCCGGGGCGGGAGCAATGGCGAGAGCTAGTCACGCGCCCAAGTCTAAACCCTAACTTGAGATTTAGATAGTCCAACGCGGCGCGCCTCGCCACAACCCTCCTTCAGCCCGGCCTAAACTAAGCCGCATGAGCACGCCCCGCCCGCATATCCGCCCGGCCCGCCACCGCCACGGCCGCGGTGCACGTGGGCCGCTGCTGCCACACAACACGCCGCGCTATCGCAGCAGCGCCGAGCGCTTCGATATGGCGGTGCTCGAGGCCTACGCCCCCATCCATTACGCTTTTGCTGAACAGCTCACCGGGCTCGACCTTGCCGTTGATACCGTGCCCCGGATGCGCCTGTCGGTAGACATGACGGTCATGCCGGATGAGATCATCGCCGACGGCCCCGTTCCACTAGGGCGCATCGTGCCTGCGGGCGTGGATTCCGCCGGTCAGCCTACGCGCGCCCGCCTGGTCATTTTCCGCATGCCCATTGAGGAGCGCGTGCAGTCGGCACAGGAGCGCGAGGAACTGCTATCGACCGTGCTTACCGCACTAGTGGCCAATTACCTGAACGTCGATCCCGGAGACATCGATCCGCGCTTTACCTGGTAAACCACTCCTGAAAACCCATCGCTCCCCCTCACCGCTGGGACTGAGGGCCCAAACGATAGGGGGAGCGATGACGCTGCACTACTAGATCCGCTGCGCTTAACCGATCTCACGCTTTAATCGGCGGCGCTCACGGTCTGACAAGCCGCCCCAAATTCCAAAGCGCTCATCGTGCTCCAAAGCATATTCGAGGCATTCATCCCGCACTGCACAGGCCTGGCAAATGCGCTTAGCCTCGCGCGTCGATCCTCCCTTTTCTGGGAAGAAAGCTTCCGGGTCCGTCTGGGCGCACAGCGCCTGGTCTTGCCACTCCTGCTCGACGGCACCAAAGAGTTCATCGAGCGACATCTCTGCAGCAGCACCGCCACGGAGAATAGCGCTGTTATTCGTTGTATTGTCCACGCCGCTTCCTTTCTCCGAGGTCGTTTCTCTCTTGATTCAGTGGCACCGACCCTACACCGAAACAATTTCTCGGTGCCGCGCCCGCCGTGCCGTTGATTACACTGATGTCATTTCACACCGGATCACTAAATATCGTCAACCTGTCGCGGAAGATTTTTGTTGGGCTCCAGCGAAAACGCTGTACAGCATCCCCAACTTTCACATCAGTCACAGATCTCCTAGTTAAGGGGTGATCATCGGGGGTACTACATGTAGTGGCCACCCCCGACCCTGTGAACAATTCCAAGGTTTCTTCGGCGTGTCGCCACCCAGTCGGGCAAAACACATGGATCTCATTCGCACCATAAAAACCATGCGTCACGGCATGAAAAGAGGCGCTGGAAAGATATCTTTCCAGCGCCGAGACCTGTGTCTATCCCCTGGCTATGCCTCAGCGCTTTTGTGCTGAGACGCCGAGCAGCTTAAGCATCCGAACTAAATCGCACGCCGGCGTCCGGAATGCTCACACCTGGGAAGACGCGCATGCCGCCCTGCAGCTCGCAACGCGCGCCGATGGTGGCACCTTCGCCGATGACGCAGTTGTCGATGTGCGCGTTGGCACCAATGTGCGCGCCCGAGGCAATGATGGAGTTGTTAATGATGGCGCCCGGCTCGATAGTGACGCCATCGAAAACCACTGTGCCGTCCAAGCGGCAGCCCGCCCCAATCACGGAACCGCGGCCCACGGCCGTGCCGGACAGCAGCAGTACGCCACCGGCGATACCCGCAGACTCATCCACGACAGACTCACCCGTGCGCCCCACCAACAGCGGCGAATGCGCGATACCGCGCACCAAGTCGGAGGAGCCGCGGACGAAATCATCCGGGCGGCCCATATCGCGCCAGTAGGAGTTATCCACGTGGCCTACCACCAGGCGGCCGGACTCCAGCAGCTGCGGGAAGGTCTCGCGCTCCACGGAGACCACGCGGCCAGCCGGAATCGTCTCGATGACATCCTTCTTGAACACGTAGCAACCGGCGTTGATCTGGTTCGTCGGCGGATCCTCGGTCTTTTCCAAGAAGGCCGTTACTCGGCCCTCGGAATCGGTAGGAACGCAGCCAAAGGCACGGGGATCAGCGACGTTGAGCAGGTGCATCGTCACGTCGGCGTCCTTGGAATGATGCGTATCGAGGATGCCGTTGAGATCCATGCCGGACAAAACGTCGCCGTTGAACACCATGACCGTGTCCTGCCGCAGCTTGTCATAGACGTTGCGGATACCGCCGCCGGTACCCAGCGCGGTCTCCTCCACCACGTACTCAATTTCCAGGCCCAGATCGGAGCCATCCCCGAAGTACTCCTCAAAGACCTCCGCCTTATAAGAAGTGGAGAGCACCACGTGCTCAATCCCGGCTTCCTTGATACGGGCGAGCAAGTGCTGGAGGAATGGGTAGTTGGCCGTGGACAACATCGGCTTCGGCGTGCCAATCGTCAGCGGGCGCAGGCGGGTGCCGCGACCTCCCACCAGAATGACGGCATCCGCCGTCGATCCCCACTGGGGCGCTGATTCAGTCATATCGTTCCTTAATCTCTTTCAGATAAGTCACCGTTAGTGTATAGGCGCGCCTGACTCAGGAGCCGTCGCGGCACGCGCTTAAAATCAGCCCGCGCACCCGCAGCCCCAACCACAAGGCTGCGCGCAGCGGCGCCTGGTACCAGTGCGGGTGCCTATCCGCCTGAAAGCGGTAAGCCGAATCGTGGTGGGCGCGCAGCATCGCGCCACGATGCGCTTTCGTCGAGTGACCCTTAGCGTGGGTAATCACCGCCGTCGGGCACAGGATGTTGCGCCAGCCGGCGCGAGTGAAGCGGTCCCCTAAGTCCACGTCCTCCAAATACATGAAGTAGCGCTCATCAAAGCCACCAATCTGTTCAAAGGCCTCCCACCGCACCAGAAGGCAGGAACCAGACAGCCAACCTGCCGGGCGCTCGCTGTCCATATCGGCGTCATCGCGATAGGCGCGCGACCACGGATTGGATGGCCAAATAGTTCCGAACAGCGCGTGGCCGATACCCGTGAGCAGCGTCGGTACGGCGCGCGCCGAGGGGTAGTTACTGCCATCCGGCTCCACGATGCGCGGGCCCACCGCCGCGGCGTCTGGGTGGCGGCGCGCACAAGCGATCAGCTCATCCAGGGAGCCCTCGCTAAACATCACGTCCGGGTTGGCAATGAGGAAGAACTCGTCATCGACGCCGTGCGCACGGGCGAAGCGTGCGCCGGCATTCATTCCAGCGCCGTAGCCGATGTTTCCTCCAGTATCGAGGAATTCCACGTCCTCATGCTCCCGCGCGGCGGCTTCCGGTACCCCATCGGTTGAGCCATTGTCGGCGAGAACGGTGAGAGTAGGAAGGGACGTCGCCAAGCGCAGCGACTCCAGGAAGTCGCTGAGGTAGCGGCCAGGCGAAAAGGTCACCGTGACCACGGCCAGGGGTTTCTGTAAATTCTTCACGATGTTCTTGAGAGTACCCAACGCCGGCGTGCGCACGCGCCCGCGACACTGCTTCACGGTTTTGCAGCGTGCTCACTTAAACTAGTCCCGTGACTTCCCCGAATTCCCCGCGCGCCGCCCGCCATATTCAGGCCGCGCCCTCGCAGTCCGCGCCCACCGCCCAACGAGGTTCGACGCCGCTCAAGGCCGTCGTCGCTTTCCTGTCCGCCGTGGTCCTCGTGCTCTCCGGCGTGGGTTACTTCACCGTAGGCAAGCTGGGAAATGACATCTCCTCCGCCTCCAATCTGGCACTCGGCAATCAGGGCGGTTTTAAGGACAACGGCATCGATGGCGCGGTCGATATCTTGCTCGTGGGCAAGGACTCGCGCACCGATGCCAAGGGGAATCCGCTTTCCGAGCAGGAGCTGGCGGACCTGCATGCCGGTGTGGATGAGGGCGAGGAAAACACCGACACCATCATGGTGATCCGCATCCCCAATGATGGCTCGCGAGCTACTGCAGTATCCATCCCGCGCGACACCTACGTCCACGACGAGGACTTCGGAAACACCAAAATCAACGCCGTCTTTGCCCTGCACAAAGCAGACAAGATGGAACAGCTGCAACAGGAAAACGCGGAAGCCGAAGCAGCTGGTGAGAAGCCGCCCCACACCGAAAAGGAGATGGAGAAGGAGAGCACCGAGGCCGGCCGCGCTGGTCTCATTTCGATGGTGCACAAGCTCACTGATGTCAACGTCGACCACTACGCTGAGGTGGGTCTCTTGGGCTTCGTGCTGCTTACCGACGCCGTCGGGGGCGTCGACGTCTGCCTCAACGACGCCGTCGATGATCCGATGTCGGGCGCTAAATTCCCGGCTGGGCGCCAAACCTTGCAGGGCTCCGAGGGTCTGTCCTTCGTGCGCCAGCGCTATGAGCTACCGCGCGGTGACCTTGACCGCATCGTGCGCCAGCAGGCCTACATGGCATCGCTGACGTCGAAGGTTCTGGATTCGGGCACGTTGACCTCTCCGGGCAAGCTCAACAAGATTGCTGATGCCGTGGAGCGCTCCGTAGTCATCGATGACGGTTGGGACATCATGGGCTTTGTGACCCAGCTGGCCGGGCTAGCCGGCGGCAACGTGACGTTTACGACGATCCCGGTGACCTCCATTACCGGCGTGGGTGACTACGGCGAATCGGTGGTGACCATCGATACCGCGGAGGTACACCGCTTCATGGATGATTTGGCCAAGTCCCAGGAGAAGGCCGAGGAGGACGAGAAGTCCGAAGACGCCGCCACCGACAAGGCTGCCGAGGAAGGCGAGAAGCCCGTGGCTGAGAACCTCAACCTGCACGTCCTCAACGCCGGCAGCGTCGACGGAATGGCCGGCGGAATCGGCGCCTGGTTGAAGAACGTGGCTATACCGTGGAACGTACGGCCAACGCGCAGTCGGGTCTATACACCGAATCGCAGATTGTTGCCGCAGATGCCAACGATGAGCGCGCCCACGCCTTGGCTGAGCAGCTCGGCGGCCTGCCGGTCACGGCTAACGAAGAGCTCGAGCCGGATACCTTCATCGTGGTGGCTACGGATGACTACTCCGGCCCGAAGGATGACTCCGCGCAGGAAGAAGAGGCTGCTGCGGAGCCCGACCAAGGCGGCGACACCCAGCAGGTCGGCACCCCGGGCGATGACTTTGGTACCGCGGAGGTTTCGCCTGAGATCGACGCGGGCGGCGATGGCCCGCGCTGCGTGAACTAAAGACACCGTGGCGGGCTTGGCGCCCGCCACCTACGATGGGCGGACATGGAACTCCTTCAGCATCTCCTGTCCGCCGATGCCTCCGCTCCCCGCCTCAGTGTTTATAACGAATCTGACGGCACCCGCATGGACTTCTCGGCGCAAACACTGGAGAACTGGACCTCCAAGATCGCCAACATGCTGCTGGACGAGCTCGACCTCGAACCAGACACGGATTCCCGCATCCTCATCGACCTTCCCGTGTCCTGGCAGGCCGCAGTGATTGCACTCGGGGCACTAGCCGCCGGAATCCCCTTTGACATTACGGATGGTGCGGCTGCTGCAGAGCCGACTGCCGACGACGTAGCCGTGGTGTTCACCTCTCCGGAGGCCTACCTCAAGGCTGCAGCGGACGCGGGCTCGGCGTCCACCCCGGCGGTGGACACGGTGCTGGTTACTCAGGACCCTTTTGGCCGCGGCGTTGTCGAAAGCGGCGGCGAGCTGCCACTGGGCACCATCGACTTCGGCCCCACTGTGCGCTTCTACGGCGATCACTTCTACGGCACCACTACCCCGCTTCCGGAGCTTTTCCCCACCGAGTTGGGCGCTGAGCGCGTGCTTTCGCAGGGCTGGACGGACAGCGCTTCCTTCCAGCGGGCCGTCCTCGAACCACTGGCTGCGGGCGGCTCCGCCGTCATTGTGGCGGGCCTGTGCTCGGCCGACCGCTTGGAGGACATCGCAGACAACGAGAAGGTCACCGTCCGCTCCTAAACCCCGTCATGAGATAGTAGAGCAATGTTCAGCTGGCTGTATATCTTCATCGGCGTGCTCATCCTCGTGGGCACAATCTGCCAGGGAACCATCGGCTTTGGGCTGGGCACCATCGCCACCCCCATCTTGGCGCTCATCAAGCCGGAGCTGGTTCCCACGCTCATCCTCCTGCTGGCATTCGTCATCTCAACGACCACGATGCTCAAGGCACGCTCGGCGGTGTCCTGGGACATCGTGGCCATTTCTTCCATCGCGCGTATTCCCGGCTCGCTCGCGGGTGCGTGGGCGATTGCTTCCCTCTCCCACCGCGGGCTCTCCCTTTTCATCGGCTGCGCCGTCATCTTTGCCATGACCTTGTCCAGCCTCGGCTGGTCTCCCAAGCGCACCACCGCCAACATTGCTGTCGCGGGTGCTGCTTCCGGGTTTCTGGGCACGTCGACGTCCATCGGTGGACCGCCCATGGCGCTGGTGCTTAAAGGCTACGACCCAGCCCGCATACGCGGCACGCTGTCGGGCACCTTCATCATCGGTTGCACCATCTCGCTGGCAATCTTGGGCTTGAGCGGGCAAATCACTAGCGTACAGCTCACCGCGGCCGCGGCCTACCCGCCGGTAGCCATCGTGGGCCTCATCGCCGCCGGCTACCTCAACCGTTTCATCAACGCCAAGGTGCTCAACCGCATCGTCCTCGTCGTGGCTATCAGCGCGGCCTTAGCGCTCATTGTTGAGGGGCTGGTTGCTGCCTAGCGCCCGCGACCCGCTTTCGGGTTCAACTGCCGGGCTCACGCTTCACACTGCCCGTCCTGCCAAAGTTCTCGCCTCCGGTTCAAGATCTGGCAATAACTTCGTCACCTAGGGCAGTTGGGGGGCTCCGGAAAGTCTGGCGGTTGCGGGTAATCGGGCGGCTCAGGCAAGTCGGGCGGTAAATACCCCAAGTGCTCGCTGTATTCCCATGGCTTTGGTTTAGGAGGCAGCACGCCCTCATGCCAGAAACCAATAAATTTGAAGTAGCGCTTCTCAAAGTCCGGATTCCTGGCATTAGCTATCTGGTCGATGACATAGTCCAGATGATGAGCCACGCAATGACCTGTGTAGCGCAGCGTTAACCACCCAATCAGTGCGCCCTCGTTGTTCTTCCAATGGTCCCGCAACCATGACGCTTGCTGGGAATGGAATTTCATCCCGTTGATTTCTACCGCGACCTTGAGCTCTGGGAGCACGATGTCCCAAGTGTAGTGACCGATAACAACGTTGCACTCGACCTTGAGCCCGCGCCTTTTCAAGCCTCTTGCCACCTTGACCTCCGCACCAGAATCTGTGAACAACGCAGCTTGCTCCAGCATGCGCTGACTGGCAACGGGGACAACTTTGAGCGCTTCGCGGTGACTATCCAAGCGAGCACGTCCTGCCTTCGAGGAATAGATGGACTCAAACACGCGAATCCCCAGTTCAGGACTAACGGACTTCATAGCGACAAGAGGATTAAGAATCCGGATCCCAGACGAGGTAACAAAACTTTCGACGCTCACCCGCGAGTGCACATAAAAAGTTGATGCCGGCATCCTCTCCACGCTGGCTAGCCTCAGTGGAAAAGTGACAGGCTCGCCAAGGAGCACCTGGGCAGCCGTCGTTCCTGTCGCCTTAAGGAATGGCCGGTGCTCCTGTAACAGCTTCAACAGTTCTAATGGCTCGGGCCTGCCCCAGACATAGAGCCCCTTGGCCAGTCGCGTTACCTCCCCTCGGCGCACGCGAGTTGCAAGCGCACCTTTAGACAGATCGCGCACAATGCCGTGTTTCATGTCATTTCCCATTACGTTGTTAGCAGTTCCACCCCAGGGCACCGAAGATTCATAGGCCGTCCACCCGATTGGGCGGGTTATGTTTACTTCCGTTCCCTCCATTCGCAAGAACAGTGGAACTAGTCGCTGGCTTCGGTATGGCTTATTCCTGTCCCTGTCTGAAAATGATCCGGGGGTGATGTCGCCGAAGACAGTGACATACTCAAACTGCTAATAGGAACCTGACCCAGCCCAGGTGGTATGAGGTCTCACAGTAATGTGGATGCCAGTGCAAGTATGTCCGACCAACCCCAGCGATGAAGCATAAATAATCCAACTTCTCATTCATCGCTAGGAGGCACACGCTCATGGCCTATGACTTCGTCATCGGCATGGACGTCGGCAAATACTTCCACCACGCCT
>NZ_LAYQ01000005.1 GCF_000988205.1 Corynebacterium minutissimum | reverse complement strand
CTCCCCTCCCGGGGTACTTTTCACCATTCCCTCACGGTACTAATACACTATCGGTCACACTGAGTATTTAGGCTTACCGGGTGGTCCCGGCAGATTCACAGCAGATTCCACGAGCCCGCTGCTACTCGGGCAACCCAACAACCCATGTGCTGAAGCCTTCAACTACGGGACTATCACCCTCTACGGTAGGCGTTTCCACACCACTTCACCTAACAACAACACACAAGCAAACCAGTGGTAGCTGATTTACATTGGGGCCCACAACACCGCACACACAACCCCTACCAAGTATCACATGCACACGGTTTAGCCTCATCCACGTTCGTTCGCCACTACTAGCAGAATCATATTTTATTTTCTTCTCCTACGGGTACTGAGATGTTTCACTTCCCCGCGTAAACCCCCACAACAGCTATGAATTCACTGAAGGGTAACACCCCATAACAGGTGCCAGGTTTCCCCATTCGGACATCCTCGGATCAACGCTTTATTGACAACTCCCCGAGGCTTAACGCAGCCTTACACGTCCTTCATCGGCTCAGCATGCCAAGGCATCCACCATGCGCCCTAAATAACGAACACACAACCAACACAAAAAAGTGCTGGTGTGAACACACAAAACACAAAAGAACAAAGAAATCACACAAACCACACACATTGCCACCACACAAAAAGTGACAGTAACAAGCACATGGTTTAATGCTCGCGTCCACTATACAGTTCTCACACAACACCCCACACAACTTAAACAACCACACCACAAAAGGTTAAGCAGCCATTGAAACTCGTGTGGGTTACAACCAGGGAACAATGCCCCAGACACCCAACAATGCACCAAGTACTCTTCAACGTGTTAGTTAACCCATCATTCTGGTTAAGATGTATCTCCACCCGATTATCATTCGGCAGCAGCAAAACAATCGTTTACTCAACCACCACACCATGACACAAACTCATGGCTATAAGGCACCAACTGGTGCCACAAAATATGCTCCTTAGAAAGGAGGTGATCCACCCGCACCTTCCGGTACGGGTACCTTGTTACGACTTCGTCCCAATCGCCGATCCCACCTTCGACAGCTCCCTAACAAGTTTAGGCCACTGGCTTCGGGTGTTACCAACTTTCATGACGTGACGGGCGGTGTGTACAAGGCCCGGGAACGTATTCACCGCAGCGTTGCTGATCTGCGATTACTAGCGACTCCGACTTCATGGGGTCGAGT
>NZ_LAYQ01000042.1 GCF_000988205.1 Corynebacterium minutissimum | reverse complement strand
GTGAGACTCATACCACCTGGGCTGGGTCAGGTTCCTATTAGCAGTTTGAGTATGTCACTGTCTTCGGCGACATCACCCCCCGGATCATTTTCAGACAGGGACAGGAATAAGCCATACCGAAGCCAGCGACTAGTTCCACTGTTCTTGCGAATGGAGGGAACGGAAGTAAACATAACCCGCCCAATCGGGTGGACGGCCTATGAATCTTCGGTGCCCTGGGGTGGAACTGCTAACAACGTAATGGGGGTGTTCCTATATAGGTTGTCAACTCCGTGGGTGGGCTTGTTGGGGGCATGAAGGGCTTCTGCTTCGCCGTGTGAATGTTGTTTTCGGGCATCTCGAGGAGCCGATTGGGCTTGCTGCTCAATCGGCTTGGATGGGGGCTGTTGGTTCTAAGCTGCTGTGGCCTGTTGGACTGTGGAGATGTCTCGGTAGAGCTCGCCGCTACGCATCATGCGAAGA
>NZ_LAYQ01000041.1 GCF_000988205.1 Corynebacterium minutissimum | reverse complement strand
TCTGAATGCGCTGAACCGATATGCTTCATCCTTTTCGCACCTTTGCGTTCAGAGAACACCACCTGCACCGCCATCGCCCCAGAAGCGGTCTTGACAGTGCGAATATAAGGACTCACAAAAATCAGACTACTGAACACCCCCGGCATTACCCACTTAGTGCGGAAAAATTCCTCCCCACCGACGAAAACCAACAGGTAACAGTGTCAAGAGTGACGTTACTCACCCACCCATGACCTAAGTCAGGGACGAGGATGAGACCGATGCGGCTTCTTCCCTCATGATCATGGCTCTCGGCGCCGAGCAGGGCGACGAAGTCACCGTGACCTCCGAGAACGAGGCCGCTGTGGAGAAGATCGCCGGTCTCATCGAGCAGGACCTCGACGCTTCCTAAACGGCATCCTGCCGCTTAAGGCCCACGCTCCCGCTTCCCTCTTTGCTGAGGGTAGCGGGAGCTTTCTGTTGCTTGGTTGTCTAGCACAAGGTTCCAGTCATCAGGCT
>NZ_LAYQ01000040.1 GCF_000988205.1 Corynebacterium minutissimum | reverse complement strand
CAGCGCTCTACGGCATCCGCCGGTCCTAGCGGAGGAGGCCGTGGACTGGGCCGAGATTGAGGTCCGCCCCGATGCGTGGGGCCGCGTAGCACTTGAACTGCGGGGCGAGATTGCCCGCCTCGCGCGGGAGTCCTTGGGGGATTTTTCACCGGCGTTGTCCATCAGCCATGATGGTGATTACGCCACCGCTATCGTGCACCTTTCGCGGCACACGCCATAACCCACGCCATGATCTAGCCTGACTTAGGTCATGGGTGGGTGAGTAACGTCACTCTTGACACTGTTACCTGTTGGTTTTCGTCGGTGGGGAGGAATTTTTCCGCACTAAGTGGGTAGTGCCGGGGGTGTTCAGTAGTCTGATTTTTGTGAGTCCTTATATTCGCACTGTCAAGACCGCTTCTGGGGCGATGGCGGTGCAGGTGGTGTTCTCTGAACGCAAAGGTGCGAAAAGGATGAAGCATATCGGTTCAGCGCATTCAGAGTCTGAGCTTGCGCTTTTGCGGGCTGAAGCTCAACGCATCGTCGATGGTGACCAACTCGCATTGGACTTCGGCGAGGTTAGACACATCCCTCCGGCAACAGGCAGCGT
>NZ_LAYQ01000004.1 GCF_000988205.1 Corynebacterium minutissimum | reverse complement strand
GTTTGATTTCAGAGATTTTCCGTCAGCTCCCGCCGGGGTGGTTTGATGATCGATTCAGTGATGGCCGGAGTAAGAGGTCTTTGTCCTATGACCTGCTGTATCTCGGCGGGGCATGTCGGTGTCAACGTCTAGGGGTATTGAGCAGAGTGATATTTAGCCCGCTGCGTTCGGCTTGGTCGATGTGGATTTTGTCAGGAAACCAGGATGAGGCCGCCGATCCAGCTAAGGAAACGGACGGGGTCTATCGGTGCCAAATGGTGCCAAATGGTGCTACCCTAGTGTTATTGCCACCTGTTACGACAGGATCGGAAGAAGACCCTGGGACCCCAGCCGGACGACTGGACCCAGGGTCTTCGCTTGCCTCTAGAGGGAATCCGGGGTGGGACGGTTGAGGACCACTTTCTCGTGCAGCTTCTCCCAGTACTGCTCTTCCCCTAGATGGAGGGAGTTCAGTGCTCCCAGAACGGCATCTGGAATCCAGAGCAGGGGATCATCGCCACCGCGTACGTGTCGCAGTCGGATGCCAGCACTTTGTCCCTGGCCCTGCAGGGCAACTATATGGGCGACGTCTCGCCTGTTTTGTGCTTCTTGCCGGCTTTCCAAAGTGACGTTGTGGACGTGCATCTCGGAGAGCTCGAAGTACATCTGCTCCAAGCATTTCCTACGGTGCCTCTCCGTCTTCTTGCTCACTTCACTCTGGTGGGTGATGATCGCTTGCATGGAGTCGATCTCAGAAAGGGTGTCCACGATTTTTCGGCGTCGGCTATTACGTTCGTCGGTCCAGTGAAGTTTGACCTGGCCAGGAAGTCGTAGTGGACGCAGCTCCTCGCGTATTTTTTCCAAGTCTTGAGTGTCGATGATGGTTGCACACACCATGTACTCCTGCCGGTCTGGGGGTCTAAGGGCGGAGGACTCATCGATGTAGGCGACTAGCTGTGATTCCACCCTGAAATTGTAGCCCGTCCGGGCCGACGCACCCCTCGGCCCGGTACCAACTACTCGGAACACGGCAGTACCGAGTCCCCAGAACACCGGTACCAAAAACTCGCATCTGACAGCAAGTGGCGCAAGCGTCATGCAGGTGTATGCACAGCTTTTCAGCCGCGCGCCGAAGATAGTGCGGCTCTAGTGCGGGCACAAGAATATCGGCGGGCTGCGCGACGGAGCGCGGCAGTTTCTATCGGGCTAGATGCCCAACACGGACTTTGCGATGAAGAAGTAGATAATCAAGCCCGTCGCGTCACAAAACGTGGAAATGAACGGGTTAGAAAAGACAGCGGGATCCGCGCCAACCGTCTTTGCCACAATCGGCATGAGGCCGCCAACTGTCGCTGACATTGAGCAGATAAGAAACAGGGTGGAGCCGATCACGATACCGATATCGAGGCCGTAGATCACCGTCGCCAAGACGAGACCAGCCAGTCCCAGTACGGCGCCGAGCAGCATTCCGACGCGCAGCTCGCGCCACATTACAGAAAGGAGGTCGCGCGTTCGGACGTCGCCAAGCGCGAGCGCGCGGGTCACAGTAGTCGCTGCCTGGTTTCCAGTATTACCGCCCGTGCCGGTGAGGAGAGGGATGAACAGCGACAGTACAACCGCCTTGGCTAAGGTGTCCTCGAAGGAATCGAGAACCCGCACGGTCAGCAGAGCTGACACAGCGAGCACGAGCAGCCAGAGAATGCGGGAGCGAACGAGCTTGAGCAACGGCGTCGACAAGTAAGGCTGCTGGAGCGCTTCCGTACCACCGGAACGAGCAGAGTCCTCGCTGTCCGCTTCTTCCATGATGTCCGTGGCATCGTCCCACGTAAGAAGACCGACGAGGCGGTGTGAATCATCCACAATTGGCAGAGCTAGCATATCGAGGGGCAAGAACCACCGCACGGTCTCCTCGGCGTCGGCAGTCGCGTATGCATATACCGGCTCGTTCATGATGTCCTCAATGAGTACACCGCGCTCAGCCGTGAAGAGTTCGCGCAGGCTGACGACGCCGACCAGACGCCGGTCCTTGCGCGTCACCGGAACGGTATAGATGGTCTCCAGTTCATCGGCCGTATCCCGGAGCGTGTACAGGGCATCTTCCATGCTCATTTCCGGGTGAATGTCGGGCACCTCTGGCGACATACGACGCCCGACGGAGCCCTTCGTGTATCCAAGGATCACTCCGGTCACGTCGCGCTGAGTCTGGGTCAGTGAACGGAGGAGGCGATCCGCAATCTCCGCAGGCAGCTCATCCAAGAGCGCCACTCGGTCTTCGGGGTCCAACTCGTCGAAGAACTCGTAGACATCGGCGTTGCCCAGCTCATCAATGATGTCCGCTTGGTGCTTTGCATCGAGTGCGTCGAAGACTGCGATGGACTTTTCCCGCGGCAGCAGGCGGAGGGCTAGCGCAGCGCGGAGAGCATTTTGACGCTCCACAATCGCGATGAGGTCTTGACGGGGAACGCGGGCTAAGAGCTCTTGGAGACGAGGGGCCTTTTTAGGATCGATAGCGTCTTCTTGCTTCAGCCATGACTCTACGGTCTCGCTGGCCTGCTCAGTAGTTTCTGCCATCGCTTCGCCTTTCCACTCGACGTCAACCTCCTCAGACTACGCTATGCAGCGCTGCACGGCCTTTTCGTGAATTCCATGCCGTGGAGTGGGGACTGAGAACCAAGTTCTGTCACGGGGGTCAGCACTGGGGGAATTCAGCGCGAATTGAGAGTGCACTCGGGCCCAACGTTTAGCGCTGTTCACGCATCCGCGTGAGGACGTTGTGCGCAGAAATAAGGCACATTGGCACTCCCACGCCCGGCACGGTCGTTCCGCCCGCGTAGAACAGGTTCTTCAGTTTTCGCGAGACGTTGCGCCCACGGAAGAACGCGGACTGCTGCAGCGTATGTGCAGGCCCCACCGCTCCACCTGCCCACGCGTTATAGCGCTGCGCAAAATCAGAGGGCCCCACCGTTCGGCGCACGACGATGCGCTCGGCAAAGTCCGGAATGCCAAGCCATGTGCCTAGCTGGTGGATAGCGGCGTCAGCAATCGCGGCGACGCGGGCAGATTCTGTGTCGTTGTAGGCACTTCCGTGGCCAAACGCTTCTTCCGCCGGCACAGGGACGAGCACAAAGAGGTTCTCGCAGCCCTCTGGCGCCACGCCAGGATCCGTCGCGGATGTCTTGGATACGTAGATAGACTCCGAAGCACCGAGCGGACGCGAGGCCTCCGGGCCGTGGTAGACGGCGCGGAAATCGGGCTCCCAGTCCTTGCTAAACAACAGAGTGTGGTGCTCAAGCTGCGGCAGCTCGCCGCGGACGCCGAGGAACACCAGAACCGTACCCAAACCCGGATCGCGCCGTGCGAAGTAGCTTTCCGGGTAGGTCCGCGCTGACTCAGGCAGTAACGCGGTTTCGGTGTGGCGCAGGTCCGCCGCCGACACCACGGCCTCTGCAGAAATGAAGCGGCCGTCATCCAGCCGCACGCCAGTTGTGCGCCCGTCCGTGCACTCAATTGCCGTCACCGAGGTACCCATGAGGAAGGTTGCACCCTCTGCTTGGCGCGCAATCGCCGCGACTACCGCGGCGAAGCCACCCTGCGGGTAGCGCACACCTTCGACCAGGTCGGTGTGGCTCATCAAGGAATACAGGGCCGGCGCGGCCTGAGGCTCGGTCGACAAAAACACTGCCGGATAGGTCAGGACCTGACGCAGGCGATAGTCCTGAAACTGCGCCGCTACCAGCTTGTCCAGCGAACGCGTCAGCAGCATTGCGAGCGTGCCCAGCCGCGTGAGCACCTCCCGTGTCAGCAGCTCAGTAGGGTGCGAAAACGTGGTGTACAAAAAGCTGCTCAGCGCCACCGCGTAGACGTCGGAGGAGCGCGCCAAATACGCCCGTACGCGCTCACCCGCGCCCGGCTCAATAGACTCGAATAGGTGCGCGACCTCCTCCACGCCGCTCTCCACATCCAGGAACGCGCCGTCCTCGTTGTACACGCGATACGCAGGCGAGAGGGGGACGAGGTCCAGCTCACGCTCGGTGCTCGTCCCACAGGCCCGGAAAAACTCATCAAAAGCCTCCGGCATGAGATACCACGAAGGCCCCGTATCGAAACGGAAGCCGTCGACTTCTAGGACTCCCGCCCGCCCGCCGACGCTACGCTGCTTCTCGACGACGACCACGTCCCAGCCCTCCCGCAGCATCAACGCCGCGGTGGCAAGCCCCGCGATGCCAGCGCCGATGACGACAACCCGCTTGCCCATGTTTATTTCACCGCCGATGCAGCTGCCCGGCTCACGAGGAAGGCCTTACGCGCTGGTGACACCGACACCCTTGTCGTGAGGATCTCGGCGGCGGGGGTTGCCTCGAGTTGGTCGGTGAGCTCAGTAAAGAGGGCGGTAGCCGCCGCCACGCCCATGCGGGAGCCGCGCGGCAGCAACTCGATGGCACCCTGCGCTACAGACAGGTCCTCGCGAATATCAGCGATGATGGCAGCCTTCCTCTCCTCGTCCAAGCCAGTGGGATCGGGCAGCGCTGGAAAATATGAGCGGCCGAGGTCTGCGGAGTCCTCGCGCAGATCGCGCAAGAAGTTGATCTTCTGAAACGCCGCGCCCAAGCGCCGCGCGCCTTCCTCGATGCCGGACGGGCGGGGCCCGCCGGCGTAGAAGGCGTCCAGGCACAAGAGCCCGATGACCTCCGCGGAGCCGCAGACGTAATCCTCGAAGGAGTCGTGGGTGTGCGTGTGGTGCGTCAGATCGCAACGCATGGAGGAAAAGAACTGTGCAACGTGCTCATCGCTGAACCCGCAACGCCGCGCGGAAAGCGCAAAGGCATGCACGATCGGATCAGCGTGAAAACGCTGGGACGGGGCGGCGCGGACGGTGGCCTCGTAGGCGTCGAGAAGCACGGCGGCGTCCTGGGGAGCAAGCCCCGCATCGACGATCTCATCGGCCGTGCGCACCATGGCGTATAAGTTACGGATATCCACGCGCACTCTTGGTGAGAGAAGCCGCGTGGCCAGGGAAAAACTGGTGGAGTAGTGGCGCATGACCTGAGCCGCGGCTGCTTCGGCACAACGGTCGTAATGCTCTAGAGCGGAAAGGGATGCGCGCATGGAGCATATTTTAGACCACACGCGTCACATAACTTACCCAGGGCAAGATAGGGTAGTGACGTTACTTTCCCTATCTATAAGGAGAACACGTCCATGACCACCCCAACGACGACTGCCGCGGCTCGTGCCGTCGATCTGTTCAAACAATACGGTCAGGGAGATACCGCAGTCACCGCGTTGGACCACGTCGACGTTGAGTTCGCGCGCAATACCTTCACCGCCATCATGGGCCCGTCGGGCTCCGGCAAATCCACCCTCATGCACACAATGGCAGGTCTCGATTCGGCGACGTCCGGCTCGGCCTTCATCGGTGACACCGACATGTCGCAGCTCAGCGACAAGGATATTACCGCCCTGCGCCGCGACCGCTTGGGCTTCATCTTCCAGTCCTTCAACCTGGTGCCCACGCTGACCGCGGCAGAGAATATCACGCTGCCTACCGATATCGCTGGCAACAAGGTCGACAAGGCGTGGTTTGATGAGGTCACCACGCGCCTTGGCCTGTCCCACCGCCTGAACCACCGCCCAGCCGAGCTCTCCGGCGGCCAGCAGCAGCGCGTGGCGTGTGCGCGCGCCCTGGTTTCCCGTCCGGAGATCATCTTCGGTGATGAGCCCACCGGCAACCTGGATTCGAACTCCTCCGCCGAGGTGCTCGACATTTTGCGCACCGCCGTGGACAAGGATGGGCAGACCGTGGTTATCGTTACGCACGACGCCAAGGCCGCTTCCTACGCCGACCGCGTGGTCTTCCTCGCCGATGGCCGCCTAGTTAATGAGCTCATGAATCCGACCATGGAGTCCATCCACGCCGTGATGGCAGAAATCGAGGGCTAGAGCATGGCCACAAAGAACACCATGCGCACGGTCTCCGTGCGCAATATTCTCGCGCACAAGCTGCGCCTTGCCCTGACCCTGCTGGCGGTGGTGCTGGGTACCGCGTTCATTTCGGGCTCCTTCATGTTCACCAACTCGCTGTCGAACACGTTCGACTCCGCTGTCTCGACCGCATTTACCGGCGTGGATGCGGCCGTGAGCCAGAAGGAAGGCGGCCCAATCCTCGACCAGAAGATGCGCGATGACATCGCCGCCGACCCCGACGTGCGCGCAGTCAACATGCAAAGCAGCCAGACCGTCGTGGCTGCCAACAAGGATGCCGAGGCCTTTCAAACCGGCGGCGGCACCTCCAGCGTGCAGCCCTACTACCCGGAGGATCAATCCGTCGGTGAGCCCGCCACGCTTGTCGACGGCTCCGAGCCCCACGGGACCGGCGAAGTCCTCATCAACGACTCCGCCGCCGAGAAGTTCGGCATCCACGTCGGCGATACCCTCCTCGTGGTCCACCCGGATCAGCGTGATGAGGTGAAGGTCGTGGGCGTCGTCAAGCCTGTGGTGGACCAGGGCCCCAGTCTGACGTTGCTCATGGAGCACGAGGCCTTCGTTGAGCGCTATGGCGATTCTTCCCAATTGAAGGTCGCTGTGGCCGATGGGGTGGAGGCCGATGCACTCGTGGAGCACCTCAACAACACCTTCGAGGTCGAGGCGGAATCCGGCCAGAAGCTGGCCGATGAGCTGTCGGATCAGATTTCCTCTGCCCTGAAATTCGTCAACTACTTCCTCATCGCCTTTGGCCTCATCGCGCTGCTGGTGGGCACGTTCATCATCGCGAATACCTTCTCCATGATAGTGGCCCAGCGCACCAAGGAGTTCGCGCTCCTGCGTGCGCTCGGTGCTTCCCGCAGCCAGATCACGCGTTCGGTGGTGACGGAGGCCTTCATCGTGGGGCTCGTCGGCTCAGCCGTCGGCGTGGTGGCAGGTATGGGCTTAGTCGCACTCATCAAGGCAGTCTTTGAAGCTAAAGACATGCCCATGGGCGGCGGTCTGGGCCTGAGCGTCAGCGCAGTAGTCGTGCCGCTGCTCTTGGGCGCGGTGGTCACCATCGTGTCCGCGTGGGCGCCGGCGCGCCGCGCGGGTGCGGTAAAGCCGGTGGAAGCCATGCGCACAACCGAGTCTGCTGCCGGTTCTTCGCTCCTCGTGCGCAGCGTGTTGGGTGGACTGTTGCTCGTCGCGGGCATTATCTTCGCGGTCCTCGGCGTGCTTATCGACGCCTCCACGGGCATCCGTGCCTCCCTCGTGGGTCTTGGCGCGCTCAACCTGATCCTTGGCTTCTTCCTGGCTGGACCGGCCATCTCCATGCCCATCGTTCCGGCGATTGGCCGCGTTATTGGTGCACCGTTTGGTGCGGTGGGCAAGCTGGCCGCCACGAACTCTGTTCGCAACCCGCGCCGTACCGCGGCTACTGCGTTCGCCCTCATGCTGGGCGTGGCGCTGGTGACATCGATCGGCATGTTGGGTGCGACGATGAAGGCCTCGGTTGCCGACACCGTCGAGCAGGACGCCCGCGCGGACTTCTTGCTGTCCGGCCCGACGTCTGGAAACTTCCCGACGCCGAACGAGACCGTGCAGCGCGCCAGCGATACTGAGGGCGTCGGACAGGTCGTGTCGATGAGCACAGCACCCCTGCAGGTGGATGGTCAGGCTTCGATGAACTATGGCCCGGAGATGAAGGTCAGCCAGGTCATCGATGGCAACGCCGATGACGTCCTTAACTTCACCCTGGTGGAAGGATCGTTGAAGACGGGCGAGGAGCCGGGCTTCATCGCCGAAGCCGACCTGGCTGCAGAGCAGGGCTGGGAGGTCGGCCAGAGTTATGAGCTGGCGGGCCCGGATCCGTCTCGTACCACGCAGGTGAAGCTCCTCGGCACGTATGAGCCCTTCCAGATGCTCCCGCGCTTAGCTGTCTCCGCCTCCGCGGCAACAGAGGTCGTCGACCCGGCTAGCCTCAACGTCATGTTGGTCTACGTGAACGCGGAGGAAGGCTATGACAAGGAGAAGCTGCGCGCCAACCTGGAGGAGTCCGTCAAGGACCTCGTCGTGGTGCAGGTGCGCACCGGCGAGGAATTCGCAGGCGAGGCCGCCGGCATGATTGACCAGATGCTCACCATCCTCTACGCGCTGCTGGCCTTGGCTGTGGTCATCGCGGTCCTGGGCATTGTTAACACCCTAACGCTGGGCGTGATTGAACGGCGCCAAGAGATCGGTATGCTGCGCGCGGTGGGTACTCAACGCCGCCAAATTCGCACGATGATCACGGTGGAGTCGGTACAGATTGCGCTCTTCGGCGCTCTCATGGGCATCCTCATGGGGCTGGGGATGGGCTGGTCCTTCATCTCCGTGCTTGCGGACGAAGGCCTCGACTCCACCACGGTGCCGTGGATGATGCTCGTCGTCATGCTCGTCGGCTCCGGCATCGTCGGTGTGCTAGCCGCCCTGTGGCCGGCCCACCGCGCGGCGAAGACTCCGCCGTTGGACGCCATCGCTGACTAACACTCCGCGCGCTTGGGCGTGGAGTGCGGTGAGCAGGCTAGGCCAAAAGCGAGCCGACCCACGCCCCGCGCCACGCCAGGACGATACCGAGGCCGATGGTCCAGAAGAGATAACGTGCCAAGCGCCACCAGCGCTTGGCCTTAATCATGTCGCCGAGCTCTTTGGCCAACGTGGACCATGTCGATAGCCCGCCCGCCACGCCGGCCGCAAGCAGGGGGAGGAAGAACTCGGGGGTGTGCGCGTGCGTGGCGTAGCCATAGGCCACGCCGGCCACCGCAGAGCCGATGAGGTTGGCGGCGAAGGTGCACGTGGGGGCGGGCAGGATGCGGGTTAGCAGGTAGCGCCCGCAACCGCCCACAAAACCTCCGGCGAGCACAGTCAAGATGAAGAGCATCATGCGCGCCTCCGATCCTGCAGGCGGTCACCCATGAGGTAGGCCGCGGTGCAACCGACGACCGTCGCCAGCACGTAGGCCCCCGCCTGCGCCGGCCCGAAACCTGAAGTGAGATACGCAAACGCGGCAAAGCTGGTGAACCCACCCAAGAAACCCGTGCCCCAGAATGCGGGCGGCTTGGCATAGCCCATCACAGCGCTGCCAACAACGTTGATGAGCAACAGCGGCAGCGCGCCGCCCCCGAGAAGCGAAGAAAGGCCAAAGCGGGCCAGCGCCCCGAGCGCGGTCCCGCAGCCCACAAGAAGGATCTGTGGCATAGGCACCATCCTAGTTGGGATGCGAAAACGTCGTGAAGCAGGCAAGCTTAAGGTACATCCACATCCCCAAGGAGGAAACCACCATGGCACACGAGCGCGCCGGCCAACTAGCCCAGCCTTCGGATCTCATCGATATCGCGGAGTTGGTTACCGCGTATTACACCCGCACCCCCGACGCCGATAACCCTGACCAGCAGGTTTCCTTCGGCACCTCTGGGCACCGCGGCTCCGCCTTGGACACCGCCTTCAATGAGGCCCACATCCTGGCCATCACCCAGGCCATCGTGGACTACCGCGCCGAGCAGGGCACCACGGGCGCCATCTTCATCGGCCGTGATACCCACGCCCTGTCCGAACCCGCCATGGTCTCCGCCCTCGAGGTCCTCCTTGCCAATGAACTGGAGGTTCGGGTGGATGACCGCGGCCGCTACACCCCGACCCCGGCCGTCTCCCACGCCATCCTGACCAACCCGGGCACCGACGGCATCGTGATTACCCCCTCCCACAACCCGCCGCGCGATGGTGGATTCAAGTACAACCCGCCAACAGGCGGTCCGGCGGATACCGATGCCACCGACTGGATTGCAGCAAAGGCCAACGACTACCTGCGCGCCGGGCTCGACGGTGTGAAGCGCGCGCCGGTTGACGGCGTGCTGGATGAACGCTGCGTAAAGCACAATTACCTCGACTCCTATGTGTCCGATTTGGCCAACGTCGTGGACATGGCGGCCATCAAGGACGCCGGCGTTCGCATCGGCGCGGACCCGATGGGCGGCGCCTCGGTGGACTACTGGGCGGCAATTGCTGAGCACTACGAGCTGAACATGACCGTGGTGAACCCCGACGTCGACGGCACCTTCCGCTTCATGACGCTGGATACCGACGGCAAGATCCGCATGGACTGCTCCTCCCCGGACGCCATGGCTTCGTTGGTGGATAGCCGTTCCAAGTACGACCTGGCCACGGGCAACGATGCTGATGCGGACCGCCACGGCATTGTTACGCCGGACGCTGGGCTGATGAACCCGAACCACTACCTGGCTGTGGCCATCGAGTACCTGTTTAGCCACCGCCCCCAGTGGGGAAATGCGGGCGTGGGTAAGACCTTGGTGTCCTCTTCCATGATCGACCGCGTCGTGGCCAGCCTGGGCCGGGAGCTCGTGGAGGTGCCGGTGGGCTTCAAGTGGTTTGTGCCGGGGCTTGTCGACGGCTCCCTCGGCTTCGGCGGCGAAGAATCCGCCGGTGCTTCCTTCCTGCGCTTCGACGGTACGGTGTGGTCCACCGACAAGGACGGCATCATCTTGGACTTGCTGGCCGCGGAGATCCTGGCGGTGACGGGCAAGACCCCGTCGCAGCGCTACGCGGAGCTGGCGGAGGAATATGGTGCGCCGGCCTATGCGCGCACCGACGCCCCGGCTACCCGCGAGCAGAAGGCCATCCTGAAGAAGCTCTCCCCGGAGCAGGTGACGGCTACGGAGCTGGCGGGCGAGGAGATCGTCGCCAAGCTCACCGAGGCACCGGGCAACGGCGCGGCGATCGGGGGCCTCAAGGTGACGACGGAGAACGCGTGGTTTGCCGCGCGCCCGTCCGGCACGGAGGATAAGTACAAGATTTATGCTGAGAGCTTCCGTGGCGAAGAACACCTCAGGCAGGTGCAGGAAGAAGCGCAGGCGCTGGTGTCACAGGTTCTCGGAGGTCTAGGCTAATGGTTTATGACAGCCTTACGATCCCTATCGGTGCCTGACCTCATCAGCGCGCTCGCGCGCTTTGGAATGTCCGCCGTGTGGATTATCGCCGGCATACAGAAACTGGATGCCCGGATGGAGATGACCCAGGCCATCGAGGCCTATGGCATCTTTACCCCGGAGTGGTCCGGATACTTGGCCTACCTCATCGGGCCCCTGGAACTCATGGGTGGGGTGCTGCTGTTGTTGGGGCTGTTCTTGAGGGAGGCGTCGGCAGTCGCTGCAGTGGTCTTGGTCCTGTTCATGGTGGGCATCGCGCAGGCGTGGGCGCGGGGGCTCGTCATCGATTGCGGGTGTTTTGGCTACGACCCCGCCGACGTAAGTCAGGGCATGAACTACGCACTGACGCTGCTTCGCGACGCTTTCTTCCTCGCCCTCACCGTCTGGACCATCCGCCGCCCCTACCGCCGCTATGCCCTGCACCCGTAGATTGTTAGGCTAACTCCGTGACCAAAACCAAAATCAGCGCACCTCTCGTGCTCGACATCATTAGTGCATTCGCGCGATTCTATATGGCCTATGTGTGGATCAAGGCGGGAGCGTCGAAGCTGACGGATCAGCTCGCGGTGTCGCAAAGCATCAAGGCATATGAAATCTTTACCCCTGAGTGGTCGCACTACTTGTCCTACCTGATTGGCCCGCTGGAGATATGTGGCGGCCTGCTGCTTTTGCTGGGGCTGTTTTTGCGACCATCGGCGTGGGTTGGGCAGATAGTTCTGGTGCTGTTCATGATCGGCGTCGCGCAGGCGTGGGCGCGGGGACTCGGAATTGATTGCGGCTGCTTCTCCGTGAGCCCTGATGAAGACGCGCAAGTGATGAATTACATGATGACACTTCTGCGAGATGTCTTCTATTCTGTCTTAATGGTGTGGACGATCAAGCGTCCTTTCACCAAGTTTGCATTGCACCCTTAACAGCGGTGTGTAGGCTTTTCATCTGTTCGAACTTAAGTCATAAAGGCAAGGTTGTTTCATGAGTACAGTCAAAGACCCCAACTCCAAAGGCAATAGTGGATTCGTCTGGGGCCTCGCTGTTCTGCTGGTTATTATTGCCGTGGTCATCGGCTACATCGTCTATCAAGGACGAGGCGCACAGACCGATGCGCTGGGGGACTACACCGCCGAGGATGTCTCCCTGGAGATTTCCCTCGCGGACAATGCGGTAACCCTCAAGTCTGCGGATGCCGCAAAGGACGCAACCGAAGTAGACCTGTACGAGGACTACTCCTGCCCGCACTGTGGTGACCTGGCGAAGGAAACCGACGAGCAGATGAAGGATGCGATTGATGCGGGCGAGCTCGTCGTGCACGTGCGCACCCTCAACTTCCTTGACGGCAGCCCGAACGGCTTGGAGAGCATCAAGTCCAACACGGGCCACTCCTCCAAGGCGGCAGCTGCGATGGAGCAGGTAGCAAAGACCGGTGATGCCAAGCTCTACTGGAACCTGCGTAAGTACCTCATGGAGAATCAGTCCAAGGTGTACAACAAGTGGGAGATGGAAGACTTCGCTGCTGCCGCGAAGGAACTGGGCGCAGATGATGCCACGGTAAAGGCCATTGAAGAAGCCCCGGTTGGTGAAGGAAACCCACTGGTGACCTCGAACTACGAAAAGCTGGAGAGCGAAACCGGAAGCGTGTCCTCGCCGCGCATCATCAAGGACGGCAAGGACATTCCAGAAGACGAGAACACGTCCATCATGGAGTGGGTTGGCCTCGTCCTAGACAAGTAGCCATTGAGAAAATAACGCGCCCCAACTCGCGATTTGGTGAGTGAATGGGGAGCGGATATATTGATACGAGTTGCAATCGTGAAGGTTGTACCTCGTATGAGGGGCTATGGCGCAGTTGGTAGCGCACCACACTGGCAGTGTGGGGGTCACGGGTTCGAATCCCGTTAGCTCCACTTCATAATTCAATACAGCTTTGGGGCTATGGCGCAGTTGGTAGCGCACCACACTGGCAGTGTGGGGGTCACGGGTTCGAATCCCGTTAGCTCCACTTTATACCCTCTTTCCACTGGTCAGAAGGTTTTATTTTTGTCTGGGGAATTCTTTGTTGACGTCTAGTTATGACTGTGTTTAAAGCCAGGTGAAATCCAAGGTTGAGTGCCGGGGACGTGGTCGACGAACTGGTAAAACCGGACTGATTCATTGGGGAGGGCAATCAGGTCCTCATGAGTGAACAAATGATCGGCACATCACGTGCGGATGAATCCATGCAAGGCCACTGGCTTTTGGCCAAATTGGGAAAGTGAGTCCTTTGCCTCGGTGGGCGCAGACTAACAGATGAATTGCTCGAACTATCCGGAATTCCGAACGTTGATGTAGTTGAACCAGCGCCTAGTCTTGGGCGCACGCCGGGTAGGATTCTTGAGCTCACGCCTTCGAGTTATACAGGTGCGGATAGTGATCCGGATGCTGTGGCTGCAGTGCGCCGCGTCTTTGGCCTGCGTGCAAAGCTAATTGAGGCCGACGCCGCTGAAACTGGACTGGCCGATGAGTCGGCTGACCTTGTGATTGGGAAGCGATGCTCACCATGCAGGGTGAGAAGGCTAAGAATGCAATCGTTGCAGAGGCTGCGCGCATCCTACGTCCGGGTGGGCGGTACGCCATTCACGAACTGGGGCTAGTTCCTGAAGAACTAGCAGATGGGGTGAAGGATGAAATCCGTCAAAGCCTTGCGCGCGCAATTAGGGTGAACGCGTGTCCGCTGACCTTGGGCGAATGGACGGCAGTGTTTGAGGCTAATGGCTTTTTAAAGCCGCCAAGGTTGAGACCGCGCCGATGGCTTTGCTGCAGCCGCGTCGAATTCTTTCCGATGAAGGATTCTTAGGCACGCTGTGCTTTGTGAAGAACCTTCGGAATAACTCCGATGCCCGCAAGCGGGTGCTGCAGATGCGAAAAACCTTCAACACGCACAGCGAGCACCTCAACGCCGTGGCAATCGTGGCAACGAAGCCAGAGCGTTAGGAAGCTGGAACGCTATCTAGGCGCGATTGCGCACTACGGTCGGCAGGATTGCTGAGTCTTCCAAGGAGAGCAGTCCATGACGCTACTGAGGCACCACAGCATGCTCATCGGCGCTCAACTCTAGTGAATCGTCGTCTGCGGTAAGCCGAACTTTTCCGCTCAATACGTGCAAGAGTGCCTCGCCAGGGTTCTCGTGCTTAGACAATTCCTTGCCGTCTTTCAGGACAAGCAAGACCTGTAAAAGGGAACCACCAGGCACTGCGCGGAACACGTGGGTTGCACGCCCGCTTTCTGTCCCAGCCGCCTTATTTAGCAGTTCTTCAGCCAGCGCTTTTAGATTAACGCTGACGCTTGGTGTCTCAGCCATTTTCGAAATCTCTTCCAAATGTTAAAGGGGATTGAACTGCGCTAAGCGATGCCAGGTGTAAATGGTTGACCGTCTAGTGTCGAGTCTATATCTTTGGTATATCAATCCTTACAATGAATAGTCCTACCTATTGAAAGTTAGGCAACCCTACTCAAGTGGTGTATATTTGCCATGGTTAATTGATCCCTATTCCCAGCAAAGGAAATAACAAGTGAAAAAGACGGCATTGATGGCTTTAAGTGCTGCTGCAGCCCTCGTTCTTGCGGCGTGCTCCACCTCGGGGGAAGAAGCCTCGGGGGAAGATGCAGCGACTGGCGACGGTGAGCAGCTGACTCTGTCCCACCCCAGTATTGAGGGGCTAAACATCGACTTCGAAAACCAGCCAGAAACCATCGTTATGGACTGCTACGCCTATAGCTCTCTGCACGAGTACGGCATTGAGCCGGATGCGTTGTTTGGTTTTGAGTGTGACAACCCAGCGTTGATGGGTGATGCTGACATCGAAGGTATTGAGACCATCGGCCAAGATGCTGAGATCGATCTGGAAAAGCTGGCTGAACTGCGCCCGGATGCCATCATCGGCAACGGTAACGCGAAGGGTTGGTCTTGGTTCGATGAAGACGTCAACGCTCAGTTGCAGCGCGTTGCGCCTTTCGTGCCGCTGCCATCGGAAGGCTCTATTGATCAAAGGATTGCGGATACCCGCGAGATTGCAGAGTTCTTCGGCGCAGACGTAGAAGCTGACAACATCGTGGCGGCAGATGGAGACTTCGCAGCGGCCAAGGAAGCGTTCACCGCAGCAGTAGACGGCAAGGATTACAACTTCCTGCTGACCAGCCCAACCAAGGAAATGCTCTATACCGGCGTGGGCTTCCCGCAGGCGGACATGCTGGAAGAACTTGGCGCAAACATCGCAGGCCCAGACACACCAGCGGAAGGAAACCCGTGGGGTCGAGTGGCGTGGGAAGATGCTTCGACCTACCCTGCTGATGTCATCTTGGTAGAAAACTATGACCCAGAGGCGCCATTTACTGCGGAGCTGTGGGACAACCTTCCAGCTGTCCAGGCAGACCAGGTATCCACGTGGTCTTCCAAGGGTGCGTTGACCAGCCGTAACTATGCCGATTGGCTGCAGGATCTTGCAGACAAGGTAGAGACCTACGACAAGGTGAGCTAGTCTTTTATGCCAGCAAGTTCCACCACCTCCACAGCCCCGAAGGCTGTGGAAAGGCCAGTTGCTCAGGCCAACCGGCTCATTGGTTTCATTATCATTGCGGTCTTATGTGCCGGTGCGCTGGTGTTGAGCATGATGGTGGGCTCACGCAGCATTCCACCGTCGGATATTTTTCATTATCTGATTAACCCGGATCCGGCGGATCCGGTATCGCAGGTGGTCTGGCAGTCTCGCGTTCCACGTACTTTCTTGGTGTTGGTTGCCGGTAGTGCGTTGGGGGTTGCGGGTGGTTTGATGCAGGCTGTGACCAGAAACCCAATGACGGACCCGGGGATTTTGGGCGTTAATGCGGGTGCTTCTCTCATGGTGGTTGTTGGCCTGGCATTTTTTGGGGTTACAGATATCTCCCAGTACATGTGGTGGTCTTTTGCTGGTGCGATTGTGACCTCGGCGGTGGTCTTCGCCATTGGCAACAGTGGTCCATTGCGTGGCAGTCCGGTGCGCATGACCTTGTCCGGTGTGGCATTGGGGGCGGTGCTGGGCGGTTTTGCATCCGCGGTGTTGCTGACCAATTCAGAAGTTTTGGAACGCATGCGTGGCTGGTCAGCGGGCACCACAGCATCGCAGCCTCTCGATGCTACCTTGTCCATCACCCCATTTATCTTGGTAGGCTTGCTTATTGCGCTGGCCAGCACTCGCGCATTGGATGTGCTTTCACTGGGTGAAGCGGCATCGGTTGCTATGGGCGCGCACCCGCAAAGAACCAGGCTGGTGGTATTGGTAGCAATTGCACTGCTAGCCGGTGGCGCTACTGCGGCGGCGGGGCCCATCGGATTTATTGGGCTGTTGGCACCACATCTATCCCGCATGATCGTGGGCCCACATCAAGGGTGGATTATGGCCTATTCAATCGTCTTGGCCCCAGCGGTTTTGGGCGTGAGTGATGTTATAGGTCGCGTGATTACTGCTGGGGAAGTGCCCGTGGGAGTAGTAACTGCATTCGTTGGCGCACCGCTGTTGATTTACATGGTGCGTAAGTACCGCATTCCGGAGGTTTAAGCGCGATGGTTCACACAACGAATCCGGATACGAAGCAAGAGCTTGAATTCGGGCGAAAGATTTTCCGCATCGGTCCCAAGGAACGCCCGGTGATGCTTATCGGGGTGCGCACAGCTGTCGTCACAGGTGGACTCTTATTGGCGACTGCGCTGATTGCGGTGTACTCCTTGGTTGATGGTTCTGCATCCATCACCGTTGGTGAAGCGTTCCAGGCGTTGACCGGCAACGGTGATTCCTACACCAACATGATTGTGGTGGAATGGCGCGCACCGCGCACGCTTCTGGCAATCCTGCTGGGCGCAACACTGGCCATGAGTGGAGCTATCTTTCAAAACCTCACCGCGAATCCATTGGGCTCACCGGATGTGATTGGTTTTCAGACCGGTTCCTACACTGGCGCGCTCATCGTCATGTTGATTCTCGGCGGTGGCACCACCGCTACGTTGTTGGGGGCTCTCACTGGAGGTATCGCTACCGCGATGGTGGTGTTCTTCCTTGCCTCCAAGCGCGGATTCGCTGGTGGCGTGCGTCTTATCATCGTTGGCATTGCTGTCAGCGCCATGCTGGCCTCGGTCAACGTGTGGATTTTGCTCACTGCCACGGTGGAAGATGCCATCATGGCGAGTTTGTGGGGCGCGGGAAATCTCTCCGGCACCTCCTGGAATTCGCTGCTGCTGGCATTTTGTGGTTCTGCCGTGTTCATCCTGATGGCAGCACTGCTGGCGCGCCCGATGCGTTTGATGCAGATTGGTATTCCTTTCGCGGTTGCGCTGGGGCAAAACGTCCGCAGGGTGCAACTATTGGCAGTTGTTGCCGGCATCGGATTAACGGCGCTGGCAACTGCCACCGCCGGGCCGATTTCCTTCATCGCGCTGGCCTCGCCCCAGATTGCCCGTCGCCTGGTACACGTTGATGGCCTGGCGCTGGCCCCCACCGCAGCCGTGGGGTCTTTCCTGTTAATACTCGCCGATACGGTTGCCCAAAGAATTGACCCTGAATCCCCGCTCCCAGTAGGTATTGTCACCGTATCCATCGGTGGCGTGTACTTCCTGTGGTTGCTCATGAGAGAAGGCCGACGCAAATGACACGACTTCTAGTAGAAAACGCCCAGCTTGGATACGGCGACAAAGTTATCTGCCCAGGCGTGGATCTTCAGATTCCAGATGGCCAGTTCACGGTCATCGTTGGCCCCAATGCCTGCGGCAAGTCCACTTTGCTCAAGAGCTTGACCCGTTTGATTGCGCCGCAAGAGGGGAAGATTCTTTTAGACGGGCAGTCTTTGCACAAAAAGCCCACCAAAGAAGTAGCGCGTGAAGTGGGTCTTCTGCCGCAAGGCCCGGTTGCCCCGGACGGCATTCGCGTCATCGATCTGGTCTCACGAGGACGCTACCCGCACCAGAGTTTGTTCAAGCCTTGGTCGCCCGAGGATGAGCAGGCGGTGAAAGAGGCCATGGAGGCAACCGGAATTAGGGAGCTTTCAGGCAGGCTTGTCGATGAACTCTCGGGCGGTCAACGCCAACGCGTCTGGATGGCGGTGGCGTTGGCGCAGCAGACGCCAATCTTGCTTCTCGATGAACCTACCACATTCTTAGACGTCAGCTACCAGATTGAGTTGCTGGAACTTTGCCGCATGCTCAACCGGAAACGGGACTACACACTGGTCGCCGTATTGCATGACTTGAACCAGGCAGCGCGCTACGCCGATCACATCATCGCCATGAAAGACGGCGAAGTTGTAGCCACCGGCGATCCTGCAACCGTTATTACTGAAGAGCTCGTGCGCACCGTATTTGGTGTGGATTCTAAGATCATCGCTGACCCAGAGTCTGGAGCACCGTTGATGATCCCAACGTGGAGCCACCAAGTATCAAATTCAAACAGATAATTCTGACGTTAATTTTACCTGTTCCATGTGCACCTCAGTTTTCGCGTTGTGGACGCAATCGATGCGGGTGAGATGGTCGATCTGAAATTGACGATAAGCGGTGAGATCGGCCGCCACTATTCGCAGCATGACATCGCATTCACCAGCCATGAGGTGGCATTCCACGGCTTCTGGAAGTGGCTGACTCTCTTGAATGAATCGCTCAACAGTCTCAAGGTCCTGGCTGGTGAGCCAAACTCTGGCATAGGCGGTAAATCCTTTGCCGACCTTTGTGGGAACAAACAGGGCAACGTAACCCCGAATAATTCCAGCGTTCTCCAGTGCATGGACTCGTCGGATACAAGTGGAAGGGGACAGGTGCACGGCATCCGCGAGTTCATTGACGATTCAATCCAAGCGGAAGTCCACGCTTGAAGACCTGGTGAAACGCCTATTTGATCAAGGGCAGCTTAATCGAGTGTGTGAAGCGTCCTGGGTTTAGTTCCTCAGCTAAGGAAGGATTGAACTATGCCTAGAAGGTATTCCGTTGAGTTCAAGGAGAAGGCTGTCATCCGGCGGCGATGGAATTGCCTAGTGCTCTCTTTTGTAATGCTGTCGCTCTCGTTTAGCCAAAGGTCTATTAGCTGTTCCACGGTTGTGCTGTTTGTCAGCTCTAGCTTCTCTTTTTCAGCGGGGGAGATCCATTTAATCCCCGATGCCTCTGCCTTATCGATGTCTGCCTTATTGCGGTTCAACCAACTTTCGGCGTCCTTCTTTTCTTTAAAGGTGATCGGTGCTCTGTGCAAAATGCCTTGGTGTTTGAAACTGGCACGCCACCTATTTTTTCCGCGTTGCTCAATTCGCCCCCACGAACGATGGGGCTTATACTTCGGGCCTTTTTCTTTTCGTTTTCGTTCTGCATATTGGGGAACCTTCGGGGAACTCTAGCGCCGTTTTGTGTCATATAATGATGTTAGAAATTACCTAAAATAAATGCAGGTTAAATAGGCATAATGCCAGCTAGGCAAGGGGTAATATTTAGAAACCGATGGAATCCCGTTAGCTCCACCAGTGGCCGTCTCTGTTATGGAGCCGGCCTTTTCCTATGCTGGGAACATGGATGTTTTCACCAAGACCGTGTCCCGTCCTGATCAAGCTGGTGCCGAGGCTGCTGGGTTGAGATGGCTGGCGCAGGCGCATGGCGACGTCGTCGTGGACGTCGCCGAAGTCACCCCCACATCTATTAGCACTCGGCGGGTTGAGCAGTCGCGACCGAGTGCCCTCGCTGCCCGCGCTTTTGGTGCTGCGCTCCGTACGGTCCATGAAGCAGGAGCGCCCGCTTTCGGCGCGCCGCCGGCGGGCTGGGAGGGCGCGAATTTCATTGGACGCGTGGAACAACGCTGCGAACCATGCGAATCCTGGGGCGAGTTCTACGCCGAGCAGCGGGTGTCGCCTTTTATAGGAGGACTGCCTCAAGAGCTACAGGGGATAGTTCGACAAGCATGCGAGGCTATAAAAGCCGTTGAGTGGGACGTGAAACCGGCGCGAATTCATGGCGACCTGTGGGCAGGAAACGTATTGTTTACTGCCTCGTCGGCCGTGATGATCGACCCAGCCGCACACGGCGGACACCCGTGGACGGATTTGGCCATGCTGGAGCTATTTGGCACGCCGTACTATGGCGAGATACTGCGTGGTTATGGGGTGGGGGAGGAGTATCACCAGTGGGTGCCGGTGCATCAACTACACCCGCTGGCGGTTCATTCGATGACGCATGGTCCCGCGTATTATGTACCGCTCGAGCGGGCCGCACGTGCCACGCTCGAAGCGTTGGGCGGATAGTCTTCCTTGTGAGGCGTTAGGCACTAGTGGGTCCTGGCGGCATGGCGCGCTTATGGGCGCCGCGGCGCCAGAGGCTTTCGATGCGCTCGCGGGCGTCGTCAGGCACGGCCTTGCCCTCGAGGTAGTCGTCGATATGGGCATAGGTCACGCCGAGTGCTTCCTCATCAGATAGCTGTGGGCGGTCATCCTCCAAGTCGGCGGTAGGAACCTTCTTCCACGTGGACTCGGGTGCCCCGAGGTGCTCGAGAAGTTGAGCGCCCTGACGCTTGTTGAGTCCGGCGAGCGGGATGACGTCAGCGGCGCCGTCGCCCCACTTGGTAAAGAAAGCCGTGACGTTTTCGGCGGCATGGTCGCTTCCGATAACGAGTGCGCCGACCTCACCAGCCACCGCATATTGGGCGGACATGCGCAGGCGTGCCTTTAGATTTCCACGGTTGAAATCGTCCAAATGCTCCGTGTTGAGTGCGGACGCAACGGCGCCGTCGAGAGCCGCTGTGGCGTCCGCGATGTTGATGGTGAGCCGGTAATCGGGCTGGATGAAATCGAGCGCTACTTGCGCATCGTCCTCGTCCGCTTGCGTGCCATGGGGAAGACGTACGGCCCAAAAGTGAGCGCCATCGACACGCTCGACGGCCAGCTGGGCCAAGCGACCGGCAAGGGTAGAATCCTGACCACCGGAAATGCCGAGGACAAAGCCCTGAGCGCCGGTGTTGCGTAGATACGTGGCGAGGAAGTCGACGCGGCGTTCAACCTCCTCTGCCGGATCAATGGAGGGTTTCGCCCCTAGCGCAGCGATGATCTCTTCCTGAAGCTCCCTGGATGCTTGTGTCATAGCGACCATGGTAGCCATCACGCGCGGCGGTGGTCCGAGGGTCTGCGAGGTTGGTTCGAGGAAAAGTTGGCGTGGCTACTTCTCGATGACGTGAGTGTTTTGGTAATGAGGCGCTCGTGGGGTAATATTTTTCCTCGTGTCATTGCTGGGTGTTTGCCCAGCTGTGCTTTGAACTAATCAATCGCATCAAGATTGCGCATAACGAAAGGAGCGCCCGATGAAGGTTCGCAAGTCGCTTCGGTCGCTGAAGAAGAAGCCGGGCGCCCAGGTTATTCGCCGCCACGGTAAGGTCTTCGTGATCAACAAGAAGGATCCGCGCTTCAAGGCTCGCCAGGGCTAAGAAACAAGTGTCCTTGGTCCGCCGTCCCCGCGTTGTGGGGGCGGCGGATTTTTTTATGCCTCCCTTCACGGCCGGGGGAGGGTGTCGCGGGTGATCTGCTCCCTTTTGTGGACTTTGTCACAAACTGAGTGAACGTTTGGTAAACGTGCAGGGAATATCACCCGTGTAGTTACCGCCGTGGCGGTGGGGGTTGTGGCGGGGTGTCAACATGTGGGGTCGGGCCGAGTTACATCCTGGGAATACCAGCCATGTAACTACTACATATTGTGTTAGTTGCGGGGTGCGGGCACAAAGTATAGTGTCGTTGATGTTGCTCGGGCGGCGGCCCTACATCACCGCTCAGAGCTCGCATGCAGAGCCGCTGAACGCTCTGCTCGTATCGAATTCAACAGTCACTCCGCGTGTAGTGCCGAAGGAAGCTAAAGGAACGTCACATGAGCATCACCCTCTACACCAAGCCAGCTTGTGTCCAGTGCAACGCCACCAAGAAGGCCCTCGACCGTGCTGGCCTCAAATATGAGACGGTGGATATCTCCCTGGATGATGATGCCCGCGACTACGTGATGGCTCTGGGTTACGTCCAAGCACCGGTCGTTGAGGCGCACGGTGAGCACTGGTCCGGCTTCCGTCCTGACCGCATCAAGGCACTCTCTGCGATGGCGGCGAGCGCCTAGGGCAAAACCATGTTGGTCGTGTATTTCTCTTCCGCTACGGAAAACACCCACCGCTTCGTCGAGAAGCTCGGCCTTCCCAGCGTCCGCATCCCGCTGCGCCTCAGTGATGAGCCCCTCACCGTGAATGAACCCTACGTCTTGATTTGTCCGACGTATGGGGGAGGGGCATCGATGAGCGGGCGGAACACGCGGCCTGTCCCCAAGCAAGTCATTCGTTTCCTGAATGACGAACACAACCGCAGTTTCATTCGTGCCGTCGTGGCCGGAGGTAACAGCAACTTCGGCAGTGACTTTGGCAAGGCCGGCGACGTCATCGCCGCCAAGTGTAAGGTTCCTTATGTGTACCGCTTCGAACTTCTCGGAACCGAGGAAGATGTCACAATTTGCCGTGAAGGCCTCTTGGCCAACGCGGCCGCTTTAGGTTTAGCCGCCTAAGGCCTTAATTCCTACCAACCCATCTCTCCATTTCGCCATAGCAAAGAAAGGCCCGTGAAAGTCGTGACCACGCAACTGGGTAAGACCGTCGCTGAACCTGTGAAGCCGGAAGAGCAGCTGGACTACCATGCGCTCAACGCCCTGCTGAACCTGTATGACGAAAACGGCAAGATTCAGTTCGACAAGGACCGCGAGGCCGCGAACCAGTTCTTCCTCCAGCACGTCAACCAGAACACCGTCTACTTCCATGACTTGGAAGAAAAGATGCGCTACCTGGTAGAAAACAAGTACTACGAGCCGGAACTGATCGAGCAGTATGACTTTGAGTTCATCAAGTCCCTGTTTAAGCGCGCCTACGCTTTTAAGTTCCGCTTTAAGACCTTCCTGGGTGCCTACAAGTACTACACCTCCTACACGCTGAAGACTTTCGACGGCCGCCGCTACCTCGAGCGCTTCGAGGACCGTGTATCCATGACTGCCTTGTTCCTGGCTGACGGCGACACGAAGCTGGCGGAGCGCCTCGTCGATGAGATTATGACCGGCCGCTTCCAGCCGGCCACCCCGACGTTCCTCAACGCCGGCAAGGCGCAGCGCGGCGAGCTGGTTTCCTGCTTCCTGCTGCGTATTGAGGACAACATGGAGTCGATTGGTCGCTCCATTAACTCTGCTCTGCAGCTGTCCAAGCGCGGCGGCGGCGTCGCTCTGTTGCTGTCTAATATCCGCGAGTCGGGCGCACCCATCAAGCACATCGAGAACCAGTCTTCCGGCGTCATCCCCGTAATGAAGCTGCTCGAGGACTCCTTCTCCTACGCCAACCAGCTGGGTGCTCGTCAGGGTGCTGGTGCGGTCTACCTCAACGCGCATCACCCGGACATCATGAACTTCCTCGACACCAAGCGCGAGAACGCGGATGAGAAGATCCGTATCAAGACTCTCTCGCTCGGCATCGTGATCCCGGATATTACGTTCGAGCTGGCGAAGAACAACGACGACATGTACCTGTTCAGCCCGTACGATGTTGAGCGCGTCTACGGTAAGGCCTTCGGCGATATTTCCGTCACCGAGCACTACGAAGAGATGGTCGAGGATCCGCGTATTCGCAAGAAGAAGATCAACGCTCGCCACTTCTTCCAGACCGTCGCGGAGCTGCAGTTCGAGTCCGGATACCCGTACATCATGTTCGAGGACACCGTGAACCGTGCCAATCCGGTCAAGACCGGGCGCATCAACATGTCGAACCTCTGCTCGGAGATTCTGCAGGTAAACTCCCCGTCGGAGCTCAATGAGGACCTCACCTACAAGACCTTGGGCAGTGACATTTCCTGCAACCTTGGCTCCCTCAACATTGCCGCGACCATGGATTCTCCGGATTTCGCCCTCACGGTGGAAACGGCCATCCGCGGATTGACCGCTGTGGCAGACAAGACCTCCATCAACTCCGTGCCTTCCGTGCGCAAGGGCAACGATGATTCCCACGCCATTGGCTTGGGGCAGATGAACCTGCACGGTTATCTCGGTCGCGAGCACATCGAGTACGGCTCGGAGGAAGGCCTCGATTTCACCAACGCCTACTTTGCGGCCATCATGTATGCCGCGCTGCGCGCATCTAACAAGCTGGCGCGTGAACGCGGCGAATACTTCACGGAGTTCCCGGAATCTGAATACGCGAGCGGCGAATTCTTCGACCGCTACGATCCGGCCGACTTTGCTCCCCGCACGGAGAAGGTCAAGGAACTCTTCGCTAAGTCGTCCATCCACACCCCGTCGGTAGAGGAGTGGGCGGAGCTGAAGGCGGACGTCGCCAAGCATGGCATTTACAACCGCAACCTGCAGGCGGTGCCGCCGACCGGCTCGATCTCCTACATCAATAACTCGACCTCCTCGATTCACCCGATCGCGTCCAAGATTGAGATTCGTAAGGAAGGCAAGATCGGCCGCGTCTACTACCCAGCGCCGCACATGGACAACGACAATCTGGAGTACTTCAAGGACTCCTACGAGATCGGCTACGAGAAGATCATCGATACCTACGCCGAGGCCACGAAGTATGTTGACCAAGGTCTGTCGCTGACGCTGTTCTTCAAGGACACCGCTACTACCCGCGATATCAACCGCGCCCAGATTTACGCTTGGCGCAAGGGCATTAAGACCCTTTACTACATCCGCCTGCGCCAGATGGCTCTGGAAGGTACTGAGATTGAGGGCTGCGTTTCCTGCATGCTCTAACCCTTATTCGCACGCGCCTCAAGCAAGATGGCGCGTGCGATTTTTTCTGCCTCAGGTGAGTCGCCGCGGTTGATGGCTTCTGCCAAATCGAGATGAAGTTGGGCCGTACCGGCCGTCGGGTTTCGCTTGCGGGAACCATAGAGCGAACGCCCGCGCACCATGGAGAGCAGGTAGGGGCTCAGCGCTGAGAACATCTCATTGCCTGAGGCGTGGAGGACCATGGCGTGGAAGCGCAGATCTGTGGCGAGGTGCTCGCCGACGCGCCGCGTGGGCGTGACCTGGAGGCGCTGGGCCAGCTCCAGAATCTCTTCCTTATCTTCAGGGGAGGCGTGCTGTGCGGCTAAGCCCGCAGCGACAGGCTCGATGGCAAGGCGCAGATCATTAAGGGAGGTGCGCTGGCTATCGCGCGCTTTCTCCGAGCCCAGGCGCCACGAAATGATAGCGGGATCGTAGACCGCCCATTCGCTGATAGGCAGTACCGTAATGCCGACGCGGCGCGAGGAAGAGACCATTCCCAGTTGCTCCAGTGCGCGCATGGCTTCGCGCGCCACGGTTCGGGAAATGCCGAAGCGTTCGCAGAGGTCGTTGAGCGTAAAACGTTCACCGGCGGGGAGGGCGCCACTGACGATGTCAGTGCCCAACGCCTCCAAAATGGTGCTGAGTAGGGGAGCGGAGGGTTCAGTCATTCCATCGAAACTCGGGGTCGTGGGAGTAGGGCTCAAGTATAAAACACGCAGGAATTTTGGCCCCTAGTTTTACCGGGTACGATGGCACCAGACTCACAAATTACTAGTAAGACGAGGTGACGTGCGTGTCTCACGAGTACGACGATTACATCGCCAGCCACGAGGCTCCGGTGAAGGCAATCAACTGGAACACCATTCCAGATGAGAAGGATCTTGAGGTGTGGGATCGTCTAACCGGCAACTTCTGGCTCCCCGAGAAGGTTCCGGTGTCCAACGATATCCAGAGCTGGAAGACGCTCACGGAGAAGGAACAGGAGACCACCATGCGCGTCTTCGCTGGCCTGACGTTGCTTGACACTATCCAGGGCACCGTGGGTGCGGTATCGCTGCTTCCCGACGCCGTCACGCCCCACGAAGAGGCCGTCTACACCAACATCGCCTTCATGGAGTCGGTGCACGCGAAGTCCTACTCCAATATCTTCATGACGCTAGCGTCGACCCCGATGATCAACGATGCTTTCCGCTGGTCTGAGGAAAATGAGAACTTGCAGCGCAAGGCCAAGATTGTTATGTCCTATTACCAGGGTGACAATCCGCTGAAGAAGAAGGTCGCCTCCACGCTGCTGGAGTCCTTCCTCTTCTACTCCGGTTTCTTCCTGCCGATGCACTTCTCTTCGCGCGCGAAGCTGACGAACACCGCGGATATCATTCGCCTCATCATCCGCGATGAGGCCGTCCACGGCTATTACATCGGCTACAAGTTCCAGCAGGGGTACAAGAAGCTGTCGGGGCCGGAGCAGGAGGAAATGAAGGGCTATGCCTTCGACCTGCTCTACGACCTCTATGAGAACGAGATCGACTACACCGAGGATCTGTATGACGAGCTGGGCTGGACCGAAGATGTGAAGCGCTTCCTTCGCTACAACGCCAACAAGGCTCTGAACAACCTCGGCTTCGAGGGGCTGTTCCCAGCGGATGAGACCCGCGTGTCTCCGGCTATCCTGTCCTCGCTGTCCCCGAACGCGGACGAGAACCACGACTTCTTCTCCGGCTCCGGCTCCTCCTATGTGATTGGTAAGGCAGAGGAAACGACCGATGACGACTGGGACTTCTAGCTAGTTCCTCGCATTTACCTGTCGCCGTACCGCACCTCCTGGCAGGGATCATCCGAAAGGTTGATTCTTTCAGGGGGTGCGTTTTCGGGTTTTGGGGGACGGCACCCCCGCGTTCATGTGTTCTAGATCACCGTGTGCTAGGGCGTGGTGTAGGCAGTTGGCCCCGTACATGGCGTTATCTGCTCCAAACGGGGTTAGCAAGGTTGGCGGAAAATGGCAGAGCGCTGGAAATTAGGCCCTGAGGTGGCCTAATATAATGCGAGTAAACCTAGGTGTTTGACTACTGAGCGTGTGGCGCGAGAAAACGCGTGATGCCGATGTGGTTAAGCACTTGTTCTTCAGGAGGATTTTATGACCGCTGTGGCGCCACGGCTCGACGATTACGTCGCGCCTACACGTCCAGAGCCGACTGGTAACGCAAAGACCGGTTCCAAGGCCTGGATGATGCTAACCACCACCGACCACAAGCAGCTGGGCATCATGTACATGATCATGTCCTTCAGCTTCTTCTTCCTCGGTGGCTTCATGGCTCTGCTGCTTCGCGCTGAGCTTTTCACCCCAGGATTGCAGTTCCTGTCCAACGAGCAGTTCAACCAGCTCTTCACCATGCACGGCACCGTTATGCTGCTGCTGTTTGCAACACCAGTGGTGTGGGCATTTGGTAACTATGTTCTGCCCCTGCAGATTGGCGCACCGGATGTGGCCTTCCCGCGTCTGAACGCTTTCGGTTTCTGGATTACCCTGACCGGCGGCATCGTGATGCTCGCGGGCTTCTTGACCCCGGGCGGCGCTGCTGACTTCGGCTGGACCATGTACATGCCGCTGGCTGACTCGGTTCACACCCCGGGCATCGGTGCTGACATGTGGATCGTCGGTGTGGGTGCTACCGGTGTCGGTACCATTGCTTCCGCCATCAACATGATCACCACGGTCCTCACCCTGCGTGCACCGGGCATGACCATGTTCCGTCTGCCGGTCTTCACGTGGGCTGTCTTCACCGCGTCCGTCATCGTACTGATGATCTTCCCGCTGCTGACCGCCGCAGCACTGGGCGTTCTGTATGACCGCAAGCTGGGCGGCCACATCTATGACTCCGCCAACGGCGGCGCCATCCTGTGGCAGCACCTCTTCTGGTTCTTCGGCCACCCGGAGGTCTACGTCTTGGCACTGCCGTTCTTCGGCATCATTTCTGAGGTTGTGCCGGTCTTCGCCCGCAAGCCGGTCTTCGGCTACATTGGCCTGGTCTTTGCTCTGCTGGCCATCGGTGCGCTGTCCATGGCCGTGTGGGCTCACCACATGTTCGTGACCGGTGCTATTCTGCTGCCGTTCTTCTCCTTCATGACCTTCCTGATTGCGGTTCCGACCGGCGTGAAGTTCTTCAACTGGGTCGGCACCATGTGGAAGGGCCACATCACCTGGGATACCCCGATGATCTTCGCCATGGGCTTCCTGGCAACCTTCCTCTTCGGCGGTATGACCGGTATTATGCTGGCCTCCCCGGCACTGGACTTCCACCTTGCTGAGTCCTACTTCCTGATTGCTCACTTCCACTACACCCTGTTCGGTACCGTGGTGTTCTCCGCCTTCGCTGGCCTGTACTTCTGGTTCCCGAAGATGACCGGACGCATGCTCGATGAGCGCCTGGGCAAGATTCACTTCTGGCTGACCTTCATCGGCTTCCACGGCACCTTCCTTATCCAGCACTGGGTGGGCAACATGGGTATGCCGCGTCGTTACGCCGACTACCTGGAGTCTGATGGCTTCACGGTCTTCAACCAGATTTCCACCATCTTCTCCTTCGTCCTGGGCGCTTCGGTTATCCCGCTGGTCTGGAACGTCTTCAAGTCCTGGCGCTACGGCGAGATCGTCACCGTGGACGATCCGTGGGGCTACGGCAACTCCCTCGAGTGGGCTACCTCCTGCCCGCCGCCGCGCCACAACTTCGTGTCCCTGCCGCGCATCCGCTCCGAGCGTCCGGCCTTCGAGCTGCACTACCCGCACATGGTTAAGCGCATGCGCGAGGAAGCACACACCGGCCACTAAGCACTCACGAGCTGAGTACTCCTGATAACGCCGCCTCCCCATCACCACGATGGGGAGGCGGCGTTTGCCGTAGGTCAAGCAGTGCTGAGCGATGTGAGATAATGAGCCCCGTGGATAATCAAAGTGAACAAGTTTTCGCCGTTGTCACCGCCTCAGGTCCCGACAAACCAGGCGTGTCTGCCGCCTTCTTCCGCGTTCTCAGCTCCCACAATGTAGAGCTTGTCGACGCCGAACAGGCCATCTTCTCCGGCCGCATCTCCCTCTCCGCGTACATCCGCGTTAACGCCTCGCGTCTGGAGGCCATGGAGCAGGGGCTGCGCAACACGTTGAGCATCTATGCGCAGTCCATCTCCGTGGAGCCTCGGGAGGAGGAAGCCACCTCACGCCCGCGCTCGACACACGTCGTCGTGGTGCTGGGCCGTCAGGTCAACGCGAGCCAAATGTCGGCCATCGCCAAGGAGCTGGCCAACCTCGATGTCAACATCGACCGCATCCGCGGCCTGTCCACGTACCCGCTCAACGGCCTGGAGCTCTACATCACGATCGATGGCTCCTCCGACCCTGTTCGCGCCATGTTGGCACGCCTGGCTACCGAGCAGGGCGTGGACATCGCCATCGAGCGCTCCGGATTGCAGCGCCGCTCGAAACGCCTCATTTGCTTTGACTGCGACTCCACCCTCATTACCGGCGAGGTCATCGAGATGCTGGCCGCCCACGCGGGCAAGGAAGCGGAGGTCGCCGCCGTCACGGAACGTGCAATGCGCGGTGAGCTGGACTTTGAAGAATCCCTCCACGAGCGCGTGGCCACCTTGGCAGGTCTGCCTGAGTCCGTCATCAAGGAAACCGCCGCCGATATCCGCCTCACGCCCGGCGTGCGCACCACCATCCGCACGCTCAAGCGCATGGGCTACCGGGTTGCGGTGGTGTCGGGAGGATTCATCCAGGTCCTCGAGGATCTAGCTAAGGAGCTCGACCTTGACTACGTGCGCGCCAACACCCTGGAAATCGAGGACGGCAAGCTCACCGGCCGGGTCATCGGGGACGTAGTGGACCGCAAGGCCAAGGAGATGTTCCTGCGCGAGTTCGCTGCGGATTCGGGCCTGAGCATGCGGCAGACCGTTGCTGTGGGCGATGGTGCCAACGATATCGACATGATTTCCGCTGCCGGCCTGGGCATTGCCTTCAACGCCAAGCCCGCCCTGCGCGAGGTGGCAGATACCTCCGTTAACCACCCCTACATGGACGAAATCCTGCAGATTCTCGGCATCCCCATGGAGGAAGTCGCTAGTGAATAACCTCCGCGAGGCCCATCGGCGCCTCGTGGATGCGTGCAGTGAGCGCAACTGGCGCGATGAGCCCGAGGATCCCGACAAGCCCGAGACCATCCAGGCGATGCAGATAGCGCTCAACCTGCCCAAGCAGGACCCGCCGGCGCGCACGGAGGTGCTGGAAGCGGCGGCGAGGGGCGTCGTCAAGCTGTGCCTCGACGATCGGGCCGGGCAGGATGGGGCCTTCGCCGAGGCGTTGGGGCAGTGGTACGGGCACCGCATCCGCAAGGTGGCGCGCCGCGCCCGCAACAAGGCCTGGCGCGATGTCCAGGCTCTGCCTGGGGTCACGGTTGCTGACCGCGCGCGAGTGTTCGTTCCTTCGGCGGTGCAGGACGTGCATCCGCTCGTCGCCAAGCTGCAGATCGGCCATACCGATCTCCCCCAGGATGCCCCGGGCCCCGCGCTTGCCGACGCCCCCGTGATCTACATCGCCGCCTCCCTCACCATGAGCGCCGGAAAGGCCGCCGCGCAGGTGGGGCACGGCTCGATGTTGCTGGCCGCGGCGATGAGCGTTGAGGAAGTAGAAGGTTGGGCGGCGCAGGATTTCGCGCTGTCCGTGCGCGAGATTGCCCCAGCGGATTTTGCCGCGGCGTGCGCGCGCCCCAATGCGGTGGTGGTGCATGACGCAGGTTTCACTGAGGTCGCCCCGGACTCAGCCACGGTGTGCGCGCTGCCTCGCCCCTAGCGGGCCTCGACCAGGCGCTTGAGTGCCCCGCGCACGACCTGCGGGTCGCTCGTCGGCCACATCTGCGGCATGGAGGCCCGCAGGTAAGAGCCATAACGCTTGGTCTCTAGGCGGCTATCGAGCACGGCGACGACTCCGCGGTCCGCAGTGGAGCGCAGTAGGCGGCCTGCGCCTTGGGCCATGAGCAGTGCCGCGTGTGTCGCAGAAACCTCCATGAATCCGTTGCGCCCTGCCGCCTTTGCAGCCTCGGTTCGGGCTTGCATGAGTGGGTTATCCGGGCGGGGGAAGGGGATGCGATCGATGAGGACCAGGGAACAGGAGGGTCCGGGCACATCGACGCCCTGCCAGAGCGTGAGCGTGCCGAAGAGGCAGGAGTTTTCGTTCTTCGTGAACTTGTCCACGAGCGCACCGATGGAATCCTCGCCCTGGAGGTAGATCTCGAAGGGGATAGTGGGCTTGAGTTCTTCGGCTGCCTGCTGCGCGGCCCGCCGTGAGGAGAAGAGCCCGAGCGTGCGTCCGCCGGCGGCCATGATGAGCTCGCGGATCTCTTGGAGGGTTTGGGGGCTCAGCCCATCACGGCCCGGCTGCGGCAGGTGTGCTGCGGTATAGAGGATGCCGCTGCGCGCGGGATCAAAGGGATAACCCACGTCGAGGCTGTCCCACATGCCTTTCGGCAGGCCCCACTGCGCGGCCATGGCGTCGAAGCGCCCGCCCAGGGCCAGCGTGGCGGAGGTCAGCACGACGGTCTGTTCGCCGAAAAGCTTTTCGTGCAACATGCCGGCGATAGAGAGCGGGGCGACGGCCAAGGTGTCGTTCAGCGTGCGCTCATCGCGCTCCAGCCACACCACGTCGGCGTGTGCTGCGGGGTCACCGGTGGCGAAGACGTCGAGGATGCGGGCGATGGCCTCGACGAGGCCGGCGAGGTGGTTGGCCAGGTTCTGGCGCTCGGCGAATTTTTCCGGATCTTGGGCCTGTTCGCCCTCGGGGGTGCGGGCAATGGTCTCGCGGCAATCGGCCAGGGTATCCGCGAGGCCCATGAGTTGCTGCTTGGCCTCCTCTGGAAGGTCGGTCCAGCGGCCCGGTGCGAACCCTGCGAGCAGTTGGCTCAGCTCGTTGGCTTGCTCGCTCAGCCGTTGGTCTTTGCCGTTGGCACCGAGGGACTTGGCGCGGCTGGCCGCCATCTTGAGCGCGCGCCCGGTGATCTCGGCGGTAGAAACCGAGGTGATGCGGCCGTCCAGCTCGTGGGCCTCGTCGATGATAACGACGTCGTGTTCGGGCAGGATATTGATATCCGCCACCGCGTCGATGGCGAGCAGGGCGTGGTTGGTGACGACGATATCGACGTCGGCCGCGCGGCGCCGTGCGAGCTCCGCGAAGCAGTCTTCGCCGTGCGGGCAGCGCGTGGCACCGAGGCACTCGTTCGAGGTGACCGATACCTGCCGCCACGCTAAGTCTGGCACGCCCGGTTCCAAGTCCTCGCGGTCACCAGTCTCGGTGTCTTCCGCCCACTCGTAGACGCGCTGGACGTGGCGGCCGAGGTGGGAAACAGCGTCTTCGTCGAGCAAGGCGTCCTCGTCCTCAAGCTCAGCGGCGCGGGAGACTTTGTTGAGGCAGACGTAGTTGGAGCGGCCCTTCATGATGGCGAAGGTCGGCTTCTTTTCTAGGTGCGGCTCGAGGGCCTCGGCCAGACGTGGAAGGTCCCGCTCCACCAGCTGGCGTTGGAGCGCCAGCGTGGCGGTGGAGACGATGACGGTGTGACCGGTTTCCTGTGCGTGGCGGAAGGCAGGCACAAGGTAGGCCAAGGACTTACCTGTGCCTGTTCCTGCCTGCACGGCGAGGTGGCGCTCTTTCTCCAACGCAGTGGTCACGGCCGTCGCCATGCGCACCTGGCCGGGGCGCCGCGAGCCACCGAGGGCGGAGACTGCGGCGTCAAGGAGGTCAACCGTTGTGTCCTGCATTGGTGCCAGTGTAGTCGGTCTTCTCGCGCGTACTTCCTAAGCGTCGAAGCCGATAAAGCGGGTGGGAACCGCGGGCTCATCGCGGGTGAGTGCGAGGCCCTCCCACGGCAGGGTGGTGATGGCCTGGGCCAGGTACTCGCGGGATTCCTCGAGGGTAGGCAGGTTGTCGAGGATCTCGCCGTCGCGCATCAGCGGCACCGTCATCTCGCGGGTGCGCAGCGTCCCGGTCTCTGGGTTCTCGGAGGAGAAGGGGAGCACGAGCTCCTCGACGGCCACCCCGGAGGAGCGGTAGGTGCGCAGGGCGCGCTTTGACCCGCCCTGCGACTTCTTCGAGGAGGAACGCTTGGCCACTGGATGGCCATCGACCTCGACGACCTTGTAGACCATCCCAGCAGTCGGGGCGCCCGAGCCGGTGACCACCGAGGTGCCCACGCCATAGACGTCGACGGGATCGCCGCGCAGACCGGCGATGGCGAACTCATCCAGGTCGGAGGAGACCACGATCTTGGTGTTGTGGTTGCCCAAATCATCGAGCTGCTTGCGCACACGGCGGGTGACCGCGGCCAAATCGCCGGAATCGATCCGCACGCCGCCCAGCTCGGGTCCGGCCACCTTGACGGCGGTTTCCACGCCCTTGGTGATGTCATAGGTATCCACCAACAGGGTCGTATCCACGCCGAGAGTTTCGATCTGCCCGCGGAAGGCGGCCTCCTCGTTCGGGGTGCCGTCCTCGTTGACGTGTGCCAGCGTCCACGCGTGCGCCGCTGTACCGGAGACCGGAATGTCATAGCGGTAGCCGGCCTCCAAGTTGGAGGTGGCCTGGAAGCCAGCCAGATAGGCGGCGCGGGCAGCAGTCACCGCGGCGTATTCGTGCGTGCGGCGCGAGCCCATCTCAATGATGGGACGGCCGTCCGCGGCAACCACCATGCGGGAGGCCGCGGAGGCCACCGCGGAATCGGAATTCATGATGGAGAGGATCACGGTTTCCAGGATGAGACATTCACCGAAGGTGCCGCGCACGGTCAGCAGTGGCGAGTTGGGGAAGTACAGCTCGCCTTCCCGGTAGCCATCGATCTGCCCGGAGAAACGGTAATTGGCCAGGTATTCCTTGGTTGGAGCATCCAGGAAGTCCATCTCCGCCAGTTGCTGGGCGGTGAAACGGAAGTCCCGGACTGCGCGAAGAACGCGTTCGGTGCCGGCAACAACGCCGTAGCGCCGTTCGTTGGGAAGGCGGCGGGCAAAAACTTCGCAGGCTACCTGGCGGTGCGCGGAGCCATCGCGCAGCGCCGCTTGCAGCATGGTCAGCTCGTACTTATCGGTAAGAAGGGCCGTGGAACGATCTGCAGGGTCGTTTCCGGCATCCCGGACGTTATCTGAGGTAGTAGTCACATCGAAGATGCTACTCAGGGCGTCCTAAAAAATCAGCTGTTCTATTCCTCAAGCTGAATGACGACGTACACCTCGCCGTCGTTATAAGCCACGCCAACGGCCGCGGTGGTCATCCGGCGATCCCGCAGGGCGGCCACGTGGTCGGGGGAGGCCCGGAAGGCCTCGACGAATTCATATGCGCTGGCCTTGTCCACGGGCAGGTGGTGCTGAACCATCTGCACATTTTCTTCCGATGGCTCTTGCGTCTTGGTCACCGCGTTGCACTCTGCCTTTTCGCGGGCTGCGGTTTGGCGGTCGATCCACGGCACCAATGGGGCCTGGCCGTCTTCCTTACGCCAGGTGTTGAGCGCACCTATCAGCTCCTCTTGGATGGTGTTGAGCTGGCGTTGGACGGAAACGTCGGGAAGCTCGTAGTCGCACGCCTCCGACGTCGGGGGTTCCGCATCCGTCGAGCTGCCGTCGTCGGAGGGGTTGGTCAGACTCAACACGGCAGCCACGAGCGTGCCGCCGAGAACGAGCACGGTCAGCACTCGTTGCAGGAGGAGCACGACATCCTCCTTCGCCGGTTGGCGTCCCGCGAGAATGTCAACAACGGCTGGGGGGAGGGAGAAAGAATTCATTGATGCCACCTGGAAACGATAATCAGGTTAAGGGTCGCTGACAGTATAACTGCTCGCGACGCGGAGAATTTTAGCTAGTGTAGAGGGCATGAAAGCGCACAACGAAACGTCCGCGGGCGTGGTGATGAGTTCACCCATGGCCACCCCGGAGCTGGATGAGGCGATTGACGTCGACGTCGCCACGAGCGAAAACCTGCCGTGGATGTGCATTGTCTGGGATGATCCAGTCAACCTGATGAGCTACGTCTCCTACGTGTTCCAGACCGTTTTAGGCTATGACAAGAAGCGAGCCAACGAGCTGATGATGCAGGTCCATACCGAAGGTAAGGCAGCCGTGTCCTCGGGTGAACGCGACAAAGTCGAAGCCGACGTGAAGAAGCTGCAGGTCGCGGGCCTCTGGGCCACAATGCAGCAGGCAGGGTAGGTTATGCAGGCTTGGAAGAAGAAAAAGTCCTTCATGCGCGGCGCCAAGTACACGGCTGTTTTCGAGCCGATGGAGCGCGAAGTCTTGGGTGACCTCACCGCGACGGTGTCCGAGGCCATCATCGCTCGCGCGCAGTCGGCGCCGAAGGATGAGCTGGCGGACATGCTCGACATGCCCACCGGCCACACCGAAGCCCCCGAAGACCCGTCGCTGGCCCGCCTCTTTCCGGACTTCAAGAAGCCGGGGGATGAGGAATTCGATGGAGACAATTCCCTCATGCGCTCGCTCCATGAGAACGACATTGCGCGCGCCAAGCTGGAGAACCTACAGGTCATTAACACCGCGCTGGGGCCGACTGGCGGGGTAGAGGTAGCCATTAGTGAGGAAGAGGCGCATGCTTTCCTCGCGGGGCTTAACGATCTGCGCCTCTATATCGCCGCCGGGGACGTGCCGGAGGATACCCCTGGGGCGGACCGCGATACGCTCGTGGAATGGCTGGCATTCTGCCAGGATTCGCTGCTCGACGTTCTCATGGACTAGCACCGTGCGCACACTTCCCGACATGGGCTTTTCCGTCGGCCACGTCACACGTGAGGATACCGGCGTCACCGTCATCTACTGCGGCGAGCAGGGGGCCGTGGCCGGCGTCGACGTGCGGGGCGGCGGTCCAGGCACGCGCGAGACGGATCTTTTAGAGCCACACAACACGGTTGAGCGCGTTCATGCGTTTCTTCTGGCAGGCGGCTCGGCCTTTGGGCTGGCCGCTGCGGATGGCGTCATGCGCGGGCTGGAGGAGGCAGGGATTGGTTTCCCCGTCTTTGGGGAGGAGATCCCCGGCCCGCGCGTTCCTATCGTCCCGGGCGCGGTCATCTTCGACCTGCTCGCCGGACCGCAGCGTCCCTCGGCGGCAGACGGCGAGGCGGCTCTACGCGCCGCGTTGGCAGGACACGACGCCACGAGTGGCAGCGTGGGTGCGGGCACCGGAGCCTGTGCCGGCAAGGTGCGGGGTGGGGTGGGCACCGCGCTTGTCGACGTCTCCCCCTTCTCCGTCGCCGCCGTCGTCGTGGCCAACCCGGTAGGCCAGGTGATTGATGCTGAGACCGGGCGCTTGTTTGGCGCACCGGGTGCACCAGCCGTCGACGTTGAGCGGTTTGCCGCGGCCCGCAGCTTGGCCGAGTCATTCGCGGAATCCTCGCGGCTTAATACCACCATTGGTGCGGTGTTGACCGATGCTCCTTTAAGCAAGGCCCAGACCAAGCGCCTGGCCCTCGCGGGCCACGATGGCATCGCTCGCGCTGTGCGCCCAGCGCATTCCCCGCTGGATGGGGATACGCTGTTTGCTGCCGCCTCGGGAGTCCGCTCAGCGGAGAAGGGCATCGGCCCGGCGGAGTTGGCGTCGTTAAGCGCAGCTGCTGCCGATGCCGTGGAGGCAGCCATCGTTGACGCCGTGGTGAGTGCAAGCCCAGGGCTGGGTTTGGAGGCGTATTCCTCGCTGCGGGCTTGCTAGAGTTGGAGGCATTATGACGACGAGTGGACCTTTTGGCCAGCAGCATTCGCATGAGCCTAACCCCTTCCAACCCCGCCCCGCTGCCGCGGGACAGGGACAGCAGCCCCTCCTTAATACAGGCGATTCGAAGAACTACACGCGGGCCGGCCGCCTCAAAACAGCCGCGTTTCTCACGGTGGGATTCCTCGCCGTCGAGTGGATCATCCACATCATCAACTTCCTGTTCTTTGGAAGCGAGCTGGGGCAGTACGGCATTCATCCGCTGGACTTCAACGGCATCTGGGGGATTTTCACCGCGCCGCTGCTCCATGCGAACTTCGAGCACCTCATCGGAAACTCGTTGCCTGGTGCGATCTTTTGTTTCCTGATCGGCTTGTCAGGCCGCAAGGCATGGTGGGAGGTCACCATCATCGTGGTGCTCATTGCCGGCGTGGGCACGTGGCTGCTGGGCGGGCCGGGGACCTCGCATATCGGTGCTTCGGGCATGGTCTATGGCTGGCTGGCCTATCTCATCGTGCGCGGCATCTTTAACCGCTCGCTGGGGCAGTTCCTGATTGGTGTTGGTCTAGGGTTCGCCTACTCCGGCCTCATTTGGGGCGTGCTGCCGATCTACGAGGGAGTCAGCTGGCAGGGCCACCTCTTCGGCGCCATCGGTGGCATCGTCGCGGGCATGGTGATCACCTCCGATGACCCGATTAAGAAGGTCAAGCCCGCGCCTCGGGGAGCGATGCGTTAATGCCTGACGCGACCTCTCCGATCGGGATTTTTGATTCGGGCGTGGGCGGCCTGACCGTCGCTCGCACGATCATCGAGCAGCTTCCCGACGAATCCATCATCTACATCGGCGATACCGCCCATACCCCCTACGGCCCGCGGCCCATCGCCGAGGTGAGGGAGCTCTCCACCGCCATCGCCGACGAGTTGGTGGAGCGCGGCTGCAAGATGCTGGTGATCGCCTGCAACACCGCCACGGCCGCCTTCCTGCACGATGCCCGCGAGCGCTATGCCATTCCGGTCGTGGAGGTTATCCGCCCGGCCGTGCGCCGCGCCATCGCCACCACCCGCAACGGCAAGATTGGCGTGATTGGTACTGAGGGAACCATTAATTCCGGGGCCTACCAGGATTTGTTCGCCGTCAACCCGAATGTTGAGTGCACGGCCGTGGCCTGCCCGGACTTCGTGAACTTTGTCGAGCGCGGCATTACCGCTGGGCGCCAGATCCTGGGTGTGGCCGAGGGCTACCTCGCGCCGCTGCAGTCGGCGGGCGTCGACACGCTCGTTCTTGGCTGCACGCACTACCCGCTGCTGACGGGCGTCATCCAGCTCGCTATCGGGGATAACGTCACCTTGGTGTCCTCGGCGGAGGAGACTGCGAAGGATGTGTTGCGCATCCTCACCAACACGGACATGCTGGCCCCGGCGGGGCAGGCACCCACACGTAGTTTCGAGTGCACTGGCGACCACGCCGCCTTCGAGCGTTTTGCCGCGCGCTTCCTGGGGCCCAAGATTTAGAGCGGGTGAGGATGTACAATCGACCCAAATCCCGCATCCCCCATTGTTTCGTGGAACTATTGAACGCATGAAGCTGACCATCCTAGGCTGTTCCGGCTCGGTGCCCACTGTGGGTAATCCGGCCTCTGGCTATCTCTTGTCTTTCCCCTCTGCTCCGTCCATCATCATGGATTTGGGCCCGGGTACGCTTGCACGCCTGCAGGAACTCCAGGATCCGTGCGATGCACACGTGGCGTTAACTCATCTCCATGCCGATCACTGCCTGGACTTTCCGTCTTTGATGGTGTGGCGCCGCTTCCACCCCACAGAGCCCGCAGCCTCCCGCAATTTCTGCCTCGGGCCGTCGACGACTGAGACCCACCTGGGCCGGCTGTCCTCGGATACTCCGGACGGGGTGGATGACATGAGCGATACCTTTGCGTTCAGTCCCTGGGTGGATCGGGAACGCCAGCTTGTCGACGATGTCTATATCACCCCCTTCCGCACAGTTCACCCGGTAGAGACATATGCCTTGCGGGTTGAGCACGCTAAAGCCGGCTCTACCCTGTGCTATTCCGCGGATTCGGCCTATACGCCCGCGCTCATTGAGGCTGCCCAGGGCGTGGATGTTTTCCTCTGTGAGGCCGCATGGGGCGAGACCTCGGAGGATAAGGCCCCGGACATGCACATGTCGGGGGCAGAAGCTGGCCGCTTGGCGCGCGAGGCGGGCGTGAAGAAGCTGGTGCTCGTTCACCTGCAGCCGTGGGGCGATGCCGCCGCCACCTATGCCGCAGCTGCCCGTGAGTTCGACGGTGAGATTGTCGTCGGTGCTGCTGGGATGGAGCTCGACTTTTAGCACGCGCGGTAGGGTAGGGGGCATGACTGATTTCACTCGTGCCGATGGTCGCGCGCTCGACCAACTCCGTAGCGTTCGTATTACCCGCAACTTCACCACCAACCCGGCCGGGTCGGTCTTGGTGGAGTTCGGCAACACCCGAGTCATGTGTACGGCTTCCGTGGAATTCGGGGTGCCGCGCTTCAAGAAGGACTCCGGCGAGGGCTGGCTGACTGCTGAGTACGCGATGTTGCCTGCGGCCACCCACGACCGCATGCCGCGCGAGTCTATGAAGGGCAAGGTCAAGGGCCGTACCCACGAGATTTCCCGCCTGGTGGGCCGCAGCCTGCGCGCCGCCGTGGACCTGTCCGAGCTGGGGGAGAACACCATCCAGCTGGATTGCGATGTGCTGCAGGCAGATGGCGGTACCCGCACGGCGTCGATTACCGGCGCGTATGTGGCGCTGGCTGATGCGATTGCTTACCTCAAGGAGGAGGGCGTCGTCCCGGGCGAGCCGCTGCTGGATCCCATCGCTGCGGTTTCCGTGGGCATCATCGATGGTCACGTGTGCTTGGACCTGCCCTATGAGGAGGACTCCCGCGCGGAGGTTGATCTCAACGTGGTGATGCAGGAGGGCGGAGACTTCGTCGAGATTCAGGGTACCGGTGAGCACGGCCTGTTCGGCCGCGCGGAGCTCAATGACATGTTGGACGTTGCCCAAGCCGGCTGCGCCCAGCTTATCGACGCTCAAAAGGCGGCCCTCGGATGGTAAAACTCCTCGTCGCTTCGAATAATGCCAAGAAGCTCAAGGAGCTAGAGAAGATCCTCGCCGACGCCGGCATTGAGGGCATCGAGCTACTCCCTCTCTCCGCGGTGGAGGCCTACCCGGAGCCTGTGGAGGATGGCCGCACCTTTGCCGATAACGCGCTGATCAAGGCGCGCGCCGGGGTGCAGCACACCGGTTTGGCAACGATCGCGGATGATTCCGGCCTCGCGGTGGATGAACTCAACGGTATGCCGGGCGTGCTCTCTGCCCGGTGGTCGGGCGGCCACGGCGACGATGAAGCCAATAACCGCCTGCTGCTGGGGCAGATGTCACACGTGCCCGCCGAGCGCCGCGCGGCCGCCTTCGTGTCGGTCTGCGCGCTGGTGACCCCGGATGGGCAGGAACACGTGGTGGAGGGCCGCTGGCCAGGCTCCTTGCTGACCGTCCCACAGGGCGAAAATGGTTTTGGCTACGATCCTCTCTTTCAGCCCGAGGGCGAAACCCGTTCCGCCGCGCAGATGTCTCCAGAGGAGAAGAACGCCGTCTCGCACCGCGGCCGCGCGCTGGCGCAGCTGCGCGAACCCCTAGCGGCCCTCGCCGGCCAAGCCTAAGCCTCCGCCCGCCATCACCACGAGCTCCAGCGTCCGCCGAGACATCACCGCAAGCCCGGCATCCGCTAGCTGGCCTGGTTGATGGGGGACCAAACTAGAAGGACCATCTGCGCATATTCTGCGAAGACCACCTGGGGAAATGCAGAAGCTACCTCGCAGATGGTCCTGTGGCTTTGGTCTCTCCGCACATGGTTCTACTCATATGGTTCGCCTGCCCCCAAACGAACCTTCTGTAGTGCTTTAGGTGGTTTCTTTGCCCCCAAAAGAACCCGATGAGGGGAACCATATGACTAAAACCATTTGGGGCAGGGCTGGGGTAAAGAAAAGCCCGCACGGAAAACTCGCGCGGGGTTTGAAATTGTGCGCCCGGTGAGACTTGAACTCACACGTCATAAGACACTAGAACCTAAATCTAGCGCGTCTGCCAATTCCGCCACGGGCGCTGGTTTCGTTGCTGCGGAGCACTCTTTGCTCTGCGCAACGGTCACTAGCCTACAGGGCGGCAGGCCATAGACGGAAATCCACTTTTCTGGGCGTGGTGGGTAGGCTGTTCAGAGTGAGCACCAACCCAGCACCGAAAAAGCGGATGAAGGTTCGATGGTGGCACATCGTCCTCATCGTGCTCTTCGTCGTGCTCTTTTTGTTCCTTGCTTACTGGCAATGGACGCGGTTCCGCTCCGGTTCGGGAACCTTCCAGAACTTGGGATACGCCTTCCAATGGCCGCTGTTCGCGATATTTGTTGTTTACGCTTACCGCACCGCCATGCGCTACGAGAATGAGCGAATCGATGCCGAGAACGAAGCTCTCGAGCGGGGAGAAGAGCCAGCCCAATATGAGGCAGAGGACGTGCGCGCGGCCAAGGAGCACACCGAGACTAAAATCGACGAAGATTTCCTACCGCCCCGTCCGCAGATTGATGTGGAAACCTTCAACGCTATGAACAAGCAGCGCCGCCGTCGCGGCACCGAAGAGTAGAATTTATGAGCAACCCAGTGAACAACGCTGTCCATCCTGACCGTCAGGCGCGTATCCGTGGCCCGCTGAAGTTCTTTTCCATTGCCGCCACGATTACCGGTATTTTCCTTCTCATTCTTGTCGCACGCATGATCCTGCAATACGGCGTGGGGATGGAGATGCCATCGTGGGCTACGCTCATCGCCCAAGCGCACGGCGTGGCCTACATGGTCTACCTCGTATCCATCCTGGTCCTCGGTCCGCGTGCAATGTGGCCGGTAGGCAAGCTCTTTACCACGGCGCTCGCCGGTGTTGTTCCGTTCCTTTCCTTCTGGATGGAGCACAAGCGCCGCACTGAAGTTGTTGAGCAGTTCCAGCTTTAAGAGTCTTCTACCGGCACCATCGTGAGGTTGGCGCCAAAATCGACCACGTCCTGGGCTATGTCCGGGGATAGGTCAGTTGTTGTGATGACCGTGTCGACCTGGTCAAAGGTGGCCACTCGGTGGGCCGACATGCGGGTGAACTTCTCTGGTGTGGTGACAACGATGACACGTCGGGCCGCTTTAAAGTAGGCCCGTTTGATGGTGGCCTCGGTAAGGTTCGGGGACATAAGGCCCACCGACGGAGTGCACGCGCAGACACCCACGATTGCTAAGTCGAAGCGCATGGACATGACTGTGTCAACCGCTTCTGCCCCGTACACAGCAAGATCGTCGCTATTGACGGTTCCGCCTGGAATTAGGACGTCGCTGCCCGGCGTCTTGGCTAATGCTGCGCCCGCGTACAGAGACATCGCCAGGGCCGTGATGTCCATTCCGGCGAGGTTGCGGGCGACCGCTGTGGGGGTTGTACCCGAGTCGATGAGAACACAGGAGCCGGGCTCGACTAGTCGTGCCGCCTCTGCGGCAATAGCGCGTTTGCCAGCGGGGTCCTCTTTCCGGCGAACCTCTAGGGGATAGCGGGCACCCCGTCGCACAGCGGGGCGAGCGCCGCCATGAAAGCGCGTGAGTGCCCCAGCTTCTTCCAGCTCGGTGAGATCTCGGCGGATGGTAATCGCGGAGGCCCCAGTGAGTTCTTGTAGTTGGTTGACCGTTTTGCTCCCCGAGTCAACCGCCCAGATGATTCTGCGCTGACGTTCTTCCTTGTCCATGGCCCTGATCATATAGAACTGAAACGACCATATACAGTGAACGTTTCAATCTTTATTCTGTGGCTAGGCAAGGTAAAAGCCCTTGTCACAAGGCTTCAGGACAGGTGATTGAAATGCGTATGACAGTAACTCTCGGGCTTTTAATGAGCGAGCGTTTGGCTGCGGATGTGGCACGCTACGCACCACACGGAGTGCGTGTTCGGTGGATCAGTACGGAAGAGGAAGCACGCGCGTGCGATGGTGTGGTTCTCGACGCCACAGAATTCGATGGCGTCCTCCCCGGCCACGTGGTGCTGGTGCTAGGCGACGTCAACGGGGTTGCCGAAGAACGGCTTCGGCGTTCTGGGGCGGTGGTTATGCACCGCCACTTGCGCACGGAGCTTGACACCTTGTTGATGGCCTTTGGCGCCTTCGTGGATCAGCAGGCCCTCATCAGAGCAAGGTAAAAGCATTGTGTGTGGGGCTGGGTTCAGATCGAAGGGCTAGTCTAGAAGGCATCTTTTTCTGAATCACACAAAGGACGGGCTTTATGTCTCCTCGCAAACTAAGCACCACCCTCATCGCCCTCGTGGTGCTGTTGTCGCTGGCCTGCGCTGCGCTTGGTGTCTACGCCGTGCGCCAGCCGCACGAGGTTTATACCGCGCCGGTGCAGTCAACCAACACGCAGGTGGTTAAGGCCGTCCAGCGCGAAGAGCAGGTGGTCTTGCTCAGCCTGGGTATCCAGGGGCTGGCGGAGAAATCTTCCGTGGGTCAGGTCTTAGGCGTGAAGGTTCCGTGGACTAGCCGAACACAATTTGTGCAGTATTCCTATAAAGCCAAGCTCGGTATCGAAGGCAAGGACGTTCGCGTCACTGAGACCGGCGAGCATGCCTACACTGTCCACATCCCGGACTTCATCTTCATTGGGCATTCCGATGAGGAGTTCAAGACCGCCGTGGAAAACAACGGCGTGCTCAGCTGGACCACCCAGCCGATCGACGCCGCATCTACAGTGTCGGATGTCCTCAGCGCCGATAAGAAGCGCGAGGACATCGACGACAACCGCGAGCTCCTGCAGGATCAAGCTCGCAATTTCTATGAGGGCATCATCCGTGGCGTTGACCCCGAGGCCCAGGTCACCATGGAGTTCAGCTAGTCCTCACGTCGAGTGACCTTTTGCGTGGAATGATCCTTTTTCTACGTCGAGTGTCCCCCGTACGTGGAATGAACTATGTTCATTCCACCTCCGTGAACTTGCGGTCCCAGTAAGCTCGCACCGGGTTAGCGTCCGCAAGGAGGATATCGAAGCGGTCATTGGCAATCTCGATGATTTCGCTCAAGACCACGCGCTGCTCCAGCTCATCCGAGTTGGACAAGCGGCGCACGCCCGCATCGATGACGCGATCGGCCGAGTCATTGGTGTCCAGGTATGCCACGAACGGCATGTCGAAGCGCTCGCGATAGGCCTGTGAGACGTCGATAAGCTGCTGCGTTTGAACATCGTCGAGGTCATCCAGGGCCAGGGAACCGCGGTCGGCGGAGATGGTGGCGGCCGTGTCGGAATCGGCCAGCAGCAGCTCATCCATCGCCGGGTAGTCGTGGATCAGTGCGCGGCGCTGGTCGCTCGGAGCGGTGAGCACCGTGACCTGGATTGCCTCGCGCAACTGGCTGACGTCCTGGAAGGGGCGCAGTTCCCAGGCGGCTTCGAGCGGCCAGGTTTCGTTGTTGAAGAGCGGGCGCAGAGCGCTGACGAAGCTATCGCGGTCCATCTCGTTGAGCTCCTTGAGCGAGACACCGGCGCCGTCGAGGCGGCTGACATCATCGCCGGACTGCGAGCCGACGTGGAAGAAGAGCAAGTTGAGCAGGATTGCGGTGATAGCGCCGATGGACATTCCGGAGGAGACGAAGATCTGCGCCCACTCCGGGAAGGCAGTCGCTACGTCCGGCTTGAAGGTGACGAGCATGGCCAGCCCCAGCGCGGTGGTAACGATGGCGGCGTTGCGTCCGTCGGCGATGTCTTCCTTCGCGATGGTCTGCAGGCCGGCCCAGGCAACGTTGGCGAACAGAGCGAGGGAGGCACCGCCGAGGACCGGGGAGGGGATAGCCGCAACGATCGCTGCGGCCTTGGGCAGCAGGCCCAGGATGATCATGAAGCCCGCTGCTGACACCGCGACCCAGCGGGACTTCACACCGGTGAGACGGACGAGGCCGACGTTCTGCGCGAAGCAGGTGTAGGGGAAGGAGTTCATCACGCCACCAAGGGTGGTGGAGAGACCGTCGGCGCGAATGGCGCGCACAACGTCATCGCGCTTGATGCGCTTTTTCACAATCTCACCGGTAGCGAAGACATCGCCGGTGGTTTCCACCATGGTGATAATCATGACGATGATGAGGGAGAGAATCGCCATGATGTCGAACTTCGGCATACCGAAGTAGAAAGGCGTCGTCATGCCTATGGCATCGGCCTCGCGCACGCCGTCAAAGGAAGTATCGCCGAACACGAAGGCCACGCCCGTACCAATGACCAAACCAAGCAACACCGACAGCGTGCCCAGGAAACCGCGGAAGAAGCGTTGCACAACAATGATGATGGCCAGCGTGCCGAAACCATAGAGCAGATCGCGTGCGGCCGGGACCCCGTCAGCGTAATTGACAAAGTCATTTGCTGAGACCGCCAGCAGCGACGTACCCATGACCAAGAGCACGGTGCCGGTAACAATCGGCGGGAAGTACTTGAGCACGCGTCCAAAGACCGGCGCGGCGAAGAAAGTAAAGATACCGGCAGCGATAATTGCGCCATAAATCGTGGGCAGTGGCTGGTCACCAGCGCTCATGCCGATGGCAATGATGGGGCTCACCGCCGTGGTGGTTACGCCCTGGATGATGGGCAGCCGGACGCCGATGTGCTTGCCGACGCCCACCGCCTGGATCAACGTCGCCAGACCACAGGTCAACAAGTCAGCGTTGATGAGGTGGATCGTGGTGGCCTCATCCAGCCCCAGCGACCCCGCGATAAGCAGCGGGACGATGACCGCGCCAGCGTAGAAAGCGAGGACGTGCTGCAGACCGAGCGCAGCTAACTTGGGCGCTGGCGGGACAACATCAACGGGGTGCGTTGGGGGAGTGGCAGGGCTAGCGGTAGCGGCGGTGTCGGACACGCGGGGAGGCTCCTTGCTAAAAAGCGAGACGAGGATACTGCGCATAACAATAGAGCGCGGCGCGGACAGGCACCAAGAACTTGCCTGGAAGGTGTGGGAAAGGCCACGTCAGGGGGTGATTTACCCCCGCATCTAACCGTACGGTCGTTACCTATGAGAGAGCTGACCAGTGTGGTGCTAAAACCAGCCCGTTCGGTGGCATGGGGCCCGCATTTGCCGATGTGAGGTTATGCGGTTGTACCCCTACTATGGGCTACAGAGAGGGGTTCGGTGACGATACGTGTTGACCGAATTGCCCGTGAGCCGAAGTCACCCACAGCCCTTCTGCGACTAAGTGTTACGCGTCGTGCGAACTATGAAGGGAGTCAAAATAGTGACCACCGCAACGGAACAGTCTGTGCAGTTCGAGGCATGGAAGGGCTTTGAGCCCGGCCCGTGGACTGAAAACATTGACGTTCGTGATTTCATCCAGCGCAATTACACCCCTTATGACGGGGACTCCTCCTTCCTTGCTGGACCCACCGAGAAGACGCAACGCGTGTGGGATCATTTGGAGAAGAATTACCTGTCCGTCGAGCGCCAGAAGCGCATCTTCGACGTGGACACCCACACCCCGAGCGATATCGATGCTTTCCCGGCCGGCTACATCTGTGAGGATGACAACGTCATCGTGGGTCTGCAGACGGATTCTCCGCTGAAGCGCGCCATGATGCCCAACGGTGGCTGGCGCATGGTCAAGCAGGCCATTAAGGAAGCCGGTAAGGAAACCGATCCGGAGATCGAGAAGATCTTCACGCGCTACCGCAAGACCCACAACGATGCAGTCTTCGATATCTACACCCCGCGCATCCGCGCAGCGCGTTCCTCTCACATCATCACCGGCCTGCCGGATGCTTATGGCCGCGGCCGCATCATCGGTGACTACCGCCGCGTGGCTCTCTATGGCGTGGACTACCTCATCGCCGAGAAGGAAGCATCCAAGAGCGCAGTCGGTGATATCGGATTCTCCGAGCACTGGGCCCGCTACCGTGAGGAGCACGCCGAGCAGATCAAGGCCCTGAAGAAGCTCAAGATCATGGCTGAGTCTTATGGCTTCGATATCTCGAAGCCGGCGAAGACTGCCCACGAAGCAGTGCAGTGGACTTACTTTGGCTACTTGGCCTCCATCAAGTCCCAAGACGGTGCAGCGATGTCCATCGGCCGCCTTTCCGCCTTCTTCGACTGCTACTTTGAGCGTGATTTCGCCGCAGGCATCCTCACTGAGGAAGATGCCCAGGAGATCATCGACCAGCTGGTGCTCAAGCTGCGCATCGTGCGCTTCTTGCGCACCGAGGACTATGACCAGATCTTCTCCGGCGACCCGTACTGGGCAACCTGGACCGATGCAGGCTTCGGTACTGATGGCCGCCACCAGGTCACCAAGACCTCCTTCCGCCTGCTGCAGACCTTGATTAACCTGGGCCCATCACCGGAGCCGAACATCACCATCTTCTGGGATCCGCAGCTGCCGGCGGGCTACAAGGAATTCTGCGCCCACATCTCGATTGAGACCTCCTCCATCCAGTACGAGTCCGATAAGCAGATTCGTGACCAGTGGGGCGATGACGCCGCGATTGCGTGCTGCGTGTCCCCGATGGCCGTCGGCAAGCAAATGCAGTTCTTCGGTGCCCGCGTGAACGCCGCCAAGGCCCTGCTTTACGCCATCAACGGCGGTCGCGACGAGGTCAGCGGCAAGCAGGTCGTGGATGGTTATGAGCCTATCCAGGGCGATGGCCCGCTCGACTTTGACGAGGTCTGGCAGAAGTACGAGGAGATGCTGGATTGGGTCGTCGGCACCTACGTTGAGGCCCTGAACATCATCCACTACTGCCACGACAAGTACGCTTACGAGTCCATTGAGATGGCGCTGCACGATTCCGATATCGTGCGCTCCATGGGCTGCGGTATCGCCGGCCTGTCCATCGTGGCTGACTCGCTTTCCGCCATTAAGTACGCCAAGGTCTACCCGGTGCGCGATGAGACCGGCCTCATCGTGGACTACAAGACGGAAGGTGACTTCCCCTTCTACGGCAACGATGATGACCGCGCCGATGACATCGCCGCTACCATCGTCCACACCGTCATGGCGAAGATTAAGGCCATCCCGATGTACCGCAACGCCATTCCGACCCAGTCGGTGCTGACCATTACTTCCAACGTGGTCTACGGCAAGGCAACTGGTTCCTTCCCGTCCGGCCACGAGGCAGGTACCCCGTTCGCCCCGGGCGCTAATCCGGAGAACGGCGCGGATAACCACGGCATGGTCGCCTCCATGCTGTCGGTGGGCAAGTTGGATTACAAGGATGCCCTCGATGGCATCTCGCTGACCAACACCATCACCCCATCCGGATTGGGCCGCACCCCGGAGGAGCGCATCACCAACCTGGTGGGCGTCCTTGATGCCGGCTTCATCATGGATTCTGAATAGACCACGTCCACACCACTTCCTAAGGAGAACACATCATGGCAACCCCAACTTTTGACGAGCGCCTCGCCACCATGAAGGCCAACCGCACCGCCAACAACATGGACTCGGGCCTCTACCACGCCAACATCAACGTCCTGGACAAGTCCACCCTGGAGGACGCCGTTGAGCACCCGGAGAAGTACCCGAACCTCACGGTTCGCGTTTCTGGCTACGCGGTGAACTTTGTGAAGCTCACCCGCGAGCAGCAGCTCGACGTCATCTCCCGTACCTTCCACCAGGGCTCCTAAATGGCAGATGGCATTACCGGCGTCGTGCGTCTTTCTCCGGAAGAAGGGGAAAAGGTGCGCGGCGCCGCCGCCGGTTTAGGAACGGACAATGACCTCGACGGCTACACCCGCTCGGAGTTGATGCAGGCTCGCCGCTCCGGCGACGTCGCACTCGTGCACTCCTGGGAGCTGGTGACGGCTGTGGATGGGCCCGGAACACGCATGACCATGTTCATGTCCGGGTGCCCGTTGCGCTGCCAGTACTGCCACAATCCAGACACCATGGAGATGAAGGTCGGCACCTTGGAGCGCATCGAAGACGTGGTTAAGCGCGTCAAGCGTTATAAGCCCGTCTTCAAGGCTTCCGGGGGTGGGCTGACCATCTCTGGTGGTGAGCCACTCTTCCAGATCGCCTTCGCGCGGCGCCTGCTCAAGGAAGTCCACGATGCAGGCATCCACACCACGATCGATACCTCGGGCTACCTCGGCGCGCGCCTGCGTGATGAAGACCTGGACAATATCGATTTGGTGCTGCTGGACGTCAAGTCCGGTGACGAGGAGACCTATAAAAAGGTCACCCGGCGTGAATTGCAGCCGACGATCGACTTTGGGGATCGCCTCAATGCCATCGGCAAACCGGTGTGGATTCGCTTCGTGGTGGTGCCGGGGCTTACCGACTCCCCAGAGAACGTCGCCAACGTTGCGCGCATTGTCTCCCGCTGGAAGAGCAACATTGAGCGCATCGAGGTGCTGCCCTTCCACAACATGGGCGCGGATAAGTGGCACGAGCTGGGCTACCCCTACACCTTGGAGGATACGAAGCCGCCGAAGCCGGAAGACGTCGAAGCTATCCGCGAGGTGTTCCGCAAGGAAGGTTTCGTGGTCTACTAGAAGCATGAAACGCTTCGGCCACACCATCAAGGAACACACCATCACCGTCCCCTGGGACTATGACAATCCCGCCGCGGGGGAGTTCGAGCTCTACGCCCGGGAAATCATCCCGCCCGGCGGTGAGAATTATCCGGCGCTGCTCTATAACCAGGGCGGGCCGGGCTTCCCGGCGCCGCGGCCGACGGGTGCTTCCGGACTCATCGGGAAGGGCTTGGAGCGCTACCGCTGGATCCTCATGGACCAGCGCGGCACCGGGCGCAGCCACCGCATTGACGAGCTCAGCCCGGCTGAGGATCGCAGCGCTGCGCGTCTGGCGCAGCTGCGGCAAGAAAATATCGTGCGCGATGCCGAGCGCCTGCGCGAGCACCTCGGCGAGGAATCCTGGGATCTCTTCGGCCAATCCTTCGGCGGCTTCATCATCACCGCCTATGTCTCGATGTTCCCTGATTCCATTGGGCGTGCCTTCCTCACTGGTGGACTGCCCACCCTGACCAAGGGCGCTGATGATCTCTACCGTACGACTTTTGCCAAGCTCAAGGTGCGCCACGAACGCTTCTATGCCCAGTTCCCGTGGGCACAAGCGCGCATCGAGGAAATCCTCCACCACCTAGACAACTCGGAGGAGCTGCTGCCGACAGGGGAGCGCCTGTCGTCGCGCCGCTTCCGCACCATCGGAATTGAGCTGGGCCGCGGCACTGGCTTCGATTCTTTGGGCTACCTGCTGGAGGAGCCTTTCCGGACGGTGAACGGCGAAAAGCGCTTGCGTTCGGACTTCCTCAACGACGTGGGGCAGCGCGTGAGCTTCCAGGCTGGCCCGCTGTATGCGGCCATCCATGAATCTATCTACGGCGGCGTCGGCGGCCAGGCCGTCACCGGCTGGGCTGCTCACCGCGTGCGCGAGGAATTCCCCGAGTTTGCCGAGGACGGTACCTATCTCACTGGTGAGCACATCTTCCCCTGGCAATTCGATGAGGATCCGGCGCTGCGCCCCTTCAAGCAGGCCGCCGAGGAGCTCGCCGCCCACGAGTGGGCAAGCTCTCCGTATGACGCCGCTGCGCTTGCCGACGCCCCCGTGACCGCCTCCGCCGCCATCTACCTCGACGATATCTTCGTGCCCTTCGAGGATTCCCTGGCTACAGGGGAGACCTACCGCGACCTGCGCCCAGTGGTGACCAACCGCTTCCAGCACAACGGGATTAGTGAGGACGGCGCGGGGATTTTGGGTGAGCTCTTCCGAGCGGCTGACGAGCATTAAAGGCTCCGAGTGAGCTCGGGGAGTGATCTCCTTCGGGATGTGGTGGTGGTCACCGTGTGGCACACTGGTTAGGAAAATTTAAATCGAGCAGAAAGGATAAGCCTATGGCCGGTCTCATCGTCATTGGCGTGATTCTCCTACTTATTATTGCCACCGCCTTCGACGGTTTCTTCATCGTCCGGACGAAGGAAGCCGCCATCATTGAGCGCATGGGTAAGTTCGTGACCGTGGCTCACGCAGGCTTGCACTTCAAGCTGCCCTACGTCGACCGCGTGCGCGCCAAGATCAGCCTGCAGATTCGTCAGCTCGATGTCATGGTAGAAACCAAGACCAAGGACAACGTCTTCGTCCAGATCCCGGTTGCCGTGCAGTACGAGGTAGTCCAGGGTAGCGAGCGCCAGGCTTTCTACACTCTGTCCAACCACGAGCAGCAGATCGTGGCCTATGTCCAGGACAACGTCCGTTCTTCCGTGGCAAACATGAACCTGGACGATTCTTTCTCTTCCAAGGACACGATTGCCCGCAACGTGGCGATGTCCCTGCGCGATAACATGGCCGCCTACGGCTGGAACTTCGTTAATACCTTGGTTACCGATATTCGCCCGGATGCCCGCGTGCGTGAGTCCATGAACTCCATTAACGCGGCGCAGCGTGAGCGCGAGGCGGCCGTGGCTCAGGCAGAGGCCGAGAAGATCCGCGTGGTCAAGGAAGCCGAGGGTGCGGCCGAGGCTAAGAAGCTGCAGGGTCGCGGTGTGGCTGACCAGCGAAAGGAGATCGTCGAAGGTATTGCCCAGCAGTATGAGCTGCTGCGTGCTGCCGGCGTGCAGGAGAACCCCGAGACCCTCATGCTGGTCTCCCAGTACCTCGACGCCATGGTGGACGTAGCCGACCGCGCCCACACCAACGTGCTCTACATGCCGTCTAACCCGGGTGGCATGCAGGATCTCTTCGGCGGTATGCGCGATACGTTGCTGTCCACTAACGCTATTAATGAAGCACCGAAGCCGAAGGTGCCGGCCGGCGAAGCAAAGCACAGCCGCGAGAACGCCGCTGCTGAGCGTCGCCGCCGTGAGGAGCAGGAGCGCCGCGAGCGCGATGAGCGTGCCCGCCGCGATGCTGAGCTGATGGAGCAGGCGCAGCGCGCACAGCAGCAGGCGCAGGAGCAGGTGCAGAACGCACAGCAGGGCCAGGGCTTTGGTCAGTTCTCCGGCTTCCCGGCCCCGCCGCAGGGCAACAACCAGCCGCAGAGCGCGCGCGACTACTTTGACCAGCTGCGCAACCAGCTCAACAAGGACAACTAAACACAGCTAAAACCCACAAAGAGGGCCTTCCGCAATTTGGGAAGGCCCTCTTTTCGTCGCCCTACACGGCGTATGGAGTGGCTAGGCACTGCGAATAATGAGACGCGGTGCCTGGTGCGCTACTTACTTGGTGTAGCCGATGTTCTCCACCTCGATGACGGCGAAGGAGTTGGCGCCGAAGTTCGCGATGTCCGGGCTGGTAGCCACCATGGCCGGGCCGTTGTAAATCGGCATGATGCCGAACTGACCCAGTGCTTCCTTCTCCAGCTTGTTGGCTTCCTTGATCTGCTCGTTTGGATCGGCGATCTGGGATAGCTCGTCGATCTTCTTGTCCATCTCCGGGGTACCCGTGCCGGAGCGGTTGAGCTGGGAGCCGGAGCGGTAAATCTGGCCGAAGTAGGCCACACCGAACGGATCGCCGGAGGAGAATCCCATGGGGAAGACATCGAAGTCATAGGACGAGGTGATCTTGGAGAAGTCGGAGGAGGGGCGCTCCTCCACCTTCAGGTCCACGCCGATGTCCTTCATCATCTTCTGGGTGGCGGTTGCCAGGGCCTTGCTGATGGAAGAATCACCCAACAGCGTGTAGCGCATGGACAGCTTCTTGCCGTCCTTCTCGCGGATGCCGTCGCCGCCTTCCTTCCAGCCGGCCTCGTCGAGCAGGGACTTAGCCTTCTCGGCATCGAACTTCACCACAGACCCGAAGTTGTCCTCGTAGCCCTCCTGGGTCTGGTACAGGTTGAAGGAGCCTGGCAGGTCCTCGGTGTAGCCGTTGAGGCCGTTGAAGCGGATGCCGGACAGCGTGGAGCGGTCGATACCGGTCATGATGGCCTCGCGGACCTTGGCATCGGAAAGAATCTCGTTCTTGGAGTTGAGAACGATGAGCGAGTTGGACGGGGCCATGGCGGTGCGGATCTCAATGCCCTGCATGTCCTTGACTGCAGCCAGGCGCTCCTTGTTGCCCACGCCGGTGGCGTCAATTTCGCCGGCCTTGAACGCGTTGATGGAGGCCTGATCCTCCATCTGACGGTAGGTCACCTTGTCCAGGAAAGGCTTATCGCCCCACCACTTCTCGTTCGGGACGAAGGTGGCGTTGCCGCTCTGGAAGTCAACGCTTTCCACCTTGAACGGGCCCGCGCCCCACTCCGGGTGGACCTCACCGAGGTAGGCGGTGTTGAACTTCTCAGCGCTATCAACCTGCGGCGGGAGCAGGAAGTTGAACAGACCCTGCCACCAGGGGTAAGCCTGCTTGAAGGTGATGACGGCCTGCTTGTCGTTCTCACCTGGCTCGACGGACTCGATGAGCTCGTAGCCATCGGTGGAGGAGACGTTGGCCTCCTCGTCCTCACCGTTGTTGAACTTCCAGGTGTTCTCGAAGGCCTTCCAGTCAATCGGGGTGCCGTCGTTGTACTGGGCCTTCTCGTGGATGGTGTAGGTGACGACGGTCTTGCCGTCCTTCTCCTCGTCCTTGACGTCCGTGATGTAGTCATTGTTGACGTGGAACTCGCCGGATCCGTCGAAAAGACCGATCTGCGGGTTGTAGAACTTCCAGACGTCGCTGGTGTAGCGGGTACCGTCGGCCTGGAAGGGGTTCTGCTGCTGGGAGATCTCGGTGATGGCCAGGCGCAGCTCGCCGCCCTGCTTGAGCTCGGAGCGGTCCTTGGCGTTGTAGGATCCGTCCAGCTTGACGTCCAGCTTCTCGCCGGCTGCGGAGTTGCTGGAGTCCTTGGAGCCATCGGAGCTGCCGGAGCCGCCGTCGGAGGCGCAGCCGGTGAGAATGAGGGCAGAGGCGGTGACCACTGCGAGGGCGGTCCTGCGGAGCTTCATGTTCATTTTTGTGTCCTTTCGAGAGGAAACATGGAGACGGGGAGTATTTAGTTATAAGTCTTGCTAAGCCGGGGTTTCGGCGGGCTGGTAAATCTCGCGCACCCGGTCACGTTCCACGGCTGGGTCTGGCACCGGGATGGCGGAGAGCAGCGCGCGGGTATAGGCGTGTTTGGGGTTGTCGAAGACCTCGTCCGTGGGGCCGTATTCCACGAAGTCGCCCTTGTACATCACGGCGACCTTGTCGGAGAGGTGGCGCACAACGGAGAGGTCGTGGGCGACGAACACCAAAGAGATGCCCAGGCGGTTCTTCAGGTCGTGCAGCAGGTTGATGATGCCGGCCTGGATGGAGACGTCGAGGGCGGAGACGGGCTCGTCGAGCACCACGATGGAGGGGTTGGTGGCCAGAGCACGGGCCAGGCCGATGCGCTGGCGCTGTCCGCCAGAGAAGTGTCCGGGGAAGCGGTCTACCTGGTGGGACTCGAGACCGACGAGCTGCATCAGCTCAGCCACGCGCTGGCCGACGTCCCCCTCGTACCCCAGCGATTCCAGCGGCTCAGCGATGATCTCACGGATGGTCATGCGCGGGTTGAGCGAGCTCATTGGGTCCTGGAAGACGATCTGGATGTCCTTGCGCAGCTTGCGGCGTGCCGACGCACTCAAGCCGGAGGTGTTGGTGCCGTTGACCACGATGGTGGAGCCCTCTGGTGGGTTGAGGTCCATGATTTCCAGCAGGGTGGTGGTCTTGCCGGAGCCGGACTCGCCCACGATGGCGAAGCACTCGCCTTGGTGCACGTCGAAGCTGATGTTCTTGACCGCATGGACGGTGCCGACGCGGCGCTTGAGAATCGCTCCCTTGATGAGCGGGAAGTCCTTGACCAGGTTCTTGACCTCCAAGGTGACGGGGCGCTGCTCATAGGGCGTATCGCCCAGGGTATCGGCGGAAATCTTCGGCAGCGGGTACATGCGCTCGCCACCGATGGTGCCGTCCTCGATCTCATCGGAGCGCAGGCAGGAGGCGTAGTGCCCGGGGGCGTCGTCAAGCGCGCGCAGCTCTGGCTCCACGGTGCGGCACTCATCCTTCACGACCGGGCAGCGGTCGGCGAAGGGGCACTCGGCAGTAACCTCGATGAGGCGTGGTGGGGTACCGGCGATGGGAGTGAGTGGCTCATCGGTGGCCTTGTCCACGCGCGGAGTGGAACCCAAAAGGCCAACGGTGTAGGGCATTTTGGGGTGGTTGAAAATGGTGTCGACATCGCCCAGCTCCACCGGGCGCCCGGCGTACATGACGAGGACGTCGTCGGCGGTGCCTGCTACCACACCCATGTCGTGGGTAATCATGATGACGGCCGCTCCAGTTTCGCGCTGCGCCACCTTGAGGACCTCCAGGATCTGAGCCTGGATGGTGACGTCGAGGGCCGTGGTGGGCTCGTCGGCGATGATGACGCGCGGGTTATTCGCCATGGCGATGGCGATGACCACGCGCTGACGCATACCACCGGAGAACTCGTGCGGGAAGGACTTCACGCGCTTGTCCGCCTCCGGAATGCCGACGAGTTCGAGCAGGCGAATGGCCTCCTTCTCCGCCTCCTTCTTGGAGACATCGCGGTGGGTCTGGATGGCTTCGATGAGCTGGTCGCCGATGGAGAACACCGGGGTCAGGGAGGAGAGCGGGTCCTGGAAGATCATGGCGATGTCCTTGCCGCGGATCTTCGACATGTCCTTGTCGGACTTGCCGATGAGCTCGGTGCCGGCATAGACCACGGAGCCTTCCACCTTGGCGTAATCCGGCAGCAGGCCCATAACCGCCATTGAGGTGACGGATTTACCGGAGCCGGACTCGCCCACAATGGCCAGGGTGCGGCCCGGCATGAGATCGAAGTCAACGCCACGTACGGCGTGGACGGAGCCGGCCTCCGAGGGGAAGGTGACGGACAGATTACGTACGGACAGAACCGGGTCGGCGGACGCGGCGGGATCGGTAGCGCGGCTGGCCGGGACGGCGTTGGCGTTATGCGCAGTATTCTGCGGGGTCATGCTCGGCCTCCAGAGTTCGAGTTGGGGTCAATGGCGTCGCGCAGACCGTCGGCGATGAACGCCATGGAGACGGTCAGCAGCGTGAGGATGCCTGCAGGGAAGTAGAAGAGCCAGGGTGAAGCCTCGACGGCGTTGGCGCCGCCGGCCAGGAGGGTGCCCAGGGAGACGTCGGGAAGCTTCACGCCCAAGCCCAAGAAGGACAGCGCGGTCTCCGACATGATGGTGGACACCACGCCCAGGGCCGCTTGGATGATGAGCAGCGAACCGATGTTGGGCACTACGTGGCGGAAGATGGTGCGCAGGCGCGAAACACCCATGTAGTCCGCGGCGCGGACGTAGTCGTTCTCGCGCACACTGAGCGCCATGGCCCAGATGACACGCGCCGGGTACATCCAGCCGAAGACGATGAGCACCACGATGAGCAGCTTCCAGTCACCGCCGGAATCGGAGACCACCAGAGCGATGAGCAGGAAGGTCGGGATTGCCAGCAGGAAGTGGATGACGGCCAGGATGACCTTTTCCACTGCGCCTCCGTAAATGGCCGCGGCCGCGCCGATGAAAGCGGACAACACCGTGGATGCTATCGACACGATAAGCGCAATGATGAGCGAGCGGCCCAGGCCGTGGACGGTTTGTGCGAAGAGATCGTTACCGGAATCGGTCGTGCCGAACCAGTGCTCGGAGGAAGGTCCGGTGGACAGGTTGAAGAAGTCCGGCTCATCGAAACCCCAGGGGGTCAGCAGGCTGCCAAAGATGGCCAGCAGGGTGAGCAACACGAAGATGACGAGGCCGACGGCCGCGAACTTGTTGCGAAAGAAACGGCGAACGTACAGCTTGAGCTTTGAGGTGCCGCGGAACTCGTTGCTGGAGAACTGCTTGCGCTGTGCGTCATCGACATCGACGCCGGAACCAAGTGCGGACTGTGCGCTGGGTTCGGTCTGCGGTGAAAAGTCAGCAGTGGCGGTATGCGGGCGCACGCCAAGGTTGTCCGCGGCGGTGTCGATGGCGAGATCGTTGCGGCGGTGGCGCTCGGTGTGGCGTGCTTCTGAGCGCGGCGACGTGGATTTCTTTTCTGGAGACATTTAGCTCACCCTTACTCGCGGATCGAGGGCTACGACGACGAGGTCAGCCAGAATTGCGGAGAAAGCAATCATGACGGCACCGAAGGCGGCGACGGCGGTGGTGCCGTTGACATCGTTGCGGCTGATGGTTTCGATGAAGTACTGGCCCATTCCCTTCCACGCGAAGATGGTTTCCGTCATGATGGCGCCGGTGAAAATGCCGGGAACGGAGAAGGCCACGGAGGTCGCAACCGGGATGATGGAGGTGCGCAGGGCGTGCTTGCGAATAGCCTGCGCACGGGTCAGGCCCTTGGCGCGGGCGGTGCGCACATAATCGGCGTTCAGGTTATCCAGCAGCAAGGTGCGCTGCATCATGTGATACCCGGCGTAACTGATGATGATGAGGGAAATGGACGGCAGGATGAGGTGCTGCGCCATATCCAGAAGTTTGGGGAAGAAGCCCTCGACACCGAGGCTGGACGCGCCCGTCACGTAGACCACGCGGTGGCCGGTGACGCGGTTGATCCACAGGCCACCGGCAACAACCAGAATGGAGGCGACGACCACGTGGGTGTTCATCGTGATGATGGAAACGCCCTGCCAGAAGCGGTCAGCCGCTTTGTATTGGCGGGAAGCGGTGTAGACACCGAGGCCAACGCCGATGATGACGGAGAGGATTGTGGCGACGAGCAGCAGCTGCGCCGAGACGAGTGCGCGGTGAGCGATTTGTGCGCTGACCGGGTCGCCGAGAGGGGAGGTACCCCAGTCCCAGTGGAAGAGAATGTTAGAGAGCCAGCCTCACCAGCGCTCAATAAGCGGGGTCTCAGGATTGAGTCCGAGCGGAGTGAGGATGCGGCCGATTTCTTCCGGCTCGAGCGGTGGGTTGCGGCCGACATAATTTGATCGGGGATCAAGGAAGGTTGCGGCCAGGAGATACGCGATATTAGTCGCGAGGAAGATGACTACCAGCCAGCTGGCGGTCTTCTTGATGATGTACTTGAACATCACTATTCCTTCGCAGGGTTTGTCTCGGCAGATTCGGTGAGTATGGCGGCCGATAAGAGTTAACCGCACTCATGTGACCTAGACCTCAGGCTAGGTGCTGTGTCACATATTAAAAGAAATGTGAGACAGGAGAGGAATAATGATTGTTTTTATTTCATGGGGGGTACTCCCCGCGTGTGAAAACTTTGTATCAATTACATATTAATTGGCCTATAGAAATTTGCAAGCAGGGGAGTGTCGGTGCAGGGACTGAAAGCTTCTTTGGGCTCACAAATCGTGCCTGATTGCCTGGGTGGCAGTGAATAATATGCGCATAGTTTGGGGGTAGTGTGCAGGGGGATTGCGCTGAATAGATAAGGGGTAAGGAACGCTCAGCAAGCATGCAGGAGCCGGCTCAGCGCATCTTTTTCTGCCTCCGTGACCCAGATTTCATAGACCGCTTTTACCTCGACGATGCGACGCGCATACTCACAGCGAAAACCTTTGTTGGGCGGCAGCCACGTGGCGGCATCGCCGGCGCCTTTCTGCTGGTTGAGAGGACCATCGACGGCGAGGAGGTTGCGGGGATCATTGGCAAAGTTGCGGCGCTTCTCGGGTGACCATTGCTGGGCGCCTTTCTGCCAGGCGTCGGCCAGCGCCACAACGTGATCGATCTGCACCGCACTCGAGGTCTGCGCCCCGCGCTGAAACTCAATGTCCTGGCCCGAATAAGGATCATGCAAGGTGCCGGCGAGCGCCACGCAGTCGTGGGTTCCTTCCTTGAGCACGAGGCTTTCCGGATCCAGGTCCCTGCGGAGGATATCGTTGCGGGTGTCGCAGCCGTTGTGGCCAAACTTCACCGTGACATCATCGGACCAGGCCTGGCCGAATTCCTCGCGCTCATAACCGGTCATGGGAGCGCGGCCCTTGACCTCCAGAGAATCTAGGGCGGCGAGCGCTTCGGCGATGTCTGGCGCAATGTCTGGCGGGGGCGTGGCTTCGTCGGAGTGTTCTTCTGTGGGGGCTTCTTGCGCGGGCGCCGCTGTTGTTGTGGAAGCACTCGGCCCCGCCGCTGGGGGAGCAGCCGGGGAGGGAAGGAGCAGGCCGACCACCACGAGCACAGCCACCGCGGCGTTGAGGAGCGCGGCGATGAAGAACGGGGTTCGAGAGGCCATGACGAATTGATCCTAGTGGGTAGAATCGGCACACGGTATGAGTATCGATATGTTCTTTGACGACTACCTCGCCGAGCGCGGCCTTACGCGCTCGGCGGAGGTCATCCCGGATCACGCCTGCCAGGTCTTTTGCGGTATGCCGAAGCCGACATCGCATCCTTCCCTCGATGAGGCCGTGCAGCTTGTTGCGCGCACTTTGGGGGAGTAGCGCAGGTGTCTGATTTCCACGTCTCTGTGCCTTTGTCCGCGCGCCTAGACGCCGAGCTTTTCGCACTCTTTTTCTCCGGGCAAGGCTATGCCTGGCTGCCGACGCTGCGCAGTGCCCTCGCTGCCGGCGTGCGACCGCAACTGGCTGAGTACCTCGCGAGGCAGAAGAACTCCTCGCTCCGCTGGAGGACGAGCTTGTGCCCGCCGCGCCACGCGGTTTTGACCCTCTGGCCTGGGCGGACGAGGAGCCTGCGTGGGCGCACGCGCTTGCCGACGCCTCGCTTTCCACCCCCGGCATTCTCACCGCTCAGCTGGCCGTACTCGAATGCTTGCGCGCGCACGGAGTAGAACTCGACGACGCCGTCACCAGCATTGGTCACTCCCAAGGCGTACTCGCCGCAGCGGTGGTGGAGAAGCGCATGAGACCAGCGGAGGCCCTGGCGCTGGCACGCCTCATCGGTGCAGCCATGACGACTACCGCGCGCAGCGCTGGGCTCATACGCACCCCGCAGGGCGCGCCCATGGCGGCGGTGACGGGCGCGACGAGACAGCAACTGCGCGAAGTCGGAGCACACATCGGGCTCGACAACGGCCGTGGGCGCTTCGTCATCGTCGGAACACCGGCTGAGCTCGCCCGAGTGAAGGCCACGCTGCAGGAGAGCTCACCCCTTAATGACGAGAGGGAAGGGGAGTCAGCCGCCATCGCTGTCACCGACCTTGAGGTTTCAGCAGCGTTCCACCATCCCACCATGCAGTTTGCGGTGGAGCAGGTGGAAAGCTGGGCGGAGCGAATCGGCTTGGACCTAGAAATCACCGCGCAGCTCGCGCGGGCCGTGCTCACGGATTACGTGGACTGGACCGAGCGCATTGACTCGGCGCTCGAAGCCGGGGCTCGCTGGATATTAGAAGTGGGGCCTTCCCGCGGGGTGGAGCCGTTGACGCGCGAGCTCGTTGCTGGACGCGGCGTGGGCACGCTTGCCGTGGGGACGGCGGAAGGATTGGCCCAGCTCGTCGAGCCGGGCCGCGCACCGTCTCTGCCCCGCGCGTGGTCCGAGTGGACACCGCGCGTTGAAAGCGGGCGTCTGGCGACTGCCTTTACACGGGCCACCGGCTACTCACCAGTCATGCTCCCCGGGATGACCCCCACCACGGTGGACCCAGGCATCGTAGCCGCAGCCGCCAATGCCGGGCACTGGGCGGAGCTGGCCGGCGGGGGACAGCACACCGATGACATCCTGAAGGAGAACCTGCATACCCTGGGCCGGATGCTGCAGCCCGGGGTGAATGCCCAGTTCAACGCGCTGTACCTCGCGGCTTCCCAGTGGCGTCGCCAGATCGAGGGGCCGAACTCGATTCTGCGAGCACGCGCAGCAGGAGCACCCATCAACGGAGTGGTGATTTCCGCTGGCATTCCGCCCGTGGAGGAGGCCAAAGAGCTGGTGGCGAAGCTCCACGCCAAGAACATCCCGTGGGTCGCCTTCAAACCGGGAACTTCGGCGCAGGTGGAGGAGGTACTCCGTATCGCCGATGCTCTCACTGAGACCACCATCATCATGCAGCTGGAAGGCAGCGCGGCTGGAGGTCACCACTCCTTAGAAGGTCTCGATGAGGTCCTTGTTGCTACCTACGCGCGGATCCGCGAGCGTGACAATGTCCTCCTCACCGTTGGTGGGGGAATCGGTACCCCGGCGCGCGGTGCAGAGTACCTGCTGGGTACGTGGGCGCAGCGCTTCGGCCTGCCCGCAGCACCAGTCGATGCCATCATGGTGGGCACCGCTGTCATGGCGGCGAAGGAGTCCACCGCATCCGAGTCGGTGAAGCAGGCTCTTGTCGCCGCGCACAGCGGGGACGTTGTGTCGGGCCGCTCGGACCTAGGGGCGGACATTCATGAGATAGACAATTTCTTTGCCCGCGCCGGGCGCCTCCTCGATGAGGTGGCCGGCGATGCCGCGGCCGTGGAGGCACGCCGCGCGGAAATCATTGGGGCCATCGGGCGCACGTGCAAGCCCTACTTCGGCGACCTCGATGAATTGACCTATTCCGAGTGGCTGCAGCGCTACCTCGAGCTGTCCTACTTGGATGGCTGGGCCGATGAATCCTGGTTTAGCCGATTCACGCGCATGGCGGCTCGCGCCGAAGCCCGACTTCACCCGACCGATCACGGCGAGATTGCGCTGTGCGTTGAGGTTGACCGCGAAAACCCAGTTGAGGCAATTGCTCAGCTAACCGAAATCTACGGTGACGCCGCGCTGCACCCGACCGATGCCGCGTGGTTCATTCAACTCGTTGATGGACCGGGCAAACCCGCAAACTTTGTGCCGGTCATCGATTCCGAGGTACGCCGCCGCTGGCGCCGCGACACCTTGTGGCAGGCGCACGATGAGCACTACGAGGCCGATGAGGTCTGCATCATCCCCGGCACGGCAGCCGTTGCGGGAATCGAGCAGGCCAACGAACCGGTGGCGCAGGTGCTTGGCCGCTTCGAGCAGGCGGCGCTTGCGCTTCTCGACGACTCCAGCGAGGAGCCTGTCTTAAGTAATGAAGAGCTCATCCACCGCGCCCCGGGCCTGAATTGGGCCGGGCGCGAGCAGCCCAACCCCCTGAGCCTTGGCCTTGATGGGGCCGAGCTGGACACTGCGGTCGACGACACCATGTGGTTGACCGTTCCTTTTCACACCGGCGCTGAGCTGCGCGTTCGCATCACCCCGCCGAGCGTTCCGGGTGCCTCACCACTCGTTAAGGTCGGGGATGCCGAATCCGCTATGCGGGAGCTCTTGCGCCAAGCTATCGGCGGTGACCTACCTGAGGTTGATTCGGGGGCCGCAACAATCAGCGCTCACCTCAGCGCCACCGACATTGCCCACTATGGTGCGGTGACGAGCGGGGAAATGAGCGCTGCTGTCTCGCCCGATGTCCTCGTTGGCCGCGCCTGGCCGGCGCTCTTCGCCGTCCTGGCCAGTGCCCACACAGAGTCCGGGGAGCCGGTGGTGGAGGGCTTCCTTGACCTCGTCCACCTTGAGCATTCGCTGAGCCTCAAGTCAGACACCTGGGAACTGCTTCGTAGCAGCGCCGCCCTGGGCTGCGAGCCCTTGGCATTGAACTACACCGCAGAACTGAAAGACGTTCGCGATACGCCCTCGGGGCGCCTCATTGACGTGAGCGTTGCTGTCGCCGCCGCGGTAGGCGGCGGCGAGCGCGAATTCGCGCAGTTGCACGAGCGCTTCCTTATTACCGGGCGGCGCGCTGACGCCCCGCTCGAGACCGTGGGCGCCACAGCTCAAGGCTCGCAAGAAAACAGCGCAGAGCCGTCCTTCCGTGAGACACCGCGCTCCTTCCGCCACCGCACCAGCGCTGTGGCACCGGAATCCTTGCGCCCCTTCGCCGTGATCACGGGGGATAGGAACCCCATCCACCTGTCATCGAACGCGGCGGCATTGGCGGGGCACCGTGAAGGCCCCATCGTCCACGGCATGTGGACCTCGGCGCTGGCGCAAGCAGCCGCGGCTTTCGACGGCGCTCGCGTTCTCGAGTGGTCCGCTACCTGGCTTGCGCCCGTGCTGCCGGGCAGTGAGGTGGAGTTCGAGGTGGAACGGGTGGGCGTCGACAAGCGCGGCGGCTACGGCGAGGTCCGCAGCGTGACCGCCACCAGCCAGGGCGTGCCGGTACTACAGGCGCGAGCGACGATGAGCAGTCCCACCACCTTCTATGCCTTCCCCGGCCAAGGCATTCAATCCCCGGGGATGGGGATGAAGGACTATGCGGAGTCCGCAGCGGCGCGCGCCGTGTGGGAGCGTGCGGACCGGCACACGCGGCAGGACTTGGGCTTTTCCATCCTGGAGATCGTCCGCCACAACCCCGACACCGTGGTGGTGGATGGTGAGACCTTCACCCACCCGGACGGCGTGCTTTATCTGACGCAGTTCACGCAGGTGGCCATGGCCACGCTCGGCTGCGCACAGATCGCGGCACTCAAGGAATCCGGGGTCCTCGAGCACGGTGCTTTTTTCGCGGGCCACTCGGTGGGCGAGTACAACGCCCTAGCCGCTTATGCCGAGGTCCTGTCCTTGGAGGCGGTCCTGGACATTGTTTATGTCCGCGGCCTCACCATGCACCGTCTGGTCGAGCGCGATTCCGCGGGCCAGTCGCTCTACGGTTTGGCAGCGCTGCGCCCGCACAAGATGGGGATGAGCGCGGGCGAGGCCTTCGCCCATGTCGCCCGCGTGGCCGCAGAGACCGGCGAGTTCCTTGAGGTGGTCAACCACAATATTGCCGGGCGCCAATATGCAGTTGCCGGCACGAAGGCGGGCCTGGATGCGCTGGCGAGCGACGCCGAGCGGCGCGCCCCTGGGCAACGTGCCGTCATCCCCATCTCGGGGATTGACGTGCCCTTCCACTCCTCCCGCTTAGTGAGCGGCGTGGCAGATTTCCGCGCGCACCTTGACGCGCTCATCCCTGAAGGGATCAACCTCGATGCCCTGGTGGGGCGCTATATTCCAAACCTCGTGGCGCGGCCCTTCGCGCTCAGCCGCGAGTTCGTGGAATCCATCGCCGCGGTGGTGGATTCGGAACCCATCGCGGAGATCCTGGCGGACTTCGATGGTGCCATGGCAAGCCCGGCGCGCTTGGGGCGAACCCTGCTCATCGAGCTTTTGGCCTGGCAGTTTGCCTCCCCGGTTCGCTGGATAGAGACCCAGGACCTGCTCCTTGGGCAGCTCGGCGTGGAGCGTTTCCTTGAGGTCGGCGTTGGTGCCGCACCGACGCTGACCAACATGCTGGGCCAAACCCTGCGCCTGCCCCAGTACGCGGGCAGCGCAGGCATCGAGGTGCTGAATTACGAGCGCGACCGGGGGCGAGTCTTTGCCGAAGACGCCGAGCCGGTGCCCGACTCAGCAGCGGAGGTGGCTGCGCAGCCGGACGCTGCCGAAACGGAACCGGCAGAATCTGAGTCGAGGCAAGCAGTCGACAGGGCACACCGGGAAGATTCCGTGCACGTCCCGCGCGAGGAGGCCCCGGCCGCCGTTGAGGACCTCCCTCTGAGCGTGCACCAGGCCCTCGAGATGCTCATTGGGCTGTGGACGAAGGTCCGCCCCGATCAGATGGCGGCGACCGATTCCATCGAAACCCTCGTGGAAGGCGTGTCCTCCCGCCGCAACCAGTTGCTCGTTGACCTCGGCGTGGAGTTCGGCGTCAGCGCCATCGAGAATGCCGCGGATGCGCCTCTCCCGCAGCTGGCGGAGAGCGTGGCGCAGCGCGCGCCGGGCTATGCAACCTTCGGGGAGGTCCTCAGAGAGCAGGTCGCGCAGGCTCTCAACCGGCTCACCGGGCCCGCGGGCAAGAAGCCGAGCTACGTGGCCGAGCGCGTGAGCAGTACCTGGGGATTGGGGCCGGGCTGGGTCGATCGCGCGACCGTGCAGCTGGTCCTGGGCACGCGCGAGGGCTCCTCGCTGCGCGGTGGGGACATGGCTAGCTTACCCATGACCGCCGTGGCCTCGGCGGCTGAGCTTGATGACCTGATCGACGACGCCGTGCGCGCTGCCGGCGAGCGCGAAGGAGTCTCGCTGCAGAAGGCCGCAGCAGCAACACCACACGAGACCGTAGACCCAGAGGCGGTGCGCGCCTATACCGAGCGCCTTGAAACGGCACTGAAGGACTCCGCCCGCGCCGCACTCGCTGCCCTGGGACGTGAAGCCACCCCGACTGAGCAGGGGGACAGCGCCGCGCACACGGAGCTGGAGCAACTCGTTGCCGCGGAGCTGGGCCCCGACTGGCAGCAGCGCGTCGCCCCCGCTTTTGATGCTCGCAAGGCAGTGCTTCTCGACGACCGCTGGGCCAGCGCCCGCGAGGACATCGCCCGCGCGGCGGCCGCCGGGGAAACAGAGCCCAAGCTGGACGTGCTGGGCGCCGGCGAGGAGGTTGCGCTCCTGGCCGAGCACTTCGGCTACGAAGACTTAGCCCGCGATGCCCGCACCCCGGCCGACGGGTTGCTCTTCGCTGACCAGGTAGCCGTGGTGACGGGTGGCTCGCCGGGCTCGATTGCCGCCGAGCTCATCGGCGAGCTGCTCGCGGAGGGCGCAACCGTCATCGCGACGACCTCCCAGCTAAACCACGAGCGCCTGGAGTTTTATAAGGAGCTCTACCGCAACCGTGCCGTCGGTGCGGCGGCCCTGTGGGTGGTTCCAGCAAACCTCAATTCCTTCGCGGACGTGGATGCGCTCGCTGAATGGATTGCCGCAGAGCGCACCGCCACCGTGGGTGGTGAGTCCGTGCAACTGAAGCCGGCTTACGTGCCGGATCTCCTCTTCCCTTTCGCCGCGCCGCGCGTAGCGGGCACCCTCGCAGATGCCGGGGCAGGGGCGGAGTCCCAGATGCGTCTGCTGCTGTGGTCGGTAGAAAAGCTCATCGCGTCGCTGTCTGGCGTAGGCGCGGATACACACGTGGGCCACCGGCTGCACGCGGTGCTTCCGGGCTCGCCCAACCGTGGGCGCTTCGGCGGCGATGGCGCCTACGGCGAGGCCAAGGCGGCCCTCGATGCCTTGGTTAACCGCTGGTCCGCAGAGCAGTCCACGTGGGGCGCGCGGACCTCGCTGGTGCACGCCCACATCGGCTGGGTGCGCGGCACCGGCCTGATGGGCGGCAACGATCCGCTGGTGGAGCAGGTAGAGGCCCGCGGCGTGCGGACCTTCTCAGCGAAGGAGATGGCGGTGCTGCTTCTCGACGCCACCGTCTCCCCTCACATCCGCGCCCAGGCAGCGTCCTCACCGCTGAGAGTTGACCTCACCGGCGGGCTGGCCGAGTCCGAGCTGGACCTTGCTGCACTTGCCAGCGCGGCGCGCGCCGCCAACGCCGGGGCGGATTCTGGTGACACCCCCGATGCTGCTGACCACTCCGCAAGGGGCATTCTTGAGGCGCAAGCTCCGCGCACGGTAAAGGCCCTGCCGAACGTTCTCAGGCCTGCTGAGTGCACCAGCCCCGACTTCAGCGGGGTGACGCAGTCCCTCGAGGACATGGTGGTCATCGTCGGTGCCGGCGAGCTCGGTCCGCTGGGCTCCTCGCGCACGCGCTTTGAGGTGGAGGTCGGCGGAGAGCTCTCTGCGGCTGGCGTGCTGGAGCTGGCGTGGAGCCGCGGGCTCATCAGCTGGGATGAGCGCACGGCCGGATGGCTGACAGTCGAAGGGGAGGAGTTAGCGGAGGAAGACGTCTACGAGCGCTTCCACGACGAGGTCCTCGCCGGGATTGGTGTGCGCCGCTTCCACGATGACTTCGGCCCGCACCTGCCCATGGTGGATAACCTCGCGCCCGAGCTGACCACCATCTACTTGGAGAAGCCACTGAGCTTTACCGTGCAGGACGAAGAGACAGCGCGGAGCTTCGTCGATAGTTGCGAGGGCGCCACACTGCGTCGCGTCACTGATCCGACTGGTGAGGTTGAATGGCAGGTCACCCGGCCCGCAGGCTCGTCGGTGCGGGTTCCGCGGCGCGTGGCCATGACCCGCTTTGTGGGCGGCCAGATACCGCAGGGCTTCGACCCGCAGGTCTACGGCATTCCCGCGGACATGGTGGATAACCTCGACCGCCTTGCCCTATGGAACCTGGTGTGCACCGTGGATGCCTTCCTCTCCGCAGGCTTTAGCCCGGCCGAGCTCTTGGCCCATGTCCACCCGGCGCGCGTGAGCTCCACCCAGGGCACCGGCATGGCGGGCCAGGGGGCGTTGCGCTCGCTGTACGTCGATAAGCTGTTGGGCCAGCCGCGCCCCAACGACATCCTCCAGGAAGCGCTGCCCAACGTTATTGCCGCGCACGTGATGCAGTCCTATGTCGGCGGCTATGGCCAGATGGTGCACCCGGTGGCCGCCTGTGCCACGGCAGCGGTGTCGGTGGAGGAGGGCGTCGATAAGCTGCGCCTGCACAAGGCCGATTTCGTGGTGGCCGGCGGCGTCGACGCCCTGTCCATTGAGGGCATTACCGGCTTTGGTGACATGGCGGCCACCGCCGATAGCGCCGAGATGGCGGCGAAAGGGATTGAGCATCGCTTCTTCTCCCGCGCTAACGACCGCCGTCGCGCCGGCTTCGTGGAATCCGAAGGCGGCGGAACCATCCTGCTCGCCCGTGGATCCTTCGCGGCCGAGATGGGGTTGCCGGTGCTTGGCGTGGTGGGCTTTGCCGAGTCCTTCGCCGACGGCGCGCACACCTCCATCCCCGCGCCGGGCATGGGCGCACTCTCGGCGGCGCGGGGTGGGCGGGACTCCCGCCTGGCCTGCTCGCTGGAGGCCCTCGGCGTGGACCCCGACGATATTGCGGTGGTGTCGAAGCACGATACGTCCACCAACGCCAACGACCCCAACGAATCGGATCTGCACGAGCGCATCGCCGCCGCACTCGGCCGCAGCCCCGGCAACCCGCTGTATGTGATTTCGCAGAAGAGCCTTACCGGGCACGCCAAGGGCGGTGCTGCCGCCTTCCAACTCGTCGGCCTGACTCAGGTGCTGCGCAGTGGGGTTCTGCCGCCTAACCGGTCGCTTGACTGCGTCGACCCCGTGCTGCGCCGCCACCCGCACCTGGTGTGGCTGCGCCAGCCGCTGGACCTTCGCCGCACCCCGCCGAAGGCGGGCCTGGTGACCTCCCTAGGCTTCGGGCATGTTTCCGCCCTCATCGCGTTGGTCCACCCGGGTGCTTTCTTTGCCGCGTTGGCCCGGGAGCAGGGCGAGGGCGTGGCCGAAGCCTGGCGCGCAGCCGCTACCGAACGCGAACGGCGTGGCCTGCGGCGCTTGGAAGAAGCCATGCGCGGTGGAACAGCGCTGTACGAGCGGCCGGTGAACCGCAACCTCGGCGCGGGGCCAGCCACCGAGGTGAGCGAACGAGAGGCCGCGGTGCTGCTGAGCGACTCCGCGCGGCTGCGTGACGGCATGCTTGATCCGGAGGGAGGAAACACAACGCAACGGGGGTAGCAGGCGCTAGAGTATCCCCAGCGTGCACCCTCTGGAACGATAAAGAAGCAGGTCAGACGGGTTGGAGAAGTCCCGACATCTGGGGCACCATGCAAGGGTGAAAAAAGCTAAGAAACCTCTTCTAGGCCTCATCGCGGTCGCTGCCGCCGCCGTGCTCACCGCATGTTCGGCCACTGGCGGCGCGCCCCGCCCCGAAGCCGACGGCGAGCTAGCCGGTGGCGTCGACACCGAGCGCCTGGTCGTCGCCATGATTTCCCACGGCGCGCCGGGAGACACGTACTGGGATCTCGTGCGCAAGGGTGCGGAGGACGCCGCCCGCAAGGACAACATCGAGCTGCGCTACTCCTCCGACCCGGAAGCGCCCAACCAGGCTAACTTGGTGCAATCCGCCATTGACTCCGGTGTGGACGGCATTGCCGTAACCATGCCCAACTCTGCGGCGATCGGGCCGGTAGCCAAGAAGGCCGCGGATGCCGGCATCCCCACCGTGGGGCTTAACGCCGGCATGGATGATTATCAGAAGTACGGCATGAGCGCCTTCTTCGGCCAAGAGGAAAAGGTGGCCGGTACCAAGGCCGGCGAGCGGCTCAAGGACGATGGCGCCAAGCACGTTCTGTGCGTCATCCACGAGCAGGGCAACTCTTCACAGGAGTCGCGCTGCGCCGGCGTGAAGGACGGCCTGGACAACGGCAAGGTGGAGATCCTCTACGTCAACGGCAAGGATCTGACCTCCGCGCAGTCCACCATTAACGCGAAGCTGAGCCAGGATCCTTCCATCGACTGGATCATGGCGCTGCAGGCCTCCGTGGCTATGCGCTCCGCCGACGCGGTTGCCGACGCCTCCTCCAAGGCCAAGGTCTCCACCTTCGACACCAACGCCGAGCTTGTCGACGCCATCGCGGACAACCGCATCGAGTGGGCCGTCGATCAGCAGCCCTATATGCAGGGCTACCTCGCCGTGGACTCGCTGTGGTTGGCACACCGCAACGGTTCCACGATGGGCGGCGGCCGCCCGGTGTACACCGGCCCCTCCTTCGTGGATTCCACGAACGTGGACATCATCTCCGAATCCGCTAAGGCAGGTCTGCGATGAGCGACAGCGCTACTGCATCAGACGAGGCGCTATCTAGCCCCTCCGATACCCGCCTGACCCGCCGCAGCGGCTTCGCGCGGCTCATCCGCCGCCCAGAGCTAGCCAGCTTGCTCGGCGCGGTGGTCATCTTCGTCCTCTTCATGATCGTGGCGCCCGCCTTCCGCTCGGTGGAGGCCTTCTCCACGGTGCTCTACGCCAGCTCCACGCTGGGTATCGTGGCCCTAGCGGTGGGTCTGCTCATGATTGGTAATGAGTTTGATTTGTCCTCCGGCGTGGCGGTGACCTCCGCGGCGCTCGTGGCCACCATGCTCAACTACAATTTCCACCTCAACTCGTGGGTGGGCGTGGGGCTGTCCCTCATCACCGCGCTGGCCATCGGTGCGCTCAACGGCTTTCTTGTGGTGCGCACCAAGATCGATTCCTTCCTTATTACGCTGGCGGCATTCCTCATGCTGCAGGGCCTCAACCTGGCGATTACCAAGCTGGTCACAGGCCAGGTTGCCACCCCGACTATCTCGGACATGGAAGGCTTCGGCTCTGCTCGCGTCATTTTTGCCGGCACCATCCACATCGGCAGCTTGAGTATCCGCGCCACCGTTATCTGGTGGGTCCTCTTCGTCGCCATCGCCTCGTGGGTGCTCTACAAGACGCGCTGGGGAAACTGGATCTTCGCCGTTGGTGGCGACGATGAAGCCGCCCGCGCCGTCGGCGTTCCCGTGCGCCGCGTCAAGGTGGCGCTGTTCATGCTCGTCGGATTTGCAGCGTGGTTCGTGGGCATGCACACCCTCTTTGCCTTCGACTCCATCCAGGCCGGCCAAGGCATTGGTAACGAGTTCCTCTACATCATCGCCGCGGTCATCGGCGGCTGCTCCATGACCGGCGGGCGCGGTACCGCGGTGGGCACCGCCATCGGCGCGCTTATCTTCGGCATGACCAACCAGGGCATCGTGTACGCCGGTTGGAACCCCGACTGGTTCAAGTTCTTCCTCGGCGCCATGCTGCTCTTCGCCGTGCTCACGAACACCTCGGTGGCCAACTTCACGAGGAAGCGATAACCATGATTGAGCTGCACGATATTTCCCAAACCTTCGGCAACTTCCACGCCCTGCGCGGTATCAACCTCAGCGTCAAGGAAGGCGCAGTGACCTGCGTGCTGGGTGATAACGGCGCGGGCAAGTCCACGCTGATCAAGATCCTCGCCGGCCTCAACCAGCCCACGGGCGGCACCATCACCGTCGATGGGGAAGAGGTGAACTTCGCTAGCCCCCGCGATTCCCTCGATGCCGGAATTGCCACCGTGTACCAGGATTTGGCGCTGGTGCCCTCGTTATCGGTATGGCGGAACTTTTTCTTGGGCCAGGAACTCACCGGGGCGCTGGGGAGCTTGCGTGAGGAAGAGATGAAGCGGATTACGCATGACCAGCTGGCCGAGATGGGCATTGAGCTTGGCGACGTCTCCGTGGAACTCTCCGCCCTCTCCGGCGGCCAGCGCCAGGTGGTCGCGATTGCCCGCGCCATCTACTTCGGCGCGCGCTACATCATCTTGGACGAGCCGACCGCCGCTCTTGGTGTGAAGCAGTCGGGCATGGTGCTGCGCTTTATCGACGCCGCCCGCGAACGCGGCATGGGCGTGGTGTTCATTACGCACAACCCGCAGCACGCTTACCTCGTGGGTGATCACTTCATCGTGCTCACGGTGGGGCAGATGTCGCTGGATGCCTCCAAGGAAGAGGTCACGCTGCCGGAGCTGACCCAGTGGATGGCCGGCGGCGACGAGCTGGAGGAGCTCAAACAGGAGCTGGCGCGCTAGGCCACAGTTGGCGTAACTAAGCTGGCCTGCATGACTATGAGTGGCGTGAGCGTGGGCACCGACCTGGTGCACATCCCCTCCTTTGCCCAGCAGCTGGAGCTTCCCGGAACGCGCTTTGCGCGGGTCTTCAGCTCCTCCGAGTTGCGCGTGGTGCAGGCCCGTGGTCTGAGCGGTGCTGCCCGCGCTCAGCACCTCGCAGGGCGCTGGGCGGCGAAGGAGGCCTTCATCAAGGCGTGGTCGCAAGCGCTCTACGGGCATCCGCCGGTCCTAGCGGAGGAGGCCGTGGACTGGGCCGAGATTGAGGTCCGCCCCGATGCGTGGGGCCGCGTAGCACTTGAACTGCGGGGCGAGATTGCCCGCCTCGCGCGGGAGTCCTTGGGGGATTTTTCACCGGCGTTGTCCATCAGCCATGATGGTGATTACGCCACCGCTATCGTGCACCTTTCGCGGCACACGCCATAACCCACGCCATGATCTAGGCGCTGGTGGCGATGGCAAAGAGGTAGGCGATGAGCATGCGCTTAATCTCTTCCACCACGCCATCGAAGCTCTCCTCCGAGCGCATGGTGCTGTAATTGAGCAGCGAGACCACGGTGTGGACGAGGAAGGCCGCAATTTCCACTCGGGCGGACTCGTTCATGCCTTGGGCAAGTGGTTCGATGATCTCGGCGATAGGTTTGAGCAGAGACAGCTCCGTATCAGCGGCCGTGGCGCGGGTGGCCGGCGTGGACTGCACGGCATGCCACACCGCGCGGCGCGAACGGTCCTCGCGCCAGACCCGCGCCATGCGATCAATGAACTCCTCGAGAAAGTCCGGCCACTGCAGGGCCGGCACGCGCTGGGAGAATCGCTCTACCTCCGCCAGCATTTCGGCGGTGTCCTGGCGGTCAAGCTCGCAGATCAGCACGTACTTGTTGGCGAAGTATTGATACAGCGTGCCAATCGGCACTTCTGCGCGGCGCGAGACCTCATCGAAAGTAAAAGACTCGAAGCCATGGTCCACGAGCGTCTGACGCGCGCAGGACAAAATCCGGTCATACTTGGCCCGGCTACGCGCCTGCGCTGGGCGACGCCTCGGGACCAGTATCTCCGGAGACTTCGAGCTAGATTCCACGGTTTAGTTGAGCCCCTTGAGCACGCGGGCGACGTGGCCGGTGGCCTTGACGTTGTACATGGCTTGGCCAATGGTGCCGTCTTCCTCGACGAGGAACGTGGAGCGGATAACACCCTGGACGATCTTGCCGTAGTTCTTCTTCTCACCGAAAGCGCCGTACGCAGTCATGACCTCCTTATCGGGGTCAGAGAGCAGCGGGAAGTTCAGCTCGTGGTCCTCACGGAACTTAGCCAGGGCCTCGGGCTTGTCGGGGGAGATGCCCACCACGGCGATGTTCATGCCATTGAGCTGCTCTAGGCTATCGCGGAAGTCGCAGGCTTCCTTCGTGCAGCCAGGGGTGTTGGCGCGCGGGTAGAAGTAAACCACGACGCGCTGGCCGGCATAGTCGCTCAGGCTTACGGTGTTGCCGGCATCATCGCTGAGGGAAAAAGCGGGGGCTTTGTCACCCACGGACAGTCGTTGTGCTTCAGTCATGGTGTATAGCCTACCGTGCTCTCCCTTAGGACTCTTTGGTGAATCTCAGTTCGCTCGCCGCAGCACAGCTGAGACAAAACTTGGCCAACTCTGCAGGGGAGCTGGTGGTCAATGTAGAATGTCCACGTTAGAACCTCAACGGTTAGAAAGACACTAACCGCAACAACACCGAACGAAGCCAAAATTCAGGAGATTCACGTGGCACGCAACATTGATGATATCCAGCGCGACATCGAGCGCACCCGCCGTCAGCTGGCTAGCACCTTGGATGAGCTGGCTGATCGCAGCAAGCCGCAGAACCTCGTCGAGGACGCCAAGGGTGCGGCCACCCAGAAGCTGCAGGAGCGAAACGTGCAGATGGCGCTCGCCGGCGTGGGCGCTGCCGTCGTAGGCCTCATTGCTTTCTCCGTGTTCCGCTCCAAGCGCCGCAAGTCCGACATCAAGGAGCTGCAGCGCCTGCTTGCTGAGCGCCGCTAACGCCGGCTAGCGCCATTGGGCGCGATTGCGCGCGTAGAAGCCCTGCCTTGGGAAATGTCCGGGGTGGGGCATTTTGCGCTCGGTATGCGTTAGTAGAAGTATTGCCTATCCTATCTAAGCTTTGGGTAGCCTTACCCACCGGTGTAGTATGAGCCTCCGTGCAGACCACAAGACGAAAGTTTGAAGGAGAAATCGTGCTTCACGTATCGACGCCTGCAGCTCAGGCATCCCGTCACCGCGCCGGGCGAGTGGTAGGAGCGTGTGCCATTGTGACGGCGCTGGCTGGCGCGCTGGCAGGCTGTGCTTCCGACAATGCCGATGCCGGCAGCGAGCAGTCAACGGGAGCGCAAGGGGCCGCCGCTGTGAGTTTCACAGACCTTGCCGGCCGCCAAGTGGAGCTGGACCACGAGCCAGAACGCGTAATCCTGGGAGAGGGCCGCAGCGTCTTTGCCACCGGCATCCTTAACAAGGAAGATCCGCTGGACAAGGTCGTGGCCATCGGATCGGACCTGAAGCAGAACGTGCCCGACTACTACCACGAGCTGGAAAAGGCCACGCCCAAAGTCAACGAGCTGCCCGAAATCGGCGGCTTCACCAAGGGCGACGTCACCGTGGAGGAGCTCATCAGCCTCGACCCGGACCTCATCGTGCTCTCCAAGGATCAGTACGAAGCCTCCCAGACCGCTGGGCTCACTGACAAGCTGGACCAGGCCGGCCTGACCTATGCCGTCACAGACTTCCGCGCCAAGCCCTTGGAGAACACCGTCCCCACCATGGAAATATTCGCCGATATCTTTGGCCACGAGGACCGCGCGGAGGAGTTCATCGCGGACTGGCAAAAGAACGTGGACCTGGTGACCGAGCGCGCCACCAAGGCGCAGGGCAAGACCTCTACCTTCGTGTGGCGCGCAGCAGGTATTTCCGACTGCTGTGGCTCGTGGAACGACTCCAACATTTCTGAGCTGGTCAACGTCGCCGGCGGGAAGAACGTGGCAGACGGCATCATCGAAGGTGAGTCCGGCGCGCTGACCCCGGAGAAGGTCATCGATGCTGATCCCGACATGATCATTGCTACCGGCGGCGACTGGTCCGCCAAGGCTGATAACGCAAAAGGGCACACCGGATTCGCTGCCGTCGGCTATGGCATCAGCGATAAGGATGCCCACGACAGCGCTGCCACGTTGGCCGGCGTCCAACCTGGTTTTGAGGACCTCTCCGCCGTCAAGGGGCACAACCTCCACGGCCTGTGGCACCAGTTCTACAACTCGCCCTTCAACTACCTAGCACTCCTCCAGATCGCCGCGTGGCTCCACCCGGAGGATTACGCAGACGTCAACGTGCAGCAAGAATGGGCAGAAGCCCAAGAGAAATACTCGCCCGTCCCAGGCGACGGAACCTTCTTCAGCACCAATTAGTCATGAGCATTCTCACATCAACCGGGCGCTCGGCAAGCCCTGAACGGACCACGCGCGCAGAAACCGCAGTTCTTCCCGTGGAGGCCCTGGCATGCGAGCACTCCCGTGTAACACGCCGCCGCATCGCCATCGTCGCCGGGCTAATCGTCGTGGCTCTCGCCGCCTTCGTCGTCAGCGTTATCGTCGGCGCCATCGACCTCACCCCGGGTCAGGTGCTGCGGGGGATGGTGGATCCGGGAGGTGTCGACAAGCAAACGCGTACAGTCCTGTGGAGCCTGCGCCTGCCTATGGCTGTCATGGCGCTGCTTATCGGCGCCAGCCTGTCACTGGCTGGCGCACAGATGCAAACCATCCTGGATAATCCGCTGGCGGAACCCTTTACTCTCGGTATTTCCGCGGCGGCTGCCTTCGGCGGAGCCAGTGCCATCGTGTTGCGTTGGCAGCTTTTGGCCCAGCCGCAGTTCAACCTCGCGCTCATCGCGTGGCTGTCGGCGGCGCTCGCCACGGCCATCATCGTCGTTGCCGCCGTTATCCGCGGCGCGAAGTCCGAGACGATGGTGCTGCTCGGCATCGGCCTCGTCTTCTTCTTTCAGGCTATGCTGGCGCTCATTCAATACCGTTCTTCCAGCGAGGCTCTCCAGCAGATCGTTTTCTGGTCCATGGGCTCGCTCACCCGCGCCAGCTGGCAGGCCAACGCCGTGCTAGCCGGCGTGCTTGCAGTGGCGCTGCCCATCCTGGGCGCGCTGTCGTGGCGGCTGACGGCGCTGCGGCTTGGCGATGCCCGCGCCACCGCCCTCGGTGTCAACACCTCCCGTCTGCGCGTGATCGTGCTCGTCGTGGTCTCACTCGTCGCGGCCACCACCGTGGCCTTCGCTGGCATCATCGGCTTTATTGGCCTAGTAGGCCCTCACATCGCGCGCATGCTGGTGGGGGAGGACCAACGCTACTTCGTGCCGGCATCCATGGCCGCGGGCGCGGCGGTGATGTGTGCCGCCCATGCGCTGAGCCTCGTCATTAAGCCCGGGCTGGCCATCCCCATTGGCATCGTGACCTCACTATTGGGCGTGCCGTTCTTCATCGCCATCGTCATGACCCGGAGGAGGGCATTGTGGACGTAGAACTCACCATCGCTGATCTGACCGCCGGCTATGGTTCGCGCACGGTGGTAGACGGGCTGAGTCTCCCCACGCTGCGCGGCGGGCAGGTGGTGGGCTTGCTGGGGCCGAACGCGTCTGGCAAGACCACCACCATTAAGGCGCTCGCCGGCGTGCACCGCGCGCGGGGTGGCACGGTTGATTTTCGTGTCGACGGCCAAGCCCCGCGCGGGCAGCGGCGCCGCCAGCTCATTGGCTACGTGCCGCAGGGCCTGCCGCACACCGCGGCGCTGCGGGCGTTTGAGGCGGTGCTGATTGCGGCGCGGCGCGAAGCATGCGAGGACCCAATCACCCGCACAGCCGAGGTCCTGCACTCCATGGGGCTCGATGAGATTGCGCAGCGCTACCTCAATGAGCTCTCTGGAGGCCAGCGCCAGCTCGTCGCCGTGGCGCAGATGCTCGTGGGGACCCCTGGGCTCATGCTTCTCGACGAGCCCACTTCTGCCCTCGATCTCAACCGCCAGCTCTTCGTCTTGGGCCGCGTGCGGGCAAAAGCTCGGGAGGAAGGCAGCCTCGCGTTGGTGGCGATTCATGACATCAATCTGGCCGCCCGGATGTGCGATCAGCTTGTCGTGCTTCACGGCGGCAAGGGACGCGCTCACGGCGCGCCGGGGGAGGTGCTCACGGAGGAACTCTTGCGCGAGGTCTACGGCGTAGAGACGGATGTGCTGGACCACCGCGGGCAACCCATCGTGGCGCTGCGAGAGGTTAGTTAGACTCGGGCCGTGTGAGCCGAAATTCGCCCGAGAACCTCCTGCTGTACCTCACCCCGGAGGATGAAGACACGATCCGGGAAGTCTATGCTGCCCTGGCTCAGCGTGGCTTTCCGGTGCAGCACCAGCGCCCGCACATTACGGTAACGTTTGCGCCGGCGCTCGAGACCGCAGTCGTCGACAAGGCCCGCACTCTGTTGCCGCCGCTACTGCCGGCGCTGTTTCATCGCGTCGGGACGGTGGTATTCGGGAGGAAAAGCAAGCAGACCGTGGCCTGGCTTCTGGAGACCACCGATGAGCTAGAGATTGCGGCGCGCCAGATAAGTGCCGCGAACCCCGAGGGGCGCGGCCCAAGGTGGACCCCGCATCTGACGGTGGGGCTGCGCCTGCCTCGGACGCTGGTGCCTGACTATATGCGTGCCCTCGATGAGATTGCCGGGCCGGAGCATAAAGAATTCACTGCCGAATATGCCGCCTGGTGGCGGCCCAAGACGCAGCGCTTGGAGGTCTTCGGGTCTTAAAGGCCTAACCCCCTTAACCCCTTAACGCGGTCGTCGGCTTAAGGGACGAAGAAACCCCCTTCATCTAGGATGAAGGGGGTTAAACTGTGCGCCATCAGGGAATCGAACCCCGAACCCACTGATTAAGAGTCAGTTGCTCTGCCAATTGAGCTAATGGCGCTGGTGTTTACCTAGCTGGCTCTGATTTCCTCAGTGCCTGCCGTGCAACGAGATGTAACTTTAACACCCTCTTCCTGAAAAGGTAAAATCGCCAGGTGAATAAAGGTTTTTGAGCTCCTTAGGTAGCGGCTACTTTTCTCTTCTTTGAAAGCGTGGAATGTGGGAGTGGGGAAGACCGGTAACGAAACGGTTAAGGGCGGTGGCGCTAACTAGTGAGAAGGCCGTGCAGGCAGTTAGGCTTAGTGCACTCTTGTCCTTGTTCGTCCTTTTATGAGCTAGGGGTTTGTGTGCACTCTCTATTCCCTTCTGCACGTCCCGCAGTGCTTCTCTCGAGTCTCATTGCGACTGCCTCCCTTCTGACCGCCTGCACCATTGGCGGGGTCGAGAACTCCAGCCCGGCCGATAGTCACTCTGAGGCAGACGCCCAAGCGAGTGCGGCGGCGGATGCTTCGGCCTCGGCAGCCGCTAAGGCGAAGCAACTAAAGTTTTCTGTCAAAGACGGCGCTAGTGATGTCGATCCTTCCGAACCGGTCGAGGTCACTTCTCCTGCGGGTCTGAAGTCGGTGACGATGACCAACGAGGCCGGCAAAGTGGTGGAGGACGAGCTGTCGAGTGATTCGACCACGTGGAAGAGTGCCGAGGTTCTGGGGTACAACCGCACCTACACCATCGATGCCACAGACAAGAATGGCACCCACAAGACCATCACCTTCACCACTCCGCAGGCCGCGGCGGTGTCTGAGGTGGCGTTGAGCCCGCTGCCGGACTCCGAAGTAGGAGTGGGCCAGGTTATCGGCGTGCGTTTCGGCAACTACGTCACCGACCGCAAGGCGGCCGAGAAGGCCATCACGGTCAAGACCGAGCCCGCCGTTGAGGGGGCGTTCTACTGGGTAAATAACCAGGAGGTGCGCTGGCGCCCGCAGAACTACTGGGAGACGGGCACGAAAGTGACTGTCGACGTCGACCTGTACGGTCGCAACCTCGGCGGCGGTGTTTACGGCGGCGAGGATGCCTCCACCAACTTCACTATCGGTGACCGCGTCATCACGCTGGTCGATAACAACACGAAGATGATGTCGGTGTTCAAGAATGGCGAGGTGCTGCGCCGCATTCCGGTGTCGATGGGCAGGGATGGCCAGTGGGACACCCCGAATGGCGCCTACATCATCGGTGACCAGTACCCGTCCCTCACTATGGACTCGACTACCTTTGGCCTGGCTCTCGACGCCGGCGGTTATAAGACCGACGTTCAGTGGGCGACCCAGATGTCTTACTCCGGAATCTATGTCCACGCGGCGCCCTGGGCTGTGGGTGCGATGGGCAGTTACAACCAGTCCCACGGCTGCATCAACGTGACTACTGAGGCTGCTCAGTGGTTCCAAAACACGGTCAAGCGCGGCGATATCGTGAGGGTTTCCAACACCGGCGGTGGCGTGTTGAGCCCGCTCGACGGCCTGGGGGATTGGAACATGGACTGGGAGACGTGGTCTGCGGGGAACGCTACCGCTAACCAGTAGCCCGGTTGATTGCCGGGGTAGTCTTGCGGAAAAACTGCCAAGGAAAGGGCCCCGGATGAACTGGTATAAGCGAGCTGCGATAGTGCTACTAGCGCCGTTGGCGTTGGTGGCGTGCTCCTCGGAAGGCGGTAGCACGCATGAGGAAAGCGAAAGTGCAAGCCCGTTTGTATCAAGCGTTAGCGCTGCCGCTCCAGCTGAGGAAGGTACGTGCGCGACTGAATTCGATGTCCCGGCGCTGTTGGAGGCGATGCCGGAGGAATTCGCTGGCCTGGCGCACGACCCCACATATGACGCGGGTGAGCCTGATGGCTGGGGGCGCTTCTATCAGGCGGATGGGCTGCAGTTTATGGTCGGTTCCAGCTATCTAGATGAGAAAGAAACTGACCCCTGTCCACAGGACAATGAGCAGGCCGCGCGAGACGTGCGCTCGTTCATCGCCGAGGACTATCAGCGTCAGGAGCGAGAGAACGGCGAAGAGGTCAAACCTTTTGAGGACCTCGACTTCACTGAGGGTGGCCGCTACTTTGCCTGCGCGAAGCACCCGGAGGCGGACCTGCGGCAGTTCTTTTGCGTGACCACCGTGGGTAATGCGGAAGTGGTTAACTACATGTTCCGGCACTCGATGGGTGATGCGAAGGACGTGGAAGACATGAAGAGCGCATCGAAGGAATTGGCCGCGATTATTGACAGCGTTGCCTAGGGTTACCGTCTAGGGTGCCCCCGAAAGTGAAGTCAGTTAATTCGCTATTGGCATACTGTGGCCTTGCAACGGGCGGCGTTGCGTCATGCCCGCGCACTTTGTGAAGCACTGCGCAGGCGCGAATGTTAAGTGGTTTGCATCACGTCTCTGTTTTGGTGAATCTTGTGGAGAACTAGTTATTCACTGCAAAGATGGAGGCAGAAGTGGATCTCTACGAGTACCAAGCTCGAGACCTCTTTGAAGCTCATGGGGTTCCCACCCTGAAGGGCATTGTTGCGACCTCGGCCGTGCAGGCTGAGGAAGCAGCCACGAAGCTGGGCACGCCGGTGGTTGTGGTCAAGGCACAAATCAAAACCGGTGGGCGCGGCAAAGCCGGGGGAGTCAAGCTAGCGCACAGCCCCGCGGAAGCCGCGGAGAAGGCCAACGAGATCCTGGGCCTGAAAATCAAGGGCCACACCGTGCGCAAGGTGATGGTGGCAGAAGGCGCAGACATCGCTGAGGAATACTACTTCTCGATCCTCCTCGACCGCACCAAGCGCCGTTACCTGGCCATGCTCTCCAAGGAAGGTGGCGTGGAGATTGAAAAGCTGGCCGAGGAGCGCCCAGATGCCCTGATTAAGCGAAGCTTCTCCCCGCTCGACGGCATGACGGACACCCTCGCTAGGGACATGGCATATGAGGCGGGGTTTGATGAGGGGGACGTCGCCAAGCTCGTGCCCGTGTTCAAGAAGCTTTACACGGTCTATACCGAGGAAGACGCCACGCTGGTGGAAGTTAATCCGCTGGTCAAGACGTCAAGCGGCGAAATTATTGCGCTCGATGGCAAGGTCACGCTGGATGATAACGCGCAGTTCCGCCACCCCGAGCACCGCGACCTGCAGGACCACGGTGCGACCGACCCGCTGGAGCTCAAGGCGCAGAAGATGGGGTTGAACTATGTCAAGCTCGATGGTTCGGTGGGTGTCATCGGCAACGGCGCTGGCTTGGTGATGTCAACGCTCGACGTCGTGGCCTACGCCGGTGAGGACCTTGCATCGCAGCCGAAGCCCGCGAACTTCCTGGATATCGGCGGTGGTGCCAATGCGGAAGTGATGGCTAACGGGCTTGAGGTGATTCTCAGTGACCCGCAGGTGAAATCTGTCTTCGTCAATGTCTTCGGTGGCATTACCGCCTGCGACGAGGTTGCTAAGGGCATCGTGCAGGCGTACAAGATTTTGGATTCTGAGGGGATCGAACCCAAGCCGCTCGTGGTGCGCCTCGACGGCAACAATGCCGAGCTGGGACGCTCGATTCTTAATGACGCACGCCTGCCCAAACTGGAGCAGGTTGAAACCATGGATGCCGCTGCCCGCAGGGCTGCTGAGCTGGCGAACTAGGAGTAGATATGTCGATTTTTCTCAACAAAGACTCGCGGATCATTGTGCAGGGCATGACGGGTTCGGAAGGCATGAAGCACACGCGCCGCATGCTGGCGTCCGGCTCCAACATCGTAGGTGGCGTCAACCCGCGCAAGGCCGGCGAACGCGTGGACATTGATGGGCGCGAGATCCCTGTGTTTGGCAGCGTGCGCGAGGCTATGCAGGCGACAGACGCCAACGTCACCGTCATCTTCGTGCCAGCAAAGTTCACCAAGGATGCGGCGGAGGAGGCGATCCGCGCTGGCATTGAGCTCGTGGTGATTATTACCGAGGGAATCCCAGTGAAGGACACGGCGGAGCTCTATGCGTTGGGACGCGAGTCCAAGACGCGCATCATCGGCCCCAATTGCCCAGGGCTGTACACGCCGGGTGAATCCAATGCGGGCATTATCCCGGCGGAGACCGCTCCGAACCCGGGAAAGATTGGCTTGGTGTCGAAGTCGGGCACGTTGACGTACCAGATGATGTACGAGCTCTCTGACATCGGCTTTAGCACGTGCGTGGGAATCGGTGGTGACCCGATCATCGGCACGACGCACATTTCTGCTATCGAGGCATTCCAGAATGACCCGGACACCGAGGCAATCATCATGATCGGTGAGATTGGCGGCGACGCAGAAGAGCACGCTGCGGCCTATATCAAGGACCACGTGACGAAGCCGGTCATTGCCTACATCGCTGGATTTACCGCACCAGAGGGAAAGACGATGGGCCACGCCGGTGCCATCGTCTCGGGAGGTTCCGGTACGGCAGAAGGAAAGAAGGCAGCACTGGAAGCGGCCGGCGTAAAGGTAGGAAAGACCCCGTCCCAAGCAGCAGAGTTGGTGCGAGCAGCCTTGGCGTAGTTGGGTGAGGGGCATGAAGCGGTTCGCCCCCATGTCCCTCCAATAAGAACTAGCGGGGGAGACCGCGGCGTCGCGACACCGTCTTGTCGAAGGGAATCCAAAAGCGTAAGGCTGCGTCTTGGTTCTTGGAGATTCCGATGCGCGGCCCGCGAACCCACTCGGGCTCCCTTTCGCGATCGCTGAGGAGGACGGGCGTGCCGTTGTCCTCGATGCTGAAACCAAGGGCCTTGCCCACATTGCCAGGGCCGCGGGCGAGATTATGAAACTCCGTGTCGCCCCTCCGCTGGTAGGCGAGGTCTACACCATCGACTACTTCGCCCGCTCGGAGTAGGCAGCCCTCGCCGGTCCCTTCGGGTGCACAAACGATATTGCCGTTCCGGTGGATGCCGTAGGACACATAGACGTAGAGGCGGCCGGGCGGACCGAACATGGCGGCGTTGCGTGGGGTACGTCCGTTAAAGGTGTGCGAGGCCTCATCGCCTGAGCCGAGGTAGGCCTCCACCTCTGTGATGCGAATGGAGACGCCGTTGTGTGTCAGCACCATTCCCAGCAGTTGGGGAGCGACGATGTCTGCGGAGGCGGTGAAATCGATCATTGCCGCAGTCTAACGTGCGAGCGAGATTTAGGCTTTGGCCTTGTCTTCTTCGGCTTCAATTTCGGCGTTGAATTCGCGCTTGGAGGCCTGCCACTGGTCCTCAGTCATGCCGATGCGCCAGTAGCCAGAGATAGAAACGTCTTCCTTGGGAATTCCAGATTCAACGAAAAGGAAGCGACGCAGTTCTTTGATCATCTCGGCGACACCGTGAATGAACCAGCTGGTTGTCTTCCCCGTGGGGATACCAGCTTCGCGCACCACGCGGGATAGCTCAGTACCGGGGGTAGCGCCATTGCGGACCACCCAGATGACCTCCACGCCCTCGCGGGTGGGGAGTTCAAACGTGCGGTCTTCGGCCGCGATCTCGATGTATGCAGTTGCAGTCGCGCCTTCGGGGAGACGCTTCAAGCCGGCACTGATGGCCGGTGCCGCGGATTCATCGCCGGCGAACACAAAGTGCGCATACTCTTCGGTGGGTCCCCACGCGCCACCTGGGCCGAGGAAACCGATCTTCTCTCCGACCTCAGCTACTCGTGCCCATGGACCGGCCAAGCCGGAATCACCGTGGGTGACAAAGTCAACGTCGAAGTCCCCGGTTTCCGGGTTCAGGTTGATCAGGGTATAGGTGCGGAGAATCGGGTGTTTATCACGCGGCTGCTCTTCACGAATCTGTTGGACATCAAACGGCCAAGAGTAGTCAGCGCTTTGTGGCACGAACAACAGCTTGATGTAGTGATCCGTAAACTCCAGCTCTTTGCCCACAAATGCTGGAGAGTTCATGCTCAACCGAACCAAATCCGGAGAAACCTGGTGACGACCAAGCACGGTCGCTTCATGCGCCTTGCGGGGCTTGCGCTTCGGCGCCGCTTCTTTAGTTTGGGCAGCCATTGCTATCACTGTCCTTCGGGATACTTGAGTTGCTGTGAGGGCGGGAGCCTACACAATACTAGATTAGGTAAGGCTAACATATCCAAGGCTAGGGTGGTTCGGCGCAAAAAATTAACCCCGCATCCTGCTCAAGCAGGATGCGGGGGTCTATTCGGGGTGGCTGACGGGGCTCGAACCCGCGACACCCAGGATCACAACCTGGTGCTCTACCAGCTGAACTACAGCCACCATCGTTGCCCGAAAGCAACGAGATACAGGTTAACCCACGTCGTCGGTTTTACAAAAACGCCTGGTAATCGGCGGTTGTAGCAGCCTTTAATTCCTCGGCTTCCGTGGAGGAGGGGCCGTCGTCGGTGCGGAAAACACTGCGACGGTAAAAATCGAGCTCGCGGATGGACTCGATAATGTCTTGCAGTGCCCGGTGTGCCATTCCCTTTTCCGGTTGGTTGTAATAAGCCCGCGGGTGCCAGCGGCGGGCGAGCTCTTTAATAGTGGAAACATCAATCATTCGGTAGTGCAGCGCGGCATCCAGACGTGGCATGTAAGCGCGGATGAAGGCGCGGTCTGTGGCGATTGAATTGCCCGCCAGGGGAGCAGGGTGGCTCGGATCGCAGTGCTTTTCGACGAGCTTCAGCACTGCGTCCTCTGCTTCTTCGATGGTGAGCGTGGATTCCCGAATTTCCTTGTCCAGTCCCGAGTTTGCGTGCATTGTGGTGACGAAGTCGTCCATCTCCGCGAGCTGTTCCTCCGTGGCGTGCACGACGAGGTCGATGCCTTCGTCAAGGATGTTCAGCTCGGCGTCGGTTATCACGGCGGCAACTTCCACGATGACGTGGCGCTGTGGTTCCAGTCCGGTCATTTCCAGATCGATCCAGACAAGGCGATCATTCTTAGCGGGGATATCACTCATGGGTTCCACCATAGTTTCTCCTTGGGTGAGGTTCGGGAGGTGCCAGCGCGGGGGTAGATGGGGGGTAGGCCAGATCTGTTGGTAAGGGAGGCGCTCCTTAAACGATGTGAACTGGTGATTTGGGGTGATTGCGGAGGTTGAGGTATGCCCTTTTCGCAACTTTTTCATGATTTCGCTCACGAAAGCCTTAGTTGATGGGACATTATTAGGACAGCCTTTAACGTGATGGCACTCACATATTGCGAAGGATGGTACCCCACCGATGTCAGCCTTTCTCGACACCCTCAATGCCCTTATCTGGTCACCAGCGCTGGTCTTTCTATGTCTCGGCGCGGGCATTTACTTCACGCTAGCGACTAAGTTTCTGCAGATACGCTGCATTCCGGACATGATTAAACAGCTCAAGGACGGCGAGAGCTCCGAGGCGGGTGTCTCTTCCTTCCAATCGCTCATGATTTCCTTGGCCGGCCGCGTCGGCGTAGGCAACATCGCCGGCGTTGCGACGGCTATCGCCTTCGGTGGCCCGGGCGCTGTGTTCTGGATGTGGGCGGTGGCGCTGCTGGGTTCCGCAACGTCCTTCGTGGAATGTACCTTGGCGCAGGTCTACAAGGAGAAGGATCAGGACACCGGCGAGTACCGCGGTGGCCCGGCTTACTACATCGAGAAGGCCTATAAGCACACCAAGGCCGGCCCGTTCATGGTGGTCTATGGCATCGTCTTCGCCGTCGCAATGATTCTTGCTACCAGCTACTTCCTGCCTGGTATCCAGGCTAACGGTGTGGCTGCCGCCGTTAAGAATGCTTGGGGCATCGAAGTTGGTTGGTCTGCGCTGGTTCTGGGCGGAATTCTGGCTATCATCATTATCGGTGGCGTCAAGCGTATCGCTAACTTCGCGTCCCTCGTGGTTCCGTTCATGGCGGCTGCGTACATTCTCTTCGCCATCATCATTCTGATCATGAACTTCAACCAGATCCCTGAGGTCTTCGGCATGATCTTCAAGTCCGCCTTCGGCGCCGAGCAGGCCTTCTCTGGCCTGTTGGGCTCGGCCATCATGTGGGGCGTGAAGCGCGGTATTTACTCCAACGAGGCAGGCCAGGGTACCGGCCCGCAGTCGGCCGCGGCGGCAGAGGTTTCCCACCCAGCGAAGCAGGGCTTCGTGCAGGCTTTCTCGGTGTACATTGACACCCTCTTCGTGTGCTCCGCTACCGCGTTCATCATCATCTCCACTGACATGTACAAGGTCTTCGAGGGCGAGTCGGAGGAAGGCCCTGTGCGCTACGCTGGCTCCCTCCCGGATGGCGTTGAGGTTGGACCGGGCTTTGTCCAGCACGGCCTCGACACCTTGCTGGCAGGTTTCGGCCCGAGCTTCGTCGCCATCGCCATTGCCTTCTTCGCCTTCACCACCGTCCTGGCGTACTACTACATGGCGGAGGTCAACCTGACCTACTTCAACCGCTGGATCAGCAACAAGACCACCCGCCGCGTGCTCGTCTGGATTCTGCGTATTCTCCTCGTAGTGTCCGTGGTCGTTGGCGCGACGACGACTCCGGGTTCTGCTTGGGCGCTGGGTGACATCGGTGTTGGTGCAACGGCATGGCTCAACATCATCGCCATTCTTTTCCTGCAGGTCCCGGCTCTCAAGTGCCTCAAGGACTACAGCGCACAGAAGGCTGCCGGCAAGGACCCGCAGTTTGACCCAGAGGCGCTGGGAATCAAGAACGCTGAATTCTGGGTAGAGCGCAAGCTCGCCCGCCAGGAGGCCGCGCAGAAAGCCATTGCGCAGGACTCGCCGCTCCAGGGTTAAGTAACGCAAAAGCCCGCTCTCCCAAAGAGAGCGGGCTTTGTCGTGTCCTAGGCCATCTTGGAATAGAAACTGCCGATGATCGGCGCAACAATCGGGGTCGGCACAATCTTGCCCAGTGCATTCATTACCTTGGAGAGCGGGCCGGGGACCACGCGCCGCTGGTTGCGGGCCATGGCCTCGAGGGCTTCTTCAGAGCAGGACTCGTAGGTGGTCCACAAGAAGTCCGGGACGACCTTATCCACGATGGACTGCTCCTCCTCGGGGATAACAGCATCGCGCACCGGGCCAGGAGCCAGCAGGGTGCAGGTCACGCCCGAGCCCTTGAGCTCATAGTGCAGGGCCTCAGTAAAGGCATTGACACCTGCCTTGGTGAAAACATAGGTGGCGTTGTTCGGAATGGAGACGTTGCCCGCAGCCGAGCCCACGTTACAAATAGCGCCGCTGCGCCGCGGCAGCATCTGCTCCAGTGCGGCACGGGTCAGACGGTGAACGGCCTTGCCGTTGAGATCGAACTGCCGGGTTTCATAATCCCAGTCCTGATCCATGAACTTACCAAAGCTGGCGATGCCCGCCGAGTTAACGATGATGGAGATTTCCTTGCCCGCCATGAATTCGATAACGCGGTCAACGTCCGCCGCCTCGGAGAGATCCGCAGCCAGCGCAATGGCATCAACCTCGTGACGGGAGCGTAGGTCCGCAGCGATGGATTCGAGGACCTCTTCACGGCGAGCAACGAGAATGACGTTGTAGCCGCGAGCGGCCAGATCTTTGGCCATCGCAGCGCCAATGCCCTGGCTGGCACCAGTTAGCAGCGCATACGATGAGCGGGTAGGGGCGGGCAGCCCAGGGGAGTGAGCCATGAAACGGCGTCCTTTCTCTCAGGGGTGGGAAGTCTCCACCCAGCGTAGAGCACTCAGGGTTTAAATCAGGGTAAATACTGATGTCTCCTCGGCCCCAACTCTGGATAATAGAAAGCGAAAGGAGACATCATGACCAACCAACGTTTAACTCGTTCCACTACTGACACGATGCTCGGCGGCGTCTGCGGCGGCATTGCGCAGACCTACAACCTCGATCCGACCCTGGTGCGCATTCTCTTCGTTGTTGCGACTCTGCTGGGTTTCTCGGGAATTCTGCTCTACCTCATCCTCTGGGTTGTTATTCCAGTGGAGTAGCTACTGCAGCGGGCCGAAAGCCATAAACCTCTTCCACGTTTCCCACTCCTCCTGCAGACGCGGCAAGGCGCTGGGCGGGGTGGCGGAGGCGTCGACAAGCACGGCGTCCTGCATACGCACGCCGTTGTCGAAGAAGAGCGCTGCGTGCCCGGAGGCGCCGTAGCGGAGCACCGGAACCAAATTGAGCCCGTCGAAGGACAGCGGGGCGTTGGGCCGCACATCCAGCCCCGCGATTGCCGCGAGCGTGGGCGCCAGGTCGAGAGGGGAGACGAGCTCTGCGCACTCCCCGGACTCTGCTACGCCGGGCCATAGGAGGGACATCGCGGACTTCTCGCCCTGTAGGGAGCAGACCGCCACGACGCCCTCTAGGTCACCCAGCAGCTGGGGATCCGGCTGCTCGAGGAGGCGAAAGACAGGTGCGGACGCGGGGAGGGCGTCTTCTCGGACCTCGAAGCCGGAGGCCGCGAAAATCTCCGTGATGCGGGTGGTGGCGCCGCGCTGCGGGTACTGTCCCGTGAGCACCCCGCGGCGCGATTCCGCATAGCTTGGCGACGGCACCCAAGCGTTACTGAAGCGCAATCCGCGCAGCGCGGATTCTGGGGCGTAGTCAAAAGTGGCGAGAGTAATGTCCATAGGAGTGTGCCCACAAGGTTCCTAAAGGCCACTTTTTGACGTGATGGAAAACCTCAAAAAGTGGCTCTGAACTGCGTGCCCCCAGCAGGATTCGAACCCGCGACACATGGGGTAGAAACCCACTGCTCTAATCCACTGAGCTATGGAGGCGTACCGAGCCATAATAACGCACCGGAGAGCGAAGTCAGACTATCGGGCTACTGCTGGCGTTGATTCGGTGCTGGTGCTGAGGAGGGCGGAGACCAACGTGCGCGCTGCCGGGCTCAATGCACGGTCCGTACGGTGGATGAGAAGCGCCTGCATAGTAGGCAGCGTTTCCGCAACGCGGCGGAAATGAACGCCGCTCTGGCCCAAGGCCTGCGCGGTGTGCGGCATGAGGCTGATGCCATAGTCGCCGGCAACGAGCGGCAAGCCTGTTTGCAGCGTGGAAATTTCCTGGACGCCCATAGGTTTGCTGAGCGGGGCCGCGGCCCATACCTGGTCCAACACTTCGGGCAGGCTGCTGAGCTCCGGACAGCGCGGCGGCAGGAGCCACGTTTCGGCGGCAAGATCGGAGAGCTGGACTGGGTCGGGTAGGTCCGCCAGACGCTGGGGGAGTGCGACGCGCAGGTCCATCTCGGCGGCGCAGTCAATGGTGAGCTGTGTGCCGTAGTCCTGGCGGAAGCGCTGTGGGTTGGTGGTGAGGATGATGCCGATCTCCACGGAGCCATCCAGGACCTGCTTGAGCGTGGCGGTAGGTTCTGAGTCCTTTAAGGAAACACTTACCTCTGGCGCGCGTTGCCGCATGCGGCGCAGAACCGCCGGCATATACAGCCAATTGAACTCGGGTGCGGAGCACAGTGTGACTGACCCGGCGCTGCCCGACGCAATCTCGGCCAGGCGCACGGCGGCGGTGTTGAGGAGGGAATCGATCGAGGTCGCGACACCATAGAGGTAATCTCCGGCCTCCGTTGTTTGGACTCCGCCGCGCCCGCGGGAGAGCAGCTTCACGTTGAGATCTTTTTCGAGTTTGCGCACGGTAAGGCTCAGGGAAGGTTGCGTGAGCTGCAGCGATTCCGCGGCCTGCGTAAACGAACCGTGGTCCACGACGGTTCGAAAGTGATGAAGCTGGCGTGAGTCCATAAGTGCAGACTACCCGAAAGCTGAGAGTTGTCTACCTTTTAGGTAAGAGAACATCTGTGGCGGTAGACTGCCCACCATGCACACTGAGAAGGAAAACACCAGCTCACAGTACTCGCCGGGGCTGGCGCACTCGGCGTCGGGAGCGCGGCCCTCCCGTTTGTTGAATCTTTCTTTCGTCGTCTTCGCCGGTCTCGTGGGCGGGATCATTTCCCTGTTCTTCCTTGCAGATTCGCTCGCTGCCCTCGGTATCCCCGACCCAGGGCGCGTCACGACCTTTGGTCTGCCCTTCTTCCGTGCCGTCGCCTGGATGCTGATGGCCCTGTCCATCGGCTCATTCATGTCCAGCGCATTCTTGATTTACCCGGCCGTGCCTGATAAGGACAACGAGCGTTTGATCAAGGCGCGCCTCACCGTCGACGGGCACATCGCTGCGCGGACCGGTGCCTGGGCCGCTGTGGGGGCCGCGGTGGTGTCCTTGCTCGAGGTTCCCCTTGTCATGTCGGATCTCACCGGTACCCCGTTGCGCCAGGTTCTTAACCCGGAGCTGATGGGCATGGCGGTGGGCCAGATTGCGGCGTCGCAGGTCTGGCTCCTTACCGCGGGGATCGCAGCGCTCGTCGCCGTAGCGGGGTTTGTTGCGCGCACGTGGGCGGGACAGGTCGCTACGTTCTTCCTGTCCCTGTTGCTCACGGTGCCCCTCGGGATGGAGGGGCACTCGGCCTCCGGCGGCGACCATGACTACGGCACGAACTCACTGCTTTTGCACCTGTTCTTCATCATGCTGTGGGTCGGTGGGCTCATGGGCCTCATTGCGCATGGCCGCCGCCTAGGGCCTGACATGGGCGTGGCGGTTCGCCGCTATTCTACGGTTGCGCTGCTGTCCATCTTGGGGTTGGCGGCGACCGGTGTGGTCAACGCGCTCATCCGCGTTGAGTTAGGGGATTTATTCACCACTCGCTATGGCTTGCTGGTGTTGAGCAAAGCGGTGCTCACGGTGGTGCTCGCGGCCATAGGCTTTGTGCATCGCCGAGTCACCATTCCCCAGCTGAAACGCGCACCGCGCCTGTTTGTTCGAGTGTCTGTGGTGGAGGTTCTCATCATGGCGGCCACAGTCGGCGTGGCCATCTCGATGGGCCGTACACCGCCCCCGCCGCCGCGGGATCCGAACCTCAACGCCATGCAGATTCTGGTGGGCTACGAGCTTTTCGACGCCCCGACAGCCACCAACGTGTGGACCATGTTCCGCTTCGACCTCATGTTTGGCTCGCTCGGACTCGTGCTAGCCGGCTTCTACTTGTACGCGCTCTGGCGTCTGAAGCGGCGTGGGCTGACGTGGTCGGCGGGGCGTACGACCTGGTTCCTGGTGGGCTCGTTGGGCATGACCATCATCATGAGCAACGGTATTGGCCTGTACATGCCGGCGCTGTACTCCATGCACATGCTCGTGCACATGATTTTGTCCATGGCGATTCCGCTCTGCCTCGTGTTGGGTGCCCCAGTGACCTTGGTTATGGAGGCGTTTGAACCGGGTGAGCCGGGCAAGCCCACGCTTCACGACGCCGCTGTCGCCCTCACCAAATCCACCACGCTGCGCGTCCTGACGCATCCGGCGGTCAATGTCCTGCAGTTTCTGGCCATTCTCTACGTGCTCTACCTCTTTCCGAGCTTCTACGAGGTTGCCATTTCGGAACATGCCGGGCACGTCATCATGAACTGGGTCTTCCTGATTTCCGGCTACATCTACTACTGGGAGGTTATTGGCCCGGATCCGTTGCCGTGGCGCGCGCCCACTGGCGTTCGCCTACTGATCCTGTTTGTGTCGATGCCTCTGCACCTGTTCGCCGGTGTCTACCTCATGCAGATGCAGGTTATTCTGGGCTTGGATTTCTATGAATCCTTGAACCTGCCGTGGAACCCGGATTTTGTCACGGATCAGCGGACCGGCGGTGGCATTTCGTGGGGCTTTGGCCAGTTCCCGCTGGTGATCGTGTTTGGTTCACTATTCCTGGATTGGCTGCGAGAGGATCGCGCCACTGCTCGCCGCCACGATGCTAAGGCGGATGTTGACGGCGATGCCGACTTGGCAAGCTACAACGCCATGCTCAAGCAGATGAACGAAGGCGACGATTCCAGCTTCCGCCAGCACTAGGGGCGCCAGCACTAGAGAGCTGGCGCGTCCAGGGTGATGGAAAAGGGTCTTTGAACTGTGCGAATGGATATTTTGTTGATTCTTTCAACGAGTTATCCACAGGTTGGCGGTGACGCCATTGCGGGTGCGGTGATCGGTGGCGATGATGCGAGGTAAGGGAGGCGTATTGCTTCCTCGCACTCAAGAAGATCACCAACCACACATGGCAAAGGAATCACGCAATGTCTCAATACCCAATCTCACTCACTGGGCGTCTGACCCATGACCCGCACCTGACCAAGATTAGCGACACCATGTACAAAGCCCGCCTGCGCTTTGCCTCCTCCCGCAGCGTTCCGGAAAAGGATGAAGAAGGCAAGACGGTGTGGCGAGAGCTGGACCTCAACTATATCGACGGCGAGGTGTGGGGCCAGTGTGCCATCAACGTCAAGAAGTCCCTGTTTAAGGGCATGCCGGTCTTTGTTATGGGCTCCATCGTCACGGATCGATGGGAGGATCAGCACGGAGCGAAGCGCTCCAGGACCTATATCAAGATTGCGCACGTGGGGCTCGACCTCAACCGCTTCTGCATTACCTCCACCAAAATTGGCACCTCCTACGGTGAGGAGGGCAGTGAAGCCCTCTGGCTGGGGGAGAATCCACCGGTGCCGGACGTAGATTACACGGCGCCACCCAGCACCACGGAGAATGAAGCAATGCCGGCTGCCCTGCAGTCGGGAGATACTCCGCAGGACACCGCGGCGGACCGTCAGCAAGCGCAGTCCGCGGCCGAGTCACACGTCGAACCGGAACCTGAGGACGCGATGGTCTAAGGACAGAGGACCACCGCCGCCCATGTGATGTAGTCTTTGTACTGTTATTTACCAATCCTGACAGAAGCAAAGGGTGAAACATGGGCGAATTCATCTACACGATGAAAAACGTGCGTAAGGCCATCGGTGACAAGGTTATTTTGGATAACGTCACCATGCTTTCTACCCGGGCGCCAAGATTGGCGTCGTGGGCCCCAACGGTGCAGGTAAGTCCTCGATCCTGAAGATCATGGCCGGCCTTGATCAGCCTTCCAACGGTGAGGCTTTCCTGGATCCGGGCAAGACGGTCGGCATCCTCCTCCAGGAGCCGCCGCTCAATGAGGAGAAGACGGTCCGCGAAAACGTCGAAGAAGGCCTCGGTGAAATCTTCCAGAAGAAGCAGCGCTTCGAGGAGATCGCGGAGGAGATGGCCACCAACTACTCCGACGAACTCATGGAGGAAATGGGCAAGCTGCAGGAGGAGCTCGACGCTGCCGATGCCTGGGAGGTCGATTCCAAGATCGAGCAGGCTATGGAAGCACTGCGCTGCCCGCCGTCCGATGCCCCGGTAACCAACCTCTCCGGTGGTGAGCGCCGCCGCGTCGCGCTGGCCAAGCTGTTGCTGAGTGAGCCCGACCTGCTGCTGCTCGACGAGCCCACGAACCACCTGGACGCCGAGTCTGTCCAGTGGCTGGAGAAGCACCTCGAGTCTTACCCGGGTGCGGTCCTGGCCGTGACCCACGACCGTTACTTCCTCGACCACGTCGCGGGCTGGATCTGTGAGGTTGACCGCGGCAAGCTCTATCCCTACGAGGGCAACTACTCCACCTACCTGGAGAAGAAGGCTGAGCGTCTGGAAATTGCCGGTGCCAAGGACAAGAAGCTGCAGAAGCGCCTCAAGGACGAGCTCGCATGGGTTCGCTCCGGTGCGAAGGCCCGCCAGGCCAAGAACAAGGCCCGTCTCCAGCGCTACGAGGAGATGGCTGCGGAAGCCGAGAAGTACAAGAAGCTGGACTTTGAGGAGATCCAGATTCCGACCCCGCCGCGCCTGGGCAACAAGGTGGTAGAGGTCAAGAACCTGACCAAGGGCTTCGATGATCGTGTGCTCATCAAGGACTTGTCCTTCACCCTGCCGCGCAACGGCATTGTCGGCGTGATCGGCCCGAACGGTGTTGGTAAGTCCACGCTGTTCAAGACCATCGTGGGTCTGGAGCAGCCGGATTCCGGCAGCGTGGACGTCGGCGAGACCGTCAAGCTGTCCTATGTTGACCAGGGCCGCGAGAACATCGACCCCGAGGCCACCGTGTGGGAGGTAGTCTCCGACGGGCTGGATTACATTCACGTCGGCCAGAACGAAATGCCGTCCCGCGCCTACCTCTCCGCTTTCGGTTTCAAGGGTGCCGATCAGCAGAAGCCTTCCAAGGTTCTCTCCGGCGGTGAGCGCAACCGCTTGAACCTGGCCCTGACCCTTAAAGAGGGCGGCAACCTGATCCTCCTCGATGAGCCGACGAACGACTTGGACGTGGAAACCCTGGGCTCGCTGGAAAACGCCCTGGAGAAGTTCCCCGGCTGTGCCGTGGTTATTTCTCACGACCGCTGGTTCCTCGACCGCACCTGTACTCACATCCTGGCCTGGGAGGGCAACGTGGCAGAAGGTCAGTGGTTCTGGTTCGAGGGCAACTTCGGTGACTACGAGAAGAACAAGGTTGAGCGCCTCGGTGAGGAAGCTGCCCGCCCGTCTCGCGTTACCCACCGCAAGCTCAGCCGTTAGGGCGAACTGGCCCTAACACTCAGAGGAAGAACTCCGAAAGGAACCTGGAATGTCCGCTCAAAAGGTTGTGTCGGAAAAGACCACGGACAATGTCCATGCGCTCACCGTAGGTGTGCGCTGGTCGGACTTCGACATGTACGGCCACATGATGAACTCCAATTTCATCGAGCTGGCGCAGGAGGCGCGCTTGGCTTTTGCCATGCACAACTTCTACGCCCGCGGTGTCAACATGGTGGCATTCGTCCGCCATATCGACGCGGACTATGTCCGCCCCATCAAGTGGGATGGACGCCACGGCACGGTGACGGTGGAAACCACGGTGGTGCGTCTTGGCACCACCTCCTTCACCACCCGCCAAAAGATTAAGGACGCCCAGGGCCAGGTGGCTTGCGTCATCGACTGCGTGCAGGTCGCCATCGACCCGGGTACACAGATGCCGCGCGAGGTTACTGAGGAGGAGCGCAACATCATCCTGGAACACGCCGTCGTCGAGCTGGATGAGCAGCGCGATCATGGAGAGTGAAACTCTCCGGGTGCGCAGCGGTGGGGGAGGGCTGCGTGCTCTCCTCGCCCGCGCGACGGGGCTCGATGCCTCAGCCTCGGTGCGTCTGCGCCAGCATGACGCCAACCAGGTCGAGGTCTTTGTCACGACGCCCTTCGATGTCGTTGTGGCACGGCGGTGCGGAGGCACCGTGGGCCGCGACGGGGCAGTGGTGTCCGCGCAAGCGCTTGCCGACGCCCTCCACACCGCCCCCGACCCTGTCCTTGCGGAGGACGGAGTGGAGCTTTCGCTGGGGCCGGCGCGCGATCCATCGTGGCCAGGCGCGTTGCCGCCGGCGCAGGGATTCCGCGAGATCGATTCCTTGCCGGTCGACGTCGTTCGCGAGCTCGCCGATAAGGCCGCCAGCTGGCCCGCCAGTTTTCAGGGCCGATGGGCCCGCCAAAAAGCCTGTTGAATCAGACAGTGCTCACCGTGGAGAGCTCGGAGGCGCAGGTGGAGATTCCCATGCGGATGATCTTCGCCTGCACCAGCCTCGGCCTCATTCCGGGGTTTGCCGCATCACTCAAGATCCCCCGTCACTTGCGCGTGTCCGGCAAGGGGCGCTGGGTTCGCCTAGACGCGCCCTATGGCAGCGTCTACCACTCGACGCGCCTGTCACTGTTCTAGAGCAGTACGAATCCCGCCAGTGCGGCGCCGACGGCGACCGTCCACGGCGGGGCCTTGCAGAAGAGGGCTATGCCCGCGCCGACTGCAATGAGCGCCGAAGCCCACCCTGTCACCCCGTGGGTGATGATGGGATCCCAGAGCGCCGCGATGAGCAGGCCGACCACGGCCGCGTTGATGGCCGAGAACGCGCCGCGCAGCCAACCGAGATGATTCCAGCGCGCCCACAAATGCAAAGCCGCGAGCGTGAGTAAGGCGCCCGGCACGAAGATAAGAACGGTCCCCAGGAGCGCTCCGCCGATCCCGCCGTCGACCGCCCCAAGGTAAGACGCGAAGGTAAACAGCGGCCCCGGCACGCCCTGGGCTACCGAGTAGCCCGCGAGAAACTCCTGCTGGCTGAGCCAGCCCGCGCCGACGAATTGTTCCTCCAGCAGTGGCAGGACCACGTGCCCGCCGCCAAAGACCAGGGCGCCGGACTGGTAGAAGGCGTTGGCGCGGGTGATGAGGTAGGCGTCGCTAAGCTGTGCCCCCACCGCCAACCCGCCCAACAGGAGGAAGAACGCTGCTACACAGCCCCACGCCAGGCGGGCGGGCACCGCGCGCGGGCCACTATCGGCGGCGGGCGCCGAGGTCGTCGGCAGCCATGTTCTCAACACGGTTGCCCCAAGCACTCCAGCCACGGCGAGGACAGCCAGCTGCCACGCGGACCCGGCGACGAGCAGCACAGCGGCGCTGATGAGCGCAAGCGCCCACGCGGTGGGGGTAAGCAGGAGCTTCTTTGCCATCCCCACGATGGCGTGGACCACCACACCGGCGGCGGCAGCGAGGAGTCCCCCTAAGATGCCCTGGATCCACCCATTGTTGGGTGCAACGAGGAGGCCAAACAGGGTGAGGATGAGTGCGGAGGGGAAGGTGAACAGGAACCATGAGTAGATGAGGCCGAGTAGGCCCGCGCGCCCGTAGCCCAGCGCCATCCCGACCTTCGAGCTAGCCGGGCCGGGGAGAAACTGGGACATGGCCACGAGATCGGCATAGGCGGAATCGCTGAGCCACTTCCGGCGGCTGACAAACTCAGCGCGGAAATAACCCAGGTGGGCAGCCGGTCCGCCGAACGCAGTCCACCCGAGGGGGAGGAAGGAGCGCCGTATATCGCCTAGTGTGCTCATGCTCCGCATACTAATTCTTCAAGAATCACCCCGCTCGGTGAACAAGAGCGACGCACACAGGAGGTGATCTGCGTTACTCTGAAGGGGTCGAATTCAGTTTTCTTCAACAAAAGGAGATGGCTCTCACCATGCGTATTGCTGTACCCAAAGAAATCATGAACAACGAAAACCGCGTCGCCCTTACTCCTAGTGCCGCGGACATCTTGATCAAGGACGGTCACGAGGTCCTGGTGGAAACAGCGGCCGGGGAAGGCGCCTCATTTCCGGACTCCGACTATGAAGCCGTCGGCGCGACCATTGTCCCTTCCGCTGCGGAGGCTTGGGCGGCGGATATGGTGGTCAAGGTCAAGGAGCCTCTCGAATCCGAGTACGGCTACCTGCGCGAAGACCTCCTGCTGTTTACTTACCTGCACCTGGCTGCGGATCGCCCGCTGACGGAAGCGCTCATGAAGGCCGGTACGACGGCCGTGGCCTATGAAACCGTGACCGATTCCCGGGGCACGCTGCCGCTGCTGACACCGATGTCCCAGGTGGCTGGCCGCCTGGCGGTTACTGAGGGCGCGCACCACCTGCTGTCTACTGAGGGCGGGCGCGGATTGCTGGTAGCCGGTGTGCCGGGCACGCGCCCGGCCCGCGTTGTCGTCATCGGTGGTGGCCAGGTGGGAGCTTCGGCGGTGGCGATGGCGCAAGGATTGCGCGCGGAGGTAACCGTGCTGGACCTTGACCCGCACGTGCTGCAGCGCTTCGATGAGCAGTACCATGGCAACGTGCGCACGATTGTCTCGGACCCCGCGGCGCTGGAGTCCGAGCTGCTGGAGGCAGATCTGGTCATCGGCGCAGTCCTGGTTCCGGGCGCGGCGGCCCCGAAGCTGGTGCGCGAAGACGTGGTACAGCGGATGAAGAAGGGTGCAGTGCTTGTCGACGTCGCCATTGACCAAGGCGGTTGCTTCGAAAACTCCCGCAAGACGTCCCACGACGATCCCACCTTCAAGGTGCACGACACCATCTTCTATTGCGTGGCCAATATGCCCGGCGCGGTGGCGAACACCTCTGCCCGTGCGCTGGGTTCTGCCACTCTGCCCTACATTCGCGCAGTGGCTGCCGACGGCTTCGACGGTGCTGTGGAGCGCTTCTCGGGATTGGCCGATGGGCTTATGACCCGCGGGGGAGAACTGGTCTCCCAGCCAGTAAAGGACGCCTTCGGGCTTTAAGGGGCGCGGTTGATGAGCATCGCCGCGACTCGCTCCATGTGGTCCCAGATCATGGCGCGGTAGGCCGGCGGGATGGTGTCCTCGTCGATCTGTGCCAGGGAGTTGCCCATGAGTTCGAGCCAGCGATCGTGGGCAGCTATGTCGATGGGGTAGGGCGCGTGGCGCATGCGCAGGCGCGGGTGGCCGCGCTGTTCGGAGAAGAGCTGCGGACCTCCCCAATACTGCACGAGGAACCAGGTCAAGCGTTGCTGTGCGCCTTCCCAGTCCTGCTGGGGGTACATCGGCCCGATGAGATCGTCTTCGCGCACCTGGGCGTAGAAACCACCGACGAGTTTCTCAAAGGTCTCCATTCCGCCGACGGCTTCGTACACGCTCGTTGGTTGCACGTCTAGTCTTCCTTTCGCGTCAGGCCGGGTTCTTCCAGATCAAAGATAGCCATCCCGCGCGGGTAGGGGGTGGTGATCCCCTCTTCGTGCATGGCGGTGAGGATCTTCGCCTGCATCGCGCGCTGCACATCCCATTGCTTGCCTGGCAGCGTCTTGACGGACACACGGTAGGACATGTGGTCGACCTCAAGGCCGGACATGCCGTTGACCGTGGGCGTGGCCAGGATGTAGTCCTTGATTTCGGGATCGCGGGCGGCCTCCTCGGCTGCGGACGTGATGACGTCGACTGCTCGCGTGGGATCGTTGCTCAGCGCAATCGGGACCTGGACGCGGGCCACGGAGTAGCGGTCGGAATGGTTGGCCACCTGCAAGATTTCGCCGTTGCGTACGTACCACAGCGCGCCGTCGATATCGCGGACGGTGGTAATGCGCAGGGAGATGGACTCCACATCGCCGAAGACCCCGTTGCCGAGGTCGATGGTGTCACCGATGCCGTATTGGTCTTCCATGAGCATGAAGATGCCGGAGAGGAAATCCTTGACCAATGCTTGCGCGCCGAAACCAAGGGCGACACCAACCACACCGGCCGAGGCCACAAGCGGGGCGACGTTGACGCCGAGTTTATCCAGGATAGCGAGCACAGCCCAGACCCAGACAAAAATGGCGACCGCGGAGCGGCCGACGCCGGCGAGGGTCTGGATGCGGGAGGTGCGCCGTGCCTCTTGCGTTTTCTCGAGTACCTTATCGGTCGTCCGGTGAGCTTTGCGAGGAGAGAGCGGCGAGCTGAGCTTACCCTTCTTGATGCTGTTATCGGCCAGCTTGGTGATGAGCCGGCGCAGCAGCCAGCTGCCGATGATGGCGACGATGAGAATGAGCGCGATGCCGATGGGCTTGTCGATGAGCCAGGACTGCATGTTTTCGGTTTGCCACCACCTGGTGACTGTGTCGACGGCGTCGTTGGTTGTTTCGGAGGCTGAGCCTAGGCGTGCGGATAATGCAGTCACGCGTGTCCTTTCTTTTTGTCGCTCACGACTGACGCCTATCGATAGTAGGGAAGAGAGCTGAATATAAAAAGCTAGTCTTTCTCGCAACTGAACAGCTTGGTCTAGACTTGTGCATCATGACTGACAACCGCACTCTTGGCTTTTCCTCCCGCTCCATCCATGCCGGTTACCAGCCGGATCCTTATATGGGATCCATCAACGTACCGATTTACGCTTCCACCACGTACCAGCAGGATGGCCTGGCGCAGCTGCGCGGCGGCTACGAGTATGGTCGCGTGGCCAACCCCACCGTTCATTCCCTAGAGAAGACCCTCGCGGCGCTAGAGAACGCCGAGTATGCCCGCTGTTTCGCCACGGGTATGGCAGCCGTGGATACCCTCATCCGCATCCTCGTGCGCCCGGGTGACCACGTGATTCTAGGCAACGACGCCTATGGCGGCATGTACCGCTTGCTGCACCACGACTATGGCCAGTGGGGCATCGAGCTCTCCATCGTCAACACCGCCGATACCGCGGCGGTGGAGGCAGCGCTGCAGGAGAACACCAAACTGATTTGGTTGGAGACCCCGACCAACCCGGCGACAACAATCACGGATATCGCTGCGGTCACTAAGGCAGTCAAGGCGGCTGGCGACGCCCAGATCGTCGTCGACAACACCTTCGCCACGCCCTACTTGCAGAATCCTTTGGAGCTGGGCGCGGATCATGTCCTGCACTCCACCACGAAGTACCTGGGCGGCCACTCGGATGTGCTGGGTGGCGCGGTCGTGACCAACTCGGCAGAGATGGACGAGCGCCTGCTGTATTTCCAGGGCAACGTTGGTGCGGTGTCCTCGCCTTTCGACGCCTACCTCACCGCCCGCGGAATCAAGACCTTGGAGGTGCGTATGGATCGTCACTGCACCAATGCGCAGGCCGTGGCGGAATTTCTGGAATCCCGCCCGGAGGTCAAGCAGGTGCTCTACCCGGGCCTGCCCTCGCACCCGGGCCACGAGCTGGCGAAGAAGCAGATGCGCGGCTTCGGCGGCATGATGTCCGTGCGTTTCCACAGCGAGGAGCATGCGCGCCAGATTTGCCTCAATACCAAGCTCATCTCGCTGGCAGAGTCCCTCGGCGGCGTGGAGTCCCTCATCGAGCACCCGCAGAACATGACCCATATTTCCGCCGAAGGATCCGAGCTCGTCCCGCCGGCAGATCTCGTGCGTATTTCCGTGGGCATCGAGTCCATTGATGACCTGCTCGCGGACTTGGAGCAGGCCCTCGACGCCCTTCACTAAAACCGCCGCAGCGCTAAGGTTTCGAGCCTCGGCGCATGCGCTGTGCCTGATTAGAGAGCGTTGAGCAGAGAGCCGGCCGTGCGGTCGGTTTCCTGCAGCATGAGCGGATCGGTGCCGGGCATCGGGGAAATGGTGGTATCCGGCCACTGCGCATAGGTGGGGATGCCGACGATGTGCAGGCGCGGGTCTTCGGTGCCGCCCGGGTTGACCACGCGTCGGTTCCACGTCGTCTCCGGCGAACCGGTGGCCTGGCCGTGGTCGACGAAGGCACGCACGCGCCCGTTGAGGGACACCGCGAGTGGATCGCCGGTGCGGCGGACATCGGGGGAGTGCATCCAGGCGTCGATAAGCCAGGTGGAGGAAGCTTCGCCGAGCGCGGTGCGCAGCGTGAACTTCTCGCCGATCTCCAGCTGGGGGCGTTGGCCTAGGAAGGTGACGAGGCCGGCGTCGACAAGCGCGAGCAGCTGACGGGTGCGGAAGAGCGGCGGGCCGGAGCCCACCATCTGCCCAAAGGCCATGAACTCCTTGTAGGTGCTGGTGCGGGACTCCCACGTCATCCGGCCCTCCGAGCCGGCGATGGAGGAGGGCTTGCGCGCGGCCGAGATGGCCCACAGTGCGGACTTCAGCGGGGAATCGGCGGCGGCGACGGCCTCCCGGATATCGCGGGCGAGGCCCTCGGCGATGTACTCGGTGAGCTCGGCGTTCTCAGTGCCATCGAAATCCGCCAGCGGGTGCGCCCAGTGCGCCAGGTCGAGCGGCTCAGTCGATGCGCCGTCGAGCGCGACGCGCAGCTGATCCGCCATGCCCCGAAGATCCGGGGCAGTGAGCTCCGTGGAATCAATCGTGTCGAGGATATCCTCGAGCGGACGCTGCAGGGCATCCGGTGCCACCCGCGCTTGGTTCTCGTAGTACTCGGCGTAGGCATCGCGCAGGATGTGCGGCAGCAGCTGCGTTCCGAAGTCCAGCTCCGCCTCCGGATCGAGCGCGGCGACCGCGGCGCGGAAGCGGGTCAGCGCGGCTTTCGGTGGCAGCGCGTGGTATTCCGACTTCGGGATATAAGGGTAGCCGCGGCCGGAGGAGACGATGAAGTGCGGCTCCTCACCGCTGGGCTCGTAGCGCAGCCCGGAGCGCGTGGAGGGATCCTCCACAAATTCACCACCGCGGTCGATGGTGAGCAGCGCCATGACATCGAAGAAGCCCATGCCCAGGCCGCGGACCAGGACCTTCTCGCCCGCAGGGACCTCAGACACCGGCTGCTCCACGGGGTTATCCGGGCGCACCCAGTGCAGGCCGGAATCCGCAGCCTCCGCCAGTGCGCGCTCGGATTCGTTCAACGCAGGCACCTGCCAGCCATAGGCCAGGACGGTGGCGTCGGCGGTGACGGTAGTGCCGTCCGAAAGCTTGATGGCGTCCTGCTCACCGTGCTCCTCCACGGACAGCGCGCGGGCGCGGTGCTGGACGACGTCCACGCTCTCCGGCAGCTGAGCTAGCGCAACCTCGAAGACCCACTCCAGGTAGGCGCCGTAGAGCGCGCGGGAGGGGTTGGATTCCGGGCGGGTCTGCGCGAGTTCCTCGGCAAAAGAGGCAGCAAGCCCCTCGCGCGGCGGGTGGGAATCGTAGAGCTCCAGCTTGGCGGGGGAGATGGAGGGGCGCTCGCCGCGCAGAAGCTGAATCCACTCGTAGAGGATGGGGCCTTCAAGTACCGGCGCGGTGGTCGTGGAGCCGGGCTCGGTAAACAACGTGACCGCGCCAGCCAACGTGTTCATGCACAGCGTGCGGGTCTGCTCGGTATCCCAAATGCGGCCAGCGCCCAGCGGGGCATCGTCGATGATGTGGAGCCGCAGGGGTGAATGAAGGGGGGTCGCGCGCAGGTGGGCTGCGAGGCGCTCGACCAGCGAGATACCACGCGGGCCGGCCCCGACGATGGCGATGGCGGGCATATAAATCAACCTCAAACTTTTAGACTGTGCTGTCTAGTGGAATAATACCGCTCAGTATGCGTTGTGTTAAATCCAGAGACGCACTGCACACCGACTATCTACTTTCTGAAAGCATTACCGTGAAAACTCTACGCGCACTCGCCGCCACCTTGGCAGCAGCCCTTGCCCTAGCGGGCTGCTCTGCTGCGGACCGGCCGGAAGGGGAGGACAACGTCCTTACCTACCTCGAGCCGCAGTTCTTCCGCACGCTCTACCCGCCGGCCGCGGGCTTCTACCCCAACGGTGGCGTGGTCAACCAGCTGACCGACCGCCTCCTCTACCAAGACCCCGAGACCCTCGAGCTCTCGCCGTGGATCGCCACGGAGATGCCCAAGGTTAACGAGGATGCCACGGAGTACACGTTTACTATCCGCACCGACGTGACCTACTCCGATGGCTCTCCTTTGACCGCCGAGAACGTCGTGGCCAACTTCGATCTCTTCGGGCGCGGTGACAAATCCCGCACGCTGACCAGCTCCGAGCAGATCGCCAACTATGACCGCGGCGAAGTCGTGGACGAGGACACCGTGAAGTTCTACTTCACTCAGCCCTCCCCGGGTTTCCTCCAAGCCACCTCCGCCTATAACGCCGGCCTGCTCTCCGATTCCACGCTGGCCTTGGACAACGAAGGCTTTGGCCCTGGCAACGCGGTCAACGTCATCGGCTCCGGGCCCTTCGTAGTGGAGTCGGAAGAAATCGGCACCGACCTTAAGCTTAAGACCCGCGAGGACTATGACTGGGCCCCGCCGGCAGTCAAGCACCAAGGCCGTGCGGAGATCGACGGCGTCCACTACATCCTCGCTGCCGAGGAATCCGTGCGCACCGGAGCAATCCTTTCCGGCCAGGCCGATATCGCTCGCCAGATCTCCGCTCCGCAGGAGCCGCTGCTTGAGGAACAGGGCATCAACATCATTGCCCGCGGCACGAACTCCATGAACAACCAATTCGCCTTCCGCTTCGATCACCCGTTGCTGCACGATAAGCGCGTGCGCGAGGCCATCATCCACGGCGTGGACCGCGAGGAGATCCTCCGCGTGCTCTTCTCCGAGTCTTACCCGCTCGCCACCTCGACGGTGGCCGAGACTGGCCTGGCCTACAAGGACCAGTCCGCCGCCTATACCTTCGACCCCGAGGAATCCAAGCGCCTCCTCGACGAGGCCGGCTGGGAGCCCGGCCCCGATGGCATCCGCGTCAAGGACGGCCAGCGTCTCGTCCTGCGCACCAACACCGCCTTGCCGCAGCCGCGCTCCAAGGAAGTCATGACCATGGTCCAGGACCAGCTGCGCGCCCTGGGCATTGGCATCCAGGTCAACGCCGGCGACCAGGCCACCCAGAACGCCGATGCCAAGGACATCAACAAGGTGCAGATCTACCACTCGATGGTGGGCCGCGCCGACTACGACGTCATCACCTCGCTCTACGGCATCAACAACCGCGATGCCTTCCTCAACCAGGACGCAGAGGGCAATCCCATCGACGAACACCTGCAGGAGCTTCTCGACGCCGTCCTCGACACCCCCGACAAAGAAGGCCGCATCAAGGCCACGGAAGAGGTCCAGGACTACCTCACTGAGCAGGCCTACGTGCTTCCGCTCTTCGAGGAACCTGTGGTCTACGCCGTGCGACCGGGCATCACTGGCTTTAGCCCGGAATCGGTAGCGCGCCCGTGGTTCTACGAGGTCAGCATCGACGCCGCGCCATCGGATGAGGAGGAAAAATAGATGACAACCCGCCAGATCTTCAGCCGCATCGGACAGGCCCTCCTCGTGCTGCTCATTACTTACACCGTGGCCTTCCTGCTTCTTTCGGCGCTGCCGTCGGATGCCGTGCAGTCGCGATTCGGCGATCCCGCCCTGGGCCTATCCCAGCGGAGATTGATGCCATTCGGGATGAGATGGGCGCGGACAAGCCGCTTGTGGTGCAGTACTTCACGTCCCTGGGTGGCTTCCTCACCGGGCACTTTGGCAACTCCACGCAGTCGGGCGCCCCGGTAGCCACGCTGCTTGCCGACGCCCTTCCCCACACCCTCATCCTTGCCATCAGCGCCATCGGCGTGGCGCTCATCGTGGCCGTGCTCGTGGCCTTCCTCGCCACGCTGCCGGGGCTCGGTGCTATCGGTTCCTTCTTCCGGGGCCTGCCTTCCTTCATGGTCTCGCTGCCCGGCTTCTGGATTGCCATCCTGCTCATCCAGTTCTTCTCCTTCCAGCTGGGCTGGGTGCGTGTTATCGAACCCGGGTCCGTCGAAGGCCTCATCCTGCCCACTCTGACGTTGTCGGTGCCCATGGCTGCGCCGTTGATTCAGGTGCTGATTCGCTCCATCGACGAGACGCAATCGCGGCCCTTCGTCCAAGCGGTGCGCGCCCGTGGTGCTTCGGAGTCCTGGATCTTCTGGCGCACCGTCTTGCGTAATTCGCTGCTGCCCACATTGACCATGGCGGGCCTGCTCTTCGGTGAGCTCGTCGGCGGTGCCGTGGTGACCGAGACCGTCTTCGGCCGCACCGGCTTGGGATACATGGTGGCCCAAGCGGTGGCTAACCGCGATACCCCGGTGCTGCTGGCGGTGGTTCTCATCGCCGCAACTTCCTACATCATCATCAACCTCGTCGTGGATCTGCTCTACCCGGTACTGGATCCCCGCCTGCGCGCCGGTTCCCCGAAACGCCGCGCTGCCGCCACTGAAGAAAGGACGGTGCGCTCATGAGTGTGACGTTCACCAAACCCCTGCGAACCTCGCGCCGCGCTCCCGCGGGGCAGGCCAACCCATGGCTCGCGCCGGGTTCCGTCATCGCCATTATCGTCCTCGCGGTGGCGTTCTTGGCCGCCCTGTTCCCGAGCCTGTTTACCTCGGCTGACCCGTACGCGGGCACCGACGTAGCCCTGTTGGCGCCGGGGGAGTCCGGCCACCTCATGGGAACGGACGCGGTGGGCCGAGATCTCTACGCGCGCATCGTCTACGGTGCTCGCCAGTCGCTCCTCGGCGCGCTGATCGCCGTGGCTGTCGGCCTCGTCGTCGGGACGCTGATCGGTCTTCTCGCCGGCTCCCTGCGAGGAGCGGTGGATAGCGTGCTCATGCGCGTCGTCGACGTGCTGCTGTCCATCCCCGGCATCCTGCTGTCGCTGTCGATCATCATCGTGCTGGGCTTCGGCTCCGTGCAAGCGGCGGTGGCCGTCGGCGCGACCTCGGTCGCGACCTTCGCGCGCCTAGCTCGCTCCCAGGTGATCACCGTGGCCAGCTCGGACTACATCGAGGCCGCATACGGCGCTGGCGCCACCCACGCCACCGTGCTCTTCCGCCACATCCTTCCCAATTCACTCACTCCGGTTATCGCCCTGGCTACCCTGCAGTTCGGCACCGCGATCCTGCAGCTGTCCATCCTCGGCTTCCTGGGCTACGGCGCCCCGCCACCCACTCCGGAATGGGGCCTCATTATCGCCGAGGGCCGCGACTTCATGGCCACCGCCTGGTGGCTCATCATCCTGCCCGGCATTGCGCTGGTCGCCGTGGTGATGTCCGCCAACCGCCTGTCCCAGAACTTCCCCGTGGAGGCCTAACATGACTGTTATAAAAAATGCAGCGCAGCCCCTGCTCAGCGTGCGGGATCTGAACGTGTCCTATTCGACCGCAGGTGGTGACGTTTCCGCCGTGCAAGGCGTCAACCTCGAGGTGCATCCGGGGCAGATGACCGCCATCGTGGGCGAGTCCGGCTCCGGTAAGACCACCTCCGCCATGGCAGCCATCGGCTTGCTGCCCTCGAATGCCACCATCGATGCCGGAACCATCACCTTCGATGGCCGCGATATCACTTCGCTGCGTCGCCGCGAGTGGCGTGAGCTGCGTGGGCGACGCATCGGGCTGATCCCGCAGAACCCGAACAACTCCCTCAACCCAGTCCAGACCATCGGCGCCTCGGTGGAGGAGGGGCTGCGCATCCACAAGGTTGGTACTGCGGCCGAGCGCAAGGCAAAGGCGTTGGAGTTGCTGGAGCGCGTCGGCATCGATGACCCTGCGCGCCGCTATCACCAGTACCCGCACGAGCTGTCCGGCGGCATGAAGCAACGCGTGCTCATCGCCGCCGCTGTGGCGCTGGAGCCCGACCTCATCATCGCCGACGAGCCGACCTCCGCGCTCGATGTCACCGTGCAGAAGATCATCCTCGACCTCCTCGATGACATGCGCGCGGAGCTCGGCATGGGCATCCTCTTCATTACCCACGACCTCGCCGTGGCCGGTGACCGCGCCGACCGCGTCGTGGTCATGGAGTCCGGCCAGCTGCGCGAGGAGGGCCTAGCCGCCACGGTGCTGACGAACCCGCGCCACGACTACACCAAACGCCTGCTTGCCGACGCCCCCTCCCTCACCGTCGCCGACGCCGGCGCCGCAGCTAAGGCCAACGCAATCACTGACCGCGCGGCGGTCGAGCCCCTAGTGCGCGTCGAGGGCCTGACCCAGCGTTTCGGCGACTTCACCGCGGTCGATGACATCTCCTTCACCGTGGCCAAGGGCTCGACCCACGCCATCGTGGGCGAATCCGGCTCCGGCAAGACCACGACGGGGCGCAGCATCGCCATGTTCAACACCCCGACATCGGGCAACATCACCGTCGGCGGGCGCGACATCGTGGGTCTGCGCGGTAAGGCCTTGCGCGAAGAGCGCAACAACATCCAGCTGGTCTACCAGAACCCCTATGGCTCCCTGGACCCCAAGCAGACGATTGGCCAGACGGTGGCGGAGCCGCTGCGGAATTTGAAGGGGGAGCGTGCAAGCGCGGCCAAGGAAAAGGCCAAGGAGTTCTTGGACCTGGTGGCGCTGAACCCGGACTACTACGACCGCCGTCCGCGCGAGCTCTCCGGCGGTCAGCGCCAGCGCGTGGCGATTGCCCGCGCCATGATTGTAGAGCCGGAGCTGGTCATCCTCGACGAGGCAGTCTCCGCCCTCGACGTCACCGTGCAGGCCCAGATTCTGCGGCTGCTGGCCCGGCTGCAGGAGGAGCTCGGTCTGACCTACATTTTCATCTCGCACGACCTCGCGGTGGTCAACCAAATCTCCGATACCGTATCGGTGCTCTCGAAGGGCCAGCAGGTGGAGTGCGGGCCTACGGCAGAGGTCTTCAGCAACCCGCAGTCACCGTTTACCCGGAAGCTCATCGAGGCCATCCCCGGCTCGCGCTACCGCGCCGGCGACCTCAACCTGGGCCTGTAGCCTGGGCGAAAACGAAAGGATTAATTCATGGCAGACATCATAAACCTGTTGGCGGGTGTTGAGGGAGACGTGGCTCAGCTGCGCGAGCGCCGGCCCGAAGCAAAGGAGAACGCACAAGCCTCCTTCGCCGCGCTCCTCGAGCCTTCAGCGCCCGGCACGTTTAGCTATGCGGAGCGCTACGCTATCGCGACGTTTGTTGCGGGCGTGTATCAGGCGGCTCCTGCCGTCGCCTTTTATTCTGACCTGCTGGCGGAGGAGTCGGAGGAGCTCGCCGCCGCGATAGCCCGCGCGGTGGAGCACGGCATCACCACCGGCCCGTACATCGAGGGCGGTTTCACGCTTTTCGAGGGCCCACCGCGCCTCGCCGCCGCCCTTGACTTCGCCCACCTTCTGGTCTTCCACCCCAAGGACGCCTCCCCGGCTGCGATTGGTCACCTGCAGGCGGCCGGGTGGTCCAACGATGACATCGTGACGCTGGCGCAGCTGGTCAGCTTCCTATCCTTCCAGCTGCGCGTGGTGTACGGCCTCTCCGTGCTTGCCGGTGCCGCGCAGCCCGCGCCCGTGACTGAGGCGCCGCGCCCCACCCAGACCCCGGAGTGGGTGCCGGGGGAGGGGACGTTGGTGCCGGACGTCGCCAAGCCGCAGGGCTTCGTGGCGCACTCGCTGGGCTGGAAGCCCTGGGTGCCGCCGCAGCCGAAGGAGGAGTTCACGGACGCGCAGCGTGATGCGCTGATTAAGCCCGAGCGCATCGACATGGAGTACTTCCGCCTGCTAGCCCGCGACCCAGCAGCGCTCAAGGCGCGCACGCTCACGGACCTGGACATCTTCTACAACACCGACGGCGGCCTCGGCCGCGCCGAGCGTGAGCTGGCCGCCACGGTGGTATCGCGTCTCAACGGTTGCGAGTACTGCGCGTCGGTGCACCAGCAGCGCGCCAAGGAAGAGGGCGGTGACGCCGCGGCGATTGACCGCCTGCTCGAGGAAGGCGTTTCCGCTGACCTGGGCTCGGCGCAGTGGTCCGCCATTCGCGATGCCGCCCTGGCCCTGACCGAGTCACCCTTTGCCTTCGACGCCTCCCACGTTGAACGCCTCGAGTCCGTGGGATTCGATACCCTAGCCATCATCGATGTCATCAACTCCACCGCGTTCTTCAACTGGGCTAACCGCCTGATGCTGACGCTGGGGGAGCCGGATGTGCCGAAGCGTTTCCGCTAACGAGAAGGAGGAACAACCATGGTGAAAACTGCCGTTGTAACTGGTGCGACGGGTGGAATGGGCGCGGAGATCATCAAGGACCTTGCGCGCGACCACCGCGTGTATGCACTAGGTCGGCGAGCCGGGGAGCTGCCGGAGGCGGAGAACATCGTGCCGGTGGAAATCGACTTGCTGTCGCTTCTCGACGGCTCACCGCTTCCCTCCGAGCTGGCTTCGCTGGAGCGCGTCGACGTGCTCGTGCACGCGGCGGCCCGGGCGGATAAACGCTCGGTGGAAAGCGCTAGACCTGAGGATTGGCGTGCGCAGATGGACCTCAACGTGCACGTTCCAGCCGAGCTGACCCGCCTTCTGCTGCCTGCGCTGCGCGCGGCGGAAGGGCTCGTGGTGTTCATCAACTCTGGTGCTGGTATCCACTCTTATGGCGACAACGTCATCTACGCGGCCACCAAACATGCGCTGTACGCGCTTGCCGACGGCCTCCGCCTCGGCGAGCTCGGCATCCGCGTGTCCACCGTCGCGCCGGGCCCGACGGATACCCCGATGCTGCAGGGCCTGCAGGACTACAACCCGGAGCACGTTATCGCCCCGGTCGAGGTGGCGAAGGCTATCCGCGCCACCGTTGATGCCGGCCCTACCACGCAGCTCACTGAGATCCGCGTGCGCCCACGCATTGAGCTAAACCAGCGCAAGTAGGTGGCGCGTTTTCTCTCAAGATGCGAAGAACGCAGCGCACGGTACAGTTATGAGGCGTGTCCACCTCTCAACGCCGCCGCCCCGCCTATTTGGTGATCGCGGATTCGCTGCGGAGCAAGATTGAATCCGGCGAACTGAAGCCGGGTGATCGCTTCCCCACGGAGCGGGAATTGGTTCAGGAATACAAGGTGGCGCGCATGACAGTGCGCCACGCCCTGGACATCGTCCAGATCGAGGGACTTATCGACCGCAAGCGCGGGCGCACCGGCGGCACCTTCGTGCGTGCCACCCCGCCGACGTTGAGCCTGACGAGCGGGCGCAGCGCGCTTGACCAATTACGGGAGCATGGTCTTGAGGTTGAGGTGCGGGTGCTGTCGCTGACGCTTATTGAAACACCCGGGCACCTCGCCTCCACCTTTGGGATTGAAGAAGGCGATGCCGTGTGGGAATGCCGCACGGTGCAGATGACTGAAGGATCGCCCATCATGGCCTCCACGCTTCTTATCCCGCAGGCCTTGGCACCGCGCCTCACGGAAGAGGAAATGCAGAAGCCGCTGACTGAATTATTGACGGAGCTTGACCTGGCACCCGTATTTAAGCGGGATTCTCTCGTGGCCGCCACCGCGCGCACGGAGGAGCAGAAAGCCCTGGGCGTTGGACGCAACCAACCGGTCTTGCGCATTACGCGAACCGTCAAGGCAGAGGGCGGTGTCGTAGCTGCCCAGTTGGAAGAGACCCTGCGCCCCGATGCGGTCACGGTGGAAGTTGTCATCGGCGAGGACCCCACGCCGACCCTCGACTAATCACTATGAGTCTGCGACCCTGCGGGGGCAGCCGTCATTAGGTGTGTCCCTTTGGGGAGGCGTTAAAGCACGCCAACTCGTCAGCCATCTTTCGGTTGGCGGGTTTCGTTCTTTAAGGGCTTAACCCTCAGCGGGAAGCGCGTGAATCGTGCTCAAGGATCGCCGATATGCCGCGTGCCTTGATGTGGTCTGCGGGTGGCAGTGTTGTCACTGGTGGTTAGCTGTTTCCTTTCTGCCGTTGCTGCGTGTGGTGGCTGTGGGTGTTAGCTGCTGTCGGGTGGTTCCTCTGGTGGTTGTCCTGCTTGTTCGGTGTTGAGTCTGGCGACTGCTTCCTGGTATTCGGGCATCGCGGTTATCGGTGTTCCCCAGGGTGGGATGAAACTAACCCCGGTATTCAGCCGGTACATGTAGCCGCGCCCGGTGGGTTTTAAAGGGTCATCATCGTTAATACCGTTGTGGTAGGCGCACAGGAAGGTCAGGTTCTTAATGTTGGTGTAGCCGCCTGCTTGCCAGGGGATGAGGTGATGGATTTGGCAGTAATCAGCTGGCTTATTACACCCAGGTCTTGAACACGTGTGGAATTCAGCGTGCAGGGTAAGGCGCTGTTTGAAGTTTGCCCCTCGTTCTAGCCGCCAGGTGTTAATGGGCCCTTCAATGGGGTGAACGATGGTGGCGTAGCCTATTTCGGCAAACTTGTGGGTTAAGAACTCGGCCCCTGTCATGCGCCCACCGTTGGTCAGGTTGAGCTCTATTTCGTCCCCGTCGCCGTTGATGATCTGGTCCAACTCGTTTAACGTGACGATGACTTGGGTACGCACCGCAGGCTTGGAACCGGTGCCCTCTTTGAAGAAGACGTCGTTGGCGGCTTGAAGCAGGTCGGTGGTGTTGGTGGATTCGAGGACACCGCGCATGTTGGCAATCGTGGTGGCATCGTCAGTAATGGAAAGGGTGTTGGGGCCTTGTGCGCGGTAGGTGATGCGCACCCCTGGTTTGGCTATGCGTTTGGAACGCAGTTCTTTCAGGCGTGTGGCGGCGACGGTGGGGATGCGGTGTGCGGGTGTGGCGGTAAGTCTGACTCTCAGGTTCCAGGCGTCGAGGGTTTTCTTTACTTTTGAAACGTAGGTTTCAATGAGTGTGAGGGTGCCTAGGCTGTGGCGTTGTTGAATGGCGGCAGCGCGTGCCTTTTTCTGTTTGCCGGTGTAGCGGGTGGGGCCGAAGTACACCTGGTGCAGACCGGCAAGTTCGGTGGCGTCGGCTGGGTCAGCGCCGAGCGCGCGGAGCTCATCGGGTGTGCCAGGTATGTGTTCCACCAGCGCAATCCCCGAGTTGCGGAGGCGGAGGTAGGTTTCAATATCCCCCATGGGCACGAAGATTAAACCAGCACCCGCAACCCCGCAACCGGAGGAACAAAATCCCTGGGTAAAAGGGTAATGGGGCTGGTACGAGAAAAGCCCCTCAGGGGAGGGGCTAGATGCGTGTGCTAACCGCGGTCGACGGCGCGGTTGCGCAGGGCGCGGGCGAGGCGGTCACGCTGCTCGGTCACGGCGCGGCGCAGGCCACCGGCCAGATCGCGGGAGAGAAACTCATCGGCGCGGTCGAGGGTCTCCTGGCTGACATCCCAGCGCGGGAACAACCCGGTCACCGTGGTCAAGGCAATCTCGTTGGACTGCGCGGACCAGATCTTTTCCGCCACGTCGAAGAACTCTGCACTCGGCAGGAGCTCATCGGAGCCAACGAAGGTCAGGCCCGCTAGCTTCGACTCCAAGTCGCGGTTGCCCAGTTCGCCGGCCACAATCTCGTCCCACACCGCGCGCTTGTTGTCCTCGGTGTTTACGGCAGCCAACGCCTTAAGCGAGGCCTGGTAGCCCGTCGCGGTGTTATCGCGTTTGAGTTCCTCCGCCACCGCCGTCATGGCGGCGCCGGCGGCCTCGGGGCCGGTGACGTCGGCAAGCGAGCCATCGGCGATAAGCGCGGTGAGCACCTTCCAGCGCAGGCCCGCATCCGAGGAAGTCTGAAGGAGCTCTTGGAAGAAGGTGCGGGAGGCGTCGTGAAGCTTGATGCCAGCCAGCGCCTGGGTGAAGACGATGGAGCGCTCGGCGTTATCGGAGCGGGCGCCGTCAAGGAGGGCGTCGGCAAGCTGCGTATCCTCCTTTGCCCACTCGGGGTCCGCATAGGTGGACTGGGCCGTTGCGGCCTGGGAGAGGATGCGCTCCAGCACGGCGAGCTCGGTCTCCGCCGCCGCGCCGCGGGCGACAAGCGCCACGAAATCGCGGGCGCGCATGGTACCTGCCCGGGTCATCTCCCAGGCGGTGGACCAGCACAAAGTGCGGGCCATGGGGTCCTCGAACTTGTCGATATTCTCCTGCAGGAACTGCAGGGAACCGGCGTCCAGCTCGATGAGGCAGTAGGTCAGGTCATCGTCGTTAGGCAGCACAAAGTCGATGTCCGCCTGCTTGCGGCCAATGAGTTCCGGAATCTCGGTAAAGGCGCCATCGATATCCATCTCGATGCGCTCGGTGCGCACCACCTTCTCTCCTTGCAGGGCGTAGACGCCGACGGCGACGCGGTGGGTGCGCAGAGTATCGCCACGTTGGGTGAGATAGGCCTGTGTGATGGTGCCGGACTCGTCCGTCTCCAACGCCACACCCAGAGTGTTCACGCCCGTGGTCTTTAGCCACTGCTGTGCCCAGAAGGACAGGTCGCGCCCTGAGGCCTCCTCCAAGTGACGCAGCAAATCCCCGAAGGTGGCGTTCGACCACTGGTGCTCCTGGAAGTGGCGGCGTACCCCGGCGAAGAAGCTCTCGCGGCCCACGTAGGCCTGCAGTTGCTTCAGCACCGACGCCCCCTTGGCGTAGGTGATGCCGTCGAAGTTCTGCTCCACGGTCTCAATGTCAGAAGCATCCGTGGAAATCGGGTGCGTCGTGGGCAGCTGATCCTGCTGGTAGGCCCAGGCTTTCTCCACGTTGGCAAAGGTCACCCACGCGGTGTCGTACTCGGTTTCCTCCGCCTGCGAAATCGCCGCCGACCAGGTGGCGAAGGACTCGTTGAGCCACAGGTCATCCCACCACTGCATGGTCACGAGGTCACCGAACCACATGTGCGCTAGCTCGTGCAGGATGGTGTCCGCGCGGCGCTCATACTTGTAGTGCGAGGCTTGCGACGTAAAAACATACTCGTCGCGGATGGTCACGCAGCCGGCGTTCTCCATTGCGCCGGCGTTGAACTCCGGAACGAAAATCTGGTCATACTTGCCAAAGGGGTAGGCAAAGCCGAAGTTGCGGTGGTAGAAATCAAAGCCCTGCTTGGTCTCGGTGAACAGACGCTCGGCGTCGAGCGATTCCAGCAGGGAGGGGCGGCAATAAATACCCAACGGCACCTCAACGGTTTTAGCAGGCGAGCCTCCGGGTGCTCCGCCAGCGTGCCCGTCCACGTATCCGTCACGCCCACATACGGGCCCGCACACAGAGCAATCAGGTACGTCGACAGCGGGTAATCCACCGCCGCGCGCACGGTGTTGCCTGAACGCCTGATGGGGGAGTTGGTAATCACCGTCCAGTGCTCTGGGACCTCAAAAGCCAGCGAGTACGTAGCCTTCAGATCCGGCTGGTCAAAGCAGGCGAAGACGCGCTTGGCGTCGGCAGTCTCGAACTGTGTGTAGAGGTAGGCCTCGCCGTCGACTGGGTCGACGAAGCGGTGCAGGCCCTCGCCCGTGCGTGAATAGCGAATCTTCGCCACGACCTTCAGCTCATACTCCGCCACCTGCAAACCCGACAGCGGGATCCCGTACGTCGGGTCATAAGCACTGGTGGGCAGGGGAGCGCCGTTGAGGCGGACCTCGACAAGCTCGTCGCCGCGCAAATCAATAAACGTAGAACCGGCCTTCTTAACTCGGAACTTCACCACCGTGGTGGAGGTGAAAAACTCTTCCCCAGTGAGGTCGAGGGCGACGTCGTAGTGGCTTACCTCCACCATGTCGGAACGCTGCTGGGCTTCCTCGCGGGTGAGGTTAATCGAGGTCATGTACTGTCTCTCCTCTTTCTCGGTACCTTTAGTCTCTGCACCAGCGTAGTCACACGCCTAGGGTGGGGTGCCAAAGCCCACACAAACAAAGGAGATTTACCGTGGCTCAACAAGTGACGTTCTGGTTTGACTGCTCATGCCCCTTCGCCTGGCTGACCTCGCGCTGGATTAAAGAGGTGGAGAAGGTCCGCGATATTGAGGTCACCTTCGAACCGATGTCCCTGTCCGTGCTCAACAAGGGGCGTGACCTCGATCCGGAGTACATGAAGATGATGGAGGCCAACTGGGGCCCTGCCCGCGTAGCAGCCAAGATTGCCGTCGAGGCCCCGGAGAAGGTCGATGCCTTCTACACCGCGATGGGCACCCGCATCCACACGGAAGGCCAGGGCGGCAAGAAGGGGTACGGTGCCTACGATGACATCATTAAGCAGGCGCTTGACGACGTCTCCCTCCCCTCCACCTTCGCCTCCGTGGCCAACACCGAGGAGATGGATGAGAAGCTCACCGAGTTCCACAATCGTGGCATTTCCGAGGTCGGCGACGAGGTCGGTACCCCAGTGGTGAAGTTCGGCGATACCGCCTTCTTCGGTCCGGTCATCACGCGCGTTCCCACCGGCGAGGAAGCAGGCGAGCTTTTCGACGCCTCCGTGCGCCTAGCCCAGTTCCCGTACTTCTTCGAACTCAAGCGCTCCCGCACCGAATCCCCGCAGGTTTAGCGAGTTCGATTCTGCGTCGCTGCTACGACGACGCAGATGAGGACGATGGGGGTGAGCACGAAAGCAGGAAGTCCTGCGATGTTGATGATTGGGAGGTAGGCCTGCGCTTGAAATTCCTCCCACGCGGCGACTACCCACGTGGCCCATGAAGCGCCTGCGAGGAGTGCAAGCACACCGGCGGTGATCCCAGCTGCACGGTGTGGCTTCTGGGCTATCCACCACGCGCCCACCCCGAGGTGAGCCACGGTCATCACGATCGCCATGACCAGGGGCCGGAGGAAGCTGCGTTCCGTGAAGAAACCTGCGGCGAACAAACCGGCGCCGATGAGAAAAGCTACGAGATATAGAGCGGCGACGCGTCTGGCCATGGGCATGCCAACTTCCTCTTGTGCGTGAGTGGCCCCAAGCGTAGCAAGCGCACGCTATTAATGGCAGGGCTCAGCGGGGAGTCGTGCTGCCCGCTAAGATGTGGGCCATGCGCGTTTATTTAGGAGCAGACCACGCAGGGTTCGAGATGAAGAACATCATCGCTGAACACCTGAAGAAGCAGGGGCACGACGTCATTGACTGCGGTGCCCACGAGTACGACGCCGAGGATGATTACCCGGCATTTTGCATCGAGGCCGCGCTGCGGACCGTCAACGATCCGGGCTCGCTCGGCATCGTGCTCGGCGGTTCCGGTAACGGCGAGCAGATCGCTGCGAACAAGGTGAAGGGCGCGCGCTGCGCCTTGGCGTGGTCCCCGGAGACTGCACGCCTAGCCCGCGAGCACAACAATGCCCAGCTCATCGGCATTGGCGGCCGCATGCACTCCGAGGAGGAGGCGCTCGCCATCGTTGATGCCTTCCTAGATCAGGAATGGTCCCGTGCTGAGCGCCACCAGCGCCGCATCGACATTCTTGCCGAGTACGAGCGCACCAACATTCCGCCGGAGCTTCCGGAGGCTTAGTAGTTCATCTCCTTGGGGTGAGTGCCGCCGCGGCCCTCTTCCCCGAGGTCGAGATCAGTAATCGCAGCCATCTCGGATTCATCAAGCTCGAAGCCGAATACATCGAAGTTCTGCGCGATGCGCTCCGGGTTTTCGGACTTCGGGAACACGATGACGCCATTTTGCAGGTGCCAGCGGATAATCACCTGAGCGGGGGAAACGCCATATTTCTCGGCGGGCTCGGTGATTTCCGGTTGCTCAAAAAGATCTGTCTTGCCCTGGCCTAGTGGGCCCCAGGCCTCGATGTGTACTTGGTGGGCGCGGAAGGCATCGAGCTCGCGCCAGCGCTGCAGGTAGGGGTGCAGCTCCACCTGGTTGACCACGGGGGTTTCATCAGTCCGGGTTTCCAGCTGGTCCAGGTGCTCCAGTTCGAAGTTGGAGACGCCGATGGACTTGGCCTTGCCGGCCTTCTTCAGCTCGATAAGCTGTTTCCACGCGTCGACGTACGTGCCATTGTCCGGGCAGGGCCAGTGGATGAGGTAGAGGTCCACATAGTCCAGTCCTAGCTTTTCCAAAGACTCGTCGAGAGCAGCGGCGGCATCAGTCTGGCGGTCATTCCACAGCTTCGTGGTGATGAACAGCTCTTCGCGCGGGATGCCAGACTTAGCAATCGCGCGGCCCACGCCTTCCTCGTTGCCGTAGATGGCAGCGGTGTCGATGTGGCGGTAGCCCACCTTGAGGGCTTCGAGGACCAGCTCTTCGGTCTTGTCGGGGTCAACCTTGAAGACACCGTAGCCGAGCTGGGGAATGGTGTTGCCGTCGTGGAGTTCGATATTGGGTACTGTCATGCGGCCCACTCTACGCAGGGCGGGGTCATCCGTGCAGAAAAGATGCAAGGGAGACCGCATAACAAAGAAAGCCGCACCAGCTGCCAGAAAACAGACGGTTAGTGCGGATACTTCTTGGGAGACTGAACGGCGATTAAACCGCAAAATCAATGTGGCGTTTATCTGGCCAGCTTTCCGATATGCTCCGGGCACGTATAAACCGTGGAAGCCGCCACCAGTTCAGATGCGTTTATATAGTTAATGCCGTCCATCGTTTCCTCCACAGCGTTGATTAACTGACTTCCGGGATTCCCGCTGGCCATGCCATCGCACACGATTGTAGAAATTCTACCGATTAGTTCTGGTTCAATGTTGATTCCCTTGTCTGAAAGATACTGAGTTGCAGCAACATTGCCACCACCCACTTCGGACGCGCTACCTTCTTCTATCGCATCCTCCGGTATAGCGAATGCGATAGCTACGATGGACGCGGTTGCGATAATCGCCCCCGCTAGCATGCTCAGGATGATATGCCACCAGCGGAGTCGTCGACCACTTTTTCAGGAGCGGGGCTTTGGTATTGGGGTGGGGCGTTGTAGGTCATTGTCAGCTTTCCTTGAGTGATTGCTCCGCAGCAATGTTGCGTTACGCGACATTTCGCGGATGCTCTCGCCTTCCGCCGCGCTTAGCAGGAGAGTTGCGAGGATTTGAGAGAGGCAGCCACAACCGCGAGTATGGAAGCGCAGAACCGGTTTCCTGGCGCCGCATCACTCCGCAATGGAAAGGGCGATGCTTTTCGGCACTGCTCGTGGAATGCCCTGATGACGATGAGAATCGGTGCAGATGCAGCTGAACGGATTGCTACTAACCACGAAACTGTCGCTCAGGGGCCAGCGGATGAGACCAGCATGAACCTGTATAACAATGCCCAAGGTCGATTTCTTGGATCTGCTTTCGCAAGTAGTGGCGACGAAGCTTCTGCTCTGAACCAGTGCGCCCTCTGGGCTAGAATTGGACTGCTATCTATACTTTCCTAGGATAGGCACGAGAAGGGGGTTATGTTAATGAGACGCATGATGGCGCGGATAGGGTTCACTAGTATTGTCTCCCTATTACTCTCCTCTTGTAGTTTTGATGACCCATTGGCTTCTCATCTCGCGTCCCTAGGACGATCGGGACATGCAATCCCCGTTACTGAGTCCATCACACTGGAGGAACTCTACGGACCAGAGTGGACTGAGTTTTCGATCGTGTGCCCATACACTCCGTATCAAACAGTCAAAGAAACACTTATGGCTGATGATCCCCCTGTTCCAGAACACGGCTTCTCCGATCACGAAAACTTCCTCTTTCTTAGAGGAAAGGGCGACAGCGAACAATGGGTGAAGTTCTCTCGACAGGCTCTCGATCTGTGTTCTCCATCAAGTCCGTCTTCTTTAATCATGGAGTCAACGACAGTTGCTCTCACTTTTTCTCTGGATAATCCGGGTAGTGCTTGGATTCTAACCGGCTTGAACAAGTAGTCGTATGGGCTCGCTGCTCCTGGGCAGTATCGGGAACACTCAGATTGGGGTCAGCGTGCACGCGACGACCGATGCAGCATCCTGTTTAATAAAGCACTTATAGATAATATTTTCTAGTGATTGCGCATGCGCGTCCACCACTAAGGAAAGACTGATACCCATGAAACCAATCAATGATCTACTCGCTACTCACGGTGTGCCTGTTTATGATCCTGACGATGCAACCTTAAGTAGTGGCGAGCACGCCCAGGCGATCATCGTCGCGGCCTTGAACGAGCAGTGGGATCGTCTTGACGGTGGCCAGCAACGGAGCATCGTGAAGGGCCTGACCCCCGGAAAGTAGACACGTCGGGGGGTTAGCTATGCTGCTCGGGTCAGTGTAGCTGATTGGAGCGCTTCGAAGTCACCGGTCGCTGGACTCACACCTGGACTCATGCCAGCGTGCGCAAGACCTACAACAGTCTCAACTACCTCTGGCGCAGCAACCTGCTGTTTGTCTACCTCAACCCACCCGATGGAGTCCTTGACGCACACCGGATCAAGGCCACCGCCAACAGCCTTGAAGGCGGAATCAACTCCCAGCTGAAACTACTAGCACGCACACACCGCGGAAGACGCGGAGAACACCAACGACGAATGCTGGAGTGGTTGTTGCGACCGGCTATTTGGTAGCAGTGTCGTGACTATCCGGTAGCGCTTCAGTGGGTTTCTGGTAGCAGCTCAGGGTGCTCGGGATGATACTTCCGGTAGCCGCACCACTCGGGTGCGGCGTGTACTGGAAGGAGTCCGCTTATGCCGGATTACCGTGCGGTGATGACGCTGCTGATTAGGAAGCGTTCTTACGCCAGATTGAAGACCAGCTCGGGTGCTCGCACCG
>NZ_LAYQ01000039.1 GCF_000988205.1 Corynebacterium minutissimum | reverse complement strand
CACAATTCACCCCACTGGAGTGGTACAAGTCCATCCCCGATGCCGTGATCTCCGAGTCAATCCTCAACCGACTCGTCTCCGGCGCCGAGATCATCACACTCGAAGGACCAAACATGCGCCTCACCACCAACGCATAACCACCAACAACGCCTGAGTGAGACACCGCTACCGGATACTCACTCAGGCGCTACCAGATACTCACCACACCGCTACCATTTCAGTCTTCTGAACACCCACCAGGAACCCGTACTGTGAAGCCTACTGGAAACCTCGTTGCCGACACCATCTGCCGTACCGCGGAAATCGGACTTGCCATCACCGGTGCTGCTGATGCCGGACCGCTGACCATCATTGAGGCCACGCCCGTAGCCGTTATCGGCGTGTGCCCGGACTGCGGACAGCCAGGCAAGCTGCGCGACCACACCACCCGTCGACTCGTTGATCTTCCTGTCGTCGGATTCCCCACCAGGCTGCACGTAAAAGTCCT
>NZ_LAYQ01000038.1 GCF_000988205.1 Corynebacterium minutissimum | reverse complement strand
CCGGCTCGTTCGGGGTGGTCTCCTCGCCCGGCTGGTTCGGGGTCGTCTCCTCACCCGGGTTGTTCGGAGTGGTCTCCTCGCCCGGCTCGTTCGGAGTGGTCTCCTCACCCGGCTGGTTCGGAGTGGTCTCCTCACCCGGCTCGTTCGGGGTCGTTTCCTCGGACGGCTTCGGAACCGTCTGGTTCTTATCGTTGATGTCCTTGTGCTCAGCGATGTGGTTCGGCTCCTCCGGATCAGTACCCGGAGTCTCCTCGCCCTTGTCGTTGACCTCAACAGAAGTCAACTCCTCAAAGGCAACCGCAGCCTCAACCGGCTTCTTCACCGAATCAGCAACGATGATCTCAACAACAACCTCACCATCAGCAGCATCCGGAGTAAAGGTCTTCTCACCCTTACCCAGGACAGACTTGCCATCAACCTTAGAAATCAGCTCAGCCTTCAGGGTGTATTCCATACCCGGAACCAAACCCTCATACGTCACCGTATCGTTAACCTTCGCACCAGCAACAACCTCAGTTGCACCGTTAGCAAAGTCAGCATTCGTCGAAATCTTCGGCTTATCAGTCTCTTCGCCCGGCTCGTTCGGGGTCGTCTCCTCACCCGGCTCGTTCGGAGTGGTCTCCTCACCCGGCTGGTTCGGAGTGGTCTCCTCACCCGGCTCGTTCGGGGTCGTCTCCTCACCCGGCTCGTTCGGAGTGGTCTCCTCACCCGGGTTGTTCGGAGTGGTCTCCTCACCCGGCTCGTTCGGGGTCGTCTCCTCACCGGCTCGTTCGGGTCGTCT
>NZ_LAYQ01000037.1 GCF_000988205.1 Corynebacterium minutissimum | reverse complement strand
CACCAACCCGCCAGATCGCTTCCTTGACGAATCCGTTCTGGCCGACTTCACCGCGCTGCGGATGACTGCTTCGGCAGAAGCGTTATCGACATCGCCAACGATCCCGCATTCGACGCATGGACGTTTTCCCAAAAGGTGCTCTACGCACTCGATAAAGAAGTCGCGGCCAGGCGTGAACGACGCATCAACAAACTGCTGAAAGCATCCCGATCGCCGAACCTTGATGCTTGCCTTGAAAAGGTAGTCTGCACGCCTGACCGCAACATCAACCCCGAGCAAGTCAACAGACTCGCTCACGGACAATGGTGCCACCTGGGCCAAAACATTGTCATCCTGGGCAAATCCTCAGTCGGCAAAACCTACCTCGCCCAAGCCCTGATCACAGCAGCATGCCGCAACGACGGGCCTGGCCCCCGGAAAGTAGACACGTCGGGGGTTAGCTATGCTGCTTGGGTCAGTGTAGTTGATGTGAGTGCTTCGAAGGCATCGGGGGCTAGAAGATTGCACCAGGAGTGCCGTCTGCGCGTGTTGTAGCGCATGCACCATCGGAAGACTTCTTGGCGGCAGCTGATGGGATTGTCAAAGACTTTCCGATCACGCAGAACTTCACGCTTGAGACTGGCGTTAAACGATTCTGCCAGGGCATTATCGGCACTCGTTCCCACTGCTCCCATGGATTGGCGAACACCAAGTACAGCGCAGTGCTCTCTAAATGCTTGTGAGGTGTACACACTGCCGTGATCGGAATGGAAAATTGCCCCTTTAAGGCTTCCGCGGACTTTTCTGGCATGAGATAAAGCTTCGATAACCAGCGATACCCGCATGTGATCGGCTAGTGCATGGCCGACGAGTTTGCGCGAGTAGACGTCGATGACCGTGGCCAGGTACATGTTCTTGCCGCCCTTACACGGCAGGTACGTAATGTCGCCTACATAGACGTGGTTCGGCCTGTCAGCTGTGAATTTGCGGCCTACTAAATCTGGCATGACTCGATGGCCAGGCTTGCGCCTGGTGGTGATGCACCGACGCCGTTTACTAAAGCC
>NZ_LAYQ01000036.1 GCF_000988205.1 Corynebacterium minutissimum | reverse complement strand
ATCTGCGCCTAGCTAGCACCATCAAGGCACATCGCAATGATCTGCTTGAAGTTGGCCACAAGGACCAGCTCCTTCCAAGTAGAAGTTGACGCAACACCAGCGGATTGTGGTGTCGCCAACATCAACTATGAAAGAAAACCCCTTGCAGTACCGGATACACGGAACACCGGTACCAACTACGCGGACTCGCGGTACCAACTACCCCAAATCGACAACTTGCTACACGGTTACCCCTCTCCTCTACCGGGCTGAACACCATCGATTTCTGCATCCAACTGTCCACCACAAAAAGTGTCGCTGCGACCTCTATTGCCGCCTTCACGAACAAACCCGAACCATAGGAGCACAAGGTGCGCTTTGCTTTCTGCAAGCGTCCTGAAGTCATCAGCGAAGCAGTTCCCGCCTGACGTACGAAGAAAATGCCTGCGGCACGCGGCTTTGTGCTCAGTGTCAACCAATAGTCGCGTTGAGCAGCCACACGCAATCCTTCACCTAACCCGCCAACAATCCGATACCTATGTTGAGGGACCTGACCCCTGTTTGGTAGACACCTGATATCCAGCCCGGTTGGGTTGGGAAGAAAGGTAATCTACCACCATGCCTAGGTACTCCGAACAGTTCAAACGTGATGCTGTGGCCCTCTACGAAAACAATGAGGACCTCTCACTTCACGCGGCTTCAGCAGAGCTTGGAGTCAATCGATCCTCACTTTATTCCTGGCTTAAGCAGTACGGCACCGGCAAACGCGC
>NZ_LAYQ01000035.1 GCF_000988205.1 Corynebacterium minutissimum | reverse complement strand
GTTTTAAGATGAGGTTTCGTATTTGAGGTCCCCCAAAGACGATGGGGTTGATAGGCCAGACCTGGAAGCACTGTAAAGTGTGGAGGCTACTGGTACTAATAGACCAAAACAAACACACACACTTGAACTTTTCAGTGTGTAAACAACAAACACAACAGTTAATTAATCACACTGTCGCTTGCGTCCACTACACAGTATCTGACACAACACCAGCAAACCAGGTTTGCTCCGTGTGTTTGTCGGTGGCCTATAGCAGCAGGGAAACGCCCGGTCCCATTCCGAACCCGGAAGCTAAGCCTGCTAACGCTGATGGTACTGCAACCGGGAGGTTGTGGGAGAGTAAGAAACCGCCGACACCAAACAAAACAAACAACTAAATATATCTCACCAAGAGCCTAGACACACCATGTCTAGGCTCTTGGTGCGTTTTCGGGCCTTCGCATCGCACCCCAAGCAACACTGGGGGCGAGTATACGTGTCGTTGAAGGCAACCTAAGCCAGTCGCACAGCAGTGCTGCCATATCCGGCAGCCGGAAGCGACATCTAGAAAACCCAAAAGCACAAACCCGAAAACACAGACCTGCGTGCTGCACATCCACGTCTCCACGTCTGCGCTTATAGACCGCAACGGATCCGAGCACGAGTCATACGCGCTAATTATCTCAAGCACAAAGAATCCACCGCCGCCCAAACAAGCAACACAGCTTTGCCGGCTGAGGACACTCATCCCCGGACCATTTGCAGGGACCTGACCCCTGTTTGGTAGACACCTGATATCCAGCCCGGTTGGGTTGGGAAGAAAGGTAATCTACCACCATGCCTAGGTACTCCGAACAGTTCAAACGTGATGCTGTGGCCCTCTACGAAAACAATGAGGACCTCTCACTTCACGCGGCTTCAGCAGAGCTTGGAGTCAATCGATCCTCACTTTATTCCTGGCTTAAGCAGTACGGCACCGGCAAACGCGCCCGCACGAAGACCCTGCGTGACAACGCCCAGGCGACGACTGATTCTGAACGGATCCGCCAGCTAGAAAAAGAAGTCTCTAAGCTTCGTGAAGAACGTGACATCCTGCGTAAGGCCGCGAAGTATTTTGCCGAAGAGACACGCTGGTAATCCGCTTCCAGTTTGTCTATGACTACCGAACCGAG
>NZ_LAYQ01000034.1 GCF_000988205.1 Corynebacterium minutissimum | reverse complement strand
TCACAAGCATTTAGAGAGCACTGCGCTGTACTTGGTGTTCGCCAATCCATGGGAGCAGTGGGAACGAGTGCCGATAATGCCCTGGCAGAATCGTTTAACGCCAGTCTCAAGCGTGAAGTTCTGCGTGATCGGAAAGTCTTTGACAATCCCATCAGCTGCCGCCAAGAAGTCTTCCGATGGTGCATGCGCTACAACACGCGCAGACGGCACTCCTGGTGCAATCTTCTAGCCCCCGATGCCTTCGAAGCACTCACATCAACTACACTGACCCAAGCAGCATAGCTAACCCCCGACGTGTCTACTTTCCGGGGGCCAGGCCCGGGGTTGCGGATACCGGAAGCCTCCACAACCAGTTTGTGTGTCACCCGCTATCTCAAGTCGCCCGAGTTAAGCCTATTTGGAACTTGGAGGATTGGCGCCCTGATGTTGGACTTCCTAGAACAATAGCCGAACGATGTAATCCGGGTGGGGGAGATGGCTAACCACACAAACCCGCGCTAAAACAGTAAACATGTATTGAGGAGGATGGCATTGATACGTAAACAGAAAAGCGCAGCCTACTGGTGGAGCGTTACTGTCGTTGTAGTGCTGTTCATCGCAACGCTTGTAATCAATTATCTAGCAGGATTAAGTGCTGATGAATCATACTTTGGAGCACATTGGTGGCATCGTCTGGCGTGGGTTACGCCACTGTTGTTCTTGGCTTCTTTGATTTGGGCCTGGTTCGAGCACAGGAAGGTGCATCGGTATCCGCATTGACCCATTTTTAGGAGCGTCGGGCGTGAATGAGAAGGAAGGCTTTGCGCTTGGGCGAAAGATGCTTTTTGCTCTAGTAGGGAGTGTCGATCGTGCTTCGCACCGTTTGTCTTAGTGTTCGCCTGGCCACTCGCGGAGATTGATCCGGTTGGTTTCTTTGAGCGCTTGGAAGATTGTTTCTTCGATCTGGTTGAGTGCGACGTTTTCTTTGCGATATTCGTCACCGTAGATGTCGATTTGGGGTAGTTGGTACCGCGAGTCCGCGTAGTTGGTACCGGTGTTCCGTGCATCCGGTACTGCAAGGGGGGTGTTCCTATATAGGTTGTCAACTCCGTGGGTGGGCTTGTTGGGGGCATGAAGGGCTTCTGCTTCGCCGTGTGAATGTTGTTTTCGGGCATCTCGAGGAGCCGATTGGGCTTGCTGCTCAATCGGCTTGGATGGGGGCTGTTGGTTCTAAGCTGCTGTGGCCTGTTGGACTGTGGAGATGTCTCGGTAGAGCTCGCCGCTACGCATCATGCGAAGAGAACG
>NZ_LAYQ01000033.1 GCF_000988205.1 Corynebacterium minutissimum | reverse complement strand
TGGTACAAGTCCACTCCCCGATGCCGTGATCTCCGAGTCAATCCTCAACCGACTCGTCTCCGGCGCCGAGATCATCACACTCGAAGGCCCAAACATGCGCCTCACCACCAACGCATAACCACCAACAACGCCTGAGTGAGACACCGCTACCGGATACTCACTCAGGCGCTACCAGATACTCACCACACCGCTACCATTTCAGTCTTCTGAACACCATGAGGCGAGGATAACCTTAGCTGCTCACGGCGTCGACTAGCATCGCCGTCGCACTGTAGGGTTCCCCGCGACGAGCTGGACCCAATTTTATTGGCTGAGGAGGGCGCTCAGGGCGTCGATAAGCGTGCGAGGAGTATCCGGGGATTGATCATTGAGAAAGGCTTGCCATTCCCCGCCTGGCGCTAGTGCGGCAAGCAGCAAACATAACTGAGCACCGGACTCATATGGCAAGCGATTGCGCAGAAAGTCATTGTCGATCTGCCCGGTCTTTAGGAACGGAACAACGTCCGTGAAACGCGCTTCTTTAGTGTTGTCGAAGTACATCGGGCCAAAGTCATACCCAACCGCACGTGAGGCCATTATCCCGAGGTAGGTGGCCGTGCCTTCCACGGTTTCCATCCAGCGTTCTTGGGGTTGCCCGCAAATCGTGGACACGTAGTGGAGCTACCTAGTGGTTAGGCAGCTATTTCTTTTCTGCTGTTGATTGCGCCGGCGTGGTTCTCGAAGTCGACGGGGCTGACCATTCCGAGTGCAGAGTGCCGGCGCCGACGGTTGTAGACGACTTCAATCCAGTAGGCAACGGCCTTGCGTGCAGCATCACGGGTAGGCCATCGCTTACGGTCGTAGAATTCAGTCTTTA
>NZ_LAYQ01000032.1 GCF_000988205.1 Corynebacterium minutissimum | reverse complement strand
TCTCTTCGCCATGATGCGTAGCGGCGAGCTCTACCGAGACATCTCCACAGTCCAACAGGCCACAGCAGCTTAGAACCAACAGCCCCCATCCAAGCCGATTGAGCAGCAAGCCCAATCGGCTCCTCGAGATGCCCGAAAACAACATTCACACGGCGAAGCAGAAGCCCTTCATGCCCCCAACAAGCCACCCACGGAGTTGACAACCTATATAGGAACACCCCCCCAAGTAAACCATCTAGGCGTTTACAAACGGTTCGTTTGCCCCCAAACAAACCTTTTCACTAATGCCTTCTGAATGAAACCATCTGGCAGCGCCTCGTGCTGACAAGGAGGCTCGCTAGGCTGAACGAGGTTGCACGGTGTTTAACGCACCGCGCACCTCGTTAAGAACCTGTTCTCGGTTCTGGAGAAGATCCCGTGGTGAATAGCGCAGCACGATGTATCCGAGATTCTGAAGGTATTTCTCTCTTTGCCGCTCAGCCCGTATCACCGCTTCGGTAGATTTTCCGTAGGTCGCTCCGTCGTACTTCACAGCGCCGTCTATTTCCATGATGACTTTGCCGTTGAGAAGCAAGTCCGGCCGATACCCACCCTGAAGCTCTGGCTGAACCACGAGATTCTTTCCCAGACCTTCCACAATTAACATGCCGCGCGCATAGGACTCATAGGGAGATTCGGCGAGGGCGGTAGCATGCATAACCACTTTCCTAGCCTGAGCAGCACCTTTTACACGGCCCATTGCCGTGATCATTGACCGTAAATCGTCAATGCTAACGAGTCGTTTGCGCAAAGCGGAGTCGACAGCCATCAGCCCTTCCTCAAACGTCGCAAGCCGTGCGACGTCGATGCAGGTGCGCGCAACCGACGTGCACCGAAGCCCGAAGCGCTCGATAATGTCTGAGGTTGGCAGCCACATTTTTCGGTACATCACCTTGCTATCCCATTGCCGTCGCGGCGGGACTGTTTTGGATTGCCGTGCTAGAACAACCTGTGCGTCCCGAGACGCCAGCGTCCACAAGCCCAACAGTTTGGCCGCAGATCTTTCCACGAGAACTGACCGATGAGCGCTACGCCCGAAGGCAACGATGTCAAAGAGATGGCGTTGGTAGTAAGGAAGAGCTGAATAGTACTCGCTGTTTATCGCGTAACGCGAGGTGAGGCGAATAAGTTCACCTGAAGCAAGTTGTTTCCACACAGGGTGGTTGTTCGAAAGGGGTCGTAGGTAAATGAGGTGTGAATCGTCAATCATGCTTCCATCATCATGGCTTCCAGCCCTCAAAAGCTACGGTCGATTCCCCGTCTGTGGATAACTACAACTCATCCATCGAATTGGCTGATCCTTCAACAAAGTAATCCACAAGGTTCCACTCACAAGGCTTCACTCAGAAGTCTCTAGTCAAAAGGCCCGTTTGCACCCAAGTAAACCTTCTAACAGCTGGGGTTGCCCGCAAATCGTGGACACGTAGTGGAGCTACCTAGTGGTTAGGCAGCTATTTCTTTTCTGCTGTTGATTGCGCCGGCGTGGTTCTCGAAGTCGACGGGGCTGACCATTCCGAGTGCAGAGTGCCGGCGCCGACGGTTGTAGACGACTTCAATCCAGTAGGCAACGGCCTTGCGTGGCAGCATCGACG
>NZ_LAYQ01000031.1 GCF_000988205.1 Corynebacterium minutissimum | reverse complement strand
GACCTCACAATTCACCCCACTGGAGTGGTACAAGTCCACTCCCCGATGCCGTGATCTCCGAGTCAATCCTCAACCGACTCGTCTCCGGCGCCGAGATCATCACACTCGAAGGACCAAACATGCGCCTCACCACCAACGCATAACCACCAACAACGCCTGAGTGAGACACCGCTACCGGATACTCACTCAGGCGCTACCAGATACTCACCACACCGCTACCATTTCAGTCTTCTGAACATCTTTCACGACTTCCTGCAGACAGATGCATCATTACACCCCTTGATTGATGACTTGATGCTTTCTACTCTAAACGTATGCGCACCAGGATAAACCTCCCCTCCTTCGATTGCGGCGGACCGGCTCTAGTAGATCTCAGCGACAAAGAAGCCGTATGGGCGGTGCTCGATGATCATTCCTGATGTCAACATTTTCGTTTATGCCTTCCACTCCGCAGCACCACAACATAAACCCGCTCAACAGTGGCTAAGTAGTGCTCTGAATCGGCATGAAACAATTGGGCTCCTGGACGTTGTGGCAACGGGCTTTCTTCGAGCCATGACGAACCACAAGCTATTCCACAAACCACTTACCGCCCAGCAAGCACTGACTGCACTCAATACCATTTTAGAAGCCCCAAACGGCACCCTTTTAAGCTCCAGTCCAGGGACCTGGACAACCTTCACTGAATTGGTGCGCTTGCACAAACTTAAAGCCAGCGACATCCCCGATGGCTGGATCGCTGCGGCCGTAATAGAAGAAGCAACCCTACTAAGCCAAGATCAGGGCTTTGCCCGCTTCCGAGAGCTTCGCTGGCACCCGCTTTCAGAATGACAACAAAACGCAGAACCCGCGCCACCGGTGAACGATGACTAGGCTCTTTATAAGCGCCATCAAGGTAAGAAGACTCCTATAAACGAATGGATTTAACGTCGCCCTTCTTGATGAAACACAGATCTGAGAGAATCAAGACCAAAGCAAAAAAGGCTACTGCCGTCAATCCCCCGAAGTGCTCAAAGAGCACGCCGGCAAGTGCATTTCCAATAGGCATGGTTACCATCGCAGATGTTGACAGAATCGCAGTACAACGTCCTTGAAACTCTTGCGGTACTGATTTTACGAAAAAGCCACTGCACGGCGCGTTGAAAACTGGCAAGACCAATCCAGCCAACACCATTCCAAAAATAGTGCACGTACTATTTACCATGGTTACTGCAAGCGCTACAGTGAACAAACACATGGAGTAAAGAATTAGCCTTCCGGCCTGTGCTTTTTCGACTAGCTTTCCTGCAATCACTGCGCCCATTAGGCCTGCTAATCCAATTGCAGCCTGATATATTCCCAATGAGAATGAGCTGAAAGAAGCATATTTTAAGCTAAGTAGCGAAAGTGTTGTTATTCCAGCAAATGAAAAATTCATCAACGGGCTATACCAACCGATGGAGAAGAGCTGCTTCTGACCGCGTAGCCAATCCCATGCTGGTCGTAGCGGAGGCGTTTCGCGGGAGGTTTTCGAAGAGTCTGTTTCGCTTGATCGGAAACGAATAAGCAAAAGGCAAGCCAGAACCCAGCAGAATGAAGCTGCATCAACCCAAAAAGGAGCTTGCGCCGAATGCGAGATAAGTAGACCTGCAATTGGTGGCCCAATTAAAGTTCCGATCGAGTATCGACCTTGATTAACGGCCATGGCTTTTGCTAGCAAGTTCGGGGAGATTAGCTCTTTAAGAAATGCGCGTTCTGCTGTACCAAAAGCCGACGAGATACCACCTAGCAAGAAAGCCGAAACTGCAAAAAGAGATATCGGATAATGCCCATTGGCCGCAAAGACGCATAGTAGGGAACCAATTACTCCAAGTGTGGCGGAAATTTTAAGAATTGCAAGTCTTGAATATCTGTCTACTAGGCGGCCGATTGGTGGCCCTTCCGGTTTTAGAGTGCGTTGATTTTGTCCTGTAGTTGTCCGGAGTGGATCAGGCTCCGCAAGATGTAGTGGTTGAGGTTTTTGAATCCTAGGCGATGCCGCGTAGGTGTTCGAGTCTGCCGTTGATTGCTCGACGGGGC
>NZ_LAYQ01000030.1 GCF_000988205.1 Corynebacterium minutissimum | reverse complement strand
CCGGGAAATCGCGCGGTGCGAGCACCCGAGCTGGTCTTCAATCTGGCGTAAGAACGCTTCCTAATCAGCAGCGTCATCACCGCACGGTAATCCGGCATAAGCGGACTCCTTCCAGTACACGCCGCACCCGAGTGGTGCGGCTACCGGAAGTATCATCCCGAGCGCCCTGAGCTGCTACCAGAAACCCACTGAAGCGCTACCGGATAGTCACGACACTGCTACCAAATAGCCGGTCGCAACATCATGGCTATCAATACGACTGCATATGTGTCCTTCCCGGGCAATACGCGCGAAATACTTGAGTTCTACCATTCCGTCTTCGGCGGTGAATTGGAGATTCTCACCTATGGAGAACAACTGGACAATGGCGTCCAATTCCCCTTCGACCCGCCACGAGACGCCGTCGCGCACGGGACCCTCCGCGGAGCATTTAACCTTGGTGGTGGTGATGATCTACAAAACTCCCGCAATCGCCTAAACCGCGGCGACATTGGATTCACGGTGGAATCAGATTCCGTGGAAGAGGCGGTGGGTTTCAACATCACTGTTCCTGTGGCTAACGCCCAAGCGAAGTAGATCCCCTAAACAGCGCCGTCAGTGAATCAGGCGAAACAAAAAGGCTGGTCAGAGAATCTCTGACCAGCCCAAATTTTGTCGGACTAACAGGATTTGAACCTGCGACCCCTACACCCCCAGTGTAGTGCGCTACCAAACTGCGCCATAGTCCGCCGTCGCACTGATTTGTGCAACTGCTACAGATTACACCAGCGGTATTCGCTTCGACAAATCCCAGGTCACCCTTCGTTTTAGCGGCAGCTAAAACTCGCCGGCGGAGTAAACCCACTGCCCGCCTTGGCGGCGGAAAGAGGAGCGCTCCCGCTGCGAGCCCTTTGCAGCGCCTTTATAAAAGGCCTCGAACTCGACGATGCCGGTATCGTCCAACGGTCCGCCGGCGACGGTGTTGAGAATGTCGAGGCGGTAGAAGCGAATTTCGGTATTGGATAGATCGAGGCGCTCGGGGCGAGTTTCGGGATCCCACGTCCGAAGCAAATAGTCCTCGTCGCCGGTGACGAAGGCGCTAAAGCGCGAGCGCATGAGTGCTTCCGCGGAAGGCGCAGGAGTACCGGCGTGATAGCGCGAACAGCACTCACCAAACGTTAAACCGGTACCGCAAGGGCAGCGCGCAGCGGGATCAAGTGGGTTGAGAACGATCATGCGTGCGTTACTTCTCAGCGGTGGTCGTGACGGTCGTGGTCACTTCGGCCGCTAGGAGGGCGTCGATGGGGGTGTTCGCAGAGGCGTCGCCCAGCGCGCGTTGTTGCGCTTCGGTCAGCGAGGTCGGCAGCGAGACCGTACGGGTGAAGCTAGAGGCGGACTGCTGCGTGATGCTGACGCTCACTGCTTCCAGAGCCTTGGCATCAATCTTCTGCTCCTTGCCCGCCGCCCTGATGGCCTGGGTGCTTGCCGCAGCTAGGGAGGACATGAGCAGGCCTTCGGCGGTGAAGCCCTGGCCCTTGCCACCATCCTTCTTGGTACGGTCGGCGGTTACCGAGCGATCGTTGTGGCGCACCACGACGCCCATCTTCGTGCCCACGGCCGGAATGGCAACGGCCGAGTCCTCAGCAACAGGTGCGGGAAGGTTCTCCGGAACAATGAACTGCTCTGCCCACGCCCCGATGAGGTCGGCGGCACGGGCTGCTGCGCCTTGCTTAGTTAAGAGGTGGTCGGCCTTGTCCAAGGCGACCAGGGACTTGGGGTAGCGCGTGGTACGGAAAATATTCTGTGCGTTGTCAATGCCCACGGTCTGATCAATGGGGGAGTGCAGCACCATCAGGGGCTTGCGCAGGCGCGGGAGGTACTCCTCCGGGTTTGTCTCAGCGAGATCTTCGAGGAAAAGGCGCGAAATGGTCAGCTCGCGGCCACCCAAAGTGACCTCGACTTCGCCATTAGCATCGACCTGGCCGATCTTGTCGGCGTAATGGAGCACGGAGTGCGCTGGGTCGAAGGGTGCCCCGATGGTGGCGACGGCTTTGAGGGAGCGGATGCTGTTGGCTGCGGCAAGGGTAGCGGCGCCACCGAGCGAGTGCCCCATGAGTACCTGCGGAGCGGAATAATTGGCAGCCAGCCAGTCGGCGGCGGCCTGGATATCGGCGACATTTTGGCTGAAGCAGGTGTCCGCGAAATTGCCCTCGGACTGGCCCAAACCCGGGAAATCAAAGCGCAGGGTGGCGATGCCAAAGTTGGTCAGCTGTTTGCTCACGCGGGCCGCGCCCGGCGTATGGCGCGAACCGGCAAAGCAGTGCGCGAAGATAGCGAAGGCTTGCGGAGGGGAGTCGGGAAAATCGATGGTTCCGGCCATCGCGGTACCGGTGCTGGAAGGGAGCGACACGTTCACGGATTGCATGCCCACAAGGATATAAGGGCGAACGCACGCTTGCGAACCGGGGTTGACTAGAGTCGATAGAAGACCTGTATGACGCACAAGGATGGAGGAGTGCTCATGGGCGCATTCGATTGGTTCTGGAAGGCAATGGGCGCGCAGTCCGAGCGCAACAACAAGAAATCGAAGGCTGTCGTGACGGCAGCCGATTCAGCAGTGGGGGACATTGCGGCCCTGTCGGATGCTGACGTTGCCGCCACTGCGCGCGCTTGCGTGAAAGACGGGGTAATTGCAGATAAGTCTCGTTTCCTCGCGGCCCTGGCTGTGGCGAGTGAACGTAAGCTCGGTATGCGGCCCTTTAATGTTCAGTCCCAGGCCGTACTGCGTCTTCTTGAAGGTGACGTCATCCAAATGGCCACCGGTGAGGGAAAGACACTGGTGGGTGCCATGGCCGCGACGGGTTTCGCGCTCACCGGCAAGCGCGTGCACCTGGTGACGGTTAATAATTATCTAGCGGCGCGTGACGCCGAATGGATGCGCCCACTCGTGGAGTTCTTTGGACTCACGGTGGCTTCCGTGACGGAGAAAATGGGGCCGGAAGAGCGACGCGGGGCTTACCTTTCCGACATCATTTATGCGCCGGTTAATGAGCTCGGTTTCGATGTGCTGCGAGATAACCAGATCACCTCCCGGGAACAGACGGTGCAGGCGCGCGCGGACGTGGCGTTGGTGGATGAGGCCGACTCGGTGCTTGTCGACGAAGCCCTCGTCCCCCTCGTCCTCGCCGGAAATCGCCCCGGTGAGGAATCTACGGGCCACATCACCAACGTGGTCTCCCGCTTGCGCGAGGAGCAGGACTATGTCATCGCGGAGGACGGCCGCACGGTGGCGCTCACCGATGATGGTGCGGCGCGAGTCGAGCGGGAGTTGGGCATTGACTCGCTGTATTCGGAGGAGAATATCGGCTCCGTACTGGTGAAGGTCAACTTGGCGCTACACGCGAAGGCGCTGCTCATCCGTGACATTCACTACATCATCACGGACGGAAAGCTGCAGCTTATCGACGCCTCCCGCGGCCGCGTGGCCGAGCTACAACGCTGGCCGGATGGACTCCAAGCAGCGGTGGAGGCCAAAGAAGGCCTGGAGGTATCAGAAGGTGGGCGCATCCTCGACACCATTACGCTGCAGGAGCTCATGCGTCGCTATCCCTTGGTCTGTGGCATGACGGGCACCGCGGTGGAGGCCACCGACCAGTTGCGACAGTTTTATGACCTGCACGTCTCGGTCATCGACCGCAACAAGGAACTGCAGCGCTTCGATGAAGCAGACCGCATCTACGCGTCTGTGGACGAAAAATCGCGCGCCATCGTCAACGAGATCGTTGCGATCAACAGCACGGGTCAGCCGGTCCTCGTTGGTACCCACGATGTCGCGGAGTCCGAGGACCTCGCTGCAGCTTTGCGTGAGCGCGGCATTACTGTCAACGTCCTCAACGCTAAGAACGACGAGGACGAAGCACGCATCGTCGCGGAGGCAGGCGACGTGGGGCGCGTGACCGTTTCAACGCAGATGGCGGGCCGCGGCACCGATATCAAGCTGGGCGGCGCGGACGAAGCTGACCGCGACGCGGTCGTCGAGAAGGGCGGTTTGGCAGTACTTGGCACCTCGCGGCACCGTTCCTCGCGGTTGGACAACCAGCTGCGCGGCCGTGCGGGCCGGCAGGGAGATCCGGGCATGTCACTCTTCTTCGTCTCCTTGGAGGACGACGTAGTTCAGCAGGGTGGGGAAGATGAGTCCCTGTCGGCGCGTCCAGATGCTGATGGCCTCATTGAATCCAAGCGTGTCCGAGACTTCATCGCACACTGTCAGCGGGTGACGGAAGGCCAGTTGCTGGAGATTCACGCGCAGACGTGGAAGTACAACCAGCTGCTGGCGGATCAGCGCATCATTATCGATGAGCGACGTGCCAAGTTGCTCGATACAGACCAGGCCTGGCAGGAGCTCGCTGAGCGAGCACCCGATCGCGCCGCCGAGCTAAGCGACGTCCCCGTGGATGCCCGTGAGCGCGCTGCCCGCGAGATCATGCTCTACCACCTCGACTTGGCGTGGGCCGACCACTTGGAGCTGATGGATGACGTGCGTGAATCCATTCACTTGCGTGCCATTGCTCGCGAGACACCTATCGATGAATACCACCGCATCGCGGTACGCGAATTCAAGGATTTGGCGCAGCGCGCGGTTGATGATGCCGTCGATACTTTTAAGACCGTGCTTATTGATGCCGATGGTGCGCACCTAGAGGATCATGGACTGTCCCGCCCGAGTGCCACCTGGACTTATATGGTTTCCGATAATCCATTGTCTGGCGGGGGAAATTCCGTGCTCAAAGGCATAGGAAACATTTTCCGTTAATGTATTTGTGGAGAGGCGACTCGCGCGCGCAGCGGAGTCGCTAATATGGAATGAGTCAACATCGATCCGACCCTTCGGAGGTAAAAATGAGCGAGAATACCGGAACGCCGGAACCGCAGGCAGAGACTACTTCTGTCTTCCGCGCTGATCTTCTTAAGGAGATGGAAAACGGCACCGCGGCGGGTTCCGACGCCTCCGTTGCTGGTGCTGAGAACCTGGCTGAAGGCCAGGCCCTGCTCGTCGTGAAGCGAGGCCCGAATGCTGGCGCGCGCTTCTTGCTTGATCAGCCGACCACCACCGCCGGCCGTCACCCGGAAGCAGACATCTTCCTCGATGACGTCACCGTCTCCCGCCGCCACGCAGAATTCCGCGCCAAGGATGGCCAGTTCGAGGTCGTGGACGTCGGATCGCTCAATGGCACCTACGTCAATCGCGAGCCGCGCAATGCGCAGGTACTGGAAGTAGGCGACGAAATCCAGATTGGTAAGTTCCGCCTCGTCTTCATCGCCCCTAAATAGGGCAGTACCTGTCAGCAAGGACGAAGCGGGGGTACGAGGGGAGCAGCCGGTCTTGCTTCCTCACTGTGCCTGCCCTTTGTCAAAGTGAATCCGCGTAGAAAGCAGTAGTAGTCCCATCGTGAGCGCTCAGAAGTCCACCGCAGCTGCAGCAACAGCATCTTCGGCGGCCAAGAAGACCAAGCAAAAGCCCATGTCTATTGGCGTAACGCTGAAGCACGTGCAGAAGCAGTTCCCGGACGTGACGGTGTCGAAGATTCGCTTTTTGGAATCTGAGGGTCTGATTACTCCGGAACGCACCGCGAAGGGCTACCGTCGCTACTACCAGAAGGATCTTGACCGTCTGCGCTACATTCTGACCGCGCAGCGCGACCACTACACGCCGCTCAAGGTCATACGTGAGCAGCTGGAGGCGATGGATTCGGGGCAAGTCACCGCCATTGTCTCCTCCCAGGCTGAGGCACTGATCAGTGCCGAGCAGCTGCGAGCACCAGTGGTGACCAGGCTTACCGACGCCGACGTGGCCGACCAAGCCGGGACCACGCAAGAAAACATTGCGGAGCTGGTCTCGGTGGGGCTCATTAAGCCGGATCCGGCGGGATTCTTTGACACGGATGACGTGTCTATTGTGTCGGCGGCTGTCGCCTTAGAGTCCTTCGGCTTTGAGGCACGGCAATTGAAGTCGCTGCGCAATGCCGCCCGCCGGCAGGCAGACATGATTTCACAGGTGGCTTCACCGGTGGCGCATTCGAAGTCTGATACGGCCCCGCAGCAGGCCGAAGAGCTCTCGCAGCAGATGGCGGCGCTTGTTCTGTCCCTTCATGGAACGCTGGTCAAGACTGAGCTGCGGGACGAGTTCCGCCCTTAGCGGATTAGAGGGCTGCTCTGTTAATCGCCACGCGTGAGGAAAGTGTGGAAAAGTGGGTGCCATGACTGCAGAAGTATTGAAATTTTTAGGAATCCACCCCGTCGGCCCCGAGAATAGCCTGTGCGCCCTCTTTTACTGGGAAGAAGCAGACCGGCACGTACCTGTGTGGGTCTCGCCCATTGATGGAGCCCGCGTTCTCCAGGTGCTGGAGCGCCATTACAACGCGCGGCCTAGTACCTATGAACTCTTGATTGCCTTCGCCGACCAGCTTGACGGGATCGAGCATATTTGTGTCTCCGAGTACCACAAGGGCGCTTTCATGGTCGACGTGGTTGACGGAACAGGTGAGGAGCACGACGCCCGCATCTGTGACGCCCTCGTCCTAGCAGATCACTACGGGGTGCCCATCCGGTTTGAGAAGGAGGTGCTCGAGGAGGTCGCTGTTTACATTAGCGATGAAGACCTTAAGGAGTACTACGGTCTCGAGCGCGAGGCTAAGTCCCCAGAGACCTTCCCGGAGAAGAGGTCGCGCGATTTTCAAGAGATGGCGGCCCGGCAGAAAGCTCAGGAAGATGATGACTTTGAGCAGCTGATGCGTGATTCCGGCATTTCCGAAGAAGATTTGCTTGGGGGCGACTCGCCGGAAGATGAGGACTAGCGCCCGCGCATCCAGCTGAGCTTCGTACGTAGAAGGGTAGCGGTCGGCTCGGCATACTTACCAGCACAACAGACTAGACAAAGCGGCACCGTTTCTGGGTGCCGCTTTTTCTTGTCATCAGCAATTTTTTTTAATGACACGCGTGTGACTAATGATGACAAAGTGACCAAAGAAGTCTAAAGTTCTACTAGAGGTTCACGAAGGGCGACCCTTGACGTGGTCGCTGACGTGGCCTTTAATAGAAAAATAGAACTCCCCTCAAACATCACTGGAGTAATTACGTGAGCAGTAAAAACAACCGCACCGAGTCCCGCGCCCTGCCGCTCGATGACGCCGCAACGAACGGCTACGTCCAGGAATCCCTCTTCGACGTCGGACCGGACGAGGAGCTGGGTTACCGCGTGCCCATCGCGTGTCAGGTAGCCGGCATTACCTACCGTCAGCTGGATTACTGGGCACGCACCGACCTGGTCAAGCCCTCTATCCGCACCGCGCGTGGTTCTGGCTCCCAGCGTCTGTACTCTTTTAAGGACGTATTGGTCCTCAAGATTGTCAAGCGCCTTCTGGACACCGGTATTTCTCTGCAGAACATCCGCCTCGCCGTGGAATCCCTGCGGGATCGCGGCGTTAATGACTTGGCGGAGCTCACGCTTGTCTCCGACGGCACCACGGTCTATGAGTGCCGGTCCAACGATGAAGTCATCGACCTCCTCGCCGGAGGCCAAGGCGTATTCGGTATCGCCGTACCTGGCATCCTTAAGGAGCTCTCCGGCACCATCACGTCCTTCCCGGCCGAGCGCGTCGTGGAGGAAGAAGAGACTGACATCGTTATTGGCCTCGACGAGCTCGCTGCTCGCCGCAAGCGCAAGAGCTCTTAAACTCGCGCCACTCGCCGCCGCGTCTTTCCTGCACTGCTGCTCACGTCAGTGCCCTGCGGAAAGATGCGGCGGCTTTCTGCGCTCTGGGAGTGCACCCCGCGGACTCGCTTTGCACGAGAGCCCGCGTCTAGCGTGCGCCGACTGCGGCCGAGATGGCCGTTGCATTGTCTTGGGCATCGGATGGATCTGCGACCGTGCTGTAGGAATCAGCCAGCTTTTCGAGTTCAGCATCCTTCTCGCCGTTACCCACGTGCACCACGCTCAAGCTCACTCCTTCGCCGCGGGCATTCTTTACGGCCTCGGCGAAGGCAGCATCATCCATATCTTGCTGCGTGCCGGTGGTTACGAGCACAACGCGTGTGTCCTTGCCGCTTTCAGCCACCTGGTCGGTTGCGTTATCCAGTGCGGCTACCACAGCACTGCGGGTTTGCGGAATGCCACCCGTGCCAAACATACCTACGGCATAGGCAACGTTATCGGCATCCCCATACGACACGTTTTGGCGGTAACCCACGGTTGCCGAGGCGGAAAGAGGAGAGGAGTAGTTCCAAAGGCCCACCTGGCTTCCCTCCGCGCCGGCCGCCGACGCCGCCTCAGCCACACCCTGGCTTACCGCGTCGAAATAGGGCGTGAGGTTCTCGGACGTATCCAAGAGGAACAAAGTATTCGCCGCAACCTGTGCCTCTGCGGCCTTTTCCTCCGAGCTGGGGGCGGCCGACGTCGATTCGGTGTCCTTCGCCGTTTCCGACGACGCAGGCGCGGCCGACGTTGTCGCCTCTGCAGTAGAGGTCTCCTCCGTCTTAGCTGTAGTTGATTCTGCCGCCACCGTTTCACCGGAATCGGAATCGTTTCCGCGGAAGAGGAAGAACCCTCCGATAACCAGCGCTAGCACCGCTAAAACGGCCACGATGATGACCCACGGTGCAAATGCGTAGTTATTCTTTCCATCCGAGTGCCGGGCCATCTCTTTCCTTCCGCGCTGGTTTCGCGGGGCGGCACAGCGCGCCCCGTCGGGTCACATCAATGGTTCCTCATTGTAGCGGGCAGTGCGGCGCGAATTTGGGAGACAAGCCGCGCGCGCAGGGGCTCGGCGGCGTCGGCAAGCGCGCGTTGGCGACGCACGTACTCGGACTTTCCTTCCGCCGTTTCGATGGGGACGACCCCAAAGCCCCACTCGCGGCAATCGTAGGGTGAAGCTTCCATATCAAGTGTGCGTGCTGCCACGGCTAGCCGGAAGGTGTCGAGGAACAACTCACCCGGCACCAATGGCCCCAATTTCCACGCCCATTTATACAAATCCATAGTCGCATGGACGCAGCCAGCCTGGTCGTTCTCCGGTTGCCCCTCGCGAGTCAGCACCGTGAGGTTGAGCGGGCGCGCGGGCTCAGTGAAGAAACGGAAGGCATCGTAATGCGTGCACTTGATGCGGTGCCTATCGACGACCTCATTCGTCCCCTCCGCCCCTAACCGCAGCGGCAAGTCATGGCGAGGAGAATCGGTGTGGTAGACCATGGCCCATTCGTGCAGGCCAAAGCAATCGAATTGGGTGGGGTTATGCGTGGTCTTTTCTAGCAGATTCAGGATGTAACGAACGGTGCTACCGCGGCGTGCGAGGAAGGCCTCAGTGTCCACCGTGACGCCCTCATCAGTGCGGTGGTAGTAGTTCCACTGAGCATGTGGGACCTCGCCGGCCAGAGTCACACCGACGCCTGGGTGCCAACGCCGCAGGTGTGACGGGCGGACGGGGTAGTACTCGAAAAGGAAGTCGTAGACAGGGTGATACGAGCCCGGGTGGCGGTAGCGGGTGAGATACTCGTTGGCCGCCTCCTCGTGCATGGTCATCCGGGTTTGCCAGGTTTTAGGCTGGAGAATCATCTCTGACCTGCGTTGCCCCGTCGGCGGCGCTGGTTACGGCTACCCGATCGCCGCCGCGAAGGCTGCCGTTCGGACTGACTCTGTGGCTTCTTCTTTGATGGTTGCTGGTGTGGTGGGCCGAGCGGCTCGCCCTTGGGCTTGCGAGCTCCCGTCATCTGGGCAAGCTCGGGACTGCTGGCTGGGTTGGCGCGGTCACTGATGTCGAGGTCGGTGTGCGCAACCCCGGCCTTCGCGATGAGCTTTGCCACCTCATCGCGTTGCTCGTCGGTGACGAGCGTGACTACGGTGCCGGAGTCGCCTCCGCGTGCAGTACGGCCCGAGCGGTGCAGATAGGCCTTGTGTTCAGCTGGCGGATCGACGTGGACGACAAGGGAGACGTCGGCGATGTCGATACCGCGGGCAGCGATATCGGTGGCGACGAGTACCGGAACGCTGCCGTCTGCGAAGCCCTCGATGGCCTTGGTACGTGAGCCCTGGCCCTTATCGCCGTGCAAGGGCAGCGCGTTGATTCCGACGCGGCGCAGCTTTTTGGCCTGCCTGTCGACGCCATGCTTGGTTCGCATAAACATGATGGTCTTGCCCTTGCGTGCGCCGAGGCGAAGAACGACGTCATTGCGGGCCTCGCGGGTGCCGATGAAAATAAGGTGGTGTTCCATCGTATCGACGGCTGCCTCGACGGGGGCGGTGGAGTGGGTGACGGGATCGTGCATGAACTGGTTGACCAGCTTGTTGACTTCGCCGTCGAGGGTGGCGGAGAAGAGCAAACGTTGACCATCGACCGGCGTGAGCTTGAGCAGCTTGCGTACCTGGGGGAGGAAACCCATGTCCGCCATCTGGTCCGCCTCGTCGAGGGCGGTGATAGTGACGTGGTCGAAGAAGAGCTTGCCCTGGTCGATGAGGTCCTGGGCGCGTCCCGGTGTGGCAACGAGCAGGTCAACCGGGCGGGCAAGCGAGCGAATGTGGTTGTTGATGTTGACACCCCCGACGACCGCCAATACCCGCAGTCCCAATGCCGCCGCGGGTTCGTCTAAGCGCTGCTGGATCTGGGTTGCCAGCTCACGCGTCGGTGCTAGGACCAGCCCGCGCGGGTGGGCCGGGCGCGACACCCCGGACTCCGCCAATCGGGCCAGCATAGGGAGACCAAACGTAAACGTTTTTCCCGAGCCTGTGGGGCCACGGCCGAGGACGTCCTTGCCAGCGAGGGCGTCGGGAATAGCGGCTTCCTGGATAGGGAAGGGGGTCGTGATGCCCTGTTTGTCTAGGATACGAACAACATCGCGGGGGAGGCCGAGTTCGGCGAAAGTAGTCATCGGGTGAAAAGTCTAGTGCTCCGGCCTGCCAGACCGAAAAGCATCACAGTTACCGGTGGGAATTAGGCCTCGCATCCTGCATTTTTAGGGTTTGTGTGACGTGGTTCTCTGTTAAATTGAGCGACATGACGAATCCATTCGACAACTCTCAATCTCAGTCTCCTCCCCGCGGGTTTGGCCAGAACCCGCACCACGTCCAACCTGGGCACAACCAAGCGCCTCACGGTTTTAATGGGCAAGGCCAAGGGATGCCGCAACCGCCACAGAAGAAGCCCGGTTCGAAGAAAGTGTTGTGGATTGTTCTAGCAATAATCCTCGGTCTAATTCTGGTTACAGGGCTCGCTCTTGTGGCGGCGTTTTCTGCTTTTAAGGACTTTGCCGCTGGATTGGATGATGGGCCAGGAGAGGTCGCTGCCTCTGATGCCGGCTATTGGGAGCGCGCGATTGACATCGATGATGTTGACGCTATCCGAGAGTCCGAGGTGCCAGCGTCTGTTCCTACACCTCTGGCTGAGCTGACGTCCGAGTGTTACGAAGATACGTCCTATTTCGGTGAGTCAGCAGATCAGGGCTACGACGCGCAGTGGGTCCCGACGATTTCCTGCCTCTATGGGGCCGATGGTGAGTTTGTGGCTCAGTACACCGAGAATCAGGAAGCCATTCGCGACGCGGAGCGCGTGGGGCTGCAGGAATCCGTTGTGGATTACACATCCGCTCGCGGTTCCCAGATCGCAATTTTCGGACAGGATGAGGAATTCGTCATGGTGGAAGTGCTCGAGGGTCGTAACGCGGTCATCGAGTACGTGATGGGTGGTTACGACCCGGACGAGGTGGTGACCAATTACGGCGACCTTGCCAGCTATCTGGTACAAGCGGGGATCCTCGACGAGACGCCGGGGCCACCGCCGGTCGACGCCTAGTTATACGCCTATGCTTGATGACGTCCCCGCCTCACACTCACCCAGAATCGCCGCTGTGCCTAATGGGCGGCCGTCGTTGTGCGGGATCGCCGATGTCCCCGTCAGCATGTTTTGTCTGACGGGTTCTTTCATTGGGAGCGCCTTTGTCGCAGGTTACCGGCGCTTTTACTCTTTTGTGTTTGGTGGCTGAGTGTTAGCTGCTGTCGGGTGGTGGGTCCGGTGGCTGGGCTGGCGCTGTGGCTGCTTTTTCGGCGTTGAGTCTGGCTAGTGCTTCTTGGTATCCCGGCATTTCCGTGATTGGTGTACCCCAGGGCGGGATGAAACTAACCCCGGTATTCAGCCGGTACATGTAGCCGCGCCCGGTGGGTTTTAAAGGGTCATCGTCGTTAATGCCGTTGTGGTAGGCGCACAGGAAGGTCAGGTTCTTAATGTTGGTGTAGCCGCCTGCCTGCCAGGGAAGGTGATGGATTTGGCAGTAGTCTGCTGGTTTATTGCAGCCTGGTCTGGAGCAGGTGTGGAATTCGGCGTGGAGGGTAAGGCGTTGGTTGAAGTTTGCTCCGCGCTCGAGCCGCCAGGTGTTGATGGGTCCTTCGATGGGGTGGACGATGGTGGCGTAGCCGATTTGCGCAAACTTGTGGGTGAGAAACTCGGCCCCGGTCATGCGCCCACCGTTGGTGAGGTTGAGCTCTATTTCGTCGCCGTCACCGTTGATGATCTGGTCTAACTCGTTCAGTGTGACGATGACTTGGGTGCGCACGGAAGGCTTAGTGCCGGTGGCTTGGTTGAAGAAGACGTCGTTGGCGGCTTGAAGCAGATCGGTGTTGTTGGTGGATTCTAAGACTGCGCGCATGTTGGCAATCGTGGTGGCATCGTCAGTAATGGAGAGCGTGTTAGGGCCTTGCTCTCGGTAGGTGATGCGCACACCGGGTTTGGCGGTTCTTTTACGCTTGAGTTCTTTAAGCCGTGCGGTGGCGACCTGGCGGATGCGGTGTGCGGGAGTAGCGGCGAGTTTGGCTCGGAGGTTCCACGCATCCAGGGTCTTCTTGACCTTCGACACGTAGGTTTCAATCAGTGTGAGGGTGCCCAGGCTGTGGCGTTGGGCAAGGGCTGCTGCACGTGTCTTCTTTTGCTTACCGGTGTAGCGGGTGGGGCCGAAGTACACCTGGTGTAGGCCTGCGAGCTCTGTGGCGTCGGCTGGGTCAGCGCCGAGCGCGCGGAGCTCGTCGGGTGTGCCAGGTATATGCTCCACCAGCGCAATCCCCGAGTTGCGGAGGCGGAGGTAGGTTTCGATATCCCCCATGGGCACGAAGATTAAACCAGCACCCGCAACCCCGCAACCGGAGGAACAAAACTCCTGGTTAGAGGGGTAGTGGGGCTGGTACGAGAAAAGCCCCTCAGGTGAGGGGCTTGGCAACTACATCTCGGTGAGTGAGCGGTCACCCGACCATTCGATGTGGAAGGTGCCCTCGCGGTCCACGCGCTTGAAGGTGTGGGCGCCGAAGAAATCGCGCTGGCCCTGAATCAAGGCCGCAGGGAGGCGCTCGGCGCGCAGGCTGTCGTAGTAGGACAAAGAAGAAGCAAACACGGGTACCGGCAGCCCCAGCTGGGTGGCAGCCACAACGACGCGACGCCACGGGTCAATCAGGTTTTCCAGCTCACCCTTGAAGTACGGGTCCAGAATGAGGGCCGGAAGGTCGGCGTTATTGTCATAAGCCTCACGGATACGGTCGAGGAACTTCGCGCGAATGATGCAGCCGCCACGCCAGATGGTGGCCAAGTCGCGCGGGTCGACGTTCCAGCCGAACTCGTCCGAACCAGCCTTGATCTCATCAAAGCCCTGGGAGTAGGCAATGAGCTTCGCGGCATACAGTGCACGGCGAACGTCTTCGACGAACTCAGCCTTGTCCACATTGAGCTCGGCAATGGTTCCGGAAGGCAGCTGGCCTTCCTGGGCAGCTGCACGTTGAGCAGTGGCAGAAGAGAGCGCACGCGCGAAAACGGATTCCGCAATGCCAGTGATCGGCACGCCCAGCTCGAGACCATTAATGGCGGTCCAGCGGCCGGTGCCCTTCTGGCCGGCGGCATCCACGATGACGTCGACAAGCGGGGCACCTGTCTCCGGATCTTTCTGTGCTAGTACTTCGGCGGTGATCTCAATGAGGTAGGAGTCTAGGTCGCCGGCATTCCACTCGCGGAAGACCTCAGCGATTTCAGCCGGTTCCATGCCCGCGCCATAGCGAAGGAGCTGGTAGGCCTCGCCGATGACCTGCATGTCGGCGTACTCAATGCCGTTATGCACCATCTTCACGAAGTGCCCCGCACCATCCGGGCCGATGTGAGTGACACACGGCGTGCCGTCCACCTCAGCAGCGATGGACTCCAGGATCGGCCCCAGAGTTTCCCAGGACTCGGCCGGGCCGCCGGGCATGATGGATGGGCCGTTGAGCGCGCCCTCCTCGCCACCGGAGATACCCGCGCCAACGAAGTGACGGCCCTTAGCTGCGACTTCCTTCTCGCGGCGAATGGTGTCCGTGAACAAGGCATTGCCACCGTCGATGATGATGTCGCCCTCATCCATGGCCTCGGTGAGCTGGTTAATGACGGCGTCGGTAGCCGCGCCCGCCTGCACCATGATGATTGCCTTACGCGGGCGCTCCAGGGAGGCCACGAAGTCCTCAACGGTTTCGGAAGGATGAAGGCTCCTTCATCGCCATGCTCGCTGATGAGCGCGCGCGTCTTCTCCGGACTGCGGTTGTAGACCGCGACGGTATTTCCGTTGCGGGCAAAGTTGCGCGCGAGGTTGGAGCCCATGACGGCCAGGCCCACAACACCAATCTGAGCGAGATCTGTTTTTTCAGCAGTTTGAGTCATGTCAACCATCCTACGTCACCGAAATCCACTAACCTGGTGTGGCATGAAACACTCTGAAATCTTCGAAAAGCTCGTAGCAGTATCCCAGGCACGGCCGCTTAACGCCGAGGAACTGCAGCTCATCAATTCTCACCCGCAGGGCCTAGCCGGGCTCATTGGTTTGCGTTTCACGCACATCTCCGCTGATGAGATTCGCTCTGAGGTTGACGTTGTTCCGGATCACCACCAGCCTGGGGCGTGGCGAATGGAGGGCTTTTCTGCACGATTACGGAGTCCACCGCATCTGTGGGCAGCCTCATCCTCGCAGGCAAGCCGGTTGTCGGCGTGAACAACAACACAGATTTCCTCAAGCCCGTTGCCGAAGGCACCGTCACCGCCGTCGCTACGCCGCTGTACAAGGGCCGCCGCACGCAGCTGTGGGAGGTCAAGATCAGCCAGGGCGATGTACTCCTCGCTGCTTCCACGCTGCGCACCATGGTGGTGCAGTAGCCCCTACAACCAGTTATTGCGCCGGAACCACCACCACATTCCGGCCACGACCAAGACCATGAGGCCAATTGCCCCGTAATAGCCCCAAGGAAAATGCAGCTCCGGCATGATGTCGAAGTTCATTCCATAGATTCCTGCCACAAGTGTTGGCGCCGCCCACATGCCAACCACCGCAGAGATCGTGCGCATGTCGGAGTTTTGCTGCATGCTGATCTTGGCCACGGAGGCGTCGATAAGCGAGGTCAAGCGCTCATCGAACCCCGACACGTGGTCCTGGACCACCAGCTGGTGGTCGTTGACGTCCCGGATATAGGAACGAATCGTCTTCGGAATGAGATCCTTGTGGTCCGCTACCATCGCCCGCAACGCTGGGGAAAGCGGCACGATCGCGTGCTTCATCTCCAAGATTTCGCGCTTGAACATGTAGATACGGTCAATGTTGGGCAGCGAATTCGGGGTGAAGATTTCTTCTTCTAATTCGTCGACCTCGATAGCGATGAGGCGGCAAATCTCCGAATAGCGGTCCACCATCATGTCCAGGATCTTCCACGCCAACGAAATGGGGCCCTGCTCGACGAGGTCTTGCTCATCTTGGATCACATAGGCGAGATTAGGCAGCTTGGCGGAGTGGCGCACCGTGATAATGAACGTGGCACCAATGATCATCTGGATTTCACCAGTGGAGATAATTTGGCGCTTATCGGCGACCTCGTCGTGGTCGCGGTAGTTCACCGACCGTGCCACCACGAAGAGCTGGTCGTCGTAGCGCTCCAGCTTGGGACGCTGGTGCGCCTGGACGACGTCCTCGACGATGAGCTCATGGATGCGGAATTCAGCCGCTACCTTCGTCATCTGCGATTCGAGCGGCTCGTGCAGGCCTACCCACACGAAGCCGCGGCCGTATTCTTCCACGGTTTGCAGCGCGCTGTGCGGGGTAAACTCACCGGGCAGCGCCTCGCCGTCGATGAACACTCGGCAGTGCTCAATGGCACGCTCGACAGGCACGGAAAAACTCGGCGTATTATTGTCCGAAGTGTTTTTCTTGCGTGGCTTGAATGGTGACGGTACAGATGGCATCGTGTCTCAGCCTCCTTCGCTTCGTATAGGCGTTTTATAAGGGCGGCTAAATCTTACACCGCCAAAGGCCTATACTCGTTGTCATGCCTACCTGGAAAGAAGTAACTGCAGCGAATCCCGCCCATTCCCACAACTTTGCACGGAAATGGAAGACGCTTCGCGCCCAGGGCAAGGATATCGATGGGGAAGCCCGGCTTATCGACGCCATGAGTGAACGCCACTCCCGCGTCCTCGACGCCGGCTGCGGTTCCGGACGGCTCGGAGGCGAGTTGGCCAAGCGCGGGCATACCGTAGTGGGAGTGGACGTCGATCCCATCCTGATCGAACATGCGGTTAACGATTATCCGGAGGCCCGCTGGGAGGTAGGTGACCTTTCGGAAGAGGAAATCCCAGAGGATAACTTCGACATCGCCGTGGCTGCGGGCAACGTCATGACTTTTATCGCTAACGAAGGGCGTGAGGCGGCCCTGCGCAACGTGTTTAACTCGCTTCGCCCTGGCGGCCGCTTCGTCGTCGGTTTCGGCGAGGGCCGCGGCTGGGGTTTCGAGGACTTCCTCGAACTGGCCCGCGTGGTGGGCTACCGAGTGGACTTCATTTTCTCCTCGTGGGACATGAAGGTCTTTAAGGAGAACTCCACCTTCATGGTGGCCGTGTTGACTCGCCCTGGCGCGGATCTGCTGGGCTAACTTTGTGCCTCCGCGGCTAGGCGCCGGAGCCGGTGGGCGTGGTCAACGGGCCCGTGCCCGTGTCCGACGTGAAGCGCATCGGCATGTTTAATCGCTTCGTGGAGCCACTCGGTGGCCCATACCAGTGCCTCGTCGAGGGATTCGCCCGCGCCTAAACGCGCCGCTAGGGCTGAGGACAGGGAACAGCCGGTGCCGTGCGTGTTCTTTGTATCAATCCGCGGGCAGGGCACGCGCGTGATATCGCCGGAAGGACTTACGGTCGCGTTATCGGCCTCGGCACCATCGAGGTGACCGCCCTTGACTACGACCCAGGTGTCGTTCTCGTGTGCCCACGTGGTTGCGACAGAGAGAGCATCATCAAAGGTGCGCGGTTCTGCTACGCCCGCGAGGACAGCGAGTTCCGGCAGGTTGGGTGTGACCACGGTCGCGCGGCGCGCCAGCTCCCGTACGGCGCGCTCCGCTTCCGGCTCGAGCAGGCGGTCACCGCTGGAGGCGACCATGACCGGATCACAGACAACCGGCACTCCCGCGGGGAGGGAAGCGATGAAGTCGCTCACCGTTTCGGTGATAGCGACGGATCCCAGCATGCCGATCTTGACGGCGTCGATAGTCACGTCGTCCTTGACGCTTGCCAGCTGCTCACGCAGAAAATCCACCGGTGGGGTGTGGATAGCCCGCACGCCCTGCGTATTCTGCGCAACCAGGGCGGTCACCACGGCCATTCCATAGGCCCCAGCGGCCTCGAAGGACTTGAGGTCGGCGTGAATACCAGCGCCGCCCGTCGGATCGGTGCCGGCGATGCTGAGGACACGGGGCAGCGCAGGTTGGCTCACGGTTTCTCCTTAAGCTTGGCTATTCTTTCGTCCACCGTACATGGCAAAAGAAAAAGGAGAGAGGAAATTTCCTCTCTCCTTTTAAGACGCGTAAGACCTAGTGGAGGTCGCGGTCAATCACGTTGCGAGCAACGCGCTGCTGCTGGGTGATTTCCAGGTTACCGCGGTCGCGCGAGAAGGCGTTGAGCAGCCAGTGCAGCGCCACGAGGGTACGGCTGCGGAAGCCAACGATGTAGAAGATGTGCAGTCCGAGCCAGGAAATCCAGGCCGGGAAGCCAGCGAACTCGGTCTTGCCCAGCTTGACCACTGCGTTGAAGCGGGAAATGACGGCCATGGAGCCCTTGTCGAAGTACTCAAACGGCTCGGCCTCGTTAGCGGTGGACTCCTCATCAATCTTGGCCTCGATGAGCTTGCCCACGTGGTTGCCACCCTGGATGGCCACCTGGGCCACACCCGGAAGGCGGTTGAGGGAAATCATGTCGCCGACGATGTAGACGTTCTTGTACTCACCAACCGTGAGGTCCTCGTTTACGGAGACGCGGCCGGCCCGGTCTGCCTCCACGCCTGCCTGGTCGGCAATAAGCTTGCCCAGCGGGGAAGCGGCGACACCTGCAGACCAGATCTTGGTCGCAGCCTCGATGGTGACCTCTTCCTCGTTCTTCATGTTCTTGTAGGTGACGGCGTCAGCGGTGACGTCGGTAACCATGGCGTTGAGGCGCACGTCAACGCCCAGCTTCTCCAGGGTGCGCTGAGCCTTGCGGCCGAGGCGCTTGCCAAACGGAGGAAGCACCTGCGGCGCACCATCCAGGAGGTAAATCTTGGCGGAGGAGGAACCAAAGTTGGAGTAGGTGCCAGCGAAGGTGCGCTGGGCCAGCTCCGCGATCTGGCCGGTGAGCTCAACGCCAGTCGGGCCGGCGCCGACGATGACGAAGGTCAGCAGCTTTTCACGCTTGGCAGGATCCTCTTCCAACTCAGCCTTCTCGAAGGCGGAGATGATGCGGGAGCGGATCTCGAGGGCGTCGTCAAGCGTCTTCATGCCCGGCGCGTGCTCGGCAAAGTGGTCGTTGCCGAAGTAGGACTGGCCAGCGCCGGCGGCGACGATGAGGGAGTCGTAGCCGTAGGTGCGAACAGCGCCGTCAAGTTCTGCGGAGACGGTCTGTTCCTTGATATTGATGTCAGTGACTTCGCCGTTGACGAAGTTGACGTTGTCCTGATGGCGCAGGAGCTGACGCGTGGACGGGGCGATTTCGCCGGCGGAAATGACGCCGGTGGCTACCTGGTAGAGCATCGGCTGGAAGAGGTGGTGGTTCTTCTTGTCGATGAGGGTGATCTCAACATCCGCGTTCTTGAGCTTCTTAACGGCGTTGATGCCGCCGAAGCCGGCACCGATAACAACGACGTGGTGGCGGCCGTTACTAGGGCGGTGGGGAGTTTGCGCCATGGTGATTGAATACCTTCCTGAAGAAAGCTTGATTATTTTACCCGAGTCAGTCTAAACCTTTCTAGCGGTACATGCATACTTTATGGGTTATTAACTGGCTTTTTGGGCCGCGCCTCCACCTCTTCGTGGCCCGCTGGTTTTACTCTAAGTAAATACGTGTGTGCGATGAGGAAGGCTGGCTAGAGCGTGTATTCCCACTTGGCATCGATTGACGCTGCGACGTGGCCCGGCGTAGCAACCGTGCCCTCACCGCGTTTGCTGCGCTTTACGGGCGGCCGGACTGAAGCGGAGTTTGCGCAGGCCTGCGCCAAAGCAGGGGTGGAGCTGGAAGGCGAGGAGCCGGATCTGGCTGTGCTTCACGACGCTCTCTTTTCCCGCATCGCCGACTCGGGCTGGCTGGGCCTGGCTGAGTCTTATATGGCAGGGGAGTGGACGACGCCCGATTCCGATCGCTTGGTCAAGGTTCTCCTGCGGCTGTTGGGGGTGGGGTATCGGCCGAAAGCGAAGGAGCTGGCGGTCGAGACTTCGAGTCCCGGCGAGCTACCCCTCGATGTGGTGAAGCTGTACGCGGGTGACTCCTTGAGCCATTCGGGCGGAATTTTCGCTAGCGGCGTTCCCACCACGGTGCGCGAGGCGGTCCGCAGCTATAGCGCGCGGATGGGGAGCAAGGAACCCAAGGAGCACTTCGTCGATGTGACGAGCGTGACCGAGCCTACGCACACGGACCGCGAGGACTTGGGTGATGCACAGCGCCGCGCTGCACAGTGGCTTCTCGATGCCACCCGCACCGGCGCCGGCACACACCTTCTGGTGTACCCGGCGACTGGGCTGCAGGTAGCAGTACAAGCCGTTGCCCGGCGCGCCACCGTTGACGTCCTTACGGGCGACACAGAGCAGCAGGCGCTGTTCGACGAACAACTGCTTCTCGAAGGCGCCGCCGACTCTGTCCATGTGCAGGGCATCGAAACGGCGTTGCCCAATCCGAAGAAGTGGCGCGGGCGCTATGACGCGATTGTCAGCGTGGAGAAGCTAGAGACGCTATCGCCCCCCGAGCGCCGGCGCTACGTACAGATGCTGGATCGCTCGCTGGTCAGCGGTGGGCGTGTGGCTGTGGCCTCGTTGTTCGCCACCGACGCGATGACCCCGGCCGCTCGGTCTGCGATTCAGGTTCTGCGCGCCTATATTTGGCCCGGATTAGACTATCCGACGATCGAGGAGACCCACCGACTTTTCGATAGGCGTTCCAACCTGCGCATCATCGCTCAGGCCCACACCGGAAGCCACTACCTGGAAACGCTTCGCTACCAGCGCAGTTTCTTCGATGGGCGGCACCGCGAAGCGGCGGCAGCGGGCTTCGACCAGGTTTTCCGCCGCCTCTGGACCTTCCAGTTCGCTCTCCGCGAGGCGCTGTTCACCTTAGGAATGCTGGATGCCGTGCACGTGGTGGCGACGCACCGCAACCGCGGGGGCCGCCGCTAGCGGTCTACACTGGGCGGCGCCAGAAGCACAACCACTTTGCGGCCCGGAGGGAAAACATGGCAGACCGCACAGGAATTATCGCGCACCGAGGATATAACGGGTGGTTCCCGGAGAACACGTACCGTGCCTTCGAGGAGGCTCTCAAGCTTGATGTGGCCGGTGTGGAGTGCGACGTCAACCTGACCAAGGATGGGGAGGTTGTGGTTATCCACGACCAGACTGTGGATAGGACGTCGGACGGCACAGGCTCTGTCGGTGACATGACGCTGGAGGAGCTGCGCACACTCAACTTTGGTACCGACGAGGATCCCCAACGCATTCTGCTTCTCGACGAACTGGTGGACCTCATCGAGTCATACCCCGGAAAGCAGCTGCTTATTGAAACCAAACACCCGTCACCTTTCGGTGCGCGGCTTGAGGAATCGGTGGCGGACGTCCTGCGCAACCGGCAGCTCGATGCCGACCCACGGATTAGCCTGATTTCCTTTAACCCTGAAGCAATTGCGCGATTCCGAAACCTATTGCCATCCCTGCGCTCCTTTCTTCTCTTGGAACCGGATGCGGGACTACCAGATTCCCTCGAGGGCGCTTCGGGCTTCGGGCCTTCCATTCGCCAGGCGCGGTTGGACGCTGACTTCTTTGCAGACGTCGACAGTCAGTCCTACGTATGGACGGTGAATTTACCAAAGGACATGGAGTGGTGCCGTAACAATGGGATAGAGCTCATGGCAACGGACTTGCCAGAGCTAGCACTCGACGTTGTGCGCTCAGCGAGTTAGCGCCAAGCTACGCCCGTAGCCGTAGTGTTCATGCCCGAAAAGGTCTAGCTGGAAAGATGGTGGCGCTTTCTTGCCCGGGAGTTTCTATGGAGTTCTTTCTCCCGTGCTTTGTGTGACGTTCCCCACGCGCAAGGAATGCTTTTGGGGGCTAGGCCCCTGGAATTCTCTTTTTGTTTATTCAATCAAAACGTTGAGTAAACCTTCTGTTTACCGCCTTGGTCTAGCTTCTTCTGCATGGCAAAAACCATCCCCGCGAGCGGGCGAACGGCTGCGATCCCTCCTGTTAACGAGAAGCCGATCGTCTCCGAGGAGTACGCGCGCCACCCACGCAAGCGAAAGCTTGACTGGCGCCAGATCGGCCTAGCGGCATTGCTGATTGGCCCGAACCTTCTCCTTCTCATTCTTTTCACCTATCGACCACTGGTCGATAACATCCGCATCTCTTTCTTTAACTGGAATATTTCATCGCCGACGATGACTTTTGTCGGTCTGCAGAACTACATCGACTGGTTCCAAGCGCCAGATACTGGACGCGTGGTGTTCAACACTGTCGTTTTCACCTTCTTCGCGGTGGTCGGTTCGATGGTTCTGGGGCTAGCGCTGGCATTGCTTCTGGATCAGAAACTGTTTGGCCGTGCGGCTGTGCGTTCAATGGTTTTCGCGCCCTATGTCATCGCTGGCGCGGCGATTGGCGTTGCCTTTCAGTTCGTCTTCGATCCTAACTACGGGCTCATTCAATACTTCTTGGGTCTTATCGGGGTCGATGTGCCGAACTTCTACCAGCAACAGAACTGGGCACTGTTCATGATTACGGTGACCTACGTGTGGAAGAACGTGGGCTACGTTTTCGTCATCTATCTTGCTGCCCTGCAGGGGCGCCGCCGCGATCTCGATGAGGCCTCTGAGATTGACGGCACCCCGGCCGTGCGACATTTCTTCCGCGTGGTCCTGCCACAGCTTCGCGGTACCACGTTTTTCCTGTTAATCACTGTGCTGCTCAATTCCTTCCAAGTCTTCGACATCATCAACGCGATGACCGGCGGTGGACCATTTGGTTACGGAACCTCCACGATGGTTTTCCAGGTGTACCAAGAGACGTTCATCAACAACCGTGCCGGCTATGGCGCTGCCGTGGCCACCATCATGTTCCTCGTCGTGCTTGTCATTACGGTGCTGCAGATCAAGTTGCAGGAAAGGATGGATAAGTAAATGTCCGAAAAACGCGCAATTCCGGCTTCCATCAAGGTAGGGCTCCCGCAAGCGAAAGGAGAGCTGCCACCGGTTCCTGGTTCGCAGTCCCTCGCAGCACCAGTCATCACCGAGGCCCAGCGCAAGCGTAAAGGTGAGCCAGTTGATCACGGTCATCCAGCAACGAAGGTCGTCGGCTACATTGCCTTGGTACTGACAGTGCTGATGATTATGGTGCCGCTGTACTTCATCTTCATCACCAGCTTTAAGTCTTTCCAGGATGTGTATTCGGATCCGATTTCCTTCTGGCCTAATCCTTTTAAGGCAGAAAACTATTCCTATGTCTGGCAGACTTCTGGCTTTTCGAGCTACCTGAGAAACTCCATCATCATCACGCTGATTCTCACGGTGGTGGAGGTAGTCCTCGGAGTGCTGACTGCCTATGCCTTCGCATTCATTCGCTTCCCCGGCCGGAATCTGCTGTTCTTGCTCATCATCGCCTCGTTGATGGTGCCCAACCAGATCACCATTATTTCCAATTACTCGCTGGTTGCGTCATGGGGTTGGAGAGACACCTACGCTGGAGTCATCATCCCGTTGGCGGGCGTGGCGTTCGGTGCCTTCCTCATGCGCAATCACTTCCAATCATTGCCGCCGGAGATTCTCGAGGCCGCGCGCATGGACGGGGCAGGATTCTTCACAACCTTGTTCCGAGTGGTCCTGCCCATGTCGTGGCCAACGCTGTCCGCGTTCGTCCTGATCACCGTGGTCAATGAGTGGAACCAATACCTGTGGCCTTTCCTGATTACGGATACACCGGCTGCAGCCACCCTTCCGGTGGGCCTGACCCGCTTGCAGGATGCGGAAGGCGTGACCAACTGGGCGCCGGTGATGGCCGGCACAGTGCTGACAACCCTGCCCATGATCATCATCTTCCTCATACTCCAGAAGCCGATGATTAAGGGCCTGACTGCTGGAGCAGTCAAGGGCTAGCCTGCCTGCTATCCCGACGCCCAACTCGAACAAGTCCCCTGAACTCTTCACTTCTCAAGGAGAACCTCCCCATGTCTCGTAAGATTTCTACTCGCATTGTTGCCGCTTGCGCGGCACTTCTCACAACTATGTCCTTGACCGCCTGTGCAGGTGGTTCGACCACCGCAGGGAACGACTCAAAGGACGGCGGAGACGCCAACACCATCACCTTCTGGTCCAACCACCCGGGTTCTTCCCGTGATATAGAGCAAGAGCTCATTGATGAGTTCGAGAAGGAGAACCCAGATCTGAAGGTCGAACTGGTTACCGCAGGTTCCAACTACGAGGAAGTTGCACAGCGCTTTAACGCTGCCCTCGCAGGTGGCGACCTTCCCGACGTCCTCGTTGCTTCTGACGTCACGTGGTTCAACTTCGCGCTGAATGAGGCCACGACGCCGCTCGATGAGCTGTGGGAGATGAACGACATTGACTATGAGAGCTACGTCGACACCCTGCGCGAAGACTATAACTACAAGGACAAGCACTACGGCGTTCCGTACTCCCGCTCCACGAACCTGATGTACTGGAACACCGATGACCTCAAGGCAGCTGGACTTCCTACCGACCGTGGCCCGAAGGACTGGGAAGAATTCGACGAGTGGGCCACCAAGATCAAGGACAAGCTCGACAAGCCGGCCGTTACCGTTCCGGATGGATCCAACTACCTCGACTGGTACTTCCAGGGCATGATTTGGGCCTTCGGTGGCTCTTACTCTGATGAGTGGGAACCGAACTTTACGTCGAAGGAGTCCATCGAGGCTGGTAAATTCCTGCAGGACCAGGTCAAGGCCGGTCACATCGAAATCTCCACTGACCCGACCGTAGCCTTCGGCTCTGGCAAGGCCTCTGGACTGCTGGAGTCCACCGGTTCCCTGGGCGGCCTGAAGGAGACGGCGACGATTCCATTCATCACCACCTACCTGCCGGGCCCTGGTCCTTCGGCAGCCACCGGTGGTGCTGGTCTGGCCGTGCCGGCTGGAATTTCTGACGAGCGCAAGGCTAACGCGGTCAAGTTCATTGACTTCCTGACGAACACCGAGAACACCATCAAGTTCTCCCAGAAGACGGGTTACATGCCGGTGCGCAAGGACGCCCTGGATGATCCGGAGGAGAAGAAGTTCTTGGAGGAGAATCCGAACGCCCAGACGGCAATCGAGCAGCTCAACGAGAACACCAAGCCGCAGGATTACGCTCGCGTCTTCGTACCGGGCGGTGGACAGCGCATCGGTGGCGTTCTTGACCGCATCACTGTGGGCAATGAGGACGTGGAGTCCGCATTCGGTGACCTGCAAAAGGAGACGCAGAGCGTTATCGACCGCGACATCACCCCGAAGCTCAAGTAACACTTCGGATCGTTTGAAAGGACACCATGGCTACTGTTGAATTCCGTCAAGCTTCCAGGATTTATGATCCGAAGAAGCCACCGGCGGTCAGCCGCATTAACCTCGATATCAAGGACGGCGAGTTCCTGGTACTCGTCGGACCGTCTGGTTGCGGCAAGTCTACGACGTTGCGCATGCTCGCTGGCCTTGAGCCAATCGACGAAGGCCAGATCTTCATCGACGGGGCCGACGTTACCGAGACCCGCTCGCGGGACCGCGATGTAGCCATGGTGTTCCAGTCCTATGCGCTGTACCCCAACATGACAGCGCGTCAGAACATGGCGTTTGCATTGCAAAATGCCAAGGTGGATAAGGCAACCATCGAAGAGCGCGTGGGCTTCGCTGCGAAAATGCTGGAGCTGGAAGAGCTTATCGATCGCAAGCCCTCCGCAATGTCAGGTGGCCAGCGCCAGCGTGTGGCCATGGGTCGCGCTATCGTGCGCCAGCCCAAGGTCTTTCTCATGGATGAGCCCCTGTCCAATCTGGATGCGAAGCTCCGCGTATCCACGCGTGCGCAGATCCTTCAACTGCAGCGCGAGCTCAACACCACCACGGTTTATGTCACCCACGACCAAACTGAGGCAATGACCATGGGTGATCGCGTGTGTGTTCTCAAACAGGGCATTATTCAGCAAGTCGACGCGCCTAAAACACTGTATGAGAACCCCGGTAATTCCTTCGTCGCGACGTTCATCGGTTCGCCGGCTATGACTCTCATCGACAACGTCCCCTTCGCTGACGGCCGCGTCGTCAGCGGCAAGGACCATGCGTTGGACTATTACATGCCACAGGAGCAGGCCGCGAAGGTAGGATCGGAGCACGTCCTCGTTGGTGTGCGCCCAGAGAATTGGGACATCGTTGGCGTCAACCAGCCAGGTGAACAGTATGGTATACCGGTTCGGGTCGATATCGTGGAGCACTTAGGCTCCGAGCTGTACGTCTATGGTGCGCGCGAAGAGTCGGCCAATGACGGAACCGTGGTCCGCGGTGACCGGATCACAGTGAAAGTGCCGCGCGGCATTGACGTGCACCAGGGCGACACGATCTACCTGCGCCCAATGAAGGGCGGATGCGTGTTTTTCGCCCCAGACACCGAAATCAATTACGACTATCTCTAACCCGGCTCCACCACATCTGTTGCGCCGGTGGCAGAGCTCCCGACGAGGAGGATTGCCACCGGCGCGTTGCTTATGGAGTGACGACCGGACGGGAGGCCCGCTCCAACAGCACTGCGATTGATTCATAGGTCCGCCCGGAGATCATCTCCAGGCCCATCTCGCAGGTGCGGTTATCGGAGACGAAGGCGTCGAAGTGTTCCGCGTCGAGAGAAGCGCGTTCTTCGCGCGTGGCGAACTCGACGAGCTCCGGGTGCAGCATGACGCGGTCACCGGCGGAGCCACAGCACATCGCGCCCTCTGGGACTTTGGCAGAACCGCAGAGGTTCGCCAGGTCAACCAGGGCCTGGCTCATGCCCATGTGGTCAGTCGAGCAAGTTGGGTGGACTGCGATGGAGCCCATGTTTTTCACGATGGGCAGGTGCGGGGCGATTTCATCACGGAGCCATTCCACGACATCGAGGATGCGCAGATCCTCCCAAAGCTTGCGGTCGGCAGGGGAGAGCACCTCAGGAACCGAATCGAGCAACCCGTGGGTGCAGCTGGCTGCATCAACCACGATGGGCAGCTGGCCGTGCTCCGACCAGTGCCAGAGGTCGCGCACAATCTTTTGAGCTTGGTACTCAAACCCTTCCTTGTAGCCCTTGGAGGACCACGGTGTGCCACAGCAATCGCCGGCGACATCCTCGGGGATCCACACCGGCTGGCCAGCCCGGCGTCCGAGTTCCACGATGGCGCGCGGGAGGTCGACCGAATCCTTAGCCGCGCCGGCTGGGCGGCCGAAAATACGGTTGATGCAGGCTGGGAAGTAGAGTGCGCCAGCGCCCTCGCGCGGGGTTTCCGGCAGACGTGATGCGGCCTGAGGAAGCGGCCCTGGGACGGTGGGCAGCAGGTCGGGTGCTACCACGTTACGTGCCATGTTGGCCCCCAGCTCGAGGGGTTTGTGGGGGATTTTGTTGGCGGAGATGATGCCGGCGCGGGCGAGCTTTTCTACCAGCTCCCAGCGCTGTGCCGTCGTCAGTGCCACCTTCTCGCGGGCCGGGGTTGCCTGCTGGGCGCGCAGCTGCTTCATCACTGCGCCGGTGTCGATGCTAATCGGGCAGGGGATAGAGCAGGTGCCGTCGGCGGCGCACATGTCGACGGCGTCGTACTGATACTCCTTCTGCAGCTGCGCCAAGACCTCTGAGCCTTCTTCCTGCCGGGCCATCTCGCGGCGCAGCACGATGCGCTGGCGCGGGGTCACCGTGGCGTGGCGGGAGGGGCAGACAGGCTCACAGAAGCCGCATTCCACACACGGATTGATTTCATCCTCGACCTTGGGGAAGGATTTGAAGTTGCGCAGGTGGATGGTCTGGTCGCGCGTGAGCTTCACGTTCGGTGCCAGGATGCCCTTGGGATCGATCATGTTCTTGACTTCCCAGAACAGCTCGAAGGCCTCCGTGCCCCACTCGTGCTCCAGGAAGGGGGCCATGTTCACGCCGGTGCCGTGCTCGGCCTTCATCGAGCCCTGGTACTTGTCAATGACCAGCTCGGCCAAATCATCCAAGAACGCAGCATAGGACTCGCGCTCCTCTTCAACGTCGAAGCGCGGGGTGAAGAAGAAGTGCAGGTTGCCAAAAGCAGCGTGCCCCATAACCGATTCCGGGTAGCCGTACTTGGCCTGCAAGTCCAACAGGTCCGCTGCGGCTTCGCCGACCTGAGACGGCGGGAAGCAGACGTCCTCGGTGATGTACGCCGTGCCGTTCGGGCGGTCCGCGCCCAGCAGGCCGTAGAGGCCGTTGCGCAGTTCCCACGCGCCGCGCATGCCTTCCGCGGTGGTGAGGAATTCGAGGGGGCGGAGTAGTGGGGCGTCGGCAAGCACGGTGCGTAGGCGATCCATGGCCTTGTCCAGATCTGCCTCGTCGCTGCCGCCGACCTCGACGAGGAGTGCTGCGGCGTCATCGTCGAGGTTGCGCCAGGACTCGGGGGCGTGGGAGTAGTGCTCGGCCGAGCGGCGCATGACCGGGGCAACCAGAAGCTCGCAGGCTTCCGCGCCGGTCTCCATGATGGGGTGCACGTAGTTGGCCGCATCGCGGAGGTTGGGCAGTTCGACCCAGGTCGTGGCCTTCACGCGCGGAAGCTTCACCGTGCGGATGACGGATTCCGTGATGGCACCGAAGATGCCCTCGGAGCCGATGAGCAGGCGCTTAAGGATGTGCACGGGTTCGTCTTCATCGAGGAAGGCATCAATTCGCAGTCCATTGGTGTTGCGAATAGAGAACTTAGTGCGCAGGAACTTCACCATCTCGGTGTTGGCGCGCAGCTTATCGCGGAAGGCCAGCAGATCGGCATGGAGCTTCGGCTCCTGCTTGCGGAAGGCCTCGTCCCCACGGGACGTATCCACGATGGTGCCCGAAGGTAGAACGAAGATGAGCTCTTCAATGCTGTGGTAGCTATCGCGTTCCAAAGAACAGCGCATGCCGCCGGAGTTATCGGCCAGCACGCCACCGATGGTGCACACGGACGTGGATCCCGGGTCCGGGCCCAGCATGAAGCCATGGCGGGAGAGTACTGCCTGGGCATCGCCCAAGATGACGCCCGGGCGTGACCACAGCTTGCGGCCTTTTTCGCGCACCTCCATGCCGCCGAAGTGGGTTTTGACATCGACGAGGATGTCATCGCCCATGGCCTGGCCGTTCAGGGACGTTCCTGCTGCGCGGAAGGTCATGTGGCGACCGTGAGAATCGCAGTACTTCATGAGCGCAGCGAGGTCCGCGGCGTTGCGCGGGGAGACCACGATGTTCGGGATGGAGCGGTAGGGGCCGGCATCGGAGGAGAAGCGCACGAGATCGCTGAGACGTCCGTGCACGTTTTCTGCGCCGACGATGGCTTCCATGTCCGCAACCAGCTCGGCGGGGGAGCCGTGGCGGTAGCGCTCGGAAACGGCGTCGGCCTGGCTGGTAGCGCCGGCCGGGCGTGAGAAACGAGAGGAATCGGGGCTTAGTAGCTTGGACATATTTCTAATCTATCGCTTGACAGTAAATCTCGACCAAACTGGGTACGTGAGGTTCAGCATATGGGATACTCAATTCATATAGTGAGACACATTCTGGAAAGGAAACACTATGACGAACCTGCGCACAGAAGGGGAGACTGGCGAGAAACTCGCCGTCTACATCTTTCCCATCGTTATTGTTGCCTGCGCCATTGTCGCCTTTTTGAGCCCCAGCACCTTTGAGCCGGTGGGGCAGTACACCTCGCAATTGCTTATGGTCATCATGTTTTCCATGGGGCTTACCCTGACGATTCCGGACCTGGCCCTGGTGGCGAAGCGCCCATTGCCCATCTTCTTGGGCGTTCTCTGTCAGTTTGCCATCATGCCGACGAGTGCCGTGCTCGTGGCTAAACTGCTAGGGCTTTCCGACGCCGCCACCGTCGGCCTCATCCTTCTCGGGTCGGTCCCCGGCGGTACGGCCTCCAACGTGATGGCCTACCTGGCCAAGGGTGATGTGGCGCTGTCGGTGGCGATGACCTCGGTATCCACGCTGGTCTCGCCGATCATGACGCCGTTGCTCATGCTGTGGTTGGCAGGGCAGACCGCGGAGGTCAATGGTGCTGGCATGATGTGGTCGCTGGTACAGACCGTCCTCATACCGGTAGGCCTGGGTCTGCTGCTGCGCGTGATTGCAAGCAAGGCGGTAGACAAAGTTCTGCCGGCCCTGCCGTGGGTGGCCATCGCCGGCATCGGAGGCGTTGTCACAGCGGTGGTGTCGAAATTGCAGGATAAGCTGGTCACCGTTGGTCTCGTCGTGTTTATCGGCGTGGCTATCCAGAACCTTATCGGATTTCTCTTTGGCTACTACATGGCGAAGCTAGCCCGCCAGCGCGAGGCAGCGGCGCGCACCACGGCAATTGAAGTAGCAACCCAGAACTCGGGGCTTGCCTCGGCATTGGCGTTGCAGTTCTTTAGCCCGGAGGCTGCGCTGCCGGGTGTGGTCGCCGCGGTGTGGGCCAACGTCACTGGCGCAGTCTTCTCCGCCATCGTGCGCCGCAAGCCCATCGAGGACGAGGTGGAATCCAGCGAAGCTGCAGTTGCCGCGTAGCTGGTTGGCTGTCTCTAGGTGGGGTCGGATCGGTGGCTAGCAGTTTTATGCTGGCCACACTTTTCTATTTGTGCAGACCAGGAAGTGCAGGCCTGCAGGTGGGCGTCGTCAAGCGCCCAGGCAGTGCTTTGCGACGACGCAGGGGCGAGTCTGCACTTCCAGGTTTGCACTTTTAGAGGTGACAGGGCCGGCGCGACAAAAATCTCCCCGCCCCTCGGTGAGCAGCACCGGGGGGTGTTCCTATATAGGTTGTCAACTCCGTGGGTGGGCTTGTTGGGGGCATGAAGGGCTTCTGCTTCGCCGTGTGAATGTTGTTTTCGGGCATCTCGAGGAGCCGATTGGGCTTGCTGCTCAATCGGCTTGGATGGGGGCTGTTGGTTCTAAGCTGCTGTGGCCTGTTGGACTGTGGAGATGTCTCGGTAGAGCTCGCCGCTACGCATCATGCGAAGA
>NZ_LAYQ01000003.1 GCF_000988205.1 Corynebacterium minutissimum | reverse complement strand
TCACTCATCCCATCCGAGGCTCCTCGGCGTTCACGCTCGAGTTTGACCCACCGGCCTAAAAGCCCGGCGGAAACACCGATTTCCTTAGCCACATGAGCGATCGGTCGCTCTGACTCGATTACCAGGTTCGCGGCTTCACGCCGGTACTCAGGCGTGTACTTCTTGCGCTGTTGACTCACAATGAACATCCTCTCCTACGGACACAAGATCCGTACAAATAGGGTGTCCACTAAACGAGGGTAACCTCAAGACAGTCCCACTGGGGCCAGGACCAACTCGCCAAAGTATCCATCCTGACCCACACCGAGAACCAAGCCGACCACGAAACAGGACGACCAGCCCTCTACGACAGCGGTATCGACACCGAGTACACCCACTCAATCGGCATCCAAAAAGGCCAAATCTAACCCCAGCGACACGCCGAGCCAGACACACATTTTGACCCTTAACCCGCTAAAATCCGCCCAGGGCCATCACAATAGAAAACCCCCGCCTCAATGTGAGTCGGGGGACGGAGGGTGAACGGTAACTAGTTCAGACCCGGGATCTGCGGCAGCTTCGGCTGCGGGATGTTAAGACCGAAGATGCGGTTGATGGTCGGGATGAGGCCGTAGGCGGCACCGCCGACGACTGCAATGACGGCGATGATGGGGAGGATAACCTTCGCGCCACGGCTGGAGCCTGCGAAGAAGGCCGCAGCCATATCGTCGGCAGAAGGCTCCTTCGTGTTGGTCGGCTTAGAAGGCTTGGTCGGCTCGGTAGGCGTCGTAGTGGAGCTCGACGGCTCTTCCTCCTTCACGGCCGGGCGGGCGGTCAGCCACTGGTCGGAGTCCAGAACGCCCTGGGTCACGCGAGTCTCACCGATCCAGCCGTACCACGGGTCCTGCGGCTTGCGGCTATCAAAGCCAGCGCCCATAACCCACTGCAGGTCGCGCGGGAGGAGGCCTTCAGCACCCTTGGCGTTGCGCAGGATGGGTGCACCGTTGATGAACATCTCTACGGTGTCGGAATCCGGCTTGTTGACTACGGCGATGTGCATCCACTCCTCGGTGGGAACCTCGTGGGACCAGACAGTCGAACCTTCGCCTTCCTTCGGTTCCGCCCACCAGCGCAGCTCACGCAGGTTGGAGATGCCGAACATGACGGTGGGGTCGGTGTCATCAGAGCCGTCGACAAGCTCAGCGATGCTGGAGTCACGGGAAAGCGCACTCCCCCAGCCGTGCTCAGAGCCGTTGAAATCCTTCGGAATCTTCACGAAGGACTCGAAGGTGTAGCCCGCGGAGGTATCGACCTTGTTGATCTCAGCGCCTTCCTTGGATCGGAACTCCGCCATCGCAGCCTTGCCGGCTGGGTCGGACCAGTAGAGGGAGCCGGAATCAGAGGACAGCGGATGGTGATCCTTGGTGTAAGTGATGCGCTCACCCGTGTTGGAAGGACCGCCTTCGCGAACGAGGTCGCCAGCGCCATCAGCACCAAAGGCATCCGGAATGACAGCGCCCTCGGTGGCCACGTCGCCGTCGGCAAGCTGCTTGCCTTCCTTGTTCTTGGTCTGACCTGGGCGCCAGTGGAAGACGGTCTTGTCGGACTTCACGAAGTCGTTCGGGCCCTCCGGAAGCTGATCCTTCGGGATGGTGTACGGGGTGTATCCTTCCTCCGCGATGTCGCGGGCCTTCTGGCCAAGGTCTGGGTCATTCTCATCGCCGATGGTCCACTCCGGGGCGAAGTCAGCGAAGCGCTCCTTGAAGTTGAGCGGCACGTGGTAGCTATCGCCCTTGCCGTCGAGGATGAGCTTGTCGAACTGCGTGAGCTCCTTCGCCGGCTTCTGCGCCACCCACGGAGACAGGGCGGTCATCTCCAGTTCGTTGCCGGAGAGATCGAACTCAAGCACGCCGAGCAGGCCGTTACCGCCTTGGTAGGCCATCTGGTAGTCCTGCAGGATACCGATGACGTCGTGGCCTGCATCGTTCTTATCCACGCGGTAGCCCGCGCCGTGGTGGTGGCCGCCCATGGTGAGGAAAATCTGGTCGTTCTTCTTGATGAACTTGTCCCACAGGCCCTTGCCGTAGTCCTCGGAGTAGAAGACTTCGCCGGCGCCATCGATGTTGAGAACCTCGTGGCTGGTGAGGATGACTGGCAGGTCCGGGTGGGCATCGAGAACGCCCTGCGCCCACTCTAGCGCCGCATCGTCAGCGCGCCAGCCCAGCGCCAGGACCAGGTACTTCTGGCCCTCGGCCTCAAAAATGTGGTACTCGGAGTCGTTATTGACCGCGGTGTGGCGCTCTTGGAAGGTTTCCGGGTTGGCGGTCTTGGCGCGCTCGGCACTGAAGTGGTCGTTGTACGGGTGCGCTGACTTATCCTCAATCATGTCGTGGTTGCCCGGCAGGATGGAGTAGTTCAGATCGGAGTCATCGAGGACCTTCATGGCCTCATCGGCGACCTTCCACTCCCCTTCCACATCCGCTTGGTCCACCACGTCACCAAGGTGCGTAGCGAAGTCCATGTTGAGCGCTTCCTGGTTCTTCACCAGCCACTCGACCTGCGCCTTAAAAGGCTCGCTGCCGTAGCGTGCCTGGGCCAGGTTGCCGGTTTCCGGGGTGGAATACCGGGAATAGAACTGAGTATCCGGCAGCACTCCGATGCTAAAGCGCGAGCCCAAGCCTTCTGTTGGTTCGGCGGCGGAGGCGGGGACAACGAGGAACGTACCGGCCACCGAGGCGGTGACCAGGGTGCCGAGCAGGCGGCGAGCAGTCATAGATCTTCCTATCAAAACGAAGTAGTGAGGTTGCTTCATGGTTTAAGCCATGGAGCAACCGACAGAGACAAGGAAAGATTATGGCCCGGAGTTTGCGACCGCGTGACCACAATGTGAATTTCCTTTTAAATGACTACCCGCCTTTTAGCCCCCTCATGAGAATGCCGTCTACTTCCGCAGGCTCCTGCCTGCGCTCTTCTGCCTTAAGAGGTGTGGTACACCGGCGCCAGTTCATAGACCGGAGTATCCATCCCCTCATAGCGCGCCTTGAGCTGAAGCGCTAGGTAGCGCGAATAGTGGCGCGATTGGTGCAGGTTGCCGCCGTGGAACCACAGCTGCGGCACCTGAGTGGGCTTCCACATGTTGCGCAGCTCGCCCTCCCACGGGCCGGGATCCTTGGTGGTATCCGAGCCCAAGCCCCAGCACTTGCCCACGGTGTCAGCAACTTCCTTAGAAATCAACTGCTCGGCCCAGCCATTCATAGAGCCGTAACCGGTGGCCAGCACGATGACATCGGCGGGCAATTCGGTACCGTCGGTGAGCACCACGGACTTTTCCTTCACCTCCGCGATGGACACGCCAGACTTCACCGGGATCGAGCCGTCGATGACCAGCTCGCTGGCACCGACGTTGATGTAGTAGCCCGAACCACGGCGCAGGTATTTCAGATAAAGACCCGAGCCGTCATCGCCAAAGTCGTTCTGGAAGCCGGCCTTCTCCAAACCGTCATAAAAGTCTTTATCGGCCTCACGGATGCCATCGAAGACTTCACGGTGGACGTCGGGAAGCACAGCGTAGGGCCAGGAAGCAAAGAGGAGGTCCGCCTTGTCCGTATCCACACCGGCCTCCACGGCTTCTTCCGAGTAGAGCGGGCCAAAGACATCCTTCATGAGGGTCTCCGATTGCACGATGTGCGTGGAGGAACGCTGAATCATGACCGGCCGCGCACCATGCGCGTAGAGGTCCGCGGCGATGTCGTGGGCGGAGTTGTTCGCGCCCAGCACAATGACGTCCTTGCCCTCATCGCCTGCGCCACCCGGGTGTTCCGAGGAGTGCCGGATTTCCCCGGCGAAGTTCTCCTGCCCCTCCAGGTGGGGGACGATTCGGCACACCGGACATGCCCGTGGCCAGAACCAGCTGTGTGGGTTCCAGAAGAATCTCTTCCCCGTCCTTGCGAACGGTGACCTTCCACGTGCCGCTGGACTCATCGAAGGAGGCCTTCATGCACTCGCTATTGGTCCAGTAATCCAAGTCCATGATGCCCACGTAGTGCTCCAGCCAGTCCCCCATCTTGTCTTTCGGGGTGAACACCGGCTAGTCATCTGGGAAGGGGAGGTACGGCAGGTGGTCGTACCACACGGGATCGTGCAGGCACAGCGAGTGGTAGCGGCCGCGCCACTGGTCGCCGGGGCGGCCCGCCTTATCGACGATAAGCGTGGGAACACCTTGGCGCTTCAGGCGCGCCCCGAGCGCGATACCGCCCTGGCCACCACCGATAATGAGGACGTAGGGCTGTTCCGTATGCCCCAGTGCCGCACGGCGCTCCTCCCGCAGGTCCGCCCAGTTCTTAGCGCCCTTGACCACCTTGTGCTCCGTGCCCAGCGGGCGGCGGCGCCCCTTAGGCTCCGGGAAATCCTTGAGCTCGCGCGCGGAGGTGAGGAAGGTCCAGGCCTTAGCGTCGCGCAGGCGCGCGACGGCGGTGACATAGAAGTTCGCAGACTCACACGTGAAGTGGACCCGCGTTACGCCATTGCCTTCGTCCTCCACCTCTGTTATCTCCGGGTTGTCGAGCGCAGCGTCAGTGCCAGCGATCATCGCGGCGATGGCTTCCGAACCTTCGGCGGTGTGCAGGTTCCACGTCACCGCGGCAAGATCCCGCCAGAAGCCCCCGGGCTCGAAAACCTTCTCCACGTCTTCCACGCCAGGCTTCTCTTGGTGCGTGAGGGCGACGAGCTTGTCTAGCCAGTCACGAGCATCCACGGTTTCCATAGCCACTACTCCTTTGGGTCGAAAAATTGTTTGCACCACTATTACCGATCTAAAGAGACGTGAGTCACAGCCCCGCCCCCATCAGATAACTTTGCAAATTGACCTACCTGACCTTTCCGCCGCTCACCACGACGCGGTTAAGGCTTGCAAATCTCGGCTCCCTCCCCCGCTACCCGGCTCCCCCACCATCACTAGGATGACGCTATGAGCAACATCACCAAGAAATACTCCGTCGACGTCACCCGCATCGATACAGGCCACTACCGCGCCACGAATGCCGAAGGAATCAGCCTCGAGTTCGGCCGCGCTGAGGGACTACTCAGCCCAGTTGAGTTGCTGCTCGCCGCCGTGGCGGGCTGCTCGGCCGTGGACATCGACGTGGTCACCTCGCGCCGCACAGAGCCGGAGATTTTCGACGTCCACGTTGAAGGCACCCGCGTCGACGAAGACGGGGCCTCGCGACTGAGCGACGTCGACGTGGAATTCTCCCTCCGCTTTCCCGCTACCGACGCCGGACGCCAGGCCCAGTCCATGGTGGAGCGCCTCGTGCGCATCTCCCAAGAAAAGGACTGCACCGTCTCCCGCACGGTGGAAAATCCCACTAACGTCACGTTCCGCACGACAAAGCCTTAAGCACCTTTAAACAAAGGGATTGCCGTCGCGCCCAGCAAATGCTACCCCTGGTGCAATTTTTAACCATTGTGACTAAAGTGATTGCGGAAACTTTCTTCTTCACCGCCTCCCTAGGAGAATTCACACCATGTCCTTGTCCCGTCGTTCCCTGTTCAAGGCCGGTGCTCTCACGCTGGCCGCCGGTGCCATCGGTAGCCAGGCGCCCGCCGCTCTCGCCGTGGGCCCAGCTTTGGGCACCATCATCGACTTCTCTGCCGGTGTTCCTTCCGCCCGCGCCATCAAGGCAGCCGGCCACCTCGGCGCCATCCGCTACGTATCCCAACGCCGCCCCGGCGCAGAATGGATGAAGGGGAAGCCGGTCACCCTGGCGGAGACCAAGGCCAACGCCGCGGCAGGCCTCAAGACCGCCTCCATCTACCAGTTTGGCCGCGCGGAAACTGCGGACTGGCTCAACGGCGCTGCGGGCGCCGCAGTCCATGCGCCGCAGGCCATCGCCATCCACAAGGCTGCGGGCGGACCGACCGGGCGCCCCATCTACATTGCCATCGATGACAATCCCACCCGCGCCCAGTACGAGAACCAGATCCGCCCCTACCTCAAGGCCTTCTCCGCAGCGCTGAGCGCCGCGGGCTACCAGACTGGCGTGTATGGCAACTACAACGTCATCGACTGGTGTGTTGCCGACCGCATCGGCCAGTTCTACTGGATGCACGACTGGGGCTCTGGCGGAAAGCTCCACCCGCGCACCACCATCCACCAGAAGGCCAAGAATCAAGCCACTATCGACGGCATAACGTGCGATATCAACACCGTTTATGCCAACGACTGGGGCCAGTGGACCCCGGGCGATGGTGCTGTGGAGCCGCCAAAGGTCAAGGACATCCCGGCAGTGCCTGACGACATCCCGCTGCCCAATGTTTCCCTGCCGGATCCCACCGGGCGCGGCTCCAGCGTCAGCGGCGATGGCATCAACATCGCTGGCTCGTCAATCAGCAATGACCAGGTGCGCGGCGCGGTGGATATCCTCAACACCGTGCGCAAATCCATGGGCTAATCAACACGCGGCGGCGCTGGTTTCTACCGCGCCGCCGTTGTCTTCGTTGCCGAAGAAGACGGCTTGGAGGACGACGACGTGGTCGAGGACGCCGGTTCCGGCGATTCTGTCGAGGACGCTGGCTTTGAGGTGCTGGAGGAGGCAGCGGTAGACGTCGTCAAGCGCGTGGTGCTAGCGCCAGGATGGGCCAGCGCCTCTTTGTTCAAGTTGTTTCCCTTCACGAGGTTCTTACCCGTGATTTCCTTGCGCACGTAGGACGTAAGCTCCTCGGCAGAGCCCTCGATGGAGGCAGCCACAACAAAGTTCTCCCCAAAAGACACCGAAGAGTGTCGGTCCTTACTGTCCGACCAGCCCCATTTTGATCCCACGACGTCACTGAGCTTCGCGGTGCCATAGTTTTGCTGGTAGCCATCGGCTGAGACGGCATCGGCGTGAGACATCGCCACCAAAACTGGGTGCGTCGGATCATCTTCCAAGAGCTGAACGATGAAGCGCACCACGTCATAGGTTGAGGTCATCGAGTGACCCCAATCCTCCCCCGCTGACGTAGAGTCCAGCCCATACTCCTTGGCGATTGCATCGATGGACCGCGGGTACTTCTCAAAGAGCTTCCCGGCGCTCTCATCCGAAGAATCAGCAATCATGTCCAGCGCTAGATACTTGTCCTCGAAGGAACCGTGCTCGAGCACGTAGGCGGCGATGTAAAGCTTGATCAGGCTGAGCGCATAGCGCGGCTGGTGCTCGGTGGGTGAGCCCATGTGCATGCCTGTCTCAATGCGGTAGTACGTGATTGACTTCTCGTCATCGCCCTTGAGGAATTGCCCCACGGTGTCCTCTACCGCCGCGAGTTGTGGATCGCCCTTCTTATGCGCGATGGGGCCGGGAGTAGCCGTGCTGGTGTGCGTTGGGCGCCCCACCGTGGAGTCTTCTTCATTCGCAGGCGAGCACGCAACAAGGGCCGTGGCACCGAGCACGCACGCCAGAAGGGCGGCACCAGCACGCGCTGGTACCGCCCTATAACGAGGCTGCGGGTAAAACACGAGGTTAGAGTCTACCCGCTACCGTCTGGAATGTAGTGCTTGAGGTGGCGCTTAGTGGTCCACCGGAGCCTCCACGCCCACACCGGTCAGGGAGCGAACCTCCATCTCGGCGGACAGCTCTTCCAGGTTGTCCGGCGGGGTCATGATGGACACGATCCAACCGGCGAAGAAGGCCAGCGGGATGGTCACGAGGCCCGGAGAGGACAGCGGGAAGATGGACCAGTCGGCGTTCGGGAACATCGAGGTCGGAGTACCGGAAACCGCCGGGGACAGGAAGATGAGCACCAGGCAGGAGATAACACCGGTGTACATCGATGCCACAGCACCTGCGGTGTTGAAGCGGCGCCAGTACAGGGAGTACAGGATGGTCGGCAGGTTGGCGGATGCTGCCACGGCAAAGGCCAGGGAGACCAGGAAGGCGACGTTCTGGGTCATGGCCAGGATGCCCAGGATGATGGACACGATGCCGAGGATAACCACGGTGATCTGGGAGACGCGAACCTGCTCGGCCTCGGTGGACTCGCCGTTGCGGATAACGGAGTGGTAGACGTCGTGTGCGATGGAGGCCGACGCGGTGATGGCCAGGCCAGCAACGACGGCCAGCACGGTAGCGAAGGCCACAGCGGAGATGACCGCCATGAAGATGGAACCACCGATTTCGAGTGCCAGCAGCGGTGCTGCTGCGTTGGCGCCACCCGGTGCGGCGAGGATGCGGTCCGGGCCAACGAGGGCGGCAGCGCCGTAGCCCAGAACCAGGGTCATGAGGTAGAAGGCACCGATGATGACGATGGCCCAGGTAACGGAGCGGCGAGCCTCGGTCGCGGTCGGCACCGTGTAGAAGCGCATGAGCACGTGCGGCAGGCCACCAACACCCAGCACGAGGGCGATACCCAGGGAGATGAAGTCAAGCTTGGTGGTGAGGTTCTTGCCGTACTTCAGGCCCGGCTCCATGATCTGGGAGGCCTCGTAACCCTTCTCCTGGATAGCAGCGGAGTTGGCGTGCATATCAATTGCCTGGGTGAAGAGCGTGCTGAAGCCACCCTTCAGCATGACGAAGGTCAGGATGCACATGATAACCACGCCGGTGACCAAAAGCACGGCCTTGATCATCTGCACGTAGGTCGTACCCTTCATGCCACCAACGAGGACGTAGACGATCATGAGGATGCCCACGATGCCGACAACAACGGCCTGCCACTTGAACTCGTGAATGTCCAACAGCACGGCAACCAGGGAGCCGGCGCCTGCCATCTGGGCAATGAGGTAGAACAGCGACACGAACAGGGTCGAAATCGCGGCCGCCACGCGCACCGGGCGCTGCTTGAGGCGGAAGGACAGCACGTCGGCCATGGTGAAGCGCCCGACGTTACGCATCGGCTCCGCGACGAGCATCAGGCGACGAGCCAGGCAACGAAGAAGCCGACCGAGTAAAGGAAGCCATCGTAGCCGTTGAGGGCGACAGCACCGACGATGCCCAAGAAGGACGCGGCGGAGAGGTAGTCACCGGAAATAGCTAGGCCGTTCTGGCGGCCAGAGAAGCTACCACCACCGGTGTAGAAGTCAGAGGCTTCCTTGGTGGACTTACCGGCACGCAGCACCACGTACATGGTGACGACAAGGAAGGCGGCGAAGACCGCAATGTTCAAAATCGGATTGCCAGCGGAGGATTCCGCTTGGGCCAAGATAATGGTCTGCATGGTTTAGCCCTCCAGTTCCTGGCGAATAGCCGCCGCCTGCGGCTCGATGTTCTTGTTGGCGTAATTGACGTAGATGTACGTAATGATGAAGGTGGTCAGGAACTGAGCCAAGCCGAAGATAAGGCCGACGTTCCAACCGCCGCCAAGCTCGATGGCCATGAAGTCGGGCGCAAAAACTGCGGCCAGCACGTAGAGGACGTACCACAGAAAGAACGCCACTGTCATGGGGAAGGTGAACTTGCGGTATGTGCCGCGCAGCTTCGCAAACTGCGAGCTATCGCGCATCTCGACGAACTCTTGCGGCGTCGGTTCGCGGCGCGAGTCAATCGAAGCAGGTGCGTCAGTCATGTCGCTCTCCTTACAAGGGAATCTTTTCTCCACAAACCGCGGTGAGAGACTAACTACAGTGTCTTCAGTCACGTTTTGCCTTGCCCAGTAAGTTACCTAACCTCTCTTGCAAGGTTGTAAATCCTGCCAAGAAAAGTTAATAACGCACACTTTTATTACCCCCTACCCCCGCGATGACATGGGATTTCTATCGCGTTGCCAACACCCCCACAGGAAACTCCAAACAGTGAATCTAATTTAGCAAAGCGAAACTTCGCAGCCATTGTGCAGATCTTCGGCCCCCTGCGGCATCCCTTAGAGCACCCTCACCCCCTTGCACGCCCACTGCCAGAAAGCACAACAAAACCCGCCTTCCACGCTCCGCCCCTCCCCTATTTATCCCTATTTATAAGGAATAAGAAGAATATGGTGAAGGAGAAACAAAGCGTGGAAGGCGGGTTCTATCGCTCGCGCTGGGACTGTGCCCGGCTATTTAGCGCCAGGGAATTCACGCGGATCCTTAAACATGCGGCCAAAACCTTCCTGGCCGTCGAGCGCATCGAGTGCGGCAACATCCTCTTGTGCAAGCTCCACCTCGGCAGCCGCGAAATTTTCCGCTAGGCGCTCTCGGCGGCTGGACTTCGGGATGACGGAAATGCCCTTGCTCAACAGGTACGCCAGCACAGCCTGGCCCGGGGTGATGTCGTGCTTCTCAGCGACGGCGATGACCTCGGGATTATTGAGGATCACACCGCGCGCCAGCGGGGACCACGCCTCCGTCACGATGCCGTGGTTGTCGTGGAACTGACGCAGCTCCGGCTGAGTAAAGCCCGGGTGCAACTCCACCTGGTTGAGGACCGGAACGATACCCGTCTCATCGATCAGAGTCTGCAGGGTCTCCTCGTAGAAGTTAGCCACGCCAATCGACGCGATCTGCCCCATGCCCTGCATGCGGGCAATCTCCTCGAAGGTCTCCACGTACAGCCCGCCCTGCGGCCAAGGCCAGTGGATGAGGTAGAGGTCGAGGTAATCCAGCTGCAGCTTATCCAGGGATGTACGGAAGGCCCGGCCTACCTTGTCTTTACCGTGGTGATCGTGCCAGACCTTGCTGGTAATAAAGAGCTCATCGCGGGTGACGTCACCGACTTTCATGGCATCATGCAACGCCTGGCCCAGCTCTTCTTCGTTCTCGTAGAGGGTGGCGGTGTCGAAATGGCGGTAGCCCAGCTCGATTGCTTCACGCACGGCGCGGACGAGATCCTCCCCGCGCAGCTTGTAGGTTCCAAGCCCCAGCAGGGGCATCTCGCGGTCATCATTGAACGTGGTTTGTGGGACACTCATGGCTTCCATTGTGCCGCACTCCCGCGCGCTGTGGGGGAAGATTCTCGTATCACCGACCGCATGGGCAGCCCTTAACGCGCGAAACGCCCTGACCGGCCGCGCAGAAGGCGCGGCCGGTCAGGGCGGTCAGGGCGTCGACAGCCCAAAGAAAAGAGGCACTACCTTCCATTCCTTTAGGCTTTGGATTTAGGCACGAATGAGGTCGATAACGAAGGTCAGCGTGCGGCCGGACAGCGGGTGTGCACCACCGGCGGGACCATAGGCCTTCTCCGGCGGGATGACCAGCTTGCGGCGGCCACCCACCTTCATACCCGGGATGCCCTCTTGCCAGCCGGCGATGAGGCCGGTCAGCGGGAACTCGATCGACTGACCGCGGCCCCACGAAGAGTCGAACTCCTGGTTCGTCTCATAGTCGACACCTACGTAGTGGACCTCAACGAAGCCGCCCGGCTGGGCTTCGGCGCCGTCACCCACCACGATGTCTTCGATGACAAGGTCCTGGGGAGCTGGCTCCGTTGCCGGCTCAATTACGGGCTTTTCCATTGGGGATTATCCTCCTTGGACTGTTTTCTTCTTTGCTGGCCGCATACACGTGGGCCGAGCCACAACACTCCCCAGTATAAGGGGAGGTGTGGGGCTCGGCCCTAGAAATGCAGCGTATGGGCTATTGTTTAGCGCTCGCTGCGCGGGGTGACCTTGCGCAGGGTCTCGCCGGTGTAGATCTGGCGCGGGCGGTTGATCTTGGTGTTGAGCTCAAGCTGCTCACGGTACTGAGCAATCCAGCCCGGCAGGCGGCCGATGGCGAAGAGGACGGTGAAGAAGTCCGTCGGGAAGCCCATGGCGCGGTAGATGAGGCCGGTGTAGAAGTCCACGTTCGGGTAGAGCTTGCGGGAGACGAAGTAGTCGTCGTTCAGCGCAATCTCCTCGAGCTTCATGGCCAGGTCCAGCATCGGGTCCCCACCGAGGTGTTCGATGATCTCGTGGGCGGTGTCCTTGACGATTGCCGCACGCGGGTCGTAGTTCTTGTACACGCGGTGCCCGAAGCCCATGAGGCGAACGCCCTTTTCCTTGTTCTTCACGCGGTTCATGAAGTCGGTGGCATCGCCGTCGTGGTTGTTCTGGATATCCTCGAGCATCTCCAGAACGGCCTGGTTAGCACCGCCGTGCAGCGGGCCGGACAGGGCGTTGATACCACCGGCGATGGCGACGAACAGGTTGGCCTGCGCGGAGCCAATCATGCGAACGGTGGAGGTGGAGCAGTTCTGCTCGTGGTCGGCGTGCAGGATAAGGAGCTTATCCAGAGCCTTGGCCACGATCGGGTCAACCTCGTACTCCTCAGTCGGGTAACCGAACATCATGCGCAGGAAGTTCTCGCGCGCGTTCAGCTTGTTATCCGGGTACATGTAGGGCTTGCCCTGGGATGCGCGGTAAGCGTAAGCGGCCAGCATCGGCACCTTGGCCAGCAGGCGGACGGTTGCCTTATCCAGCTGCTCCTCATCCAGCGGGTTGAGCTGGTCCTGGTAGTAAGCGGAGAGAATATTAACGGAAGAGGCAAGAACGGCCATCGGGTGCGCGTCGCGCGGGAAGATATTGAAGGCGGCCTTGAAGTCCTCATCCAGCAGGGTGTGGTGACGGATATCGGTGTTGAACTTCGACAGCTCGTCTTCATTAGGCAGGTGTCCCTTAATCAACAGGTAGGACACCTCGTTAAAGGTGGCATTCTCAGCGAGATCCGCGATGTCGTAGCCACGGTGGCGGAGGATGCCTTCCTCACCGTTAATAAAGGTGATCTTGGACTCGGTGGAACCAGTAGCCGCATAACCCGGGTCGAAGGTGACGAGGCCGGTCTCGTTACGGAGCTTGCCGATATCGAAGCCGGAGTCACCCTCCGTGGACTGCTTAATGTCCATCTCGTACTCGCCGCCGGGGTACTGCAGTACAACCTTGTTGTTTTCAGATGCCACGTGTTTTCCTTTCCTCAATGTTCAACGCCGGCCAAGGCCGGCGCAACAAGACTAAACCTCTTCACACTTTAGCAAAACTTGTGACTCTGCCAACATTGGCAATCCTGGCAAAGTATCTAGTGCGCGAACGAAACTAGGCTACACTGCCACATGTGCAACTCAGAACTCGTCCTGCCAGCAGATCTCCTCCCTACCGACGGCCGTTTTGGCTGCGGGCCGTCCAAGGTCCGCCCCGCCCAAATTGAGGCAATCACCGCCGGTGCCGACACCATCATTGGAACTTCGCACCGCAAGCCAGCCGTCAAGAACCTCGTCGGCTCCATCCGTGAGGGACTCTCCGAGTTGTTCGCGCTGCCAGAGGGCTATGAAATTGTCCTCTCCCTCGGCGGCGCTACCGCTTTCTGGGACGCCGCAACCTTCGGTCTCATCGACAAGAAATCCGCGCACCTAAGCTTCGGCGAATTCTCCTCTAAATTTGCTAAAGCCGCATCCGCCGCCCCGTGGCTCGACGCCCCGCTCGTCACCGAAGCAGAGGTTGGCACCGCCCCAGACCCGAAGGCTGCCGACGCCGAAGGCGCCGACATCATCGCCTGGGCCCACAACGAAACCTCCACGGGTGCCATGGTTCCGGTCACCCGCCCCAACCCCGATAACGCAGAGCAGCTCGTCGTCATCGACGCCACCTCGGGCGCCGGCGGCCTGCCGGTCAACATGTCTGATGCCGATGTCTACTACTTCTCACCCCAGAAGTGCTTTTCTTCCGACGGCGGCCTGTGGCTGGCCGCTATGTCCCCGGCGGCGCTGGAGCGCATCGAGAAGATCAACTCCTCCGATCGCTTCATCCCGGCTTTCCTGAACCTGCAGACTGCGGTAGACAACTCCCGCAAGAACCAGACCTACAACACTCCGGCCGTGGCCACGCTGCTCATGCTGGAGGACCAGGTGAAGTGGATGAACGCCAACGGCGGTCTCGATGGCATGGTCAAGCGCACCACGGAGAACTCCTCCATCTTGTACGACTGGGCCGAGTCCCGCCCGGAGGCGACCCCCTTCGTGACGAAGCCTTCCGAGCGCTCCCTGGTGGTCGGCACCATCGATTTCGAGGACTCTGTCGACGCCGCCGCAGTGGCCGCAACACTGCGCGCCAACGGCATTCTCGACGTCGAGCCTTACCGCAAACTCGGCCGCAACCAGCTGCGCGTGGGCCTGTTCCCGGCGATAGACTCCGCGGATGTCACCAAGCTCACCAAGGCTATCGATTACGTTCTGGATAACCGTTAACCCGCGCCCCCTAACTTGGCATGCCGCACCACACCATTTATTGCAGCCATTTGTTGCGGCATACAACATGCCCCGCGCTCTTGCCAGAGTTCGGGGCATGTTCTGGGTAAAGTGGACTTCATCACATGTCCGCTACCAGGCTAAGGAGCGCCCACCATGCGCGAGATTTTCCTCGCACCCAGCGACTCAACTGACACCTCGCTCGTCCTCCGGGCCGAGGATGGTGAGGAGTTCTTCCTCGAGGTCACCGACGAGCTTCGCGAGCTTCTCGCTCCCGCCGATTCTGCTGATTCCGCCGAGCCCGCTTCCGAGGACGAGGGGGCGGAGCAGGACGCAGAAAGCACCGACGAGGAGGCAAGCGACTCCTCCCCCGCCTCCGCGCAGCAAGACCACTCCACCGGGCTGCGCACCGTCATGCCTGCCTCTGGTGGCTCGCCTTCTTCCCCACAAAGCCAGCCCGCACCGCAGGCACAAGAAATCCGCCTGCGCCCCAACGAGATTCAGGCCCGCATCCGCGCCGGTGCTTCCGCTGCGGAGATCGCCGAGGAGCTCGAGGTTCCAGAATCCCGCATCGAACCTTTCGCGCACCCGGTGCTGCTGGAGCGGGCGCGCATCGCGGACGTCGCCAAGCAGGCCCACCCCATCCGCGAGGATGGCCCAGCCAAGCTCACGCTGTGGGAGATCCTGGCCACCGCTTTTGCCGCGCGCGGGCACTCCCTGTCGGAGGCGACGTGGGACGCCTACCGCCACCAAGGCGAGCCGTGGATCCTGCGCATCACGTGGAAGACTGGGCTGTCCGCCAACGAAGCGGAGTGGACCTTTAAGCAGACCATGTCCTCCCCGGCCACGGTGGAAGCGCGTAACTCTGTGGCGGCCGATCTCACCGACCCGGACTTCGTGCAACCGGTGCGGTCGCTGACCTCCGTGGGCCGCGGTGAGCGCTACGACGAAGCCATCGACGGGCGGGAGTACGCCGAGGGCCGCGAGGTCAACGAAGCCGCACGCACCGGTACCCCTGGCGTGACGGAGCTGTCCTCCTACACCGGCGGCGATGACGCCGCTAACGAGGCAGACGGCGGTGCATACGCCGAGCCTTCCGTCCTTCCCTCCCCGCACGGTGGGGAGCACCCCGCTGAGGGCGCAGCCGATGCGGACACTGCCTCTTCTAACGAGGAGGCCACACAGCAGACGGATGAGAAGGACACCGGGGTTGACGAGGACTTCCTCCAGAACCCGGATCCGGAACCTAAGCCCACCAAGCGCCGCCGCAAGGCCGTCACCCCGCACTGGGAGGATGTGTTGCTCGGCGTTCGTTCCTCCACTAAGCGCCCCCGCGAGTAGCCTGCCGTGGATACGCAAAGCGCCGTTCTCACTCTGTGGTACGTCACCGCCGCCGACCCCGCCGAGGTCCTCCGCGGCGAGCCTAAGGCCGACCGCGGCTTCGGCCGCAAGTTCCTCGCTCAGCTCAACCCCGCACTGCCGGTGACTCCCATTGGGCAATTCCCCCTCAACCGTTCCGCCGAGCCCGGCGCGAGCGAGTTCTATGTGGGCGGCTATCCCGGTGTGACCGTGGTGCAAACCATCATCCACGACGATCAGCTGACTCTCTCTCAGCTGTCCCGGACCTTGCGCGAGGCCGTGCCCGCCACGGAAATCTACGCCTTCGCCTCCAATCCGGAGACCGGCTATGCCGGGTTCGCCCACTGGACGGGCAGCCGCCTGCGCCGGTCGCTGTGCGGGACGCGTTTTAACCTCTACGAGGACCATGGTCTGCCCGAAACCTTCGAGGCCCCTTTCTGGGCCGGGGAGATGGATGAGCCGGTGGGTGGGATTTCCCTTCCCTTTGAGCCGCTCAATATCACCGAGGCTGCCCAGGAATTCTGGTTGGGCATCGAGGTCGGCGCGGATGGCCCCAACGTGGACGTCGTAGGCTATGCCACCGACGGGCGCCCCGAGCCCAAGGTCGATACTCCCCCGCCGCGCCGCAGCGTGGCCGAGGTAGCCACCACCTCAGTGTCGAAGCTGGGTCTCAATGACTATGACGACTACGAAGAGTACGACCTCGAGCCGGAATCCACCGGTGAGGAGATCATCCGCACGGCCAAGCACCTCGGCGGCTTGGTGCGGCGCTACGCGGTATCGACCTCGCGGAACCTCTGGGAGCGCTGGCGCTCGTAGAAGGCGATGGCCGCCGACGTCGCCACATTAAGGGAATCCGTGCCCTCCGCCATGGGAATGCGGGCGCGCACGTCGGTCGCACGCATGGCGTGCTCGGTCAATCCTGGCCCCTCCGCACCGACCAGCAGCGCCACCTTGTCCGCGCCCTCTAACGCATCAGCAATGTGCACGGCATCCGGATGCGGGGTCAGCGACACCAGCCGGAAGCCCTGCTCGCGCAGCTTCTCCAGCCCGCGCTGCCAGGTGGTAAAACCACCGTCGAAACGCGCCCAGGGCAAGCGCAGAACGTGACCCATGGACACGCGCACCGAGCGGCGGTACAGCGGATCTGCGGCACCCGAACCTAAAAGGATGCCGTCGACGTCCATACCGGCGGCGTTGCGGAAGAGCGAGCCGATGTTCTCATGGTCCCCCACGCCTTCCATGATGGCCAGGGTGCGAGCACCTTCGAGGACCTCGTCCACGGTCCAGGCCTCCGCGCGGTCCGCCGCAGCAACCAGCCCGCGGTGCATATCGAAGCCCGTGACTTCCCCCAAAGTCTGCCGGGTTACTTGGTAGACGGGGATGTCCCCGACATCGTGGTTCGCCAGGAAGGTGTCGAGCTTCGCCTCAAAGCCGATGATGCAGCGCACTGGGAAGCGGGAGGCCAGCAAGCGCTCCACACACAGTGGGCCCTCACCAAAGACGAAACCCTCGCCGGACTTATCCGCATGCTTGAGATCGCGGATATCGTCCAGGCGAGGGTCTGTGGGGTCATCGATGACAAAACGCATGGGCCCTAGTCTAGGCGTAGGGCCAGCTGCTCCCCTTAGGCGGGCTATGCCAACAGCGAACTGATCGGCTCCATAGCAAAGTAGACCACGAAGAGAGCGGCCACGAGCCACATGATCCAGTGCACCTTCTTGGCCTTGCCGGCGAAGGTGGCCATCAGTGCATAAGCGATGAAGCCCACGCCAATACCGTTGGCGATGGAGTAAGTAAAGGGCATGACCACGATGGTGAGGAAGGCCGGGATAGCCTCCTCCATGCGGTTCCACTCGATGTCCTTGAGCTGGGCTGCCATCATCACACCTACGATGACGAGCACGGGGGCTGCGGCCTCAATCGGCACGATCTCGTAGAGCGGGGTGAGGAACATGGCCAGCAAGAAGATCACACCGGTCACAACGTTGGCCAGGCCGGTGCGGGCACCGTCGCCGATACCAGCCGCCGAGTCCGCGAACACGGTGTTGGAGGATACCGAACCCGCACCACCAGCAACGGCACCGAAGCCTTCGACGACCAGGGCGGTCTTCATGTCCGGCAGGTTGCCCTTCTCATCCACGAGGTTGGCCTGCTTGCCCAGGCCGTTCATGGTGCCCATGGCATCGAAAAAGTTGGTCAGCAGCAGCGTGAAGATGAGCAGCACGGTGGAGACCACGCCCAACTTGGTGAAGGCACTAATCGGATCGACTTGGCCCACAATCGACAGGTCCGGCAGCCCGCCCAGGGAGCTGGGTATCTCCGGGGTGGCCATGCCCCAGTCCTCGGAACCGGTAAAGGCCTGAATGATCATGGCGATGATGGTGGTGATGACGATGCCGATGAACAGGCCGCCACGCACCTGACGGATGACGAAGAAGCTGCACAGAATCAGGCCCACGACGAAGACGAAGGCCGGCCAGGTTGCAATCGAGCCGTTCACGCCCAGGCTCACCGGGACGGTGGTCATCGCGGCATCCGGCACGCGGGTGACGAAGTGCCCGTCCACGAAACCGATGAGCGCGATGAACATGCCGATACCGACGCCCATCGCGGCCTTCATGGAGGCGGGGATGGCATCGAAGACGGCCTGGCGGAAACCGGAGATGGCCAGCAGAACAATGATGAAGCCTTCGATGACAACCAGGCCCATAGCCTCGCGCCATTCCAGGCCGTTGAGGGAAACCATCGTCACGGCGACGAAGGTATTCATGCCCAAGCCCGCGGCCATGGCGAACGGGTAGCGAGCAATCACGCCGAAAGCGATGGTCATGACACCTGCTACCAAGGCGGTAGCAGCGGCGACTTGTGGGATTCCGAGGGTGGTTCCGGCAGCGTCAGCGGACGTGCCCAGGATGAGAGGGTTGAGGAGGATGATGTAGGCCATCGCGAAGAACGAGACCACGCCGGCGCGGACCTCGGTTCCCACGGTGGATCCGCGTTCGGAAATCTTGAAATAGCGATCGATAGCTGCGTTCATCGTGAGAGAGCGCCCCTTCTATCTAGAGAAGTGAAGTTTTACCTGCTAAGGGTGCTCCATCCAGGCACTAAAACGCAAACCCCGCACGCTGCGTCGTTGCTGCGTGCGGGGAGAAAACCACACCCTTTAATAGATCGGTCTCTCGTCATCGAAGGGCCTCTCCTGCTCCGATCCCTCTTCACGGACGATCGTACCGGAATGTGCACCGCACCCGTAGGTGGCGTGCACCACTTTTCCATCCGCCGAGTATTCATTGGCACAGACGCCGAAATTGGGCAGCAGCTGGAGGTAAAAAGCACAGGTTTTGCACTGCAGTTGGGCCTGCGCCGCCATCTCCGAATTCGGCCCATACTTCTTGCGCCAGCGCTCCTTGGCCTCCTTGAGACCAGCCTCGGAGAGCTTCCCGCCGTCCAGTCTGTCGTCGTCAGGCGCCGGCGGCATGAGGTCACCAGGGCCTAAGTCCCCCGGGCGCAGGCGCTCGGAATAAGGCACCCACTCCGGGGCTTGGAGAGCCTGGCCGCCGGGGACGAGCGCAACCTCGTTCACGGTCGGCGTGCGGGAACCTTCAGCGCAGGCGACGACGGCATGCCACTCCCATCCCGGGTATCCCGGAACGTGGGCCTCAAAACGGTGGGTGGCCACGTTGCGGCCCACACCCGCAACGCCCCGGTGCTTACCGACGTCCCCCTCTCCTACCTCCTCCACGGCCCGGCGCGCCAGGTCGACAGCCGTCGAATCGAGAAGCGGGGAATGCATCTTTTTCTTGCGAGTCACCCTCCCATTATTAATCACACGCCCGAGCATCGTGCACAATGACTGTCATGGCCTTCCCACACTTCCCCCGCGCCGCCCACGCGCTCGCCACGGCTTTATCTGCCGCTGTACTGCTCGCACCGCTGACCTCCTGTTCCTCCCAAGCTGTAGACGAGCGCGCATCCTCATCGACGGCGACAGCGGCGGGTAGCGATGGGACGTCGCCAAGCACACGCTCCCCAGAGCGTCTCGGCGTCACCGTCCTGGACACCGCACCCCTGCCACCGGACACCTTTACCCAGGGCCTCGAGGTCGACGCTGACGGACACCTGCTCATCGGCACCGGGCTGAAGGGCGAATCGCGCCTTATGCGCGTCCAGCCGGGCGAGCTAGCCCCGCTGAAAGAGGTCGCGCTCGAAGACTCCTTCTTCGGTGAGGGAATCACCCAGACCGATGCCGGCATCTGGCAGCTAACGTGGAAGTCCGGTACAGCTTTCCTGCGAGATCCCGAGACCTTCAACGAGCTCGACCGTGCCACCTACGACGGCGAGGGCTGGGGCCTGTGCAACGCTGGCTCTGAGCTCATCATGTCCGATGGCTCCGCCACACTGCGCCACCTGGACCCACAGACTTTTGAGGAGCTCGGCCCGCGCACCGAGGTCACTCTCAACGGTTCGCCGGTGGATAACCTCAACGAACTAGAGTGCGTCGATGGCGCAGTCTATGCCAACGTGTGGATGAGCGAGGACATCCTGCGCATCGACCCCGCAACCGGCGTGGTCACCGGGGTGATCGACACCGCGAACCTCAACCATGTCCCGTCTGCCGATCCCAACGCCGTCCTCAACGGCATCGCCCATATCCCGGGCACCGACGAGTTCTGGATCACCGGCAAGCTCTGGGATGAGCTGTACAGGGTGCGCTTCGAGTAGGATTTTCAGCCATGGCTACCGTGAAGCAAGCAAGGAAGAAGTCACTGCTGCAGTTTCTGGCGCTCATTATCGCCGTGGCGGTGATCGTCGTGGCGGTGGTGATGTTTCAGAAGTGGTGGAATGACCGCCCGGGCCCCGACCCGCAGGACGTCACCATCACGGCCACGGTGGGTGATGAAACGATGGAGGTCGCGCCCTATAGCGTCTGCGAGCCCGGCGCCGACTGCGAGGAGGGCGAGGTTCCCAACCTCACGGTGGGCCCCGATGACACCCTAAAGCTGGAGATCCCCGAAGCCATCTATAACCACGAGTGGTCGGTGCTCTCCATTTACGACGACCCGGCTGCTAATGACAGCACCTCCCACGGTGCCAACGAAACCACGTCTCTGGAAATCCCCGGCTCTGTACCGCCGATTGAAGCCTCCACCGGTGAGCGCCCGAAGTTGATGGTGGTGGAAATCTCCACCCTGATGATTGGCCAGGATGCCAACGGCGAGGAGACCCCGATGCACACGGTATGGTCACTGTCCACCATGACTGATGAAGAGCTCAAGGAATCAAAGTCTTCGGATAACGCCGAAGGGGACGAGGCCGAAACTAAAGCTGAGAAATAGCAACGCCCTGCTTCTTCCCCTCTTCCTCCCCGCAAACGACAAAGTGCCCTAGCTGCCAAAAGTACGTCTGATTATTAAAAAATCAGCACAGCTTTCGTCAGCTAGGGCACTTTTCAGTTACGGGCCTAAGGCTTTAGACCCCTTAGCTATCCAAATCCTTGGCAATAGCGCGCAGGATCTCGGCAACCTGGCGGCCAGTCTTGCGCTCTGGATAGCGTCCTTGGCTCAGCACCGGCTGCACCTGGGTCTCAAGCAATGTCATGACGTCGGAGAGCATGCTCGCCAGCTCTTCCGGTTTGCGGGCCGGGGTGCGGCGGCGCGGGGAATCAAGCACCTTCACGCGCAGCGCCTGCGGGCCACGGCGGCCAGCCGCGAAATCGAATTCAATGCGCTGGCCCTGGTACAGCTCATCAACGCCCTTGGGCAGCACATTGCGACCAACATAGACGTCTTCATCGCCGGGGTTGCTGACGAAGCCGAAGCCCTTGTCTGCGTCATACCACTTCACTTTGCCGATAGGCATGGCTCTTCACTCACTTTCTTTCCGTGTCTCCTCGTCTAAGAGCTTAGGCGCTGCCAGGCACCAGGCTGATAGCTCCGCCAGTCTTGGGACGAGGAGGCGCGGCGAAGCGTGATCTGAATTCATGCGCGGCCGCGCGGAGGGACTATCCGTGGAACTTTTAAAGAGATACATTTTAACCCTCCGACTCCCGACAAAGAAACCCACGGTAGATATCACCCCAGCAACCACACCCGTTACATGTGTGAGGTAGCTAACATTTGCACCGCGAACAGGGGAAACGCAAAGGAATCGGCACTTTCGTTACCGTTTTGGGCCATTTAACGTGACTGTTTCGTTATAAACCGCTACTCTCTCCCTCAGGCACTTCGGCCGCCGGCCGTGGAAGTCTCGCCCCAGACACAGTCCGGGCTTCCACACGGCGGCCATACATGATGTGCATGAACATGAACATCAATTGCAAAACTATATGCCGGACTGGGCATCATCTGGGCGCGAGAAAGCAAGAACAACCTAGAGAAGGAATACTTTAATGGGACGCCACTCCGCTAAGAACAAGTCCATCGCAACCAAGTTTGCCGCTTCCACCGTTGCCGTCGGCGCTGCCGCAGCCATCATGGCTCCGAACGCTGCCGCTGCACCGGATTCTGATTGGGACCGCCTCGCACAGTGCGAGTCCGGCGGCAACTGGGCCATCAACACCGGCAACGGCTACCACGGCGGTCTGCAGTTCAACGCTCAGACCTGGCAGGCATACGGCGGCGGCGAGTTCGCTCCAACCGCCAACCTGGCTACCCGTGAGCAGCAGATCGCTGTTGCTGAGCGCACCTTGGCACAGCAGGGCTGGGGCGCATGGCCGGCTTGCTCCGCTAGCCTGGGCCTGAACTCCGCCCCGACCCCGCGCAACGTCAACGCCGCTCCGGCACCGGCTGCACCGCAGGCTCCGGCTGAGGCACCGAAGGCTGTCCAGGAAGCTGCCGAGGAACCCACCGACGAGCTGGCTTCCGATGCCCTCTACACCCTCATCGAGGACACCGCCACCCAGTACGGCCTGACCATTCCAGCTTCCTTCACCGAGCAGTACAAGGCTAACCGCCACGACTTCAACGCCTTCTACTCCGCTAACCGCCACATCATCGACCCGCTGGCACAGGTTCTGGCTGCACGCTAAGCAGCACGCCGTGCAGGCACGGCACGTCATGGCCGAGCTTTAACTGCATAGAAAGAGGCTGGATGGCTTTCACCATCCAGCCTCTTTTAGTTTTGTATAGAACCAAGCGGCCTATTTCAGGTCTAAGCCTTTTCCTCGACGACAACGCCTTCCTCTGCACGCGACCTGGCGCGATATCATTCACCGCATCGCCAGCCTCAACTTCCCCGCGATTGTTCAAGCAGCGGCAGCAGAGGCGAATACTTCCTCGTTCCCAGACGAGGACGCGCGGAAGATCGCTGCCCAACGCGCCAATGGAGACCGAATTCCTTTCGGAGTTGCGGACCGGGCTCATCGATACGCTGCTCGACGGCTTTAAGGCCCAAGCCCGTGCCGACTAACGTCGGCACAACAGAATTCGACACAAACACGTATAGCCCCACCGAGGAGAACACTCTCGGAGGGGCTGCAAGCAAGCCGCCAAGGCTCGACAGATCCGCTAAGTGAAGCGCAGATTTCTGCGCGCCTACTTAGCGGTTGATGCGGGTGTACGGGTGAACGTAGTTGAGCTTTTCTGCCGGCATCGGCAGAATCAGGTCGTCACCGTACGGGCTGGAAGCACCAGCAAAAGGTGCAGTAAGTTCAGTAATTGCGTGCTCGCGGGGGCTGTTCTTCGGCCAAGCCGGGGATACAAAGCCTTTGTTCTCGTTCGACATGGTCCTTATTATTCCAAACCCCGCGGCAAAAAGTAACTTATTGACCCAACGAGGGCCCCATGCCTCCCCCTTCCACTAACTACTAAGCTTGATCGCCATTATGACCTCCCCTTCACACCGCGCCCGCGTCACCGAGAGCTACCGCGAGTGGCTCAGCCGCTTACCCGATGAAGACCTGCGCGCCCTGCTGAGCACCCGCAGCGATGTCCTCTCCCCCGCACCAAAAGACTTCGACGCGCTCGCCTCGCGCCTAACTCTGCCGATGCACGTCGTGGACGCCTTAGCAGCAAGCAACGCCGAGCAGCTGGCTGTCTTAGAAGATATCGCCCTACGCGGCGGCGAAGTGGACATGGTAGAGGACACCAACCCTGAGGTAACTTCGCAGCTCAAGCAACGCGGCCTCGTCTTTGGTGACGCCCCGGAGGTGCGCATCGTCACCGCCGTGATGGGCTCACTTCCCACCGGCTGGTCGTTGCGCAACCAAGTAGAGTTCGATGAGAAGGATCTAGCCGCGCTTGCTCCCGAGGAGCGCCGAGTCCTTGATGCTTTAAGCAATGGCGACGGCATGGGCTATACCACCGACACCGAGCCGGACATCAACTCCGAGGATCCCGCCAAGCGCCTGCTGGCCAAAGGTTTCCTGGAGCGTATCAACGCGCACTCGGTGCGCCTGCCGCACTCGCTCGCCCGCCTGCTGACTGGTGATACCACCCCGCCCATTCCCACCACCCCCTCGGGGCGCGCCGGTACCCCAGAGCCGGATGCCAGGGCTGACGACGCCGGCGCGGCAGCTGGCGTGGAAGCCGTGCGCGGCATGGAAAGGCTCATCGAGCTGCTCGGCAGCCATCCTGTCGCGCTGCTCAAGGATTCTTCGGTCGGCGTTCGCCCACTCAACCAGCTGGCCAAAAGCCTCAACATGGATAAGGAAGAGGTCGCGCGGCTTATCTGCTTAGGCCACCACGCTAGGCTTCTCCACCGGGGTGAGCCGGATGGCTTGGAGGGGCATTTCCTCGCGCCTACCACCGGCTCCCAGGACTGGCTCGAGGCCGATCTCGGGGAGAAGTGGCGCATTCTTCTCGACGCCTGGCGTACCTCCCCCTGGGCCAGTTGGGCTGAGACCCGGGTTCTCGCAGACGACAGTATTGTGCGCCGCCTGCCACGCTTCCGTGCTTTCGTTCTCGGCGTCTATGCACATTCCGCAGTCGCGCTGAACAACGAAGAGTTCTGGGAGGACCTACGCTTTCGCTCCCCGCTCTTTGCCAGCCACACGCGCACGGTGACCATTGAGCAGCTGCGCGCCGAAGCCGAATGGATCGGTGCTATAGCGCTGGGCAAGGCTACCCGCGTGCTGAGTGATTCCGCCGCAGCCGCCACACTCGTCCCCGAAACGGTCAGCGAATTTATCATCCAGCAAGACCTCACCCTCCTCGTTCCCGGCCCCCTTGAGCCGGCCACGCACCGCACCCTCGCATCCCTGGCGGACCTCGAATCCCCAGGCCTAGCCAGCGTATACCGCATCAGCGAGGCCACCATTCGCCGCGGCATGGACCAGGGGCTCACCGCGCAGGAAATGATCGACTTCTTGGAAGCACACTCGCCGTCGGGCGTGCCGCAGGCGTTGAGCTTTGCCATCGGGGACGTCGCCAAGCGCCATGGCACCCTCCGCAGTGGACCTGCACTGTCCTATTTGCGCAGTGAGGATCCCGCGCTGCTGGAGCTCGCAGTTGCCTCAGTCCCCGGCCTGCGCCTGCTCGCGCCTACCGTGGCGGTATCTCAGCTGCGCGTGGGCGAGCTGCTGGAGAAGCTGCGCACTAAGGGGCTCTCCCCCACTGCGGAGGATGAATCCGGCGCCTCCCTGGCCGTCGCGCCCGAGCCTTACCTTTTGCCCACGCCCCGCACAAAGCCCCGCAAGCGCGAGCCCGCCTCGGTGGATGAAGCCGTGCAGGCGCTGCGGCAATCAGCACAGAACCCGAGCGCGCAGAAGGAAGAGGAGCCAGATCCCCTCACGCTCGCCCGTGCCGCCGCGCGCTTCCACGCCGATATCGTGATCTCCTATGCCGATAAAAGCGGCGAGCTGCGCACCGTGACTGTGAAGCCACTGTCGGTGGAAGGCGGCTACATTGATGCCCTAGGCGCAGCGGGCAAACCCGTGCGCTTCCCGGTTCACCGCATTTCCTCCGTCCGCTTCGCCGACAGGGATTAAGTCCTTCCCTGACGCCCAGAGTAGAAAGGCCCCAGATATGCCCGGACCACTCATCGTCCAATCGGACAAGACCGTCCTCCTCGAGGTGGATCACCCGCAGGCCGACGAGGCTCGCGCAGCGCTCGCACCTTTTGCTGAGCTGGAGCGCGCGCCCGAGCACATCCACACCTATCGCATCACCCCACTGGCACTGTGGAATGCCCGCGCCGCCGGGCACGATGCCGAGCAAGTCGTCGACGTTCTGGAGAACTACTCCCGCTTCCCGGTGCCGCAGGCGCTGCTGATCGACGTCGCCGAGACCATGTCGCGCTACGGCCGCGTGCGCCTCCTGGCACATCCGGCCCACGGTCTCATCCTCGAATCGGACGAGCCTGTCATCCTAGAGGAGCTCACGCGTACCAAGAAGGTCAGCGAACTTCTGGGCCCGCGCATTGATGACAACACCATCGCCGTCCCACCTTCCGCGCGCGGGCGGCTCAAGCAGGAGCTGCTCAAGGCCAGCTGGCCCGCCGATGACCGCGCCGGCTACGTCGATGGTGAATCCCACCCCATCGCGCTGAGCACGGAGGAGGTGGACTGGAGCTTACGCGATTATCAGCAGTATGCCGCCGATTCTTTCTGGTCTGGTGGCTCCGGCATCGTGGTCCTGCCCTGTGGCGCGGGCAAAACCATCGTGGGTGCTGCCGCCATGGCCAAAGCACAGGCCACCACGCTCATCCTGGTGACCAACACCGTGGCCGGGCGCCAATGGCGCGATGAACTACTGCGCCGCACCAGCCTCACGCCGGAGGAAATTGGTGAGTACTCGGGTGAGAAGAAAGAGATCAAGCCGATTACCATCGCCACTTACCAAGTGGTCACCCGCAAAACCAAGGGCGAATACCGGGCACTCGAACTCTTCGATTCCCATGACTGGGGACTTATTATCTACGACGAAGTCCACCTTCTGCCTGCCCCGGTCTTCCGCATGACCTCCGACCTGCAATCGCGCCGCCGCTTGGGGCTGACCGCCACCCTCATCCGCGAAGACGGCCGCGAGGGCGATGTCTTTTCGCTCATCGGGCCCAAACGCTATGACGCGCCATGGAAGGAGCTGGAATCCGCCGGCTATATCGCCACCGCGGACTGCGTCGAGGTGCGCGTAGACATGACGCAGGAGGAGCGCCTACTCTATGCCACCGCACAAGCGCGGGAGCGCTACCGGATTGCGGCGTCGGCAAGCGCGAAGCTGCGGGCCGTCGACAAGCTGCTGAAGAAACATGCAGGCCAGCAGGCACTGATCATCGGCGCCTACGTGGACCAGCTGGAGGAGCTCGGTGAGCACCTCAACGCACCGGTAATCGACGGCAAGACCTCCACCGCCAAACGCGAGAAACTCTTCCAGCAATTCCGCGAGGGCGAGCTTCCCACGCTTGTGGTATCCAAGGTGGCGAATTATTCCATCGACCTTCCCGAGGCTGCCCTGGCTATCCAGGTCTCCGGTACCTTTGGCTCCCGCCAGGAAGAAGCCCAGCGCTTGGGACGCCTGCTGCGCCCGAAGAAGGACGGGCAGGAGGCGACCTTCTACACTCTGGTGGCGCGCGAATCCATCGATGCGGAATATGCCATGCACCGCCAGCGCTTTTTGGCCGAGCAAGGTTATGCCTACCGGCTGGTGGACGAAGTAGACTTGTGAGCTGATGAAGATTTTCAAGTTTGAAGTCAACGAAGACTTTGCCAAGAAGAACAACGAGCTCCTGCGTGATTCCTCACGCCTGCGCAACTCCGGCCTCGTCATGGGCCTCGTGCTTATTATCGGCGCGATTGCCATCTATTTTGGAATCGACGCCGTCTGGCGCATCACGCTGGCGGTCGGTATGGCGCTCTTCGGCATCTTTTGCGCCGTCATCGGTGTCTTGGCTTCGCGCAAGGTTGGCTCGGCCCAGAAGCTCTACGACTCCTATCCGCTAGCCCCCGCGGTCGTCGCGGAGGTCAACGAGCGCGACATGGTCCTCATGGCTTTGGTAAATACCAACGTTGACCCGAAGGCACCGCCGCGGTGGGGCGCGTGCCTGCGCACGGTCACCAGTATCCCGGGTATTAAGCGCACCGTGGGCACCAAGGTCCCGGTGGCCGCGGTCTCCGGCCAGCGCAGCTCAAGCGATAAAGACCACTGGCAGCAGATCACTCCCATGCCGATTGCCTGGGGCACCCCGGATGCGGAAACCGTGACGATTGCCCGCAAGTCCATTCCGGAGGATCAGTGGCAGCGCCTCGAGCGCGCACGCAAGCGTCTGACCGATGTGAAGGCTACGAAATACGATCTATTGGTGCTCTAAATGACTGTTGAGAGACTACAAGAATTTGGCGAGACCATCTTCGCCACCATGACCGCCCTTGCCGTGGAGAATGACGCGGTGAACCTGGGCCAGGGTTTCCCCGATAGCGACGGTCCGCAGCGCATGCTGGAGATTGCCCAGGAGAACATCGCCGGCGGCAACAACCAGTACGCTCCCCTGCGCGGGGTCCCAGAGCTGCTCAGCGCCGTCGCGGAGACCTACTCTGTGCCGCAGGATCACGTCGTAGTCACCGCCGGTGCCACCGAGGCCATCACCGCCACGGTGCTTGGCCTAGTGGAGCCCAGCCACGAAGTCATTGTCCTCGAGCCTTACTACGACGCCTACATCGCCGCCATCGCGCTTGCCGACGCCACCCGCGTCCCCGTCCCCTTGAAAGAATCCGGGAACAGCTGGGACATCAATGTCGATGCGGTTCGAGCGGCCGTGACAGATAAGACCGCCATGGTCATCATCAACACCCCGCACAACCCGACCGGCTCGGTCTTTTCCCGCGAAGCACTCACCGAGCTCGCCGAGCTCTGCGTGGAGGAGGACCTCCTCGTATTAGCTGACGAGGTCTACGAAAACCTCACCTTCGGCACCGCCAAGCACGTCAGCATCGCCTCCCTGCCGGGAATGGCTGAGCGCACCGTCACGGTGTCATCTGCCGCCAAGTCTTTCAACTGCACTGGGTGGAAGACCGGCTGGGCCATCGCGGAGCCTAAGCTTCTCGACGGCGTCATCAAAGCCAAGCAATTCACCACCTTCGTCTCCACCACGCCCTTCCAGCCGGCCGTGGCCCATGCCCTGCGCTATGAACAGGAATGGCTGGACGGCATGGTGTCTGAGCTTGCAGAGTGCCGCAGCATCCTTGTGGAGGGCCTCAAGCAGCTTGGCTTCCACGTGCATGACACCGGCGGCACCTACTACGTGGTTGCCGATATCTCCTCTACCGGTTTACACGGCATCGATTTCTGCATGCAGCTGCCCGAAACAAAGGGCGTAGCCGCCATCCCGCTGGCCGCCTTCACGGACAACCCGGAACCGTGGCAGCACAAGGTGCGCTTTGCCTTCTGCAAGCGCCCCGAGGTCATCCGCGAGGCCGTGCGGCGTCTAACTGCAGAGTCCTAAGAATTCAGGCTCCTGCACATGCCCACCACACCAAAGTCCTATTCCGAGCTGACTGATCAGATCCAGCGCCAACTCGACTCGATCGTCGACATGGCCATTCAGGTAGATCGCTCAGGCGTGACACACGTTCCCCTTCGTAGTCGCTGGACCGTTGCGGGGCTTCTGAACCATCAGCGGTACGTCATCCGGTTTTGGATCGCAAATGTTGTGGTAGGCGCTGATCTTCCGGTCCCGTGGACCGATGACTCTCCACATGAAGACTGGAACACGGATCCCGAGGTCACAGTCGAGACCTTCGTCGATGCCCTTCGACAGGAGTGGGAAGATGCCTTGTCTTTGCTTGCAACGTATCCACCGGGAGAGCCTGCATCCCAAGCTGACGAGGACGGCAGGCACCCCACTGTCGACTGGGTGTTGTCCCATCTACTGGCCGAAGTATCCAGGCACGCCGGACACATGGATGCCGTTTGCGAGATACTCGAGCTTTCACCCGTCGATTAACATCCACACGCCGGTGACTGGCACAGTGCCTCCGCGCTGACATGGGTTGGAGGACTTCCTGAGAATGAAGGGGCATGCTGCACCTCCAGCCCTAGTACCGTCCTAGTCTTTAGGAGAACCGGGTTCTACAATCAGCGCGAGTCCCGAAGCAAGGTCTGCCAACAACTGCTTCGCCGAGTCCACAGGAGCATTGAGGTAGTCGATCGTCAGCCCGTTGACCAGTGCAGTGACAAGACGAGCACCTTGCTCAGGAGACAGTCCTCGGGCCAGCTTTCCGAAACGTTGCGCTGCTTCGAGACCTTCAGACACGCGCGCCCGAAACTTCGTCACCTCGGCGTCGTATAAGTCAGCCAGCCATTCGCGTGTCGAGGCAGCAGCTCCCACTATGACCCACACAGCGGAATCCTCGCGCTGGACAGGTCCAATTGGCAAGAGTTCAGCCAGGCGACCGTGGAACGCCGCGTGAAAATCCGTCGCATCGGTTTGAGTAAGGGCCCGCGACTCCTGGCGCTGCAACGACCTGACAAAAGCTTTCGCGATGATGTCGTCCCGTTTACCCATCTGGTACTGGACAGTCCCAGGCGCGACGCCAGCCTCAGTGGCGACGTTGCGCACGCTCAGGGCATCGAGCCCCTGGCTGACCATCACTCGAATGGCAGCATCAGCGATCACTGCGGCGGTGCCGGTGATGGGTGTGTTGCGATCAACGGACATGGAGCTCCAATCTTGCGTAGCTCAGATGCGATGAGCCATTCATAAGTGTAGTTGCACTCGCGCATTGCGCCTCGTACAATCGTACCAAGCCCGAGATTAATACAAACGTATGACGCTGAATTGAGGCCTCTTGCGAATCTAAGGTCAAGCTCTCCGCAAACACCCGACTACTGGAGAATTCCATGTCAGACTTCCTTCCCCTTGCTGGCCTTGCACTCGTAGATAGTTTGAGTGCAGGAACCCTTGTCATTCCTATTGCACTGATTGTTATCTGGCGACGAGTACGTTTAGGCCTATTGGGCACCTATCTCGCTACGATCGCCACGGCCTACTGCTGCCTTGGTATTGCGCTTCTATTAGGGTTCGATGCGGCAGTATCGAGGCTTTCTGGCGTAAGCGAGACTGATTGGTTCCAGTGGGTGACGCTTGTTCTGGGCGCGGGGCTTTTCATCTTCGGTGTGTTCTCGCCAAACCCCAAAAAGCCCGCGGCCACGCAGACCGCCAACGGCGAGGTGTCGAAGAGTCGGGCTTCTCGCCTTGCACGGGGCGCGTCACTGAGTGCGACCGGCATGGTGGGGCTTGCGCTAGGTGCTGCCGTCGTCGAGGCTGCGACTATGTTGCCTTACCTGGGCGCAATGGGAATTATCCAGTCTATGTCTTTCGGGTTTAGCGGCAAGGTCGCGCTTATTGCGGGTTACTGCATCATCATGGTCCTACCGGCAACTCTTATGGCTGCCATTGCAGGCGCAGCGGGGCCGGCTATTTTTCCTCGTCTGGAGCGCGCCATCCGTCGGCTGGAGTATGAGGCGAAAGTGACGTTGCTGTGGATCGCGGCAATTGTGGGAGTCTACATGGCGGCATCGAGTGCACAAGGGCTCGGATTGATCGGTTGAGTGCCAAGTTGAACGTTGAGCGATAGTGTTCAGAAGACTGAAATGGTAGCGGTGTGGTGAGTATCTGGTAGCGCCTGAGTGAGTATCCGGTAGCGGTGTCTCACTCAGGCGTTGTTGGTGGTTATGCGTTGGTGGTGAGGCGCATGTTTGGGCCTTCGAGTGTGATGATCTCGGCGCCGGAGACGAGTCGGTTGAGGATTGACTCGGAGATCACGGCATCGGGGATGGACTTGTACCACTCCAGTGGGGTGAATT
>NZ_LAYQ01000029.1 GCF_000988205.1 Corynebacterium minutissimum | reverse complement strand
ATCTTCTCTTACATGAGGCGGCTGTGCACCGGAACCTAGGAACTTTTACGTGCAGCCTGGTGGGGAATCCAACAACGGGAAGATCAACGAGTCGACGGGTGATGTGGTCGCGCAGCTTTCCTGACTGTCCGCAGTCCGGGCACACGCCGATAACGGCTACTGGCGTAGTCAATGATGGTCAGCGGTCCGGCATCAGCAGCACCGGTGATAGCAAGCCCGATTTCCGCGGTACGGCAGATAGTGTCAGCAACGAGGTTTCCAGTAGGCTTCACAGTACGGGTCCCTGGTGGGTGTAGATGGTTGTGTAGGAACTTTCATCTTCACACCAGGGACCCCTACATGTTGTGCTGACCCGCTGATCCCGTCGATTTCTACCTCACCCCGCTACGCACCCCGAAACCGGAAGAGCCCGCAAAGCGCATACGCTCCTCGTCGGCATTGTTGAACAGGGACGCGTCGTCGCACTCACCGAGCTCTCCCGCCACGGCGATGCGGACCCTGAGGTATGCGAGTGGACTCTTACCGTGACAGACCGCGAACAGCGCCGCCGTGGCCTGGCTACACGTGCCAAGCAGCATGCCCAGTATGCGGTGGCGCACCACTGGCCCGACGTCCGCCGGGCTTACTGCTCAGTTGCCCAGGCGGATCCGGCGATGAATGCGCTCTACAAGCGCCTCGGCGCGCACGTCATCTCGGCGAGCAGCGCCTACGAGTTGACCGTGGAGAACGGATAGTCGGTGTAGCCGTGCGCTCCACCCGTATAGAACGTGGTCTCATCCGGCGCAGTGACAGGAAGCTCTTCCTGCCAGCGGCGAACGAGATCTGGGTTGGAGATGGCCAACCGGCCCACGGCCACGGCATCACCGTGGTGTACTAGTTCCTCGGCTTCCGCGCGCTGGGTCACCTGTCCAAACCCCGAATTCAGGATGACACGGGTACGCCCGTTAGCACGCGCTTCGGCGCTCAGCTCAGTAATGAGCTCACCCGTAGGCGCTGCATGCAGGAAGGAGACGTAGGCCAAACCAAGGTCTGCGACAGCGCGCAGCAACCTACCATAGGTGGCACGCACATCCGCAGCGTCGGTTTCCTCAATGCCCTGAATATTGTGCTGCGGGGACAGGCGCAGCGCTACGCGGTCGGCTCCGATCTCCTTCGCCACGGCACGCAGGATCTCTACTACCAGGCGGTAGCGCTTCTCCGGGGTTCCGCCGTAGGCATCCTCTCGGTGATTCGAGCTCGGAGAAAGGAACTGGTGCAGCAGATAACCGTTCGCACCATGAAGCTCCACGCCATCCATCCCCGCATCGATGGCATTGCGGGCAGCTTGGCGGAACTCATCGACAATGCGCGGTAGCTCCTCGATGTCGAGAGCGCGGGGCACCGGGCACTCCTTGCGGGATTCGAAATCTCGGACCGCAGTGCCCGATGCCAGCGCAGAGGGTGCCACCGGTTCTGCACCCTCGAGGAGGCTGGCATGAGAAAGGCGCCCGCCGTTCATCACCTGCATGAAAATGCGTCCGCCAGCTTCGTGGACGGAATCGGCCACTCGCCGCCAGCCGGAAATCTGTTCCGGAGTTTCGATACCGGGCTGGCCGGGGAAAGCGCGGCTGGTCACTGCGGGGAATACGCCCTCCGTCACGATAAGACCCATTGAAGCGCGCTGCGTGTAGTACGTCTCGTGCAGGGGCGTGGGGACGCCATCGCGACCTGCCCGTGAGCGGGTCAACGCTGCCATGGTCACGCGGTTTGGCAGGGTCAGTCGTCCCAATTCAAGTGAGTCGAAGAGTGTAGTCATGCACTCCACAACACGAATCTCGTAGCGCTTATTCCTCGTCCTGCTGGCGCCGGTGGCGGGAGGCCGCGCGGGAGCGGCGGTCGTCGATAAGCAGCGGATTCTGTTCTGCCGGCAGCTCGGTAGCGGCTTCGGTCTGCAGGACTCCCACGTGATCGAGCTGGCCGGCGACTTCCCGCACGCGTTCTGCGGCGGCCAACTGCTCGGGACTGCGGCGCAGTGCTACCTGGCAGTACACAAGAAAGGCGACCAACGTTGAGAAGACGCCCACGTACATACCTATGGCAGCGCCATCCGATGCGCTGTCCCTGTACCAAAATCCCCACAGGTTAGCGAAGAAAGAGATCGTCGTCATCATCCACGCTACGAGAGCCAGCTTGGTCCGGCGAGTGATAATCGTGGCGGTGGTTAAGATCCCCACTCCACCCAGCGCTAGCCATGCGCTGACGGTTTCCATGAGGGAGATACGCACGCCCTCGGCCGTTCCACCGACGAAGAGAGCTTCCCAGCCGCGGGCATCACCGGCATAGGGCAAAACCAAGTAAGCAACCCACGCCACGACGGACACGATAAGCGCATATTTGTGCTTTCCCAATTCGAGAGTCTGCGCTGCGCGCTTCTCAGCAGCAACGGCATCGTGAACGGACTTCAAGTCATCACTCATAAAACGGAGCCTACCCCCTTTTAGCAGCCGCAGGAATCGGCAGGAGCACTGGGCTTGCCGACGCCCGGCAGACCCAGCCCCACCCCAATTGGTGCCGTCGTGGGGGTCTGCCCCGCCGCCGACATATCGCCGGCCTTCGTGCGACGGTGCTCGCTCACGCCGGAATCAGCCACCAGGAAGAAGGAGCCTGCATCCGTCACGGTCGCGTGCACAACATCACCGGGGCGAATCTCCGCAGAGAAGTCCTTGCCCGCGGCATCGACTGGTGCAAAGTGAACAAGGCGACCATCACGCGCGCGTCCGGTGAGGCGGTGGGTCTCGGCGGCCTTGCGGCCGCCTTCCGCCTGCACCAACAGCTCTACATCAGTGCCGACAAGCTTGGCGTTTTCTTCTGCCTGAATGGAATCCTGCAAGGCGACGAGGCGCTCGAAGCGCTCCTGCACAACTTCCTTGGGGATTTGGTTATCCATTTCTGCGGCCGGGGTGCCGGGGCGCGGCGAGTACTGGAAAGTGAAAGCGGAGGCGAAACGTGCGCGGCGAACCACGTCCATCGTGGCTTCGAAATCCTCCTCGGTTTCGCCTGGGAAGCCCACGATGATGTCGGTGGTGATTGCCGCGTGTGGCATCTTCTCACGGACCTCGTCGAGAATGCCCAAGAATTTCTTCGTGCGATAGGAACGGCGCATGTCCTTGAGGACCTTGTCAGACCCAGACTGCAGCGGCATATGCAGCTGCGGGCACACAGCCGACGTCTCCGCCATGGCATCAATAACGTCGGAGGTGAACTCGGCCGGGTGCGGCGAGGTAAAACGCAAGCGCTCGAGGCCCTCAATCTTGCCTACCTCGCGCAGCAACTTGGAAAAGGCGAAGCGATCACGCGGCAGGTCTGGGTCCGCGAAGTTGACGCCATAGGCGTTGACGTTCTGCCCCAATAGGGTCACTTCGGACACGCCTTGATCTACCAGGGCCTGAACTTCTGCGAGGATATCGCCGGGGCGGCGGTCTTCCTCTTTGCCACGCAGCGAAGGGACGATGCAGAAAGTACAGGTGTTATTACAGCCCACGGAGACCGAGACCCACCCAGCATAGGCGGATTCGCGTTTTGCCGGCAGTACGGAGGGGAAAGCCTCGAGGGCATCGACGATTTCCACCTGCGCTTCATTGTTGTGACGTGCACGCTCAAGCAGTGCCGGCAGCGCCGCCATGTTATGGGTTCCGAAAACCGCATCCACCCACGGCGCGTGGTCCAAGACGGTGTCCTTATCCTTCTGCGCCAAGCAGCCGCCAACCGCGATCTGCATGCCGGGATGGTTTTCCTTCGTCTTCTTCAGCGCACCCAGGGTGCCGTACAGGCGCTTGTCGGCGTTCTCGCGCACGGCGCAGGTGTTAAATACGATGAGGTCAGGCTCGGCGCCATCCGGCGCCGCCGAGTAGCCGGCCTCCTCGAGCAGGCCGGAAATGCGCTCGGAATCATGAACGTTCATCTGGCAGCCAAAGGTCCGCACCTCATAGGTGCGGGGCTGGTTATTAGTTACGGGGGAGCTCACGTGGGGACATTCTAACTGGACGACCCCACTACTCATAATGCCCCGACCGCATATAAGAGTTATGGATTTGTTACACAAACCTCCCCGCCTCCACTATCCACACGCCTATTGTTCTACATATGATTCAGCTCACTCTATCTAAGGAGGTGTGATGTGACCGACCATTCCGGCCCGATGATCAAGATGGACGGAGTCAATAAGTACTTCGGTGACTATCACGCGCTCCGCGATATCAACTTGGAGATTGGCCGCGGCGATGTCGTCGTTGTTCTCGGTCCGTCCGGCTCCGGCAAGTCCACCCTGTGCCGCACCATCAACCGGCTTGAAACCATCGACGAGGGTTCCATCGCGATCGACGGCACTCCCCTTCCTGAAGAGGGACGCGAGCTAGCCAAGCTGCGTGCGGACGTGGGCATGGTGTTCCAGCAATTCAATCTCTTTCCACACAAGACCATCAAGGACAACGTCACTCTGGGGCCTATCAAAGTCCGCAGGATGAAGAAGTCCGAGGCCGAAGAGCGTGCGATGCAACTGCTTGACCGCGTTGGAATTGCTAATCAATCAGAAAAATACCCTGCACAGCTCTCCGGCGGCCAGCAACAACGTGTCGCCATTGCCCGTGCCTTGGCTATGCGCCCGAAAGTCATGCTCTTCGATGAACCTACCTCAGCTCTCGACCCTGAGATGGTCAACGAGGTGCTTGACGTCATGACGGATTTGGCCAAAGAAGGCATGACCATGGTCGTGGTGACCCACGAGATGGGCTTCGCCAGGCGCGCGGCCGACCGCATCCTGTTCATGGCCGACGGGGCCATCGTCGAGGACACCGACCCGGAATCCTTCTTCACCAACCCACAATCAGAACGAGCAAAGGACTTCTTGGGCAAGATCCTGCAGCACTAAACGGTTACCAGTTCACCTCTTTTCTCTACCTTCATTCATTTTCCACTCACCTCATCAAGGAGAATCTCATGTCCCGCACTTTCAACCGCATTACTGCCACCACCGCCGCCGCCATCGCCGCATCCAGCGCTCTGCTCGTTGCGTGTGGTGATTCCTCTGACTCCGCCAGCGGAGGCGAGGGCCTTCTCGGCGCTATCGAGTCTGGCTCTGTCACCCTAGGCACCAAGTTCGACCAACCGGGTCTGGGCCTGCGCGAGGGCGATGGTTCTATGACCGGCCTCGACGTTGACATTGCCACCTACGTGGTCAACCACATTGCCAAGGATAAGGGGTGGGAGGAGCCGGAGATCGAGTGGCGCGAGACTCCGTCCGCGCAGCGCGAAACTCTGATCGAAAACGGCGAGGTTGACCTCATCACCGCAACGTACTCCATCAACGCTTCCCGCGCGGAAAAGGTCAATTTCGCTGGTCCGTACCTCATCACCCACCAAGCGCTTCTTACCCAGGCTGATAACAAGGAGATCAGCGGGCTCGAGGGCCTCGACGGCAAGATCCTGTGCTCTGTCACCGGCTCCACCCCGGCACAGAAGGTGAAGGAAGCTCTGCCCAGCGTGCAGCTGCAGGAGTACGACACCTACTCCTCCTGTGTGGAGGCACTGAGCCAGGGCAACGTCGACGCCATGACTACCGACGCGACGATTCTTAACGGCTACGCCGCTCAGAATCCTGGCAAGTTCCAGGTCGTCGAGTTGGAGAAGGACGGCAAGCCCTTCACCGATGAGTACTACGGCGCGGGTCTGAAGAAGGATGATCAAGAGGCGACAGACGCTGTCAACAAGGCCCTGGAAGAGCTTCATTCCTCCGGCGAGTTCGACAACCTCGTAGCCAAGAACTTGGACAAGGGCGAGGGCATCGACGAGGCCACCGTCGGTGACCTCTCCTTCCTCAACTCCTAAACGCTCGATTAGCCCCCACCTAGCCTGCGCCGAGGACATTCAGCCTCGGCGCAGGCCCGTTAGTAGGAGATTTCTATGGAATCCATGTGGGCCGCACTAGGCCCCGAACTATGGCCAGCCTTTTGGCTCACCATCCAGCTGACGTTCTGGTCTGCCATCGGCGCAATGATCCTCGGCACCATCCTCACTGCCATGCGTGTCTCCCCCGTAAGAATCCTGCGGTGGATTGCCACGACGTACATCACGACGGTGCGCAATACCCCCTTGACTCTCATTATCCTGTTCTGTTCTTTTGGCCTGTACCAGAACCTAGGGCTCACGCTTGCTAGCCGGGACTCTTCGACCTTCCTAGTGGATAACAACTTCCGCCTCGCCATCGTCGGATTCATCTTGTACACCTCGGCATTCGTTGCGGAATCCTTGCGCTCGGGAATCAACACCGTGGACTTCGGTCAAGCCGAGGCCGCACGATCGCTGGGTTTGAGCTTCTCACAGACCTTTAGCACGATCGTCTTCCCTCAGGCGGTACGTGCGGCAATCGTCCCCCTGGGAAATACGCTCATCGCGTTGACCAAGAACACCACGATCGCCTCCGCAATCGGAGTGGCAGAAGCTTCCCTACTGATGAAATCCACCATTGAGATGCATGCGAGCCAGCTCTTTGTCATCTTCTTTATCTTCGCGCTGGGCTTCATCATCCTGACCTTGCCCATGGGCTTAGGCCTAGGCAAACTCTCCGAAACTGTGGCGGTGAAGAAATAATGGCTGTACGCGCAACCGTGCTTTACGACGCCCCCGGCCCCAAGGGCAAGCGGCGCAATCTCATCTATACCGTCATCACCGTCGTTCTCTCGCTAGCTGCACTGTATTGGGTGCTGTCTACATTGGGTGAGCGCGGGCAACTCGACTCCGCGTTATGGACCCCTTTTCTTAACAGCCAAACGTGGACCACGTACCTGCTCCCTGGCCTGCGCGGAACGATCCTTTCCGCTGTAGCATCCATCATCTTGGCCATCGTGTTCGGCGTCATCTTCGGCCTAGGCCGATTGAGCGAGAACGTCATCGTACGCGGCGTATGTGGTGTGGTCGTGGAATTCTTCCGCGCCATCCCCGTCCTGCTGCTCATGATTTTTGCCTACCAGCTTTTCGCCATCTATAACGTAGTTCCGTCGAAGCAGCTGGCGTTTAGCGCCGTGGTCTTCGCGTTGACCCTCTACAACGGCTCTGTCGTCGCAGAGATTCTGCGCTCCGGAATCAAGTCGCTGCCCAAGGGGCAAACTGAAGCCGCCCGCGCGCTGGGGCTGTCGCATGGGCAAACAATGCGTACCATCCTGCTCCCGCAAGCAGTAGCCGCAATGCTTCCGGCCCTCATCGCCCAGATGGTTATTGCGCTCAAGGACTCTGCGTTGGGCTACCAGATTGGCTATGTCGAGGTGGTGCGCTCCGGTATCCAATCGGCGTCCTACAACAAGAATTACCTGGCCTCGCTCATCGTCGTTGCGATCATCATGATCCTCATCAACTGGGGGCTGGGCCTCCTGGCCGAACGCATCGAACGTCAGCTTCGAGCGGGCCGTGCGCGCCGGAACATCATCGCTAAAGTTCCGGAGCAACCAGACCAAGGCTTGGACACCAAAGACCAGGTCAACGTTGATTGGCACTCAGAAAGCTATACAGAAATCCGCAACCCGGACGAATAGAAACAGCTAGGAGAGCTCGGCGATGCGCGCATCCAGCACTTCGATGGAAATACGCATCACCAGCTCCTGGCGATAGCCGCGCCGCGCGAGTGTTCCTACAATGCGACGCAGGAACTTGTCCCTCTCATGGCGGTCGGCGGGAACACTCTTCAAGGTTCGCGCCTTTTTCTCCGCTACGCGGCGCGCTACGGCCTCCTCAGATTCCTCGGTAATCTGCTCTAGGGCCGCTGCGCGATCGGCGGCCTCAACACCCTTCTCCTTGAGTTCCACATTGAGGGCACGGGCCGACTTACCGCGCCGCGCGTGGCGCTGCCGCACCCACTCCTTGGCGAAGGTTTCATCATCAACGAGCCCCACCCCTGCAAGGTCATCGACCACGTCCTCGACCACATCGGGCTCAAAGTCCGCCGCGACAAGCCGGTCACGCAGTTCCTTGCGGGAACGTGCACGTTGATCTAGCAAGCCTAATGCTCGGGAGCGCACGGGCGCCTTCGCTGCTTCAGCATTCGCATCAACAAGCTGGCCACCCGCGTCCCCCGATTCATAGGACTCGAGAGCTTGACGTAGCTTCTCTAGCTTCTCTGGTGAAGGTTGTGCCATTGCGCCTGTTTAGTCGTCGTCGAAATCGACGTTCGGTACCAGATCCACAGCCTCATCCGTCAGCGGATCGTCTGCACCCGGCACATCCATGGCGACGTCCTCACCAGCTTCGGCTGCGGCAGCACCCACGCCGAGCTTGACGAAGATCTTCTTCTCAATCTCATCCGCCAGATCGGGGTTGTCCTTGAGGAAGTTGCGGGCCTTTTCCTTGCCCTGTCCCAGCTGATCGCCTTCGTAGGTAAACCACGAGCCAGATTTCTTAATGAACCCGTGTTCGACACCCAAGTCAATGATGGAAGACTCGCGCGAAATGCCTTCGCCGTACATGATGTCGAACTCAGCGATCTTGAACGGCGGGGACACCTTGTTCTTCACCACCTTGAGCTTGGTGCGGTTACCAATGGCATCCTGGCCGTCCTTCAAGGTCTGAATACGGCGGATATCGCAGCGCACAGAGGCGTAGAACTTCAGCGCCTTACCACCCGTGGTCGTTTCCGGCGAACCAAACATCACGCCGATCTTTTCACGCAGCTGGTTGATGAAGATGGCGGTAGTCCCAGAGTTGTACAGAGCACCCGTCATCTTGCGTAGCGCTTGGGACATGAGACGGGCTTGGAGGCCAACGTGGCTATCTCCCATCTCGCCCTCGATTTCCGCCTTGGGCGTCAAGGCGGCTACGGAGTCAATCACGATGATGTCGATAGCGCCGGAGCGCACGAGCATATCTGCGATTTCCAGAGCCTGCTCGCCGGTATCCGGCTGGGAAACCAAGAGGTTATCCGTGTCCACGCCAAGCAGACGCGCATACTCAGGATCGAGCGCGTGCTCCGCATCAATAAAGGCCGCGATGCCGCCGTTCTTCTGCGCCGATGCGATGGCGTGCAGAGCAACGGTGGTCTTACCCGAGGATTCAGGTCCATAAATCTCTACGATGCGACCGCGCGGGAAGCCACCGACGCCCAGCGCAATGTCGATGGCCGTATTCCCGGAGGAAATGGCCTGGATTGGCGGGCGGTCATCGTCACCAAGACGCATGACGGCTCCTTTGCCAAAATCCTTCTCAATCATCGCCATTGCGGCATCGAGGGCTTTCTGACGATCATCGCCCTTGCTAGCCGCCGAGGACTTCTTCTTCGTAGCCATTTATTTCCTCACTATCGTGCGTCAGTTAGTGTGCAGTGCTGTATGTCATTAAATGGGGGCACCTAGTTAGACTGCCATGAAGCAACTTCGGTTCCCAGGCCCGTCGCATTGTGTTTTCCGGCATCGTTGCGGTTCCATCACATGCCACGAAAGTACCCTAACGTTTCCACCAGACCACAACCCACAATACACACACAAGTGTTCGATTGCCCATTCAAGCAGCGCGCGTGTCTGAGACCTAATCCAACGCCTCGCCACCTAATGAAGTTTCCACGGACCGCCCTGCTCTGCACGGACGAAAGACACCTGCTCATCGGCAGGCAGTACGGCAACTACCCCGCCCAGCGCGCTACAGACATCCAGCTCATCAAGAGAGGCCCTGCTGCTCACATACTTCGACGCTCCACGCCCCTGCGCATCCCGATAAATCTCAACACTCCCCGAGCTTGGCGGCACCCATTCATCATCCTCGTCGGTACCGCCCTGCCAGGTTCCTCCACTAGCGTTTATGACATCCTCCTCGACAGCCCCAGGACAGATAAAGATCACGCGGTGATATTCGGAATCGAAGATGTCGCCGACGCGCATGTCGACGCTGCCAGGCTCCCCCTCCTCCACCCCGGCCGCTTCTTCGATATTTTCGATGACATTCGCGGAACCTATCAACGAACATCCAGCCACGCTCCCCAGCGCTATACCGGAAAGAAGCGCTACCACACTGACACGAGCAAGCCCTAAGACATGCTCCATCTTCTTTCTATTTGCCATGCCTCGAGATTACCCCGTTCGGGGTAGTTTCAAGCCCTAAAAGCCGTGCTTGAACACTGTTCAAAAGTGCCTATTTGCTGCATTATTAAGCTACTAGATAAACTTTGGCCCATGAAAAAGAATTCCGTCGCGACTGATATCGCGTACGTCGCGGTCTTCACCGCGCTCATCATAGTCTTTGCGTTCGTCTCTATCCCTACGCCTACCGTGGGCGTGCCCATCGTTCTTCAAAACGCCGTCATCATCCTGGCTGGCCTCGTCCTTGGTGGCCGCCGTGGCTTTTTCGTCGGTCTACTCTTCATAGCTCTCGGCCTCGTCGGCCTTCCCATCCTTGCCGGCGGCCGCAGTGCCCTGAGCGCCATTGCCGGCCCCACCGTGGGCTACCTTGTCGGTTACGTCGTCTCACCCGCCATCGCCGGCTTCATCGCCTACCGCGCGCCGAGAAGCAAAGGAGGCATGACGGTAGTCCTCGCCATCGCCGGCGTCGTCGGCCTGGCCGTGCAGTACTTGTGCGGCATTATTGGCCTGATGGTCCGCTCTGACATGTCCTTCGGGGCGGCCGCCGTGGCTCAGGGCCCGTTCGTCATCCCCGATCTCATTAAGGTCGCCGTGATGGTTGTCATCGCCGTCGGTGTCCACGCAGCATTCCCCGACCTGATGGGTCGCCGCACCAAGGCAAAGTAGCACCAGTGCCGCAGATTGATTTCCGCAACGTTTCCGTCACCTTCGACGAAACAACGGTGCTCAAGGATATTTCTCTCTCATTAAACGAACAGCGCATCGGCATCATCGGTGCCAATGGTGGCGGGAAATCCACTCTTGTCCGGCTCATCAACGGTCTTGGTGAACCTTCACGTGGTGAAGTCTTGGTGGACAACGTGGACGTCGCCAAGCGCGGCAAGGAGATTCGCCGCCAAGTGGGCTTCGTGTTTTCTGATGCGGAGAACCAGATCGTCATGCCGCACGTGCGCGATGACGTAGAATTCTCCCTTCGCCGGCTCAAGCTGTCTCGTAAGGAGCGCACCGCGCGCGTCGACGCCGTCCTCGAGCGCTTCGGCCTGACGCCGCTAGCTGAGCAGTCCCCGCACACTCTCTCCGGCGGGCAGAAGCAGCTCCTCGCGTTGGCGGCAGTGCTTGTCATGGAACCCACCGTCATCATCGCTGACGAACCCACGACCTTGCTAGATCTGCGCAACCGCGATCGCATTCGCCGCGAATTTGCGCAGCTCGAACAGCAACTCATCGTGGTTACACATGACCTTGACTTTGTCTCTGATTTCGATCGCGTTCTGTGCATCGATAACCACCACGTCGTAGCCGACGGACCTCCCGCCAAGGTCATTTCCTTCTACACCGAACTCATGAAATCCCGCCCGCTCTAGAGTCATGCCTAAAAACATCCCCCTCGGCTACTACGTCGACGCCGATACCATCATTCATCGCATACCGGCCGCGGTGAAATTCCTCGTGCTCATCGGCTTCATCCTCGTGACCTCGCTCGCCGTGCACACGCTTCCTTGGGCGGCGGCCAGCCTCTTCCTCCCACTCGTGCTCTTTCCCGTCGCCCGCATCCCGTTTCGCGTCGCACTCGGACAGCTTGTTCCTCCGCTCTACCTCCTCGTTGCGCTCGCAGCTTTTCAGTGGTGGCAGAAGGATTTGCTGTCGGCCGCGATCATGTTTCTCACCATCTACGCAGCGATCAGCGCGGCGGTGCTGCTGACGCTGACAACGAAGGTGTCGGAGATGATGGACTCCCTCGACCGCGCCCTCGCGCCCCTAGGGCGGCTGGGCATCCCTGTTGAGAACATCACGCTGGCCATGTCTCTCACCATTCGTCTGCTCCCGCTCATGCTGGGAACAGTCGTCGAGGTACTGGACGCACGAAAAGCCCGGGGTGCCACGGCATCTCTAACTGCCTTTGGCACCCCGGTTATCATTCGCTCAATCCGCCGAGCACGCGCGATGGGTGAGGCGCTTCAAGCCCGCGGCGTCGGCGACTAAGCCTTATTCTCCGCGCAACTCGCGTAGGCGAGCCTGGACGGCATCGTCCTGCACGTTCGGCTGAGCCTTAGCCTCTGCCGAACCGATTGCCTGCTGGGAGTTTCCCTCCACTGCCTTCGGGTTATTCATTTCCGCACGGATCTGCTCGAGACGGGAGTGGCCAGCCAGTTGCACGCCAGCCTGCTCGATCTCCTGCATGCGGTTAGACACTGAGTTCTCGGCGAGCTCTGCCTGGCCCAGGGCCTTGGAGTAGCGACGCTCAATCTTGTCACGCACAGCATCCAGGGAAGGCGAGTTACCGTTTGCGGAGAGCTCGTTCATCGAGTTGAGGGACTCGGAGACCTTCTCCTGCATCTTGGCCTGCTCGAGCTGCGACAGCAGCTTGGAGCGCTCGTTGACCTTCTCACGAAGCGCCATGCCGTTGCGTTCAACGGCCTTCTTGGCCTGCTCCGCCTGCTGTAGAGCCTGATCATGGAGCTTCTTAGTGTCCTCAACAGACTGCTCAGCGGTAACCAACTGGGCGGCGAAGGCTTCAGCCGCATTCTCGTACTCGGTCGCCTTCTGTGCATCGCCTTCGGCACGGGCCTTGTCCGCAAGGCTTAGGGCGTTACGGGTATTCTGCTGCAGCTTTTCAATCTCACTCAAACGACGGTTCAGCTGCATCTCCAGCTGGCGCTGATTACCAATAACCGCTGCGGCCTGCTGTGACAGCTCCTGGTGCTGGCGCTGCGCCTCCTCGATAGCCTGCTCAATCTGAACCTTAGGGTCGGCGTTCTCCTCGATCTTGGAATCGAAGAGAGCCATCAAGTACTTCCAGGCTTTTACGAATGGGTTCGCCATAACAGGAGGTGCCTTTCTCAGCAGTTTGTTGTGTCAATAAGGTGTGTAACAAGAATATTTCCTGCCTGCCTAATAGTAGCGAAGCAGACAGTATTCCGTTGCGGTTCTATAGTTCCGATGCAGCGGGTGCGGTGGATGCGAGCTCCTCATCCATCGATGGCAGCGCCATGTATCCAGCCGCCTCAATAAGGACATCGGAAACACTGGCGTCAAGGGCATGACACACGGAAGCCAGAAGCTCGGAGGAAACCTCCTTGCGGCCGCGCTCCAACTCCGACAGATATCCTGGGGACACACGCGCCGCGGCGGCGAGTTCGCGAAGTGTTACTCCCTTATCCGCACGGAAGGCACGAAGCGTCAATCCGAGGGCCTCGCGCAAAAGCGGCTCCAGAGTCCGCGTCGATCGCGCCGTGGTCTGAGTGGGCTTATCAAGTAGTGCAACTGAAGTGTTCATCACTCCGTATAACGGCTCAGCGCCCCTACTTGTTCCCACAAACAGCTACTTTTCTTCAAGAGTTGATAGGAGAAGGCTCAATGCCGCCTGAACCGCAGCAGCGCGAATCGCGTTACGCCGTTCATCTGGAAGTTCATAGAGAACGCCACGCTTAGCGACGTCCCCGCCGACTCTCCCGCACAAGCCCACGTACACCGTACCCGCAGGTTTGCCTTCTTGGAGGGCCGGACCGGCCACGCCGGTAAGCCCAATCCCCCAGTCAGCTCGCATCTCCACGAGCGCCGCCTCCGCCATCTCCGCCGCGGTGGCAGCCGACACCACTCCCTGCGCCTCTAGCGAATCCACGGTGGTGTTGAGGAACTGCGCCTTAACCTCAGTGGCATAGGTGACGAGCCCACCACGCAATACCGCGGAAGCACCCGGCACGTTAGCGACGGTGGCTGCCGCCAATCCAGCTGTGAGGGACTCGCAAAAGGCCACCGTCTCGCCGCGTTCGCGAAGCTTCGCCACGAGCTGTTCTTCAGCATTTGCGGGCCTAGTCACTTGTTCTCCCTGTGGCCATCGATGAGGTACTGAATACCGGTCACTACGGTAACGACGACAGCCGCCAGCATAACGAGCAGGCTGGGGGTGTCCATCCATCCTGGAAGTGGGCACAGGTACAGCGCCACCGCTAGCGTCTGCAGAGCTGTCTTGAGTTTGCCGCCTTGGGAGGCCGGAACTACCTTGCCTTGGCGGAGCAAGTAGAAGCGCCAGATGGTAATGCCGAACTCGCGGAACAAAATGACGACGGTAATCCACACGGGCAAAGCACCAGTGATGTTGAGACACACGAAAGCCGCGGTCATCAGAGCCTTATCCGCGATCGGATCCGCAATCTTGCCAAAGTTGGTAATCAGCCCGCGTGAGCGCGCGATATCGCCATCCAATTTGTCGGTGAGCATGAGGAGCGCGAAGCAGCCGAAGGCCCACCACTCATGCCCGCCGAGCACCAGCCAAGCAAACAGCGGGATAAAGAGGATGCGCAAACTAGTCAGGATGTTGGGCAGGTTCCAATTGGAGACCTCGGGGTTTACATCCGTGGTTCGAGATTGGTTGTGCGCAGCCTGAGAATCATTCACGTTCTTCATCCTACCGTGGCCTCCCTGCCACTCGGGCGAGCACTACCATGGTCGGTATGAAGTATTTCGCAGTTTCCTATGAATACAATCCATCTAACCCGGTTATTGCTGAGGTGCGCCCGAAGCACCGCGAATTCATCGGCGCACTCCACGACAAGGGCCAGATCTGCGGCTCTGGTCCCTACACCGATTCCAAGGGCGGGGCGCTCATCGTGCTGCAATTTGAGGACGAGTCCGTCAAGGTGGCCGATGTCATCGCTCTCATGGACCAGGATCCCTTCTACACCGAAGGCGCTGTCACTGGACGCGCCTTCCGCGAGTGGAATCCCGTTATCAATTCCTTCTAAACCCCGCTGCTTGGTTAGGGCAGCTCGGACTTGGGAAGCTCGTCCGCCTTGCCGACGAGCTCACCCTCCTTGTTACGAACGATCTTGTTGCCATAATCGTCCCAGTCGTAGTGGTTGTGGGAAATCACCACACCGCCCTGGGCTTGGTCACGTTTGTCCTTCCACACCGACAACAACACCGTCACGAGGAGAACGCCGACGATGACCAGCAGCGACACCAGGGTCGTAATCTCCGGTACCGCACTGACATTCTCGCCGCCGTTGATGAAGGGCAAGTTGTTCTCATGCAGGGCGTGGAAGAGCAGCTTGACACCGATGAACAGCAAGATGATACCGAGGCCATAAGGCAGATAGACCAAGCGATCCAACAGTCCATCGATGAGGAAGAACATCTGGCGCAGGCCCATGAGGGCGAAGGCGTTGGTGGTGAAGACCAGGAAAGGCTCCGAAGTAATGCCGTAGATAGCTGGGATGGAGTCGAAGGCAAACATGACGTCGATCAGCCCGATAGCCGCCAACGCAACAAAAAGCGGGGTCAGGGCAAACTTGCCCTTCTTCTCACCGGATTCCTCGCGGTGGGTGAGCTTGTCACCGTGGTAGCGCGGGGTTACGTGAACCACCTTGCGCAGCCACTTGACCACCAGCATGTCATTGGGATCGGTCTCGGGCGTCCCATTGATCTCATCGATGAGCAGTTTGACCGCGGTGTAGATGAGGAAGATTGCGAAGATGTAGAAGACATCAGACCAGGCAGCGATGATAGCCGCGCCCATCAAAATGAAGGCGAGTCGGAAAATCAGCGCCAGCACGATGCCAATGAGCAGCACCTTCTGCTGGTACCTGCGGGGAATCTTAAAGGACCCCATGATGAGAGAGAAGACAAAAAGGTTATCCACGCTCAGGGCCTGTTCCGTCACCCAACCGGTGTAGAACTGTGCCGCGTGTTCGCTGTCCCAGAGCACCCACACAACTCCGCCAAAGACAACGGCGACGGCCATGTAGAACAGCGTCCACCCACCAGATTCCTTGATGCTGGGCTCGTGGGGTGAGCGGACGTGGCTATAGAAATCGAAAATAAAGAAGCCCAAGATCACCGCGATGGTGATGGCCCAGACCCATAGTGGCACATGCATAATGAGTTATCCCTCCGGTCGACGAGACAATAAAGACCGGAGGTCTCCCCCGCTAACGGGCTCTATGCGAAGTCCCGCTAGCCGGCGCGACCGGGAACTGTACCGCAGTTGCCGTGTTGACGATCGACGCCGTGGATTGGGGTACTCCCCTCCAAGACTCGTCCTATCCTACACGGAACTTAGAACGCACCTGTGGAGGGGTTAGCGGAGATTTCTACGGTGCGGGTATCGGCTGCAGCGTCGTCCGTCCCGCCGGCACCTTCAGCGTCCTGAACCTCCTTCGGGGCCTCGGCTGGGTCAGCGCCCTTGATCATCCAGACAATGGTGTCGAGCTCCTCCGGCTTGACCAATACCTCACGGGCCTTGGAGCCCTCGGACGGGCCCACCACGCCGCGCGATTCCATGAGGTCCATGAGTCGGCCAGCCTTGGCAAAACCGATGCGCAGCTTGCGCTGGAGCATCGACGTCGAGCCCAACTGGGAGGTGACCACAAGGTCGACGGCCTCCAAGAGGTCGTCCATATCCTTGCCGATCTCCTCGTCGATCTCCTTCTTCGCCTCCGAAGCCTTATCGTCCGTCACACCTTCGGTGTAGTTCGGTGAGCCCTGTGCCTTCGCGGCGTCGACAACCGCCTGCACCTCCTCGTCTGAGACGAACGCACCCTGCATACGCACTGGGCGGCCGCCTGCGGGATGAAAAGGCCATCGCCCATGCCGATGAGTTTCTCGGCACCACCCTGATCCAGGATGACTCGGGAGTCCGTAAGCGAAGACGTCGCGAACGCCAAGCGGGACGGCACGTTGGTCTTGATCAAGCCGGTGACCACGTCCACGGACGGGCGCTGTGTTGCGAGCACGAGGTGAATGCCGGCCGCGCGCGCCTTCTGGGTAATGCGGACGATGGAGTCCTCGATCTCCTTCGGTGCCGTCATCATGAGGTCTGCGAGCTCGTCCACGACACACACGATGTACGGGTACGGGCGCATCTCCCGCTGGGAACCGGCAGGCGCCTGGTATTCGCCACTGCGGACCTTACGGTTGAAGTCCTCAATCTTGCGCACGCGGGCAGCCTGCATGTCCATGTAGCGCTGCTCCATCTCCTCCACCAGCCACTGCAGGGCCGCCGCAGCCTTCTTTGGCTGCGTAATGATCGGGGTGATGAGGTGCGGGATACCTTCGTACGGCGTGAGCTCCACCATCTTCGGGTCCACGAGGATGAGTCGAACGTCTTCCGGCGTCGCACGGGTCAACAGCGAGACGAGCATGGAGTTCACGAACGCCGACTTACCGGAACCAGTAGCACCAGCCACGAGCAGGTGAGGCATCTTCTTTACGGAGAAGGAGGTGTACTCGCCTTCGATATCCTTGCCCAAGCCAATCAGCATCGGGTCATGGTCGGCGCGCAGCGCCGGGGAATCAAGCACATCGCGCAGGCGCACCATCTCGCGGTCCGCATTGGGCACCTCGATACCGACGGCGGACTTGCCCGGAATCGGGGTCAGCAGGCGCAGATTATCCGTCGCCACAGCATAAGCCAGGTTGGACTGGAGGTTTGTAATCTTCGAAACCTTAACGCCTGGGCCCAGCTCGATCTCGTAGCGCGTCACTGTCGGACCACGGCTAAAACCGGTGACCTGGGCATCAACCTTGAATTCTTCAAAGACCTCGGTGATGGCCTCGATGATGCGGTCGTTGGCCTCCGTGCGTGCCTTCGCTGGCTTGCCGGCGGTGAGCAGGTCCGTCGTCGGCACATCGTAGCCGCCGCCCAGGGCAGTGTCTTCCGCACCACTCGGGGCTGTGGGCGCTTCTTTGGCTACGCTCTGAGCCTCCTCTTCAACCTTGGCGCCCGTTCGTGCATCACGTCCAGAACGTTCCTGGAACATGCGCACTGCCTCGGAATGTGCGGCAGAGACGATGTCCTCCCCGGCAGACACTGCGCTTGTCGACGCCTCCGCAGCCGCTGCGCCCAGAGCCGCACCGGCGGCACCGCCGACGTCGACGCGCGGGCGCTTCTGATGCGCCGGTTTCGGCGCCGGTTCAGGTTCCAGAACGGCAGTGGGCTCAGCATCCTGGACCACTGGAATCTCGTCGGTGTCATCGACGCGGCTATCAAAGCTCGGACGGCCGTGCTGCACTGGCTCCTGGTTTACAGGCTGCGCCGCAGAGTCAAAGGACACCGTGACATTCTCATCCGGCATCTGCCTTGGGGGCTGCTTCGGGGTCTGCTTCGGGCGCGGGCGCGGAGTATATGCCGGGCGCGCGGGGCGCTCGCGGCCTTCGGCAATGGCGTCGATGTCATCGCTGACGTAGTCGTAGTCGTCCGCTGGGGCGTCGTCAAGCAGCTCATCTTGGGCCGAACGGTTCTTGCGATCACGCAGGCCGCCGACGAGCGCGGAGAATTGGGCGGCCACGAAGTCATAAGCTTCGCGCAAGGTAATGCCCGTGATGTTGAGCGCCCCGTACACAATGAGCAGGAAGAGCAGCGGCACCGCCACATAGCTGGAAAAAGCCGCCACGAGCAGCTCGCCGATTCCAAAGCCGATGGCACCGCCTGCCTCCCCGGCAGCATTGTTATTCCAGGTCAGCTTCGGAAGACCTGCAAAGATGTGGATGAGGCTCAGCATGCACACCACGATGAGGGCCGTGCCGCCCACCACTCGCGGCTTGAAATGGCCCGCCGGACCGGACAAGTCCATCATGAGCGCAATGGCGACGGCGATCAGCGCGACGGGAAGAACATAGGCGCCCGCGCCAATCACATAGCGCACAGCGTTGGTGAGATACTCACCGATAATGCCGGCCACCTGGAACCACGTGGCGCAAGCAAGGATGATGGCCACGCCGATAAGCACAAGAGCGACCGCGTCTGGATTGGAGACGCGGATACTCTTCTCAGTGTGAGCTGGACGCTCCATGACCGTCGTCGGCATCTCACTTTCGACGTCACGCGCCCGCGTTACCTTGTTCTTTGCCGGAGCAGCGCTATCGGCCTTGTTGCTCTTTTTCTTGTTCTTCGCGCGTCCAGAAATTTCCCCTGGCTCCCTCAACTCGTCGTAATCATCGTAGGCACCCTCGTCATGAGCAGCATCGTAGGCGGAGTCATAGAGGTCGTCATCTCGACTCCCCGCATCTACCGGCTTGAGACCGGCAAGGCCGTGCCCGACCCCCCGCGCCATGCTTCCCACGCCTCGGGCGGTAGCGCCAAAAACGGTTCCCAGTCCGCGTCCAACGGCGCGAAAGGCGCTGCCGGTCCTCTCTTCGGAGGTCTCGGCAGCGCGGGTTGCGGAGGTCAGCGAATAGCTTGTGCGGCCGGACGGCCGCGACCGATTGGCGGTGCGACCTCGGCCGGAGGCGCGAGACGGAGCGTTCTTGACAGACATGCCTGCCACTTTAGTAGCAAACACACCATTAACAACATGCGCCACACGCGTACGCTGAAGAATTTGGACAGTTCAGCCTACAAGCTTGACCAGGCGACGGCGGATGAATCCCCGTCAATCTCGACGTGAGCCGCCTCGCGGCCGAACGCCCATAGGAGCAACTCGGAAACTGCCCCACGGACCCGCACCACATTGTCCCCCTTCGCTGCCACACGATGTTTATCCGCCACGACGAGTGGCGCAAATCCAGCCGGCTCCAGAACGATTGGAAGGCGAGAGTTCGCCAACAGCCTAAGCCCCAGCACCTTCAGCGGCGTGAGCAACTCCTTCTGCACCGCTTCCGAGAAATCACGCGGTTCAGTATGACCATTGGCGCGGCGCAGATCTTCATGATGCACAAAGTGTTCTGCAGTGTTAAGTATTGAATCGATATAGCGTGCCGGGTTTAGCCTGCCTGCTCCCCTACCCCAGGCGTCCACCAGTTCCTCAAATTCTCGCGCACGAACTTCCGTCATGACGCTATCCGCATGGGACGACAGCGCTGGGACGAAGAAGCCAATGGCGGCATCTGGGCGATTCTCGCGGATCCAGAGATGCGCCACGAGGTCGCGGGCCGTCCACCCTTCGCACAACGTTGGGGCATCAGGGCCTAGTTCATGGAATAACGCCACCATCTTGGTGCGCTCTGCGGAAGAAAACGACATGCGCCCCAGCATACCTACGGTCGGTAGGAACGCTGGGGCGCTGAAAACCCGTGACGCTATAGCGATTCGCGGGAAGCGTGAACTTCGTCGTCGTCAGGCATAAGGACATCCGAGTTCGTCGGCACGATGGTCGGCAGAATGACCGGCTCGCGCTTGTACTTGGAATCCATGAGCTTCGAGACCTTACGGCGCAGCTTCTGCACCATGCGGTAGGTATCGTTCTCACCTTCGGCGGCGAGATCATTCATGGTGTTCTCCACCATCTCAGCCACCTCAGGCACGATTCCGCGGTCATCGTCGGAGAAGCCCGTCGTGGATACCGTCGGATGCTCGAGCAGACGGGAGGTGCGGTTATCGATGACACAGGTGATGGAGACAACGCCGCCAGCACCCAGGTTGGTGCGGTCGGCGAGGGTGTCGGCATCGACATCACCCATCGACACGCCATCGACGTAGAGGTTACCCACCGGGATCTGGCCGACGACCTCGGCGCGGCCATTGCGCAGATCAACGACAACGCCGTTCTGAGCCAAGACCACGCGATCGCGGGCCACACCGGTGGAAATAGCCAACTCCTTGTTCGCGCGGAGGTGACGCCACTCGCCGTGCACCGGCATGGCGTTCTTCGGGCGAGCTGCGTTGTAGAGGAAGAGCAGCTCTCCGCCATAGCCGTGACCGGAGGCGTGAACCTTAGCTTCCTTGTTGGTAACAACCTCAGCTCCAATCTGGGAAAGCATGTTGATAACGCCGAACACGGCCTCCTCATTTCCTGGGATCAGGGAGGAAGAGAAGATGATGAGGTCACCATCGCGGACCGTGATCTGACGGTGCTCGCGGCGAGCCATGCGGGACAGCGCCGCCATCGGCTCACCCTGGGTACCGGTGGTGATGAGCAACACCTTGTGCGGAGCCATCTTGGCCGCCTCATCAATCGGGATGATGGTGCCACGCGGGACCTTAAGGAAGCCCATCTTCTCCGCGATTTCCATGTTGCGCATCATGGATCGGCCGTTGAAGGCAACCTTGCGGCCGGCGGCCACGGCGGCGTCGATAGCCGCCTGCACGCGGTAGACGTTGGATGCGAAGGAGGCGATGATCACGCGCTGCTTAGCTCCAGACACCAAGCGCTTGAAGGTGGCCGGAATGTCACCCTCCGAGGCGGACACTCCCGGGATGTTGGCGTTGGTGGAGTCACACAGCATGAGGTCCACGCCCTCATCGCCGTAACGCGACAGGGCCGGCAGGTCCGTCGGGCGGTTATCCAGCGGGGTCTGGTCCAGCTTGATGTCACCGGTGTGAATGATATTGCCGGCCGGGGTGCCCAGCATGACGCCGAGTGCATCCGGAACCGAGTGGTTCACTGCCCAGAAGCGGCAGCGGAACGGACCGTAGTTCACATCGGACTTCTCGTTGACCTCGACGAACTTCGGCTTCTGACGGTGCTCCTTACACTTGGCCGCGATAAGCGCGATGGTGAAGCGCGAAGCCACAATCGGGATATCCGGGCGCAGCTTCAGCAGCCACGGGATGGCACCAATGTGGTCCTCGTGAGCGTGAGTTACGACGAGAGCCTTGACCTTGTGAATCTTCTTCTCGATCGGACCAAAGTCCGGCAGGATCAGGTCAACGCCAGGCTCACCGGAGGACGGGAAGAGCACGCCACAGTCGATGATGAGCATCTCGTCCTGGTACTCGAAGACGGTCATGTTACGACCGATCTCAGAAATACCGCCCAAGGCATAAATACGCAGAGAGTCCTTCTGCTGCTTCGGCGGTTCCGGCAGACGCTTCGTCAGATCAGCGCCTTGCATGGACTTAGGAACATTGCGGCGCCCGCGGTTGTTGTTGCGGTTGCGGTTGTTATTGCGCCCGCCATTGTTGTTATTTCCGTTGTTGTGGTTGTTGTTTCCACCACGGCCACGGCCTCGCCCGCCGCGGGAACCACGGGAGCGGGAGCGACGGTTGCCGTCATCAGAGTTTCCAGACTCATTCGACGCTGCGCCGGAAGCGGCCGATTCATTCGGCGCTTGGAAAACCGGCGAAGCCGCCTCATTCGAGGCGGTCTCAGTCTCCGAAGGCGGACCCGCCTTGCGGGTTACCTTGCGGGAACGGTTACGGGATTCAGTCATTCTTAAAGGACTCCAGCCTTTTCCAAATCGTGACGGAGAGCCTCGATCTCCTCCGCGTCAGCCGCGGAAACTGGGAGGCGGGGATCTCCAACTTCAATACCCTGCAGGCGCAGGGCAGCCTTAACAAGAGTTGCTCCTCCGAGGCGGCCTTGCGCCTCGACGAGCGGGAACAAAGTTTTCGCGTTGATCTCTCTAGCACGTGCGATATCACCTTCGTCGAAGGCTACGTAGAGATCAGCCAGGGCACGCGGCGCGATATGGCCAATCACGGAAACAACGCCAGACGCGCCGAGGGCCAGCCACGGCAAGTTCAGTCCGTCATCTCCGGAGTACCACGCCATACCGGTTTCCTGGATAAGCGGTGCGGCTGCTACAAGATCGCCCTTGGCGTCTTTAACAGCCTTGATATTCGGCACTTCCGCGAGGCGAAGAAGGGTCTCCGTCTCAATCGGAATGCCCGAGCGGCCAGGGATGTCGTACAGACAAATTGGGAGGTCCACGGCGTCAGCCACAGCAGTAAAGTGCGCGTACACACCGGCCTGGGAAGGCTTGGAGTAATACGGAGTCACGACTAGCAGGCTGTCTGCTCCCGCATCAGCGAAAGCGCGCGCTGCCTCAATGCTGGTGACGGTGTTATTGCTTCCCGCACCAGCGCACAGCTTGGCGCGGTCACCTACCTCTTCCTTTACAGCTGTGAACAGCTCCAGTTTCTCATCCAACGACGTCGTCGGTGACTCGCCCGTGGTCCCAGACAAGATGAGCGAATCGACGCCGTTATCAACCAAATGAGCTGCCAGGCGACGGCCAGCGGACACGTCCAGGGCGCCATCCTGGTCAAAGGGAGTGACCATAGCTACGCCTACGCGTCCGAAGGTGTCGACGCCTGTCTGTGCTGTCATACCTGTGCTCATAGGCGTCAAGATTACCCGCTTTCCCCCTTATTAGTCGCATCGGGGTTGCGCGCGAGTCTCCTGTCGACTTTTTAAGCGTAGGGGCTTGAGGCCATTTCGGTGCCGTCAGACAGGGTGGTGATATGGAAATCGTCGAAAAGCACCGGCGACTGATCCCGCAACAGCTTCAGGCATGTTACGGCAAGTTGGCGCATCTCCGTATCGGCCTGTTCCGTGGCCCGCGCCCCGATAAAGTGGCGCCATGCACGGTAGTTTCCAGTCACGACGATGCGCGACTCTGTGAGATTGGGCAATACGGCGCGCGCTGCCTGCCGCGCCTGCTTCTTGCGCAGTAGTGCGTTTGGTTCTTCCTCTAGTTTTGCTTCGAGGGCGTCAAGAAGCTCCTCGTAAACAAATCGCGCTTCATCAGCAGCCTGCAGCGTAAGCCGCGTGAGTTGTTCGTCCTCCGCAATGAGTTTGGGAAGCACTACCTCGGTTTCCTCGGAGTGGACGAAGCGCTGAGAAAGCTGTGAGAAGGAGAAATGACGATGACGCACAAGCTCGTGCGTAGCCGAACGCGACAGACCTCTGATGTAGAGCGTCGCCGTGGCATGCTCCAGCAAAGCATCATGGCCCACCTCCAAGATGTGGTGCAGGTAGGCCTGGTTCGACGCTGTACGGGGATTCGGTTTGTCGAAAGACTCGTAACAAGCGCGCCCAGCAAATTCCACGAGGGCCTCGCTTGCCGACGCCCCCTCATCAACCTCCCAGTCCACCCCATGCGGCGGGTGAAAAGCCGTAGCTGCGATGAGCTGAACATCAAGCTCGGAAACCTTTGCCATTACAGCCCCAAGTATTTTTCCAGCCCCACGGTCAAGCCTGGGTGAGAAGAAATCTCGCGCACGCCAAGCAAAACGCCAGGGGTGAAGGAGGAACGGTCGTAGGAATCCTGGCGGATGGTCAGGGACTGGCCTTGAGTGCCAAAGATTACCTCTTCATGCGCCACCATTCCCTGCATGCGGACTGCATGAACGTGAACGCCATCAACGTCCGCACCACGCGCGCCGTCGAGGGACTGCTCGGTCTTGTCCGGCATAGCGTCCAAACCGGCCTCCTGACGAGCCTTCGCGATTCCCTGCGCAGTGTGAACCGCGGTACCGGACGGTGCATCGAGCTTGTTCGGGTGGTGGTACTCCACGACCTCGGCCGTGTCGAAGTACTTCGCTGCCTGTGCGGCAAACACCATGGTCAGAACGGCTGAGATGGCGAAGTTCGGGGCGATGAGCACGTTGCCAGCGCCCTCCTTCTTTGTCCACTCCTCAACCTGCGCTAGACGCTCTGCATCGAAGCCGGTGGTACCGACAACAGCGTGGATACCATTCGCGATACAAAACTCGAGATTGTCCATGACAGATGCAGGCTGAGTGAAGTCAACGGCCACCTCAGCGCCTGCTTCAACCAGCTTCTCCAGTGGGGTGTCGCGGTCAATGGCAGCGACAAGCTCCAAATCCTCCGCAGCATTAACGCCTTCCACGATTGCTTGGCCCACGCGCCCCTTGGCCCCCAAGACGCCTACCTTAATAGTCATTCACAATCCCTTCATACGTGTTCGTGCGGTTAACTGTGCCCAGTCTATCCCTGACACTGCCAGGGATTCAGACAGGGCTCATTCGGCTGCCTCAGATCCGTACTTTTCCTTGTCTTCGCTACGTCCGTAAGCAGCACCCTTCAACTGGAATGTATCGAACGTGCTGGCTAATGTGGGGTGGCTACCCCCGTTTATAGTAACGACTTGACACGAATTTAACGCAGGCTATGGCTATACGGGGTGTGTGGCACTAGAATCATGGTTAGAACACTTCTTCTAATACATGTTTATCTCGGGGGAGATACCCATGACCACTGCCACACGCCCACCAACCTTTTTCTTCTCGACTACTAACCCGAATAACCCACACGCCATAGCCCGCGCCAAAACACGACGAGCTGCCTATGACACCTGGTCGGGGCTATGCCCGGCCTGCAGGCTGATATCAACACCACCGCACTATCCCTAGTTGCTGCCTGGTCACTGCCCGAAGGCCACATCAAGTCCGGCCTGCGTGCTATCCACCGCCTAGATAGCCTGCCGAAAGTCAAAGCCATACAAGACACCCACTGCCTGCTCGACATCGAGTCCCTTATTGCTATTGATCAACCCATGTCAGCACTGACAGCCTTAACAGATGAAACCCTAGACTTCATCGATACCCTCCTGGCTGACTTCTTCACCCCAACCAAACCCAATCAGGCTTTTCCCACACGCAGTCAAATCAGGCGCAAAGTCCGCGACATCTGCAAAACCCTCGATAACTCCATCGCCTACCAGGACACCCGCCCTAAAAATACGTACCGGTTTTCTTCTAACGGCACCTCAGCCTGGTTGGAGCTGCACTGTGATGAAGACACCGGCATTAAACTCGACGCCTTCATCCACCACACCGCCGCCAAGGAAGACATCACCATCCCGGAGGCAGTCATAAAACTGCTCTCCGGTGAGATTAAGCCACCAGCTACCGTGGTGTTACACACCTACCAAGCCTGCGACATTGAGGATGCACCAACCTTTATTGAAGGCTTCGGCTGGCGGGCTAAGCCGATGCCGCATGATAAGACCCGGGATTTAACCGGTGAGGTCGCTGAAGCAGACGGCTACCAACCAGGAGTCATCATGCGCAAACATGTCGAAGGCCGTGACGGTACCTGCCGGGTTGGCGGCTGTGGCAAACCAGCTTTCCTTAGCCAGTTGGATCACCGGCATAACTGGGCTGAAGGCGGGCCCACCCATCCGAAGAACCTGGCGTGTTTATGCCAGGGGCATCACAACATGAAAACCGATGGCAGCCTCAAATACCTGCTGGACCCGTATAGCGGGGATGTCATCTGGCTATATGAAGACGGTACTTGGACTATTACCGAAGCTGACGGGCCGCTAGCACCAAAACAGAAACGGTGGGCACAAACAGTAGCCCAACACATCACCGCCACCAGAAAACGCGTACGCGAAGAAGCCCAACACTTAAAACAAGAACTCGACGACTACGCACAACAACAAGCCAAAGCCAAAGCCAAAGCAGAAGCCGAAGCCGAAGCCAAGGATGAGAGCAAGACCGACGCTGATGCCGGCACCGACGACATCCCCTTCTAAACCCCGTCGTTCCAGACGACGAAGAACTCAGACACACTCCGCGGAGGCTGAACCCAGACTCGTCGTTTCAAACGACGAAACCCGACCAAGGAAACTGAAAGGAAAAGAGAAAGACTACGAACCAATGAACACACACCGTCGGATAAAACGACGAAGGCCGGCGGCCTCCCACGTCAGTGAAAGACCCCGGCTCATGCGCACTACGGGCTGGCCCGAAGTGTGTCTACTACTTGCGCCCTGCTTCGTAGGCGGCGCCGACCTTGTACAGGCGGTCATCCTTAAATGCCGGTGCCATGATCTGCAGGCCGGTGGGCAAGTTGGTGTCGGATGCCATTCCGGAAGGAACGGACATGCCGCACACGCCGGCGAGGTTCAACGGCAGGGTGCACAGGTCGAAGTTGTACATCTCCATCGGGTCCTCGACCTTCTCGCCCAGCTTGAAGGCTGTGGTCGGGGTGGTCGGAGAAACGAGGACATCGACCTGCTCGAAGGCACGCTCGAAGTCCTGTGCAATGAGGGTGCGAACACGCTGCGCTTGGAGGTAGTAGGCGTCATAGTAGCCGACGGACAGGGCGTAGGTACCCAGCATGATGCGGCGCTTGACCTCGGGGCCGAAGCCAGCCGCGCGGGACAGGGACATGACCTCTTCCGCAGAGTGGGTTCCATCATCACCCACGCGCAGGCCGTAGCGCATGCCGTCGAAGCGGGCCAGGTTGGAGGAGACCTCACACGGCATGATGAGGTAGTAGGCAGCGAGAGCGTCATCGAAGTGCGGGCAGTCGACCTCAACGATCTCTGCGCCTGAGACTTTAGCTGCTCAACGGCTGCGTGGTAGGCCTCCATCACACCCGGCTGCCAGCCATCGCGCTCGAATTGCTTGATCAGGCCAACCTTGACGCCGGACAGATCGCCATTAGCGCCCTCCTTGGCAGCGGCGACTACCGGCGCAACCGGCTTGTCCACGGAGGTGGCGTCGAAGGAGTCGTGACCAGCAATGATTTCGTGCAGCAGTGCGGTATCCAAAACCGTGCGGGCAGTCGGACCAGCCTGGTCCAGGGAGCTTGCAGCGGCGATGAGGCCGTAGCGAGACACCGTGCCATAGGTCGGCTTTACGCCCACGGTGTTGGTCAGTGCGGCCGGCTGGCGAATAGAACCACCGGTGTCGGTACCGATGCCCAGCGGTGCCTGACCAGAAGCAAGGGCTGCCGCGGTACCACCACCGGAGCCGCCCGGGGTGCGCTCGGTGTCATACGGATTGTGGGCCGGACCGTAGGCGGAGTTCTCGTTGGAGGAGCCCATCGCGAACTCATCGAGGTTCGTCTTACCCAGGATCGGGATACCGGCCTCGCGCAGCTTGGTCACCAGCGTGGCGTCATAGGGCGAGACCCAGCCTTCCAGCATCTTGGAGGCGGCGGTCGTCGGGGCGTCGGTAGTCACCAGCAGGTCCTTGAGCGCCAGCGGCACACCGGCCAAAGCGGAAGCGGGCGCTTCGCCAGCGTCGAGGGACTTATCGACAGCGTCGGCAGCCGCCAGTGCTTCCTCAGCACCAACGTGCAGGAAGGCGTTGAGTTCACCATCAGTCTCCGCGATGCGGTCCAGGAAGGCCTGAGTTACTTCGCGAGAGGTGAGCTCGCGGGAGTGAATCTTCTCAGCCAGCTCGGCGGCGGTCAGTGCGGTAATGCCCTCGGTGGGCGCAATGAATTGTGCCATTCTTATTCGTCTCCTCCACCCAGAATCTGCGGAACCATGAAGCGGTCATCCTCGGTCGCGGGCGCCTGATCCAGAGCCTGCTCAGCGGTGAGGGTGCGCACGATGACATCCTCACGCATCGGGGCGTTAACGGAGTGCGGGTGCGACATCGGCTCCACACCTTCAGCCTCGACCTTGCCAACCGCGGACACCGAGTCCACGATCTCGTCGATCTGCGCGGCGAACTGTTTTAGTTCTTCCTCGCTCAGGGCCAATCGCGACAGCTTTGCCAGGTGCGCGACCTCGTCACGCGAAATATCAGACACGCGAACTCCATCCTTTTATTCATTGAGACGGTTGATAGCTAAGCACCCATGGTACTGCACGGCTGGTGCCACGCCACCACCACTCCTCCCCCTACACACCACTGAAGCTATTGAATAGTATTCGATACGTTGGGTACCATCGATCAAGTTGTACAAACTATTCGCATCAGCGATTTCCCTACCTAGTCATCTTCCCCCAGAAAGAACGATATGTCGTATCTCGTCCGTGTCCTACTCCCTGACACTCCCGGCAGCCTTGGCCTCCTCGCCAACGCGATGGGCAGCATCGAGGCCGATATTCGTTCCGTGGATATCGTGGAGAATTTCCCGGACGGCACGGTCATGGATGACATCGTCCTCGATCTCCCCCAGTCCACCATGGCTGATGAGATCATCACCGCTGCACAGACCGTGGAGGGCGTAGAAGTTGACTCCATCCGCCCCTTCAGTGGACGCGTTGACCGCCGTGGGCAGATCCACGTGCTGGCTAAGGTGGCTTCGCAACGCAACGTCACCGCCGCTATGAAGGAGGTGTGTGCAGCAATCCCGAAGGCGCTGACCTCCAATTGGGCCATCGTCATTGCTAATGACGACAAGATCAGCCGCATTGCTGCCTCCGACGCCGCGCCTGCCGACGACGGCTCGATCCCCACCGACCTCAACATCACCTCGGCGCGCGTGCTCAATCCGGAGAAGGACACGTGGATTCCTGAGTCGTGGACGCTGATCGAATCCGCGCTGGCTGCCGCTCCCCTCGTGGGCACGAAGTATGTCGTCGTCATGGGCCGCGTCGGCGGACCGGACTACCTTGCCTCCGAGGTCGAGCACTTGGGTGACTTGGGCGCTATCTTGGGCGCCTTCCTCACCTAGTTAGCAATGCGTTGAGTCCCGCGGCGACGTCAGGAACCACGTGGTCCACCTCGTCGGTAATCTGCGTTCCCGGGAACGTGAAGGACTCGGTGGCGATGGAGTGCATCGATAGATCGTTAAAGCTATCGCCGAAGGTGTAGAGTTCAGCTTCTTCGTGGCCGAGGTGACCAAGCAGCCGCGTCAAGCCCTCGCCCTTGTTATGCCCAGGCGGCATGATGTCGTAGAAGTCGCAGTTGAAGGATGACTCGACTGCACAATTCGCACGGACCCACTCGTCAACTTCGCGGCGCAACTCGGTGTCGCCCGGAATCCACAGGGACATGAGAACGGTGCTGCGCTTGGCGACGTCCCCCGGATCCACCACTTCCGTATTCGCCACCATCGAGGATTCCCGGCCAGCCAGACCGTCCCACACCACCTGGTCGGCTCCAGACAAGCCAGTGAGGTAGATGTTCAACGGCAACCCGGTGAAACGGTCGATGACGGCTTGGACGATATCACTGGGCAGGTGCTCCTCGTGGAGGATGGAGTAATCGCCGTCTGTGATGACAGTGCCGTTGTAGAGCACGTGATAATCCAGCTCCACGCCGAATGGCTCGAGCGTGTTGCGTGCATTGGCGATGGACTTGCCCGTCGCGGAGATGGCGAGATTGCCAGCGTCCCGCCACGCGGTGATGGCTTCCTTTACGGCCTCAGTTATGTCTTCGTTGACGTAAACGGTTCCATCCATGTCCAAAGCCGCAATCTTCATGCCCCGTAGTGTATTAGACCTTTCACGGCCGAGTCCACCACCGCGGTGCACGCCTCCTGGATGTCGGGTTGCGCCCAGGGGAAGGTCAGGGAGACGTCGGCAAGCGCGTGCATAGGCAGGTCATTGTGACCATCGCCTAAGGTGATGAGCTCAGTCGCGGAACGCTCGTGACCGAGACGTTGAAGCAGCCAGGTCAAGGCAAAGCCCTTGTCGTGGCCGGGCGGCGTGATATCGAAGAAGTTTCGGTTCATCGCGGTGCCGACGGGAAAGCGGTCCGTCACCCACTGCGCGATCTCTTTCTGTAGCTCTGGGTTACCCGGCGTCCAGGCGGCTACGAGGGGAAAGACCTCCTTCTCGATGCGCTCAGGCGCGACCGCCTCAGGCTCGCTGATGATGGGATTGTGAACGCCCGCTACGTTGCGCACGAGGTGGCCATCGAGGCCTTCCAGGCGCGTGCAGTACAGGTCGAGCTTCGGGATATCACGAACCCGCTCATACACAGCGCGGACTACTTCGGGCGGCACGTGGCTTTCATAGAGCAACTCATAGTCGCCATCCATAATGACGGTGCCGTTGCACAGCAGGAAGTAATCGAACTCGACGCCGAAAGGCTCAAGCGCACGCCGCGCCGAGTGCGGCGACTTACCCGTGGCCACGACGGCGAGGTTGCCTGCAGCGCGCCACTGCGCAATGGCCTCTGGGACTTCCTCAAGCATATACCCATCGAAGTAGATGGTGCCGTCGAGGTCGAAGGCGGCTAGCTTCATGCCTCGCCCGTTTCCAGCAGACGGGTGAAGCCCTCTTCATCCAGGATGGTCAGCCCCAGATCGCGGGCCTTCTGTTCCTTGGATCCGGCATTCTCTCCGACCACGACGTAGTTCGTCTTCTTAGACACCGAACCGGATGCCTTTCCGCCGCGGGTGATAATGGCCTCCTTGGCCGAATCACGAGTGAAGTTCTCCAAGGTACCGGTCACCACCACGGTGATGCCTTCAAGGGTCTGCGCCGGCTTATCGCTGGCTTCCTCCTCCATGGTGACCCCGGCGGCGGTCCACTTCTGCACGATGTTGTCGTGCCAATCCACCTCGAACCACTGCTTGAAGGATTCCGCGATGATGGTGCCCACACCATCGGTATCCGCCAGCTCCTCGACCGAGGCTGCGCGCAGCACTTCCATGGAGCCAAAGCGGGTGGCTAGTGCACGTGCCGCAATGGGGCCGACGTGGCGGATCGACAGCGCGACGAGCACCCTCCAGAATTCAGCCTGGCGGGCCGTCTTGAGGTTCTCCAGCAGCTTCTTACCCGAAGCATTGAGCGCGCCCTTCTGCGTGGTGTAGACCGAGGATTTGAGGAGTGCTTGTTCATCGAGATCGAAGAGGTCCGCCTCATCCTTGAGCACTCCGGAGGAAATCAGATCCGCGGCAGCCTTCTCCCCCAGCTCGCCAATGTCGAGCGCCTTGCGGGAGGCCAGGTATTCCAGGCGTGCCGCCAGCTGGGCCGGGCAGCTACGAGTGTTCGGGCAGCGCCAGTCCTGGTCGCCTTCCTTCTGCGGAGCCAGCTTCGTACCACAGGCAGGGCAATTCTCCGGAAAGACCCATTCAGTCTCGCTGCCATCGCGCTTGTCCAGAACGGGGCCGAGGACCTCAGGGATGATCTCTCCGGCCTTGCGGATGATGATGGTATCCCCGATGAGGACATTCTTGTTCTTGACCTCGAATTGGTTGTGCAGGGTGGCCATGGAAACGGTCGAGCCGGAGACGAAGACCGGCTCCATGATGGCGAAAGGCGTCACGCGCCCGGTACGTCCCACACCGACCTCGATGTTGAGCAGCTTGGTGGTGACCTCCTCCGGCGGGTATTTATAGGCAATAGCCCAGCGCGGCGCGCGCGAAGTCGCGCCCAAGGCGCGCTGGCTGGCCAGGTCATCGACCTTGATGACAAGCCCGTCCATTTCAAAGTAAGCGTCGTGGCGGTGCTCCTCCCAGTAGGTCACGCGTTCTTGGACCTCCTTGGCGGTGGTTACCCGCTGGGTATAGGGAGACACCGGGAATCCCCAAGCCTCTAGGGCCTTGTAAGCATCGTGCTGCGAGGTGGGCTGGAATCCCTCGCGCGCGCCAATGCCGTGACAGACCATGTGGAGCCGACGCTTCTTGACGTCCTCTGGGTCCTTCATGCGCAGCCCGCCCGCCGCCGCATTACGGGGATTGGCAAAGGTGGGCTTGCCGTCTTCGCGGCGCGCGGAGTTGATCTCCTCAAACTCATCCGGGCGCATGTACACCTCGCCGCGGACCTCCACCAGGGACGGCACCGGATACTCTTTGGTACCCGTCAGCTCGTGCGGGATATCGGGGATAACGCGTGCATTGGCGGTGATGTCCTCGCCCACACGACCATCACCGCGCGTGGCCGCCGTGACGAGCTTGCCATCGCGGTAGACCAAATCAATGGACAGGCCATCAATCTTGAGCTCGGTCAGATAAGCCTCGGCCGGCGTGCGGTCCAGCCAGTCCTGCAGCTCATCCGCACTGAAGACGTTGTCCAAGCTGTACAGGCGCTCCAGGTGCTCGATGTCGACAGCACCTTCCGGCGCAGCACCGACCTGCTGGGTTGGCGAATCCGGGGTCTGCAGCTCCGGGTGCTCCGCCTCAAGCGCCAGCAAGCGCTGGAAGAGCGCGTCAAAGTCCGCATCCGGGATTGACGGCTCACCGTTGTAGTACAACTCACGGTGCTTGCGCACTTCCTGGGCAAGCTCGGACCATTCGCGTTGGATATCTACTGCATCACTCACGAGTCACTAGTGTAGCGGGGACTCTGGACAAGCCTGTGACCTGCGGATGGTCATTCTGCAAGAGTTCGTCCGTCATTCTGCAGCACTTCCACAGTGCGTGTCCGAGCCGGGCGCTAGAGTGTTGTCCATGAACTTCGACGCCACCCGCATGCTCTCCTTCGACCTCGAGACCACCTCCGTAAAGCCCAAAGAAGCCCGCATCGTCACCTCTGCCCTGGTGCGTATCGACGGGCGTGAAGTAGACAAGCGGGAAATGCTCGCCGACCCCGGCGTGGAGATCCCCGAGGAAGCCGCCAAGATTCACGGCATCACTACTGAGAAGGCCCGCGCGGAAGGTCGCCCCCACGAGGAGGTGCTCAAGGAGACGGTCGATTCCATCTATCAGGCCTGGGACGAGGGACTCACGCTCATTGTCTACAACGCTGCCTACGATCTCTCCGTCTTGCGCGCGCTGACCGGGGACTTCACGGTCAATGGCCCAGTGTTCGATCCTTTCGTCATCGACCGCGTCAAAGACAAGTGGCGCAAAGGCAAGCGCACCTTGGGAGAGGTTTCCGCACACTACGGCGTGGAGTTGAGCAACGCACATGAGGCGACTGCCGACGCCCTCGCGGCCGCCCGCGTGGCATGGAAGCAGGTGCGCCAGCACTTCCCCGAGCTAGCACAGATGGATACCAACGAGCTCATGGAGTACCAGGCCGTGGAATGGTACAAGGACCGTGAATCCTTCAAGAAGTACCTGGAGGGCCGCGGGCGCGATGCCTCGGATGTCTCCACCGCGTGGCCGATGATCTCTTAACTCCAGGACCCCTTTTCCCATTAACCCTTGCCAGTTTTCTAGAGTTCTGGAATTCTAGAAAACATGGAAACAACAGTCGAAGCACGCCTTGCCGAACTTGAAGCGCGCGTCGCCGCGCTTGAGGGACGCGCCAGCGCCGAAAACACCGACCCCGTTTCACCGGCCGCCACCCAACCAACCACAGAAGATTCGGCCTACTGGCTCGTTGACGCCCTCGCGCCCAACGATCAGCTTCCCGATGGCTCCGTCATCTTCGGAGGCAACATCAACGTCGGCAAGCGCACTTATGCCTACCAATGGCAACGCCCCACTCACTTCGTCAGCGACGAAGAGTGGACAGACAACCTCGAACGCCTTTCCGCCCTTGCACACCCCATCCGCGGTGAGATCCTTCGCCGCCTGCTCGCCGCACCCGCAACTGCCGCTGAGCTTGTCGAAGAAAACATCGTCTCCTCCACCGGCACCGCCTATCACCACTTAAGCGCACTCACCCACGCCGGTTGGACCACCAAGTCCGGCGGCGAATATGCCATCCGCCCCGCCCGACGTTATCCCCCTTCTCACCATCATCACTGCAAGTGAGGACCACTAATGAACAACCGTGTCGCATCCAAGATTGCCCTAGCTATCATCACCTTCATTGCTGTTGCCGCCGTCCTCCTCGTTGTAGGACCACAAAGAATTGCTCTGGCACAAGACAAAACTGGCGACGAAGCCCTAGCAACCCAGCTGGAAAAGCACTCCGAGTCTGGTTTCCACAACCTCACCGCGTTTACCCTCCAGGACGGCAAGGCCACCTTCGCGGGACTGGGCAGCGACGAGCACACAGCGGTCGAAATCGGCTCCGTGACCAAGATGTTCACCGGCGAACTGGCCCGCCAGCTCGTCGACGAAGGAAAGTTGAACCCTGATACCACTGTGGGCGAAGTCCTCGACGTCGGCGATGCGCCCGTCGCTGACGTCACCGTGAGGGAACTGCTCGACCACACCTCGGGTCTACCGCGACTGGCAAGCACGGACCTCCTCAGCAGTCTCGCCTCGGGTGTCACCGGTTCGAACCCCTATGAAGGCGAGACCGTAGAGGACATCATGGCTGCCGCCACGAACGCCGAGCTGAAGAACCGCGGCGAAGAATCCTATTCCAATCTTGGCTATGGGCTCCTGGGCCACGTAGTGGAGACCGTTGCCGGGCAGCCTTATGAGCAGATGCTCAAAGAACGCATCTTCGAGCCTGCAGAAATGACCGAAACCTACCTCATGACGCCAGGCTCAGTGCCCGAAGACGCCCCACGGGGACTTACCAACACCGGCCGCCATGCCGAGCCCTGGGAGATGGAAGGCTCCGCACCCGCGGGTGCTATCCGCTCCACAGCGAGTGACATGGCCAAGTTCGCCGAGTGGTTTATGGATAACGGCGATACAGAGTACGGCTGGGTTCCTAACGAAGACGGCCCAGGTTTCTGGCACAACGGCGGCACCTATGGCTATTCCACGATGCTTATCATCGAGCCAGATACCAAGCGCGCCGCCTTCGCTAACAACGATTCCCCCGTCGGAACCGAAGACCTAGCCCAAGCACTATTCGACGAGCTCGCATCTTAAGGAGACACCATGTTCCTCACCATCAGCATGATCATTATCATCGCCTCTCTCCTGTGGTCCGCATGGAAGGCCTTCACCACCTCAGGGAAGACGGTCTATCGCGCTATTTCCGTAGCGATTACAGCCCTTGTCATTGTGTTCATCGGTTATACCTTGCCCTGGCATACCGGACTCCATTTCGCTTGGTGGTATGGCCTCGTCGCCGCATGTGCTCTGTACGCCGGCGCGGTGGCTTGGCGAGCCGCAGAATCGAAGCCCAAAAGCGCAATCTAAGTCCTCCCGCAAACTGATGTTATGACTGCTCCCTCTCACCGCACGGTCCACATCCATAACGTCGCCCCCACCGCAATTGCCACCCTTCAGAAGCGCGCTGGCGGCGCGAACCGTCGTCGGACCCTGAAGTTTCCCCGCTGCAAACGGGAATCGAGTCAAGGCTGCGGATGAGGTAGATAAGTTTGTTCGAGCCTTCCCAGTTCAGGATGATGAGGTCATCGAGTTTTGTCCCGTTCGGGTCATTGCTTGGGGCCTAAAAACGAATCTCGCGAACTACGCCAGGCTCGTGCGCAAGTTGAATCTCGAGCTAGCGACTCTGTTTTCGTGACTTTGCCGGAATCTCTGCCATCTCTGCTACTTCCACTGTCTCTTGAGTAGCACACAGCTGCACCTCTACCCGGAACTTGACTAGTTCAGCGAGCGCTGTATAGTTCAGTGAATGCTGACTATTGCTTCTCGTCTCGACGTGATGAACCGCCTGGGTCGAGCACTGGCCGACCCCACTCGATCCCGAATCATCTTGACTCTGCTCGACCACCCCGCTTACCCGGCGGAACTGTCCCGAGATCTGGACCTGACACGCTCGAATGTGTCCAATCACCTCGCATGCTTGCGCGATTGTGGGATTGTCGTCTCCGAGCCCGAGGGGCGTCGGACGCGATACGAGATCGCCGATCCGCACCTGGCACAGGCGCTGACTACATTGGTCGATGCCACCTTGGCAGTAGACGAAGACGCCCCGTGCATCTATCCCGCTTGCTCGCTTCCCGGGTGCTACGCAGCTGGGGAGGACGCATGATCCTCACCTCGGCCTTGCAGGCGATAGGCCTGTTCGCAGCTACCAACATCGACGACATCATCGTGCTCTCCCTCTTCTTCGCGCGAGGGGCAGGCCAGCGCGGCACCACCGCCCGCATTCTGGCCGGCCAGTACCTCGGATTCGCGGGCATCCTCGGTGCCGCGGTTCTAGTGACCATGGGCGCCGGAGCATTCCTGCCCTCGACAGCCATCCCGTACTTCGGTCTCATCCCACTGGGCCTCGGCCTCTGGGCCACATGGCAAGCCTGGCGCGGAGACGATGACGACGATGACGACGAGGCCAAGGTTGCCGGCAAGAAGGTCGGCGTGGGGACAGTCGCAGGCGTCACTTTTGCCAACGGTGGCGACAACATCGGCGTCTACACCCCTGTATTCCTCAGCGTGGAACCTCTCGCAGTAGTCGCATACTGCGTTATCTTCCTCGCGCTCGTTGCGGTCCTGGTGGCCCTAGCAAAGTACGTCGCTACCCGCCCCCCGATCGCGGAAGTGCTCGAACGCTGGGAGCACATCCTCTTTCCCATCGTTCTCATCGGCCTCGGCATAGCGATCCTCGTCAGCGGCGGAGCCTTCGGGCTCTGACGTAGCGGTAGCGTTCCAAACGGCCCCGACTGGGCGCACCCTTCCCGGTTCAAACCCCAACAACTACCCGCAGCCAGTCCTGCGTGATCGCAGCAACAAGACCGCCGTGGAGCGCTACAAGACCCCTCCAAACGAAGAGAGTGTGGGTCATATTTTCGTTCGCGGCCAATTTTTTGGCTGGCAGGAGGTTTCGTAAAAAGATTGAAGTGGTTTCGTGAAAGCCCCCAAACGCGCCGTCTTCGCCAACAACGATTCCCTCACCGGCACCGAAGACCTAGCCCGTTCACCATTCGATGAGCTCGCACCCTAAGGAGAAACCGTGGTCCTCGCCATCAGCATGATCGTTATCATTGCTTCCCTTTTTAGGGTCCGCATGGAAAGCAATCGTTGTCCCCAAAAAGACGAGCTCACGCGTTATTTCCGTCCTGATGAATACCCTCGCTGTCGCCGTTATCGGACTTGCCATGCCCTGGAATTCAGGCCTCCACTTCTTCTGGTGGTACGGCCTCGTCGCCGCATGTGCTCTGTACGCCGGAGCGGTGGCTTGGCGAGCGGGCGAGGTAATAAATTCCTAAGGTTATCCATTGTGCATGCATATTGCATGCACTATTATGGCGGGTATGACAAACCCGAAAACTATCAATGTTCAGATCCGTGATGTCGATGCTGATGTCGTCGACATTCTTAAAATGCGTGCTGACCGTAAGGGCGTTTCACTCTCTAGCTACCTGCGAGAAACCCTTGAAAAGGTCGCTTCTCGCCCAACCTTGGAAGAAAAGTTGGAAGAGCTCTCGCAGCGCGAACCCGTTCAGCTCAAGAAGGACTTTGACGTAGTAGCCGCCATACGCGAAGCACGGGACGCTTCATGACGTTGTTAGTCATCGATGCCTCCGCAGCGATCGAGTTCCTCTTGAAACGCGATGCGCTTCAACGGCTTAGCACTGCTTACCCCGAGGCCGATTTTATTGCCCCGAGCCACATGCCTTTGGAGTGCCTAAACGTGCTGAAAAGGTTAGAGCGAGCAGAAGCAATCGACAGCGCTACGGCAAGCTTTCTCGCTAACGATGTCATGGAATTCAACATTGAGTTGATAAACGTAGGCGACATCGCCAACCACGTTTGGAGCCGTCGACACACCTTCTCCATCTATGATTCAGGTTATGTAGCAGTGTCCAATATCTTCGAAGCTCCTCTCGTTAGTCGAGACACTCGCCTCATGGCCGCGTGGCCCGACTCGATCGACTTGGACAGCTTGCCTTAACCGTCGAAAGTCTCCCAAATCTCCGGATTTTAAAAAGTCTCCCAAATCTCCCAATGCCCTAGGATTGAGACTATGTCCCCACATGAGAACCCATTCCGCCCCACCTTCGGCGTTCCACCACTCTTTTGGGTTGGGCGCACGGCAGTGCTCGACACCTTCCGGGCTGCACTCGACTCCCAGCCGGGCAGCCCGGGCCGCTCGCTCATCATCAGCGGTGCCCGCGGTATCGGTAAGACGGTTTTGCTCAATGAGCTCGAAGATATCGCTTCTAGCCGCGGGTGGATTACCCTGCGGGCCTCGGGACGCAGCTCCTTGGTGGAGGAACTCGTGGACACCACCATCCCGCGCATCATAGACAAGCTTGCCCCGGCGGATAAGAGCAAGGTCAACCGCGTCGGTATTGGCGGCCTGGCAACCATCGGCATCCAGCACAACACCGAGGAAGCCTATAAACCGACGTTGAACACCCGCCTGCGCGAGCTTTTAGGCCTGCTCAAAGGCACTGGCGTACTGCTCACCATCGATGAAGTGCAGGACGCAGACGCCGAGGACCTCACCTCCCTGGCCGTGACCTACCAAGACTTGGTGCGCGATGAGCTCGATGTCGCTATTGTCGCCGCGGGCCTTCCGCAGGGAGTCAACCGCCTGCTGGACCTGCCGGGTGTGACCTTCCTGCGCCGCGCGCAGAAGTTCGTTCTGGGGCCGCTCTCCCCCGCGAACGCCAAGGTGGCCTTCACAGAAACCGCGGCGCAGTCCGGACTCGAATTCACCGAGGATGCGGTTGCGGCTGCGGTGCGGCTGTCCCGAGGCTACCCCTACATGGTGCAGCTGGTGGGCTCATTGGCCTGGGGAAAGGCGCAGCGCGAGGGTGGAAGCCGCATCGAGGAGGGTGACGTCGCGGCAGTGTCAGCCGAGGCGATCTCGGTTCTCGGCGCCCAGGTCCACCAGCCCGCTACCCTGGCGCTTCCGCCAGCGCAGCGCCTCTTCCTCGAAGCGATGAGCGCGGTTATGGAGAACGGCACGGCGGAAATCAAGAACATCGCCGCTCACCAGGACCGGACGGTGCGCTCACTGTCGGCCACGCGCCAAAGGCTTATCGACGCCGACCTGATCGAGCCCACCGCACACGGCCAACTCCAGTTCGTCATCCCTTATATGGAGGCCTACTTCACCGCGACGGACAGCCTGGGGAGGATTGATTAAAAGGGAAATTGGGGAAGCAAAACTAGCCGCAATCCCAGTAAAAGACAGCACCATCGGCCCTGCCAGTGTTTTCGGAGCGGTACACGACAGCCTCGCCAGCCTGCATTTTCTTCAATGCGTCCGGGTGCAGAAATACGTGGGCCACACCGAGGTCACCCCACATGGCCTCGAAAGGAAGCTCTTCTTCTTCCAGATATGTGGAATCGATTTCTAGGAAGTGAACGTACCCTTCAGGCTGCGTAGGGTCTTGTGCGAAGGCTGGGAAACCGCCAAGCATAATGTCGCTTTGGTTTCTGGCTGCGGCTCGCAACTCAACCAGCTCGTCAAAGTAATCAAACTCTTCAAGAAAGTCATCGCCTTTTCTAGACTTCAAAGCCTCGTACACTGCATAGTCGGTGGGAGGGACCATTGCCACTGCACTAGACAAGGAGATCGGAGAGTTCATAACCTCCCCAAGATCCTTGCTAAACGGGGAACAAAAATCCTCGTGCTTTTCATCGAAGGCAGCAGGCTCCGCGGTATGAGGTCCAGGAAAGCTGTGGTTGCCAAAGCCTTCCGCAGGCTCAGGGATATAGCGAATTTCCATGCCATCGCCAGGCGAATCCGAATCGAAACCGCCGAAGAACGGATCAGCACCGACGAAGAGTTGAAAAATTCCTGACTCCGGAATCAATCCGTCGAGAGTTGCTTCGCTTTCCGACGCCCCCTCCGCACGCACATGACAGACAATATCGGCAAAATTTAGCTGAATGATATGGAGTAATGGCTGACCGTTCTTTGAAATGGGCCATGTCGAACCTTCCGGAAGATACGGTCTACCTCCGAAGTACGAGCCATGTTCGGTGGGAGTGCCGTTGGAGTAGGGAAGGACGACGCCTGGCTTGGCAAGTTGGATTAGGTCATCGGCATCTTCGGAGACGAGCTCTCCGGACTCGATCATCGAACGTAACGCTTTAACCTGTGCTGTGAACTCTGGCATGGCAGGTGGTTCTTTCTCTAGGACAACGAGGGATTTAATCAGGGATTATCCTTCAAAAGAAAGCATGCTGCAATAGATATCTAGCCTGTTCTGGTTCATATTCGAGGCCTAGGTCAGGTGAAAGCTCAATTAGAGATCCCCAGCATCGCGGGTGAGAATGCCGGCGGTCTCGTTAACCGAGCGCAGAGAACGAGCGGAAGCCTTGACGGGATAGACGTCGAAACGGTCGACGAGGAGCTCGCGCGGCATGCCGATGCGGTCGAGATGCCGGGCCAGCGCAATGGCCTCCGCGCGGGCATCGGAACCTTCAAGGCCCAGACCAATGCGGTGGCCCGCGTTGAGGTGCTCGCCCAAGCCGTCCAGGTGGCGCGGGGTCTCCAGACCACGGAAATCCGTGAGGAAGGTCGTGGCTGCGGGCGCGACTGACCACAGCGGCGGGGCGTGCAGGTAGTCGGCCTCGAAGACAAGGAGCTGCTCAAGAGCTACCTCATCTGGGACCGCCGGAATGGTATCGAAGTCGGTGGTGCCGGGGATTCGGCCGGCGATAACGTCTGCGAGGAGTGGTTCGTCGAGTTGGACGACGACCTCCCCGTGGAAACGGCGCGCAACATCCGCGGCGTGAGCGCGGAGGCCATAGAGAAGTGACTCCGCGAGTTCGCTAAAGGCGCCGCGGTCGGTGAGGACACGGTGGCCGTCGGAAAGCTCAATGCTCGCCGCAAGCGACCAGGGACCGAGCGCTTGCACCTTAATACGGGGCACGGTTTCGCCCCAGACTTCCTGGACCTCGTCGATATCGCGCTCCAAGCGGTCCCACGTACGCCGGGTCAGCAGCTGCGGGCGCGCTGTCATGCGCCACGAGCGCGGGCCGCGGTCGATGGAGATAGCCTCCAGCATGCTGGCCGTGCGGCCCACCGCATCCGACCCCAACCCGCGCTCGGGAAGTTGCGGGATGGCAGGGAGCTCGGTCTCCCCCATGATGATGTCCGCGGCCTCTGCGATGGAGGTACCGGGCATGGGGCCAAGGGCGAATCCCGTCATCTGTTCTCCTTCCCGAATGTTTTTCTTTTAATACCGAATCAAAGACTACTGCGACATCTATAATGCAATTCACAAACCACTAAGTCGCAGATAGTAAAGGATACTCCCGTGGCACTTGAACAGTTTTCTGGCTGGACCTTCTATTCTCCTTGCGAGATTCCGAGCGACATTCCGTCAATTCTCGCAGCCAACGAAAAGCCAATCTGCGCATTTAAAACTGTCCGAGACGCAGCGGTCTTCACTAGCCACCGATTGATTATCCGAGATTCTCAAGGTCTCACTGGAAAGAAAGTCGAAATCTATTCTCTCCCTTACTCCTCCATTAATATGTGGTCGACGGAGAATGCCGGAAAGCTCCTGGACGTAAATGCTGAACTGGAGCTCTGGACACGGGCTGGCCACTTCAAAATCAACATCGGGCCCAAAGTCGATATTCGAGCCCTCGACCGACTCATCGCCGACTGCGTGCTTCGATAGAACTACTCGGTCCCGCAGATGGTGCCGGAGCCCAGGACAATATCACCCAGCTCATCCGGGCTCGGCAGATAGAGCACAGCCGCCTGGCCACGAGCCACACCGGAAAGAGGCTCCTTCAGTTCCAGCGTCATGCGGTCGGCCTCGCGGTCCACGTGAGCGCGGCAGGGAACGACAGAGCCGTGGGCGCGCACCTGCACCTCGCAGTCGAAGTCACCTTCCATAGCCGGGTGCAGGTACTTCAGGCGGTCAGCCTCGATGCGGGTTACGGCCAAGTCGGCACGCGATCCCACGGTGACGGTACCGGTGGCCGCGTCGATGTCGGTGACGTAGCGCGGGGAGCCGTCGGCAGTCGGCGTCTTGATGTCGAGGCCCTTGCGCTGGCCGATGGTGTAGTTCCACGCGCCGTCGTGTTCCTTGAGCTCATTGCCCTCAGTGTCCACGATCATGCCCGGGCGCAGGCCGATGGAACGGCCCAGAAAGGCCTGCGTATTGCCATCCGGAATGAAGCAGATGTCATAGGAATCTGGCTTGGCCGCCGTGGAGAAGCCATGGCGCTTGGCTTCCTCGCGGATCTGCGGCTTCGGGGTATCGCCAATCGGGAAGAAGCAGTGATCCAGCTCTTCCTTGGTGATAACTCCCAGCACATAGGACTGGTCCTTGTTCTCGTCCAAGGAGCGGCGCATGTACCATCATCGTCGATTGTGGCGTAATGGCCCGTGGCCACCGCATCGAAGCCCAGCGCCATCCCCTTGCGCAGTAGCGCCGCGAACTTGATCTTCTCATTGCAGCGCAGGCAGGGATTCGGGGTCTCGCCGCGGGCATAGGAGTCGACGAAATCGCCGATGACGGCTTCCTTGAACTCCTCAGAGAAGTCCCACACGTAGAAAGGAATGCCGAGCTTGTCGCAGATGCGACGGGCATCGGCGGAATCCTCCAAGGAGCAGCAGCCGCGTGCCTTCTCACGAGTCTGCTGCGCATCCTTGTGCAGGGCCAGGTGCACGCCAATGACGTCGTGGCCCGCCTCCACCGCACGCGCGGCTGCGACCGAGGAATCGACGCCGCCGGACATGGCTACCAATACTCGCATGCTCTCCCCTTCTCGTTTCGTTATCGCCCACCAAGGCTAGTCGCGGTGCACCTCATACCCCAACACACGAACCACGCAGCCTATTCCCTAAGCTAAGAGGCACTATGGCAGAAAGCGCAACACCACCAATTCCATCGCGGGCACCTACGAGATTTCCACCGGCGAGCTCGTCGTCGAGCCGGATCCTTTCCGCGACGGTGCCTTCATCCTCAACGTCAATGGTGTGCCATCCTCACACCTCATCCCTGAGGAACCTCGCACCCTCGAGTTTGAGTACATGCGCTGGATTGCCGCTGCGGTAGAGAACCTCGCCCCTGGCAAACGTCTGCTCCACCTGGGCGGCGGTGGCTGTTCTCTTCCCCGCTACTTCGCTGACCTCTGGCCGGATTCCCACAACACCGTCGTCGAGCTCGACGCCAAATTGGCCGAGCTCATCCGGGAACTGGCCGATATTCCTTCCGCTCCTCGCGTGAAAATCCGCGCCGGCGAGGCACGCGCCGTGACCGAGGGCTTTCCGCCGAACCGCTTTGACGTCATCATCCGCGACGTCTTCGCCGGCGCCGTCACGCCCGAGCCTCTCACCACCGAAGAGTTCTTCCAGCACGCCCACGCCACCCTATCCCCCGGCGGTCTTTACGTTGCCAACTGCGGCGACCACTCCGATCTCCAGGGCGCGAAGGCGGAACTAGCTGGAATGGCGGAGGTCTTTGCCCACGTCGCCGTTATCGCCGACCCTCCCATGCTTAAGGGTCGGCGCTACGGCAACATCATCCTCATCGGCTCCGATACCGAGTTGCCCCACGACGGCTCCCCCGAAGCCGCCGCCCTGGCCAAGCCGCTCCTCTCCGGTGCGGTGCCCGCACACTTCCGCGACGAATCCTGGACCCGCCGCTTCTTTACCGGCGCGAGCCCCCGCCACGACGCCCCGGCAACCGCCGACGATTAGCGCAGGCTCTTGAGCAGGTCCGCCACCTGCTTGGAATCAAATGCCGGGATCTCCACACCCGCGGCGTGACCAGCACTGCGTGCAGCACGGCTGGCATTCTCCACGTCCTGCTCGCTGACGTTGTTGGCATCAAAGTCCTGCAGGTGCTGCGCGTTATCCAGGAAGATGGCTAGGTCGCCGACGGTGGCGTCGTTATTTGCCAGGCTCTTGAGGTCATCAACGCTAATAGCGCCGGTGTTGAGCAGCTTCTCTGCCTGCTTCACAAGCCCGGTCGGATCCACGTCTAGACCCGCATCCTTCGCGGCATCGGCCACGGCGGGAACGGCCGCCGCACCTGCTGCCAGTGCCAGGATTCCAGCAATCAGCACGCCGGCGTCATCACCCAAGTCAACGCCCGGAATGACCAGGTCATCCAAGATGCCACCGAAGTCGATGTAATTGCCAGCAGAGAAGGAGTGCAGCTGCGCCTCAGTACCGTTGAAGAGGTTCAGGTCAACGTCGGTCTCAATGCCGGCCACGCGGCCGCTGCCGGAGCGCTGCCAGAAGGCCAGCTTGTCCCAGCCGCCGACCGGGTCCGGCGCGGTGTCCTGGTAGGCCGCCAACCACAGCGGATACTCGGAGAAGCGCGTGGTGTTACCCATCTGGCCCATCCAGAAGTACTTGTAGGTGTAGAGCATCGGCGTGCGGCCGGTCAGGGACTTGACCTCCGTCATGAAGGTATCAATCCAGTCAGCAAGCTGGTCGGCATTCAGTCCCTCATCCACCTCGATATCGAGCACCGGCGGCAGGGTCTGCGTCGGCACCAGCGCGATTTGGGAGGCGAAGCTAGCCGCCTGCTGCTTGGCGTCGCCGGCCGGGCGCGCGTAGTGGTAGGCGCCGACCTTCAGTCCAGCGGCTGCTGCGGCATTGGCATCGCGCACGAAGTGGTTGTTGACAAAGCCGACGCCCTCGGTGGCCTTCACGAAGGCATAGGACTGGCCATCGGACTTCACGGCATCCCAATCGATTCCGCGAAGGGACGCGTGGTTATTTCCGGAGACATCCACACCGGAAGGTGCGTAGGACGGGATGGCAACGGCGGTGGATACGGACAGTGCCACGGCCGCTACTGCGGTAACGGCGGCGGTAACAAGGCGACGTGCATGGCTCATGCGCGCCACACTACCTCCGCTTTAACACCAATCACTGAAGCAACACACGAAACATTGAACTCTTTTGCCACACCACTGACGCAACTCCCCACCAGCCGCTCCCAACAGCAGCAACCGCTGCTAAACTTCGCTTCACATCGCCACCACCCCATCAGGTGAACACGACGCCGACGAAGGACAGCGCCATGGACCAGCCCACCATCGACCCACACCTTCCCAACGAGCCACAGCAGCCTGCCGAACCCAACGCACCCCAAGCGCTCAACGCGCCCCAGGAGTCCAAAGCATCGGAACTACCTCCACGCCGCGGCTGGGAAGGAGTCTTCAACGAGAAACTCGCCCTATGGGGCTCCGCTATCCTTCTGGCTGGCTGGGCACTGGGGTTGCTCTCCTTGCTCATCGCAGACAGCGCTGCATCAGGCACTAATGATGCCGGGTCCTACATGTTCGGCTTCCTCGGCATTTTCGCGTTCATCGGGCTGTGTATCGCAACGCCTTTTCTCGCGACGCTCTTTGCCTTCATCGCCATCGCATCACTCGACTCTGACGTGCCAGAACGCAAACGCAACGCCAGAATCGCACTCGTGCTGGCGATACTGAGCATAGTGCCCATCGTTGTCTACTTCGGCCCGAAATACATGTTTTAGGTGCTGCCTCTGTGATGTCTAAGCCTTAACAACCTCAGCCAGTGCCAGCAGCAAAGACTGATGCCGACGAAGGATAGCCCCATGGACCAGCCCTCCATCGATCCTCACTTCCCCAATGAGCCACAGCGGCCCGCAGAGCCCAAGGAATCTGAGCTTCCTCCACGCCGCGGCTTAGCAGGAATCTTCAACGAGAAACTCGCCCTATGGGGCTCCGCTATCCTTCTGGGGAGCTGGGCGCTGGGATTCCTTTCCTTGCTCTTAGCAGACAGCGCTGCATCAGGCCCTGATGGGGCCGCGTCCTACATGTTCGGATTCTTCGGCCTTTTCGCGTTCATCGGGCTGTGGTTTGCAACGCCTTTTCTCGCGCCCCTCTTTGCCTTCATCGCCATCGCATCGCTTGACTCTGACGTTCCCGAACGCAAGCGCAACGCCATCATCGCACTCGTGCTTTCGATCGCGTCGGTGATTCCCATCGTCGCGCACTTCGCGCCGAACTATTTGTTCTAGGTCTCGACCCTAGGTGCTGGGCTCCAGGTGCCAAGTCCAAAACCTTGATACTTATGCAGTGCTTGGCGACGCCCCCACCCAAGCTTGCGGACCCTGATCATCCAGGAGTCCTGAGCGGGATGAGCCGCAGCCACGAGTAACCGGGCGCAGCTTATTGCATCGCTATTCGGAACCCAGCCCATCCACGATTCGCACTGTCTCCATCGCCACGCGCACGACTTTCCCAATCAGGTCCACGATGTAGCGCGGGTTTCCAACCTCATCGGCCCAATCGTTAGGGTCGTTGACGATGCCAGAAGCCTTATCCTTCTTGACCTGGTAGCGGTCAATCAGCCACGCGACTGCCGAGCGCGAGCCCAGCATGTACTCGTCAGCTTCTTCCGGAATGCCAGCAATGGTCACGCGCTTGTTGTAGATCAACTTCGTCACGTCATTGACGTTCTTTCCCGTCTCCGGATCCTTGCGCTTGGCCCACTTCATCTTGAGCACGCGCCACGTCTCACGGTCTGCTTCATCGCCCTTGACCTGAATGTCTAACGGCCACGGCTCCACGGTCTCGTAGTTGACGTGAAGGTCCATCAGCTTTTGGCCAGCAGCAGCGAATTTATCAAACTCCGCACGTGAACTCGGCGTCTCAATATGCGGCAGCATCTTCTTCAAATCCGCCGCGTACTTCGTGCGGTAGACGGGGTCATGCAGCTTGCCGTAAACAAAGTGGAAGATGTCATCACCCGTGATGTCTGAACCCAGCGCATCGCGGTAGAGAGCCTTAATCTCATCAGTGATGTTGTCCACGCGCACGTAGCCGTCGACGACCTCGCCAATCGAACCGTAGACGCTGGCTTCGCCTTGCTTTACCGCGGTCCCCTCACCGAACAGCCCACCGTCGTCGGCTTCGACGGCGGCCCAGGTGAAGCGGGAGAAGTATTGGCCGGTGTAGGTAAAGAAAGACAAATCCGGCATAAGGTCCGTCGCAAGCACTGCGAAAATTGCTGCATCACGCGGAGCCATAACAACGAAGCCAATATTCCGGTGCTCCGGGGTTGGGAACATCGAAGGGAGCTGATACTGCCTATCATTTAGAGCTGGCTCGAAATAAGATTTCATCCTAGTGAATGGACGATAAAGGGATGTATAAATCCTTTCGCTCCTCACTGGAACCGGCTCGTTATTTGCCGCCAATCGCTTGAGAATTTCGGTCCATGAAATCTGTTTAGAATCCGCATACTGAGGATAAATTGTCAAGAATCTAGTGGTATCTGAAGCATTCGGATTAGTGACGGTGTTCTCTCCAAACCATGTCTGCAGAGCAGGGAGGGCTTTGGAGTAGGAATCGGTCAGTTGAGTTAACTGTGAGAGCAGCTGGCCGTCAGCTTGCGCATAGGCCCACGCATCTCGACCAGTTTTCAAACCCGCAGAAAACACGTCGAAAACCTTCAGTGAACCGCCCTTTTTTTCGCCTATAACTGGCCATGCCTCAAACTCCTCCGACCGCTGATTCAGCCAGTCCCCCTCCTTGTTAGGAACAATTGACTGCCAACCCAAATTATTGATAGTTGCATTAACCACATCTTCAATCTTCTGCGCCTTGGAGGCATAGTCAGGCGAAGCTGCATAATGCAATTCAAAAGACTTCTTGTTTGCGCTCTTCACGCCGATAGCAATAGAAATACCTACACGAATATCAAATACATTTCCCCCTTCCCGCTTCGCGACATCTCCAGCAGTGCGAGAATTACCCCTCAGGTTGAATATGTAGAGGTCAGTGAAATCCTCTGCCATGGACAAACGAATACCGCCACCGGTATTTCCATCAATCCAACCATTATTCGTGACAAAAATAACTACACCCTGATCTCCAATCCTGTCAGTTGCCCAACGGAAGGCACGAAGGTAGGAATCATAAAGTGAGTTCTTATTTGTTGCGGTGGACCTAGCAGCATAAGTTTCCGAGATCCGCTCATCTAGACTTGGATACTTCTGATTCGCGTTGAGGTCATTGGCGGATTTTTGACCAACTGAGTACGGCGGATTACCAATCACCACGTTGATGGGTGCTTTCTTCTGACGCTCGATGGTCTCATTGTTCTCGCGGAAGATGTTGAGGTCTGGGATGTCACCTTCTTCGTGGATTTGGAAGGTATCGGCCAGCGCGATGTTGGTGAAAGGCACGTACTCGGGTGCAGGTTCGCCGTTGCGCAGGGCTGCCTCTTCGCGCAGAGCGTTGTAGGTGGTCTCAATGTTCACCGCGGAGACGTAGTAGGCCAGCAGCATGATTTCCGTGGCGAAGAGCTCGTTGGCGTACTTGCGGGCGAGGTCTTCCGGTTTGATAAGACCGGATTGCAGGAGGCGAACAGTGAAAGTAGAGGTTCCCGCGAAGGGGTCGAGGATGCACACTCCCTCATCGGTCAATCCCTTGCCAAAGTGCTTCTTGGATACATCGTCGGCAGCACGCAGGATGAAATCGACAATCTCGACTGGGGTGTAAACGATGCCGAGAGCCTCGGATTGCTTCTTGAAGGCCTTGCGGAAGAAACGCTCGTAAAGCTCCTTGATGACCTGCTGCTTGCCTGAAGCGGAATTCACCTCAGAAGCACGGACGCGGACGGACTCGTAGAACTTTTCCAGGGACTCGGTTTCGGTATCGAGGTTCGCTTTAGAGAGGGCCTTGACCATCTTCTCCATGACTTGGGCCACGGGGTTGTGGGTGATGAAGTCATGGTTCTCAAAGAGTGCATTGAAGACCGGTGCCGTAATCAGATGCTGCGAGAGCATCGAGATGGCATCTTCTTCGCTGATGCCATCATTGAGGTTATTGCGCAGGCCCTCAACGAAGCTGTCGAACTCGGTGCGGAGGGAGCCATCGGCGCCGTCGAGAAGCGCTTTAATACGGGTGATTTGGTTCTCCGCGATGGTAGCGACGTCGTCAGCCCAGTCTTCCCAATAGGTGCGGGTGCCGACTTTGTTCACCAGCTTGGTGTAGATGGCTTCTTGCCACTGTTCCAGCGGAAACAGTGCCATCTGTTTAGCGAGATCCCCGCGTCGCTCTGCTTCGTCAATATCGCCGCCACCGATATTCGCGTCGCTGCTATTGAGCTTCTCCCGAGGGTCTTCTTCCTTCTTGGCATCGTTTGGATCGTCAGGAATCGGATTGACAGGGATTGGGATGATCGGAAGATCATCGGGTTTACCGTTAAGCGCAATCGAGTTAATCTTCGCGTTGAAGCGATCATCGTGGGCGCGCAGCGCGTTGAGGACCTGCCAGACCACCTTGAAGCGCTGATTGTCGTTGAGTGCTTCTGCTGGGGAGACGTTGCTGGCAACGGCCACGGGCAGGATGATGTAGCCGTAATCCTTGCCTTCGGACTTGCGCATGACACGGCCGACGGACTGGACCACGTCCACCATGGAGTTGCGGGGGTTGAAGAAGATGACGGCGTCCAGCGCCGGAACGTCTACGCCCTCAGAAAGACAGCGCGCATTGGTGAGCATGCGCGACTGTTGCCCCCCCCCCATTACGTTGTTAGCAGTTCCACCCCAGGGCACCGAAGATTCATAGGCCGTCCACCCGATTGGGCGGGTTATGTTTACTTCCGTTCCCTCCATTCGCAAGAACAGTGGAACTAGTCGCTGGCTTCGGTATGGCTTATTCCTGTCCCTGTCTGAAAATGATCCGGGGGGTGATGTCGCCGAAGACAGTGACATACTCAAACTGCTAATAGGAACCTGAACCCAGCCCAGGTGGTATGAG
>NZ_LAYQ01000028.1 GCF_000988205.1 Corynebacterium minutissimum | reverse complement strand
TCCTGGTTTGGCGGTTCTTTTACGTTTGAGTTCTTTAAGCCGTGCGGTGGCGACTTGGCGGATGCGGTGTGCGGGTGTGGCGGCGAGTTTGGCTCGGAGGTTCCACGCATCCAAGGTCTTCTTGACCTTCGACACGTAGGTTTCAATCAGTGTGAGGGTACCCAGGCTGTGGCGTTGGGCAAGGGCTGCGTGGCGGGCTTTGCGTTGTTTGCCGGTAAAGCGGGTGGGGCCGAAGTACACCTGGTGCAGACCGGCAAGCTCGGCAGCATCGGCTAGGTCTGCACCGAGCGCGCGGAGCTCATCGGGTGTGCCAGGTATATGCTCCACCAGCGCAATCCCCGAGTTGCGGAGGCGGAGGTAGGTTTCGATATCCCCCATGGGCACGAAGATTAAAACAGCACCCGCAACCCCGCAACCGGAGGAACAAAATTCCTGCTTAGGAGGGGTGCGTCACGGGTAGTGGAGAGATTATGGATCACAGGCGGGGTTAACGCCGACTAAGCGCAGGGAAAGGAATTGGTGGGGGAACGGCGGCTGTGGGTAGGGGAGGAACTGGCATAAGAAAAGCCCCCTCAGATGAGGGGCTTAACGAGGCCGAACAGTATCGCTCAGTAGGGAGTTTTACTCAGACTCGGTTGGGGTACAGGCTGCGGCGATGATGCCGAGGGCAGCGAGCAAGCCGATGCCACCAGCAGCGTACTGAGCCTCGCGGGGGATGCCACGCGTGATGTTATGAGTCAGCGACTCGATCTGCTTCCGTACTGGCTCAAGGCCCGGGATGTTGAACAGTGCGCTGGCATTTCCGAGGAAGGCCAGCGGGATGGCGAGGGTGGCGGGGATGGCGAGGCCGAGGACCGTCGGCAAGCAGCGCTCGCTGACAGAAGAACCAGCCGGGGCTACCGGCTTATCGCCGGTCTTGACGGTCTCGGTGGTGCCGTCGGTGTAGTTGATGACGAGGTTGCCGTCGGCGTCGGTGGTCACGGACTTAATGCCGCGGCCGTCCTTGCCATCTTTTCCGTTCTGACCGTCGGTGCCGTCGCGCCCCGGTGCACCATCGAAGCCGTCGCGACCCGGTGCGCCCTGGTCGCCCTTCGAGCCGGCGAGGGTACCGAGGATTTCGGAGGTGCCGTCGGTGTAGGTAACGACGACTTCGCCCTTGTCGTTGGTGGTCACGGACTTGATGCCACGGCCGTCTTCGCCATCCTTACCGTCGGTACCGTTCTCGCCATCGGCGCCGTCCTTACCGTCCTGGCCGTCCGTGCCGTCGCCGCCCTGAGCACCGACTACCTTGCCGACGTTCTGCTCTTCACCATCGGTGAACGTCACAATGAGCTCACCCTTGTCGTTGATGCGAACAGACTCGATGCCTCGGCCGTCCTTGCCCGGCTCACCCTTGTCGCCCTTCGGGCCGGACACCGTACCAGCGTTCTCGGTGGTGCCGTCGGTGTAGGTGATGATGAGCTCGCCCTTGTCGTTGGTGGTCACGGACTTGATGCCACGGCCGTCGGCTCCATCCTTACCGTCGGCGCCGTCCTTGCCATCCTGGCCGGCGTCACCCTTGTCGCCTTTGCCGCCCTTAGGGCCCTTGTCGCCGTCCTTGCCATCGGCGCCAACGACCTTGCCAGCGTTCTCGGTGGTGCCGTCGGTGTAGGTGATGATGAGCTCGCCCTTGTCGTTGGTGGCTACAGACTCGATGCTGCGGCCGTCTTTGCCGTCGGTGCCGTCTTTGCCGTCCTGGCCGGCGTCGCCCTTGTCACCCTTGTCGCCCTTAGGGCCCTTGTCCCCATCCTTGCCGTCGGTGCCGTCCCGGCCGGGTTCACCCTTGTCACCCTTGTCGCCGTCTTGGCCATCGGCGCCGACGACCTTGCCGGCGTCTTCGGTGGTGCCGTCGGTATAGGTGATGATGAGGTGGCCCTCGTCGTTGATGGTGACGGACTTGATGCCGCGAGGCTCGTCGGCCTGATCCGGGTCTTCAGCTGGATCCGGATCCTCAGCAGGGTCGCAGCCCTCGAGCTCGTCTGCGGAACGGGAGACCGTGGCGAGGTTGAAGCCCACCTTGACCGGGTCGTGGTCGGAGGAGCGGTAGGGGTTATCGGCCTCGAAGACATCGCCGCCGGTGTAGTTGCGGCGGGAGTACTCCATGGCGATGGGCTCGTCAGAGTTGATGTTCCACGTTTGGGCTGCCTGAGCGTCGACGTGTTCGTTGGCCAGGATGTGGTCCAGGGAGCCGAGGCGGCCGGAGAACTGGTAGGAGGCCACGTCCTGCCAGTCCTCTTGTGCGTTGAGCTCTTCCACCGGGATGGTGTAGCCGGCGTTGCGGAAGACGGAGATGGCATCTTCCTTGGAGTAGGCGTTCAGGTCACCCATGACGAAGGTGGCTTTCTCCTGCCACCGCGGTTGCTTGGACAGGCCATCGAGGACTGCCTGGGCGTGGGCGTTACGCACGTACGGGTTGTTGCCCTGGCCGTCGCCGGTATCGGCATCACCGTTGGCTACCGAGCCCTTGGACTTGAAATGGTTGGTCACCACCACGAAGGAATCAGGGCCCTCAGCAGCGCACCTCTCGGAGACGGGCTGAAACTCCGCGGCGAGCGGGGTGCGGGCGGTGCCCTTGAAACGCTCGTCCTCTAGCAAGGTGGCCTCGCCTACTGGCTGGACGCGGTCCTTCTTGTAGATAATCGCGGTGCGGATGACATCCGTGTCCGCCGCGGAGTTCGCTGGGGCCTTGACGTAATCCCACTTCTCAGACCCCGCACGAGAGTTGAGCTCACCCACGAGGTACTTCACGGCATCGTCGTAGGTGCCGCCCACGGTGTTCGCGGCGTTCTCAATCTCCGACAGGCCAATGACATCCGCATCGAGGCCCTCCAGCGCCGTGAGGATCTTGCCCTTTTGGTCCTTGAACGCGGACTCGGACCACGCACCGCGGAAGGTGGGGCTGTCGGAGCCAACACCGTTGCCAAAACGGTCCTTGTAGGACTTCGCGCCATTGTCTTCGCCCAGGTTGATGAAGAAGTTGAGCACGTTGAAGGCCGCCACGGTGTAATCGCCTTCCACCTGCGGGGCCTCTGGGCGGGCCGGGTCCCACGCAATCGGCAGGTCCGCGGTAGCGGAGTCACCCGTAATCATCGTGGTGGGCTGGAAGCGCCACTGCTCGTGACCGTAGCCCAGGATGACGCCGGAGTCCGCGAACTCCACCTGGTTGGTGGTGCGAATCGTCTTCACATCCGAGCCGTTCTGCATGATGTAGGGCAGTTTCGTCGAGGCGCCATCACGGGAGAAGTCGCGCGTGGAACCGTCGTCCAAGATGACGTACTTTGCCGCGTTAGCGGCTTCCATGTCCTTTTGTTCCTGGGTGCCCGGGGAGACAATATCGGTGGGCTGACGCAGCGCCTCAGTGCCCGGCGCTAGCCCGAGCTCGCCGAAGCGGTTGAGACCATAGTTATCAGTCACGGTGTGCACGCCAGGCTTGAGCAGCATGGACTCGAGCTTCTCTCGCGCCGCATCGCCTTCCGGCAGGGCATCGATGGCCAGTGGGGTGACGGGGGAGAGGGCGTCGGAAAGCGTGGAGCCGGCGCTCAGGGCAATCTGGGTCTGCCCAAAGTACTCATCAACGGTGCCGGTGACCTCCACAGAATCCCCGATGGCCGGGTAGAAGCCGGTGCCGCCGGAGTAGACGAAGACCGCCTCGGAGGCCTCGGTCGGCGAAGTCTGGCCCGTGCCCGGGGTCTGGATGGTGAAGCCGTTGAGGGACTTCTCGCCCTTCCACACCGCGGTGACAACGCCCTGCGTGGTGACGTTTTGGCCCTTGAGCGGGGACTCCGCGCCGGTGCCCTGGATCTCTGGGATGGTGACGGTCGCGCCTGGCTCGGTCGGGGTGGGGTCCGGTTGCGGGGCTGCGCTGCCGCCCGACTTCGGGGTTGGCGCAGCCGCAGAGAAGTCCGCGGAGTTGTCGTCGGTATCGGTGCCGTTGGCGTCGCGCTGGGCGGAGGTGGAGTTGTTCAAGGCTTGGGCGGGGGAGCCCTCGCTTAGTGACGCCGCCCCGTACCCCACGAGGTCCACCTCGGCCCCGGAGGCGTCGTAAAGCTTCACCGAGCCCTTGGAACCGGACAGGCTGAGGCCGCCCTCAGCATCCGGGGTGGGCAGCGGCTCGCCAGTGCCACCGCCACCTTCCTGGATGAGGTAGTAGCCGCCAGCCGGGATGGAACCGTTAAGCGTGGTCTTTCCGCCGGAGTTGCCCTTGGAGGAGAAGTACTCCACGGACCATCCGGTGAGGTCGATGGCGGAACCCGTTGGGTTGTAGAGCTCGATGAAGTCGTTGGTGAAGGGGGCGTTCTTGTTGCCGCCGCCACCGTAGACCTCCGAGATGACGGCAGTGGAGCCATCCACCGCGGCGCCGGCCTGGGGGACAACGACGCAGGTAGAGACAAGGGCGGCGATGGCGAGAGAGCCGATGCGTGTGAGGCGCATGAGAGGTTCCTTTAATCAGCGAGAAAATGACAACGCATCTCGTTCTACCTGCCTTCGCCGCCGCGGGATACCGGAGGATAAGGGGCGAGCTGGGGGTTAAGGTGGGATTCCCCAAGAATTCTTCAGCCGTTTGGTTTGAATTCATCACCCCCAAAGATTCCGAATCTTTCCCGCTGGCGGGATAGACTGGCGGGGCACCTATACTCACGCACAGTAAGGCAGAATTTTCATGGCTCGTGTAGTTGTCAATGTCATGCCCAAGGCCGAGATTTTGGACCCGCAAGGTCAGGCCGTCGTCCGCGCGCTGGGCCGCCTGGGGGTTGCTGGTGTCAGCGACGTGCGCCAGGGCAAGCGCTTTGAAATTGAAGTCGATGATTCGGTCAGCGCCGAGGAACTCGAGAAGGTTGCGTCCACCCTTCTGGCGAACACCGTGATCGAGGACTACGAGGTTATCCAGTAATGAAGATCGGCGTTATTACCTTCCCCGGCACGCTTGACGACGTCGACGCGGCCCGCGCCGCCCGCACCGCCGGCGCCGACGTCGTATCTTTGTGGCATGCGGACGAGGACCTGCGCGGCGTCGATGCCGTCGTGGTTCCCGGCGGCTTTTCCTACGGTGACTACCTGCGCTCCGGCGCTATTTCGGCGCTGGCCCCAGTCATGCGCGCGGTGGTGGAGGCAGCGAATAAGGGCATGCCGGTGCTCGGCATCTGCAACGGCTTCCAGATTTTGACGGAGGCCGGCCTGCTGCCCGGCGCCCTGACTCGCAACCAGGGCCTGCATTTCCACTGTGTGGATACCTACCTCGAGGTGGCGAACGCGCAGACCTCCTGGACTAGTGAGTTTGAGCAGGGCCAGCGGATCCTGATTCCGGCTAAGCACGGCGAGGGCCGCTTCCAGGCGGATGCGGAGACCGTGGAACGCTTGGAGGGCGAGGGCCGCGTGGTCTTCCGCTACACGGATAATTTCAACGGCTCCATCAACGGCATCGCCGGCATCACGAATGAGGCCGGCAACGTGGTGGGGCTGATGCCGCACCCGGAACATGCCATCGATCTTCTTACCGGCCCGTCCACCGACGGTCTGGGTTTGTTTGTGTCCGCCCTCAAGGTCGTCGCTTAACCCGCGCCGACGGTTATAAGGAGAAACAATGACCGTACACAACGACACCGTCGAGCAGGCGGCCGCGCAGCCTGAGCTGGAGCAGCCCTACCGCGAGTTGGGCCTGAAGGATGACGAGTACGCGCACATCCGCGAGATCCTGGGCCGCCGCCCTACCGACGCCGAGCTGACCATGTACTCGGTGATGTGGTCGGAGCACTGTTCTTATAAGTCCTCCAAGACGCACCTGCGCTACTTCGGTGAGACCATGACTGAGGAAATGGGCTCCAAGATCCTAGCCGGCATCGGTGAGAACGCCGGCGTGGTGGACATCGGAGACGGCAACGCGGTGACCTTCCGCGTGGAAAGCCACAACCACCCGTCCTACGTGGAGCCGCACCAGGGTGCAGCCACCGGCGTGGGCGGCATTGTCCGCGACATCATGGCGATGGGCGCTCGCCCGATTGCCGTGATGGACCAGCTGCGCTTCGGCCCGGCTGATGCCCCCGACACCAAGCGCGTTTTGCCTGGCGTGGTTGGCGGTATTTCGCACTACGGTAACTGCTTGGGCCTGCCCAACATTGGCGGCGAAACTGTTTTTGATGAGTCCTATGCGGGCAACCCGCTGGTCAACGCGCTGTGCGTGGGCACGCTGAAGGTGGAGGACCTCAAGCTCGCTTTTGCCTCCGGTACCGGCAACAAGGTCATGCTCTTCGGCTCGCGCACCGGCCTCGATGGCATTGGTGGCGTGTCCGTGCTGGCCTCTGACACCTTCGAGGATGGTGCAGAGCGCAAGCTGCCGGCCGTTCAGGTGGGTGACCCGTTCGCGGAGAAAGTCCTCATCGAGTGCTGCCTGGAGCTGTACAAGTCCGGCATCGTCGTGGGCATCCAGGACTTGGGCGGCGCGGGCCTGGCGTGCGCCACCTCCGAGCTGGCCGCCGCCGGTGATGGCGGCATGGAAATCAACCTGGACAACGTCCCGCTGCGCGCAAAGGATATGACCGCCGCGGAGATCCTTGCCTCCGAGTCCCAGGAGCGCATGTGCGCCGTGGTGACCCCGGAGAACGTGGAAAAGTTCAAGGAGATCTGCGCGCATTGGGACGTCACCTGCGCCGAGATCGGTGAGGTTACCACTGGCAAGCACCTCATCATTCGCCATCAGGGCGAGGTCGTTGTGGATGCCCCGGCCGGCACTATCGCGGACGAGGCCCCAGTCTACGATCGCCCCTATGCCCGCCCGGAGTGGCAGGATGCGCTGCAGGAGTTCACGGGCGTCGAGAAGCAGGACCTCACCGTGGCGCTGAAGAAGCTCGTGGCCTCCCCGGCGCTGTGCTCCCGTGATTTCATCACCGAGCAGTATGACCGCTACGTGCGCGGCAACACCGTGCAGTCCCACCACGCGAACGCCGGTGTGCTGCGCATCGACGAGGAGACCGGCCGCGGTATCGCGGTATCGGCCGATGCCTCTGGGCGCTACACCAAGCTGGATCCGAACATGGGCACCCGCCTGGCGTTGGCGGAGGCCTACCGCAACGTCGCCGTCACCGGTGCCCGCCCGGTCGCCATCACCAACTGCCTGAACTACGGTTCCCCGGAAAACCCGGACGTGATGTGGCAGTTCCGCGAGTCCGTGCATGGGCTTGCCGACGGCGCCGTGGAACTCGGCATCCCCGTCTCCGGTGGCAACGTTTCCTTCTACAACCAGACCGGTGAGGAGCCGATCTTGCCGACGCCCGTCGTGGGCGTCCTGGGCGTCATCGACGACGTCCACACGTCCATCGGCAATGAGCTCGGCCTCGTGGAGGAGCCGGAGGTTCTCGTGCTGCTGGGTGAGACCAAGGACGAGTTCGGTGGTTCCATCTGGCAGCAGGTGAGTGCTCGTGAGCAAGGTCATGAGTCGGAGAATGGTTTGAATGGCTTGCCGCCGCAGGTGGACCTGGCCAACGAGCAGCGCCTCGCAGACTTCTTCGTGGGTAACGAGGGCGTTACCGCCGCTCACGACATCTCCGAAGGTGGCCTCGCTGTCACCGCATTCGAGATGGCCAAGCGCACCGGCGTGGGCCTGAGTCTGGACCTGTCCAAGGTCCACGAGGATGCCTTCGTGGCAGCCTTCTCTGAGTCCGCCTCCCGAGCGCTGGTAGCAACGACCGCTGACCGGGTCGACATGCTGCTGCAGCGCGCCGAGGAGTGCGGCGTGCCGGCCGTCGTCGTCGGCCAGACCACCGACAAAGGTGAGCTGGAGCTGGGCGGCGAGTCCATCGCCGTTTCTGAGCTGCGTGAGGCCTGGGCTGCAATCCTGCCGGACCTCTTCGGCCACGCGGTCGGGGCAAACTCCGTGGTGGAGTAGGCCCCACTCACGCTGCTTGTCCCGCAGTTTCTAGAAGAAAAGCCCAGCTTCGGCTGGGCTTTTCTTTCCCCGAAGAGCCGCTTCGTAAGACCCACGAAATTCGCAACTGTTTGTTGCTTCAAAGGCATGAAAAGAACTTAAAGTGTCTTTTCATCCCAGTCGCTTTGAATTCCGATACTGGCTTTTTCAACAAGAGGATTCGTGAGGAAGTGCTGGTTTAATGATGCCACTACTTTGTCAGGCCAGGTAGTCCCAGGGGACACGGTTCGTAGCATATGCGCCATGACAATTAAAGCGCCGAATAGCTTTTCACTTTGAATCTCTGGCAGGAGGTAAAGGCTCCCATTGCTACGGATAACTTCAGTTGGAGCCGGAGCAAAAGAACGATTCCATAGCCTTCCATGGTGCGCACACGTATTCCGAATGATAGTTAGCTGCTCGAGCCAACTTGCCAGCGGATGTTTTTTCGTAAGTTTTTGCTTCTGATTCCTATTCAAACTAGCGAAGTCGATCTTTATATCCAGCGCTTCCGAAATCGATCGCTGATCGTTGGATCCTAAGCCTGCATAGAGCTTTGAAATATCCGAAAAATCGAGCACTTCAGCCACAACCCACATGGGATACTGTCCACCGTATTCATCAATGTAGTGCTTCACGGCGTCGTTCTTCTTTGCCCTCGCGAGTCGTCCATACGCTGTACTCAGCCACGACACGTGGTCGAAGTTTGGCCGAAAGTCGTCTGAGCGGAGGTAGAAAGTAGGATCATTGGGGTGTCGAGTACATAGCAGCTCGACGAGCTTGGTTCGCATCGCTACTTCGATTCGCTCCATTCCGTCATGGATCAGGGTGCGGAGTTTCCTATCGGCTTCATATAAGGAGATGACGTGCACAAAATCGGTACCACCGACGAAGTGACTTGAACGACTAGTTCCGTCTTCATTGAATTGTCTGGCTGGATACCAATAGGCAGAAAGTCGGTAGTAGCTAACGTGTGAAAACCATTGTTCAGCTAAAGCTTTGTCGATCTTCATGCCACGGCTTTGCAACCGAATAATATGCTCGTCAATGGTCGCTGCTGGCTTGAGCGATGAAGACATGGGAAGCCAATCTAGAGAGGGGACGAGTTGTTGTGGGGATCGGTTCGGCGGAACGGCGTAAATAGAGATCCAGCCCACTCCGAGTTTCCGAAGAGAAACCGGGCGGGCTGAACTATTAACCAGCATTTTACCGCAGGACCTTGAAATGCGTCAATCCCACTTTTCAGGTAGACGTGCACGTTGAAGGTCTAGTTGTTCATCCGAGGCTCTGTGAAATTAGGGTGCATCGGGGACATCGCCCGAAGTGAGGCGGCAACCTGTTATTACTTAAGCACCGATGGTGCGGGCGATGGTCTGGTCCCAGCTCAGCTTCATCTGGTGAGAGAAGAGGCCGAAGGTGTGCGAGCCTTGGGGGCTGAAGTAACGGTTCACGCGCACCCCGGCGTTGCGGGCGTTGCGGGTGAATTCCTCCGAGCAGTGGTTGGCCACCATCTCTATCGCGCGGGGCCCGAGCCACTGGCTGGGCTTGTTCGTGCCATCGATGGGGCCCGGGGTGCCGGAGGCCGAGCCCACGAAGACCTCGACGTCGCGAAGGCGGCCGGGATTAGCGTTGGGGTCGTGGTCGAACCACTGCGGGGAGCCCGGCAGGCCCCACGCGTTGAAGGAGGAGCCGCCGCCGTAGGCCATCATCGCGGTGGAAGTGGGGAAGCCAATCGCGCCGGAGCGCACCGGGCAGCCGGAGTAGGAGGCCGCGGCCTTGTAGCGCTGTGGGGCGTGGCCGGCGATGTCGAGTGCAGCACCGCCGGTGGAGGAAACACCACCAATGGCATCGCGGCCGGTGCCGTGGAATTCGGCGTCGATCAGCGGGGGCAACTCAGTGGTCATGTAGGTGTTCCACTTGTTGACGCCCAAGATGGGATCCTCGTTATCCCAATCGGTGTAGAGAGAATAGGCGCCGCCGAGTGGCATCACCACGTTGACGTTCTTGCCCACGGCCCATTGGCGAATATCGGTGTGCGTCATCCAGTTCATGCCCGCCTGGCCGCCCTCCACGCCGGGCAGCAGGTAGAAGGAGGGGCGCGGCTTATCGCCCTCGGGGAGCAGGACGTTATTGGAAATCACCGCACGGTTGGCCGGGGACCACACGTCCACCACCCAGTGGTTGCCGCCCATGTGGCGCTGTGAGGTGATGAAAGGCTCGTCGCCCAGCCAGGGCTGCGGGTTGGTCACGCGCGAGGAAACCTCGCCGATCGTGCTGGACTGAGCGGAAGCGGAGCCGACGCCTGCCGACGCCGCCCCCAGCGCCACCATGACGGCCGCGAGCAACGTCGCGGTGCGGCGAGGAACTGAGACATAGGAAAACACAAATAGTGAAGTTTACTTTGTCGGCGCCTTCGAACTGCACATAGCGGCAGAAAACCTGGCGGTAACTTTCGCTTAGCCCTTGTCCGCTGCAGCGCCCCGCCGTATAGTTACGGGTACGTAAGTTTTGAGGGTGAATGCGTTATTCGCATGACCCTCATTTCAGACAAGGCAAGGGCCCTCACTATGAACGCACCCAGTGCTCACATATCCTCCCCGCAAGAGTTTCCAGTTGAAGACAGCTCTATGCGCGAACACAGCACGATGGAGCAGCTCATCCAGCGCACCTATTGGATGGCGGACCGTGGTCCGCGTCCACTGACGCGCGGCTGGGGCCATTTCTTTGCCGCGATTGCTTCCCTCATCGCATCGACCGTCCTCATTACCTTTGGGTGGATGACGTTGCCGTGGTGGCAGGGTCTCGCGGTGACGGTCTACGGCGTGGGAGTGGTGGGGCTCTTTACGGTCTCAGCCCTGTACCACCGCTGGCCGTGGGTATCGATGCGCGCGGTGCAATGGTGGCGGCGTGCTGACCACGCGACGATTTCTGTGTTTATCGCGGCGACGTACACGCCGCTGTGCGCCATCGTGCTGGAGCCGACGCAGGCGCTATGGATGCTAACTGCGGCGTGGGTGGGCGCCATCATGGGCGTGGTCTTGAATTTGGTGTGGATCAATCATCCGCGGTGGTTGGATGTGGTGGTCTACCTCGTCCTGGGCTGGCTCATTCTGCCGCTGCTGCCAAACCTGTGGCAGTCCGCGGGGCCGGCTGTAGTGTGGCTGCTGTTCGCAGGTGGGGTGGTGTACTCGCTGGGTGCGTTGATGTACGGCTTCAAGTGGCCGGGGCGTAATGCGCGCTGGTATGGCTACCACGAACACTTCCACACCGCGACGATCGCCGCGGCGGTGGTGCACATGGTAGCCATCTGGATGGTTGTGGCGGGCTAGCCCTATACAGGGCTAGCGTTGTGGGGCTATTTACTCGGCATCGGTGAGATCTTCGGCGAGGGGGAATTCGAGAGCGACGTCCTGGCACAGAACGCGCGCTGTCGTCGAGCCATTCCACTCGGGATCAAAGCCCACGGCGCGCAGGGCCTCGACGAGTTGCTCGCCGACCTTGATGGTTGCTTCTTCGTTTTCCTCCATCGCGGAGAAACCGAAGTACAGCTCGCCGTCGTAAATAACTCGGCTGATGTCCTGTCGGTGGCAGTAGGCATAGCCGCTGCGGCCTTCCTTCTCAGCGAGCTTGGAGCCTACCCAGACGCCGTCTGAGAGATCCCAGGCCTCGTTGAACGTGAAGGAGATATCGCGCTGAGCAAGCTCCTCGCGCAGGGCTTCGAGGCGCTTAACATCCTCCGACTTTTCTGTGACCAACCGGCCGTATTCTGCGGCAACTTCGTCGATGATGGTGTCAAAATCCTCTGGATAAGGTTCCTCGTAGCTGGCCTCCCATTCGGAGGGGTCATCGAGGACTTCAATGTAGTCGTTGTGGATGTCCTGGCGAGATTCGCCGTGGCAGAGGCGCAATGCGATGTCATTGCGAAGCGGGCTTGGCTCAAGGAGATCATCGGAGGGTGGGAAGGAACTGGAGAACATCGGATGCTGTGTGGTCATAGCTCAGAGAGTAAACAGTCCCTATCGCTACTGGCAGAAAACTAGGGAGAGCACCCCGCCGGATGGCGGAAGTGCCCTCCCTATGCGTGGAGTGACTAGACGTGGAGCGGATCCACTCCAGCCTCGGTGAGCATCGGGATGTTGTGTACCTCAGGTGGAACGCCGAAGGCATCCACGAGCACGACGGACCAGGGCGCCAGCGAATCAACGAGGTCATTGATGGCGGCGCGGGCGGCCTTGATGCGGCCTGCCGGGATCAGGTTGTGTTCCTGGTACCAGCCCGCGTGCTGGACCAAGGTGTCGAAGACGAAGAGGTGGCGCAGCTGCTCAAAGACCTGGCGTGCCAATGAACCTTCCTCAAGGCGCTCCTCGGCCTCAATCATGGCCTGGACCAACAAGGTATCCACGCGGGCCCACCCGGCGGCGATGAGGTGATCCTGGCACTGGTCCACGATGGCGGCTGCTTGCACCTTATCGGCCTTGCGGGCCGGCTGGATGCGGCGCACGAGGGAGAAGAGGATGGACTGGGCACGGTCGTCGATCAGCTTGGCCTGGTAGGTGGCGTCGAAAAGCGAAGCTTCGGAGGGGTTCACGCGGTCCACCAGGCTTTGCAGGCGGGTGGTGAAGCCGTAGCGGCGACGAACCACGTCGGTGGCGGTGGAGGCCGCGTATTTCACGGTGTCCCACGGGCTCATGTCATTCATCGCGCGGCCATAGGCGGTGAGCAGGTTCTTGCCCACCATCTGGATGAGCACGGTGTTATCGCCCTCGAAGGTGGCGAAGACATCGGAGTCGGCACGGTAGGTAGTCAGGCGGTTCTCCGACATGTAGCCAGCGCCGCCACAAGCTTCGCGGCATTCCTGGATGGTGCGGGTGGCGTGCTGGGTCTGCGCAGTTTTGATGGCCGCAGCCAGGGATTCCATCTCGCGGGAGGCGAACTTCTGCTCTTCGGTCGGTTCCGTCACCGACCACGTTCCGGCCTCATGCTGATCGTTTTGCTCCTGGTAGCGTTCCAGAATCTGGTTGTAGAGCAGGTGCAGCGCATAGGTGCGGGCCAACGGGATGAGCAGACGGCGGCGGTGCTGGCGGTGCTCGATGAGGCGCTTCTCAGCGCCGGTCGCGCCCTCAAACTGGCGGCGGCGGTTGGCGTAGCGGATGGCGATGTCCAGGGAGGCCTCGGTGGCCGCGCCCGCCGCACCGGAGACGCCGATGCGACCGCGGATAAGCGTGCCCAGCATGGTGAAGAAGCGGGCATTCTTGGACTCGATGGGGGAGGTGTACCTGCCATTTTCGTCCACATCGGCGAAGCGGTTGAGGAGGTTCTCGCGCGGCACGCGGACGTTGTCGAAGCGCAGGGTGCCATTGTCGACGCCCACCAAACCACCCTTGTGGCCATGATCGCCCAGGGTGACGCCTGGTAGCTCGTTGCCTTCTTCATCGCGGATAGGGACGATGATGGCGTGGACGCCGTGGGAGCGGCCATCGCTGTCCGGGGTAATGAGCTGGGTGAAGACGACGGCCGCACGGCCGTCCTTGGCGGCGTTGCCGATGTAGTTCTTCACCGCGGAATCGGAGGGGGTGTTGATGACGAACTCGTTGGTCTCCGGGTCGAAGGTTGCGGTGGTTTCCAGGGACTGCACGTCGGAGCCGTGGCCGCGCTCGGTCATAGCGAAGCAGCCTGGCAGCTCCAGGCTGGCGGCTTTCTTGACCCACTCGAGGTGGCGTTCGGTGCCGAGCTGATCTAGGGCGCCGCCCCACAGGCCCCACTGCACGCCGGACTTAATAGCCAGTGAACCATCAACCCAGGCTAGGCCCTCCAGGGTGAAGGTGGACAGGTTCGGCTTACCGGAACCGCCGTTGGCGCGGCGCAGGCCGTGGTTGAAACCGCCGAAGTCGCGGACCTTGGAGAGGTTGTCAAAGGTGTGCTGGCGCTGCTCCGCCATCGGCAGGTCCGGCTTCGGGAAGAGCGAAGGGTCGTTGAGGAAGGTGCGCAGCTCCTGACGGAAGGCGGCGTGGGGGCCGTCGAGAAGCGCAGCCAGTTCGGTGGCCACGGAAGGCTTCGGGGTGGTGGGCAGGCGGTGCGGGCTGCGGGCCTCGGCCTTGGGGGCGTCGGTCGTGGCTTGATTGTTGAGTTCTGGTGAGACGGGTTTCGTGTCCGAGGAGGACTTGGTGAGTGCCATGGTGGGGTTCCTTTCTGGGGAGGGAAGTTTCTTAACGCTCGACGATGGCTGCAACACCCTGTCCACCGGCCGCACAGATGGAGACGAGGGCGCGCCCGCCACCGTTTTCTTCGAGAATCTTGGCGGTGGTGGCGAGGATGCGGCTGCCGGTGGCGGCGAAGGGGTGCCCAGCGGCAAGGGAGGAGCCCTTGACGTTGAGCTTGGCGCGGTCGATGGGGCCCAGCGCAGACTGCAGGCCGAGGCGCTCGCGGCAGTAGGTCTCGTCCTCCCATGCGGACAGGGTGGCGAGTACCTGGGAGGCGAAGGCCTCGTGGACTTCGTAAAAGTCGAAGTCCTGTAGCGACAGGTTGTTGCGCTCCAGCAGGCGCGGGACCGCGTATGTGGGGGCCATGAGAAGCCCGTCGGGGCCGTGGACAAAGTCGACCGCCGCGGTCTCCGAGTCCACGAGGAAGGCGCGGGGCTCGATATTGTGCTCGGCTGCCCATTCTTCGGAACTAAGCAGGGCGACGGAGGCGCCGTCGGTCAGCGGTGTGGAATTGCCTGCGGTCATGGTGGCCTGCGTGCCGTGCTGTTCGGCATCGCGCTTGCCGAAGACCGGCTTGAGCTTGGCCAGGGCCTCCATGGAGGAATCCGGGCGCAGGTTGGTATCGCGGTTGACGCCGAGGAATCCGGTGGTGAGGTCATCGAAGAAGCCCTCTTCCCAGGCCTTATGGAGGTTCTGGTGGGAGGCGAGCGCCAGCGCGTCCTGGGCTTCGCGGCTCACGTTCATCTCGCGGGCGGTGATAGCGGCGTGATCCCCCATGGACAACCCAGTGCGCGGCTCGCCGTTCTGCGGCTGCTCCGGGGCTAACTGCGAGGGGCGGATGGAGCCGATGAGCTGGGCGCGCTGAGCGGCGGTCTTGGCGCGGGTGAGGTTGAGCAGCGTGCGGCGCAGGGTGTCATTGACGGCCAGTGGGGCATCCGAGGTGGTGTCCGTGCCTCCTGCGATGCCGGCGGAGATTCGGCCCTTGGCAATGGCATCACCGACGTGGATAGCTGCCGCCAGGGAGGTGCAGCAAGCCTGCTGCATGTCGAGTGCTGGAGTGGTCGAGTCGAGCGCGGAACCGAGGACCGACTCGCGGGTGAGGTTGAAATCGCGGGAGTGCTTGAGCACGGCACCGGCGGCGACGAGTCCGAGGCGTTCGTCGTGAAGCCCGTAGCGCGCCACGAGGCCGTCGAGCGCACTGGTGAGCATATCTTGGTTGGACGCGTGAGCGTACTGCTTATTGGAGCGAGCAAAGGGAATGCGGTTGCCACCCAGGATGGCTACGCGGTGCGGGGGGTTGGTCATCAAAAACTCCTTCGCGAGTGGTCTGGTGCGAATCGCCCCAGTGGGAGGGGGTGGAAATCCCACCGAGCGTTTCGCATCACAACTAAGGTGATATTGTTAGTTCTATCACTCAATTAACGGGCCTTGCAACTAGCAAAATAATGCTCGCAAGGTTGCGAAGATCCCAGAAAGGAATGCGTCACCTTATGCCGCACGTCACCATTGCCGAGAAGCTCATCAACTCACCGCTCGCCGCCAAAGCAGGAGTACCCCAAGGCCACCCCCTGCGCCGTCACAAGGCTGGGGAACCGGCGCTCGATGGTCCTATCGTCATCGGCGGTCAGGGACGCATCGCAGACTTCCTGCGCTCCCAGCTAGCCGTGGACTACCAGGTCATCAACTTTTCGGCAGAGGCGAAGCGCGCTGCCCTCGTCTTCGACGCCACCGGCCTAGAGACTCCGGAGCAGTTGCGCGAGCTGTATGACTTCTTCAACCCGCAGATGCGCAACCTTCTGCCGTGCGCGCGCCTCGTGGTTGTCGGCACCGCCCCGGAGGCTGCAGATACCATCGACGCCCGCATTACCGCGCGCGCACTCGAAGGCTTTACGCGCTCCTTGGCCAAGGAGATGCGCAAGGGTGGCACTGTGAACCTGGTGTGGGTAGATCCTGCGGCCACCGCGGAGGTGGAGTCCACCCTCCGCTTCTTCCTCTCCGGGAAGTCGGCCTTCGTGGATGGCCAGGTGGTCCGCGTGGGCGCGCAGAGTGAGGGTTCCCCCGCACGCGGCGGTGAGTCGCCGAAGTGGGAGAAGCCGCTCGAAGGGCGCCTCGCGGTGGTCACCGGTGCTGCTCGCGGTATTGGCGCTACCATCGCCGAGGTGCTGGCCCGCGACGGTGCCAGCGTCATCTGCATCGACGTCCCGCAAGCTAGCGAACACCTGGCGAAGACCGCGAACAAGGTCAAAGGCACCGCGCTGCCTCTCGACGTCACTGACCCCCAGGCCGCGGACAAGATTGCCCAGCACGCGCAGGAACGCCACGGACGGGCCCTCGACGTCATCGTCCACAACGCTGGAATCACCCGCGACAAGCTGCTGGCCAACATGAACGAGGGGCAGTGGGACGCTGTCCTTGCTGTTAACCTGCTGGCACCGGTACGCATTACCGAAAACCTCCTCGAATCCGGAGCCCTCGCGCCGGGGGCGGCCGTGGTTGGTGTGTCCTCCATGGCCGGCATTTCCGGCAACCGCGGCCAGACCAACTACGCCACGACGAAGGCAGGAATCATCGGGCTCGTTGATTCCTTGCGCTCCGTCTTGGCGGAGAATGGCTCCACCATCAACGCTGTTGCCCCCGGATTCATCGAAACCGCCATGACTGCGGCGATGCCCACTGGGCCGCGCGAAATCGGCCGCCGCCTGAACTCACTGCAGCAAGGTGGTTTGCCTGTCGACGTCGCGGAGACCGTCGCCTTCTTCGCTGCCTCGGCCTCCGCCGCGGTGAGTGGCAACACCGTCCGCGTGTGCGGCCAGAACCTCATGGGAGCATAAATGAACGTCACCACACTCAACGAGATTCCTGACCTTCCCGCCCTTTACCGCTCACTCATGGTAGGCGCGGTGCCCATCCCCGGGCTGGGGGCCGGCAAGCGCAAGGTCGACGACCCGCAGACCGCCTACCGCGTCGAGGGAGTGCGCGTCGATACCGCGCACCTGGCCCGCTACTGCCAAGCCACGGGACTGCGTCTGGGCAATGAGTTGCCCGCTACTTACTTGTATGCGCTGGCCTTCCCACTCGCAATCAAGGTGATGGCGGCACAGGACTTTCCTTTTCCCGCAGTCGGCGTGGTGCACCTGTCGAACCGCATCGAGCAGACCCGCCCGCTACGCGTCGACGAAAGTTGCGACATCTCCGTGCACGCGGAAAACCTCCGCCCGCACCGCAAGGGGCTGGTTATCGATATGGTGACCACGTACAGCGTGGGTGGTGAGGAGATCTGGCGCCAGACTTCGGTTTTCCTAGGCCAGAGCGCGAAATTCACCAAGGACACCCCGCGGCAGGTGCGAACGCGCCCTGAAGCCGAGCGCTTCCTCGATTTTCCGGGCGATGAGGTAGGAACCCCCACGGCGACGCTGCGCTTTAGCCCCGAGAGCACCCGCGTCTATGCCGCGGCATCCGGCGATAAGAACCCCATCCACGTCTCCACCGTGGGCGCCAAGCTCTTCGGTTTCCCCGCACCCATCGCGCACGGCATGTACACGCACGCTCGCATGCTGTCGGTGCTCGACGGCACCCTCCCCGGTGCTGTGCGCATCAGCGCGGACTTCTACAAGCCGGTTATTCTTCCGGCAACGACGGGCGTGTTTGTGGCTCCGAGTGTCGCCACAAACACTGAAGCCGGAGCGAGCGTCGCCACAAACACTGAGGTCGGAGCGCGCGACGTCACGTTGCGCAAAGCCAAGGATCCGAGCACCCTCCACGTGGCGTGTCGAGTTGAGCCGCTGAACTAGCTGCGTGGTGCTGGATTAGCCATAGGCTAATCCACGTGCTGATGCTGTGGCGCCACCACCAGCGGCTTCGGGGAGTACTTGCCGCGCAAGCCACGAAGGATGCCGGCGTGCTCCCACAGGCGCTTGTCTTCTTCGGTGCGGGGGACAAACTGGCGGGCGGCGAGCGGCTGCCAGTCAGCGTCCATGCCCATGTAGGCCACAGTGGCGTGGATGGCGGTTTCTAGTTTCTCGCGGCCACCGCGCGGGTTACCCGAGCGGACGTGGATCGACATCTGCATCGAGCGGGTATCCGTGCGCATCATACGGGCATCTACCTCGATGAGGTCTCCAATATGGATAGGCCGGTAGAAGCGAATACCACCGGCATAGACCGCCACCGTGTGCTCGCCTGACCACTCCATGGTGCAGGCAGCGCCGGCCTCATCAATCCATTCCATGGCCGTACCGCCGTGGACATTGCCGCCCCAGTTGACGTCGGTCGGCTTTGCCAAGAAGCGGGTGACCATTCGAGGGGCATCGGAAGGGCCATCATAAGTCTGCTTTTCCATCTCCGCTTCGATGGCTTGGCGCAGCTCGATGCGGGATTCCGCGGCTTCCCACACGCGTTGGTGCTCCACGGTGTCCGGAACCAGCGGCGGCACGGCGACCGACTTGCCGGTTTCCGTGTCTTTGGCCACGAAGATGACGAGGCAGTCGCACGCGCGAGTAAAAATGCCATCGCGCGGGTCGGCGGAAAGCACCTCGTTGACGATGTGCATGGAGGAGCGCCCCGTCATCGCGATGCGCGAGCGCACCTCCACGAGGTGGCCTGAGGGGATGGGGCGCGTGAAGTGAATATGGCCCACGTAGGCAGTCACGCAGTAGGTACCGGACCATTGAACCGCGCACGCATAGGCGGCCTTATCGATCCATTCCAGGACGCGGCCGCCGCCGATGCCCTGGGCGCCGGCAATGGTGAGATCGGTGGGGGCGGCCATAAACCGCAGGGTGAGGGAAGGGGACTTCTCGTGGGGAACGGACTTCTTTTCTTCCGACGAGCTTGATGGCATGGTTGGTGACATGGATAACAAAGTATCAGGGAGCGTGGTGACCAGATGAAGAAGGCCGTTGATGCCGCCACGGCCCGCGCCGCCGTCGAAGCAGTGGCGGAGTGGATCCACGATCCTCAAGGGGTGGAAAAACCAGGTCGCGCTGCGCTTGCGGCCGCTACACGCACCACGGCCCGCCTGGTGGAGGCAGACGCGCCGGGCCACTCCGTGGAGCTGCGGGTCCCCCCATTCGTGGCAGTGCAGTGTATCGCCGGGCCTCGCCATACCCGGGGCACCCCTCCGAACGTGGTGGAGATGGATCCCCTGACGTGGCTGCAGCTGGCTACGGGTGCCATGGGGTGGGAGCAGGCGCTTGGCGACGGCCGTGTGGAAGCCTCCGGCTCCCGTGCCCACGAGATTGCTGCCTACTTGCCCGTGATTCCGTTAGTTTTCACTGGCCGGAACGGCTAGGATTAGCGCCGTGGTAGCTGAACACGTCCAGAGCATGACTAAGCCCCTGTCGACGGATCCCAGCCTGGATCCGGAGCCCCGCGAAGAATGCGGAGTTTTCGGTGTCTGGGCACCAGGCGAAGAGGTTTCCAAGCTAACCTACTTTGGCCTCTTTGCCCTCCAGCACCGTGGCCAGGAGGCCGCGGGCATCGCGGTGGGGGATGATGACCGCATCGTGGTCTTCAAAGACATGGGCCTAGTGTCCAATGTCTTCGATGAATCCATCCTGACCTCTCTGCACGGAAACGTGGCTGTTGGCCACACGCGGTATTCCACCGCGGGCGGCAAGGAATGGTCGAATGTGCAGCCGATGTTTGGGACGTCGCCCAGCGGCGTCGACATTGCACTCGGCCACAATGGCAACTTGGTGAATTACGTGGAGCTGCGCGCCGAGGCCGTGGAACGCGGGCTCATCAAGCCGCATGAAGAATCCGTCTCTGACTCCATGTGCCTGTCCATCTTGTTGGCGGATGGTGTCAGCGAGAATAATTCAGTCTTCGACTCGGCACTGCAGCTGTTGCCCAGGGTCAAGGGGGCATACTGCCTGACCTTTACCGACGGTCACACGCTGTATGCCGCTCGCGATCCGCACGGCGTGCGCCCGCTCGCTCTCGGCCGCCTCACCACCGGCTGGGTGGTGGCGAGCGAGACCTGCGCGCTCGATATCGTGGGCGCGCAGTTCATCCGGGAGATCGAACCCGGCGAGCTCGTCGCTATTGATGAGACCGGTATTCGCTCCGAGCGCTTCGCAGAGACCAAGCGCCACGGCTGCGTCTTCGAATACGTCTACCTGGCGCGTCCGGATACAAACATCAAAGGCCGCTCCGTCAATGCCACGCGTGTGGAGATTGGGCGCCGCCTAGCACGCCAGTACCCAGCGCCCGACGCGGACATGGTGATCCCCGTTCCCGAGTCCGGCAACCCGGCCGCCGTGGGCTATGCCCGCGAATCTGGGCTGACATTCGCGCATGGCTTGGTCAAGAATTCCTACGTGGGCCGCACCTTCATTCAGCCCACGCAGTCTCAACGCCAGATGGGCATCCGCCTCAAGCTCAACCCGTTGCGGGAGGTCATTGACGGCAAGTCCATCGTGGTGGTGGATGATTCGATCGTCCGCGGCAACACGCAGCGCGCCCTGATCCGGATGTTGCGGGAAGCCGGCGCTGCCGAGGTCCACGTGCGCATCGCCTCCCCGCCGGTAAAGTGGCCGTGCTTCTACGGCATCGACTTCGCCTCCCCGGGTGAACTGATTGCTAATGCCAACCCCTCCGATGACCCGGAGGAGGTGGCGCAGACCATCTGCACGGCGATCGGTGCAGATTCGCTGGGCTTCGTCTCCACCGATGAGATGGTGGCGGCCACCGAGCAGCCCCGCAGCGAATTGTGCTGTGCCTGCTTCGATGGCGATTACCCGCTTGGACTGCCCGCCGGAAACCCCAATGCTGAGGCCGTGCGTACCCTGCAGGGCTCGACGACAACTAACGATTAAGGACTAAGTCACTCATGAGCGAGAACACGTATGCTGCCGCCGGCGTCAACATTGAGGAAGGCGACCGCGCAGTTGAGCTAATCACCCCGCACGCCAAGCGTGCCTCCCGCCCGGAGGTCATGGGCGGGCTGGGCGGTTTCGCCGGCCTGTTTAAGCTGGGCGAGTACAAGGAGCCGGTCCTCGCGGCCGGGTCAGACGGCGTGGGCACCAAGCTGGCCGTGGCTCAAGCCATGGATAAGCACGACACTATCGGCATCGACCTGGTTGCCATGTGTGTTGATGACCTCGTCGTGTGCGGCGCCGAGCCGCTCTTCCTCCAGGACTACATCGCCGTGGGCGAGGTTGTTCCGGAAAAGGTCGCGGACATTGTCAAGGGCATTGCTGAGGGCTGCGTGCAGGCAGGTGCAGCGCTGCTGGGCGGCGAGACCGCTGAGCACCCAGGCGTCATGGGCAAGGATGAGTACGATGTTTCCGCCACCGCCGTCGGTGTGGTGGAGGCCGATGAGCTCCTCGGCCCCGACAAGGTACGTGACGGCGACGTCCTTATCGCTATGAAGTCCTCTGGCCTGCACTCCAACGGCTACTCCTTGGCGCGCTACGTGCTGCTGGAGCAGGCCGGCCTGCCGCTGGACGGCTACATGGAAGACTTGGGCCGCACCCTCGGTGAGGAGCTTTTGGAGCCTACCCGCATCTACGCCAAGGACTGCCTGGCGCTGGTATCGGAGTGCGCGGTGTCCACCTTCTGCCACGTCACCGGTGGTGGCCTCGCGGGCAACCTCGAGCGCGTGATCCCGGAGGGCCTGACCGCTGAGGTTAATCGCTCGACGTGGACTCCGGGCCAGATCTTCAAGACCATCTCCTCCGTGGGTAAGGTTGCCCTCGAGGAAATGGAGAAGACGTTCAACATGGGCGTTGGCATGATCGCCGTCGTTGCGCCGGAGGACCGTGAGCGTGCGTTGGCCATGATGACCGCCCGCCACGTTGAGGCATGGGAGCTGGGCACCGTCCGCGTCGCCGAAGAAGGCGAGCCGCGCGTCCTCATGACCGGTGAGCACCCTGGGTTCTAGGTTCTGAAGAAAGGAACAGGGCCGGAGGCGCCCCTCACTGAGAGGGGAGGCATCTCCGGCCCTTCGCTTACGTGCTGTGCATGTACAGAATGGGGAAGTGATTCGCGCGCTTAGCGCTCCTCGGAATCATCCTCATCCCACTCGTCCGAGTCCCAGCGATCCGCATAGTCCTCGTAGTCCGCGTACTCCGAGTATTGATCCTCGTCCTCATTGCTGGAGCGCTTGGAGTTCTGTGAGGCGAGTTCACGCTGGAGCGAATCCAGATCCATCTCGGGCGAATTGTACTTCAGCTGGCGTGCAACTTTGGTCTGCTTTGCTTGGCGCGTCCGCGTCCCATGTGCATGACCCCCTTGAGGTGTGTAGGGCGGTCCAGGGATTCTTGGCCGCCCCATCGTCTTAGTCAGATATGTGTATGTTCCTGTAAGACACCATAGCCTGTGTGACGAAAAAATTCCGAACTACCCCCTAGCGGTGTGCTGAAAAGTGCTCCACCCTGCGGCAAATAGTCCATTGTGTAATGCGCCACTATTTTCCGCGCAGGCGATCCACAGCGGCACGGCCGGCCTTCGGGCCTTCATCGGCAGGGATGGAATCCGGCTCGATCGATGCTGCTACCGGACCAATGGCCAGCTCTCCATGGTCGAGGGCGCTGCGCTTTACTAGACCAAGCGCGATGGGGCCATACTCACAGTCCTCCACCACGGTGCCGAGTCTGCCCACGCGACGCCCACCCAACGTGATGTCCGCGCCGCTCTCCGGTTGCTCCGGGGCGGAGCCGTCGAGGTAGAGCAGCACCAACAAACGGGGAGAGCGCCCAAGGTTTTCTACGCGCGCGACGGTCTCCTGCCCGCGGTAGCAGCCCTTGTCCAAGTGAACGAACGCGGCTGATCTTCGCTGCGCCGGATCCACTGCGGAACCTCGTGGGCGATAGTCTTTGCATCGAGATCTGCAGCTAGTTCGGGCTCGCGTGCCCGCACGCGCTCGGCGGTAAAAGCCATGAGCCCCGCTAAGCTTCCGCCCTGAGCCTCCAACTCTTGCACCGCTGCGTCTAGTTTGTCCCGCGGCACGAGGAAATCCTGGCGCGGGCAGCCCGGCCAGTGCACGGGCCTTTCCACCAGAGCTGTGGAAGGTTTGTCCAGCGCTTGACCGAGGACGCTGATGACCGCCACGTCTACTTCCTCTACGGTGACCTGGGACCAGAACACCATGGCGGTGAGGAAATCTCGCAAAGACTCGAACTGCGCCGCCGGCACATCGAGGTAGAAGGTTTCCCCGTCGAAAGATAGATCCATGTGGTGCAGGACGTGGCCCTGAATATTGAGGTCAAGGGCACCTGCGGAAAAGCCGGCGTCCACGTCATCGAGCTTTTGGCTCAGGAGGTTATGCAGGAAGGCTCGGGCATCGGGCCCAGAAACCGCGATGACGCGGCGATGGGAGCGGTCGATGACGGCTGAACCTGTTTCCACCGCGCGCTGCTCGACGAGGGGGTTGCCGTAGTGCCAGGGGACCCCGGAGACATCGACGAGCGTGGTGCCCTGGAACTCAGCGGCTCCGGGCCGGGAAAGAAGTGGCGAAGAGTAACTCACGCCCTCCGATGGTAGGGCATAATCGGGGCTATGAGCCTTCAGCGCAGAAAAGAGCCGGTCATCTACGTCGTGGAGCCGTTTGGGGGATCGGTGCGGCGCCACATGCCGAACCTACCGTTGGTCTACTGGGATGATGCCGCGGTCACGCGCGGAGACGGGATTTTTGAATCCCTTCTAGTGCGTGATGGCAAGGCGGCGAACCTTCCCCGCCACGCGGAGCGCTTCCGGCACTCCGCCCAGGCTCTGAATTTGCCGGAGCCGCCAATGCACAAGTGGGAGGAAGCCACCGCGTTGGCTATCGCCGACTTTTATGGTCCCGCCGGCGCGGGGGACACGGGTGAATCGCCGCTCGAAGCCAAGTGCACGTGGACCTATACCCGCGGCCGGGCCTCCACCGGGGTGCCCACGGCCTGGGTTGCCGTTCAGGAAATCCCGGAGGATGTGGTGGCGCAGCGCGCGAAGGGCGTCAAGGTCATGAGTACGCCGCGATTGTGGCAGGTGGCGGAGGAGCTGCCGGCCAAGACGTTGAACTATGCAGCAACCATGGCCACGCTGCGGCTGGCCCGCGAGCGCGGATTTGATGATGTGATCTTTACCGACCCCGACACGGGGCAGGTCTTGGAGGGTGCTACCTCAACCGTGGTGGCGGTTAAGGGAACCAAGCTGCGCACCCCCGCGGGTAAGGGGATACTCCCCGGAACCACGCAGGCCGCGCTGTTTGAATACGCCTCAGAACAGGGATATCGCTGCAAGGCGAAGGAGCTCAACCTGAGCTACCTCGAGGAGGCTGACTCGGTGTGGCTGGTCTCCTCGGTGCGCACGGCAGTGCGGGTGACGCGCCTCGATGACACGAAGCTCAAGGCGCCGGTGAACGCGGAGGAAATACGCGCGCTGATCGACGCCGCCCTGGCCCGCTAGATTCCCTATGCCGCTAGCTAGCCTGCTACGCGGGTGAGCTCAGCGGACATGAAGGGGCGCATCTCGCCGTCGACAAGCCGCTCATCGACCCAGCCCAAGTTGTTGTTCGGCATCAGGCCGTACATGCGCTTGCCGGGGCCGAGGTTGGCGGGGCCTGTCTCCGTCACCATGGTGGAGGCGGACTCCAGCTGCCAAGCGCGCTCGTTGAACAGGGAGCCGTAGAAGATCTCGTTGACACCATTGGAGGAGGTGTAGGTCATCTCAATCTCGTCCTTGAGAGAGATGCGCCAGAATCCGGATTCGCGCACGTCCGGGCCCGCCGGGTTGCCCTCGGAATCGATCTTCCAGGTGCGGGAGGTGTAGGTCAGGTAGTTCTCACCGTCGTGGGCGATGATGAGCTGCTGGCCAAAGGCGTACTGCTCGCCGTCGGCGCTGTGGGCCTGGCCTTCGCCCTGCCACACGCCGACGAGGGGGAGAAGCCCCAAGAGTCCATCGTGCAGCGACGGACCCTGACGCAGGTTTGCCGTCTCATCGGGCAAAGGATTCTCTGCTACATCAACGGTGGGGATGTTGCGGGAGGCAGCATCCTTCCATGCTTCCGCGGCTTGGTTGACGGCTGCGTTGCCATCAATCTTGCCGTTCTCCGGCTGGGTGTTTTCCGGGTGATTCTCATTATTCGTCTGTTCGCTCATGCTGCCCCAGCGTAGTCGTGGGGGCGCCGCGGAAACCACTAGGCTCCAGTAGTCTAGGGGGTCATGCGCGCATTGCTGATCTCAAACCCGAACTCCACGAGCCAGAATTCGGCCCTTTTCCGTGAGGTTCTGCCCGTCATTCGGGACGTGGAGGGGCTGCAGCTGCTTGCTCGCTTTACGCATTATCCGGGGCACGCGGAGGATATAGTGCGGGGCATGACCAGGGAAGACTTCGATGTCATCTTGGTTTTCGGGGGAGATGGCACGGTGAACGAAATTGTGAACGGGCTGTTGGGCCCCGCAGATTCCGCGGAACGTCCCAGCCCCCAGGACATTCCGGCTCTCGCGGTGATTCCCACGGGCTCCGCCAACGTCTTCGTCCGCGCCCTCGGCTTCCCCAATACTCCAGTCGAGGCAGCACACGTGCTGGCTCGGATGCTGGAACGCAATACGCGCCGCACCGTGTCCTTGGGAGTGTGGAATGACCGATGGTTCGCGGTTAATGCTGGTTTCGGATTGGATGCCGACGTGCTCGCTCGCGTGGACCGTGCCCGGGAAATGGGCTTTGCAGCTACCCCGTTGCGCTATTTGGCCGTGGCCTTTCAGGCCTATCAGCGCGCCCGCATTCGCCCACCGCGCATTAGCGTGCGTGCGCGCTCCGGCTCGGGAGACACCTTCTCGGCTGATGACGTGCCCGTCATGTTCACCTCGAATACCAACCCGTGGACCTTCCTCGGACCGCTGCCGGTGGTGACGAATCCGCGCAACTCTTTCGACCAAGGCCTTGGCCTCTTCGGGGTGTCAGACCTCGGTGGCATTGATGGTCTTGTGGGCGTGCTCCACCTCTTTGGCGTGGATCACCGCCACTGGCTGAATAAGGTCACGGATGCCCGAACGCTGCACTTTGAGGATGCCGTCGAGGTGGATTTGGTGTGCCCGAAGCCGCACCGCTTCCAGGCAGACGGAGAGTCGGAGGGAACCTTCACGGAGGTGCATCTGGAATCGGAGGCGGACGCGTTGGAAGTCTTCGCTCCTACCGATCCGGCCCCGCCCATACACCGCAACGTCCGCAGGATCCTGCGCGACCTCGTTCGCATCAACTAGTTTTGGCGCCAACTCGGCGGCGTCGTCGGTGCGCTGCCTACTTCGTTGGCGGTGTCCTGTGCCTTTTGCGCTGCATCCTCGACGGCCTTTTCCTCCGATCCATCGATTTCGAGAGGGGAGAGCTGCGCCGTCTTCAAAGTGATGTTGCGGCGCTGCACCTCGAACGTAATGGAACCGCCGTGCAGCTTCACGGAGGTGGCCTGGGCAGGCAACGGTAGTTGACGGGTATCCAAGACCAACCCGAATGCTTTCTTGAGGCGCTCATCATCGGTCCCGTAGACGCTCATGCGAAATTCCGGACCGACGAGTCGCAGCGTTACCGTCGCCGTGGACTTGGTGGTGTCTCCCGGCAGCGTGCCGGTGAGCTCCGCTTCGGCAGACGGGCCGCCGGTGGGGGACATGTCATCTGGGTTGGCGATGGATAGGTCCGTAATGCCCAGCAGGCGGCCGAGGGCTACTCCGTCGATGCTAATGCTGCGCGTGTAAGTGGAGACCGGTGCACCTTCTAGGTCCCCGCTGAAGAGCTGTTCGGGACGAATGGTGATATCGCGCAGCGTCGTGGAAGCGTTGACCATCCCGAGCTTGGGAACCTCCACATCGGAGGAGTTGACCTCGAGGTAAGGAACCTCTTTGGTCAGAGCGCCGAGGGTAAAAGGAACGCCGCCGATGTACACATTGGGGCTATTTTCCAGCTGGGAACTGGCTTTCGCCTTCTGGGCCACGGTGTGCTCGGCATGCATCGCCACCGCGGAATCCGCCAGCCATGCGGTCAGAACCACTCCCGCGACGGCGGCGAGTCGGACGACGGGGCGGCTGAGGTAGATGACGGTCACCCTTCTATTTCTACCGCACGTAAGCTGGGAAACATGAATATTGAGACCCTTACCCTGCCGCAGAATCCGGATTTGGCACAGCGCGTGGAGGAGCTGGCCACACGCGCCGAAACGCACGATGGTTATGCGCCGTTCTCCGAGCAGTTTGTGGTCGGCCTGCGAGATGGTCGCCTTGGGCACCGCCACCTGCTCGCACTCGAAGACGGTGAGATAACAGGTGTGGCTGCCGTCGAAGGGCAGACGGTAGAGCTCGTCGTCGACGTCGAACACCGCGGGCGCGGGGTGGGGCAGGCGCTTGTCGACGCCCTCCCAACCTCCCCCCAGATCTGGCTCATGGCAACCTCCCGGCCGCCCAGGCGCTGGCGAAGCGCAACGGGATGAACGTCGTCAGGCGCCTGCTCGTCATGGCTATTGAGGGACGGGACCTACGCGCGGCGGAGGAAGCGTCCGCAAAGGTTGAAGGCCTAGAGATCTGCACGTACACGGAGTCGGTCGAGCGTTTCGGGCGCGAGTACGTCGAGGCGGAGTGGCTACGAGCCAATAACGAGGCTTTTTCCTGGCATCCAGAGCAAGGTGGGTGGGACCTGGAGCGTTTACACCGCGGGATGGAAGCCGAATGGTTCGATCCGGCCGACGTGCTCTTCCTGTGGGATTCGCACGGTGGTGAGCACAGTGCCCCAACCATGGCCGGCTTTCACTGGCTGAAATGGCATGAGGAGGACATCCCAGCCTTCGGTGAGGTCTATGTTGTGGGGCTGAGCGAGGACTATCGCGGGCGCGGGCTCGGCGGCCCGTTGCTCACCGCTGGCTTGCAGCGCATGGTCGCTAAAGGAGCGGACAAGGTCATCTTGTACGTCGAGGCGGACAATGAGCCGGCAGTAAAGGCCTATGAGAAGCTCGGCTTTGGTACTGCGGAGGAGCACTGCGTCTGGGCGAAAAGTGACTAGTCTCACCGCCTTTTGGTACAAGTTAACCGATTGTTCACCTCTTGATCCCTGTGGGGTTAACCCTCCGCATATAGCTTTACTTCCCGTGAGTTAATCGCGCTTGCCTTTGGAGAGGGTAGGGGGCGATTTCCTCGAAAAATCATTCTCTTGTATCCGTACCGGAAAGGTTCCCCGTGATTCGCAACTTCAAGCGCACTGCCGCTATCTTCGGCATCGTCGCCGCCACCTCCACCGCTCTCGTTGCCTGCTCCGAGTCCAACGAGTCTGATTCCGCCGATGGCGGCTCCGACTCCGTAGAGGTCTCCGGTGACCTCTCTGGTGAGGGCGCTTCCTCCCAGAAGTCCGCAATGTCCGTCTTCGAGAAGGCCTTCCTGAACGAGTACCCGGATGCTAACTTCTCCTACACCTCCTCCGGTTCCGGCGCTGGTGTGAAGGCCTTCAACGGTGGCACCGTTGACTTCGCTGGTTCCGACTCCGCCCTGAAGGAGGACAAGGGTGAGGTTGAGGCTGCTAAGGAGCGTTGCGACGGCAACGATGCATGGCACCTGCCGACCACCATCGGCCCGGTTGCCATCGCCTACAACCTGGGTGACACCGAGGTCAACCTCTCCACCGACACCCTGGCTAAGATTTTCAAGGGCGAGATCACCAAGTGGAATGATGACGCCATCAAGGCTGAGAACGAGGGCACCGACCTGCCGGACAAGAACATCACCGTTATCTTCCGCTCTGATGAGTCCGGTACCTCCGACAACTTCCAGAAGTTCCTGACCGCCGCGACCGGCAACTGGGACAGCGAGGGCAAGCAGTTCCCGGATGCTGTCGGTGAGGGCGCTAACGGTTCCTCCGGTGTGGCTGACCAGGTCGCTTCCATCGAGGGTGCTATCACCTACGTTGAAGCTGGCTACGCTCACCAGAAGGAAGCCGATGGCGTCAAGATTGCTAAGATTGACTTCGGCAACGGCCCGGTTGAGCTCAACGCTGAGTCCGTCGGTGTTGCTCTGGACCACCTTGCTTTCAAGGACACCGGCTCCGAGCACAACATGGTTGTTGACTCCGACAAGCTCTTTGCTTCCAACGACGAGGGCGCCTACCCGCTCATCCTGACCACTTACAACATCGTCTGCTCTGCTGGCTACGATGAGGAAACCTCCGCTCTGGTGAAGGCATTCTTCAACACCGTTCTGGACAACCAGAATGACGAGCTGGAGAACGCTGGCTTCATCCCGGTTGCTGGTGACCACCTCGAGCGCCTGAAGGCAGCTGTCGACGCTATCCAGTAAGCGCAGTTAACTGCGGGCCTTAGTGCCGTAGTTGCCGTTTACATACACACTTCCGCCCCCAATCCGCCGTTAACGAGCGCTTTGGGGGCGGTAGCGTGTCCCGCATTTTTTATTGATCCCGTTGAAAAGGATTCCCTAGTCTCATGGCAGACAATAATCTCACCACAGCGTCATCCGCGAGGGAGGATGCCGTTTCGGCGATTCGTCCTAGCGTGCATGCATCCGACGCAGGCGCTGCCCCTACCCCAGCCGTTAAGACGGGCGTCAAGCGCCCGGGCGATCGTGTCTTTGAATTCCTGTCCACTGCGTCCGCCACGCTGATCACGGTGATGATCGCTGCCATCGCAGTCTTCCTTGTGTGGCAAGCGGTTCCCTCGCTTGCCGTCAATGAGGGCGGCATCGTAGGTTTCTTCACCTACGGCGAGCGTTGGGAAACCAATGATACCGACGCAATGAAGTTCGGTATTCCCACCATGTTCGGCCACACCGTGCTGATTTCCATCGTGGCTCTCATCATCGCGATGCCGGTGGCACTCGGTATTGCTATCTTCTTGTCCAACTACGCACCGGCCAAGCTGGTGAAGCCGCTGGGCTTCCTCGTCGACATGCTCGCTGCCGTGCCGTCCATCGTGTACGGCCTGTGGGGCTGGCAGGTTCTCGGCCCCGCATTGTCCGGCTTCTACACGTGGCTGCACTCCTGGGCAGGTGGCTTCTTCCTGTTCAAGGTCTATGACAACTCCCCGCACTTTGCGACGGGCCGCAACGTCCTCACCGGTGGCATCGTGCTGGCAGTGATGATCCTGCCGATTATCGCCGCTACCGCCCGCGAGGTCTTCGTGCAGACCCCTCCGGGCCAGATCGAGTCTGCCTTGGCACTCGGCGCCACCCGCTGGGAAGTTATTCGCATGACGGTCCTTCCCTTCGGTATGTCCGGCTACATTGCCGGCTCGATGCTGGGCCTGGGCCGCGCGCTGGGTGAGACCATGGCGCTGTACATGGTTGTCTCCCCATTGGTGGACTTCCGCTTCTCGCTGTTCGATGGCGGTACCACCTTCGCCACCGCCATCGCCTTGGCGGCCGCGGAGTTCGGTAATGAGATGCGTGCCGGCGCCTACATCGCTGCAGGCCTCATGCTGTTCCTTCTGACCTTCGTGGTCAACGCAATTGCCCGTTCCATCGTGAAGAGCAAGTAAGGAGGGAACAGAGATGACTACGACTACAACCTCTAACTCTGTCCCGGCTTCTTCCGGCCCGACCTTCCTGGATATTTCCTCGAGCCGTAAGACCACCAACAACATCGCCACCGCTCTCGTGTGGGCGACGATGATCATCGCCATGATTCCGCTGCTGTGGGTCCTCTTCGAGCTCATTGTTCGCGGTTCCGGGGCTGTCCTGAGCCCCGAGTGGTGGACCGAATCCCAGCGCGGCATCTTGGATACTGAAGCCGGCGGTGGTGCACTGCACGCCATCATCGGTACGTTCGTTCAGACCATCATCGCGACCGTTATTTCGGTTCCGATTGGTATCTTTACCGCGATTTACCTTGTGGAGTACTCCCGCGGTGGCCCCCTGAGCCGCCTCACCACCTTCATGGTGGACATTCTGTCCGGTGTGCCCTCCATCGTGGCCGCACTGTTCATCTTCGCCATGTGGATTACGCTGTTCGGCTTCAAGCGCTCCGGTATGGCCGTGGCGCTGTCCTTGGTACTCCTGATGATTCCAATTGTGGTTCGCAATACTGAGGAGATGCTCCGTGTGGTCCCCATGGACCTACGTGAGGCTTCCTATGCCCTAGGTGTACCGAAGTGGAAGACCATCGCCCGCATTGTTCTGCCGACCGCTCTTTCCGGCATCGTCACCGGCATCATGCTCGCCGTGGCCCGCATCATGGGTGAGTCCGCGCCGGTGCTGGTGTTGGTGGGCTCTACGTCCTCCATCAACTGGGATGCGCTCAAGGGCGCGCAGTCCTCGCTGCCGCTGATGATGCTGGATATGTACAAGTCCGGTGCTGATCCGGCTGTCTTGGACAAGCTGTGGGGCGCCGCCCTCACGTTGGTTGTCCTCATCGCGATTCTCAATATCGGCGCGCGCATCGTTTCGGCGAAGTTCTCCGTCAAGAAGTAACCGTATTCACTTTCCACCTACCCCCAATAGGAGCACTACTCATGTCCAAGCTTGAGCTCAACGACGTGAACATCTACTACGGTGACTTCCACGCCGTACAGAATGTCAACATGCAAATTCCGGCGAAGGCCGTCACCGCCTTCATCGGCCCCTCCGGCTGCGGTAAGTCCACCGTTCTGCGCACCCTCAACCGTATGCACGAGGTCATCCCCGGCGCCTACGTCAAGGGTGAGATCCTCTTGGATGGACAGAACATCTACGGCTCCAAGGTTGACCCGGTGTCCGTCCGCAACACCATCGGCATGGTATTCCAGAAGGCCAACCCGTTCCCGACCATGTCCATCGAGGACAACGTTGTCGCCGGCCTGAAGCTGTCCGGTGAGAAGAACAAGAAGAAGCTCAAGGAAGTCGCCGAGAAGTCCCTGCGCGGCGCTAACCTCTGGGACGAGGTGAAGGACCGCCTGGATAAGCCGGGCGGCGGCCTGTCTGGTGGTCAGCAGCAGCGCCTGTGCATCGCCCGTGCGATTGCCGTGGAGCCGGAGGTTCTCCTCATGGATGAGCCGTGCTCGGCGCTGGACCCGATTTCCACCCTGGCTGTTGAGGACCTCATCCACGAGCTGAAGGAAAACTTCACCATCGTTATCGTGACCCACAACATGCAGCAGGCAGCCCGCGTGTCCGATAAGACTGGTTTCTTCTCTCTAGAGGCCACCGGCAAGCCGGGCCACCTCGTCGAGTTCGATGACACCACCAAGATCTTCGAAAACCCGTCCAAGAAGGACACCGAGGATTACATCTCTGGCCGCTTCGGCTAAATGCCACTAGTGCCCAAAGCCGGCGCCCTCTCTCACCTGTTTAAGGTCTAGGAGAGGCGCCGGCTTTCTTGTGCTTCGGATCGAGCCGGGTGGATCACCCACGCCCACACGCCTGCCTAGTTGCGGAATTGGCGCTCGAGCTCCGCCATGCGGGCTTCCATCTCGGCGTCGCGCTGCTCCTGGTCGCGCTTGCGCATATAGCGATCCGGGTCCAAGCCCGTGGCCAGGTAGATGATGCGCCCGGCAGCGGCGGCACAATGATCTGCGAATCGCTCGTAGTAGCGTGACAGCTGCGAAGTCTCCACGGCTTGGCGCACCGTTCCCTTCCACTCCCGCTGGGTCAGCATGCGCAGCAGGTGATGGTTGATGTCATCCACGGCATCGTCATCTTCGGTCAGGCGCAGCGCGAGCTCCGGATCGCGGGTGATGAGGATGTCTTTGAGCCCTGCAGACATGTCGAGGACGAGGCGGGTGTACTCCTCGAAATAGCCCATGATTTCTGCCGGTACAACCGGCTCTGGGTGGCGGCGACGCGCGCTCGTTGCAATGTGCTGGGATAGGCGGCCCATGCGGTAGAAATCTTCCACAATATAGATGGAGGAGATCACTTGGCGTAAGTCCTTGGCCATGGGGTTCTCCAAGGCCAGAAGGGACACCGCACGGTCTTCACAGCGCGTGCGGACCTCATCCAGTTCATCGCGCAGCGACACGGCCTCCTCAGCTGGTTGCAGGGAAGCCTCGATTAATGCCTGGGAGCAAGAGTCATCAACCTATGGACGGTCGTGCTCATGATGATCAGATCATGGGCAAAGTTATCCAACTGTTCACGGTAAGCTGCGCGCATGCCACGTACTTTAGCCCAACTATTGGTCTAGTGCCTGTCGGGCAACACGATCAAGGCAGGTTCTGCTCCTAGCCTCCGGAGTGCATGATCTCCGCGCCTTCCGGAACCGTGGCATCCTCCGGATCATCGAGCCACCCTTCGGGCAGGACCACCTTGGCGGGTGAACCCTGGCGGCCGCGGGCGCCATCGGCGTCGTCGGCAAGCGCGGGCGAGTCCGCCCACGGCGCCAGCAGTTCGCGCAGATCCTCCAAGGAATTGACGCGAGAAAGGCCAGCGCGCACCTGGCCGCCCACCGGAAAGCCTCGGAGGTACCACCCAATGTGCTTGCGAATATCGCGGCTGGCCTGGCGCTCGCCTTCGTGCTGTGTCAGCAGTTCGGCGTGGCGAATCATAATCTGCGTGACTTCCCCCAAAGTGGGCTCCGGCGGCACCGGCTCACCCCGCAGGTGGGCGGAGAGCTCCGCGAAGAGCCAGGGGCGGCCCAAACAGCCGCGGCCTACGACGACGCCGTCACATCCGGTTTGTTCCATCATGTCGTGCGCATCGGTTGCCTTGAAGATATCGCCGTTACCCAAGACGGGAATGCCAGTATCCGCTAGGTGTTCCTTGAGGCGGGCAATCTCTCCCCAGTCGGCGTGGCCGGAGTAGCGTTGCGCCGCCGTGCGACCGTGGAGAGCGACGGCCGCGGCACCCTCAGCAACGGCGATCCGGCCGGCGTCGAGGTGCGTTTTGTGCTCGTCATCGATGCCGACGCGCATCTTGACGGTGACTGGAATGTCCGTGCCCTCCGTCGCTTTGACGGCCGCAGCGACAATGTTGCCAAACAAACGGCGCTTATAGGGCAGGGCAGAACCACCGCCGCGGCGCGTGACCTTGGGAACCGGGCAGCCGAAGTTCATGTCGATGTGGTCTGCGAGGTTCTCATCCACGATCATCTTGGCCGCCTTGTACGTGTACTCCGGATCGACGGTGTACAGCTGCAGTGAGCGCGGCTGTTCTTCGGGGGCAAACGTGGTCATGTGCAAGGTCTTTGGGTTGCGCTCAACGAGGGCGCGTGCGGTGACCATTTCACACACGTAGAGGCCGGAGACGGTTCCGGTCTTCGCTATCTCTTGCTCGCGGCACAGCACGCGAAAGGCCACGTTGGTCACGCCCGCCATAGGGGCGAGGACAACGGGGGAGTTGAGCTGGATGTTTCCGATAGCAAGAGTCACGCCGCCAATTGTGCGCGGAACAAGCCTAGGGTGGCAAATTCTGATGAAAAAAAGTGAAGGGTGCACACGGTTTGGGGCAGAGTGCGGTAAATTCGCCACCGATTCGCTAGTGTGGTGCATGTAACTAATAGGAAAGGACCGTAACCTAGGTCTTTTCTGCACATAAAAGGAGGACTCATGTCTGAGAGAATTGCATACGCGCCGTTTGAGAAGCTCGTTATGAGCGCTGACGAGGCAGCTAAGTTCGTCAATCACGGTGACCGTGTGGGAATCTCCGGCTTTACTGGTGCTGGCTACCCCAAGGCCCTGCCTACCGCCATCGCGGAAAAGGCAAAGGCAGCGCACGAGGCGGGGGAAGAGTTCAAGATTGACGTCTTCTCCGGCGCTTCGACTGCCCCGGACTGCGACGGCGTGCTCGCGGAGGCTAACGCCATCCGCTTCCGCTCCCCGTACAACTCCGACCCAGTTCTGCGTGGCCGCTTCAACGACGGCTCCGCGCTGTACCAGGACATCCACCTTTCGCACTCCGGTCAGCAGGTAGAGGAGGGCTTCTACGGTGACTTCCAGGTAGCCATTATTGAGGCCGTGCGTATCGACGAGAACGGAAACATCGTTCCGTCCTCGGCCGTAGGCAACAACCTCGAGTACATTGAGGCCGCCGACAAGATCATCATCGAGGTGAACGAGTGGCAGTCCCTCAACCTTGAGGGCATGCACGATATCTACCGGATTGAGAAGCTGCCGAACCGTCAGCCCATTCCGATCACCAAGCCGGCCGACCGCGTTGGAACCACCTACATTGAGATCCCGGAAGAAAAGGTCGTGGCAGTGGTTAAGACCGACGCTCCGGACCGCAACGCACCGTTCAAGGCTCCGGATGAGGTCTCCGAGAAGATTGCTGCGAACTTCATCGAGTTCCTTGAGGGCGAGGTCGCTGCCGGCCGCCTTGAGTATGACAAGTTCATCATGCAGTCCGGTGTGGGTAACGTCCCGAACGCTGTGATGGCCGGCCTGCTGGACTCCAAGTTTGAAAACATTCAGGCGTATACCGAGGTTATCCAGGACGGCATGCTCGATCTGATCGACGCCGGCAAGATGACCGTCGCCTCTGCTACCTCCTTCGCTCTGTCCCCGGAGTACGCGGACAAGATGAACGCTGAGGCTGAGCGCTACGCCAAGCACATCATCCTGCGCCCGCAGCAGGTGTCCAACCACCCGGAGGTTATTCGCCGCGTTGGCCTGATCTCCTCCAACGGCATGATTGAGGGCGACATTTACGGCAACATCAACTCCACCAACGTTTCCGGTTCCCGCATCATGAACGGTACCGGCGGCTCCGGTGACTTCACCCGTAACGCTTACATCTCCACCTTCGTCTCCCCGTCGGTGGCCAAGGACGGCGCAATCTCCGCCATCGTGCCGTTTGTGTCCCACACCGACCACACCGAGCACGACACCATGGTCATCATCACCGAGTACGGTGTGGCGGACCTGCGTGGTCTCGCTCCGAAGGAGCGCGTGGAGAAGGTTATCGCCGTGGCGCACCCGGACTACCGCCCGCTGCTTGAGGAATACTACGAGCGTGCCAAGGCTAATAAGTTCCAGCACACCCCGCACGATCTGAAGACCGCCTTTGACTTCCAGGTGAACTTCATGGAGAAGGGTGACATGCGCGGTTAATCGCTCATGCCGCTCGGTCGTGGCCCTTACCGCTGGAGGTGAGGGCCATTTCCTTTTCCTTAGTGTCACCTACTAAGATGGATGGGCGTTGGGCCTTTAGCTCAGTTGGTAGAGCTACGGACTTTTAATCCGCAGGTCGCGGGTTCGAGCCCCGCAGGGCCCACAGAAAGAGCCGCCTTCGGGCGGCTCTTTTGCGTTGTAGGGTGGCCCACTCAGCAGGCTTTGCTCCTCTAGCTCTTCACGAGCTTCCGGATGGCCCGCATGGCCTCCTCTAGCTTCTCTGTGGCTACTTGCCCGTCCTCGGCGGCGGCTCCTGCCACGCAGTGCTCTATGTGGTCTTCTAGCAGCGCTAGGGAGACGTTCTCGAGCGCTGAGGTGACCGCGGAGATCTGCGTGATGATGTCGATGCAATATTGGTCTTCCGCAATCATGCGGTGGATGCCTCTGGTTTGGCCCTCGATGCGCTTGAGACGCGCTAAGTATTTTGCCTTTTGCTCGCTATCGGAGTTGTAGCCGTGAACGCCGGGCTCGTGGCAGGAGCAAGTATCGCGCTGGTCAGCCATGGTTTTCCGCCTTTCTGCCGGGGCGATTTGGTTAAGTAGGGATGTCTCCAGTATATTTTTACAAAGTTGCCTCAAGGCAACGGGCCCCCATCGTCTAGCGGCCTAGGACACCGCCCTTTCACGGCGGCGGCACGGGTTCGAATCCCGTTGGGGGTACCAACACTAACGTGTTGGTACATAAGTCAATATGTATGGCCCTGTGGCGCAGTTGGTTAGCGCGCCGCCCTGTCACGGCGGAGGTCGCGGGTTCAAGTCCCGTCAGGGTCGCCATACCAAGCCTCGGAGCGGTGTTTGTAGAAACACGCTTCGAGGCTTGAATTGTTTTGCTTGTCATAGCCCACTCAAGGCGGGGTCGGGACCGATAGGTCTAGGTGCTGTGCGGCAGTCGCGTGGACGGTACTTCTTTACTCTTAAAAACCGTATATGACATGCTGATTTGGTGTGTTTCTCAAGCTTTGTGTAGAGTACTTATTCGTGCCCAGCGCACAAGAGATAATTGAAAATGGCCCTGTGGCGCAGTTGGTTAGCGCGCCGCCCTGTCACGGCGGAGGTCGCGGGTTCAAGTCCCGTCAGGGTCGCCGAAGTCCTTGTGGCTTCTGGCCAGATAGCTCAGTCGGTAGAGCACACGCCTGAAAAGTGTGGGGTCGCCAGTTCGATCCTGGCTCTGGCCACAAGAAAGCCCCCTCCAGTACTGGAGGGGGCTCTTTTGTTTCCTTGTTCCCCCGGAGTTGCTCTAGTGGTCTGCTGCTTTTTGGTTTAATGGGGCACCATGACTACTTCAGTTGCGCACCAAACCGATCGATCCCGCTTCGTCATCACCGTCGATGGCGAGGAAGCAGGCTTCGCTGAATACAGTGACTCCGCCACCACGCGCGAATTTACGCACACGGAAATTTTTGAGTCTTTTCAAGGCCAAGGCCTGTCCAAACCTCTGATTAAGGCGGCGTTGGATGATGACTCGACGGCAGGCCGCCAAGTCATCCCAACGTGCAGCGCCGTGGCGCGGTTCATCGAGAAGAACCCCGAGTACCAGCGGTTGACCGCCCGCGAGGGCAGCCTCTAAATACGGAGTCGGCCGCCCTTAGATGTAGTAGTCCGGGTCCACCAGCTTGATGCGTTCGTCCTTCTTGCGAGGACGGTTCTTAGCGGGAATACCCGTAGCGGTGTGATACGCGGGCACATCTTTCGTCACCACGGCGTTAGCGCCTACCGCGGAGCCTCACCGATAGTGATGGGGCCCAGCACCTTGGCGCCGGCGCCGATAGTCACATTATCCCCAATCGTTGGGTGGCGCTTTGTCTGCGTGAGAACTTGGCCGCCGAGCGTGACACCGTGGTAAAGCATAACGCCATCGCCGATCTCGGCAGTCTCACCAATGACGATTCCCATTCCGTGGTCAATGAAGAAGCGCCGACCAATTGTGGCGCCGGGGTGGATCTCAATTCCGGTGAAGAAGCGGTTCACCTGGGCCAAGATGCGTGCCGGCCCGCGCCAGCCACGCTTCCACATGCGGTGGGCAATGCGGTGCGCCCAAATAGCGTGGAGGCCGGAGTAGACCACGGCGTTCTCGACGTCGCCGCGCGCGGCCGGATCATGCTCGCGCGCGTTGGCGAGGTCTTCACGAATCATCTTCAAGATGTGCATGCAAACCATCCTATCTAGAAAGAAAAAGCGCCCCCTAGCACAGAGGGCGCTTTTATTCGGGGTGCTCACCGCAGTGCGCTTTGCGACGCCCCGCGGAAAGCCACGCTGGGAACTCTAAGCCTCGCGGATGTCCTCGAAGAGGATGGTGGAGACATAACGCTCACCAAAGTCCGGGGCGACAACCACGATGGTCTTGCCCTTGAACTCTTCGCGTGCAGCCAGCTTGAGAGCAGCGGAGACGTTGGCACCGGAGGAAATGCCGACGAGCAGGCCCTCCTCGGTGGCCAGCTTGCGGGCAGTGGAGACAGATTCCTCGGTGGTGGCGGTGAGAACCTCGTTGAGGATCTCGCGGTCCAGAACCTCCGGGACGAAGTTAGCGCCGATGCCCTGGATCTTGTGCGGGCCTGCCTTGCCCTCGGACAGGACGGGGGAGTCGGAGGGCTCTACAGCTACCAAGTAGGTATCCGGGTTCTGGGAGCGCAGGTAGCGACCAACGCCGGTGACGGTGCCGCCGGTGCCGACGCCGGCTACGAAAGCATCAACCTTGCCCTCGGCGTCCTCCCAGATCTCGGGGCCGGTGGTTGCCTCGTGGATCTTCGGGTTTGCTTCATTAGCGAACTGGGAAGCCAGGATCGCGTTGGGGGTTTCGGCAATAATTTCGTTGGCCTTCTCTACGGCACCCTTCATTCCGGCAGCGCCCGGGGTCAACACGATCTCAGCGCCATAAGCGCGCAGCAGCACCTTGCGCTCGTTAGACATGGTCTCCGGCATGGTCAGGATGACCTTGTAACCCTGGGCTGCGCCGACAAGCGCCAAGCCAATACCGGTGTTGCCGGAGGTGGCTTCAACGATGGTGCCGCCCGGCTTCAGCTCGCCGGCTTCTACGGCGGTGTCGACAATCGCCTTGGCGATGCGGTCCTTGACGGAATTTGCGGGGTTGAAGGACTCAACCTTCACGAGCACCTCGGCGCCGAGGCCCTCGGTCAAACGGTTGAGGCGGACCAGCGGGGTTCCGCCGATGGTTTCTAGAATGTTGTCGTATACAGCCACGATGTGGACTCCTTGTAAATAACTTCCGATGTACAGCAGACACCTTACACCCCGCTACTAGACAAAGTAGTATATAAATTCTGAACAGAGCATTCGGGCATGGTATGTGGGATTTGGGGTGACGGAGTAGGGCGCGGTGCGATTTAGAATTACCCCCGTCGGACGGTTATACTTCGCAAATAGTGTTCACCTACCCCCGTTTCAGGCGGGGAATGTGGGTGCACCTGCTGGTTACCCCCGAGTAAGAGAGAGCCTCATGGAGCCGCACCGACTCAAGGATGATGACGAAGCCGTACGCGCAGCGCTATCGTCGCTGAAGACCGCAACGGGAATTCCCGTTACGATGTACGGAACCTTGCTGCCGGATAATCGTTTGCAGATTACCCACTGGGTAGGTCTGCGCACCCCGGCCTTGCAGAACTTGGTGATTGACGCGAATGTGGGCGTCGGCGGGCGCGTTGTCAGCACTCGCCGCGCTGTAGGTGTATCCGATTACACCCGCGCCACGACGATCAGCCACGAGAACGACCGTTACATCCAGGATGAGGGACTGCACTCCATCGTGGCGGTGCCGGTGACTGTGCAGCGTGAGATCCGCGGCGTTCTTTATGTTGGTGTTCATTCGCCGGTCCGCTTGGGTGACAAGGTCATCGAGGAGGTCACCATGACCGCCCGCTGCCTCGAGCAGGATTTAGCGGTTAATTCCGCACTGCGCCGCGCCGATGGGGGCAAGGGCGGCGCCGCTCGCGGGCACGTGATGAACGGCGCCGAATGGGAGCAGGTGCGCTCGACGCACTCCAAGCTGCGGATGCTGGCTAACCGCGTCAACGATGAGGACCTCCGCAAGGAATTGGAAGCCCTCTGCGACCAGATGGTCTCCCCGGTGCGCGTGAAGCAGACCACCAAGTTGTCTGCGCGCGAGCTCGATGTTTTGTCTTGCGTGGCGTTGGGGCACACCAACGTTGAGGCGGCAGAGGAAATGGGCATCGGAGCCGAAACGGTGAAGTCTTATCTGCGTTCTGTCATGCGCAAACTGGGTGCCCACACCCGCTATGAAGCGGTCAATGCGGCCCGTCGTATCGGCGCGCTGCCCTGATTGTAGGTAAGTTGGGTGGGCGTGAAAGACCAATTTATTGTCTCCGGTGGGGCGCGCCTGCAGGGCACCGTCAAGGTGGACGGTGCCAAAAACAGTGTGCTGAAGCTGATGGCTGCGGCACTGTTGGCGGAGGGCACGACCACGCTGACCAACTGTCCTGAAATTCTTGATGTTCCCCTGATGCGCAAGGTCCTCGAAGGTCTCGGGTGCTCAGTGGAGATCGATGGCCACACAGTGCGCATCACCACTCCGGCCGAGCTGCACTCCAACGCGGACTTCGACGCCGTGCGGCAGTTCCGCGCGTCCGTGTGCGTGCTAGGTCCGCTGACGGCGCGGTGCGGTCACGCCAAGGTGGCTTTGCCGGGTGGAGATGCCATTGGCTCCCGCCCCTTGGACATGCACCAGTCCGGACTCGAAAAAATGGGTGCGAGCACGCGTATTGAGCACGGTGCCGTCGTAGCGGAGGTTGACCACCTGCACGGCGCAAGCATCAAGCTCGATTTCCCCTCTGTGGGCGCCACAGAGAATATTCTTACCGCTGCCGTGCTTGCCGACGGCGAAACTCAGCTCCACAACGCCGCCCGCGAACCGGAAATCGTCGATCTGTGCCTGATGCTTAAGGAAATGGGTGCTGACATCACTGGTGAAGGTACGTCCACCATCACGATTCGCGGTGTGGACAAGCTTCAGCCGACGGAACACGAGGTCATCGGTGACCGCATCGTGGCCGGGACGTGGGCCTATGCCGCAGTCATGACGCGCGGAGATATTACGGTGGGCGGCATCGCTCCCAAGCACCTGCACCTGCCTTTGGAAAAGCTCAAGTCGGCCGGTGCCGATATTGAGGACTATGTCAACGGCTTCCGCGTGCGTATGGATGGGCGCCCCACCGCCGTGGACTACCAAACGCTGCCTTACCCAGGCTTTCCAACGGATCTTCAGCCCATCGCTATTGGACTGTCCGCGGTTGCGGAAGGTACTTCCATCATTACGGAGAACGTGTTCGAGTCCCGTTTCCGATTCGTCGATGAGATGTTGCGCCTCGGCGCCGACGCTCAGGTGGATGGCCACCATGTTGTCATCCGCGGCCAGGAGCGGTTGTCTTCAACGCATGTCTGGAGCTCCGACATTCGCGCGGGCGCCGGTTTGGTGCTCTCTGCGCTCTGTGCAGATGAGACGACTACCGTCCACGATGTTTTCCACATCGATCGCGGATATCCCAACTTTGTAGAGAACCTGCAAACGCTGGGGGCGACCATCGAGCGCACTCAGGAGGAAGAGCTCTACTAGGCAGCAGTGCTTGGCGACGTCCCCATGTAACACACCGTTTCGGTGAACTACCTGGGGATTTGTTGTTTGTTGGGGGTGTGCGTATATTTATCGAGGTCGCCGCGAGGTAGCCGGGAGGTTAACTGGTGGTAGATGTTCGGGCAATGTTTGTTCGGCGGGTTTGACTTTGGTTGAGCTTGTTGGGTAAGGTTGTTCGGGCCGCCGCAAGAGGGTTAACGTTTGGTTAATTTTTGTTGTGGTGTGCGGATGATGTTTGAGAACTCAATAGTGTGCCAATGTACTTTTTTGTTGGTTGATTTTTATTGTTCTGGCCGTGATGCGTTGTATGTGTGTTGCGGTTGGTGTATGCCGGATGGCGCTTTTCCTTTAAGCGGCGTCATTGTAAATAATATTAAGTTGTTTGGGCGTATTGATTTAAATCTTCTAACTTTGCCAGCCTCCTTTTGTGCCCCGTCGGGTTGGGGGTTGGTTGGATTTTTTCTTTATGTAATTTTTGGATAGCCAGTCCGTGCTGTGCACGGTTTGGTTTGTCTGTTTGTTAGGTTTGGGCTTTTCACGGCCTTTTTTGTGGAGAGTTTGATCCTGGCTCAGGACGAACGCTGGCGGCGTGCTTAACACATGCAAGTCGAACGGAAAGGCCAGTGCTTGCACTGGTACTCGAGTGGCGAACGGTG
>NZ_LAYQ01000027.1 GCF_000988205.1 Corynebacterium minutissimum | reverse complement strand
CGACGATGACCCACAAAGGCTACCGGGCGCGGCTACATCGTACCGCCTCAACACCGGCGTTAGCTTCATCCCACCGTGGGGTCGCCCGATAACCGCAATGCCGGAATACCAAGAAGCAGTCGCCAGACTCAACGCCGAAAAAGCAGCCTCAGCGCCAGCCCAGCCACCGGACCCACCACCCGACAGCAGCTAACACTCAGCCACCAAACACAAAAAGCGCTGGTAACCTGCGACAAAGGTGCTCCCGATAGAAGAACCCGTCAGACAAAACATGCTGACGGGGACATCGGCGATCCCAGGTTGCGCTTCACTCGACGCCGGATACAACAGGGGCAGCCACGGCAAGACCTTAAGCCCTTAAAGAACGAGCCCCGCCAACCGGATGATGGGTGGCCGGCACATCGGCGATCCTGGGAGGCTCGCCTCCCTAGCTATACAGGTCAGCGGACATTTGAGATAAGCGGGGGTCGTGGGGATTCGGGCGGGCACGGCTAGCGCGGTGCAAAGATGGAATAGTCAGCGGGCCTAGCGCCCGCTTCGGCAGCGCGCTCGGCTGCTTTGCGGAAGTCCGCAATCACCTTCTGGTCATCGAGGTTGCGACCGGAAATCGACAGGCGCACGGTGTTGCCGCGCTGCGCGGAACGCTCTGCGGCGCGAATGATGTTGCGGCGCCACCACTTGGCCGAACCAAAGCCCTCACCGAATGACAAGTTGCGGGCCTGGTGGAGCTCGCCGGTGCGCAGGTCGTGGATGCCGCGGGTGGAGGCCGCAATGTCGAAGTCGAATTCGGGAAGAACCTCCAAAGTTCCCTCCGACATGCGCCAGCGCGGGGGTGCGAAGATAGTCGGCGCAAAGCCGATCTTGGCCATCTGCCGCGTCGCCCCCTTGAGACGCAGACGCGCCTCGTGTGCATCCAGGTTCGCGAATTCCGCGCGGCGGCCCTGCACTGCTTGATCAAAGCCGTTGAGGATAAGCACTCGGCCGGCCTCCGCTTGTTCGCGCAACCACGATCGCGTCGACTCATCCTTAGCTAGATGCCAATTGCCGTCGATGTGCGGCGCCACGAGCAGAGACACCGGGATATCCGCTTTATCGAACTTCTCCAGCAGGTCAGCGGCCTGCCTTCGGGTGTCGTCGAAGATACTGGAAATCGAAACCAGAAGGTGGCCATGCATAAGAAAAATTATCGCACAGCCACCGCCCCGGCGCGCGCCGAGGGGGATGCCGCACTCCCCCACATGGGCGGCTTAGGACGCCGTATGGTTAATTAGCCACACAGCGCAAGCGGAGCCTAAGACTCAACTCCCGTGGCCTGGTTAATCAGCCACGCGTACTCGAATGCCGACTGCCGCCACTTGGCGTAGCGTCCGGACACACCACCATGGCCAGCGGCCATCTCAGTCTTGAGGAGGAACTCGCCGCCGGTGGCGACGTCGCGAAGCTTGGCTACCCACTTAGCCGGCTCCACGTAGAGCACGCGGGTGTCATTGAGCGAGGTCAACGCCAGAATATTCGGATACTTCTGCGGGGCGATGTTTTCATACGGCGAGTAGGAGGCCATGTAGTCGTAGACCACCGGATCGTGGTACGGGTCGCCCCATTCTTCCCACTCCACCACCGTGAGCGGCAGTTCCGGCATGAGAATCGAGGTCAGCGGATCCACAAAAGGCACGTTGGCCTCGATGGCCTTGAACCTATCCGGCGCCATGTTCGCCACCGCGCCCATGAGCAGGCCACCGGCGGAACCGCCCTCAGCTACCAAGGTGTCAGGCGTGGTCACCCGGCGCGCGATGAGGTCATCGGCCACTGCGATGAAGTCAGTAAACGTGTTCTTCTTCGCTAGCATTTTGCCATCGTCATACCAGTTGCGGCCCATCTCCCCACCACCGCGCACGTGCGCCATGGCAAAAATCATGCCGCGGTCCATGAGAGACAAACGGAAGACCGAAAAATACGGGTCCATGTTTGCCTCATAGGAGCCGTAGCCGTAGAGCAGCGTCGGGTTCGGCTGCGTGCGGTCTAGGTCCGCGCGGTGCACGATGGACACCGGCACCTTCGTCCCGTCAAGCGCTTCAGACCAGACGCGGTAGGCCACGTACTCATCCTTGTCATAGCCGCCAGGGACTTCCTGTTCCTTCAGCAGCGTGTACTCCCCGGTGGCCACGCGGTAATCAAAGAGCTGGGCTGGCTGGATGAAGGAGGTATAGCTCACGCGCAGCACCGGCGCGTCCCATTCAGGGTTACCGGCCACGCCAACGGTGTAGAGCTCCTCATTGAAGTTGAGCTCGCTTAAGGGCGTCCACCCCTCCCGCACGTCCATCACCGCCGCACGGCCGATACCGCCGCGGCGATAGCCCACGACGATCTGGTCGCGGTAGCAATCCACACCCTCGATGCGCACGGAGTCATCGTGCGGCATGAGGACGGTGAGATCGCGCAGGGTTGGAAGCTCATCAGCAACCGCGCAATACCCCAAGGCAAAGTTGGGACCCGTGGCGTTGTGGGTGACGACCCAATAATCGGTGCCGCCCACCACGGCATGATCGACGTCGTAGTCCACGCCGGTCTCGCGCTCCCACAGGCAGCGGAACTCGCCCTCTGGGGTGGACTGCTCGAGCACCCACGCCTCATTCGTCGTCTTCGAGCCGGAGACAATCATGATGTACTTCTCGCTGCGGGTCGTGCCCACGCCGATGCCGAAACGCGAGTCCTCCTCGCGCATGACCACGACATCCTCCGACTGCGGGGTGCCCACGCGGTGGCGCCACACGGTGTCCGGCCGCCAGGCGTCATCGACGGTGGTGTAGAAGATGAACTCCTCCCCAACCCATGTCGCACCGTAGAAGATGCCTTCCAGGCGGTCCTCCAACAGCTCGCCGGTACGCAAGTCCTTGATGAAGAGCTCAAAACGCTCATCACCGGCCACGTCGACCGAATAGGCCAGCAGGTCGCCGGAATCGCTCACCGAGGACGCGCCCAGGGCGAAGAAGTCATGGCCTTCGGCGAGCGCGTTGACGTCGAGAAGCACCTGCTCCCCGTCGGGAGCGCCTTCCTCCGGGATGGTCGGCGGGGTCCACGGATCGGAACCTTCCGACACCGGAATGCGGCAGCTGTAACCGTACTCCTTGCCCTCCTCGGTGCGGCCGTAGTACCAGTACTTGCCGCGGCGCTGGGGCACGGACATGTCCGTCTGCTTGATACGGGACTTAACCTCGGTAAAGATGTTCTCCGTCAAGGTCTCCAGGTGTGCGGTGCGCTCCTTCGTGTAGGCGTTTTCCGCCTCGAGGTACTCCCGGGTTTCCGGGGCTTCTTTCGCGCGCAGCCACTCGTAGTCATCGACGAAGCTGCGGCCGTGAAACTCACGCGTCACCGGGCGCTTAGCAGCAATCGGTGCGTTCATTCAGCCTCCTTAAAAAGTGGTTCCGGACAGGCGCTCAAAGGCCTCAACATAACGCGCGCGGGTGGCCTGGACAACGTCGTCTGGCAGCCGCGGCGGCGTGGACTCCTTGTCCCAGCCGGAATTGGTGAGCCAATCGCGCACGTACTGCTTATCAAAGGAAGGCTGAACCTTGCCTTCCTCGTACGTATCGGCCGGCCAGTAGCGCGAGGAGTCCGGAGTGAGGACCTCATCGGCTAAGACCAAAGTGCCGTGCTTGTCGACGCCAAACTCGAACTTCGTATCCGCCAAAATAATGCCCTTCTCCTCCGCCAGCGCGGCGGCCGTGGCATAGATGCGCAGGGTGGCCTCGCGCAGCTCTTCGGCGGGCTCGCGGCCGAGCTTGTCCACAACGACGTCGAAGGAAACGTTCTCATCGTGGTCGCCCTGCTCCGCCTTAGTAGCCGGGGTGAAAATGGGCTCGGGCAGGCGGGAGGCCTCGGTCAGCCCCTCCGGCAGCTCGACGCCGCACACGCTGCCGGATGCCTTGTATTCCTTCAGCCCGGAGCCGGTGAGGTAACCGCGGGCGACGCACTCGAAAGGCAGCATATCGAGCTTCTGCACCACCATGGCGCGGCCGAGGACCTCTTCAGGAATGCGCTCATCATCGAGCGGGCCGGCGAGGTGGTTAGGGAAGTCAATGACGTCGAAGAAGAACTTCGAGGTAGCTGTGAGCACGCGGCCCTTGTCGGGGATGGCCGGCTCGAGAGCGTGGTCATAGGCGGAAATGCGGTCGGAGACCACCATGAGCAGGGTGTTGTCGTCGATGTCATAAATATCGCGCACCTTGCCGGAGGCGATGTGGGCATAGGAAGAAAGTTCTGGACGCATGACATACATTCTAGACCCGTCTAGACTGCTTCAAGATACGTCCCAATCCCGAGGAGCTAAGCCCGTGCACTCTCGCCTGACCTCCCTTTTGACCTCCGCTGCGCTGGTGGGCGCCGCCCTGTCTGTGCCCGCTGCGCACGCAGCCGACATCTCCGTGCGCGAGTCCGCCCACGGACAGTGGCTGTGCACGATGTCGGCGTCGGCCACGGATCGCGCACTAGCCCGCGATGTCCGGGCGGGCTACATCAACACCATCCGCGCGACCTCGGAGAAGATTCAAGCGCAGTTCCCGAAGCTGGACTTCTCCGCGTACACCTCGCGCGATATCAGCAAGGCTCCGGGCTACGCGGCGACGGTGGCCGCGCTGGGCAAGGCCGGCTACACGGGCGCGGATATGGTCATCATCATGGTCGGCGCGTCCGCCCCGGAGGACCTGGTGGAGGATGAATCGGTGCTGTTGCCGGGGGATGCCGAATACTCCATCAATGCGGCGAAGTCCCGGACTGAGAAGGGACCGGCACCGTTGTTGTCGACGGGTAGCGATTTCAGCCCTAAGCTGCGCGCCGCTCTGGCAGAAAACCAGGCGCAGGAAAAAGAGGCCGTCGATGCCTTCAACGCAGCGCAGGTGCAGTCCTTTGCCGAGTGCGTGGAAGAGCTGCGCAGCCGCGGTGCGCAGGAGGGCATCCAGCCGGTGCCAGAGCTACCCATCCCGGGCAAGACGACGCAGCAGCAAACCTCGTCCACGGGTGCTACGGTTCTCGGCATCATGGCGGTGCTCACCGCTCTGATGATCGGCGGCTACCTTGCTACCAACGGCAAATCCCTCGGCGGCTTCGAGCTGCCGGTGCTGCGCATCCCCGGGATAGCCTAAGAGCTAGTGCAGGGTTGCCCGTGGCCGTGGGAGGAAGGTCATTTCGATCAAATAGGGGCCAGAAAATTGAAGTTCTGGGGCCTTATTTGATCGAAACGTACGTGGACCGGGCCAGCGCGGTACGTTTTCGAAAAATAGCGTCCCGAAAACTCGTCGTTGAGAGGGCTTGTCTGCGAAAACGTACCGCCAAGGGTGAAACTAGAGGATTTCGCCCGGGGTGTAGGCGGCGGCCTGCGGGTGCTGATCAGCAATCGCCTTGATGCGGCCCAGAATCTGGCTCACCTGCGATTCGGCAGCGCCGATGAAAGCGTGCTTGTCCGACAGCGCGGCCTCGAGGGCGGCGGCATCGAGCGGCAGGCGCTCGTCGGCAGCCAGGCGCTCAATCAGATCCTGCTCCCCGCCATTCTCACGCATGTTGAGCGCCACGGCGACAGCATTTTCCTTGATGACCTCGTGCGCGGTCTCGCGGCCTACGCCCGCGCGCACCGCCGCCATGAGGATGCGGGTGGTGGCGAGGAACGGCAGGTAGCGCTCCAGCTCGCGGTCAATCATGGCCGGGAAAGCGCCGAACTCGTCGAGCACGGTGAGGAAGGTTTCAAACATGCCGTCGATAGCGAAGAAGGCGTCGGGCAGCGCCACGCGGCGTACCACCGAACAGAACACGTCACCCTCGTTCCACTGCTGGCCGGACAGATCCGCCACCATCGTCAGGTAACCGCGCAGAATGACCTGGAAGCCGCCCACACGCTCGCAGGAGCGGGCATTCATCTTGTGCGGCATGGCTGAGGAGCCGACCTGGCCTTCCTTGAAACCTTCGGTCACGGTCTCGTTGCCGGCCATCAGGCGAATGGTCGTGGCCAGCGAGGAAGGCCCAGCGCCGAGCTCAACGAGCGCCGACACGGCATCGAAATCGAGGGAGCGCGGGTAAACCTGACCCACCGAATTGAACACGCGGGAGAAGCCCAGGTGATCCGCAATGCGGGTCTCCAACGCGGCGAGCTTGTCTTCGGAGCCGCCCATGAGGTCGAGCATGTCCTGCGAGGTGCCCATCGGGCCCTTGATGCCGCGCAGCGGATAGCGGCTCAGCAGCGATTCCACGCGCTCGATGCCCAGCAGGAGCTCGTCGGCAGCGGAGGCGAAACGCTTGCCCAGGGTCGTGGCCTGGGCAGCGACGTTGTGGGAGCGGCCCGCCATCACCAGCGTTTGGTACTGCGCGGCACGCTCACCGATGCGCGAAACCACCGCGATGGCCTTATCGCGGGTTAGCTCCAAAGAACGCAGAATCTGCAGCTGCTCCACGTTCTCCGTCAGGTCACGCGAGGTCATGCCCTTGTGGATGTGCTCGCAGCCGGCTAGGGCGTTGAACTCCTCGATGCGCGCCTTGACGTCGTGGCGCGTAACGCGCTCACGCTCCGCGATGGAGGCGAGGTTGACGTTCTCAACCTGCGCCTCGTAAGCGACGATAGCCGAGGCAGGGATGTCGACGCCAAGATCCTTCTGCGCCGTCATCACCGCAATCCACAGCTGGCGCTCCAGAATAATCTTGTGTTCCGGGGACCAGATTTCAGCCATCTCTGGGGAGGCGTATCGAGCGGACAGGACGTTGGAAATGTTCTTCTTTTCAGCCACGTCGCTCATTATTCCACGCCGCACCCCAAAGGAGGCATTATCAGGGGATTAGATGCTAATCTGCCCCTTCTCCGCCGGCAGTGCAGTGTCCGTGCGGAAGAAGCTGCCCTCCAGTTCGATGCCGCCGAGAATCTCGTAGGCGGCAGCACGGGCATCGGCGAGGGTGGCGCCGCGACCGAGGACGTTGAGGACGCGACCACCGCTCGAAACGTAGCCGCCCTCACCCGTAGTGGTGCCGGCATGGAGGATCCGGGTCGGGTCATCCAGATCCGGCGAGGTGATCGGATCACCCTTGCGTGGGGAAGTCGGGTAGCCCTCTGCGGCCAGCACCACGGTAACTGCGTAGCCCTCTTCCCACTCCAGCGGCGCCAGCTCCGCTAGCTGTCCGGTAGCGGTGGCACTCAAAACCTCACCCAGCGGAGACTTCAGCAAAGCGAGCACCGCCTGCGTTTCCGGGTCACCGAAGCGGCAATTGAATTCGACGACGGCCGGGCCTTCCTTGCCCCATGCCAGGCCGGCGTACAGCAAGCCAGAGTACGGGGTGCCGCGCTTGACCATTTCCTTGGCCACGGGGACGCAGACTTCGTCGACGATGCACTGGACGCCGTCGGCAGGCAGCCACGGCAGCGGGGTGTAGGCGCCCATGCCGCCGGTGTTGGGGCCCTCATCGTTGTCGTAGGCGCGCTTGTGGTCCTGCGCTGGGAGCAGCGGGACGACGGTCTCGCCGTCCACCAAGCAGAACAGGGAGACCTCCGGGCCGTCGAGGAAGGACTCGAGCAGCACCGGGTTGCCCACGGCGTGAACCGCATCAACGTGCGCGCGGGCCGCGTCGCGGGACTCGGTCACCACGACGCCCTTGCCGCCGGCCAAGCCGTCGTCCTTAACCACGAAGTGCGGGCCGAAACGATCGAGGGCGGCCTCGATGTCCTCATCGCTGGTGCCGGGGGCGAGCTGCTCCGCGCGGGCGGTGCGCACGCCGGCGGCCGCCATCACGTCCTTAGCAAAGGCCTTGGAACCTTCGATCTGTGCCGCGCTTGCCGACGGCCCGAAGACCGCGATGCCGCGCTCACGCAGTGCATCCGCCACGCCTTTCACCAGCGGCACCTCCGGTCCAATGACGACGAGGTCCGCTGCGATGTCCACTGCCAGCTCCGTCATACGTGCAGGATCGTCCACCTGGGAATACTCCGGGTGGATGGTGGCCTGCATCCTATGCGCCGGGGAACCGGGGGCAATGTGCAGATCGGTAACAGAAGGGTCAGCTTTCAGGCCGGTGAGCAGGGCGTGTTCGCGGCCGCCCGAGCCAATAACGAGAATGCGCATGCCGTCTATCTTAACTGGCGGTAGCCTAGGGGCCATGTCTTCCGTATTTACAAAGATCATCGAGGGCGAGCTGCCTGCTCGCTTTGTGTACCGCGACGAGAAGTGCGTGGCGTTTTTGTCCATCGAGCCGCTGCGTTATGGCCACACCTTGGTGGTGCCGGTCGAGGAGGTCGATAAGTGGACTGACCTCGATTCAGAAACCTGGGCACACCTCAACGAGATCGCCCTGGAGATCGGTGGCGCCATCAAGACGGCCTTCGACACCCCGCGTACGGGCTACATCATCGCTGGCTTCGACGTTCCCCATACCCATATCCACCTCTTCCCCACCGAGAAGATGGAAGACTACGACTTCGCCAAGGCCTTCGCTGCCGACGCCACCGACCCCGCCGCCATGGACGAGGCCGCCGCGCGCATCCGCCAGCACCTCGGCACGGACGAGGATGGCCGCCGCGACAGCTAAGAGCTGACTGCTACCTTTCGGCAGCTAGGCACTAGCTGCCGCCTTGGGCAGCTGGACGGTAAACACCGAGCCGCTGCCCAGCTCCGAATCCACGGAGATTAAACCGCCGTGCTGCTCGACGAGTGATTTCACGATGGCCAAGCCCAAACCCGAGCCACCCGTATCGCGGGTGCGCGAGGTGTCTGCACGGTAGAAGCGCTCAAAGATATGGGCCGCGTCTTCGGGGGAGATGCCCTTGCCGTCATCGGCAACGTCGATAAGCACGTGCTCCTCGTCGTCGCGCAAGGTCAGCGTCACCGACGCCTCCTCGCCGCCGTGGCGGATACCGTTGGACACCAGGTTAAGCAATACCTGGTGTAGGCGATCCGGGTCTCCGTTGACCATTGGAATCCCGGAGGCCTCGTTGTTGACGTTGATGGTGCGGCCCGCAAAAGCCGCCCGCGCCGAGGAACCCACTGACAGCACAAGTTCCAGCATGTCAACCTCGCGCATGTCCAGGCGTGAGCCCTCCGCGCGCGTCAGGGCCAGCAGATCCTCCACGAGCAACGACATCCGCTTAGACTCGGCATCGATCTTGCTGAAGACAAACTCCGCGTCCTGGGTAGCCCCCGAGCGGTACAGCTCCGTGTAGCCGCGCAGGCTGGTCAGCGGCGTGCGCAGCTCGTGGGAGGCATCGCCGACGAAGCGGCGCATTTGCTGTTCTTTTTCCTGCGCATCGACGACGGAATTCTGCAGCTGCCCCAGCATGACGTTGAGCGCTGCGGCAAGCTGCCCCACTTCAGTGTGCAGCGGCCACTCCGGCACGCGCTTGTCCAGGTTGCCCGCCGCGATTTGGGAAGCCGTTTTCTCGACCACGCGCAGCGGCCGCAGCGCCCGGTGGATCAGCCACATGCCCACCACCGCGATGATCAGCATGACCAAGGCCGCGATGATCACCTGGACAATCGCCAACCCTTTCAGGATGGAGTTTTCCGTCGTCATGTCTTTGGCGACGACCACCACGGAACCATCCCGTTGGAGTTTGGCCACGGCCCGCCATTCGGTTTCGCCCTGAATCGAGCGCACGGTGGTGGGTTCCCCACCGACGATCACGTTGCGTGCATCGGGCAACGCCGCGATCGGCCGCGTGGTCACCACGGAGCCATCGGGATAGTACGCCAGCGCCACATAATCCGTCGGGGGTCGGCGGCTTCCGTCCTGCGGCATGTAAAAGGACTCGTCGAGGTTGCTGGCCCAGGAGCTGTGGGCGTCGTTAAGCTCGGTGTCCACTCGGGTGTAGAGCACGTTGCGCATGATCGACGACACCGCCAGGGAGGACATGGCCAGGCCAAGCCCCGATACCAGCACCATGAGGACAAGTAGCCACGTGCGCAGGGGCAGCGCTTTGGGGCGCTGCATACGCCGGCGCGGGGTTTTATCCCGCACCAGCGTCACCCCGGATTGTGGGGCCTGAATATTCGCGGTGGGTTCGCTCATAGTGGATGAGCCTACGAGCGCGGCATGCGCAGCACGTAACCGACACCGCGGACGGTGTGAATAAGCGGGGTATCGCCGGTATCAATTTTGCGGCGTAGGTAGGAAATGTAGGACTCGACCACGTTGCCGTCACCACCAAAGTCGTAGTGCCAGACATTATCCAGAATCTTGGACTTGGACAGCACCACCTCGCGGTTCTGCATGAGGTAGCGCAGCAGGTTGAACTCGGTGGGCGAAAGCTCCACGATCTCCCCCGCCTTGGTGACCTCGTGGGTGTCATCGTTGAGGGTGAGGTCGGCATAGGTCATGGTGGCGTCGCCGTCTTGGTCATCCACCGCGTTACCGCGGCGCAGAATCACGCGCAAGCGGGTGATGACCTCTTCCAGGCTGAAGGGCTTGGTGACGTAATCATCCGCGCCAATGGTCAGGCCGTGGATGCGCTGGTCCACGCTGTCCTTGGCGGTCAGGTAGAGCACGGGGCCGTCGAGGCCCTCTGCGCGTAGCTTGCCCAGCAGCTCAAAGCCGTCCATGCCCGGCATCATGACGTCCATGATGTAAGCGTCTGGATTGATCTCACGCGCGATGCGCAGGGCCTCGTTGCCGGAGTTGGCGCTGTGTACGTCGAAACCTTGAAACTTTAGGGAGACGGTGAGCAACTCAACGATATTGGGCTCGTCATCGACGACAAGTACCTTGACGTCCTTCGAATCATCCATGGTCCCGCTTTGGTCCTTTCTCCGCTTCTCCTGACGCCTGGTGGCGCCAGGGATATCTCATTCAAGGTGAGAAGTATTGCACTCTGGCTTCCAAGGGTACTGAGCGGAGTCTGTACGTGCGCTGTGAACCGACTAGTCCCAGGCGAGATTGTCCAGATCCACCCCTTCCGCCTGGGCTTGCGCCTCAATCAGCTGGCGTAAATAGTCGGCGTTACCGCGGTAGGTCTCGTTAAACCGCGGGTCCTCGCAATACATGCGCGCCAGGATCACCTGCTTGGACCTCGACACCGGGTACCACTGGGCGATGAGGGCGCGGTGCTTGTCGACGATCTCCTTCGCCTCCTCGCCGCCCGGTTCAAGTCCTGCGTCCGCGGCCTCCTCTAGCTCGGACGCAAAGTTCTCATGGTCCACGGAGAATCCCTCCCAGTCCTTCTTCCCCATCGATTCCACGACGGCCGCACTGGCCGCCCATTCTTTGCTGTCGCCCCACTTCTCGTGGGCTTCTTCCTGCAGTTGGGGCCATGCGTCACCCAGGTTCCGCACTTTTTGGCTGGGGCTTAGGTTCTTATCCATTTCAGTCTCCTCAATTAGTCTTTCCACTGCGTACAACATGGCGTCGACGTCGGCTCGCCGCTTCTGCAAGGCCTCGTGTTGGGCGCGGAGGCGGGCCAGGGTGGCTGCGGAAGGGGCGTCGAGAAGCACTGCGATGTCTTTCAGCTCAATCCCGACGCTGCGATAAATCAGGATGTCCATCCCGCGTTGCACGTCATCTTCGGTGTAGAGGCGGTGATCGCCCCCGGTGCGCCACTGGGGGCTGAGCAGGCCGATGTCGTCCCAGTGCCGCAGGGTGCGGGTGGTGACTTTCAAAATGCCGGCCACATCGCCGATGCTGTAGTCGTTACGCATGTCGTTGAGCCTAAAAGTTCACGTCGCGTTAAGTGCAACTCCATCCACTCGGCAGGTGTTTTTGCCTACGATAATGAAGCATGACGCAAGCCTCGAAGCGCACTGACCGCCTCACCGTGGCTGCTTGGGCCCTGTGGGATTGGGGTTCGGCTGCCTTCAACGCGGTGCTCGTGACGTTTATTTTCTCGGTCTACCTCACGGACTCGGTGGGCCAGCAGATTGACTCGCAGTTCACCCCGGCGCAGTGGCTGTCGTGGTCCATGACGGTGGCGGGCCTGGTGATCTTTGCGGTGACCCCCGTGATGGGGCAGCGCTCTGACCGGTTGGGCACGCGGCGTCGCGCGCTGGGCTTCTGGTCGCTGCTGACCTTCCTGGTCATGGCCAGCCTGTTCTTCATCCGCAATGATGCGCCCGCGTATTTCTGGCTCGGCCTCATCGGCCTAGCGGTAGGTTCGGTGACCATCCAATTCGCGGAGGTCAACTACTTTGCCCAACTCAACCAGGTGGCCACCGAGGACAGAGTGGGCCGCGTATCCGGCCTGGGCTGGTCGGCAGGCTATTTCGGCGGCATCGTACTGCTGCTCATCTGCTACTTCGGCTTCGTCTCCGGCGAGGGCGGCGGACTGGGGCTGTCCACGGAGGGTGGCTGGAATATTCGGCTCGTGGCACTGCTTTCGGCGGCGTGGTTTGGGCTGTCTGCCATCCCCGTGTTGCTGCGCGTGCCGGAGATTGCGCCGTCGGGTGAATCGACGGGCGGTGTGGCGGAGTCTTACCGCGAGCTGTGGCGCACGGTGCGAACGCTGTGGCGGGAGGACCGCAATGCCTTTGCGTTCCTCTTTGCTTCTGCCATCTTCCGCGATGGCCTGTCCGCGGTGTTTAGCTTCGGGGCCGTGCTGGGCGTATCCGTCTATGGGCTTTCGCCTGGCGACGTCCTCATCTTCGGTGTTGCCGCCAACGTTGCGGCCGCGCTGGGCGCGGTGGTCGGCGGGCTGATCGACGACCACGTGGGCCCCAAAGCCATCATCCTCACCTGCCTGGCCATCTTGACGCTCATGGCCGGGATCATGTTTGTGGCGCAGGGGCCGACGGCCTTCTGGATCTGCGGGCTCATCCTGTGTCTCTGCGTCGGACCGGCCCAGGCCTCCGCCCGCGGCTTCTTGGCGCGTGTGGCCCCGCCGGGGCGCGAAGGCGAGATGTTTGGCCTCTACGCCACGACCGGCCGAGCCGTGGCGTGGTTGACGCCCTTCCTCTTTGGCGTCTTCGTTTCCCTGCTCGGGCAGGGAGATCGGGGAGGCGTGCTCGCCATTGGGCTGGTCCTGCTCGTCGGCGCGCTGGTCCTCATCCCAGTCAAAGACCCCGCGAAGGCATAACGCTTTCGCGGGGTGGAACCGCAGGGTGTGGGTCCCTTTTAATGTGCGGCGCTTAACGCCGACACATTAAAAGTCCTGCGGGCGCGGAATATTGCGCAGGTTGGACTTCGCCATGGAGAGCATCTGGCCCACGCCACCACCGAAGACGGTGCGGGTTGCCGCCTTGGAGAATCCGAGCAGCTGCTCAAAGGTCAGTGTGGGCGGCAGGGAGAGGGCGTTGGGGTCGGTGACGACGTCGATAAGCGCAGGCCCATCGTAGGCCAAGGCCTCCTTGATGAGGCGCGGCGCATCCTTCGGATCCTCGATGCGGAAGTGCTTGATGCCCGCACCCTCCGCAATCTTGGCGTAGTTGACGTGCTCGTGGTCGGTCTCATGCTCCGGCAGGCCCTGGACCAGCATCTCCAACTTGACCATGCCGAGGGAAGAGTTGTTGAACACGAACATCTTCACCGGCAGGTTGTGCAGCTTCACCGTGAGCAGCTCGCCCATGAGCATGGACAGCCCGCCGTCGCCGGAGAAGGTGATGACCTGGCGGTCCGGGTGCGCTGCCTGCGCACCGATGGCCATCGGCAGGGCGTTGGCCATGGTGCCGTGGCGGAAGGAACCGATCTGCTCGCGCTTGCCGTTCGCAGTAATGTAGCGCGCGCCCCAGACATTGCACATGCCGGTATCGACGGTGAAGATGGCGTCTTCATCGGCCTGCTGGTCAATGAGGTCGGCGATGTACTCCGGATGGATCGGCGTGTGCTTCTCGACGCCGGAGGTGTAGGCCTCAACGACGTGATGCAGCTTGTCGTAGTGCTTTTTCAGCATCTTGTCGAGGAAGGAGCGGTCCTTCTTTTCATCGACGTGCGGCAGGATGTTCTCGATGGTGGCGGCGACATCGCCCGTCACCGGGTACTTGATGCGGGTGCGGCGGCCAATGTGGGAGCCATCGATGTCGACCTGGGCCACGTTGGCATCCGGCAGGAAGTCGTTATAGGGGAAGTCCGTGCCCAGCAGGATGAGCAGGTCTGCCTCGTGGGTGGCCTCGTGCGCCGCGCCGTAGCCGAGCAGGCCGGACATGCCGACGTCGAAGGGGTTGTCGTACTGGATGTACATCTTGCCGCCCAGGGCGTGGCCGATGGGAGCCTTGATCTTCTCGGCCAGCGCAAGGACCTGCTCGCGCGCACCCTTGACACCAGCACCGACGAAGAGGGCGACGGTCTTGGCCTCGTTGATGGCCTGGGTCAGCGCGGCGGCCTCTGCCGGGTCCGGGTAGACAACCGGGCGGCCGGAGGAAATAACGGAGGAGGTGAAGGTATCTTCCTCCGCCTCTTGAGTGGAGACATCGCCCGGAATGACGAGGACGGACACGCCCTTGCCGGCCATGGTGCTCTGAATGGCATGGTGCAAGACCACACCTCCCTGCTCAGCGGAGTTGACCATCTCGCAGTAGCCGGAGCACTCCTGGAAGATGGCCTCCGGGTGGGTTTCCTGGAAGAACTTCGAGCCGATCTGGCGGGAAGGAATGTGGCTGGCTAGGGCGAGGACCTTGGCGCCGTTGCGGTGGGCGTCGTAAAGCCCCTGAATAAGGTGCGTATTTCCCGGGCCGCAGGAGGCGGCGCACACGGCGAGGTTGCCGGTGGTGAGGGAATCGGCCTCAGCGGCGAATGCCGCGGCCTCTTCGTTGCGGACGTGGACCCACTCGATGGAGGACTGCCGCACCGCGTCCACGATGGGGTTGAGGGAATCACCGACAAGCCCATAGATGCGCTTGACGCCCTGGGCTTCCAAGGTTTCTACGAGTTGCGTGGCGTAATTGCGTGCCATGTTTTACCTCTCTAACTTTTATCGCTAACGGCCCCCAGTGTTCTCCCTCCCGGTGGTGTTTCGCCACCATAAAGCTGCCTTCTCACGTCACGCGGGTTTTGTGACTTTAACAACAAGTCAACATTCAAGCCTTTGAAACTGTAACGACCGTTCGCTATAGTTTCGCAGCATGACAGATGTACGCGTGAAAGCCTCGGCAGAAGCCTTGCGCACCTCAGCGACCCGCCGGTGGACCTTCTTTGGTGTCGTCTCTTTGGGTCTGCTCATGATCGGCCTGGACAACTCGATCCTTTACACTGCCCTGCCGGAGCTCTCCGAGCAGCTGCACGCCACCTCGCTGCAGCAGCTGTGGATCATCAACGCCTACGCGCTCATGCTCGCTGGCCTCCTCCTAGGCACCGGCACGTTAGGTGACAAGATCGGCCACCGCCGTATGTTCGTCATCGGCCTGTGGGTCTTCGGCATCGCTTCGCTGGCCGCCGCACTCGCCCCCGGCGCGTGGGAGCTCGTCGCCGCTCGCGCCTTCCTAGGTCTCGGTGCGTCCATCATGATGCCCGCTACCCTGGCGCTGATTCGTCTGACCTTTGAGGATGAGATTGAGCGCAACACCGCCATCGGTATTTGGGGATCCATCGCCGTCGTGGGCGCGGCGGCGGGCCCCACGGTGGGCGGCTTCTTGCTCGAGCACTTCTGGTGGGGTTCGGTCTTTTTGGTCAACGTGCCCATCGTCATCATCGCGCTCATCCTCACCGCCTTCCTCGCCCCGCCTAATGTGGCGAACCCGGCGAAGCAGTGGGATTTCTTGTCTTCCCTTTACGCGCTCATCACCCTGGCTTCGCTGGTGCTCGTCATCAAGTCTGTCGCCAGCTCACACCTCAACGCCATGCTTATTGGCGGCGCGCTGGCCGCCTGCCTCATCGGTGCCATCCTCTTCACTCGCCGCCAGCACAAACTGGAGGAGCCTCTTCTCACCTTCGATATCTTCCGCTCGCCCATCTTCAGCGGCGGCGTGCTGGCCGCAGCGGGCGCCATGTTTGGCATGGCAGGGCTGGAAATGACCACCACGCAGAAGCTGCAGTTGGTGGACCTCTATTCCCCGCTGCACGCTGGGCTCATCATTTCCCTCATCGCGATTGCGGCGCTGCCGATGTCCGCGTTGGGCGGGGCTAACCTGCACCGCTGGGGTTTCTTGCCCATCATCGCCGGCGGCTTCCTCGCCATGGCAGCGGGCATTGGCGGCGTGGTGTGGGGCGGCACGCACGAGGTCTTCCCCGCATACCTGGCTGGTCTGTTCATCACTGGCCTCGGCGCGGGGTTCGTGATGTCGGTGTCCTCCACTGCCATCATCGGTGCCGCTCCTGCGTCACGCTCCGGCATGGCCGCGGGCGTGGAGGAAGTGTCTTATGAATTCGGTACGCTGCTGTCCATTGCGGTCACTGGATCAGTGCTGCCGATGCTCTACAAGAGCGGGCTCCCCGAGGACATCCAGGACTTAGGCATGGAAGCACTCCACAACCCCGCACTCGCGGAGGCCGCCGGCGCCGCGTATAACGACGCCTACCTAGCCACCGCCGCTGGGCTCGGCGTAGTCATGCTCATTTTTGCCGCGGTCACCGGCTGGTGCTTCCGCAGCAATCCAACCTCAGGAGGTGCCGATGCCACGCGTTAGTAAAAAGGTCGAGGCGCTCGAAAAGGCGCTCGCCATCATCGAAGAGGATGGCGTCCACGCACTGACCTACGATTCCTTGGCCACCGCAACGGGTATGAGTAAGTCTGGGCTCATCTACCACTTCCCCACCCGCCACGAGCTGCTCATTGACTGCCACAAGCTCTGCGCGGAGCGCTGGGAGGAAGAGCTCGTCGGTCTCTCCGACGGCAAGACGGCAGACCAGCTGAGCCCACGCCAGCGCTACCGTGCCGCGCTGGAGTCCATGGGAAAGAATGACCCGCTCATTGAATTGCTCATGTCCATCCACTCACAGTCCCATCCGGACTTCCAGAAGGTGTGGAGGGACGTCGACAGGCGCTGGCTCCCCGATCCTGTCTCGGAGGATGAATCCGTCGTGCTGGCCTCGATCATCGCCGACGGCCTGTGGGTCCACGATCACCTCACCGACCGCCCCCTGCCGCCGCAAAGGCGCCGCGCGCTTATCGACGTCGCCTTGGGCCACCTCGCCGAATAGGCCCTAAAAGAGAGAAAGGGCCTTGAAAAAGGCCCTTTTGAGCTGGAGACGAGACTTGAACTCGCAACCTACGGTTTACAAGACCGTTGCGCTACCGATTGCGCCACTCCAGCACCGCGGCTCATCCGCTATGGGGAATCGTACCTGAGCCCACCCCATGGACGGAAAGCCAGGGTGGTTGCACTGCGAAAAAGCGGCCGTCAGGGGCCCGAAAAGCACTGGCAGGTGCATAAATCCGCGGCAGTTACTAAAGTGCTGACTTACCGAACCCAGAAGTGTTGTTGAGGTCTTTCTTTTCCGTGTCTGTTCTTTCTTCCTTGCGCCAGCGCCTGCTGTACCGGTCGGCTCCGGTCGCCACCATTGACGCCGCTAAGGCCGCACCGCCGCCCTCCCCGCTCGCCCCAGTCGATCTCACCGATCCGGCCCAGGTCACCGGCGTCATGGAGATCGCCGCGCGCGTCGGCGAAATCCTGATTGCAGCGGGCTCAGCCAATACCGACGTGCAGGCACAGATTCACCTCGTCGCATCCTCCTATGGCCTGCACTACTGCCACGTGTCGATCCTGATGAACACCATCACTATCCACACCGCCATCGGCACAGGGCCGGATCGGCACAACCTCCACGTCTTCCGCGTGGCGCCGAGCATCGCCGTGGATTTCACCAAACTATCCGCCGTTGACAGGCTCATCCGTTCCATCCATTCCGGTGCTACGCCACCGGCAATGGCGGAGAAGATCTTGGATGACATCGATGCGATGAAGAACCCCTATTCCAAGACCACCATCGTCAGCGCGTGGGGTGCCATGGGTGGATTCATCGCCGTGATGCTGGGCGGTGACCTTCTCGTCGGTGTTGTCACCTTCCTCATTTCGGCACTCATCATGGGCACGAATATGTTCCTCGCCGGCTACCGGCTGCCGCCGTTCTATCAGAACCTGGTCGGCGGCCTGCTTGCCGTCATTCCCGCGGCCATCCTCTACAACGTTTTCGCGCGATTTGGCATCCAGATGCTGCCCTCCCAAATCATCGGTTCCGGCATCGTCGTGCTGGTGGCGGGACTAACGCTCGTACAGTGCCTCGTGGACGGCATCACCCGCGCACCCGTGACCTCGTCCGCGAAGTTCTTTGAGGCTCTCATGTCCACCGGCGCCATCATCGCCGGCGTGGGCCTGGGTATCCAGGTGGCGTCGTGGTTGGGCTTTAGCCTTCCCCCACTAGCCACGCTCGCCCCGCCCGTCTATCACCAAATCCCACTGCTCGTACTGTGCGGCGGCATCGGCTCCGCCGCCTTCGCACTGGCGCTGGGAGCCTCCTGGTCCGAGGTCACCATCTCCGGTCTCACGGCCGCCGCCGGTATGGTGTTCTACTACTTCCTCGTCGTCTTCTTGGGCGTCGGGGCCGTCATTGCCTCGGGCATTTCTGCCGCAGCGGTGGGCTTGGCCGGCGGCCTGCTCTCCCGTCGCTACATGATGCCGCCACTCATCACCATGATCGTGGGCTATACGCCCATGCTTCCAGGCCTGACGTTGTACCGCGGCATGTACGCCATGCTCAACGAGCAGCTCATCACCGGCCTGACCAACCTGGCCAGCGCCCTCGCCATCGCCGGTGCACTTGCCGCCGGCGTGGTCTTCGGCGAGCGAGTCGCCCGCCGCCTGCGCCGCCCGCAGTACTTCCGCCCCTACACCGCCTTCAAGCGCCTGGGCACGTTCTCCTTCGCGCGCGCCACCCGCCTGGCGCAGCGCGCCCGTATCCCGCGCGTGCCCCTGTCTCCCTTCGCCCCGCGCCACAATCTGCCGGCCCCGCCGCCGCAATATGGGCCCAAACCACCGACGCCCGCACAGCAGGCGCGCTTCCAGCAGGGCGATGCCATCACGGACATGTGGCCCGTTACCACGCAATTTCCGGCGCAGCGCCCCACCTACACGGTGCCCGGCAAAGATGACCCGAGCGCCCCAACGAAGTCGCAATAGCGTAGAATAGCCGGTCTGAAAGCTTTCATACTTCATCCCAGGAGGACTCCGTGCCACCAAAGGTCACAGATACCCAGCCCGCGGCTGACCAGACTCACGCAGTAGAGGAGGAGACCGCCCGCTCCGCGCGCCGCGTTGTCGCCACCTATGCGGAGGATTTCCTCGACGGCGTGACCCTCATGTCGATGCTGGGCGTCGAGCCAGAAGGCTTGGTCCACCGCAAGGTGCTGGCCGAGCAAGCCGATGCTGCCCCCAAGAAGAGCAGCAAGAAGGCCACGAAGAAGGCTTCTAAGAAATCCACGAAGAAGACGACTAAGAAGGCCACGAAGAAAGCCACCAAGAAGACAACTAAGAAGGCCACGAAGAAGGCAACTAAAAAGGCCGCAAAGAAGGCCTAGCTATGTCCGGGCGCACCAATAGCTTCGTCGTCGTTGCCAATCGCCTGCCGGTGGACCTCGAGACCGCCGCCGATGGCACCCGCGAGTGGAAGGCATCCCCCGGCGGCCTCGTCACCGCGCTCTCCCCGGTCTTGGAAGAACACCAGGGCTGCTGGGTGGGATGGCCGGGCGTAGCCGACGAAGCTCCCGAGCCCTTCACCACGGATAACGGTGTCCTCCTTCACCCGGTGCGCCTGACACAGGAGGATTTTGAGGCCTTCTATGAGGGCTTTTCCAACGCCACCCTGTGGCCGCTCTACCACGACCTCATCGTCACCCCCGTCTACAACCGCGACTGGTGGGATGCCTACCGCGAGGTCAACCTGCGTTTTGCCAACGAGGTAGCAGCCGTCGCCGCAGAGAATGCCACGGTGTGGGTACAGGACTATCAGCTCCAGCTCGTCCCCGGCATCCTGCGCCAGCTACGCCCCGACCTCACCATTGGATTCTTCCTGCACATTCCCTTCCCCTCCCCGGATCTCTTCCGCCAGTTGCCGTGGCGTGAGGAGTTGGTGCGGGGGCTTCTCGACGCCAACCTGATCGGCTTCCACCTCGAATCCAACGCCCGCAATTTCTTGGAGCTGGCCCGCACCCAAGGGCTGGACGTAGAAGGGGAGGTCAGCACCCGCGCGGTCACCGCTCGCATCGTGACCGGTAGCGGGCATTCTGTCGGGGTAGGCGCTTTCCCCATTTCCATTGCGGCGGGTGAATTCGCTGACGGTGGCGATGCGGGGGACGTCGCCCAGCTGCGCGCTGAGCTGGGGAACCCCAAGCACGTCATTTTGGGTGTGGACCGCCTGGATTACACGAAGGGGATCCTGCAGCGCCTCACCGCCTTCGAGGAGCTCCTCGAGACCGGTGCGCTGGACCCACACGAGGTAACCTTCGTCCAGCTGGCTACTCCTTCGCGCGAACGCATCGACCATTACCGCGCCACGCGTTCAAAGGTGGAGGAGGCCGTGGGCCGCATCAATGGCCGCTTTGGGCGCCTCGGCGCGCCGGTGGTGCATTACCAGCACAGTTCCGTACCGAAGGACGTCCTGCGGCGTTATTACCGGCTCGCGGACATCATGCTGGTCACGCCATTTAAGGACGGCATGAACCTAGTGGCCAAGGAATACGTGGCCTCCCACGGCGACGGCACAGGTGCACTCGTGCTCTCCGAGTTTGCGGGCGCGGCAGCAGAGCTTACCCAAGCCAACCTGTGCAACCCCTTCGACATCGAATCCATCAAGCGCGCCCTACTCTCCGCGGTCAAAGCACTGGAGGAATTCCCCGAGACCATGCGCGAGCGCATGATTGCTATGAACGAGCAGGTGTGTCAGCACGATATCGCGCTGTGGTCGCAGTCCTTCCTCGGCGCTTTGGACCAGGAGGAAGCATGATGCGGCGCCGGCTCACCGCTGTGCTCAGTACTGTGCTGCTTGCGCTTGGCCTAGCTGGATGCAGCTCCGCTGAGGAGGAACCTGCCCCGCGCGGCGATGACCGCATCGTGGGCAAGGATTGGCAGGTCATCAACCTCTACACCTCACCGGACGCTCCTTCCTCCCTCCCTGCCGATACTGCACACGTGCCCCATATGAGCTTCGGTGAGCACACCGCGGTGGGCTCAACTGGCTGCGTACCGTTTACCGCTGAGGTGTCCTTCCACAAGGATGACAAAACCTCCACGATCTGGGAGGGCGATATCATGCGGGTGGAGAAAGCCACCTATGAAAGCCCACCGCGAAGCGGCGACTGCGAGGGCTCAATGCAATGGGCTGATTCGCTGATGCGCAACCTCATCGCCGAAGGCCATGAGTTCGACTTTGCGCTTAACCCCAACAACCAACTCGTGTTGACGCTGCGCACCGACAAGGTGGATTCACCGATTATCCGCATGGCCGCGCTATAGCTCCGAAGTTTCAGCGCTAGGGTGGGGAGCATGATTGATGCTCTCGCCTCCGCCGAACACTTGGCAGTTGTGTCCGACTTCGATGGCACCTTGGCCGGCTTCGCGCGCAACGCCTACGCGGTGCGCCCGGAGCAGCGCTCGCTGGATGCTCTCGCTGCCTTGGCGCAGCTACCTAACACCACCGCGGCAGTGCTCTCTGGGCGCCACCTCGATGGCCTGATGCGAGTATGCCCGCTGCGTGAGCCGGTGCTTTTTGGTGGCTCGCATGGGGCCGAATCCTCGTGGGAAGAATCCGCGCTCACCCCGGAAATGGAAGCCCACTTGGCCAAGAAGGAAGAAGAAATCAAGGAGATCATCGCCCGCCACCCCGGCGCGGAACTGGAGGTTAAACCCTTCCAGCGCGTGCTGCACCTGCGCGCACTGGAATTGCAGGACCCGGACGCCGCGGCCGCAGCCTATGCAGAAGGCGTGGCTTTAAGCGCCGATGGCTTCCCCAAGACTGCGGGCAAGTGCGTCGTCGAGTTCTCCGCAACGCAGGCCACGAAAGGCACGTGGATTGACAAGCTCCGCCACCGCGTCGGGGCCACGGCAGTGGTCTTTTTAGGGGATGACGCCACCGACGAGGACGGCTTCGCCGCGCTCAATCAGCCGCCGGACCTCGGCGTCAAGGTTGGTGAGGGCGCAACGCAGGCGGCGCTGCGCGTGCCCGATATCGCGGCGGTGACAGAGTTCCTCGAAGAACTCGCCGCCGCTCGCGCGCAGCACAGCTCTTAAGCCCCGACCGGCGCCACGGTGCGCCCCGGGCGGAAGGTGGTCTCCAACAACACGCGCGGCACCTCGCCGCGCCCCTCGATGAGGCTGGCCAGCATGCGCCCCGCCGCCGCCCCCTTTTCCTTGTTCGGCTGCACGACGGTGCTCAGGCCCAGCGCCAGGGCCGGCGCGATGCCATCGAAACCGGTGACGGAAAGCTGCTCGGGAACCACGATTCCATGATCGCGTGCATAAGCCATTACGCCGAGCGCCATCGAATCCGTCGTGCACAACACCGCGGTGAGATCCGGGTACTTAGTCAGCAGCTCCTCCGCGGCCGCGTAAGCCGTACGCGAATCGTTGATGTGTCGCGTCACCACGGGGATGTCTGCAGGATCGAGTCCCGCGTCTGCAAAAACATCGAGCGCACCCAGCACGCGGGAGCGCTGCACGTGCATATCCGCCGCGGCCAGTTGTGCGGCCGTCACTTCGCCGTCGAGGCGCTCGCGGTGTAGGCGGATGGCAAGGATACCGATGCGGGTATGGGAGGCGTCGACAAGCGCCTGCGCCGCCGGGGCAATCGCGGCGCGGTCATCGATGCCCACGAAGGGCAGGCCGGAATCCGTGGGCTGGTCACACACCACCACCGGCAGGCCACGGCGCTGCACGGCGTCGAGGTAAGCATCTCCCGCTGCCACGGAATAGACCACGAAACCGTCGACGGCAGCCGAACCTACGAGCTGCGCTGCCTGGGCGTCGTTGGGCGCGCCGGCGGTATCCGGCCCGGCAGGGATGAGAGTCAACGTCGTGCTCGCCCCCGCCGAGGCCTCCGCCATGCCGGCGAGGAAATCCACCGAGGCCATGTCCTCGAAGGCATAGGACAGGTGCTCGGTGAGCAGAACACCCAGTGAACCTTGGCGGCGCGTGCGCAAGCTGCGTGCGGTGGGATCCGGGCCTGTGTATCCACGCTCAGCCGCGGCGGCGAGGATCCGCTCGCGGGTGGCAGGCGCCAGCTGGTCCGGCCGGTTGTACGCGTTGGACACCGTGGTGGGCGAAACCCCAAGTTCGGCCGCTAGGGAGGCCAGCGTCGTGCTGCGTTTGGACATGACGGCAACATTACCCGTTTTCAACTCATTATCATTTGACAACAATTTTCACTAAACGTAGAAATAGGGACATGACCACTTCCCTCTCACGCCGTGCTTTCCGACGTCCCACCGCTCTCCTCTTCGCAGCCACCCTGGGCGCCGCCTCGCTCACCGCCTGTTCTTCCAGCGGCGATAACGCCGATGGCGGCTCGGATGCCGGTTCCGACAAGGAGACCATTCAGGTCGTCGCCTCGACCTCCATCTGGGCTGATGTGGCCCAGGCGGTCGTGGACACCGCGCAGACCGACGTGAACATCGACGTCCACCCCATCGTGAGCGGTAACAGCGTGGACCCACACCACTTCGAGCCCACCGCCGCGGACATCGCCCGCGCCAACGAGGCTGACGTCATCATCGCCGGTGGCGGCGGTTACGACGCCTGGCTCTACCAGGCAGTTAAGAACCAGGACCAGATCATTCACGCCCTGCCGCTCACCGCGCATGACCATAGCGATCACGATCATGGAGACCATGAGCATGGCGAGGAACACGCGCACAACCATGACGAGCATGGTCATGACGGCCATGACCATGGAGAAGGTCATGATCATGACCACGCTCACGAAGGCGACACCGTGACCATGGACGAGGCCAAGAAGATCGCAGCCGAGCACCCCGAGCAGGTCACCAACATCGATGGCAACGAGCACGTGTGGTACGACGCCGCAGCCATCGAGAAGGTGGCGACGGAGGTCGCCACGCTCGTTAACGAGACCAACCCAGAAGCCAAGGCCACGGCCGATCCGCTAGTTGAGCGCGTGGAGGGCCTGAAGGCACGCATCGAGAAGCTCCCGCAGCGCAACTACGCGCAGACCGAGCCCATCGCGGACTACATCTTCAAGTACACCGACAGCACCGACGCCACCCCGGAGGGCTACCGCAAGGCCACCGTCGCTGAGGGCGAGCCCACCGCCGCCGATTTGGCCCGCTTCCTTGAGGACATCAAGCAGGACAAGATCGACCTGCTCATCTTTAACCCACAGACCGAAACCGACATGACCAAGCGCATCCGCGCCGCCGCCGAGGATAAGAACATCCCGGTGGTAGAGATTGGTGAAACCCCGCCGGAGGGGACCAACTTCCTCGACTACTACGAGGAAGTCGTCAACGCACTCGAGGCTGTGTAAGTGCTCATCTCTTTTAAGAACGCCGCAGTAGAACCGCTGTGGTCGGACATGAACCTCGCCGTAGACCGCGGCGAGTTCATCACCGTTTTAGGCCCCAACGGCGTTGGCAAATCCACGCTCCTCGGCACTATCTTGGGTACCCGCCAGCTCACCGCGGGCAGCGTAGATATCAACTGCCGCGTGGGCTTTATCCCGCAGCAAAGGATGTTCCCTCAGGACCTGCCCCTGCGCGCCCGAGACCTCGTGTCGCTGTCCCTGGCGCATGGCACGCTGCGCAACCGACGTCCTGCCCGGGGGCGCGTGGACGAGCTCCTCGCCGAAGTCGGTGCCACCGGTATTGCTGACCGCCGCGTGGGCCAGCTCTCCGGCGGGCAGCAACAGCTCATCCGCCAAGCCCAGGCCCTAGCCAACGACCCAGAGCTCATCCTCGCGGACGAGCCGCTGTTGTCTTTGGACCCGGCGCGGCAGCAGGCGACCGTCGAGAAGCTCAATGCATGGCGCCACGAGCGCGGCACCTCCGTGCTTTTTGTTACCCACGGCATCAACCCGGTGCTGGGCGTCGTGGATAAGGTGCTCTACCTTGCGCCCAATGGTCACATGTTCGGCACGGTCGATGAGGTCATGCGCTCCGAGGTGCTCTCGGAGCTCTATGGCTCCTCCGTGACCGTCCTCAACCTCGATGGGAGGCTCATCGTTGTCTAAGTTCATCGAGGACACCCAGTACCTGCTGGGTGTTGATTTCGTCCAGTCCTCGCTCATCGCCTGCGCGCTGCTGGGAATCCTTTCCGGAGTGATGACCTCACTCATTGTCCTACGCCAAATGTCCTTCTCCGTGCACGCTACCTCGGAGCTCGCGCTTATGGGCGCGGCCGCCGCTTTGCTGTTCGGCCTCAACATCGGCTTCGGCGCGATTGCCGGCGCCATCGTCGCGGCCATCATCCTGGCGGTGCTGGGGCTCAAGGGACAACAGGACAGCGCTATTGGCGTGGTCATGAGCTTCGGCCTCGGCCTTTCGGTGCTCTTCCTGCACCTCTACCCCGGCAACGCCAAGACCGCGATGACGCTGCTCACCGGCCAGATCGTCGGTGTGTCCTCCGCCTCGGTGTGGCTGCTCGCCGCCACGACCGCCATCGTGGTTGCTGTCGTGGTGCTCTTCTGGCGCCCGCTGCTTTTCGCCTCCGCGGACCCCGTCATGGCCCAGGCCGCCGGCGTGCCGGTGAAGTCTCTGGCGGTGTGTTTCGCCATCCTCGTGGGTCTGACGGCCGCGCAGTCGGTGCAAATTGTCGGCTCGCTGTTGGTCATGGCGCTGCTCATCACCCCGGGTGCCGCGGCGGTGCAGGTAACTTCCTCCCCACTGCGCGCGGTGGTGTGGTCCACCATCTTCGCGGAAGTCTCCGCCGTGGGCGGCTTCCTGCTCTCCCTGGCACCTGGCTTACCGGTATCGGTCTTTGTAACCACGATTTCCTTCATCATCTACCTGGTGTGCCGGTTCATCGGCTGGCAGCGCGGGCGCACCGCCGTGCGCGATGACATCGCCGCCGCACGCTTCCACCGCGAGCACAAGGCCGTTGGCGAAGAACACCACACGAGCACCCACGATGAGCGCTGCGCACACACCGACTAAACTGTCTGCCCGTGAAAGAATCCCTGGAACTCGATGGCCGCACCCGCACCTTCATCACCGTGGAGCCCGCTGAGCCAGGCGGGGATCTAATCCTCTTCTTCCACGGTTCGCTGCAATCCGGCAGCGTGCTCCGCCGGTTTACGGCCAATACCTTCGATGAAATGGCCCAGCGCACCGGCCGCGTCATCATCTATCCGGAGGGCGTGGACCGCCACTTCAACGATGCCCGCGGCACCTTGCCGGTCAAGGCCCGGGAGCTCGGCGTCGACGACGTCGCCTTTGCCCGCGCCCTGGTGGAGCTGGCCCAGCAGCGCTACGGCACACAGCGCACGTTTGCCTGTGGCTACTCCAACGGTGGGCAGATGGTGCTGCGCCTGCTTTTCGACGCCCCCGGGCTCCTCGACGCCGCCTGCGTCTTCGCCTCCACCCTGGGCTCCGGCGCTAACCACGCGCCGAGCAACCCGGACTCGGCCTACCTGCCCACCCCGGTCCTACTCATGCACGGCACTGCCGATCCGCTTGCTCCCTATGAGGGCGGCGTGGCCGGGCTGGATGCGACCCGCACGCGCGGCAAGGTGACCTCAGCGCCGTGGACGGCCGCGCGCTTGGCACAGCTCAATGGCCTAACTGGAGAGCCTCAGGTGACCCACCCTTACGAGGCAGTGACCACAAGGACGTGGGCGGGCGAGAACCCCGTGGTGCTGTGGACGATGGAGGGCACCGGACACGTCATCCCGTCCGGCAACCAGCTTGATGCACGCCTCGGCCCCAACACCGACGCCTTTCAGGCAGCGGATGTGGTGGAGGGCTTCTTCACCCGCGTTTCTTAGCCGCAGAGTCCAAACACGGCCACAACTGCCCTTGTTGCCAAAGTTCCGGCCAGATCTTGAATCAGCGCGGAGAAGTTTGGCAGGTAGGCCAGTGCCGTGTGGACGCGGCGCCTTAAGCGCCGCGCGCGCGACGCTGGCGGGCGAACTCCGAAAGAACCGCGCCCGCTGCCACGGAGGCGTTGAGGGATTCGACCCAGTCCGTCATGGGGATGGACATGATGGCATCGCAGTTCTCGCGGACGAGGCGCGAAATGCCCTTGCCCTCAGAGCCGATGACGATGACAACGGGGTCGGTGCCACCGTTGTAGGTGTCGAGCGTGTGCTCGCCTCCGGCATCCAGGCCAACAACCTGATAGCCGGCCTTCTGGAAGTCCTGAACCGTGCGGGTCACGTTGGTCACGCGAGCCACCGGCAGGCGCGCAGCAGTGCCGGCAGAGGTACGCCAAGCCACCGCGGTGACGGAGGCGGAGCGGCGCTCTGGGATGATAACGCCGTGGCCGCCGAAGGCCGCGACGGAGCGGATGACCGCGCCGAGGTTGCGCGGGTCAGTGATGTTATCGAGGATGACGAACATGCCCGGTTCCTGGGCATCGCGCGCGCGGTCCATGAGATCGTGCACATCGGCGTACTTGTACGGCGGGATCTGCAGGCCAATGCCCTGGTGCATGCCGTTTCCGGTCATGCGATCCATTTCGTGGCGCTGGACCTCGAGAATCGGGATGTTGCGGGTATTGCACATGGCCACCGCCTCGGAAAGGCGAGCGTCATTGCGCGTGCCCTGCACGATGTAAAGGGAGGTAGCAGGCACCTTGGCGTGCAGGCACTCGATGACCGGGTTGCGGCCAACGACCATCTCCGCGGTCTCCTTCTGGTGACGGCCCGAATTGCGGCGCTCGCGCTCCAGCTTCGCCTTGTGCTTGGCGTGGTAGATACGGTCCTCCGCCTTAGGCGTGGGGCCCTTGCCTGCCAAGCCCTTGCGGCGCTGGCCACCAGAGCCCTTCGTGGCGCCCTTCTTATTCGTCTTGCGGATACCTGCGCCGCCGCGGCCATGGGTACGTGCCATAGATCTTCTCCTTATGGTGTCCTCTGCGTATGCAGAGGACGTTAATCCGCCAGGGACCAGGTGGGGCCGTCGGCGGTGTCGGTGATGGTAATACCCGCGGCTGCAAGGCGGTCGCGCACGGCGTCCGCAGTAGCCCAGTCCTTTTCTGCGCGGGCGGTGGTGCGACGCTCCAATTCGGCCCGAACGAGAACGTCCAGGGCCGCTTCAGCGTCGCTTTCTTCGCCACTATCTTTCCACTGTTCATCCAGTGGATCAAAGCCAAGAACCGCGGCCATAGCGCGCACGGCTCCGGCGAGGTGCTCAGCCTCTTCACGGTTGCCGTCGCTCAGCGCCTTATTGCCCGCGCGCACGGTGGTGTGGATTTCCGCCAGTGCCTTCGGCACAGCGATGTCATCATTCATCGCTTCTTCGAAGGCCGGGGTCCACTCGCCCTTCTCGACGCCCTCGAACTTGCCTACGAAATCCTCGATGCGGCGATAGCCGGCTGCGGCCTCGGTCAGCGCTGCCTCGGAATATTCGAGCACCGAGCGGTAGTGCGCGGAGCCCAGGTAGTAGCGCAGCTCCACCGGGCGGACGATCTCCAGCATGTTGGCAATGGAGAGGACGTTGCCCAAGGACTTCGACATCTTCTCACCGGCCATGGTGACCCAGTGGTTATGCATCCAGTAGTTGGCGAACTTGTCCCCCGCCGCATGGGACTGCGCGATCTCATTTTCGTGGTGCGGGAACTGCAAGTCCAAGCCACCGCAGTGAATATCGAACTCGCTGCCTAGGTAGTACGTGGACATGGCCGAGCACTCCAAGTGCCAGCCCGGTCGGCCACGACCCCACGGGGTGGGCCAGGATGGCTCGCCCGGCTTAGCCGCCTTCCACAGAGCGAAGTCCTGGGGGCTGCGCTTGCCCGCGTTGTCTGTTTCGCCCTGTTCCATTTCCTCGACGCGGTTGCCGGACAGCGAACCGTAGTCCGAGCCTTCCGTGGCATTCCACGCCGCGACGTCGAAGTAGACGGAGCCACCACCGTCTTCGCCAGGCACGGCATAAGCAAAGCCGGCGTCGATAAGCCGCTGCATGTACTCCACCATCTGGGTGACAAAGCCCGTCGCGCGCGGCTCCACGGAAGGGGGCAGAACTCCCAGGGTGTTGTAGGCCTTGGTGAACTCGCGCTCATAGGTGGATACCCACTCCCACCAGGGGCGGTTATTCTCAGCGGCCTTGGTGAGGATCTTGTCATCGATATCGGTGACGTTGCGCACGAGTGCCACGTCATAGCCTTGCGCGCTAAGCCAGCGGCGCAGGATGTCGAAGGCAACGCCGGAGCGCAGGTGGCCAATGTGCGGCTGGGACTGCGGGGTAGCACCGCACAGGTAGATCGACGCGTGGCCGGGGCGAACCGGCTCGAACTCACGTTGGCTGCGGGTGGCGGTATCAAAAATGCGCAAAGTACTCACCTGGCCTAGTCTAATTGACTCGCGTCCGGCGGCTAGCGCGGGACGGCCTAGGCGCGCCAGACTACGGCGGTGGCCACGGCAGCGCGGCCCTCCTTGCGGCCGGTGAAGCCAAGGTGATCCGTCGTCGTCGCAGAGACGGACACTGGGGCGCCGAGGATGTCGCTCAGAACGGCCTCGGCTTCCTTCCGCCGCGGGCCCATCTTGGGGCTCTGGCCAACCAGTTGCGCCGCGGCGTTGCCGATGATGAAGCCTTCCTTTTTCAGCAGCTCGCGGCACTCGCGCAACAACTGTGCTCCGGAGACTCCGTCGTACTCTGGCCGGCCCACGCCAACGAAGGAGCCGAGGTCGCCGAGGTTGGAGGCGGAGAGCAAGGCGTCGACAAGCGCGTGGCTCACCACGTCCCCATCGGAGTGGCCCTCGCAGCCATCCACGTCCTCAAAGAGAAGACCTGCGATCCAGCAGGGTTTTCCGGGCTCGATCTGATGGGCATCGGTGGCGATTCCCACGCGCGGGATGATGGGGTTAGTCACTAGGCACCTCGAAGATGGTCGGTTCGGCCTCATCCGTCACGGCCTTCGCCAGGACGAGGTCGATGGGAGTGGTGATTTTAAACGCGAAGGTATCTCCCTGCACGGTCTCCACGCGCTCGCCGTGCCATTCCATCAGGCTGGCGTCATCCGTGGCGACAAAGTCAGGGTCCTGCGCCCAATAGTCTAGGTTGGCGCGGCGCAGCGCGGCCAGGTTAAAACCCTGCGGCGTCTGCACGGCGCGCAGGCGGGAGCGATCCGGAGTAGACAGCACCGTGGTCCCCTCGACTTCTTTGATGGTATCCGCCACGGGAAGGACCGGGATAACTGCGGTGGCCCCGTCGAGCACGCGCTTGGCGACGCGCGCGATCATCCCCGGCGGCGTCAACGCCCGGGCGGCGTCGTGGATCAGCACCACGGCATCCTCATCTGGGATGGCTTGCAGGCCCGCCCAGACGGAATCGGCGCGCTCACCCCCGCCGTGGACGATGCGTACGGGCATATCAGAATCGATGCGGTCGAGGATGCTGGCGGCATAATCCTCCATGGCGGGGCTGACGAGAACGATGACTTCATCGACAAATTCCGAGGTAATCATGGCCTTCACGGAGCGCTCAAGCAGGGTACTTCCGCGCAGCTCCACGTAGGCCTTAGGAATATCAGCGCCAAGGCGCGTTCCCTGACCGGCCGCCGCGACGAGGGCGATCACGCGGCGGGTATTAGTCTTCGTCGTCGAAGGAGAGGTCATCGAGATCGACGTCATTGTCAATGTCGGTGGTGATGGACTTGTCCTCGACCAAGCCGGCGGCGCGGTGGCGCTCGATGGTGGCGTTGATTTCCTCCATCATGGTGTCCGCCTTCTTGTCATCGACCGGCTTAGCCAGGGAAAGCTCACCGACCAGAATCTGGCGGGCCTTGGCAAGCATGCGCTTCTCACCGGCGGACAGGCCGCGGTCCTGATCGCGGCGCCACAAGTCACGCACGACTTCTGCCACCTTGTTGATATCGCCTGATGCAAGGCGCTCCTGGTTGGCCTTATAACGGCGGGACCAGTTGCCGGCCTCCTCCACGTCTTCTTCGCGCAAGACGGAGAAGACCTTTTCGAGGCCTTCCTTGCCCACAACATCACGCACGCCTACCATCTCAACGTTCTTGGAGGGAACACGAACCACGAGGTCGGACTGGTTGATCTGGAGGACGAGATACTCGAGCTCCTCGCCGCCCATCTCGCGCGTTTCAATCGCCGTAATCTTGGCGGCGCCGTGGTGGGGGTAGACGACGACCTCTCCGACCTTAAATTCCATTGCCACTCCTTATGAAGCCTTTGAGACGGTGCCCATCGTGCGCTCTCGGCGTACTCTCAGTGGGCCGCATATACAGGCTATCTACTCTAGCACGCGGTTTTCCGGCGCTGCTCCCCTACCCAAACCCGTAGAGCAGCTCGCTTTACACTACGATGACGGCCAACATAAAGCGCGGCTACCCCCGGTTTACCCAAGGGGTTTGTCGGAAACTGTGTGCTTTTACCGCGGAGGTACTAGGCTAAAGCGTTGATAAGCTTTGTGATCGCAATTCAATGGAGGACACTCACAGTGCAGTCCCTGAAGTCCGCCGCTCGCTGCGGTGCCATCATGTCAGTTACCGCCCTCTCCGCGCTGGCCTTGGCGTCCTGCTCGGCCGGTCATGTTGCACAGACCGCGGAAAAGGTCATTGCTGTCGACGGCGCATCCGCAAGCACCGAAGATGGCAAGGTGGCCGTACGTGACGTCACCATTCAGGTTGAGCCGGACACCGGTGAGACCTCCCTGAAGTTCGTGGCCGTTAACCAGGGCTACAAGGTCGACGACGTTATCCTCGAGTCCGTGAGCGTCGACGGCCAGGACGTACCACTGGAAGGCGTCGAGCCGCTTCCTCGCGATCACGCCCTTTACGCTGATTCCCAGACGAACCTGGACCGTCTCCCGAAGGACGGCAAGGACAAGAACATCACCTACGTAGCTACCACTCTGGAGAACGACGGCTTCGCCTTCGGCGGCTCCCGCCCGGTGACCTTCACCTTCAACACCGGCACCGTCGAGGTTGACGCCACCGTGTCCGCCTCCCCGCTGCAGTCCGGTGACTTTGACCGCGACCCGCAGTCCACCGAGGGCTACGCCGAGAACAAGTAAGCCTTTTCTTCATAGAAAACCGCCCCAGCCGCCAAAGTTTTCCCAGATCTTCGAGGCGGTTTCAAGTGGTGGATGCATCACTTGAATAGTTCTTGGATTTTCTCTTCTGGTGTGTACCAGTTGAGGACTTTTCTGGGGCGCCCGTTGAGAAGGTCTTGAATCTGCTGGACGCCCTTGTCGGTCAGGGTACTAAAGTCGCTTCCTTTGGGTAGGAAGTCTCGGACTAGCCCGTTGGTGTTTTCGTTGGTAGGCCGCTGCCAGGGTGAGTGCGGATCGCAGA
>NZ_LAYQ01000026.1 GCF_000988205.1 Corynebacterium minutissimum | reverse complement strand
GCCAAGGCCACAAGCGTCACGACGAGCGCGACGAGGAGCGCTCGGGTAAGCGGCATCCCACGGCGCGGAGGGCGGCGACGATTTTTGGCAACAGACACGACCAGAGAGCTTACCGGGATTGGTGACCAAAACGTTATTCATCGTGGGCGCGCCGCGGCCAAGAACCGACACTGCGCGGCTCCACCGGTAGGCGGTCTACGCGAGCGGGCACATCTAGTTCCTTGAGCCGCCGCGCGGTGACCCCGACGCGGGAGTCCAAGCTGGCTAAACTCGCGTTATAAGCCTCAACTGCGCGCTCGAGGCCGCGGCCGACCTTGTCATAGTGCTCGTTGAGGGTATTAAGGCGCGTGTAGAGCTCACGTCCCAAGCGCTGTACCTCGCGGGCTTTGTCGGAGATTTCTTCGTGCTGCCAGCTCACCGCCACGGTGCGCAGGAGGGCGAAGAGGGTGCTCGGCGTGGCGATGACGATGTTGCGCTCGAATGCGAACTCGAGCAGCTCGGCATCGATGGAGAGCGCGGCGTCGACGAAGGTATCCGCGGGAACGAAGAGGATCACAAACTGCGGCGTGGGGGAGAAAGCCTCGATATAGTCCTTAGAAGCCAGTGCTTGGACATGTGAGCGCATCAGGTGCGCGTGGCGCCGGAGATACCCTGCCCTTTCTTCCGGATCCTCAGTCTCCATGGCGTCGAGGTAGGCGCTGAGTGGAACCTTGGCGTCGACCACAATGCTGCGCCCACCCGCCAGGTGAACGACGAGGTCAGGGCGGACTACCGAACCGTTGATGCGAGCGCTGACTTGGGAGTCGAAGTCCACATGTTTGCGCATGCCGCCGAGCTCGACCACGCGTTCCAGCTGTACCTCACCCCAGCGCCCGCGGACGTTCGGCGAGCGCAGCCGCGCCGACCAACTTGTCGGTGCGATCGGAGAGCCGAGTCGAGGTGCGCGTTACCGCTTGAACTTGGCTGCTGAGCGCGGCGAGCGATGTCGCGCGATCCTCTTCAATTTCCTGCAATTGCAGGCCCAAGCGGTCCATGGCCTTTTCCAGCGGGGCAAGCTCTGCTTGGCGGCGTTGGGATTCTTGCAGCGCGCGGTGTTCTTCGGAGGGCTGGGAAGACTGCGCGGAATAGGCGCGGGCCAGCCAACCGAGGGCGGCGCCAATGATGAGGCCGAGGAAGAGGAGCAACACGGGAAGGGTAGACGTCATGTCTGTCATCATGACATGCGCCCCGGACACGCCCCGCTAGTTCTTGTCCTTCGACTGCAACATCTGTTCGAGAGCGCCGATGGCGCGCTTGATTCCCGCGCGGGCGCCGCTATCGCGCTCGCTGAGTTCCGCGTCAACATCGACCTTGCGGTCCAGCGGGCTCGTGCCATCGCTGGCGACGTCTTCCGCCGCGCCTTCCGGTGCAGCGTGGTCCGGGACGGACAGCCATTGCTCGCGTTTGTGGTCACCCTGCTGTTGGGTATAGCGCCCGATGAGGAAGCCTGCCACGGTAGAAAACTCCAACTCCTCGGCGGTTCTCTCGCCGGATTGGAGCATCACCATGTCTTGGAAGTAGCGGTAGACCACCGCGATGGTGGCGGCAACCGGCACGGCGAGGAAACCGCCGATGAGGCCAAAGAGCGCGGAGCCGACGGTTACAGAAATCAGCACGATAACCGGGTGCAGGTTCATCGCCTTCGACTGCAGCCACGGGGAGAGCACGTTGCCCTCGAGCTGCTGGACCAGCAGGACCAAGCCAAGCACCAGAAGCGCCTTGGTGAAGCCCAAAGACACCAGCGCGATGGTCACGGACAGTGCGCCGGCCACAATTGCGCCGACAAAGGGGATGAAGCCGGCGATGAACGTGATGATGGCCAGGGCCATGGCCAGGGGAACACCGATGAGGGCGAGGCCGAGGCCGATAAAGACGGCGTCGACAAGCGAGACGACAGCCTGTGCCCGCACGAAACCACCCAGCGTGGTCCACACACGGGTTAGCAGCTCAGTCAAGTGCCAGCCGGTGCGGCGGCCCGTCGCTTGGCGCAGCCACGGCAGGAAGTTGTGGCCGTCCTTAAGGAAGAAGAAGGTCAGCACCACGATGATGAAGAGCGTGACCACGATGGAGGTGGCCGTGCCGATTCCGGTGAACACGGAGCCCGCAATGGAACCCGCCTGGCGCTGCAACCACAGGGCGATTTCATCGATGTAGCCGCCGATCTCATTCGCGTCGAGGTTGAGCGGCGGGCCCTGTGCCCATAGCTGCAAGCGTTGAATTCCCTCCACAGTCTGCAGATACAGTGTTTGGGACTGCCGCGCGAAGTCCGGTGCAATGAACATGAAGAGGGTGCCCACCGCAGTAAAAGACACGAGAATGGTCACTGCCGCAGCGAGAGCTGACGGCAATCCCTTTCGCCGCATGACGCTCGCAATGGGGGCCAGCACGGTGCAAATAATCAGCGCGATGAGGACGGGCAGGATGCCGCGCCAGAAGTTGCCCAGCATGCGGAATGAGGCATAAAGAAAGACGCCAATGATGGTCAGGCGCAGTGCCCACAGTGATGCGGACTTGATGACCTCGCCGACCACCACGGAGCGATCCACTTGATTGCCTGGCGGGTGTGCGGAGACAGCGTTCAGCGAGGCAGCATCGACGGAGTCATCGAAGCGCCCGCCAAGTGCTGCCTCTGCTGCGGCAAGCTCAGGCGAGGATGCATTGGGGGATGGCTGATCAGAACTCACCCCACCATCTTGCCTTAAAAGATCCGGGGTGCGTTAGGATTGGCCCCGTGAGTCTTACACTTGGAATCGTCGGCCTGCCCAACGTGGGCAAGTCCACTTTGTTTAATGCCCTGACCCGTTCCGACATCTTGGCGGCGAACTACCCGTTTGCCACCATTGAGCCGAATGTCGGCCTCGTTGAGCTCCCCGATTCCCGCCTGAACCGCCTCGCGGAAATCTTCAGCTCCGAGCGCATCCTCCCGGCCACCGTGTCCTTCGTGGACATCGCCGGCATTGTCGAAGGCGCTTCCAAGGGTGAAGGCATGGGCAACGCCTTCCTCGCCAACATCCGTGAAGCTGACGCCATCTGCCAGGTGGTGCGAGCCTTCGCCGATGAGAACGTGATCCACGTTGACGGTGAGGTCAACCCGGCGCACGACATCTCCGTTATTAATACCGAGCTCATCCTCGCGGACCTCCAGACCATCGAGAAGGCCCTGCCTCGTTTGGAAAAGGAAGCCCGCAAGAACAAGGACCTGGCAGAGACCGTGGAGGAGACCAAGAAGGCCCAGGCCATCTTGGAAGATGACCGCACCCTCTTCGCCGCTTCCAAGAGCAACGAGATCGACCTAACCCTCCTGCGCGAGCTGCACCTCATGACCGCGAAGCCCTTCCTTTATGTCTTCAACTCGGATGAGGCCGTGCTTACCGATGACGCCAAGAAGGAGGAGCTGCGCCAGCTCGTCGCCCCTGCGGAATGCGTTTTCCTCGACGCCCAGACCGAAACCGACCTCCTTGAGCTCGATGAGGCGGAGGCACTCGAATTGCTCGAGTCGGTGGGCCAGGAAGAGCCCGGCTTGGCGACGTTGGCCAAGGCCGGCTTCGCCACCCTCGGCCTGCAGACGTACCTGACCGCAGGCCCGAAGGAAGCTCGCGCGTGGACCATCAGGCAGGGCTCCGCAGCACCGCAGGCCGCGGGTGTAATTCACACCGACTTTGAGAAGAAGTTCATCAAGGCCGAGATCGTCTCCTTCGATGACCTGGACGCCGCTGGCTCCATGGCGGAAGCCCGCAATGCTGGCAAGGTGCGCCAGGAGGGCAAGGAGTACATCATGCAGGACGGCGACGTCTGCGATTTCAAGATCGGCGGCTAACTCGTGCGCTCATAGCGCGTAGGCTGTGGGCATGAGTATCGCCCACATCCTCGAACGTGCAGCAGAGGCCACGCAGTGGCAAGAAGCCCTTTACAAGGATCTGCACCAGCATCCTGAGCTCAGCATGGAGGAGGAGCGCACCCGCGGTGTTATCGCGGATAAGCTCCAGGATTTTCCAGGAGTTGAGGTGCTGGAATTCGGCGGGGGAGTCGTCGGCATCCTCCGCAACGGCGAAGGCTCGACCGTCTTGGAGCGCGCAGATTTCGACGGCCTGCCCATCACCGAGGACACCGGCCTGGACTACTCCGCTACGGGTGAGGCAATGCACGCCTGTGGGCACGATGCCCACGTGACCGCCTTGCTCGGCGCCACTGAGGCACTGGCGAAGGCCACTGACGCGTGGTCCGGTACCTTCATCGCCCTTTTCCAGCCGGGTGAGGAAACCGCCGAGGGCGCGCAGTCCATGGTGGACGCGGGACTCACCGAAAAAGTCCCCACGCCTGATGTGGCCTTTGGCCAGCACATCTTCATTGATAAGGATGCCCCCGCTGGCAGCGTACTCATCGCACCCGGCCCGGTCTTGTCCACGGCGACCTCACTCACCGTCACCGTCTATGGTCACGGTTCTCATGGCTCGATGCCGCACCTCAGCGTTGATCCGGTGGTGCTCGCTAGCTCCATCGTTCTGCGGCTGCAAACAGTTGTCTCCCGTGAAGTCGATCCGCACCACTTCGCCGTATTGACCGTTGGCGCACTGCAGGCGGGTTCGAAGGCCAATATCATTCCGGATTCGGCGACCTTACGCATCAACATCCGTGCCTATGACGAAGACGTCCGGGCTCAGATCGTCGAGGCGATTCACCGCATTGTTAAGGCGGAGTGCTGGGCAGCGATGTCCCCGCGCGAGCCGGAGTTTGTGCAGAGTGATAATTACCCCCTCACCGTCAACGATGACGACGTGACCGACAAGGTGCGCGCGCAGCTTATCGACGTCCTAGGTAGCGACAACGTCCTCGACATGGAGCCGTGGACCGCCTCGGAGGATTTCTCTCGCATCCCCGATGCCTTCGGCGCTCCCTATTGTTTCTGGGGTTTCGGTGGCCGCACGGACGGCGTGTCCATCCCGAACCACAACCCACGCTTTGCACCGGAGCTGCAGCCGACGCTCAGCACCGCGACGCAGGCTCTCATCGCCGCGGCCTACGCCTACCTGGAAAATTAATCTTCCATCGCCGATTGCAGCACAGAGAGCACCGTGCGCCGTGCCGCGGAATCATCGAGGTGGGAATCCACCAGCGTCACGAGTGCTTCAAGCACCAGCAGAAAAGCAACGCGCGAGGCATCCTGCAGCTCTGCACGAAATGTCCCATCCGGAGAGGGGATGACCAGTGTGTAGGAGGCGAGCTCCGCCAAGGGCGAGGAGGTAAACGAGGTCAGCGCGATGAGCTTCGCGCCCGCCTCGAAGGCTGCTGTCGCGGCTTTGAGCGTGAGCGTGGTCGACCCTGAACCGGAAACGACGAGGCACACGCACTCTGCGTCTAGTTGCGTCGCCGCGATGTGCTGGCCCATGGCCTCCGCCACGAACTCGGCTGGGCGCCCGATGCTTGTGAGGCGCAGCGCCATGGTCTGCGCCAAGGGAGCAGAGAGGCCATTGCCCACGAGGAGAACACGCTTGGCCTGCGCTACTGCCTCCACTGTCGCGGCTAGCTCATCCTCGTTGAGCAGGGCAGTAAGCCCATGCAGGTAGTTGCTGAAGGAGGCAATCTCGGCACTCATGCGGCCGACGTGGGTGGAATCGGCACCCGCCGGCGGGGTGGGGCGCTGCGCAATCTCCTGCGTGAGCGCCACACGCAACTGCTGGTACCCGTCGTAGCCCAGCGCTTTCGCGGTGCGGATGACGGAGGTACGGGACGTGCCTACCTTGGCCGCCAGCTGGTCCGCAGTGGCGTGCAGGACGAAGTCCATGTCTTCGAGGATTGCCTGGGCCACGCGTTGTTCGATGGGCTGCAGGCTCGGCATGCGCGTGGTGATGTGCGCGGAGAGTGGGGCGGAATCAGTCATAAGGCTAACTATCAGGTGAATTTGGCAGCCACGATGCGGCGGCGGATAGCGCCGGAGATGGCGTCGATGGACATGGTGATGACGATGACCACGATGAGCAGGACGCCGACGACGTCCCACTGGCGGTACTGCGTATAGCCGGTGAGCATGTCACCGATGCCTCCCACGCCGATGAGGCCGAGGACCGCGGAGGTGCGCACGTTGATCTCAAAACGGTAGAGCGCGAGCGAAGCCAGCTCCGGTTGGACAATGGGCCAGGTTCCCCAGCGCACCATTTCTGCCAGGCTGCCGCCGGCTGCCTTGACTGCTTCGGCTGGGCCAGTCGGCGCGGTTTCAATGGCCTCATAGGTCCACTTCGCATGCGTACCGATGCCGCCGATGGCCAGAGCCAGCGCGCCCGTAAACGGGGTCAACCCGGTGACGGTGAGGATAATGATGGCGATGATGATCTCCGGTACCGCGCGGATGATGGCAAAGAGCGCGCGCAGTGGCAGACACACCCAGCCCGGGGAGACCGTATTGGCAGCCAGGACACCGAGGATGGTGGAGAGGAACACGCCGAGCAGCGCGCCGATCCAGGCCATGGCCACGGAGCGCCAGGTCTGCAGGAGGGCCTCACCCAGCTTGGACCAGTCCGGGTTGGAGAACATGAGCACGAGGTAGTGCCAGATGTTCGAGGGCAAATCTTTAAGAGCCGTCAGATCAACGCGAATGTAGCCAAAGGACAGCGCCAAGATCATAAGGATTCCGGCCCACGCAGCGAAGACTCCCCAGCTGCGGGAGCGGGAGGGAAGTACATGTGCAGTGCTCATCGCAGCCTCTTTCGCAGGTTGACGGACACGATCTCCAGGGCGATGACCACGACGAGCAGCTCGAGCACGATGGCGGAGAGCGCGTCATAGCGGTAGAAACCACGGACTTCGTCGATAAGCAGGCCAATGCCACCAGCGCCCACGAGGCCGAGGACCGCGGAGATGCGGACGTTGAGCTCGAGGGAGTAGATCACCTGGCTGGCAAAGACCGGCCAGGTCTGCGGCAGGGCAGTAACCCGGTTGATCTGGGTTTGCGTGCCGCCGGCGGCGCGGCCGGCCTCCATGTAAGAATCATCCGCGGAGTCGATGGCTTCGGAGACGAGCTTGACCACGATGCCGACGTCGAAGAGCACCAGCGTGATGATGCCGGGCAGGGCACCGACGCCGAGCATGGCCACGAGGATGGTGGCGTAGACCAAGTCGGGCACCGCGCGGACAACGTTGACGATGCCGCGCACTAGCGAGCGCCACGGTGTCGATGGGTTGGTGGGCCGCGCCGCCCACAGGGATAGGGGCAGAGCGATGACCGCAGAGATGGCGGCACCGACGACGGCCATGGCGAGGGTTTCAAGCATCGGCTCCCACGTGCGCGGGAGGATGGACCAGTCGGGGCTGAACATCAGGGCCAAGCGGTCGGCGCCGTTGCGCCAGTTGCGAGCGATCTGCCCAAAGTCGATCTCGATTCCGCCCCAGGCGGGGACGCAGGTGGCGATGGTGAGCGCGAGAAAAGCAGCCAGCCCGCCAAGGATGCCGGGCCAGTTGCGCTGCCGTGGGGGAAGTACCGCCGTCATGCCCGGCTCTCCTGACTTCCCAGCTGGTCTTCCTCGCGGATGCGCCGGCCGTAGATGGCTTCGAAATCCTCCACGGTGGAGCCTGCGGCGGGCCCATCGAAAACTATCTTGCCGTGCGAATGCCGATGATGCGTGTGGCGTAGTCTTGCGCCAGATCCACCAGGTGCAAGTTCACCAGGGTGGTCAGGTCCCGCTCGGTATTGATGCGGCGCAGATCCTTCATCACGGAGTGGGCAGTGGGCGGGTCGAGGGAGGCGACGGGTTCATCGGCCAGCATGATCGCCGGCTTCTGGGACAGGGCGCGAGCGATGGCCACGCGCTGCTTCTGGCCGCCCGATAAGGCGCCGGCCTTATTCCACGCCTTGTCGAGGATCCCTACGGAGTCGAGGGCCTCGGCGATGATTGCTTTGTCCTCGGCGGTAGAGATTCCCAACAGGGTGCGCCAGCTGGGATTGTGAGAAAAGCGCCCGACGAGGACATTGGAGAAGACGCTCGCGCGGTCCGCCAGGTTGAACTCCTGGAAGATCATGCCGATGCGGCCGCGCAGCTTCCGCAGCTGCGCTCCCTTCGCCGCAGAAATCTCGTGGTCGCCGACGAAAATCTTGCCGGATGTCGGTTGCACGAGGCCGTTGATGCTGCGGATGAACGTGGATTTGCCAGAGCCGGACAGGCCGACGATGGCGACGAATTCGCCGGGAGCGATGTCCACGGAGACGTCGTCAAGCGCCAGCGTTCCGTTGGGGTAGCGCACCGAGACATTCTCGAAGCGGATTCCCCACGCTTTCTCCTCCGTCATGGGTGAAGCCTTTCTAAGTAGGGGCGTCAGGCTACTGGGCGAAGCGCTCGTTGACCTTGCGCGCCATATCGATGGACTCCTGCTTGGCGGGAACCCAGTCGGTGATGTCGAAGATGGCGGACATGGTGTCCGGGTCAACCTCGGAAAAGCCGTCCATGAGGTCGGTGATCTGGCCGCGCAGATCCTCCGGCACCTCATCAGAAATCACGACGCCACCGTTGGGGTACATGTCGGTGTAGCCGAAGACCACGAGCTTCTCGGCCAGATCTGGGGCCTCCGACGCGTCGATGGTGGAGCGCGCATCCCAGAAGCTGAAGCCCACCTCGGCATCGCCGTTGTAGACCGCCATGATGGAGGCATCGTTGGAGGTCACTGGCACCTTCTTGAGGCTGTCGACGTCGATGCCTGGGATTCCATGGCCATGACCGGCAGCTGGTATCCGGCGGGGGAGGTAGCACCCAGCATGGCGACGGTGGTCTCCCCATCGATCTTCCTGAGCGTCTCGAGGCCCTTCGGACCCTGGCCCTTGTTCTCCTCCGGGGTGGCGGTGCCGTTGCAGTACAGGTAGTCGGCACCGCTGGCAGCATAGGTGGAGGCCACCGGCTCGTCCTCGCAGTACTTGTCGGGGTTGTTGGTGACGAACTGGCCGGCGTAGGAATCCGCGCCGAAGCGCTCGTCCTGCAGCACGGCGTGAGCACCGTACATGTCTTCGGCGGAGGCCAGCTGCGCGGCGGAGGCGATAGCGATATCTGCCTGGCCGGAGCCGATGGCCTCGACGGCGGCCTGGTAGTCCTTGGTCACGACCCCCTCGACCTCGATGCCGAGCTCCTCGGAAAGGTAGTCAGTCAGCGGCTTTGCGGTGGTGACGAGATCGTTGACCTTCTCGTTCGGGATGAGCGCGAGGGTGAGCTTGTCGGGGGAGTTCGAGCCATCGGTTGAGGAGGAGGAGTCAGAGGAGCAAGCGGTCAGGGAGAGTGACAGTGCAAGGGCGGAGGCAGCGAGGGCGGTGAAACGGCGCATGAGAATGTCTTTCTGTGTCGAGGGGTGGAGTGCTAGAAGGCGGAAGATAGTTCAGAAAAGATGTCGGTGACGCGCTGAGCGCGCCACGTGGGGTTGGCGTCTGCGGGGGTGGCGAACGGTGTTTCCAATAAAACGGTGCGCCCGCCACGGGCAGCCACGGGAGCGAGATCGAAATCCCAGATATCGCCGAAAGCGATGATGGGGCTATCGGGGAAATCAGATTCGAGGATTCGAGTCAAGCCGTCGGGCTTGCCCACCCTCGTGTAGGTGGCGTCGAAGGAGTTGCTCAGCCCCAAAACCTTAAGCGCCTCTGCGAGGCCAGTTTCGGGGGAGTTGGTGGCGAGAACCGCGCGGCCGGGATACGAGCCTAGAAACTCGGCGAGGCCTTCGGGCGCTGTGATTCCGGTGTCCGCAAGGTTGAGTCGGGAGGCCATGTAGGCCTGTTGGCAGGAGTCCTCCGGGACATCGCAATCCGCGGCGAGGCTGCGGACGAGGTCGTAGCCGTCGCGATAGTGTACTAGGGAGGCGTCGTTCGTTGAGAGCATGTGCTCGGCGGTGTGGGGGATGGAGTGGTTTCCGGCTGCCTCCCCGATGTGGCGGGCATAGGCCAGCACGGGCCCGTGACCCAGGCTAACGGTGCCGTCGAAATCGAAGAGGAGAACTGGGGGAGATATGTCTTTGGACATGAAGTACAAACTAACGACGGTTTATGTACTTTACGACCACACGTGGTAAACAATGCGTGAACAGTACGTGCACACTCGCCTTTGATACCCTGACTCACGGTAAATAGAAATTTTCCTCAGCGAAGGACATATAGAAGGACACACATGTCTCTTCCAAACGAGCAGCGGCTGCTTGAACGATTCATGAAGCTCTCCATCGCCGCTGCTGTGGTCACCATTGCCCTCAAGGTGGTTGCGGCCGCGGTAACCGGGTCGGTAGGTTTTCTCTCCGATGCCCTTGAGTCCGGCGTCAACCTTGTTGCCGCTGTCGTGGGCTTCGTAGCCATTCGGATTGCGGCCAAGCCCGCAGATGCAAACCACCAATTCGGTCACGGCAAAGCCGAGTACGTCTCCGCGTTGGTGGAGGGCGCGATGATCTTCGTCGCGGCCGCGATGATCATCTACACGGCCATTCGCCGCTTCTTGCACCCGCTGCCGCTTGAACAACCAAGCATGGGTTTGCTGCTGTCCCTGGTAGCGGCTCTCATTAATTTGGTGGTCGGTGTGCTGCTCGTGCGTGCTGGCAAGCAGTACCGTTCTTCTGCCCTGCAGGCGGATGGTCAGCATCTGCTTACCGACGTCTGGACCTCCGTCGGCGTCATCGTCGGCATCGGGGCAGTGGCGTTGACAGGCTGGCTGTGGTTGGACCCCGTCATCGCGCTGGCAGTCGGTATCAATATCTTATGGACCGGGTACAAGCTGCTCAAGGAATCCCTGAGCTCCCTTCTGTCGGAATCCTTGCCCAAGGAAGAGCATGCCCAGCTGGACGCGCTTCTGAATGAGCTGGAAGACCACCACCAGGTCTCCTTCACCTCGCGTCGCACAGTGGCAGCGGGTCGTCAGCGCCTTGTGTACCTGACGATGGACGTGCCCGGCGAGTGGACGGTGTTGCACTCGCACACCATCGCCGACCGTATCGAGGATGCCATCGACGAGCTTTTCCCCGGTGCCGAGGTGTTCATCCACGTTGAACCAGCCGGCACGGTTCATCGCCGCATCCTGCGGATGCTGTAGGTTAGCCCGCGTACCGCAGGCTTGCGACCCCGCGTCCGCCCTCCATGACCCACGGCCAGCTGAGGCCGTTCTTGGTCAGGACATCATCGCGGATCTCATCGGGAACGATCCATTCCTTGTGTGCATACCCCAGAAGGTATTCATCAAAGGCGGGGAGCTCGAGACGGATTTTGAGGGCCTCATCGATCTCGCTAGCCGTGACATCCTCCTGCCAAGTGGCCATCCAGAAGGCCTGACCATCGTGGAACACAGGTTGAGCAACCGTCGATGTCAGGACCTTGGTGGCCTGAGATTTACTGAGCTTGGACCATGCTTGGAGGTCGGCTGCGGACACTGGGCCATGTCCTTCGACATAGCGCTGGGCCAGCTCAGCAAGCGGCTCCTCCGGCTCGCGCTGGACGGTAGGTAGCGCGTCGACGTGGAGGAAAGTCTCTTGGTTGCCAGCTTTCGGGCCCTGCACGAGGTCGCCGGCACCGCCGAAAGCGCGGAGTAGGTGGGAGCCTCGGCCTTCAGTGGGATCAACGCCAGCTTCAGCGAAAATCTCGTAGACTTCCGTGCGGCTCAGGGGCTCGGTCGCTGCGCTGTGAAGCGCTTCCGAGGCCGCTGCCACCATGTCCTCGCTCAGCCCCAAGCTCGGTCGCCGCGATTTCTGGCTGGAGGCTACGCGTGGGTAGAGCAGGCGGGACATCCAACGGACGTCGGCAGCCGGCATGAAATGCAGCGTGCCGCGCTGCGGCCAACAGCGCACCACGCGAAAGCGTGCTACGTCTTCGAGTACCTTTTGCTCATCGCAGCCGGCGCGAAGAGCAAGTGCTCTGATACCGGCATCGTAGGTCTGGCCCTGGAGGGCGAGCAGATGCTCGGCAACATCGAGGGCCGACGCCAGAGTCGGCCGCGCCGCCGATGGTGCAAGGCCTTGAGCAATGAGCCGACGAGCGAGAAGCTCATCGCGGGTAAGTTCCTTCATGGCTGTTTAGGTTAGAGTCGGAAGCTCTTCATCAGCTGCATGCCGGTGGACACCAGCTGACGGAAGCGCTCCGGGGAGATGTACTCCGAGGGCGCAAGCGGGTGTAGGCGTTGCTCGGCCACGGTGCGCTCATTGGCCCACAGGCGCATGCCGGTAATGCCGTGGCGGTGATTGAGGCCAGACTCCTTGACGCCGCCACCGGGTGCGGCGATGGAACCATACGCGGCGGCGAAGCCTTCGTTGATGTTGACCATGCCGGCTTCCAGCTGGGAGGCCACCTTCCATGCGCGGCGGGAATTCCCGGACCACACCGATGCGGATAGGCCGTAGGAGGTGTCGTTGGCGCGCTGGATGGCTTCCGCATCAGAGCTGACCGGATAGACAGCGAGCACTGGGCCGAAGGTTTCGGTGGCATAGAGATCCATCTCTGGGGTCACACCAGTCAACACGGTGGGTTCATAGAAGTAGGGCCCAAGGTCCGGCCGGGCCTTTCCGCCGTAGACCACGGTGGCGCCCTTGGACACGGCATCCTCCACGTGGGCTTTAACGGCATCGAGCTGGCGTTGCGAGGTCAGCGAGCCGATGGTGGCGGCATCGGAGAAAGCCGCGCCCAAAACCTGCTGGTCTAGGGCGTTCGCGAGTTCGACGAGGAACTCCTCAAAGACGCTCTCGTGCACATAGGCGCGCTCGGCGGACATGCACAGCTGGCCGGAGGAAGAAAATGCAGTGCGCACCGCACCTTGGGCGGTGGACTTAAGGGGGGCGTCGTCAAGCACCAGCATCGGGTTCTTTCCACCCAGCTCCAGCATGGTGGGGATGAGGCGTCCGGCTGCCTGCTCGGCGATGGACTTGCCGGCCTTGGTGGAACCGGTAAAGGAAAGGCCATCCACCAGCGGCACGAGGGCATCGCCCACCTCCGCACCGCGGCCGGGAACCAGCTGCCAGGCCGCCTCCGGCAGGCCCGCCTCGATGGCTAGGCGCCTCAGCAGAATCGCCGTCAGCGTGGTCTGAGAATCCGGCTTGTGCACCACGGCATTGCCCGCGGAGAGTGCTGCCAGGACGTCGCCCACGCCCAAGGACAGTGGGTAATTCCACGGGGAGATGAGCCCCACCACACCCAGCGGGTAATGCTGGGTGCGCGTTTTAGTCAGCACGGGAAGCGCGCCGGGGTAGCGGTCAGCGCCAAAGGCCTTGCGGATATTGACCGCGTAGAAGCGCGCGCAGTTATACAGATCCATCAGCTCGTCATAGGCATGGGAGCGGGACTTGCCGTTCTCGGCCTGGATGAGGTCGAGGATGAGCTCCTCGTTCTCGTGAACGAGGTCGTGCAGGCGCAGCAAGATGGCGGCGCGGTCTCCTTGACCAACGCCGGCGCGCGCATAGTTGACGGCCTTCTCGACGTCCCCGGCGGTGGCGACGGGGAAGCTAAAGAGCTCCTCACCGCTAAACGGCGCGTGAGCCTGGTGCTGCTCACCCGTGCCGCGCACATCGCGGGCGGGATCCGTGTCTAAGAAATTGAGCACTCGCTGGGGCAGACGGGTCTGAGTGAAGGTTTTCATGCGGTCTATTGTCCCAAAAATATGCGATGGCGCTATAGATTTTTCGAGATTTGTCTCACAAACTAAATTAATCGTGGTTAGGATGACGCTATGCCAATCCTCGCGACCACTCCACAGGCCCAGGTCCGCGCGGCCGTTGAGCCGCTCGTCAGATCTGGAGAAAGCCCAGCGCCCGTAGGCGTTATTGACCTCGCCGCGTTCGACTACAACGCTGCACAGATGCCGACTCGTGCCGGGGGACTACCCATCCGCGTGGCCTCGAAGTCGATCCGCAGCGTGGCAGCACTTCGTCGTGCCCTCGAGCACGGGGGCTACCGTGGCATCCTCGCCTATTCCGTTCCAGAAGCGCTCCATCTGGTGGGAGAGGGCTTCCGCGACATCGTGGTGGCTTATCCGAGCGTCAACCGTAAGGCCCTGCGTGAGCTCGCAGCGTCTGACACCGCGCGCGAGTCCATCACCGTCATGGTGGATAGTGTCGAACTCTTAGGCCTGCTTGAGGGTTCCCTGCGCGTGGCCATCGATATTGACTGCACCCTCCACGTGCCGGGGGCGGTCATCGGCCCGCGGCGCTCACCCGTGCGCACGCCGGAACAGGTGTCAGTATTGGCGCGCGAGATTCTTCGGCGCGGGCACCGGCTTGTCGGACTTATGGCCTATGAGGGTCAAGTGGCATCCGTCGCGGATGGCCTGCCGGGGCCGGTGGGGGCAGTCAAGCGCTGGCTGCGCACCAAGTCCATGGCGGACCTGGCCCCGCGGCGCCGTGCTTGTGTGGAGGCCGCGCGGGAGATAGCGGACATCGAATTCGTCAACGGCGGCGGCACGGGCAGCCTCCAGGAATCCGCGGCCGAGGGAACCTTGACCGAGCTGGCCGCTGGCTCCGGTTTCTACACGCCGGCGATCTTCGATGACTTCACGGGCATCAACCACAAGGCGGCCGCGTTCTTCGTCTGCCAAGTATCCCGTGTGCCCGCGCCGGGCTGGGCCACGGTCAACTCCGGAGGCTGGATCGCCTCCGGGCCGCCCGCGAAGGATCGCGTTCCGGTTCCGGTGTGGCCGGCGGGCCTTAGCTACTCCAGCACGGAGGGTGCCGGTGAGGTGCAGACACCGCTGCATGGGGCCGATCTGAACGTCGAGGATCTGGTGTGGTTCCGCCACGCCAAGGCGGGGGAGATGACAGAAAACGTCGACCGCCTCCTCGCCGTCGGAAGCGACGGCGTAGATGTATGGGACACCTATAGAGGACAAGGATGGACACTCCGATGACAACCACATTTAGCAATTGGGCAGGATCGGTCACCACGAAACCGCAGGAGTTTGTACAGCCCTCCCGCATAGACGAGATTCCTGGAATTATTAGCCGCTCCCGCAGCGTGCGTGCGGTGGGCGCGGGCCACTCCTTCACTCCCATTGCGGCAGGGGAGGAGACGATGCTCAATCTCGATCACGTGAGTGGGCTGGTGAGCGTCGATAAGCAGCGCAAGCGCGTCCGTTTCCTGGCGGGCACTCGGTTACGTGATGTCCCAGCCTTCTGCGCCCCTTCGGGCTTGCCCTGGCTAACCAGGGTGATGTGGACCCACAATCGCTGGCGGGCGCAATTTCGACATCGACTCACGGCACCGGCATCAATTACACGGGCTTTGCGGGCACGGTCACTGGGCTGACGCTTATCGACGCCGACGGCAACACCCGCACCTATTCCATCGACGAAGACCCAGAACTCCTTCGTCTCGTGGTCGTCAGCGTCGGTGCGCTCGGTGTGGTTGTCGAAGTCGAAATGCAGTGCGTGGATGCCTTCGACCTGCTGGCGGAAGAATCTGGCATTGCCTTCGATGAGTTGATGGATAATTGGGAGGAGCTCTCTCGGGGCGTCGACCACTTCGAGTCCTACTGGTTCCCGCACACTGACCGCGCGATGGTCAAGGCCAACACGCGCCTAGAGCCGAACGGGGAGCGCCGCTCACGTCTCAAGGCGCTTATCGACGACGAGCTCATCGGCAACGGCGCCTTCGCCGCCGCCCTGGCGCTGGGACGTCTTATTCCGGGGACGATTCCGACGCTCAACAAGTTCGCCACATCGGTCATCTCCAATAACCGCTACCGTTCCGCCGCCCACGACGTTTTCGTTAGTCCGCGCCGGGTTCGCTTTCATGAGATGGAGTACGCAGTGCCGCTTGCCGACGGCCCCACCACCGTCCGCGAAATCCGCCGTTTCATCGACGAGCAGGATTGGCGCATCGGATTTCCGATGGAGCTGCGCACGACGGCCGCGGATGACGTTGCACTCTCGACGGCATCGGGCCGCGAATCGATGTACATTGCTTTCCACATTCCGCGTGCGCTCAACCCGCAGGATTACATGCCGAAGCTCGAGCCCATCTTGCGCGCAGCGGGCGGGCGCCCGCACTGGGGCAAGATGAACTCCCTGTCTCGGAGCGACTTTGCTCAACTTTATACAAGATTTGACGAGTTCTGCGAGCTGCGTGAAAAGATGGACCCTGATTGGAAGTTCGGCTCGCCCTACCTGCGAAAACTGTTCGGATAGGGACGTCGTCAAGCGTGGCACGACCCTGAGGATGGATTCGAAAGTATCTCTGATCTTTGGTAGCGTGTGGAAGTCTTAATTCCATAACACTGCTGAAGAAGGTGTCTCAAACGTCCTCTGAATCCCGTTCCCTTATCACGCCGACATTTGTGTTTGCGTGGTTGGTCAATTTTGCCCAATTTACGGTCTTCTATCTGCTCGTGACCATCATGGCGCTCTATGCCGTCGAGCAGTTTCAAGCTTCGGATACGGCGGGCGGGTTTGCCTCAAGCGCCTTCGTGGTGGGGGCGACGATTGCTCGCCTCTTTTCGGGCTACATTGTGGATGCTGCTGGGCGGAAACGTTCGCTGGTCATCTCCCTCATCGTGGTGGCTGTGGCGATGGCGCTGTATTTCCCAGCTCAGTCTCTGCCACTGCTGTTTGCTGTCCGTATCTTGCACGGCTTCGGCTATGCGGTGGCGTCGACGGCTGTGATGGCCGTGGCGCAATCGGTGATTCCTGACCATCGCCGCGCTGAGGGAACCGGCTACTTCGCCTTGGGGACGACGCTGGCTACCGCTTTTGGTCCGGCGGCAGGTCTTGCGATTGTCCACAATGCTGGCTATAACACCGTGTTTCTGGTGGCGCTGACGCTGACGGTAGTGGCCATGGGCTTGGGGCTCGTCGTCAAGGCACCGGCGGAGGAGCGTCGCAGTGTGACCTTCTCCTTAGGGAATATTGTGCACCCGGCGGTGGCGCCGTTCGGCGTCTTCATCCTTTTGGTCGGTGTTGCTTATACGGGCATCATTACCTTCCTGAATGGCTATTCCGCTCACGCCGGTCTGGAGAAGGGCGCTAGCTATTTCTTCTTGGCTTATGCGGTTGTGAGTCTCATCCTGCGCTTTGTGCTGGGCAGGCTGCAGGATCGGCGCGGTGACAACATCATCATCTACTCCTCGCTCGTCTTCTTTATCGCTGGCTTGGCTGTCCTGGCTTCGGCTAGTGCCGATTGGCAGATTATTGTCGCGGGTGCTTTGGTGGGCATCGGATATGGATCTATCCTTCCGGCTGGTCAGGCAATCGCTGTGCGCCTGGTGCCGATGTATGAAATGGGTGCGGGGATCTCGACCTTCTTCTTGCTGCTGGACCTAGGCATCGGCTTCGGTCCGATTCTGCTGGGGCAGGTTATCTCCGCGACGGGATACTCCGCCATGTACTGGATGCTGGCGGCTTTGATGCTGGTTGCTTCTGTGGTCTACTTCATTGTTCATGGGCGCAAGGACGTTGCACGTGGTGACGTGCGCTACGAATAGATTCCACGTTGGTGGGATTTTTCGTTGGTTGGCGTCGAATGTTCTGGCTAACCCATGGTGGCTACCCCCGTTTATAGTAACGACTTGACGGGAATTTACCACAGGCTATAGCGGCCCTTCCGGTTTTAGAGTGCGTTGATTTTGTCCTGTAGTTGTCCGGAGTGGATTAGGCATCGCAAGATGTAGTGGTTGAGGTTTTTAAATCCTAGGGCGATGCCGCGTAGGTGTTCGAGTCTGCCGTTGATTGCCTCGACGGGGCCGTTGGATGCGCCGATATCGAAGTAGGCGAGCACATCTTTGCGTCGACGCCACAGGGTGCGTCCTAGTTGGGCGAGCTCTTCTAGGCCTTGTGGTAGTCCTTTACGTAGGGTGTGGATGATGCGTTTCATGAGCTTTTTGCCTTCCGATTTCTTCGGATGCGCGTACGCTGCGATCATGTCTTGGTAGAGCAGCCACGTTACTTCTAGGGCCACGTAGTCGTCATCGGTGGCCCACAGCATTTCTAAGCGGTGCTTTTGCCGCTCGGTGAGGTAGTTCGTCCTGGTCAACAGGGTGCGCCGGTGCTTGTACAGCGGGTCATCTTTGCGTCCGCGGCGCCCGGTGGTCTCGCGTTGGAGTCGCTGTCGGCAACTGGTGAGTTTGTCGGCTGCTAGATGCACCACATGGAAAGGGTCCATGACTTTGTCCGCCTGTGGTAGTTGCTCCTCGACTGCGGTGGCATAACCGGTAAACCCATCCATGGTCACCACCTGTATCTGCTCCCGGAAGCTGGGGGCACGCTCCTTAAGCCACCCGCTGAGCACGTCGGCGGATCTGCCCGGTCGCATGTCTAACAAACGAGCAGGCCCACGCCCGTCCACCAGCGGGGTGAGGTCAACGAGTATGGTCACCAGGTTTGATGCCTGGCCTGGTTTTCTGGTGTGTTTCCATACATGTTCATCGACTCCGAGGACGCGAACTCCGTCTAGGTGGTGAGGGTCGCCGTAGACAAGCTGGCGGCAGGCATCCAGTGCGACCTGATTGACCAGATCCCAGCCCACACCGAGTGCTTTGGCGGTAGCCGACACACTCATCCGGTCAATAGCAAGGCGCTGCAAGATCCAGCGGGTGACCCGGTAAGTGAGCTTGGCACCGTCATCAGCGCAGGGTAAGGATTCTTGGAAGATCTTCCTCTTACATGAGGCGGCTGTGCACCGGAACCTAGGAACTTTTACGTGCAGCCTGGTGGGGAATCCAACAACGGGAAGATCAACGAGTCGACGGGTGATGTGGTCGCGCAGCTTTCCTGACTGTCCGCAGTCCGGGCACACGCCGATAACGGCTACTGGCGTAGCCTCAATGATGGTCAGCGGTCCGGCATCAGCAGCACCGGTGATAGCAAGCCCGATTTCCGCGGTACGGCAGATAGTGTCAGCAACGAGGTTTCCAGTAGGCTTCACAGTACGGGTCCCTGGTGGGTGTAGATGGTTGTGTAGGAACTTTCATCTTCACACCAGGGACCCCTACATGTTGTGCTGACCCGCTGATCCCGTCGATTTCTACCTCACCCCGCTACGCACCCCGAAACCGGAAGAGCCCTTTTAGGCCCATAAACAAAGGATAGGAATATACACAGGTTTTCTTAAGCTTTCGCCCGCACTGCAAGACAATCCACCCCCGTCACCCCAAATTCAAAGTATACGTTGCTGTAAAACTTATACAGTCCCGCCCGCTATGCGGACGGGACACCTGAGCGTTCAGGCTACGTGTCACACAACGCCGGAACCATGATGTGGTTCGGAACCAAGCGCGACAATCGCTTTACTTCTGCTCATCCCCCTGGGGAGCCTCAGCGCCCTGGTTGCCAATGCGCTCATCGAGCTGGTCGCGAGCGGAGTCAATCTTATCCGCCTTATCCTCGCCCAGCTTGCCCTTAGCAAAGTCTGCACCCTTATCCAGTGCGCTATCCGAAATCTGCTCGCCCTTATCGGAGTTCAGAGCATCCTTTGCCTTGTCAAAAATACCCATTACTTTGTTCCTTCCTTAAGTAAATACTGCCCTAACAGTGGTGACCCTCACGGCTCGAATGTGCCGAATACTGCGTAATGCCGGCAACAGTGGGAGACGTTAGCCGGCTCCCCGCGCAACAAGCACGTGCACTACGGTCGCCACTTTCAAGCTGAGCGCCATCACGTCACCCCACCGTACCGACGAGCCGTACTCTTCGCCACAAACGTTATAAATCGTTATACATCTAGAGCACGAGTTAAAGGAAGACTTTCACACACTGAGAGTTCTCAGAATCGTTCTTAAAGTCTACCCCCTCCGGTTACCCCTTTTCGTTCAACAACTTGGCGCGTGCCGCCACTCTCTCATTTGTGAACCCTTGTACTCTGGGACACAATTCACATGTGCTCATTCTTGCCGCGTCGCGCGGCACGTACTGCACAACGTCATTGACCGCTCACTTACCTTTAAAGATCGAAGACGAAACCTCGGCGCACCACAATGCCTTCCTTTCATTTTCATTCCGCACACCAATCTGTAGCTCGTCCTTCTGAAGAGCTGCCTTCCTCTGAGCTAGACATTCCCTCAGCCCCTCATGGCAAATCGGTCTTTGGCCTTGTGTGGCCGGGTAAGGAGGCGGCTGCGGCGCAGGCCACGAACAAGGCCACTCGGACAAGAACACTGATGAGCGGTCCTCATTCGGCCCCCAACAGCGTGACGGTGGCGGATAATCTCGACGCCTTAAAGGATTTCATTGCACAGGGGATGCGAGCGGACATCATCTACATTGATCCGCCCTATAACACCGGCAAAGATTTTGTCTACCGCGATAATTTCCGCCAACGCCGAGAAATGCGCTCAGAGCACTTTGGGCAGTGGCATGCCGACTGGCTTTCTATGATGTTGCCACGCTTGATCCTGGCTCGTGAGGTGCTCGCCGATACCGGCTTTATCATCGTGTCTATCGGTGAGTCAGAAAGCGCTCACCTGCGCCTACTACTCAACGAGGTTTTCGGTGAGGACTGCTTCGCCGGGCAATTCATTTGGAAGAAGGGCGGGACCGGCAAGAATGATTCCAAATATGCGGTTCTCGAGCACGAGTACATCCTTTGCTATGCCAAGTCACCTTCAAATGCCGGATTCAACCTGGACTTGGAAGCGCACACTTCAACCCGCTATAACCACAGCGATGAGAAAGGGAATTATTCACTCGTGCGGTTGGATTCTAAGACCTTGGGATACTTACCAAGCCTCGACTTTCCCATCGTTGGCCCCAATGGCCACGAATATTGGCCGCACCAGCCGGAGGGCAAGTCGGGCGTCGCGCGGTGGCGTTGGGGTAAAGACAAGGTCGCTGAGCATTATGAGGAGCTGGTCTTTCGGCGCGGCTTTGTCTACACCAAGAACTACGAAAAGAAGGGTGCGCGTCCCCGTTCCGTTCTCGATGGGGAACGTTTTGGGGTCACTCGAACAGGCCGTCGTGACGCCGAAGAAGCACTTGGTGTCACGGGAGTCTTCGACTTCCCCAAACCTGTGCGCCTCATCAAGCATCTACTGTCCATCACCGGCGGCACGGACGCGGTAGTCCTTGATTTCTTTGCAGGCTCAGGAACCACTGCCCAAGCCGTCGTTGAGCTCAACCGCGAGGATAACGGTCAACGCTCATTCCACTTGGTCCAAATACCCCACCCCACCGAGCCGTCTAGTGCCGCGCGCCACGCGGGTTTTGACACGGTCGCGGATATCTGTCTAGCGCGGGTTCGCTCCCTCGATACTCCTTGTGCGCATTTCACCTTGAGGTGATAGCCCGGCTCTAGGCCACATTATGCTCTTCTGTGCCTTCGGGCCTGCCAGGGATTCCGAAGAAATCTAGCACCGCATCGGTGGCGAAGCCTTCTCCCACCTCAATTTTCGTAGAGTTGTTACCACCCGGCCACACGTGAGATCCCCCCTCAATGCGGATGTGCTGAAGCGGAGCCTGGCACCCGGTCCACGTCTCTCTGGTCGCACCGTTTGTGAGGCGTACCGACTCGACGTCGCCGCGGCACTTGTTGCGTTTCTGATGCTGCCCGAGCACCTCTGCAACGGAAGAATAAGCCGTGCCATGACGCACACCGCCTTCATAGTTGACCACGGGATCCTTAGTTCCGTGAATGTCCAAACGGCCTACCGGTCGATCAGAACAGTCCGTATGGATTCCTTCGTAGTATGCAGCTGACACGGTAGCTACTGAACGAAAAGTCCCTGGCATCCGGCACGCCAAGAAGGCCGCAAACCCTCCGCCATTAGACAATCCAGCCGCGAAAATGGCATTGTCGTCCACCTCATAAGTGGCCCGCAGGCTATCCACGATTGTGCGCACAAAGTCGAGGTCTTCTTCCGCGCTCGTCACTGCGTAAGGCGCTGGGGCCCACGCCGCCTTCTCCCCAGCAGGGTAAGCCACGATGGCATCAGCAGCATCAAACTGGCTGTACTTCTCCATATTCTCAGGCGAATCCGTATACCCGTGGAAAGAAAGCAGCACCGGCCACGCGCGCTCCGGGGTGTAATTCTCAGGCACGTGAAGTAGGAAACTGCGCCCAGAGGCTAGCTTCATCTTCTTTGTGTGCCCCGGCTCAGGGCCGACGAGCATGGGCGCTACTGGGATACCGAGATCATTTGTCCATGCTGCTTCAGGTGTCGGGGATGTCGGGGCTTCCTGGGATGTTCCACACGACGCCAACGCTAGCGCGCAGACAGCGCTGGCCGCTAGACCGACGAGCGTGTGCACTGGGCGCGGCCATGCTGTAGACGTTTTACCCATTGTTCCCCCTCACCACTCTCACTTCTGCGCGCCAACAAATCCTCGTCCACCTTAAAACATCGCACCGACATCTACGAACCCGCAGCGCCACGGTAAGTTTGAGAGCATCATGTGCTCCTCGCCTTCCGAACCATCTGTTTCCTCCAGCGCCTCTCCCGCTCACCCTCTGCCCGAGCACTACCCCAGCTACCGTCGGGCTTCGGGGAAGGAGGCGCCCAGCTTCGGCACTGCCCAACAACGCAGGCATTCCGCGCAAGCTTTCAGCGAAGGCGCGGAGACCTACCATGACGTGCGCCCGGGTTACCCACGCGAAGTGTCGCAGCTCATCGCTTCTGCGCACACAGTTCTCGATGTTGGTGCAGGAACCGGCAAACTTACTGAATCCCTGACCAATTCCGTCGTCTATGCCAGCGATCCATCCCCCGACATGACGCGTGTCCTGCGCCGGCTCGGGGTGCCGTGCTGGCGCGCCACCGCCGAGAACACAGCGCTCGCCAGCTCCTCCCTTGATGCCCTCACCTGCGCGCAAACCTGGCATTGGGTCGACGTCGACCAGGCATGTGCAGAATTCGACCGAATCCTTCGGCCGGGTGGCAAGGTCCTTTTGGTATGGAACACCCTTGACGTCAATGCAGACCCGTGGATCCTGCGCCTTTCCCGCATCATGCACTCCGGTGATGTCCACCGTCCCGGCTTTTACCCATCCTTTACCGCGCCGTGGACACTTCGTGAGGAGCTGCGCCTTACGTGGGAACACGAACTCACCCCTGAGGACCTGCATGAGCTAATGCATACTCGCTCGTATTGGCTTCGCAATGGAGAAAGAATCCACGAGCGCATGACCTACAACCTCAACTGGTATCTCTATGAGCACATGGGTTTTAAGCCCGGCCAGGTCCTGCGTATTCCGTACCGAACTGATGCTTTCGTGCTGGCGCGCTCAAGTGAGTAGCCACCTCCGTCAACCATGACAACTGTCATCCCGGATTCGTGACACCCTGTCTACGCTGTGAAAACCTTCGCGCCATAGCGTGAAGGTATGAGCACGACACGTACCACCCCACCAGCAATCGACGTCACCGCTGTAAGCAAGACCTTCAACGCCTCCTCCCGCAATCCTGTGCGCGCGCTTCACGACGTCTCTTTTAGCATTCAGCAAGGTGAAATCGTCGGCCTCTTAGGCACCAATGGCGCCGGCAAGACCACGCTGCTTGACCTCATCCTGGGGCTGACCACCCCAACCTCAGGGTTTATTAGTGTGCTTGGCGCCTCTCCATCTCATGCCTCTAAAAGTGGGCGTATCGGTGCCGTCATGCAATCTGGCGGCTTATTACCGGAGATAACCGTGAAGGAAACCCTTGAGCTTCTCGGTGCCGCGTTTCCCGTCCACCGCCCCTATCAGGAGATCATCGAGCGCGCCAACTTGGGCTCTATCCTCTCGCGCCGCGTGGGCAAGTGCTCTGGCGGCGAGCAACAACGTCTGCGCTTCGGGCTGGCCTTGTTGGGAGATCCGGAAGTGCTGCTTCTCGACGAACCAACCGCAGGCATGGACGCCGGCGCCCGCCGTCATTTTTGGGAGGCCATGCACGAGGAGGCTAACGCTGGGCGAACGATTCTTCTCACCACTCACTATCTCGAAGAGGCAGATACGTTTGCCCAACGCATCATCATGCTCAACAGGGGCGAGATTCAAGCTGATGACTCCACCGAGGAGATCCGCAATGCAAACGCCACCCGTACCATCCGTGCCAGCTTCCCCGACGGGATTCCGGACAACCTCGTGACCGGGTCTTTTCCAGGGGTGCTGTATCAAGAGCACACAGACACCGGCCTGTCCATCACGACCCGAGACTCTGATGCGCTTGCTCGCTACTTACTCACCGAAACCACGGCCCGGGACATCACGATTTCCGGCCATAGCCTCGAAGACTCCTTTATGGAGCTCTCTAACGCTTCCCCCGACACGACTACCCCATAAGGAGACCCCACGATGAGCATCAACAATGCCGTAACTCCCACGCTCGGGACAACCCTCAACTACGCGGCCCACGACCTTAAACGTCTGCGCCGCGACCTGCCCACGCTCTTTTTCAGCATCGGCCTGCCAATCATTTTCTATATCCTCTTTGGCGCGATGCAAGAGTACGGCGACATCGAATTCAACGGTGGGAATGTCGCCGCACTGGTCATGATCGGTATGGCGCTCTATGCAGGAGCCACTGGCGCTGTGGGTGCAGCCGGATCTATGGTCGCAGAGAATCGCGCGGGTTGGGGCCGCCAACTAGCGTTGACTCCCCTTCGGTCTTCCCAGCTAGCCGTTGCCAACTTTCTCAACATCGCGGTTCGCGCCATCCTGCCCATTGCCGCTGTCTTCATTACCGGTGGGCTGACCAAGGCGTCCATGCAGCCGGACCAGTGGACGCTAGTTTTTCTCATAACTGTTGTCTGCGCCATTCCCTTCGGCTTCTACGGCATGGCCTGCGCTATGCTCATTCCCTCGGAAAACACCGTCTCCGTAGCGACCTCGACCATCGTCATACTTGCGTTTGCCGGGAACGTATTCATGCCGCTGAAGGAATCGCTGTTGGAGGTAGGTCGCTTCACCCCAATGTATGGCGCGCAAGCGCTTGCCCGTTGGCCCCTTTCTGAAGGCTCCCAGATGATCAATGGCGAACGCCTCTTCATTGAGGACCCGCTCTGGTACGCATACGTTAATATCGCTGTATGGACGGTGGTGTTCGTCGGGCTATGCCTGCTTTTGCACAAGCGCGACAAGGAGCGAGCATGATGCGGAACTTCAGACCACGTGACGCTGCTTTCGCCGCTGTCTGGCTCATCTTTCTCCTACCGGTGCTGCTGCAGATCCTCCTCCAGCCCAGCTATTCCACCGTCCAGCGAACCTGGGCGGTTATTATCACCGCGGTGTTTTGTGCTGCTTACCTTGTCTCTTTCGGTACGGTGCACGACTATCCACGTGGGTGGTCACATAACCATCGAGTAGCTATCCGGTGGGTTATTCTCGCGCTGATCGCGCTTGCCGCCGTCCCTTCTCACGGCGCCTGGATTGTGGTCTTCGTGCCCTACCTCGGAGCCTTGATCGCTTTCACACTGCCGCTGAAAACTGCTGCCACCATCATTGCGTTCACCGGACTCGTAGCTAGCATTCCCGTCTGGGTGTACGACCGCCCACGCTTTGTTGACCTCGCAATAATCCTCTTCGGCTGGCCCCTCCTTATCTTGGCCCTCGGTGCTCTCTCCCAGCGCGAAGACACCGAGACAGCTTTACGCCACGACCTAGATCTGTCTCAGCAACGAGAGGACATTGCCTCCGATATCCACGATCTTCTTGGCCATACCCTGACGGCTATCAATCTCAAGGCCGAAGTGGCCCGCCGGCTCATCGACCGCGACCCTACCAAGGCCGCTGCCGAGCTCGAGGAGATTAGTTCGCTGTCTCGGTTATCCCTTGCCGAGGTCCGCTCCACTGTTACTCGCATGAAGAACCCCACCTTTGCTGGCGAAATTCAAGCCGCGCGGCGCATTCTGGAAACCGCCGGAATCCAAGCTCACCTTCCAGAGACTCTCACCCAGCCACGGGCTCATGAAGATCTGTTCTCGTGGGCACTGCGCGAGCTCACCACCAACGTTGTACGTCATTCGGGTGCCACGCAGTGCTGGGTGATTCTCACTGAAGATTCCCTCCAGGTCACGGACAACGGCAACGGCTTCACGGAGGATGCCACGCAGGCGCTTGCCGACGGCCTCACGGGTCTCGCCGGCCTTCGCCACCGTGCAGAAGCTGTCGGTGGCGAGGTCATTACTCAGCGTGCCGGAGGTGTGACCACGGTCCTCCTCGCCTTGGGTAACCACCGGCAGATTCAACAGGTGCGATAGTTATGAGCGAACACATCCGCGTACTCATCGCCGAAGACCAATCCCTGGTCCGGGGCGCTCTCACCGCTTTGCTGAGTACCGAACCCGACATCGACGTCGTTGCCGAGTGTTCCACCGGAGCTGAGGTCGCCGCACTCGTTGCTGGGCATCAGGTAGACGTCGCTCTACTCGACATTGAGATGCCCGGAATGAACGGTATCGATGCCGCAAAGTCTATCGCCAATACTCACTGCCGCAGCCTCATCGTCACCACGTTTGGCCGTCCCGGTTACGTCAAACGCGCCCTCAACGCGGGCGTCGATGGCTTCCTCGTCAAAGACACTCCCCCGGAGGAACTCGCCGATGCCATCCGCCGCGTCCACTCGGGTCTGCGTGTCATCGATCCGCAGCTTGCTCAGGACATACTCTTTACTCCCGACAACCCGCTGAGTGAACGGGAAGTCGAGGTGTGCCGCCTACTGGTTCGCGGCCTCGGCTCCGCCGACATCGCAGCACACCTCCATCTCAGTGGAGGTACGGTGCGCAACCACGTTTCGGCCATCATGACGAAAACACAGGCAAGTAACCGATTTGAGGCCGCGCGGCGCGCCGAGGCAAACGGCTGGATCTAGACGCTTGCGTGCTCTCAGCCCACACTAGCTATCGGCGTTGACGGCGCTCGCGCACGCGCACCGCGATGCGCACGGGCGAGCCATGGAAACCGAAGCGCTCACGGAATTTGCGCTCCAGGTAACGGCGGTAGCCCGCATCCAAGAATCCAGTGGTAAACAGCACGATGGTCGGCGGCTGTGTCGAGGCCTGGGTAGCGAACAGCACGCGCGGGAGGCGGTTGTTGTTCATTGGCGGCGGATTCGCAGCAATCGCCTCACGCATCCAGTTGTTGAGCTGACCAGTAGACACGCGCTGGTCCCAGCTCTCGAGAGCCTCAATCATGGCAGGCTCTAGCTTCTGCAGGGCGCGGCCAGTCTCCGCCGAGATATTCACGCGGGTCACCCATGGCAGATGCCGCAGGTTCTCATCGATTTCGCGCTCCAAGTAGTAGCGGCGATCCTCGTCCACAAGGTCCCACTTATTGAAGGCGATGACCAGGGCCTTACCGGCTTCCAGAATCATGTTGAGGACGCGCTGATCCTGCTCGGAGACTTCCTGGGAAGCGTCGATAAGCATGATGCATACCTCGGCAGCATCAATCACGCCGCGCGTGCGCAGCGAAGCGTAGTACTCATGGCCCTGCGCGTTCTTAACCTTCTTGCGCAGGCCCGCAGTATCAATGAATTTCCACAGGCGCTGATCTAGCTGCACCAAGGAGTCAACCGGGTCGACCGTCGTGCCGGCGGCATTGTCAACCACGGAGCGCTCCTCCGCCGTCAGCTTGTTTAGCAAGGAGGACTTGCCCACGTTCGGCTTGCCCACCAGCGCCACGCGGCGAGGACCAGAGGTAATCGAGGAATGACGCGGCTCCTCCGGGAACAAACGCAGAATTTCATCCAAGACGTCGGCGCCGCCGCGGCCATGCTGGGCGGATACCGGCCATGGATCACCCAATCCAAGCCCGTAAAACTCGGCCATATCTGCGTACATGGTTTCCGAGTCAAACTTGTTGGATACCAGGATGACCGGGACCTCGGAGCGCTGCAGCTTTCGAGCCATGACCGCATCGGTCTCGGTGATGCCTACCTTGGTGTCCACCACGAACACGATGACATCGGCGGTCTCCATGGCCTGTTCGGCCTGACGTGCGATGGCGGCGTGGATGCCCTTGACGTTGGGATCCCAACCACCGGTGTCCTGAACGAAGAAGCGCTGTCCGTTCCAGTCCGCCACGTAGGACACACGGTCACGAGTCACACCTGGGTGGTCCTCCACCACGGCTTCGCGGCGGCCGAGAAAGCGGTTCACCAGGGAAGACTTACCCACGTTCGGGCGGCCGACAACGGCCACTGTGCAGAGGTTTTCCTCCGTGTGCTCCTCGCCCACGCCAAAGGCGTGAGATAGCGCCTCCCACTCTTCTTCGCTGAGCGGGTTCTCACCTTCAGCGATATCTTCTTCCTCGCCGAAATCGGCTTCGCCGAACTCGGAGTCGTCGAATTCCGACTCATCGAATTCATAGTCGAAGTCCTCAGAATCGAAATCCTTCTGCGCCCACCCGCCATGCGGATCGCGCACGACCTCTTCTTCGAGTTTGCCTACCGGGTAATGAAATTCCGTCTCGAATTCTTCCGGCTGCTGTTCGGGGTTCACGTTTGGGTTCTGCGGTCCATTAGTCATGTGAGGCCTCCTTTGCGGCCGATTCTTCGACGACGGCGATGAGGGCATCGAGGACCTCGTCTGGGGTCATCTCAGAGGTATCCACGAGTACGGCGTCCTCGGCTGGGCGCAGCGGCGAGGTGGCGCGGGAGGAGTCCGCAGCGTCGCGCCGCTCGACGTCGGCAAGCACGGTGTCAAAATCCGAGTCGATGCCCGCCGCACGGTTCTGATCGTGGCGGCGCTGCGCGCGGACCTCGGCGCTGGCCGTCATGAAGGCCTTAGCGGGAGCATCAGCGAGCACCACGGTGCCGATATCGCGACCCTCCACAATGGCACGGTGTGCCTGCGCGGCAAGGTTCCGCTGCAGCTCCACGAGGTTCTGGCGTACCTCCGGGATGGCGGAGACTGCCGACACGTTGCGGGTTACCTCGTCCTCGCGGATCACCCGGGAGACATCCTCGCCGGCAAAGATAACCTGCGTGGAATCCGGATCATCGGAAACCTCCAGAGGCAGGTTTGCGGTTGCGGCAATGACAGCGTCGGTATCCGCTGGGTCCACGCCCGCGCGCAGCACGGCAAGGGTAGCCACCCGGTACATGGCGCCGGTATCGACATACTTCGCGTCGAGGCGCTTGGCCAACGCGCGGCAGGTCGTCGACTTTCCGGTGCCCGACGGGCCATCCACGGCCAGAACGAGTCCCTGGTTTGGCATGTTTGAAATCATTACATCCCCACCGCCTTGTACAGGCTGGTTAATTCGTTGGAGTTCAATGCGCGCAAGGAGCCGGGCTTCATATCGCCCAGCTGCACGGTGTGGAGCTTGGTGCGCACAAGACGCTGGACCGGAAAGCCGGCCTCCTTCAGCATGCGGCGCACGATGTGCTTGCGGCCTTCGTGCAGCTCAAGACGCACCAGCGAATAGCCCTGGTTCTTGTCCACGATCTGCACATAATCCGCCTTCGCCGGGCCGTCTTCTAGTTCGACGCCCTCGCGCAGCTGGCGAACCAGCCTCTTATCGGCCTCACCCAAAACGGTGGCCAGGTAGGTCTTGGTGACCTCGTACTTAGGATGCATGAGGCGGTTGGCCAGCTCACCGTCGTTGGTGAGCAAAAGAAGGCCCTCGGTATCCGCATCGAGGCGCCCGACGTGAAACAGGCGCTGGCCCGCCACGACTCGATCCGCTACGACATCGCCCACGCACGGACGACCCATGTCATCCGACATAGTGGACTGCATGCCGCGGGGCTTGTTGAGTACGAAGTACTGAGTTTCTTCGTTGACGTTGATGCGTGTGCCATCGACGCGGATCACGTCCGTGTTGGGGTTAACTCGGGTGCCTTGGGTGATGATGACCTGACCGTTGACCTCAACGCGGCCCTCATCGATGAGAATCTCTGCATGGCGGCGGGAGGCAACGCCGGCCTTGGCCAGCACCTTTTGGAGGCGTTCGCCTTGGTTCTGGGAATTCTTCTTAGCTTTACCGTCTACCAGCCAGTCCGCGCCCAAGTCGCGGGCGACGGAATCGGCGGTGGCCTTTTTCTTTACGTGCTGATGGCGGGCCGGCTTAGCGTTCGAGACAATCATGTCGCTGTCTCGCTTTTTCTTGTCCGGTGTGCCATCGCGGCGAGCGGGTGGAGTCACGGATGTGTCCTCTCAATAGTTCTTCAATTTGCGGCGCGCGGAACCGCGCCGTTGTCCGGCCGCAATCCTACCGCACGGTGGGCCTTTATGAGTAGTCCTCATCGATCTGCTCGATGTCTGGCAGCAGCGGCGCGAGGTCTGGAAGACGCTCGAGGGAGTCAATTCCCAGAAGCTCCAGGAAAAGCTCAGTGGTCTCATACTGGTGTGCGTTGCCGACTGTGGGCTCGGGGCCTTCGATCTCTCGGATGAGCCCGCGCAGAAGCAGCGTGCGGACAACGCCATCGACGTTGACACCGCGAACACCAGCGACTTGGGCGCGGGTGACCGGCTGGCGGTAGGCGATGACCGCGAGGGTTTCCAGTGCGGCGCGCGAAAGCTTGGTTTGGGTCCCATCAAGCACGAACTGCTCGACGGCGTTTGCATTTTCTTTGCGGGTATAAAAACGCCATCCTTCCGGTGTCTCGCGCAGGTCGATGCCAGAGCCACGCTCAGTGAGCTCGCGCTCCACTGCCCGCAAAGTATCTCTGACAACGGAGACCTCCGCATCTACTACGCGGGCCAGCTCTTCCGCGCTGGCGGGCGAATCGATGACCAGAAGGATTGATTCGAGGCGTGAGCGCAATTGCGGGATCAGCGGAAGAGCCGCCGGTGCGCTCGGCACTGGGGCCTCACTGTGTGCTGCGGGTGACGTGTCCTCCATGAGTCGGTAGCGTACCTTAATCCCAGTTCGCCGCCGCAACAACGGCCGGATCCACGTCGAGCCCTGTCCACGACAGTTCCAACGGGCCCAAGGATTCTGGTTGGGACGCATCCACAGCCTTGGCTTTGTACAGCTCCAGCAATGCCAAGAAGCGGCCCACGACTTCCATGGAAATGGTGCAGTCCCGCGTTAACGCATCAAAGCTCATCCATTGCCCTGTGCCTAACAGCTTGAGCGTGGTAAGGATTTTTCCAGCCTGTTCCGGCACAGAGACGGCGACTTGGTGGATGTGACCGGTCGCGACTTCCTCGGGAGGCTTGGGGCGGAATACCCCGGCGGCGAGTTCCGCGAACGTGGCTGGGGTGTGTCCAAGTTTGACAGGTGGAAGAAGCTCGCTGAAGCGCTCCTCCATCGCCACCGCACGTGGATAGCGGCGCTGGGCGGCGCGCTGCCACTGCGCAAACTGGTCAGCGACCTGCTTATAAGCCTTATACTGCAGCAACCGCGCGAAAAGCAGATCTCGGGTCTCCAGCAGTTCGAGGTCCTCAAGGTCATCGACCTCGCCGCGCGGCAATAGACGCGCCGCCTTCAGATCCAACAGCGTAGCGGCGATGAGCAGAAATTCCGTCGTCTCGTCCAGGTCCGCGGTCTCCCCCAACGCTCGGGTATAGGCCACGAACTCATCGGTAACCTCAGACAGCGCCACCTCGGTGACATCTAGCTTCTTCGCTTGAATGAGCTGGAGCAGCAGATCGAACGGACCCTCAAAATTGCCCAGCGCGATGCGAAAGCCGGTGATCTCCGGTTGGGTCATAATAGGCGGCTAGCCGTTGGCCCGCTCAATGACCTCTTTAGCTAGGTCGCGGTATTGCTTGGCAGCCTGCGAGCTCGGTGCCCAAGTGGTAATCGGCTCACCGGCTACCGAGGTCTCTGGGAAACGCACGGTCCGCGTAATCACCGTGTCGAAGACCTTGTCCCCGAAGTACTCGACTACCCGGTCCATGACTTCGCGGGCGTGACGGGTGCGACGGTCAAACATGGTGACCAGAATGCCCATGATCTCTAGGTCGAAATTGATGCGGTCAGCAACCTTCTCCACGGTGTCGGTCAACAGCGCGAGACCGCGCAGGGAGAAGAACTCGCATTCCATCGGGATAATGACGCCTTGCGAGCAGGCCAGCGCATTGACCGTGAGCAGGCCTAGGGAAGGCTGGCAGTCAATGATGATGAAGTCATAGTCCTTGCGTACCGGGCGCAGCGCTCGGGCCAAGGTGTGCTCGCGGCCCACCTCGTTGACCATCTGAATCTCTGCGGCGGAAAGATCAATGTTGGCCGGAACCAGGTCGAGCCCCGCCACGCCGGTGTGCACGATGGCAGAATGCACCGAGACCTCACTATCGAGCATGACGTCATAGATAGTGTCCTGAATCTGATCATGAGTCAGACCCAATCCGGCAGACAGAGCGCCCTGCGGGTCCAAGTCAACGAGGAGGACTTTACGCCCCAACTCCGCCAAGCATGCTCCCATATTGATCGTGGATGTGGTTTTCCCCACGCCACCTTTCTGGTTGCACATGGAGATGATCGTGGCGGGGCCATGCTTTTCCAATGGCTCTGGTTCCGGAAGCTCCCGCAGTGGCCGGCCGGTCAACCCGACCTGTGTTTCGGAGGCCTCAAACAGTCCCTCGTCGCTCACAGTCACACCTGCTTCCTTGACCTGTACGGCTCTAGTTAGGCCATCTTCGCGTTAGCCCTGCGGCACTCACCGGCGCCGCATCCTTACATCCTTGTGATTATAGGGTACCCCCTTGAGCACCCGCATCGCGATTATAGCCAGCAAAAGCCGCCACATAAAGCCTCAAAGCTAGACTGCGAGAGCTTTTACTTCCGGTTCGAACGGAACCGACGGAGTGCGAACCCAGCGACCAATGCGATGATGCCGAGTGCCGCAATCCCCGCTATCACCGCGCCGGCGCCAAGGCCTGTATCAGTATCTGATTCTTCGCTAGCTGTCGTGGCGCTGTCGCTATCAAGCTGCTGCTCTGGAGGCACGTCGGTGGTGTTCTCTCGGGTTGGGTCTGTGAGTGTCACCACCAGCTCTGCCGACTGGGTGTCCTCGTTGATGAACTGCATGATGAAGGGGTTGTCGGGTTCCATGCCCTCTGGGTAGGTCAGGGTCATGGTGCGCGAGCCCTTATCAATGTCGCGTTTCACGCCCTCGATGAACTCCCCTTCCGCGTTGAGATAACGCAGCGTGACGCCTTCATCCTCAAGATGCTTGAAGCGGTTATAAAGGTCCAGCGCTTGTTTCAAACCTAGCTTGGCGTGAATGGTCTGGCCTTCGATGGTGGATTCTAGGTTGACATAGGACGTGTGGGAATCATCCACGCCTTCCCAGCCACGGCCCGTACGGTGCGGTTGCGCGTGGCCGGTGCTGGAACTATCCGCACCGGTCGCCGCTCCGCCATCGCTTGCATCGTCTGTGACGTCGCCGTTTCCACCCAGTTCTTCGTTACCTTGTTGGTTCTCTGCGTCGTTACCTTGTTGGTTCTCTGCGTCCTCCGGCCCCGGCTGGCCACCACCAAGGCGCCCCGGATCGACGCTTTCGGCAGCGTCGTTGAGTTCCTCGGCGGTGACATCGGCGTCAGCAACGAGCACGATGGTCATGGTCACGCCCTGGTAGGTCACTGGAACGGTAATCTGTCCACCTGCTGGCGGGGCCGTCACCGTAGCAGTGCCACCTGAGGCGCTCACATTCCACCCATCGGCGGCCACGGAGACGTCGACAGGCACCGGCAGGGAAACCGTCGTGGTTTGTCCAGCCGGCACGGGGATGGTGGCATCCTGAGCATGGGCAACTGCCGCGCCGAGCCCTGTGAGCCCGCCCTTCGCGCTCACCGGGTTGGCCGCAACACCGGCAAGTGGAAATACGGTGAGCGCGAGAGCAATCGCAGCCCCGCGAAAGGTCCGGGAAGCGCGAGCAGATGAAGTCATAGAAATCCTTTTCATTGATGTAAATCGAACTGAGTCTAGGCGCCTTTAGGCGCGTGGATGAGCAGTACGCCACACCTCGCGAAGCGAATCCGCAGTCACGTGCGTGTAAATCTGCGTCGTCGTCACGGAAGAATGACCCAGCAGTTCCTGAACTGTACGCACATCCGCACCACCCTCCAGCAGGTGGGTAGCAAAGGAGTGACGCAGGGTGTGCGGAGAGATGTTGGCGCTCAAGTGCGCGCGCTGTGCAGCGGACTTGATGGCGGCCCATGCGCTTTGCCGTGACAGGGCCTTGCCCCGGGTGTTGAGGAATAGCGCGTGAGAGGCTCCAGTTGCTAAGACCGGCCGTGCCCGCACGAGGTAATGCTCGACCGCTCTTACCGCGTGCGAACCCAACGGAACGAGGCGTTGCTTATCGCCCTTGCCGCTCAGCAGCAGAATATCGCGCACGGTCGTCGGCCCCTCAGCCGTTACGTCATCCACGCTCAAGGAGATCACTTCGGAGATGCGCGCGCCCGTGCCGTAGAGAACCTCCAGCAAAGCGCGATCGCGGATGTCTATGGGGGTTGCGGATTCATCAGTGGGAATGGCGGTGAGCAAAGTCTCGACGTCCTCCACGCTGAGGGTCTCCGGTAGCGCTTGGGCCCGCTTAGGCGGCGAAACCTCCGCCGCGACGTCTTCTTCAATCATCCCCTCCGCGAGCGCAAATTTATGCAGCCCACGCGCGACGATCAGCGCTCGACTGGCCGAGGACTGGGCGAGGGATTCACGCAGGTACATGAGGTAGTTCTCCACGTGCGCGCGAGAAACCTGGCGCAAATCCGTGATCCCAGATTCCGCTAGCCACGACACGTAGCGGTTGATGTCACGCCGGTAATTACTCACCGTGTTCTTCGAGGCACCTTTTTCCACCATGAGGTGCATCAGCCACGCTTGCCCAGCGGCAGCAGCAGGAGTCGTGCTGCTCACAGCTTCTTCAAATCCGGTCCGGTACGCCGGCTAGCCAGCGACTGCGGCCGCAACTCGAAAGGTGAATCAACCGGCCGCGGTGTGCGTCCTTCACGCACACAGGCATAGGCGGCGAGAATTCCGGCCACTGCAATAGAGTTCACAATCTCGCCGGCGAGGATACGATCGACGGCCTCCGCTAGCGGCACCCACGAAAACCCCATGTCGGCCTCTTCATCACCTGTGGCCTCGAGCTTGGCGACGTCCCGCAGCCCACGCGCCACGAACACCCGTACGGCTTCTTCACAAAAGCCCGGGGAGGTCACCAGATCGGTCAACACACCCCAGTCCTCGGCGGCCAGTCCGGCCTCCTCTTGGAGTTCGCGTTGTGCGGCACTGAGCTCATCTTCACCTTTGACGTCGAGCAAACCAGCTGGCAGCTCCCACAGGCGTTTGCCCACACTGTGGCGGTACTGCTCCACCATGGCGACGCGGTTGTCCTCGTCCAAAGCCACAACGGCCACGGCACCGAGGTGCTCGACGATCTCCCGCTGCGCCACGACATCTCCCGGCATCACAACGTCATCACGGCGGACGGCGATAATGGGGGCGTCGACAAGCAGCTCGCTTCCCACCGTACGAAACTCGTGTGGCATTTAGAGATCCTTCGGCAGCGCCGGCGCTGCGCCCTCGGCATTCGCTGCAGAACCGTACACGCCGCGGCCGCCATCGAGCTGCTCCTTGACGGCCAAGACGCTGGCCATCTGGGAGACCGGGTGGTCGATGGAGTCCACGGTGCTAATCCCAGTCTTGGCCGCCCGGAGCTTTTCCAACACTCCGCCATCCCCTGCGGACTGCACGCGCCCGGCATACACCATGGCGGCGTCCGCGGACTCGAAACCTTCCAGGAACTTGACGGTGGTGTCGATAGTGTACTTCTTGCCAGCGCTGTCTTCGTCTTCTCCCGGTGTCAGGCCGCCGCCGACGATTACGACCGCCTGAGCGGGCAGGATCGTGCCATCCTTGTAATCGATGTAGCCGGCATCGCGCAAGGCACGCAGCAAGGTCGCCCGATCGTCGACGGTGGCAAGCGGTTGGGTGGTCTTAGCATCCATCATCAGCCCGGCAGCAAGCGCTTGGCCGGCATGAGTACCGGCATCGATCTTCTTCTTATCGAGCTTCGCTCCTGCCGGCAGCGTGGTGGTGACGAGGGACAACAACTTGTCTGCGGATTCCTGGGCCAAGAATTTTTCGGTCAGTTTAATGCTTCCAGCGTCGGTGGAATCGGCGGAGCCTAGAAGATCCTTCACAGCGGTGACATCGGCATCATTGGCGTCGGGCATGCTGAGTACCATGACCGGACGCTGGACTAGAGTGCCGTCGACGACGTAACGGCCGAGGTCCCCCATCACGGAATCAGCGGAATCCAGCTGGGCCTTCGCAATGTTGTGGTCAAGCACCAGCTTGCTGTATTTTTCTCGGACCTCGTCGTTGGACTCCCCACCGCGCCCCGGGGTGGAGTCCATGTTCGGTGCGATGACCAACGTGCCCAACGCAATACCAATGGCTGCGCCGAAGCCAAGGCCGGTGACAATCAGGGATTTAGGCGAACCCATTATTTGAACCACCCCTGCACGCTCAGCGCGAAGTTGTTCCACGTATCGATCAGGTTCTGCAGGAATGATTCATCGCCACCCAGGCCGACGATGAGGATGACCACAGCCAGCGCCACGAGGATGCCCAGCAGGGCCCACAGCCACCCCATTGCGCCGGAATTCGGCGCGGTGTAGAGGTTGATGACGGCGTCCGCGTCCACGAGGCGCGTACCGGCCTTCATATGGCACAACAGGGCTGCGGGCGTGGCAGTCGGCTCGTTGGCAAAGATGTCATCGAGATCGAGGGCACCTCCAACCTGCACAATCATCTGCGCTTCGTGGTAATCCGCGAGCAGGAGTGCAAGATCCGTTGCTGAGTCTGTCGCAGCCGGGAATGTCATCGCGCCAATTCCCAGATCCTGAATGCGCTCGAGTCCTTCCGCAGTGCCGTCCGGCTCAGCTGGGAGAATAACTTGGGCACCACTGCGCAGGGTTTCAGAGCTAACTTCCGAAGGGTTTCCCACGATGAAGTTAGGCTGATAGCCCAGCTCAACTAACGTATCTGCGGCAGAGTCGACACCGATGATGACGGGTTCATACTCGCGGATGAAGTTGCGCAGCAGCGTGAGCTTTTTGCGGTGCTCCTCAGAGGGCGACACCACGAGGACCTTGCGTCCCGCCATGACGGAACCGGCATCCGGAACACCAAGGCCATCGATGAGGAGCGGGCCTTCGGAGTGGATGAACTCGATGGAATTGCCGAAGTAGGCTTCCATATGGTCGATAAGTTCGCGTTGCGCGGAGGAGAAGTTCTTCTCCGCGCGGTCTCGGGTAACCACCGTTCCAGAAGACAGCTGGGTATCCCCCACGTACACCGTCCCATCCTCAGTAAGACGCGCCTTCTTCCCGTCCTTGAAGTTGCTGACGAAATCTTGGCCCACGCCCTCGATGAGGGTGACGTCGGCGTCGAGAAGCATGTGCGGGCCATAGTTCGGAATGGAGCCGGTAGAAAACTCCGCCACGTTAATCACAGCAGCTGGTTTCATATCCACGAGGGTCTGGGCCTCTTGGCGGGAGATGTTGGCGGCGTTGATGACTGCGAAGTCACCGGCGCTGAACTTCTTCATGCCCTTGCCACCCGGGGTGCAATCACGCAGCGCGCCGTGTTCTCCAGGCAGATCGGTGTTACGGGAAAACAGACTCATGCCTGACAGTTTCCCCTGTTAGGCGCTCAATGTGTGGAAGGCGCGCGGAAACTCTCTACTTCTGCTTGAGCCCGGTCGAAGAGCTCCTGGGCATGCGCGCGGCCAGTCGCGGTGTCATCAAGACCAGCGAGCATGCGGGCGAGTTCCTCGACGCGTTCCTCGGCGCTCAAATCCGCCACGCCTGAGGTGAATTTCTCCTTGGACACGTGCAGGTGCGAATCCGCATAGGCAGCCACTTGGGGCAGGTGGGTCACGCAAATGACCTGGTTGGTGATGGACAGGCGCGCTAACCGACGCCCAATCTCCACCGCCGCGCGACCACCCACGCCGGCGTCCACTTCGTCGAAGACCAAGGTGGTGCCGTCGCCGCTGGCGAGTACCACTTCCATCGCCAGCATGACGCGGGAGAGCTCACCGCCGGAGGCGGCCGAGGCCAAGGGCTTTCCGTTGAGTTGGAATTCCACTTCATCCGCGCCCGTCTTGGAGTACTTCGCCTTGTGCACGGCGACCGTCAGTGTGGAATGAGGCATGGCCAAGCCGTGAATCTCCTCGGTGACCTGCGAGCCCAGCTTCTTCGCTGCCTTGGTGCGCGCAGCAGTGAGCTTCTCGGCCTTAGCCACCATTGTCTTTTCGGCCGCCATTACCTCCTTCTTCAATGCTTCGAGGGCCTCGGTAGAGGTGTCCAACCTCGCGAGTTTCGCTTCTGCCGCGTCACGCCAGGCCAACACCCCATCGATGTCTGCGGCATACTTACGTGTCAGGCGCTTGAGCTCCTGTTGGCGCTGCAGGGATTCCTCGAGGAGGTTGGGATCCGCGGGGAGATTTCCCAGATACGTGGTGAGCTCAGCGGCAATATCGGTCAATTGCGCGGTGACCTCGCTCAATCGCTCCCCGAGCCGCGCGAGTTCGACGTCGCTGGCCCCAGCCAGCGCGGTTTCAGCGGCGCCGACGAGGTTGACGGCGGTGTCCTCATCACCGAAACCTTCCCCGCCGTCGAGAGCGCTCAGCGCGGTGGCTGCTCCCTCGCGCAGGGCATCAACATCCTGCAGGCGCTTAATGAGGGTCACGAGCTCTGCGTCCTCGCCCGGTTCCGGGTCAAGGTCCGAAATCTCCGTTATCGCGAACTGGAGCCGGTCGACTTCCTGTGCCATCTCACGCCGTGATTCTGTACGGCGCTGGTAGTCCTTGGCCAACGCGCGCCAGCGGCTAAATGCCTGGGCATACGCCTCGCGGACCGCGTCAACTGCAGGGTCGAAGCGGTCAATGGCCGCCAGCTGTTGATCAGTAGACAACAGCCGCAGCTGATCATTTTGCCCGTGGACGGTAATGAGATGGGAAGCGAACTCCCCCAGCGTCGCCGCTGGCACCGCTCGCCCACCCAGGTAGGCCCGCGAGCGTCCTGCCGCCGACACCGTGCGGGAGGCGATGTATTCGCCGTTCTCATCGGGCTCACCCCCGGCTTCCTCAACTAGTTCCGCCACGGCCTTCGAGTCAGAAGAAAAGTGCCCTTCGACGGCAGCTTTGGAGGCTCCTTCGCGCACGCGCGAGGCATCAGCGCGCCCTCCCGCGAGCAGGCGCAAGCCGGTCACCACCATGGTCTTGCCAGCACCGGTTTCACCAGTGAGCACGGTGAGCCCCTGCGAAAGCTCCGCGGTGGAGCTTTCAATTACACCGAGATCAGAAATGCTGATATCAACGAGCACGGAGAGTTATCTTCCTTCCTGGTTACGCGCTAGAGCAGGTTAATGCCGCGGTCCGCGCCAGCCTTCCACGGGAAGGCGCAGCTTGGACACAAGCCGGTCAGTGAAAGGCTGGTGGTCAAGGCGAACCCACCGCACCGGCCGTTCACCGCGCACGATTTCCACGCGTGAGCCTGGGGGCATGGAGATTTCCCGAAAACCATCGAGGATCACCACGGCGGGAGTCGTTGCCGATGCCGATTCCACCGCTACCTGTGAATCCGGAGACACCACGAGCGGCTTGGTAAACAATGCGTGCGCGTTATTCGGCACCACCAGGATGGCATCGAGCGAAGGCCACAGCACAGGGCCGCCGGCGGAGAAGGCATAAGCCGTGGAGCCCGTAGGGGTAGAAATAAGTACACCGTCGCACCCAAAAGCGGATACTGGGCGGCCATCCACTTCGAGGATGGCATCAAGCACTCCGGACCTGTTGAGGTTTTCAATCGACGCCTCATTCAGCGCCCAGCTGCGCTCACGCAACGCGCCTTCCGAATCGAAGACGCTCACGTCGATGGTCAGGCGGTCTTCGACGTCATAGGACTGCTCGATGACGCGCACGAGCGCACGGTCTAGGGACTCCGCTTCCCATTCTGCGAGGAAGCCCACGTGCCCCAAGTTGATGCCCAACACCGGAACGTCCACGGCGCGGGCCATATCCGCAGCGCGCAAGAACGTGCCATCGCCTCCGAGCACCAACACCAGTTCGCAGCCCTCTGCTGCCGCTGGTGTATGCCGGACGTGCTGCAGCCCGGGAAGCACAGTATCCGCAGCACAGACGCGCACCTTAATGCCTGCCTCCTGCAGCAGCTCCGCGGCCCGGTGGGTGGCGGCAAGGTTTTCCTCGCGACTGGCGTGCGGGACAAGAAGAATTTCACGGCGCATGGTGCCATCCGCGGCGCTGGTAGTGCTCACTGAGGTCCTTCCTTAATTGCCGTTTCGATGAGTACGTCCAGCCTATCCTCCGGGGTGGACATCCCGTCCTTGACCAGCCAGAGGAAATACTCGACGTTACCGCTCGGTCCCGGTAGCGGGGAGGCAGCCACACCTTTTACGCTTAGGCCGAGCTCCTGAGCGAAGACCGCCACGTCCTTGGTTACTTCCGCGCGAAGCTCGGGTGACCGCACCACGCCGCCGGCGCCAATACGGTCCTTACCTACTTCAAACTGTGGCTTGACCATGGGCAGTAGCCACGCGCCATCGACCATGCACTCCACGATGGCCGGAAGCACCAATTTCAAGGAGATAAAAGATAAGTCACCCACCATGGCATCGCACGGCCCACCGGTCTGCTCTAGGGTCAGATTACGAATATTCGTGCGGTCTAGCACGGTAACGCGCTGGTCGTTTTGCAGGCGCCACAACAGCTGCCCGTAGCCCACGTCAACCGATAACACCTCTGCGGCACCGCGGTGTAAACAGACATCGGTAAACCCACCGGTCGACGCTCCTGCGTCCAACACGCGCTTACCCTTCAGATCCACGTCAAAGGCTTCAAGTGCGCCCAAGAGCTTGTGTGCGCCTCGCGACGCCCAGTCATCCCCCTCACTGGCCTCCACCTTGATGGATACCTCTGGTTCCACCACCGTGGCGGGTTTGGTGGCCTTGAAACCACCAACCGTCACGCGGCCGGCCTTGATCATCTCAACAGCGTGCTCACGTGAGCGCGCGATCTTTCGGCGTACCAACTCCGCGTCAAGACGGCGACGTTGCGGTGGCATAGACAGGTCCTCTTTCCCCTACATTCCTTGGTGTAAAGCGCTAGTTGTCTTGAAGCGCATCCCGCAGCACGGTGTGGGCACGGTCCAGCTGGACCAGCTCCTGCTCAAGAGTTTCCGATGGCTCGTTAAGAATCGCGGCGATGGACTCATCCAGTTTTTCTGGGGCAAGCACCGCCCGCGGGTCATGGGGCTTTACCGCCATGTGGATACTACTCTTTCAGCGGCCTCGCTCCGCGGCTGAATATAGCGAGGAGGCTCAGCGCCCGCCCAGGCTACTTCCAAAACCGTGCGCAGCGCCTCGACCGAAGTCGACTTCTCATCGCCTCCTTGAAGGACAATGTCATAGCCGTCATACCGAGCCCGGAATCCGCCCTGGGCTCCTGGCCGTGCCTGTGCTTCCGAGAGTGAGAGCTCGTGGAAGCCCGCGCCGATGAAATTGGGACGTGCCTCCGGAATGGCTTCAATAAGCGCCAGCTCACGAGACACACCGGTCAACACGTGGAACGTATCCATCGCTGCGTTATTACCACCGACGATATCGGTGTCCAGACGGTCGCCGACAGCAAGGGGTTTGGTCGACCCCACCAGCTTGGCCGCCTGCGTAAACATAGCGGGCTCCGGTTTGCCTGCAGTAATAGGTTCAACGCCCGTGGTCGAAACAACAGCCGCGACGAGCGAGCCATTGCCCACGGCCATTCCTCGCTCCGTCGGCAGCGACGTATCGAGGTTGGAGGCGTAGTATTTCGCACCTTGATTGATAGCAAATGCCCCCTCGGAAAGCTGTTCCCAACCGACCGACTTATCCATGCCTTGCAACACTGCCGCAGGCTTATCATCGGCGCTGTCGACTACTTCGAACCCTGCCTCACGGGCCAGAGTGCGGAATGAGTCAGCGCCGATAACGAGAACCTTGGTTCCTGCCGGGAAGTCCTCACGGGCAATCTTGACTGCGGCTTGCGCGGAGGTAACAACTCGGTTGGCATCCGTTTTCAGTCCAATTTCTCCGAGCATGCCAGCCACGGTCTGGGGGCTGCGGGAAGCATTGTTCGTCACATACACCGCGGGAACACCACAGGAGTTAATAACGTCAACGACGCACTGGAGGGCCTGTCCTCCCTCCCACACGGTTCCGTCAAGATCTAGCAGCAGCGAATCGTGGGTCTTGAGAATACTCATTATTTACATTCGGTCAGACGCTCCGCGGCGTCGGTCCAGTCTCCTTCATCGATGTCAACCGCGTGCTGGAACCATTCCTGTGCCTCCTCCTTACGGCCGGCCTCCAGCAGGGCATTGGCGTAAGCATAAGAAAGGCGGCAGGCAGACACGCCTGTGGCGTCCTTGTTCGGCTGCGCGCGCTGAATCGTGACCACAGCAGAATCTGCTTGACCCATGTCTAAGCGTGCACCTGCAGCCACGATTGCCAACTCGATGGCATCCTCCGGTGCCAGCTCCTTCGCCTCTTCGCTGCGCCACAATTCCACGGCCTTCTCTGGGCGACCAAGGCCGCGTTCACAATCCGCCATCACGGCAAGCAATCCAGGGCCACCGGAAATGCGGCGCGCAGCACGCAACTCCGCCAGAGCTTCCTTCCACTCCCCAGCACGGTAGGCGGCGATTCCATTCATTTCACGCGCAACCGATACGCGTCCAGCACGATCCTTTGCTGCGCGCGCGTGGCGAAGTGACAGCTGCGGGTCATCATCAAGCCACGTTGCCGCCATAATGAGATGCTTGGCCACTGCTTCGGAGTTTTCCTTCGATAGCGAGGAGAGGTCCTGCAGCACAGAAGGATCGAGGTCAGTGATATCAATATCAGATGGCAGATCCGGATCCGTCATGCGGCGATTGATCCGCTCCTCACGGTAGCCCGAACGCTGCGGATGCGAGGCCTTGTGCTTATCACGATCGTGGCCCTGACGATCGTTGCGGCGATCCCCACGACGAGGTTTAGCACCAGCGCGACCGCCACGGCGGTCATCGCGGCGATCGCCGCGACGCTCTTCTCGACGCCCCGATGCGCCGCCACGCTTCTCAAACTTCCGGCCACCAGAGCGGTTGTTTCCCCGGTTGCTTTCCGAGGAACCTTCGCGGCCACGCTCGTGGTCGCGGGAGTTAGATTCAGACATTAAATCCATGCACTTTCTGCGGTAGACGCGTCCGTATGTACCGAACCAGTGTACAGGTCAGCGGCCCGAAACCGGCAATGCACCGACTGGTGAGTGAAATGGCCCACACCCATGGCTAATAGTCAAAATTCACGGGCCATCAGGCAAGGAATCAAGCCGATCCAATGGCCAACCATGCCGAACGCGATCCAAGCCCGCAGCCACCTGTGAAGCGGACAGCCCATGTTCCACGCTTCCGTCGTCCAACGGCCGACCACGAACGACTGCCCAGAATGTCCACCCGTTATTGCGGATTGCATCAAGGCGGATCCCCTGGCGGTCACGCGCCATGACAGCGCCTTCCTTAATCATTCGGTCCAGCCTCAGCCCTTCCACGGACACCTCGAGCATCCGGGACTCGCCGTTTGGCGCCACGACCAAGGCCTTCGTGGCATAAAAATGCCCCTTCTTCCCACGCTTGGCATTCTCTTCATCGTGAAAAAGACTGCCGAGGAGAACCGGATAAAAATCGATCCAGCCATTCTTCCAGGCCCTACTAATTCGTCGCGCAAACAACGCATGCTTAGCGATGAGAAACAAAAAATAAAGGAGCAACGCGCCAAGAAGAAACGCCAAGAGACCCGGAACCTTGAAGCTGTTAAGAAGTAAGCCCACAAAGAAGATCAATCCTGCTGCCAAGACCATCGCTCCGAAAAACACAAGACCACCACGGATATCGCGCACTTGCGGAACACGCTCTACTGATTCAAAGACCGGACAAAGGTTGTAGGGAGAGGGGTTCTCGTTTTTTCTCCCGTAGGGAACAGCCTTCAGTTCCTTCAGGAAGACCGGGTTATAAGAATGAGTAAAAGAAGCCGAAGTCTGCGGGAACCTCATCGCGTTCTCCTTCGCTATCCCGCCAAGAGTTGATACCGACTACATTCTAGTTGTAAAGCACGAAAAGGAAACGACATCCCGCTATCAATACAGTGCTGGTGGCCGACGATTTACGGGAGCGCTAAAGACTTAAAACGTCAGGCATGTAGTCCCTTAAATGACGAGGTTAGGCGTCTGAACCACTGATGGGGGTTGGTGTCTTGGCCTATAGGTGCAGACGTGAAAGTGAAAGCACGCAGGTCGCTGATTCTGGGTCGTTGGCGCTTGACGACGCCCTTGCAGGTCTGTGTTTTCGGGTCTGTGTTTGTAGGCTGTGTGTGAAAACGATGAAGAAGCCCGTCACCGTTGAGTGGTTGCTCAAAGGTGGCGGGCTTTGTGTATTGAATTATGGTTTGTTGTTTGGTGTCGGCGGTTTCTTACTCTCCCACAACCTCCCGGTTGCAGTACCATCAGCGTTAGCAGGCTTAGCTTCCGGGTTCGGAATGGGACCGGGCGTTTCCCTGCTGCTATAGGCCACCGACAAACACACGGAGCAAATTCTGGTTGACGTGTGTTGTGTCAGATACTGTGTAGTGGACGCAAGCGACAGTGTGATTAATTAACTGTTGTGTTTGTTGTTTACACACTGAAAAGTTCAAGTGTGTGTGTTTGTTTT
>NZ_LAYQ01000025.1 GCF_000988205.1 Corynebacterium minutissimum | reverse complement strand
AGGATTACCACAAGGCTAGAAGAGCTCGCCCAACTAGGACGCACCCTGTGGCGTCGACGCAAAGATGTGCTCGCCTACTTCGATATCGGTGCCTCCAACGGCCCGTCGAGGCAATCAACGGCAGACTCGAACACCTACGCGGCATCGCCTAGGATTTAAAAACCTCAACCACTACATCTTGCGGAGCCTGATCCACTCCGGACAACTACAGGACAAAATCAACGCACTCTAAAACCGGAAGGGCCCCTAAAAGTGATTGTTTCCTAGGTAAGCTGAATTCTGTGATTACTTCAGTAGGTGTGGAACAAGGTAACCAACCCTCGCGCCAGCTCCTTATTGAGCAGGCCGGTCGGGTTATTGCCAAAGCGGGCATTGATGAGGTGCGCCTCCGGGAGGTGGCCGATCAAGTGGATGTTCCGCTAGCGGAAGCCCAAGAGCTCTTTGCCTCTGAAGCTGAGCTTGTAAAGGAAACCAAGCGCACCCTGAACGAGGCGCTGACCTCAGTCGTTGATCTGCATCTCCAGCGTTTGCCTGAGAATGCGACGGCCGTGGATAAGCTTCGCGCCACGGCGCTGGCGTATTTCTCCTTCGCGGTGGAGGATCCTTCTGCCTTTGCGGCATTTTCTGCGGTTCATGCAACTCCTCGGGTCGGCGTTACTGTAGAGGACTTTGTTAATTCTGATGGGGATGTCGAAATATGTCCTATCATGCAGATTCTTTTTGAGTTGACCGAGGAGGCTATCAAGGAATCTGGCGGAGTAGATCCTGATGTTAGTGGAACCTTGTTGTCGGCGCTGTCGATTTTTTCCCACCTACACGGCGTGACGCAACTGGCAGCTGAAGGAATCCTGCGTTACCTGTCGCCGGCAGCGAAAAAGCAGACATTTGGCGCTGTTATGGACACCCTGAGTGTCGGCCTCTACCCATTCTTTAGGGGAGAGCGCGTCGAGCGCACTATTCCTTATGGCTTGGTGGGAGAGCAGCCGGAAGCGTTGGTAGCAAAGGCCAAGGATTACCCACGGGGAACCGAGGATGAACAGCGTACGGCGTTGCTGCGTGGTGCTATTGAGGAGGCGCTTGACCACGGCGTTACCGGCCTTCATATCGGTGGTGCTGCGAAGCGGGCGGGCCTTAGTGTGCAGGAAGCTGAGCATCTGATTGAAAGCGATCAAGAGCTGGCCAGCTTCCTTGAGCGGTATTTGGACAAGGTCAACTATGAGTTCATTTTCCGGCAGGTAGCTGCGCTTCCGGAAGACGCTAAAGCAATGTCCAAGATTAAGGCCACCGGGTACGGCTACGTCTCGCATGCGTTGGCTGATCCGATGGGCTTTGAAGCTCTCATCAAGATCGCGTCCGGGCCGATTGTTCCCATGTCCTTCGAGGACGACTTTTGCCGAACGCGAACAAAGCGGTTGAGCTCCAACGTGACTTTAGCGAATTTGGACGGGCTTTTGGCTTCATTATGTCTCTCATGCGTGAGGCAATCGATGAAGTTGACGGGCCGCGCACTCCGTGGGTTCTATTCACCTTGGTGATTTCCGTGTGGGCGGGCGCTCATGGTCTAGCCATGCTGAGTACCAAGGGTCCCTTGCGTGGGTTTGATTCTGACTATATTTTCGAGATTCTCACCCACTATATGGACATTGAATTTGGTGGCATCATGCGCAGTCTTAGTGGCACGACTGACTAATGCAGCAACGTAACTGAGAATTGCCTCTTGGCGCGTCATCGTCGCCGTTTCTCTACCCGCTTTCTTAATGTGAAAGCGGGTAGTTCGTTCTATTGGCACCTGGGGAGGCTGGTGTGTCGGCGGCTAAACTCGGCGTCTATCCGCAAGTTGCCCGTTGGTGATGGGGGTAAGATAATCGTATTGTCAACGATGTTGACGCTGTGAACTGCACTGATGCTGAACTGGGGGTTTCCAAGCGGGGGTAACGATTAGTTACTCAAATGTCGAAAATATATTTCGACGGTTGTATGGTGACCACGTCCGAACCTTAAGCACTTAGCTCACTGTGTTAAGTGTGTGCTCATCAACTTGCAAGAAAGACTTCGCATGCGTTCCCTACACTCTCGCATCGTTGCCACCGCAGTGGCCGTAGCAACCTTTTCTTCCGTTATTGTCGCCCCGCAGACCTTCGCCGTTGAGGAGCCGAGCGATACGTCTTTTGTCCACGAACAGTCCGGCGCTGACACTGTCGACGTCAATGGCACCGCCTTCGACGAAGACGGCAACCTGATCGATTCAAACAACGCTGGCGACAACGCCATTGAGGAGTTGGAGCGTGAATCCCGAGACAACGACTTTGGCTTCTACGGCGCGGAAAACGGCAAGCCAACGACACTCGATGAGCTGGAAACCGCCGAGGCATCGACGGCTGACGCGACTATCAAGGTCGTAGAGAAGAACGGCAAATTGGTGTGTGAGATCACCGATGCCCCAGGCAAAGAAGGCGAGATTCTCGAGCGCAAGCTGGACCTTGCACGGGCTTTCTACGACGGTGGAAACAAGCTGCTCCAGACGGTGTGGGAAGTAATCCCAGTCGTCGGTGAACTTGTGCCTTCTGACTTCATCAAGAAGATTGGCGCAAGCTCGTGGGAGGGAATTGCCAAACTTGTTCGTGATGGTGAGCCAGACAAGGACGTCACCTGGGATCTCGCACGCGCGCAAGGCATGGCCATCGCCAAGATTGATAACACTGATGCAGAGGTGGACTTAAAGAATCCAGATGCCGCCAAAAAGACCGTTTCTGGCCTCATCAAGTTTGCTGACGGTGCTTTTGGCACTGGTGTGGCCACCGTTCTGAAGATCTTCAATGCCGCTGTCACCATCGCAGGTCTTTTCCCAGGTGCCAGCGCTGCCAAGGATTTGAAATTGAGCGAGACCCAGCAAAAGGAGATCGAGTCTACGCTCTCAGGCATTTCGGCTTCCGCTTCTGCGCTCGCGGAGATTAACGCACCGGCAGGCCAGAAGTGTGCGGATATGCTCAATGGTAAGAAGGTAAGCAACGACAAGCCCGCTTCTCCTTCGACGCCTAAGACCACTGAGCCCGCGGAATCCTCGTCTGAGACACCTACGACGTCGACCGAACCCTCGACTTCTACCACCGGCGGTGCTGAGGCTCAGGACGGCGCTGACGGCAAGGACGTCGATTCCTCCTCCATGGCTGGATACACATTCCTCGCGGCTATCCTCGGCGGCGGTCTCGTCGTTTCTATTCTGGGCGCTATTGATTACCTTTACCTGCTGGGCTACCTGCCCAAGGAGGGCATTCCGTGGCGTGCTAACCGCTAAGCCCAACTCGTAGTGGCCTTCCTGCGCAGAGAAATCTAAGGCGGAGCGCCGCAGCGCAGCCCCATTGCCTTCGCAGTGGGGCTGTTTGCATAGGCGATTGAAGGGGCGTATCACCGCAGTGATGATCTGCGCATAGTCGCTGAGAAAGGTCCTTGAGATTGTTAACTATTCATCTGAACCGAACGCTGTGAAGATGCGCGCAGGCGTGTCGACAAGCGCAGCATTGGGTGATGCTTGCTGTTTACAGTAACTTGCGTGCGCATTACAGAGATGCCTGTGATGGCGTTTGTGACCTCGCGTTGTGGCTAGTACATCGCGCTCAGAAGTTTCGACCAGATAGCCTCTTGTACAAAGGGCAATAACCTCGAGTCGGTTCTAGGCGATGAGGAGGTTGTTGACACCGGATTATAAAGTGACATGTGTGACTACAACAGTCCACTTAAGCGCTAGCTTCTTTTGCATGCGCCAAGTAGTTTTCGGCGCCGCCGACTCGTTGGAGGTGAAGTAGGTGGGCAAATCAGTTTAGCCCGCAATTTTGAACCGTCTGCGGAGGCGGCCGCACCGGTGGTGTGGAATCGGCGTAATTCTGCTCGCTGTAGTGCTCATCGCTGGCAGCATACATGTGGCTCGCAATGCCGCGGGGATATCCGTGAGTGTGCTGGATCCGATTGGCCGGCGTGCCCTAGAGGAGTATTCGGAATACGCTGCTGCCGTAGCGGATTCTCCGGATTCGGCGGCCTGGCGCAATGCGGCTGCCACCGAGCACCCCACGCTGCTAATCAGCAGGAAGACCCGCTTTTCCTACCTGATCAACCCCACCCAAGAAGTTTCTTCACCCTTCGCTGCGCACGTAGACATGGGCGAAAACGCCGCCGGCCTCGAAGTCTATCGGTTAGACCGCATTTACCCGAGGCTGTGGTCGATTAAGGTTGCCGGCGGCAACTTCAACACGGTGGGCGAGACCACGGCGGTCCAGGGGAGCGATGTCTACTACCTCAAATTCGGTGAGGATAATTTCGACAAACAATTCTCCTCAGAACATTTCATTACCCTCTTCGCACATGAGTCTTTCCACTTCTACGGACAAGCTCGGTGGGCTTTGGACTCGCGTGTCTTCGGTGAGCTCTCCCCGCATGGGGTGGAGCTTCTCGACAAGAGAATGCGGCTGCTCGATGCAGTCCGCGAAGCTGGTGAAGATCAAATTCGTCTGAGAGAGCTGGCTACGGAATTGCTCACACTGGAAAAGGAGCGCCTAGCTGCAGACCCTGACTACGTCAGCCAAGAATGAGGTTACCCTCGTTTAGTGGACACCCTATTTGTACGGATCTTGTGTCCGTAGGAGAGGATGTTCATTGTGAGTCAACAGCGCAAGAAGTACACGCCTGAGTACCGGCGTGAAGCCGCGAACCTGGTAATCGAGTCAGAGCGACCGATCGCTCATGTGGCTAAGGAAATCGGTGTTTCCGCCGGGCTTTTAAGGCCGGTGGGTCAAACTCGAGC
>NZ_LAYQ01000024.1 GCF_000988205.1 Corynebacterium minutissimum | reverse complement strand
CTACGACCGTAAGCGATGGCCTACCCGTGATGCTGCACGCAAGGCCGTTGCCTACTGGATTGAAGTCGTCTACAACCGTCGGCGCCGGCACTCTGCACTCGGAATGGTCAGCCCCGTCGACTTCGAGAACCACGCCGGCGCAATCAACAGCAGAAAAGAAATAGCTGCCTAACCACTAGGTAGCTCCACTACGTGTCCACGATTTGCGGGCAACCCCACTTCGTCCTCTCCGGGCCACAGGAATGTGTGGTCGAAGCTATCGGAGGCGAGATCGTACCGCGCGATCCAGGTCTGCCACTCACCGCGTTCCGGATCGGCGGTGAGCTCTCGCAACCGTGCGATCAGCGTATCGTTGAACGCTGGGTTGAGTGCGGACACCGTGGTGATCAAAGTCTTATCACCGACAAACCGCCATGCTTGGTGCGCCGAGTGCCCCTGCTCGTAACCGGACACGACCACAAAGCCATCCCACGGTGTACGCTGATTGAGTTTGCGGTCCACGCGTAGGCATCGACCGATCACATCCAGAATCGAATCGACGGAGTCGTAGTCAACCTCGATATCGGGTGTGGTCATTGTGTTTCCTTCAGTTGCTTCCGGTGTACACACGAACCAAGCCTAGCGGCAGCCTATTCGTATTGCTTACTCACTTTGCGCAACGGGTATTTGATTGACACTGCGCCGCGTGTATTCAAGGTCCTTTCCGTAAATAGTCAAGCCCGTGATGTCGTGATGGTCAGATTTCCGGAAGATGAAGGATGCCAGGTAGCCGATAACGAGAGTTCCTACGAAGGCGACAATCGAGACCAAGAATGGGCCTTGGTCCAGCTTTCCAGCGAAATACGCAGCAATCGCTCCGCACAGGAGCCCGATGAGAACGCCATTGGAATTTGCGGACTTCGTAAAGATACCCAAGACAAATACCGCAGTGAGCGGAACTCCAAAAAGACCGGTAATCGCGAGGAACAGGTCCCACAGGTCCGACTGGTTGGTAATGATGAGATACAGTGCAACGGCCAATCCGAAGGTTCCGGCAACGATGATGACCAGGCGAGAGAAAGTAACCGACGCCTCCTTCGGGGAGAAGCGGTTATAGATATCCACGGCAACGCACGCGGAAATCGAGTTGAGCGAAGAAGAAATTGTCGATTGCGCAGCCGCCAAGATGGCAGCAATCAAGAGTCCAGCAATGCCTGCAGGCAGCTCCGAAAGAATGAAATACGGCACTACAGCAGAAGTGTTGACTCCTTCAGGCAGACCACCCTTCGCTTCGTAGAAGTTATACAAAGCCGTTCCCATCCCGTAGAACAGCGGAATTGTTATCAGCGCCAGTATTCCGTTGACGATGAGGGACTTCTTCGTCGCTTGAATCGTAGGAGTCGTTTGGTAGCGCTGAACGACGTCCTGAGAAGAGGTGTACTGGTGCAAGCTGTTCAGTACATTTCCGATAAAGATGAATGGTATCGAGGAGAAGACTGCATTCGTGGTGAAGTTGTCCGCTGAGTAGAACTTTCCTTCTTCAGCGGCGTTAACCACCGCACCGTTAAATCCGTCGGGAGTCATGGCCATGGCCGTCAGCACTACCGCTGCGGCGCCAGCCAGCAGCAGGATACCCTGAATCACATCAGACCAAATCACGCCTTCCATGCCTCCCAGGAAGGTGTACACAATACAAAGAGCGCCTACAAACGCGGCGACGACCAGCGGGTTGATATCTGCCACCGACGTGATTGCCAATGTCGGCAAATAGATAACGATGGCGATGCGCCCGACGTGATAAAGAACGAAGAGGAGCGAGCCGAGAACTCGGAGGGCTACGGAGAATCTCTCCTCAAGGTACTCGTAGGCCGTCGTGACATCCAGCTTCCTGAAGAACGGAACATAGTAACCAATCAAAATTGGAACAATGGCAAAAATAGCGAGGTTACCAGCCGAGTAGGCCCAGTCAGTCAGATAGGCCTTTTCCGGCGTCGACATGAATGTGATGGCAGACAGCGTCGTGGCATAGATAGAAAATCCCGCTGCCCAGCCAGGAATCCTGCCACCCGCTTTGAAGAATTCGTCCTGATCACTGCCGGCCCTACGCGCAAAATAAGCGCCGACAAGAAGCATTCCCAGGAGATAGAGGATCAGAACTATCCAGTTGAGTGTTCCGAACGATTGCATGTGGCCTTCCCTTCAGGGCTTTCAATATAGAGAGCTAAGTCACTCTCCGATTCGTCTGTGCAACAAAGCATGTTGAAAGATACAATACATCAGACGTCTGATGTGTGAAGGGTTTTAAGATAAAACTGCTTACCCTGCCCGTCAGAGCGAAGTGCTCCTCCCCCAGCAGCGCTCATCCTTTGAGAACCCCGCCAACGTGGGAGGCTTAAGATGGATCGGAAAGAAAAGAGGGATTAACCAGTGCACACCGGAACATGGGGATTCAGCGAAGCCGCACATCGCCCTGCCTCAACCACACAGCAGGCTGTAGAAGGCATCAAGAAATTCATCCAGGACAACGCACTCAAGCCTGGGGACACTTTGCCAACCGAATCAGAGCTCTGTGCGGAACTCGGTTTCTCTCGCTCTTCTGTCCGAGAAGCCATCAGAATCCTAACGACGTTAGATATCGTCGAAGTCAGGCACGGAACCGGAACGTTTGTCTCCGGCACGTCACTCAAAGCCCTAGTTCAAGGCCTCATTTTTCGCGCGACTCTCGACGCTGACGACAACCTTGAAACGCTTCGCAATGTGGTGGAGATTCGGCAGGCAATTGATCTTGCTATCGGGCAAGAAATCACTACCAAACCCGATCCCTCCAAGCTAGATCAGTTGAGCGCCATCGTTGAAAAGATGTCTGCCAAGCGGGAGCAAGGTCTCAACTTTGCCGAGGAGGATCGGGAGTTTCATCAGGTATTGCTCTCCGAAATAGATAACCCGATTATCCGTGAGCTCAATGATGCCTTCTGGCAAGTGCACATGAACGTCATTCCACTTCGCAAATTGGAAGAACCACAGGACTTCAGCAGAACGGTACGCGCGCACCAGGACATCGTCGATGCTCTACAGGACAACGACCTGAAGAAGTACCAAGCGTCTGTGCTCAGGCATTACGAACCCCTGCTGACTTCGCTGTGACAGTCCGCGTCAGCTATTAAAGCTCCGTGTAATCCACGCCGGATCTGTGATGGCAGTGCCGATGATGATTGCATCGGCGCCGGCGCGCTTTCCTGCAGCCACATCATCGCGCGAGGCAAACCTGCCTTCGCCGATTACAAAGGCATCCTCACCGCAGAGCCGTCGCCCCTCTGCCAAGCATTCAAGATCTGGGCCTTCGGTCTTGCTCCGGAACTCTGTGTAGCCGGCCAGCGTCGTTGAGATGATATCCGCCCCCGCTTGGTGCGCCCGCTGCATTTCTTCCGGGGTAGAACAGTCAGCCATCGACAGAACATTAAGTCGGTGGCACTCGGCGACAAGATCGGAGAAGCTCGATCCATCGGGCCGAGGGCGATCCGTAGCATCCGCACAGATAACCGCAGCCCCTGCCTCGGCCAATTGGCGTACGGACTCAACGGTAGGGGTGATATAAACCCCCTCACTCCCCTCCTTTGTCAGACCGAAAACTGGTACATCTACTGCGGCTGCGATTGCCTCGACATCCTCGATGCCGCCATACCCTCCACACCGGATTGCGCGGCTTCCGCCCTCAACACACGCACGAGCGACATGCGTCAAGGTATGGGTATCGCGCATTGGGTGACCATCTGGCGCTTGCACCGAGACAATCACCGAGTTCCGAATCATGCCGTGAACTTCTTCTCGGCGTTCCGCCAGTTCACTACTCTTAAACCTAAACATATACCTGAGCCTTCTTCTGGAAATACCGCAGATAAACGGTGCTAAAAAGCGTTGTCTCGAGCAAAAGCCGCTGCACCCACTAACGGTGCTGTCGCCGGAGATTCAGTAACCCGAATTGCAACGGAGCGATTCGGCTTCAATGCGAAATCCTCTATGGCCTGACGGAATGGTTCTTCTACAGCGGCCCCAATCTGGCACACACCGCCGCCCAAGACAACGGCATCGAGATCGAGCCCTGAAACAAGACCCGCCACCGCACGGCCAAGGCCATAAGAATTCCCTCGAATAATCCGGGAAGCGAGTTCATCTCCCTGGTTCATTCTTTCTACGACCTTTTCGAGGGGAAGCGCTAACTGGGCCCGTTCCTTCCACTGCACTCGCTCGCTCGCCGGGTTCGTAGAAAATTCTTCGTAATACGCAGCCAAGCTATTGCCGCTCATGATGTTCTCGGCGCGGTCCGCAAAGCCCCGGAAATCAGCACACAAGAGTTCAGAAAACTCTCCGGCCGATCCGGTAGGTCCGCTGAGCAGACTCCCGTTATCGCTTACCGCACCACCGACACCAGTTCCCAACGAAAGGTACAGGACTCTGCCGGACTGGAACTCCCTCGCGGCTCCGAGCATCAGCTCTCCGTACGCCCAGACTCGCACATCGTTATGAACAGCACACGGGAGGTCAACAACCTCTTTCGCAACCTCACGAAGATTGGTACCAGACCAGTTCTTAATGGTGTCTCCGTTGTAGGTGACGAGTCCCTCAGGTGCCTGAATCACTCCTGGCGAGCCAATGCCGATTCGCGCCGGGGCAATGCCCGATTCCTCCAACGCCAGCTGAATGGCCTTCTTGATCTGCTCCTGTGGCGAAGCCCCGGCCGGCTGGGTAGGGATCTTTCCCAACGCAACTGCCTGCGTTGGGTCTTCATCAGACACGAAGCCCCAACCAATCTTTGTTGCACCGACATCAAGCGCAAGGGTACTAGTCACTCTTCACTCGTTTCGTCGTAATTCAGCGGAATTAGGGCTCGATCACCTGAGCGGCATCGACGATCTCATGAATCTTAGCCAGCTCCTCATCGTTCAGAGCGACATGCGGACGAGACATCAGCCCCGACGGGAAGACGCCCAGGTGGTGCAGCGCTGCCTTGAAACTGCCGAGGCCCTGCGAGCTTCCGCCCATGCGCGTGCCATCGCCCACACCAACGATGGTGAAAAGATCACAAATCTTAGACTGCAATTCCGCGGCCTCCGCATATGCTCCATCAACCAGTAGCTCATGCAGCTTCACGTAGGAAACCGGATCCACGTTGCCCAGACCAGGTACCACGCCATCGGCACCTGCCAGGTAAGCGAAGTCGACCGTAGTTTCCGAGCCGGTCAACACTACGAAGTCTGTCACCCCAGCTTTGTTGCGGGCACTAATCAAGGCACGCGTGTATCCATCATTGCCGCCAGAATCCTTCACACCAGCAATAACGCCTTCCTTGGCCAGGGAAATAAGAGTAGAGATATCCAGCACCGAGTGAACGCTGACCGGAATGTTATACGCATAGATAGGAGTCTCTGGCGCGGCTTCATGAAGAAGTCGGAAGTGCTCAGCAATTTCTACATCATGAGTACGAACATAAAAAGGTGCAGTAGCAACTAGCCCTTGCACCCCGAGCGCGACGGCATCTTCAATGTGCTCAATTACTCGCGGAGCCGTCATATCAATCACGCCGGCAATGACCGGAACGCGCCCTTGAGCCTGTTCCACCACCGTTGCGATAACTTCCTTGCGCTGCTCTCGAGTGAGGAAAGCTACCTCACCTGAAGAGCCGAGCACGAACAGGCCATGAACGCCAGCCTTTATAAGGCGTTCAGCCTGGCGCTTGAGGGTATCGGTGTCAACGGAGTAGTCCTCATTAAACGGGGTCAGCAGCGGTGGCACCACGCCACGCAGGAGCTGTGTGCTTGCAGTCATGTTTGGGAACCTTCCTATTCGCCTTCGTATTGGAGTCATAAGACATCATACGTCTCCTACGATTGTGATGCAGTTCCTTCTAGCGAAAAGAAGCGAAAGAAAACGCCGACTAACCTACCCCGGCAACAACTCCGATGCCTCCCCCACCACGCTCACCACGAGCACGTCGCGCGCACGGGAGGCCGCCACGTAGAGCAACGCCCGCTCCCGCTGCAAAGCCTCGTCGGCCTCGGCCGGGGCTAGGCCCTTCATGAGGTAGCGCTGAGGCAACGCCTCCCTGCTCACATCAAGCAAGATGACGTGCGTAAACTTCAGGCCTTTGGCGGACTGATTGTGGATCAGGAGTTCGAGAACTCCATCAATAAATCCGGACCTTCAATGGGCGAAGCTTCTCGCCCAGAAACTCGGTACATGCTTAAGCCCACCAAATTGTAAATACCGCCGACCAGTAGGCCAGCCGTTATCCCGGCCGCTTCGTTACTTCGAACTATGGCCTGTCCTCAGACGTAAACTCATTAGCCAGTCGAGCTACATGAAGAGCCAAATAAGAAACTTCATCATCCAGCAGATGAGTGGTGAGGCGAAGCTCTAGGACATCCTTGAGCAAAAGCGCACATCTGACCGCTTCTGGATACTTAGTTTCAAGCCCTTGCTGCAAAACTGCCATACCTTCGTCCAACTGCTGGTCACTTTTCACTCGCACGAAAAAGTACCGCATATGGGTTATGAACCTAGCTGCACTAACCGAATTCCGATCCACCCTCAATCCCAACGCGCGGTCTATCACATCGAAGAGCTGGGTGAACAACTCGGTCATTTCGTAAGTAAAAGAGAGATCCTCAACTCGAAAACCCGCGTTTACCAAGTGGAGTGCGATAGCAACTGCTTCGGATTCTGGCAGCGGATCAAGGTACCGCCGATTTAGCCACCTATTAACGCCTAAAAGAATTTCGCCTCCGATGGCGAACTCCTCGGGATAGAGGTTTTTAACCTCTGCTTCCAGAGGATTTGCTGACGCTGCTAGTTGCGGATCGATAGAAAAGCGACGCACTGCCATTTGAAGGTGATCCGCCAGTGCGACGGTGGTTGCAGAAGCAACATCAATTCCAATCGAACTGGCATGTTCGTGGAGTAGGGACTCAGCCAACTGCAAATAATCTGGGTCAACCGAAGCGAGTAAATCAGCGAGATTGCTTATGTCTCGATTATTTTCCGGGACAAATACTTGATTTATCTTTCCCGCGTCCACTGGCTCCCCCGGCCGCTTCTTAAAGCCAACTCCCCACCCGGTTACCACTACTTTTGTACCGTCCGGGCGCACGGAGAGGACCACGTTATTATTGAGGGCCCGAAGAACCTTCATCTCAGTCATAGTCCTCTCCTTGCCTTTGATTATCCTCGTTTCAGCGATTCACCGTTCGTCGCGATCACCTCTTTGTACCAATAGAAAGAGTCCTTTCGGTATCGGTCGAGAGTCCCCTCACCATTATTGTCAAGATCCACGTAAATGAAACCGTACCGCTTTTTCATCTCAGCTGTCGAAGCGGATATTAGGTCGATGCAGCCCCAAGATGTGTAGCCCATAATAGGGATGCCGTCCTTGAGTGCTTCCTCAACTTGGACTAGGTGGTCATTCATGTAGTTGATGCGATAGTCATCGTGGACGGTCTTGGTAGTTCCTTCATCTACCAGTTGATCTACCGCACCCAAGCCATTTTCGACGATGAACAGTGGCTTGTGCCATCGGTCATACATAGTATTCAGGGCATAGCGCAGCCCCACTGGGTCAATGGCCCAGCCCCAATCGGACACCTCGACTTCAGGATTTTTTACACCTCCCATGATATTTCCGCCGCCCCGTTCCGCACTCGGATCAGTAGTTTCAGCAACAGACATGTAGTAGGAAAAAGACACAAAGTCGACGGTGTTGCGCAAGTCGACGAGGTCTTGTTCAGAAATGTCGAGTTCAATTTCATGCTCCTTAAACACACGGAGCAGCGTATTTGGATACTCACCATTTACATGAATATCGCCAAACAATGCGTCTAGCTGTGTTTCGCGAAGCGCCTTGAACGCATCTTCGGGCCTCGGCCTGAGCGGATAGCGAGGGACGCTGATGACCATGCACCCAATTGAGAAATCCTGACTAATGGTTCGCGCAACCGCGGTTGCGCGAGCAGATGCGACCATGATGTGGTGAATGGCTTGATACAGTTCCTGCTCGGTAATCTCTTCACGAGTCTTCTCAATCGCACCACCCATGAATGGCTGATGCAGAATTGAATTCACTTCGTTGAAGGTCAACCAGTACTTAACGCGCCCCTTGTAGCGGTTAAAGACCGTTGTAGCGTATTTAACATAGAAGTCAATCAGTTTTCTGTTTGACCAACCACCATAGCTACGAGCTAGGTTCAATGGAGTCTCATAGTGAGACAAAGTCACAAGCGGCTCGATACCGTATTTTTCGAGTTCATCGAGGATACGATCATAGAACGCCAATCCCTCTTCGTTAGGCTCTTCGTTATCACCGTTCGGAAAAATCCTCGACCATGCGATCGAAAATCTATAGACTTTAAAACCCATATCGGCCAGAAGGGCAATGTCTTCTTGATAGCGGTGATAGTGGTCGATGCCTTTCAACTTCAGATTATCCGAAGTGGGAGCTTCAGTCGGCGGCGTCATCAAGCCGTTGGGCATCACGTCTTGGATCGATAGGCCTTTTCCGCCTTCATCAAATGCCCCTTCCAGCTGATTCGCCGCAGTGGCTCCACCCCACAGAAATCCTTCGGGGAAAGCAGACTTTTTCATGATTCGATTCCTTTCTTGAAAGCTACTTGGTCGCGGTGATGACTACTTCATCTACGACCGCTTGGTTTTCTTCTGCAACAACGGTTACGTCCTCCAGCTTCGCGGTATTTGTAACCACCACGATAGTGGTATCGTCATAACCTGCACTTTCAATCGCGTTGAGGTCGACGTCAACAAGCACCTGTCCAAGCTCCACTTGGTCACCTCGGGAAACATGAACGTCAAAACCGTCGCCTCTCATCTTTACCGTGTCGATTCCGACGTGCACGAGGACCTCAATTCCATCCGCAGTTTTGATGCCAAAGGCGTGGCCCGATTTCGGTGCGGCGATCACTGTTCCAGCCACTGGAGAAGAAATCTTTCCCGTGGTCGGCTTAATTCCAACGCCTTTACCCATCGCTTCCGAAGCGAACACCTCATCCGCAACTTTGTTGAGCGGGATAATGGTTCCAGGTACTACTGCCCGAATGTCAACGGCTCTCCCATCAGAAGTAGCTTCCGGTGTTACAGCTTCGGCACTGTTCTCCAGTGACGTTTCACCTGTTTCAGCCGAGGCTGCATCTGCGCGACGTTCCGCCATTGGGGTTAAAATCCAAGACCCGATAAAACCGATTACAATCGCCACACCACTACCAACTAGCTGTGCAGCAAAAGAACCGACATTCATGGCAGCAGGAAGCGCCAGTAACGATGGGAAGGCGTATACATCAAAGGCATTTCCGCCCACAGCGATGATTGCACCGCCAACGGCACCGCCTACGCATCCTGCATAAAACGGGAATTTGAGGGGAAGGTTAACACCGTAAATAATTGGCTCGGTGACACCAGCCATAAATCCGGAAAATACGCCGGCCCCAGCGACCTTTTTACGCGCATCGTTCTTCGTCCGCAAGAATACGCCAAGAGCAGCGGCGGCTTGGGCAAGTACGGCCGCCATGATAGTAGCCATAATGAATGAATGACCATCCACGGCAAGTTCATTTAGGAAGATAGGATTGAACGCCCAGTGTAGGCCGAAAATAACCAAGACCTGCCAGAACCCACCCATTATTGCACCACCAAGCCATGGAATGTGAACAAAAACTGAGTTCACGCCATCAGCAATGAGCTGTGACAGCCATACAGTCGCAGGTCCGACGGTAAGAAGCACCACGGGTACCATTACCGCAACGACGATTAGCGGCGTGAAGAAATTTCGGATAGCGCCGGGAAGTACTCGTTCAAGCCACCGTTGCAAATACCCAGCCAACCAAACTGCGATAACAGGGGCAATAACGGAGGAGGCATAGCTTGCCGTCATTAACGGAATTCCAAAGAAATGTACATCATTTCGCGTACCTAGTTCCACAATCGCCGGGTATACCAGTGGAGCAACCGTGGCCATAGCTACGTATTGGTTAACCCTGAAATACCGTGCTGAAGTTGCTGCTAGGAAGAGCGGTAAGAAGAAAAAGAAAGCATCAAACGCAGCATTAAAAACGATATACGTGTCAGAATCAGCGCTAAACGAGGTGAAATTAGTCGCAAGCGTCAGGAAGGCCTTACCTAGGCCCAGTCCAGCGAGACACCAAACAATCGGGCTGAAGAGAGACGAAATCATGTCAATGAACGCATTTAGAGGGTTCCCGCTCTTGACTGTTTCATTGTCCGCAGCTTGCAGCTGCGCTTCACCGTCTTTCACACCTTTAGCCGACATTCCAGGCAAAGCTGTGATGGCTTGATACGCCAGCGGTACGTCGTTTCCGACCACGACTTGGTACTGCCCACCGGCTTTAACAAGTGTAAGCACACCGTTGGTTGATTTAACTGCCGCCTCGTCTACCCTGTCAGCGTCCGCTAACTTGAAACGCAATCGTGTAGCACAATGCGTCACGCTGTTTACGTTCTCCGCCCCGCCGAGTGCACGTAGCACTTCTGTCGCAAGAGGCTGAAAATCCGCTTTCGTCGCCATTCTTATGGCTCCTTTCGGTCAAACAATTCAATCTGAGCCGCTGCAACGATTACGGCACCTCAGATTCACTTCGTGCAAAGCCTTGCCGGCCACGACTGGAACACGAAAACGAGAAAAGACCCAGGCTGCAGACAACAAAACTGCTGCAGACATGGGTCAACTGAAGCAGTCTTGAACAGACTGCTGTCCTAGGTCTTGCTCCCGATTGAACGGGGTTACACTCCTTGGCTACTCTAAAGAGCTAAGCACTTAATACACATACTGCCAGACTAGTCACCCTTCGTCAAAACCTGTGTCAAGGCACACGCTTTGACTCCGCTAAGCCCCAGATCGTGGTCGGTCTATCTAGTGCACATCTAGTGCAAATTCACTAACGCCCACACCCCTCCCCTGTAGTGACACCGAAACGCGGCGGGCACCTTTGTCTAAAGCCATTGGCCCGTCAGTAACACGATTCAAGTTAACTTCAGACCCCAACAAGAGGCCGCTCCCTTGGTAAAGATGGAGCGCCTCACAGTTGTGAGTACGCACCCGCTAGCACGTGACTGTAGATGATTTCAACCCACCCTCGCATGCCACGACCGAGCGAGCTGGAAGTGGGCGAAACAGGTAAAAGTAGGGCGGACGTAGACAAGCATGCGCCAACACCGTAGACCCCCTTAATGCAGGCATGTATACTCCTGATGTTCTTGTTACGCTCTTTCTCTCGTAGGGTTCCTGATATGGGATTTTTCAAGGTTGTCGCTGGACTGTTGGCTGCCGGTGGAGTGGGCTACGGTGCCTATTCCGTGTTGGGGCCGGATTCCGCTGATGACGTCATTACGGTCCAGAACGTCGTCGACGGCGACACCATCGACGTAGCGCAGGACGGTGAGACCACCCGCATTCGACTGCTCAACATCGATACCCCGGAAATGGGCAAGGAGTGCTTGGCCGAGGAAGCAAAGCAGTACTTGGCAGGCCTGCTGCCAGTCGGCACGGTAGTGACCCTAGAGTACGACGATGAACGCGAAGACAAGTATGGCCGAACACTAGCCGGAGTATTCAAAGAAGGCTCGCTCATCAACGCCTCCGTTGCTGAGGAGGGTTTCGCTGTGCCGATGAAGGTGGGCGGCAACACTCGCTTCTTCTCGGAGGTCTCGGCCGCTGCCGACCGAGCCCGTGCTGCGGGCAAGGGCATCAACTCGGCCGGCCCCGAGTGCGTATTTGGCGACGACGGAACCTACCGCTCCTACCGTGACGCACGCTCTACCATTGATGCGGCACAACATTTTCAGTTTGACGACATGTGGAATGACGAGCAATTCAACGGCGCTCACGTTCATGTTTCCCGCGTAGCCGATGCAAAGAAGTCTATTTCCGCACTGGAAAAAGCGGTCGCGGAACAATCTGATTTCCAGAAAGAAGCATTCGGGCATAAGCAAACCGAACTGCTAGACAAGCTCGATAACGACGCTACCGAGATTGAAACGCTCTTGAACCGCAAGATAACTTACGCTTCAGACGCACGGGAAAAGAAGCACGCCGAGGAAGAAGCCGCGCGCGAAGCTGCAGAGGCCGCACAACGTGAAGCAGAAGAAGCAGCCCGTCGTGCAGAACAAGAAGCTGCGGAGGCTGCCCGCCGCACAGAGCAGGAGGCCCAGCAAGCCGCACCCGCCTACCAAGCTCCGGCCGCACCGGCGCCCAGCAATCCCGTGGATAACTACACCGGCTGCCGTGCCTACAACGGCAACTACGCAATGACCAGCGTTGACAAGAAGGGACGGCCCTACGCCAAGATTGATTGCACCACACGCGTGCAGATTGGGTAAACATGAGCTGCAAATACCGGAAATACCCGGAGAAACGAAAGTAGTTAACCCGTGAGAGAAGCTCGACTGCAGTTGCACTGTCGTCGATGCGCATGCCGCGTTGACGGAGAAGTTCAACTTGTTGTTCGCAGCTCAGGCAATTTTTGGAATATGGCCACGTTTCCGTGAGAACGAAAGGCCTCGGTCATTTATGCGTTCCCGGCAAGGGGAAGAGGCCCGACCGAGGATCTATCGTTCGGTATTTTTACTACACCACACTGTCTTACTACAGGTGAGCGGTTACGCCTGGGCCATAGGGGATTTCTAACGCGAAGAATACAAGGAAGACGGCCAAGAAGGTACAGAAGAACGCAATCGTATAGGGCAGCATAAGGCTGATATACGTGCCCACCCCTGCGCTCTTATCGTACCGGCGGATATACCCCAGGACTATCGGTAGATATGGGGATACCGGTGTCACCATGTTCGCGGAGGAATCACCCATGCGGTAGGCAGCCTGGATGAAGCCAGGATGATAACCCAGTTGCATAAAGAGTGGAACGAAAACCGGTGCCTCCAAAGCCCACTTGGCGCTGCCTGACGGAATGATGAGGTTGAGCAGAGCTGTGAACACGATGTAGCCGATAATCAGGAAGATTCCGGTAAAACCAATTTCCTTTAAGAAATCACTGCCGTTGACCGCTAACCAAATACCGATATTCGACCACTCGAAATATTTGATGAATTGCGCGATGGCAAAGACCATCACGATATAGCCGGACATTCCGGAAATACCTTCTGCCATATATGTCGACAGATCCTTGGAGTCCTTAATCTTTCCCATCAGGATGCCGTAGCTAGTGCCGAGGAGCATAAAGAATCCGAGTATGATTGGGATGATGCCCGACATGAACGGGGAATCGATGATTGCTCCGTTCTCGCCCCGGAGTGGGCTATCGGGGAGCAATACGACTACCGCAATTAGTACGATGTACGCCGTCCCCAGGACAGAAGAAAATAGCAGGGCTCTGTCGCTTTCCTTTGTCTCTTCCTCTAGCTCCTCGGCGTTTATTGAACCTTCGTACTTACCGAGGCGCTTTTCGGTGACATAGGTAGTGACGAGTCCTCCAACGAGCGTAAGGGCGAAGACGCACACAACGTTGAAGTACCAGTTTGCAACGGCTGTTACATGCGCCTCTGGGTCGACAATTCTCGCGGCTTCGGTGGTAATTCCCGCCAGCAGTGCATCAGTACCGGCAACAAAGAGGTTTGCGGTGAAACCAATGCCCGCACCGGCGAAGCCTGCAGCGACACCGGCAATGGGATTTCTTCCCGCGTGGTGAAAGACGATCCCGATCAAGGGCGGGATGACAACCATCGCAGCGTCGGAAGCGAGGTTGCCGATCACTCCAATGAAAACCGCCGCGTAAGGGAGGGCCGCGAAGGGCACTCGACGAACGGTCTTTTGCACGGCGTGCTGAATGTAGCCGACCTGCTCGGTCAAGCCAATGCCGAGCATCACGGCTAGGACTAGTCCCAGGGGCGCAAAACCGGTGAAGTTCTCCAGCATCGAAGTCAGGATGTACTCGATGCCTTCACCCGACAGAAGGCTACGAATATGGACGTCTTCCCCGGTTCCTGGGTGGGTGACCGAACCTCCGAAAGCATGGCCTATCGCAGACATTACCATGACTGCTAACGCCAGAATTACAAAAAGCAGGAAGGGATCTGGCAAGGCATTGCCGACCTTCTCGATCGTACGGAGAACATCTCGACCGAACTGACGAGTCGAGCGTGTGGATGACTTTTCCGCACTTTCTTGGGTGACCGGCGATGAGTGGGAGCTAGCGCTAGACATAGCCACTCCTTACTTAGTTTGCTGGGGTGTTATTCGTTGAAAGTTCGCTTCGCTTCTTCCACGACTTCGGGGTCGCGGAAACCGGCTAGCAAGGTGGCGGCGAGAATCAAAGCGCCGTCGATGATCGTTTTCTTTGCATCAGGACCATCGGCAGCTGCTGCGAACTCACGGGTATGAGGCGGGGCATCCTGGGTCAGGCGGATCATTGGGTGGATAGCAGGGACTACTTGGCTAACGTTGCCCATGTCTGTAGACCCAGAGAACAGTTCGTTCGGAGTAGTCTGGCGCCCAACAGCCGAAAACGCTGCTTCAGCGATGGTGACCAGAGTCGGGTTCGACTTCAGCGAAAGATAGGGCGGAGTAGTCGAGGTGATGCTCACAGTGCAGTCGGTGGCAAGAGCGCCAGCTTCGAAGCAATTCTTAACGCGCGGAACAACGCTCTCGAGAAGATAATCGGAGTCCGATCCACGCACGAAAGTCCGAATTCCAGTTAGCTCAGGAATTACATTTGGTGCTTGCCCACCGTTAGTGATGATCGAGTGGATTCTAATATCATCCTTGATCTGCTGGCGGAGAAGGCCGATCGCATTTAGCGAGAGAGTTGCTGCGTCGAGTGCGTTACGCCCGTCTTCCGGCGCAGCCGCGGCATGGCTGGCCTTGCCCTTGAACTCAACATCGAGAGCGACGCGAGCAAGGCTCCCTCCCCCGACCTTCTCCTCGTTGCTCGGGTGGATCATTACGGCGTAGTCAACCCCCTCGAGCACCCCATTCTCGATCAACGGGACCTTACCTGCCCCGCCCTCTTCACCGGGGCTGCCGATAACCACCAAGTGAGCGCCCGTCTTCCCATCGGCTTCCAAATCTGCCTTAGCGATTTTCGCTGCGCCCAAGCCGCTTGCTGCGATGATGTTGTGGCCGCAGGCGTGGCCTACCTCTTCCAAGGCGTCGTACTCACAAAAGACTGCCAGTGTTGGCGAGTCGGCGGTTGCACTGGCCGAAGACCATTTGCCGACAAAGGCCGTTTCAAGGCCTCCGAAACCGCGGGTGACCTCGAACCCGGCGTCCTCTAACTCAGCGGTAAGGCGCTTAGCGGCGTGGTACTCGGTGAAACGGATTTCAGGGTGATCCCACAGATCCTTGGCAACGTCGGCGAGGTTGTCGGCAAATTGGTTGGCGTAGCTTTGCAGCGAATCTACTAAGTCCTTGATGTTGGTCGAAGACGGCTCTTGCTCAAACATGGAACTCCTTGACAAACGGAAATGAGACATAGATGCAATCCGCGCAAGTTAATGCCATGGATCACATTGTCGAGGTATGTTATTTAAATAAACTTTCTGAAAGCTCTATTTGTTTGAATGACGTCTAAAAACAGGAGAATATGTTCGGTATGGACTCTGGGATAGATCCTGGAAAGACCATGATGTCGGAATTGGACTTCGCGGTATTTGATGCCCTTCAACGCAATCCCCGCGCGCCCTGGGCGGAAATTGCGCGGACAATTGGGGTAAGTGGCCCCACGGTGAGGCGACATTGGCACGCTCTGGTGGAGTCGGGAGCCGGTTGGATCGCTACCTACCCAAATAGGGTCCGTGGGTTGATGTGCTTCAGCGTGCGGGTCAAATGCCAGCCAGGGTTCGTCGAAGCGGTCGCCAAGCAACTTTGTCAGGTCCCAGAAGTGATGTCGGTAAGTGAGATGACCGGCGCGTACCAGATTCAGCTCATAGTCTTTGTTCCTGACAAGAGCCGCGTGCGCCCAGTACTCAATGTGTCCATAGGACAGGTCGAGGGCATATCCGAACTAATCATTTCACTAATGTCGGATGTCCAGCTTGAAGGTGCTCAGTGGAACAGCGGCACCCTTGGCCGAATCGAAAAATCGCCCAACCAATACAAGTTCCCGGAAGTAGAGTTCGACGAACGCGTGGAAAAGACGCTTCGTGTGTTGGAATGCGATGGACGAGCCGGCGCCTCGCGTATTGCTTCATCTTTGGGTCTCGGTAACCCACAGGCCCGACGGATTGTTAAACAGTTCCTCTCACGGCGGGTCCTTATCCAGCGAGTGGAGGCTGCACCGCTCCACGACGAATGGCCTGGGGTGCTGGCCCTATGGCTGCTGGTCCCGCCGGCTAAGCTCGACGAGGTAGTCACGAAGATCAAGACCTTTCCAGACGCGCGCTTGTGTACAACACTGGTAGGTGGGGAAGCAAACCTCTACGTCATCTTATGGCTAAGGTCCTTCAGCCAAGCCAACGAAGTGGAATCTGACGTAGTCCGCGGCTTACCGACTCGCGTAGTCAGCCGCAGCATCCTCCTGCAACACCACAAGAGGGCGGGAGTTCTCCTTGACGAAGAGGGGCGGAAAATCGGCCACGTCCCCTGGACCGATAGTCCTTCACTGCATGCACATGTATTACATGCGTGCTGATCGTGAGGAACCCTCGTTTAGTGGACACTAAGCAGATGAGTTTGATGGGAATTGAAGGGGTTTCACCGCGTGATTGGATAACCTGGGAGTCCTGTAAATTTCAATGAAAGGAACCCCTATGAATCAGGATTTCGCCCTCCAGACCCCACGGCTCGCATTGTCGGTGCCTACAGATGCCGATATTGACGCCATCTTTGCCATTCATTCGGACGCCCGCACCTACGAGCACCGCCCTGAATTGGCTATGAAGACTAGGGAGGAAGCCGCGGAGCTGGCACGCTCGTGGCAACAGAATTGGAGTGAAAAACAGCTGGGCTACTACGTGGTGTCCACTCACGATGGAACGACCATTGGCTTTACCGGCGTGCGTCATAGCGAAGAAGCCGGTGAGGAAGTGCTCAACCTCTACTACCGCTTCGCACCCGAATCGCAAGGCCAGGGCTATGCCAAGGAGGCCGCAGCCGCTGCGGTTGCCAATGCGCGCGAGCGTTTCCCGCAGCTCCCAGTCGTTGCGATAATCGACCCCACTAATGAAGCGTCGATTGCCCTAGCATTGAAGCTCGGACTTCAGCACGTCCCCGGCGCAGGAGTGCCGGGCGACTACGAGGTGTATCGACTGGGCTGATAAAAAGAATTACCTCATCAAGGTCTATGCCACATTGACGAAGAAGCTCAACTTATCACTCGCAGCTCAGCCACTCTTTTGGTACGTGGGAATGACTCCGTAGAACTGAAATACCCTGGTTATTGATGCAGTCCCTGCAAGGGGAAGTGATCCGAAGGAAGATTTAGTTGCCACGAGCCCGGCAAGAAGGTCTTCAGATAGCGAACAATCCCATCCAGTACAGACTTGGGAGTGAACGCAATGAAAGCACCCGCCAGTGCAGCGATCACCCCGATAGCAACGGCTGCTCCACGCGAAGAACCAATCGATGATTCTTCTGTCTTCCCACCGTCTGCTGGATCGTTTGGCTCATCAGGAGTCTTCAAAGGTGAGAGCTCACCATGCCGCTTGATGTACTCGGAGAAGACATCGACGTCGATTGCCGTGCCAGTAGAAGTAACACGCGCATCGCTGAATGAATCGATCTTGTCGCCACCATTCACCACGTAATTGCTAATGGCCAGTGAGTACGTGGAATTCATGTCCATTGACGTGCCATCATCGAGCTTTATCGCCCTGACGCGCTCACCGAATGGCGCATTCATGTCGTAATCAAACGTGAATCCGGCAGTCCGTGGGAAGCCATTCCCACCATCCGGATTAGATTCAATACCCTTTTCCAGTGCATCTTTAATCTGTGCGCCCGTTGCTTGAATCGCGATTGGTGAGTTACCGAAAGGAAGCACCGATTGCGCATCGCGACGGGTCAAGGTCCCTTCTTTCATGTCAGCACGCTGGCCGCCACCGTTCTGCCATCCGAGCTGAGTATCGAAATGTTCGCGGTATGCATCCGCTACCAACGGGCCTAGTTCTGCTTTTGATAAAGCCTGCGTCGCAGTACCAAGTTGCTCGCCCAGTTGACGGTCTAATTCACCGTAGAGTTTCTCGCTGCGTGCCTTCCACTCTTCGTTAGCAGGAAGCGATGGATTGACCGGATGGTTCACTACCTTCACCGTGGTCTTCTGCGTGGAACGGTCAACGGTGACGTCGAGGTGAACCAACGTTCCATAATCAGCACGCGGTGCGATAATCGGCCGATCATCTGCGGTGTAGGTTACTTCTTCCGGTGATTGCGCCTCGTTTTCTTCACGCAGCGCTGCTGCAAGCTCGGGAATCTCTTCCATTACCCGAGTGGTGTCTTCTTTTGAGATCTGGCTCAGCAAAACGATCGCATCAACGCCTTCTTCTTGGAGCTTGTTAACCCCGGCGCGTGCGGATTCAGCGAAGTCCCCCGTCACGACATCCTTGGCAGCTACGGTTCGATCAAGGTCGGCAGTAAGAGAAACAAACCCGACGGTGAGTTCACCGGATTTAGCAGTGAAGGTGGTCCCGTCATCGCTGATCGGCTCGCCATTCTGGGTAGTCAGGTTGCTGGAAATCCACGGAAACTCGGCCTTTTCGATAAGGCTACGAGTATGGTCCACGCCGTAATCAAAGTCGTGGTTGCCAAAGTTGCCGACGTCCACGCCGAGTTCGTTAAAAGCCTCGACAAATGGCTCACCGCGAAAGACTGAGCCGAATAGGCTGCCGGCAGCAAGTTCTCCACCAAAGGCGACGATAGGGTCGCCTTCTTCTTGGCGGATATTCTCAAGGGCAGTTGCTAGGTAGGCGATGCCGCCTTGGTGGCTCCCGTCATCCCAGGCTCGGGGCTCAAACTCCTTCATGTCCTGGAAGTAGACAACGTCTCCGGTCGCTACTGCCGCCTGACCTGGGTCCGATTCAGCAGCGATAGCGTTAGATGCGTTGAGAGAAAGAAGAGCAGTCAAAGCAAGAATGGTGTGACGATTGCGCATAGAGGCATTCTGCCTAACGCGGCTAGAGGTTCCCCGACCTTGAGGCAAAATCTAGATGAACATTCATAGTCCAGATGCTTACCGCTGGGCACGAGCTACGAAAACGCCTAGACCACGGGCATGTCCCTTCAGGAATCCCACGGCTCCAATGCCCTAACCGGGTACCGCCCATCAACGGTGAAACGCTGACACACCACCTGAGTGTCATCGTTGATATCTAGCTCTCCGATGTACTCAACGAACTCGGGTGAACGCCAGAACTGCTCGTGCCCGGCGCGCCAGTCGCTGGCGTCGGCGTAGCCCTCACCCTCGGCGATGGCGTGCTCGTCGCTGACGTCGGCAAGCCGGCGGACCTCGACCTCGGTGGTACGGATGACGCACACCACGTTGTCGTGTGAGTCGAGGACGGCCTCTAGGGTGCCCACATCCTCGCGCGGGTCGCGGCCGCGCGGGTGCTCAACCAGCAAGGATGACGTGGTGGTTTTCGTGCCGTTCAGGATGGCGGTAACGAGGGCGTCGCGAAGCGGGCCGGGGAAGGCAAACTCGCCACGGGGCAGTTCCGATATAGGTTTCAAAGCATCCTGAGTCATACGTTTACAGTACGTGGCTCATGAATGCTGTTAACCAAGCACGTGCTAGCTTGCCGTTTCGCCCGACTGGACGTTCGACCCGCGCGTTCGAATCATTCGCAACGATGTCCAGCCCCAGCCCTAATGTCAACGATGCCCCTACACGGAAGGCTGGGAATCCGCCCTTCTTCCCTATCACTCCGGGGCCGCGCCGCCACTTCCCATTGCTTAGCGGTGCGGCCCCTCTTTCAAACTTCACAGCTCTTCATAAACTTCAAAAAATTCAAAAACTTCATAAACTTCACAAGACTTCAAAAGCTTTGTGGTCTAGAGTGAGTGCCATGAATCCGAAACACACCAACCCTTTTACGGCTACCCTCGGCGCCACTCCCCCATTGCTGGTTGGCCGCAGTGATGCCATTCGTGATTTCGGTTTCGCGCTCGATGAGGGCCCCGGCGCCCATGAGAGGATCTCGCTCATCATCGGCCCTCGCGGCATCGGAAAGACAGTCCTTCTTAACGCCTTCGAAGACGAAGCACTCACGCGCGGTTGGCTCACCCTCAGCGACACTGCAACGGCCGGTTTCGTTGAACGCTTGCGCAGCAGCATCATTCAACTCTTGACTAAAGACAGGAAGCAGCTCAAAGGCCTCAACGTCTCCATCCTCGGCATTGGAGGCGGGCTCAACTGGGATACGCGAGCCATTGCGGAATCAACGTACTCGCTACGTAATGCGTTAAAGGATTTACTGGCCTATAAACGTGAGCTTGACCGAAAAGCCCGCCAGGAGCCTGGTGGTGTGCTCGTGACATTGGATGAAATGCACCACCAACGAAGCCAAGAGCTCATAGAGTTCGGCGCCACGATTCAACATCTGGTTCGCGAAGGTGAAGACATTTCCGTTGTCATGGCAGGCATCCCATCCTCAATTAGACCACTACTTTCCGGAAAGCTGAACAGTCGCGGCGACACCAATCCAGTTACCTTTCTTCGACGCGCTAACCGCATTGAGCTGGGCAGGGTCTCCGATTCGGATGTACGTGAAGCACTGGAGGAACCCCTTCACAGCGCCGCCACCTCATGGTCAAAGGACGCTTTGGAAACCGCGGTTGAGGCGTGCCATGGATATCCATTCATGATTCAGCTAGTCGGCCAGTGCTCATTCAGGGAAAAGGAACGTACCGCTGACGGAGGTACCGAGATTTCTATCGACGCTGCCCAACGCGGAGTCGCAACAGCACAGCGAAAGCTCGGCCAACTTGTTCATGAGCCCGCGCTCTCGGATCTCTCCACTGTCGACCGAAGCTTTTTGGTTTACATGGCCCAAAGCGATGGCCCTGCCAAGATGGCGGATATCAAGGCACGCTTCAATAAGACTGATTCTTATGTAGGCAACTATCGCCGCCGGCTTCTCGACGCCGAAATGATCACCACCACGGGCCACGGCGAAGTCGACTTCGCCTTGCCATACATGCGCGACTACCTCCGTGCGCATGCGGCAAGCCTCATTGTTGAGGACTTCGATTCGCAGTAGCGGAAACGCCCCGATCCCCCGTGCGCTGCACGCCACGCCTACCCCCCGCACCCCGATCCCTAATATTCGCGCAGAGTTTCCACCCCACCCAAAGTTATGCATCCGGCTCACTGTCGGTCTGCGGTCTCCGCCACCGCTAGGGTCGTCGCAGTGGTGGAGGGGTGGGGCGTCGGCAAGCCCAGCAAGAGTGCGCCCACTCCCCCACCGCAATACATGAATAAAAGTGAATAATATTATGCAGAGCGCCGTAAAACCTCCATCTACGTGGGCTTTCTTTCACCCACGCGAGGCTTGAAAAAATATTCGGCGTCCATAAACTTGTCGTGTAGTTCACAGACCAATAGTTCCGGTGAACCAGTTCACCACATTGCAGGATGGCGCCGTGCAGGCGTCAAGAAAGGTTTCAGAAACATGGCAGCTTCCCCGTTAGGAGTCTGGTCCGAGGTCGGCAAACTCCACCAAGTCATGGTGTGCGCACCCGGGCTCGCGCACGAGCGGCTCACCCCCAGTAACTGCGCTGAGCTGCTTTTCGACGACGTCCTCTGGGTCGACGAAGCCAAGAAACACCATGCGGAGTTCGTCGCCGAGCTGCGCAGCTACGGTGTCGAGGTTCTGGAAATGCACAAGCTTTTGGAAGAGACCCTGGACACCCCGGGTGGGCGGGATTTCATCCTCGACTACAAGCTCCTCGATAAGAATGTGGGTGCGGGCATTGGCGGCGAGCTGCGCCACTGGTTCAATGAGATGCCCACTGCACGCCTGGCCGAACTCCTCATTGGCGGACTACCCTTCGCCGAAATCCCGAAGGGCCTGGGTCACGGCACCATCGACGCCATGCGTGAGGTCTACGGGCCGTCCGCTTTTGCGCTGCGCCCATTGCCCAATACGCAGTACGCGCGGGACAATTCGGCGTGGATCTATGGCGGCGTGTCCCTTAACCCCATGCGTATGCCAGCGCGCCACCAGGAAACGCTGCTCACCCGCGCTATTTATAACTATCACCCGCGGTTTGCGCAGGCAGACTTCAAGTTCTGGTACGGCAACACCGATGAGGAACCGGGGCTTGCGGCACTGGAAGGCGGTGACATCATGCCGATTGGCAAGGGCATCGTACTGGTAGGCATGGGTGAGCGCACCACCTGGCAGGGCGTAAGTCAGCTGGCCATGCGCCTATTTGAGGAAGGCGCCGCCACCAAGGTCATCATTGCGGCCATGGCCAAGGAGCGCGCCTCCATGCACCTCGACACCGTGCTTACGTTCCTTGACGCCGACAAGGTCACCGCCTACCCCAAGGTGGTAGACACCATCCGGCCGATAGTCCTGCATCCTTCGACAAGCACGGCGCCTTTCGACGTCGAACTGCCCACCGAGTCCTTCCTCGAGGTCGTCGCCAAGGCGCTGGGCATTGGCGCCTTCGAAGTCATCGAAACAGGCGGCGATACCTACGCTGCCGCCCGTGAGCAGTGGGATGATGCCAACAACGTCGTGGCTATCGAACCCGGCGTGGTGGTGGCCTATGACCGCAACAAACACACCAACGCCAAGTTGCGTGCCGCCGGCATTGAGGTAGTGGAGATCGGATCGGCAGAGCTGGGGCGCGGCCGAGGAGGCGGGCACTGTATGACCTGCCCAATTGTCCGCGAGGCCGTCGATTACTAGAAAGAATTTTATGACTTCGTCCAAAGCCGACACCACTGCACATACCACCGACTTGGGGGATTCCACACAACCTGCGAGCACACCACCGAAGTCCGAAGGCACGGCGCTGAGTTGGGTTCTTGCGCTTTTTGGCACCGCGATGGGTGCCGGAATCCTCTTTCTGCCGCTACAGGCAGGAGCCTTTGGCTTCTGGCCGCTCGCCTTCGCCACGGTGATCATTTTCCCTTTGGTGTATTTCTCCCACCGAACCTATGCCCGCATTGTCGCCGGCGCCCCTGCCCAGGACTACGGGCTGGACATCTTGGAACTGGTGCGCAAGTACCTTGGACGCAACACAGGTTTGTTCGTGGCATTGATGTACTCCCTGGCCAACATCCCCACGGTGTTCATCTATGCCATCTCCGTAACAAATGCCATTGATAGCTTCATTGTTAACCAGCTCCATGGACCTTCCATCAACCGCTGGGTGCTTTCGGTGCTGTGCGTGGGCACCCTCACCGGAATTTTCGCCATCGGGCGCAAACCCATGCTCTGGTTGGCACAAATTCTGGTTTATCCGCTCATCATTTCGCTTGCAGCAACGTCGATCTACCTCATCCCCCAGTGGGATTTTCATTCCTTCCTGGACGTGGACTACAAAGACGGAAGCTGGCCAAATATCTTGCTCGGCGCCGTTCTTATTCTCCCCGTGCTGGCTTTCTCCTTCTCCCACATGGCGGCGCTATCGCAAATGTCAGTGGACATGCAATCCACTTACGGCAAGAACACCGAAAAGCGAGTCTCGCGCATTGAGCTCTACACGGCCGCGCTGCTGGTCATCTTCACCATGTTCTTTGTCTGGTCATGCGTCTTGGCGCTGGGGGCTGACGGTATGCGGGAGGCTTCCGAGCAAAACATTCCGGTGTTGTCCTACTTTGCCAATGTCACCGGAGTTCACGCGCTGGCCGTGTTGGCACCGTTAATCGTCATCTTCGCCATCGTGACCTCCTACTTTGGAACAATGCTCGGCGCAGAAGAAGGTACCTCCTACATGGTTCGCCTACTGGCTCCGCGCACAGCAAACCGGCTCAACCGACGTACATTGCTCACCATTGTCTACGTCTTCATTTTCATCACCGGCACTATGGTCTCCGTGTTTAATCCACCGATTCTCAACCTCATCTACCTGGTGGGCGGCGTGTTTGATGCAATTCTCATCTTCTTGCTGCCGGTGTACATGTTCCACAAGGTCAAGGAGTACAAGAAATTCCGGAATGACCCATGGAATTACTTTGTCTTTGCCCTGGGTTCAGTCATTTTGGGCATTACCATCTGGGACCTGTTCTAAGAACAAAAGCCGCCCCCACATGTCCCACCCCTGCATTGAGGCAATCAAACGTTGGTGAACGAAGGGTCAAAAGGCTGGAAGAAGGTTACTTTACGCCCCTAACTTTCCCAAAAATGATTGTCCGCGACCATTGCCGGCGTACCCAGCACCTCCTAAGATGTACCCAGATTTTATGAATCTTTCCTTACTCTTTAACAAAATATAAGGACGGTACACAGGTGCTCATTAAGGGACTGCGTGCGCTTGCACCGCTGGCGGCAGCCGCGGCCTTCATTACCCCTGCGGCACAGGCGGCCGACATCCCGCCCATGCCACAGGCCTATCCCATTACCAACCTCTACAAAAGCTGCAGTGCGTCCGGCGAAAACATCACCACCCCAGAGTGGCACTTCGCAGAGACTGGCCGCCGCTACTTAAGCGATGGCACCCTGCAGTTCAAGAACACCACCGATCAGGACGTGCCCTATACCGCCTCCATTGAGACCGGCACCAACCACAAGATCGAGGCCAACTCCAAGGCCGCAATGCCTTCTGGCTGGGATACCACCGCTAAGTCCGATATCGGGCTGAAGCTGTCCAACGGCTGGCACGACAAGGAAACCTTCGGCCCCATCACCTTGAAGCCGGGCGAGTCCTTCCGCGTGGAATACGGAGTGGTGGAAAAGGACTTCATCTCCATGTTCGTCGGCTGCAACGATGACCGCCTGGAGAACATGCCGGGGGCGAATGTCATCCGAGGCAAGGGCCCGGCTGAGCGCTATGCCTTTGCCTACATCATCAAGGCGGATGGTTCAATTTCGGACCTGGCCATGGAGATTCCCTCCCGCTCCCCGGGCGCGAACTCCAAGCCCATCGAAGGCAACTACACCTCCGTGTCCGGCCCCAGCTTGGAGAAGATCGCGGACCCGAAGAAGGACGAAATCATGCAACCTTCCGAGGACCTGCAGCGCGATCCATCTTGGCCCAAGGAGGGCGAGACCTGCGAGGGCCGCGATAGCTCCTGGTACCCGCTGGACATCACTGCGGTAAAGCCGACCTTCCGCAAGCCGGGCTACTCCACGGACTTCCTCAACTGGTCCAAGGGTGACTACGAGTACGCACCGGTCACCGATTTCGTCGTCGGCGCGGAGCACTCCCCCTATACCAACTGGCAGGGCAACCGCGGCGATATCCCGAAGGGCTGGCTGGAGTCCGTCGGCGCGGTCAAGCGCGCCTACATGCCGGTGGGAACCGAGCTCGAGCACGTCGACCTGGCCCCTGGTGAGCGCGTTCGCGTGGAGTACGGCACCACCATGACCCGCATCAACTACCGCGAGATCCACTGCGGTAAGGACGGAAAGTACAGCCTGACCTCCAACTACAAGCAGACCACCGCGCCCAGCGGCTTCTGGGCGGAGGCCACCATCACGGGCAAGGACGGTTCCACCCGCACCGAGGACATCACCCCGGAGGAGTACCGCAACCTCCCAGTCCCAACCCAGACCATCTACTAATCCCCCTTTACTTCCCAAGGAGAAATCACCATGTTCAAGACCAAGATTGCTTCCACCACCGCCGCCGTGGCCATTGCCTGCGGCCTGATCGCTGCCCCGGCCGCCAACGCCCTCCCGGCACGTGACCTGGGCCCGGCCAACCCGACCACCATCGGTGAGCACTGCACCAACCCGGGTGACACCGGCCAGACCGTAAAGATCAAGCGCACCTACTTCGACGGCTCCGCCGGTTCCTGGACCATCTCCAACTACAACGACGAGCCGCTGCCGGTCACCCGCTCCATCAAGGAAACCAAGACCAAGACCTGGAACGTTTCCGCCGGCGTTGACTTCAAGCTGCTGGATCTGATCAACTTCACCTTCTCCTCCAGCTACACCGATTCCCAGTCCTACGAGGTGGGCGAGCAGGTCGGCCCGTACAACATTGCTCCGGGCAAGACCGCCGTCATGCGCGCCGGCTGGGTTGTCTCCGACTTCGAGGGTCAGAAGACCATCTGCGGTTCCGATAACACCTGGCAGGCCAACGGCGAGACCTTCACCGCTACCCTGCCGAAGGAGCGCCACGTCGAGGTCTCCACCCGCGACAACAACGATTGGGGCTAAGACGTGCTGAAGAAGTCCATCGCGAGCGCCTTCGCCGCGCTCAGCCTATTGGCGGCCGCTCCTGTGGCCCACGCCGCTGACTTCGGCGGGAACTTCGAGCTGCCGCAGCGCTGGAATGATGATTTCAAGCCGGGCACACACTGCTCGACGCCCGGTGAGAACGGCACCTACGTCACCGCTACCCGCCGGTGGTTCAAGCAGACGGATGCCACCAGCGTGGCCAACCGCAACGACGAGCCCGTGCCGGTCAGCCACACCGTGACCCAGGCCCGCACGCAGACCATCGAGGTCTCCGGCTCCATCAAAGGCGAGGGCGAGCTGGCCAAGGTGCTGACCCAGACCTATGGTTTCACCTACGTGCACGAACAGCACTGGAAGCTTGACCAGGAGGTCGGTCCGTACACGCTGCCGGCGAACTCGCAGGGCAAGCTGGTGTGGGGCTTTACCATGCTCGACACCGACGGCCAGGACGTGCGTTGCAACACCGACCAGAAATGGGAGGCCGTGGGCAAGCCCTACTCCGCCACCGTTCCGGAGGCGCGCTACTCCGAGCTGCAGCTTGGCGACGCCCCCGTCTGGAACTAACCAAACCAACTCACCGGCCCAGACCTCACCACAGAGGACACCTCAGACCGTTTCACAACGGCTGGGGTGTCCTCTTTGTGGTTTTCGTGGCTTTCACGGGGGTAATCAAACGGCTACGAGAGCATTGCAGAACGGCAATGGAAACCTTGCAGAACGGCAACGGAGACTGTGCAGAATGGCAACGGGAATTCCCTAGCGCCGTTCGCGAAGGAGCCCAAACACCGCGATATACCGGTCATTTACAGATTTTTTGACAGAAAATCGAAAGAAATCAGCGTCGCAGTTGAGATGCCGAGTTTTGCCAGAAAAACAATTACACGCCGACGACCTTCCCGCCAATCCGAACACCACCCCCATTTCCCTTCAACGCTTACGCGGAAAGAAAAAGCTACCCCCATTCCACAGTTTTGCTTCCTGCAAGCCTGTCGATTGCTAAATTTTCAGGCAAGAAGTTGTGTTTCACGGCACATCTCTCTCTTGCGGGTGATGACTGTCATCAACCCGCAATTCTCGGCCTTAAAATCCGCACCGAAAAGGAAGACCACAATGCGCATCCGCTCAACACTCGCAACCGTCTTAGCCGCGTCACTTGTTCTTGTAGGCTGTTCTTCTTCAGACTCTGACTCCGCGTCAGGAGATAGCTCAGTTGACTTCGTGACCATCGCTGCTGGCGGTACTTCTGGCCCCTACTACCAGATTGGCGCCTCAATGTCGCAGGTGCTTGGTGACACCCTCGGAGCAGATACCTCGGTGCAGGCAACCGGCGCGTCCGTCGAAAACATTCAGCTACTGACTGATGGTGACGCCGAAATTGCTTTCGCGATGGGCGATGCAACCCGTCAGGCAATCGAAGGTACTGGGCCCTTCGCCGATAAGGAAGGTCTGAAGGACCTCACCGCCATCACTGCCCTTTACCCCAATTTCGTCCAAATCGTGACCACCGAAAAGTCCGGCATCAAGTCCGTGGAGGATCTGAAGAATAAGCGTGTGGGCGTTGGTGACCAGAACTCTGGCGTCGAGCTCAACGCTCAAATGATTCTCGAAGCCCACAATATGTCCTATGACGACATCAACGAGGACTTCCTGTCCTACGCTGACTCCATCGACCAGATGAAGAATGGTCAGATTGATGCGGCCTTCGTTACCTCTGGTCTCCCGAACTCCTCCGTCATGGATCTTGCCACCACCGAAGATGTGGTCATCGTTCCCATCGAAGGCGAAGGTATGAAGGCGCTTCGGGAAAAATACCCCTTCTTCAACGAGGACGTTATTCCTGGCGGCACCTACGACGAAGCCGAGGATGTTCCGACAGCTTCCATCACCAACCAGCTTCTTGTCTCCCCGCACTTGAACGACGACCAGGTCTACGAAATCACCAAGGCGCTCTTTGAGAACCTCGACGCTATCCACTCCTCCCACAATGCTGCCAAGCAGATTACGTTGGAGTCCATTGAAGATGGCCTTGCCACAGAGCTGCACCCTGGCGCTCGTAAGTATTTCGAGGAAGTAGGGGCACTTTAGTCCGCTGACAATAAAGCTAGATGGGGACCGCTATGGTCAAGCGCTCGCGATTCGCTCTTGTCGCTGTACTCGGCGTCATCGTTCTTGCGCTCACTGTGGTGGGTCCCTTTGCTTTCTCTCGTGCAGTAGATAAATCGCAGGAACCACGGTTGATCGTGGCTGATTCTCGCGGCAGCGACATTTATTTTGAAACCCCGGCTTCACGCATCGAGCACATCGAACTTGAGTGGATCCATTCCGTAGAAAAAGAACCTTGGCGGGAGGTCTACCGGATTGAGGAGCACCACCTTCTTCTTACCGACGTTTATCTCAAGGGGTTTGGTGCCGGTGTGCCCAGCGATCTCGAGGGCGTCACGGTCAATGAAGGCGGAAGCGTCCACACGTCCAAGATTGATCGTGAGATAGACGAGCTCAACTGGGTTCACTCCCATGCGACTGCTCATGTTTTACGTGTCTTCTTGGTGGATCAACCCGAACCGGTTCTGTTGCAACACGAGATTCCCCATCGCACCTTCACTACTGCCTTCATCGGAACCGCAGCTGATATCGATAAATAGTCAGAAAGAAAGACCATGGTCAAAGAATCAGAGCAACCGAATGTTGCCCAAACCTCAGCCACAGACCTTGATGAAAAGGGCCGAATCCACATTGATGCCGAGCCCACCGCCGCCGAGGCCCAAGAAATTCTAGAGAAGTTCGACCGCGAGTCGCGTCTGCGGGAATTTGCCTCCAAGCCTGTCAACATCATCGTGACAGCGTTTGCGATCATCGTGTCGCTGTACCACATGTACACCGCGTACTTTGGTTCCCCACCAGTTCTGGTGCACCGCTCAGTACACGTTGCGATGATTCTGGTGCTGGCTTTCGCCCTGTACCCGCCCTTCATGAAGGCCAACCGTGAGAAGATTCCGTTCTACGACATACTTCTTATCCTTGCGTCTATGTCCACTGCGGTCTATGTCTTCATCAACTACGAGGACATTGTCCGTCGAGCCGGTATCCCCACGACTCTAGACATCGTCTTCGCAGCAATTCTGGTTGTTCTGGTCATTGAGGCCGCTCGCCGAATTACTGGTTGGGCTCTTCCCATACTTGCCATCCTGTTCCTCCTCTACTCCGTGTATGGGCGAGAAATGCCGGGCATGCTGCGGCATCGCGGTTATGACTGGGAAAAGACCCTCAACTTTTCCTATCTCACAACGGAAGGAATCTTCGGCACGGCAATTGGCGTCGCTGCTTCCTATATCTTCCTCTTCGTCCTTTTCGGCGCCGTGCTTCAAAAGTCAGGAATGGGACAGTTCTTCAACGATATTGCGCTCGCCCTTGCGGGACAGACTAAAGGTGGCCCGGCAAAGGTTGCTGTCGTAGCCTCTGGTTTCCTGGGCTCCATTAACGGCGCTGCAGTCGCCAACGTTGTTACCACCGGTGCGTTTACCATTCCGATGATGAAGCGCGTCGGCTACAAGCCGGTCTTTGCCGGCGCAGTGGAATCCTCGGCCTCTGTTGGTGGCCAGATCCTTCCACCGATTATGGGCGCGGCAGCCTTCATCATGGCCGAGACCTTGGGTATGCCGTACCGGGAGGTGGCCATCGCGGCACTCGTTCCTGCTGTGCTTTACTACCTCGGTGTCATTGCGCAGGTACACCTCCGCGCTTCCCGTCAAGGCCTTAAAGGTATTTCTCGTGACAACCTCCCAGCAGTAAAGGAAGTTCTCGTGGAACGAGGCCACCTCTTGATTCCGCTTGTCTTCCTCATCTACATGCTGTTCTTTACTGGTCGCACCATCCTGTTCTCGGCATTCCTAACGATTATCGTCACTCTCGTCGTCGCTCAGCTGCGCAAGACCACGCGCATGAGTGTCTTGGAGATTCTGGATTCCTTTGCACTTGGCGCTAAAACCTCAGTGTCTGTCTCCATTGCCTGTGCCGCTGTTGGCATTGTCGTCGGCGTCGTCACTCTCACGGGCTTCGGTGTCACCCTGGCCAATGCCATCGTTACCGTCGGCGCAGGAAACCTCCTGCTGTCTCTCGTATTGACGATGATTGCCTGCATCATCCTCGGTATGGGCCTGCCCTCGATCCCGACCTACATCATTACCGCAACGATGGCTGCGCCGGCTCTTGGTCAGCTCGGCGTTGAACCGCTTGTGGCCCACATGTTCGTGTTCTACTTCGGCCTTTTCGCGAACATCACTCCGCCCGTTGCTCTCGCGGCATTCGCAGCAGCGGGTATCTCCGGCGCTGACCCGGTCAAGACCGGTTTCCAATCCATGCGTTTGTCGCTTGCTGGCTATATCATTCCCTTCATTTTCGTCTTCAACCCAGCAATGCTTCTTCAAGACGTATCAGTCGGCGAAGCTATTCTCGTTGCAATCACAGGAACCATTGGTGTTCTCCTCCTGTCCGTTGCAGTGGAAGGTCACCTGATGGTTCGCGCGAATCCGATTGTGCGAATCCTGTTTGTGGCATCAGCACTCACGATGATGGCGCCAGACGTCATCACCGATCTCATCGGTGCAGGCGTGGGGCTTCTTGCTATTGCGATCCAATGCATCGCCGCCAAGAAACAAGATGCATTATCGCTACGAAACATCTGAGTTCGTACCCAAGTCAACGCCCCATGCCACATTCCTCGTGCGAGGTATGGCATGGGGGCGTCGGCAAGCGATCCATCGGTATCTACGACGACCGAGGCCAGCGGTGCTCCGTTGTGCCTGAGCTCGGGTGTTTAAGCCACAAAGGGGTACGGCGGCGCGGTCTTCTCGCGGAAGAAGTACCGCGCGTGCGTATGCCGGACGGACTCTAAGTTCTTTGCGCCAATCGCCACAATCTCGACGTCAGGATCCTTATTTACTTGGTCTAGCCTATGGCGAGCACGGGTTCCCTCGATGAGGGATTCGTACTCAGTTACTTCCAGTGCCCCTGTCGGTCGATGGTATTTAATCAAATAGGCTGGCATCGGTTTATTCTCCCTCCATGTCACGTTGAACTCGACGTTCTTCAAATTCATGGATTAATTTATCTAGCATTTTATACATGCTACGTCGCAACTGACGTGCTTCTCTTTGCGTTGTATTAGCAGTCTGGCTGCCTTCGAAAGGCTCAGTAAGAATATCGACGAGCTTTTCCACTCTGTTTACGACTTCGGACAGCTCATGCAGAGCACGGGTCTCAATCTCAAATTCTGCCGGAATTTTTCCGCCGAATTCGAGGTATCGGATTTCTCTCCCATACAAGTCTCCTGCCATTTCATAAAGGTTTGCCCACTGTGACTGAAGCGCCGTTCTTAACTGAAATTCCGCACGTCCGGCCTCCGACATCACATGCAGGTGCACCGCGCGATAGCCCGAGTGTGGTTCTTCGCGCATGTCCCGAACCTCCACCTTCCGCGCTCCAGCCTTCATGAGATCTCGAGATAGAAGCTCCGCAAGTATCGTTTGTTCCTTTAGGGTCACATCGAGATCCAGCCGTACTCCGGAGACATCCTGAATATTCTCCAAAGGAAAGCTCGGCATTCGACTCAACTTCTCCCTCAATGTGTCTCGCGTTTTTACACGAGAACCCAGGAAGTATGTGTCTGAATCCGGCTCCACAATCGAGTCTGAAGTCAGCGTCAACCGATTATCAAGCTGTGCCATGGTCTTAACCGCTTCTTGAATTATCGCATCACACAGGGCTGACTGCTGGTCCAAGAACAGCCCGAACTGTTCCTCATCAACCGCTTCCCCATTGCGCAACGCACTTCCTATTCGGTGCACTTGTCTCTTACTAAACGTCGTCGGCTTCTGTTCTAAGAACCTCAAAGTTCCCCCTTAGTAAATGTTCGCAACCCCCACGACGAGGTGTTGCCTGTAGTTCCAGACACCCCTGCTAGACCGCGTGCGTACGGCCCGTGCATCCCCCACCTCTTGGATGCCTGCCCCGAAGACTACAAGAGCGGCCGGACATCAGAGCTAGAAATCGCTCATTTGTTCGATTCCGCGTTGCGACGCACACCCCTCAGTGGCTAACAGCAGGCATCCTCCACCTTCGGCTCTGCCATACTTGACACATGACCACGCTAGAGACTTGGGCCAGAACCTGGGCGGAGACAATTGTGGACGCCCTCGAGCGCGAATTTCCCGCCGCAATGCACCACACGAGCAGCTCAACTGATGATTGCACTGTGCGCCCACGCGAGCTGCACCCCAGTTTCTACGGCTGTTTCGACTGGCATTCCAGCGTCCACATGCAGTACTCCGGGGTGCTGTTGTACACCATGCTCGGGCCCGAGTCTCCCGCCAGTCTTGCTGTGCTTCTCGACGATCGCCTCAGCCCCCAAGCCCTCACCGCCGAATACACCTACCTTGTCGAACACCCCGGGTATGAGATGCCCTACGGGCGCGCTTGGCTGTTGCAGCTAGCCTCAATCCGTCCCAGCGAAGCAATGGATAAGCTCGTCGAGCTCACCGCGCAGCACTGCCACGACTGGCTTGGTTCACTCAACCAGCCGGTGCGCCACGGCATGCACTCCAATACCGCCTTCAACCTTTTCCTCATCCTCGAGGCAGCGGAGAAACTTCGCTTGGATTCACTAGCGGATTCGGTGCGCAAAGCTGCGGTTCGCCTTTTCGGCGATGACCGTGACTATCCGCTGGAGTGGGAGTTGTCCGGGCACGATTTCCTCTCCAATGGATTATCAGAAGCTCTGCTCATGTCGCGCGTTCTCCCGGACTTCCCACAGTGGTTCGACGGTTTCCTCCCCCGCCGCACCGAAGCACTGGATTTTCTCACCGACATCCCAGAAGTACTCGACCCGACCGATGGCCGCCTGGCCCACCTCTACGGCCTGGCACTCACAAGGGCGTGGATGATTGTTGAGCTCGCCGAGTATTTCGACGACTCTGCCCTGCCGCGCGCCGAAGCCCTGGTGGCCAGCGCGCGCCCGCAGCTTGTCGACGGCCACTTCATGTCCACCCACTGGCTTATCACCTACGCACTGCGCTACCAGCTCGCCGTCGAGTAGTACTGTATTTTTCTAATCATCTATCTCTCAGGAGCACACCATGGATTCTCGCTACTCGGCGCGGCGCGATAGCTACCGCCTGCCGGAAGAGGGAATCCGCATCGATCTCCGCGCAGAACGCGCCCGCCGCCGAAGCCGCTCCTCATACGGCCGCGCGGGGGCCGTCGCCAAGCAGCAGCCCCACCGCCCTCGACGACGGTCCAACCAGGTCACAGCGCGCCATCGCAAGCCCAGCGACAGCCGAGGTCTCCGCCTCGTAGCCATTGTGGCGGTGGTGCTGGTCGGTATTATCGCGGCGCTCAAGCTCAATCAGGAACCGGACACACCCGCACCGCAGCCCACAGAAGTGGTAACGGAACCCGCCGCCGTCATCGAGCCTTCACCGGCAGTCGAGATGTACATTCCGACTATTGACGTGCGCGCGAGCTTCGAGGAAGGTTCCTGCCGGGTCAAGGACAATAAGATCAACCCAGACTCCATGAATAAGGCCTGCACCTATACCGCGGAGGACAAACCCTATTCGCTGCCCGGAACGGACTCGCCGGACATCGTGGTCATTGCTGGCCACACGGGCGCGGGCGTGCCGGCGGTATTCAATAACCTCTACGACGGCCGCGCCGATGAGCACAAGGCTGCGGTGGGCGACAAGCTGTATCTGCGCACGCAGAATTCCGGCGAGCAGTGGCTGGTGTATACCGCAACAGATCTGCACGATCCCTCCAAGGAAGGCCTTGAGCAGGACGAGAGCATCTGGGGTGCCGATGCCAAGCCGGGCCGCCTGCTCACCATCAGCTGCATTCAGCCGGCCAACCCACTGGCTTCTGCAGTGCGCAACGCGGTGGTGGGCTGGCAGTTTGAGGGCGTAACAACCGCACCTGAGACTGCACCCCAGAACTAGGCTCCGCCTGTTTTTACCCCATAGCGGGGGGATGCCTGTTTACGCAGGTCATTGTCGAACATTCGCACAACCAGCAGGACCGCATTAGCCACGTCTCTTAGGCAATGACCAGCCGCTTTAACCCCCAGCACGATACCCCGTAGCAATCGAACACTCGGCATGCGTGGCGGGACTTCCATCCCGAAAGTTGCGGATTACCACATTGTAACCCCTGTGACTGATGTGAATATTGTGACTATTGTGGTTCTGGTCTGATGAACTACCTCTCACAAACCCACTAGGAGACACACATGAAGCGCATCCACCGCACCCTGACCGCAGCCGCACTGGCTGGCTCCCTCGCACTGGGCGGCACCGCCGTTGCCTCTGCACAGATTCCGGCTCCAGCTGAGTTCGAGCTCGATGGCGTAATCTACCGCCAGCAGGCTGACGGTAACTACATGAGCGTCAACGAGTTTGGCGGTACCAAGCTAACCAAGGAACAGGCACAGGCTGCATGGGAGCGCATGCAAGAACAAGAAAAGGAAGCCCCCGCTGACAACCCCGCCGAGGATCCAGCAGCCCCGGTTGATGAGGACTCTCAGGACAACGCCCCTGCACCGGCCAACCCAGACCCGGCTCCGGCCGGCCCGTCCCAGGTTGACTACCCGATCGACAACGGCAGCGATGCTCCTAAGAATGACCCGGAGAAGCCGGAGGCTGGCGGCGAGAAGCCCGAGGCCGACAACGAGAATCCGGGGGCCGGTGAGGACAAGGACAAGCCTGTTACTCCTCCTTCTGGAGAGACCGGTCCGACGGGCGGCTCCCAGCCCCCGGCCGGTTCCGCCGAGGATTCTAATTTCGACGCCAAGCAGCTGGCATGGCTGGCTCTGCCGGCCGCCCTCGTCATCGGTGGCGTGACCTGGTACCTGGCCAAGGACGGCAAGACCTACGTGAAGTCCCAGGAGGCAGCCCAGAACGACGCCCCGAGTGCCGAGGAGAAGGCCGCTTCCGAGCAGATGCTCAAGGAAAACAAGGACGAGGTCATCGCCCAGGGTGGTCAGATTGCCGAAAGCACCGCCGAGAAGTCCCAGGTACAGTCGCGCGGTATCTCCGCTGAGACCGGTTCCAACACCGTTGCTCGTGGTCTTGCCGCACTGGCCATCGCAGCCATGATTGCAGCTGGTGCTTTCGCCGCCCGCCGCAAGTTCTTTATCTAAGAGTCCCTGCGCCGCGTTCCCCGCGTGCCTCCAGGCCTTACTTTTAAGAGCATGGAGGAACGCGGTTCTCGCGGTTTTGCGCTTAGCGCTTGAGGTAGCGTTAATATAGTTGAATAGCCCCTGCACACCAAGGGTTTTCTATCTTTCACTTTCCTTCGCTCTATTTCTAGGAGAATCCCATGAAGAAGGCTTCACTCGCTCTCGCCACCACCGTCCTGGCAGGCTCTCTGTGTGTTATTGGCTCGACCATCGCCACCGCCGACGAGTCCACTGCAAACGCCACCAACACCTCGGCTACCGAGATCAACTTCTGCTGGGCTCCAGCCGAAGAGTTCACCACCACCATCGAGGACACCGAGCACACCTTCAAGCAGGAGGAATTCGGACTCTGGCGCGCCACTGACAATGAAGAATTGACCCTGGACCGCGCCGAGGTCATGGAGATTGCCAAGGACGACGTCGCTGCCTGTGGCAAGCAGGACACCGCAGCCGCTGAGATTAAGGAGTCTCTGGCCAAGAACCCGCCGAGCTCGACGACGTCCACGTCGACTACGCCGACCACCCCGACGGAGAAGCCCGTGGAGCCAGCGGATGAGCCTTCGCAGGCGCCGACCGGCACCAATGAGTCCAGCTCCTTCGATGAAGCCCTCAGCTCCAAGGACGGTGAGCCGACCGATCTTGGCATCGCTGCCATCGTCGCTGCTGTCCTGGGCGCCATCGGCGCCATCGCCGCTGTCGCTCCGAGCGTGGCAAAGTCCCTGGGTATCAAGCTGCCTTTCTAACAGCTCCGCCCGCTCAAGAAAAAGCGCTCCTCACCACCAATCGTTGAGGAGCGCTTTTCACGTAGCAGGACGTGTATCGATCTACTTCAGAGTCACCTTGTAATACAGCGGCTTCGACTTCCACGTAAAGATCACATCATCGACACGCTCGGAGTAGCCACCAGTGGAGTTGGTGTACCACAGCGGGATTGCTGGAAGGTCCTTCATGAGTACCGCTTGGGCATCGTTGACCCGCTCAACGCTCTCCTCTTCGTTGGCTGCCGCCGCCGCTTTCTGCAGAAGCGAATCAAACTCGGGGTTGGAATAGTCGGCGTCGTTAGTCGCAGCACCTGTGGCATACAGCGGCTCCAAGAAGCTCGACGGCGACGGGTATACCGACTGCCAGCCGGTGCGGAACGCACCCTCGATCGTCTTGTTCGTGACCTCATCGCGCAGCGATTTGAAATCCGGATACGGCGCTGGCTGCGCATCAATGTCAAGGGTGTTTCGAATGAAGTTCACGACAGCATCGACCCACTCCTTGTGACTACCGTCGGAATTGTACGCCACGGTGAACGGCCCCTTGAATGGCTTCATCTCCTCCGCCTTGACCCACAGCTCGCGCGCCTTGTCCGGGTTATAGGTCAGGACCTCGTTGCCAGGGATGTCTGTGGCACCGTCGTTAAGCACAGGCGATGTGAAATCCACCGCCGGAGTGTTCGTCCCTTGGAAAATGGTCTGGGTAATCTCCTCGCGGTCAATGGCCATGGACAGTGCTTGTCGACGCAACGCCCCCGCCTCCCCACTAAAGTTCTCATCCCCGGCGGGGATAGTAATGGACTGGAAAATTGCAGCAGGCTCGTTCACTGCGCGCTCGCCGAGATCAGTTTCAAAGTTGGCCATGGCCGAGGACGGAACCGAGTCCAAAACATCCAGGTTCCCCGAAAGCAAGTCAGCATAGGCCGCACTGGCGTCGGCATAGAAAACGAAGTTCAGACCATCGTTCTGCGCCTTGCGGTCACCTTCATACTTCTCGTTGGGAACGAGGATCGCATTCTGGTTATGGTTCCATTCCTGCAGCTTATAAGGTCCACTTCCCACTGGGTTTTGGCCATAGGCGTCGATGTCATCGAAGGCTGATTCGTGCATGGGGAAAAAGACGGAATAGCCCAAACGAGTCTCGAAATCCGCTGTGGGCTCATCAAGTTCAATGGTGAACGTCTTCTCATCGACAACCTTGAGCCCTTCCATACTCCCTGCTCCTTCCTCGTAGCCCTTGATGGGCTCGAAGAAATAGGCAGAGAGCATGCTGTTCTTTACAGCGTTGTTCCACGTATCGACGTAGTCCTGGGCACGCACCGGGGAGCCATCGGAGAACACCGCATCCTCCTTGAGCGTGACCTTGTACGTCACGTCATCGGTCTTCTCGATGCTCTCTGCTTGGTCGTTGTGCACCTCACCGTTCTCATCGAAGTACACGAGTCCCGAGTAGATGAGGTCGATGAGCGTTGCACCCGACACATCGCTGGTATCTGCAGGAATGAGCGGCTTTTGGGGTTCGGTGGAGTTGGTACTGATGAAATCAACATCCGCCGCATCACCGGATCCATCTCCTCCGCATGCGGTCAGGCCAGCTGCTGCGACAACAGCGGCGAGGCTCGCGCCGACTTTTGTCCATTGCATGAGTTCTCCTTAGGGATATCACGTGTGTGAATTCTCTCATAACAATACGGCGATATGTTGCGCTTCACTCAATAAATGCACTCTCCGCCGCCGGAGACTTTCACAGATCCCCTGTGTAACGCCTGTCAACATCCTCAGCACCTACCCCACGCCTTCTCTCCGACCGCACCACCGCCATACAGTCTTTTTCGCGTTTTTGTAGCGCCATAACCGCGCCAGCAAACATTATTGCGCGCTGATAAGCCCTTGGCAGCTGTCATGGAATACCCATATAACCTTTCACAGTTTGACCAATCCTTTTCCGGCCTTCGTTAGCATGTGGGAGGTCGAATTCAGTAAGCGATAACGAACATCGCCTGATGACGGCTTTTCACTTTCATAAGACGTCCCCGATCTATTCCCAGGAGAAATAATATGAAGCGCATTTCCCGCAACCTCACCGCTGCCGCTCTGGCGAGCTCCCTCGCACTGGCTGGCGCCACCGCCGCCAACGCGGAGGAGAACACCGAGCTCAACGGCGACAACCTCGTTGACGCCGTACTGACCACCAACGAGAACAACGACACCGTCAACGGCGAGGCTGAGGGCGACAACGCTGGCAAGACCGAGGGCGAGGCCGGCGACAACGCTGGCAAGACCGAGGGCGAGAAGCAACCGGGCAATGACAAGCAGCCAGGCAAGGGTGATACCAACAAGGAGCCAGGCAAGGGCGATACCAACAAGGAGAAGAGCTCCTTCGACGACATTAAGGCCAAGCTGTCTTCCGAGGAAGGCAAGCCGACCGATCTGGGCATCGCTGCCATCGTCCTCGGCGTCCTTGGCGCAATCGCTGCTGCCGTTCCGGCCGCTGCTAAGGCTCTGAACATCAAGCTTCCGTTCTAATCACTGAAGCTTGAACGTCCTAAGGGACGTCGTTAAGCGCACAGGCACCCCCACCACCATCGCGTGGATTGGGGGTGCCTTTGTGTGTTCATGGGGAGTACTCCCGAAAATCGAAGGTTTTTCGTCTTACATCAGCCGCACGCGTGGGATCTGGGTTACACTCCGAACCCAACCGATACCGGTTAACGGAATGATTCATTCCACTTTCCATCACCCTTTCACCTTCTACCTATTCTCGGAGTACTTATGTCTAACTTCTCTCGCGGCCTGCTTGCCGCAACCCTGACCAGTTCACTCGCATTCGCTGGGGCCACCGCCGCCTCTGCTGAGGAAGCTGCCACCACCAACTGCGGCTCCCCGAAGGCCGAGTTCACTGCCACCGTTGATGGCAAGGAGCACACCTTCAAGAAGGTCAGCGAATTCCTGTGGCAGGCCACCGACGATGAAAAGGTTGAGCTAAGCCGCGCCGATATCTTCGACCTGGCTAAGGATGGCGAAGACGTATGCGATGCTGAATCTATCGATATCGACGACTGGGGCACCGGCAACGATGGCGGCGGTTCCGACAATGACGAGACCGACGGCGACGATGAGTCAGACGGCAACACCGGTGGCGACGATGACGCCGACAACGACGACGAGTCCGAGGGCGGCGACGATGACGCTGACAACGACGACGAGTCTGAGGGCGGCGACGGCGGCGACGACGCTGACAACGGCGACGACGAAGACTCCGAAAACGGCGACGGTGACGAGTCCGAGGACGACAAGGATAAAAACAAGGACAAGAGCTCCTTTGATGGCATCAAGGATGCACTATCCTCCGAGGACGGCAAGCCGACCGACCTGGGCATCGCAGCAATCGTCATTGGCGTCCTTGGCGCACTGGCTGCAATCGTCCCGAATGCTGCACGCGCACTGGGCATCAAGCTTCCGTTCTAACCTGAAGCACTAAAACGCCATTTCTTCGGCGTTGACTAGTCACCCCCAATCACTTCGTTCAAGTGATTGGGGGTGTTTTCAATGTCCGGAAAACACCCGTTAGCTAAGGGGCAGATTAAAAATAGTCAAATTTATATTCAAAGCTGCGACATCCGCTGCACGAGCGACCTACACTCTTACCTCAGCCGATACCGGTTATCTGATTGGTTCTAAAACCTTTCCGATTCACTATTTTTCACTTCTATTTCATCTCTACTGGAGACAACATGAATAACTTCTCCCGCGGCCTGCTCGCCGCAACCCTGACTGGCTCTCTCGTATTCGCTGGCACCACCGTCGCCTCTGCTGAGGAAGCTGCCACCACTACCAACTGCGGTACCCCGAAGGCTGAGTTCACCGTCAAAATTGACGGCAAGGACCACACCTTCAAGAAGGTGAGCGAGTTCGCCTGGCAGGCCACCGACAATGCAGAGCTCACGTTGAGCCGCTTCGATGTCTTCCAAATGGCCAAGGAAGGCGCAGCAGTGTGCGACTCCGAATCGATCGACCTCGGCGATTGGGGCGCTTCCCAGGGCGGCCCGGGCAAGGTCGACTTCGATATCGTCGACGGCGAGCGCCAGGATCCTGCACCTGTCGAGGACGAAGACAAGGACAAGGACAAGAACGAGCAGGACAAGGACAAGGACAACAAGGACAAGAACGAGCAGGACAAGGACAAGAATAAGGACAAGAAGAGCTCCGTTAAGGATGAGCTCTCTTCCGAGGACAACAAGCCGACCCCGCTCGGCATCGCTGCTATCGTTGCCGGCGTTCTCGCCGTCATCGCAGCTGCCTTCCCGTTCGTCAAGAACGCCCTGAAGCTCTAAGTCTTTAACGCCTGTTGCACAGGCACCTAATACCAGCGCCTCCGCGCCACAGAACCTGTGGCACGGGGGCGCTTTCACTTACCCCCACAACGCAGTTACGGGACACACTTCACAAACTGACGTGATGCGGACTACACTAGGCACCCATAGATTGTTCAACAATTCGAGAACTATAGAAGAGGTGTCCTCCTGTCATGAGCACGCTGCACATAGACCTCAACGCTGACCTCGGCGAAACCACCGCCGGCAACCCCGTGGCCGATGACGCCGCGATGCTCCAGCTCGTCTCCTCCGCCAACGTCGCCACAGGCTTCCACGCCGGCGACCCGCACTCCATCGCGGGCACCCTCAAGGCGGCGGCTGAGGCAGGCGTCACCGTCGGCGCGCACGTGGGCTATAACGACCCAGCAGCCTTCGGGCGCCGCTTCATCGATTACGATCCTGCCGAGCTTGCCGACGAAGTCACCTACCAAATCGGTGCCCTCCAGGCCCTGGCCCAGGCCAACGGCACCCGCGTTGCCTACGTCAAGCCGCACGGCGCGATGTACAACACCATCGTCCACCACGAGGCCCAGGCCCACGCCGTTATCGACGGCATCAAGGCCTTCGGTGATCTGCCCGTCATGCTGCTACCCGGCGGCGTCGCGGTCGACATCGCTGAGAAGAAAGGACTCACCGTCATCCGTGAGGCCTTCGCCGACCGCAACTACAACCCCGATGGCACGCTCGTCTCACGGCGAGAGGCGAATGCGGTGATGGGTGATGAGGGGGACGTCGTCAAGCGCGTGCTCGAAGTCGCTGAGACCGGATCCATCACCGCCATCGATGGCTCCGTGCTCAACGTGGATGCCCAGTCGGTGTGCACGCACGGTGATTCGCCCGGCGCGGTGCAGCTGCTGCGCGGTGTGGTCAAGGAACTGCAGGCGCGCGGGATTGAGATTCGGAGCGCTATCTGATGCATATTCACCCCGTAGGAACGCGCGCGCTGCTCGTAGAGCTGGAGGACTTGTCGCAGGTCATGGCGTGGCATGCGGCCCTCGACGCTAATCCGCTCAAGGACCAAGTCGACGCGATTGCTGCTGCCACCACCCTGCTGTTGACCTTTGCCACGCCGAACTCCGCCGCCGCAGCCGCTGAGAAGCTCCAGGACTTCCACCCCACCGCGCAGGCGGGCGAGGATCCGCGCTTTGTGGAAATCGACGTTCTCTATGACGGCGAGGACCTCGATGAGGCCGCCGAGTTGATGGGGATGTCGCGCGAAGGCCTCATTGACTGGCACACGTCTACCGAGTGGCTCGCCGCCTTCGGCGGATTCGCGCCAGGCTTTACCTATTGCACCCCGGCGGACCCGGCGCAAAACTTCAACATCGAGCGCCGCGCCACCCCGCGCACCGCGGTGCCGGCGGGTGCCGTGGGTATTGCTGGCGGTTTCTCCGCTGTCTACCCGCGCGTCTCCCCCGGCGGCTGGCAGCTGCTGGGCACCACCTCGACCCCGATGTGGGAATCCGATGCCCACCCGCCAGCGCTGGTGCAGCCCGGTGACCGCGTGCGCTACCGTGCGGTGAGCTCACTGCCAGACGTGGTGTCCACTACGCCTTTTGGCCGCCGTACACCGGCACGCCTGCCGCGCTTGGAAGTCCTCGATGCCGGCCTACTCACCCTCTTCCAGGATCAGGGCCGCCCGGGCCGCGGCAACTTGGGTGTCACGCCCTCGGGCGCTGCCGACCTGGCAGCGGCCGCCACGGCCAATGTCGCGGTGGGTAATCCGCGCGGAGCCACCGTGCTAGAGAATATCGGCGGCATTCGCCTGCGCGCGCTGACCGACGCCGTCGTGTGCGTCACCGGCGCCCAATCCCGCGTCCTGCTGGACGATATGCCGGTGCACCTCGCGCGCCCGGTGCTCGTCACCGCTGGCTCAACGGTGACCGTGGATCCCGCGACGGTGGGCCTGCGCAACTACATCGCTATCCGCGGCGGCATCGTCGCGGATGCAGAGCTGGGCTCGGCCTCCACCGATGTGCTCTCCGGGCTGGGGCCTGCGCCAGTGCGGCTGGGCGATGTCATTGGTGTCCTCCCCCGCTCCACCGCGATGACTGATGCGCAGCTAAGTAACCCGATGCGCGTTCGCGAAGGCGCGCACGGACAGACCGAGGGCGTGCTGCGTTGCGTGCTCGGCCCGCGCGATGACTGGTTTACTCCCGAGAGCCTGGAGACCTTCCTGGCCACGGAGTGGACTGTGACCGCGCAATCCAACCGCGTGGGCGTTCGCCTGGTCGGCCCGGAGGGATCCGTAGCGTTGAGCCGCGCCCGCGAGGGCGAGCTGCCCTCGGAGGGCATGGTTGCCGGTTCGGTCCAGGTCCCGCCGAGTGGTGAGCCCGTGATTTTCCTCCGCGATCACGCCGTGACCGGTGGCTACCCGGTCATCGCCACTGTCCTTGAAGAAGATATTGATATTGCCGCGCAGCTCCCGCCGGGAGCGACGGTCCGCTTTGAACTCGCTTAACCACTAGTAAAGGAACACCCACCCATGATCTCTGCAGTCCTTATTGCTAACCGCGGCGAGATCGCCGTCCGTATTGCCCGCACCGCGCGTGACCTGGGCATCCGCTCCATCGCGATTTACTCCGAAGCCGATGCCGGCGCCCTGCACACCCAGGTGGCTGACGAAGCTTATGCGCTTCCCGGCAACTCCGCGGCGGATACCTACATGAACATCCCGGCGCTCCTCGATATCGCCGTGCGCGCCGGTGCTGACGCCATCCACCCCGGTTACGGCTTCCTCTCGGAGAACGCCGACTTTGCCCGCACCGTGGCGGAGGCCGGCCTGACATGGATTGGCCCGTCGCCGGAGTCCATCGAGCTGCTCGGTGACAAGATTGCCGCGCGCCGCGTGGCCGAGGAGGTCGGCGCTCCGCTGGCACCGGGTACCTCCGATCCCATCGATGACTGGCAGGAGGCCCGCGCCTTCGCTGAGGAGCACGGCCTGCCCATCGCCATCAAGGCGGCTTATGGCGGCGGCGGACGCGGCCTCAAGGTGGTGGAGAACCTCGAGGACATCGAGGCCGCCTTCAACTCCGCCGGCCGCGAGGCCAAGGAGGCTTTCGGGCGTGCGGAATGTTACGTGGAGAAGTTCCTCACTCACCCGCGCCACGTGGAGGCGCAGATTCTGGCCGATACGCACGGCAACGTCGCCGTGCTAGGCACCCGCGATTGCTCCACGCAGCGCCGCTTCCAGAAGCTCATCGAGGAGGCCCCGGCGCCTGCGCTTAGCGACGAGCAGCGCACCGGCATCCACGAAGGCGCCCGCGCCATCTGCGCGAAGGTCGGCTACACCGGTGCCGGCACCGTCGAGTACATCGTCTCCGAGGATGGCACGATCTCCTTCCTCGAGGTCAATACCCGCGTGCAGGTGGAGCACCCGGTGACCGAGATGGTCACGGGCGTGGACATCATTGCGGAGCAGTTCCGCATCGCCTCCGGCGAACCCTTGTCTTTCCTATCTGACGCTCCCGCGTCCGATTCACCGTCTGATTCCACGTCTGAAGCGCACGCTTCAGACGCTTCAGACCCTGAGATGAACGGCCACGCCTTCGAATTCCGCATTAACGCCGAGGACATCCTCAACGGCTTCGCGCCGTGCCCCGGCACCATCGTGCGCTTCGAGCCGCCGACGGGTCCTGGCATCCGCGTGGATTCGGGCGTGCGCTCCGGTTCCATCGTCCCGCCCTACTATGACTCGCTCGTGGCCAAGCTCCTGGTCTGGGGCCCGACCCGGGAGATCGCGCTGAAGCGCGCGCAGCAGGCGTTGAAGGAATTCGACATCGAAGGTGTACGCACCGTGCTGCCCTTCCACCGCGATATGGTCTCCTCCCAGGTCCTCGTGGACCATGGCGACGCCGATGCCGCGGCCGGCATTTACACCGACTGGCTCGACCACAACTACCGCCCTTCCGCGGAGGCCACGAGCACAACGGTCCCCGTCGAGGCCATCTATGCGCAGCGCACCCGCGTGGCGCTGGAGATCGACGGCAAGCTGGTCAGCGTGGGCTTCCCCACCGATATGTTGTCGCAGGGGCCGGTGAAGGGGGCGTCGGCAAGCGCGGCCTCCGGTGCCAGCGCCAACGGTAACGAAGTGACCTGCCCCTACGAGGCCAACCTCGTGGCGTGGAACGTGGCGGACGGCGAGGCCGTCGAAGAAGGCCAGGCCATCGCCACGATTGAGGCCATGAAGATGGAATCCGCGGTCAAGGCCCCGTCTGCCGGAAAGCTGAGCCGCGTGGCGAAGGAAGGATCCAGGCTGGAACCGGGCGCGGTGATCGCCACGATTGCTTAAGCGGCGGGCTACTGTAAGTCGCATGCTTGCAGATTCCGTCGCCTCCGCGCTTCGCGCCGCCATCTCCGAAGGCGAGTACATGCCCGGACATCAGCTCAGCGAGGTCCGCGCCGCCGAGCGCTTCGAATGCTCCCGCAACACCTTGCGGGAGTCTTTCGCCATGCTCGCTTCCGAGCGCATCGTGGAGCGCATCCCACACAGGGGCGTGTTCATCGCCACCCCTGATGCCGATTTCGTGCGCGATCTGTACTTTGCGCGCGCTGCCATCGAGCCGGCCGCGGCGCGCTATGCCACCTTCGAAGACCCAGGCGAGCTGGTGCGGCTGACCGAATCCGCCGTGCTTTCCGACGCACCCCGCCCCCTCATCAACCAGCGCTTCCACCGGCAGTTGGTCGCTGGCTTGGGCTCGCCGACGCTGGACCGCTCCATGTCGCACCTGCTGGCGCGGATGCGCTTGACCTTCTTGTTGACGCTGGAACGCTACCCGCAGATTCACGATAATCACGTCCAAGCCAACATCGACTTGGCCCACCTCATCGCGCAAGGCGAGCGTGAGGCCGCCGCCGATGCCTGCCGTGCGGACTTGATGCGCGCGATGGAATCGATTCTCCGGGTGCTCTAGTTTCCTTTAGTTTCCGAGGCCCCTGGTAAGGCCTCCGCTCCTGTTAGCCGGTTCCACCCGCGCGAAACAATCCAGCCCACATGGTTCAAGTGAGATGGTTCGTGTCAAAAGGTTCGTTTACCCCCAAGTAAACCATCTATGCACCCAAAGAAGGTTTATTTGCACCCAAACAAACCTTCTGACCAGAACCATCTGAGTAGAACCATGTATCGGCGCACTGAGAGCTTGGGGTGGTAACACCACCGCGCAGAATTTAAGGGATGAGGAAATCGCGGTCTGGGATATCGGTGACGAGCATCTTGCCCGGGGCATGCGTAATGGCCAGGCTGGGACGCGAGTTCATCACGATGGCCTGCGGGGTCACGCCGCACGCCCAAAAGACCGGGATGGTGCCCTCGGGAATGTCGACAGCTTCGCCGAAATCGGGATGCGATAGGTCCTCGATGCCGATGGCGGCGGGGTCGCCCACGTGAACCGGGGCGCCATGGACGCCCGGGTAGCGGGAGGTGATGCGGACGGCATCGGAAACCTGGCTCGCAGGAATCGGGCGCATGGAGACCACCATGGGCCCCGAAAAGACGCCGGCCGGCGCGCAGGGAATCGTGGTGCGATACATCGGTACATTGCGCCCCTGGTCAATGTGAGCGATGGAAATGCCGTTTTCCACGAGCGCATTCTCAAAGGTGAAGGAACAACCGATGAGGAAGGAGACGATGTCGTCGGAGTAGAACGGGGAAGCGTCGTCAAGCGTCTGCGTAAGCTGGCCGTCCTCGTAGATGTTGTAGGCCGGGATGTCGGTGCGGATGTCCCCGCCCGGGATGAGGTCAGAGGTGAACTGCCCGGCCTCCAGCACGCCCACGATGGGGCACGGCTTGGGATTGCGCTGAGCGAAGAGGAGGAAATCAAAAGCGTACTCGCTCGGCAGCGCGATGAGGTTGGCCTGCATGAAGCCGCGGGCGTGGCCGGCGGTGGTGGTCATGTCGTGTGCGCGGGCAAAGGCGCGTACCTCTGATGGGGTCTGCATCATGCCCATAGGTTAACGATTCCGGAGATGGATTTGATGCCGATGAAGATTTCCAGCACGAGCGCTAACACGCCAGCGATGAGGAGCCACATCGGTTGCTTGACACCGTGGGTGAGGTCGTGGCGCTTGAACGCGACCCACATGATCATGGCGAAGGCGATAGGCAGGATGATGCCGTTGAAGGCGCCCGCGAAAATGAGGAGCTTCTGCGGTGCGGAATTAAGAATGCCGAAGAGAATAGCGCAGACAACGATGAAGCCTACGGTGAGGAAATTGCGGGTGCGCGGGCTGACCTTCTGGGTGGTCACGAAGGTGATCGAGGTGTAGGAGGCACCGATGACCGAGGATAGGCCGGCAGCGAAGAGGACGACGCCGAAGGCGCGGAGACCAAATTCGCCGGCTGCGTGACGGAAGGCATCGGCGGCAGTGTTGTCTTCAGAGAGCGCAACGCCGGTGGCGACGACGCCCAGGACCGCGAGGAAGAGCAGCACGCGCATGATGCCGGTGACGATGATGCCGAGGACAGAAGTCTTGGTAATCGCGTTGACGTTTTCCGGTCCAGACAGGCCGGAGTCGATGAGGCGGTGCGCGCCGGCGAAGGTGATGTAGCCGCCCACGGTGCCGCCGATGAGGGTGGTGATGACGAAGAAATCGACGCTCTCCGGCATGACGGTATTCTTCAGGGCCTCGCCCACCGGCGGCTGAGAGACAATCGCCACGTAGAGCATGAGCAGAATCATGATGGCGCCCAGCGCGGCGACGATGCGGTCAAGCGCTACGCCAGCTCGCTTGGACAAGAAGATGAAGATGGCGATTGCGGAGGCGATAAGGCCGCCGATGCGGGCATCGATGCCCAGCAGGGCGTTAAGACCCAAGCCAGAGCCAGCGATGTTACCGATATTAAAGACCATGCCACCGATGAAGACGAGAATGGCGAGGAACCATCCAAGGCCAGGCAGAACGGTATTACCCAGCTCGTTGGCACGCATGCCGGAGATAGCGAGCACGCGCCACACGTTCAGCTGGATGGCGATGTCGACGATGATCGACAGCGCAATGGCGAAGGCGAAGGCCGCGCCCATCTGCACGGTGAAGACGGAAGTCTGGGTCAAAAAGCCGGGGCCGATGGCGGAGGTAGCCATGAGGAACATGGCACCGGCCATGGCGCCGATGCCCTTGGGGGCCTGCGCTTCTTGCGGCGCGTTCTGGGCGCTTCCTGGGAAGCGGAGGGGTTGGTGGGTTCCAAGCTCATTGTTGGGCACCTTTCGTGACGAAGGTCGCATTAAACGTTGGTGAAAGCATAGGGGTTGTTCAACAATCTGTAAACAGCGCGGGGGTGGCGCACGTTACACCCACGCCAAAGGTGCAGCCACCCCACACCCCTCGCCAAATTTCATTGCACGGCAATAGAAAGTGACCTAGGATACAAGTTAACTAATGGCCATTCGCATAAATCTATGGAGGAATTCATGCCCCAGGACATTTACATCGCCGGAGCTGCGCGCCTGCCCATTGGAAAATTTGGTGGCAGCCTCGCGCGCCTCTCCCTCACCGAACTCGGTTCGCTTGCCGCCGAAGCGGCGATTGACCGTTCGGGGCTTACCGGAGCAGACCTCGATACCGCCGTGGCCTCCAACGTCATGCCCGTTGTGCCGAAGGATCTCTACCTCTCCCGCGCGATTGCCCGGAACGTGGGCATGCCGGATTCTTCCACCGCCATGGGCGTTAACCGCCTCTGCGGCTCCGGCGTCCAAGCAGTCATCAGCGCAGCACAGCTCCTGCAGTCCGGCGACAGCTCTTTAGCCCTTGCCGTCGGCGCAGAATCCATGAGTAACGCGCCCTACTCCGTCGAAGGCGCGCGCTTTGGCAAGCGCATGGGCGACGGCAAGCTGTACGACTGGCTCACCGGCGCACTGTCGTGCCCCTTCGGCACCGGGCACATGGGTGTCACCGCAGAAAACGTCGCTGCGGATAACAACATCTCCCGCGAGCGCCAGGACGAGTTCGCCACAGAGTCCCAGGAGCGCGCCGCCCAGGCCCGCGCGGAGGGCGTGCACGCCGAGGAAATCGTCCCCGTCGGTGAGCTGGACTTTGATGAGGGGGTGCGGGAGACGAACATCGAGAAGCTGGCGAAGCTCAAGCCGGTCTTTGTTAAGGACGGAACCGTCACCGCCGGCAATTCCTCCGGCATCAACGATGGTGCGGCGGCCGCCGTGCTGGCCACCGCAGAGGAGGTGACCAAGCGTGGCCTGGACCCGCTGGCAAAGATTGTGTCCTGGTCCGTCGCGGGCGTGGACCCGACGCGCATGGGCATTGGCCCGGTCGCCGCCGTGCCGAAGGCTTTAGAGAAGGCCGGCCTGAGCCTAGACGATATCGACCTCATCGAATCCAACGAGGCCTTCGCCGCCCAGGCCATCGCCGTGCAGGATCATCTGGGTTTCGACCCGGCGAAGACGAATATCTATGGCGGTGCCGTCGCGCACGGCCACCCGGTTGGCGCCACGGGCATCATCCTGCTGACCAAGCTGGCTTATGCGCTGCGCCGTCAGGGTAAGCGCTATGGCCTGGTCACCATGTGCATCGGCGGCGGTCAAGGAATCGCCTTGATTATTGAGAATGGAGCGAAGTAAATGAGCATCACCAAGGTAGCCGTCATCGGCGCAGGGTCTATGGGTTCTGGCATCGCCGCGCTCTGCGCCTCCGCAGGCATGGACGTCGTGCTGCTGGACCAGAACGCGGAGGGTGCCCAGAGAGGTGTCGAGATCCAGCTCAAGCGCAAGGGCTTCCACCTGCCGGAATTTGCCGAGCGCGTTCGCGCCAGCGATGACTACGCCCTGCTGAAGGACCGCGAGTGGGTCATCGAGGCCATCTTCGAGGACTTGGGCGCCAAGCATTCGCTCTACCAGGCCATCGAGCCTCATTTGCCCGCGGACGCTCTGTTGAGCTCGAATACCTCAACCCTGCCGCTAGCCTCTCTTCTTGAGGGCGTGCCGGAGGCCCGCCGCGATAAGTTCGCCATCACGCACTTCTTCAATCCGCCGAAGATCATGCGCCTGGTAGAGCTCATTGCGTCTGGCCCGACGGAGGCTGCTCTGCGTACGACCATCGAGCAGACGCTGGGCAAGATTGCGCTCGAATGCCGCGATACCCCAGGGTTTATTGCCAACCGCGTGGGCTGCTACTGGATGGCTGCCGGCGTGGCCCGCGCCCGCGAGTTCGACGTGAGCTACGAGCTTGCCGACGCTTCCTTCGGCCGCGCCTTCGGCATTCCCCGTACCGGCATTTTCGGGCTGCTCGATTACATCGGATTGCAGCTGGTCAAGCCTATTTGGACGTCGTTGGAGACGGCCCTGCCGGCGGGCGATCCACTGCTTAACGTCCCCCTCGGTGATGATCCCTTCATCGCAGGGCTCGTTTCTCGGGGGCTGACCGGCCGCACGGGTGAGGGCGGCTTTTACCGCGGCCGAAACGAGGTCATTTCTGAGTCCTACGAGTACGTACCCCGCCCGACGTTGTCTGATCCCGTCGTGGGCCTCAAGGATCCCCGCGAGGTCATGGACACCGACTCCCCCGGCGGCCGCTTCGCCCGCGCGGTCTTCCTCGACACGCTGGCCTACTGCTGCGAGGTCGCGCCCTCCATCGCGGACCACGTGGGCCTCATCGACGATGGCCTGACCTTGGGCTTCGGTTGGAAGAAGGGCATCTTCGCGCTTGCCGACGCCATCGGTATCGACCACGTCGCCTCCGCTTATGGTGCAGACGTTCCTGAATTGGTCTCCGCTGCTGCTCAGGCGGGTGGCTTTTATGGCGAGGGCTCAGTGCTGTCCTCGACGGGTTCTCGTCAGGAGCTCGCGCCGCGCGAGGGCGTCGTAACGCTGGCCTCTCTTGATACTGAGACCATCGTTTCTCTGGAGGCGGGCGCGGTCCACGCGGTGTCCACCTCTGCTGGACGCATCGGCATCATCGACCTGCACACACCGATGAACTCCATGCCAACCCCGGCCCTTTCAGTTATTCGCGCGGCCCTCGACGCTGTGTCCTCTTCCAACCTTGTCGCTCTGGTCATTGCTAACGACAAGCCGGTCTTCTGCGCGGGGGCGGACCTCGCTTCCATTGCGGCTGCGGGTGAATCGGGTTCCGCTTCGCGCGTCGAATCATTGATTTCGGATGGCTCCAAGACCCTGCGTGCGCTCAAGTTCGCCCCGGTTCCCGTGGTAGCGGCTGTGCGGGGTGTTGCCTTGGGTGGCGGCTTTGAAACTGCGCTGTCCTGCGACCGCATTGTTGCTCATGCCGATGCGCGCCTCGGTTTCCCGGAGCGCACGGTGGGTCTCTACCCAGGCTGGACGGGCACAATCTCCTCGCTGGAGCGCCTCAAGGCGGCCGGCGTTGAAGACTACCACCAGAAGGCCTTCGACTTCATCGCCTCGGCGCGCAACTTCTCTTCTGCTTTCGAAGCCCAGAAGGCTGGCTTCTTATCCTCGGATGACGTCGTGCTCATGTCCTTCGACCACGTCCTCGCTCACGCTTTGCTCGAGGCCGCGGACCTGGCTGCCTCCTACACCCCGCCTGCAGACGCTTCTATCGAGATGTACTCCGGCTCCCCCGCCTTGGACCATGACTGGCCCATCGAGGGCACCACCGAGAACGACCACGTTATCGTGGCCAAGCTCGCCGAGATGTATACCGCCCCTACTTCCTCCAACTCCGCCTCGGCTTCGCTGAGCTTCACCGAGTTCTGTGAGCGCGAAGTGGAATTCGACGTACCGCTGGTCCTCCTCCCAGCCAACGTGGAGCGCGCCAAACACATGGCCGCCACCCGCAAGCCCCTCAACAACTAGCCCCGGCCGCTTCTATTTCCCAACCCCGCTCCCTTTTTCGGAGTGGGGTTTCTCCTTGTTCGTTGCGACCTGGACCGGCAATTGACAGGCAGGTTTAAGCTGGTCACTTGCAAGTTTGAGCTGGTCATTCTGTGTACAGCTCAAACTTGCACATGGTTCCACTTAAAAGGCATTAGTCACATGGTTTACTTGCCCGTTACCCCCAACACCACCCCACCCCAAAGTTCAATACATTGAATTTGGTGATTCATTGAACTGAACACTATTCTTGGCTGCCATGAGTATTAGCGTCCAGAACTTGAGCGTGAGCTACGGCGCGAACACCGCGATTCGGAACATCAGCTTCACCCTCGACTCCCCCGGCATGCACGGCATCATCGGCCCCAACGGCTCAGGCAAATCCACCCTCATGAAGGCGATGCTCCAGATCCTGGACAAACACAACGTCCACGGCACAGGCCCCACCGGCGCCCCTGCCGGCTACCCCGTCACCCTCGACGGCAAGGCCCCCGCCGAGCAGCGCCGCGCAATCGCTTATATCGAGCAGCGCTCTGACCTCGACCGCAACTTCCCCACCAGCGTCTTCGACACCGTCCTGATGGGCACTTACCCGCGCCTGGGTCTTTTCCACCGCCCCGGCAAGGCCGAACGCGAAGCAGCCACCCAGGCTCTCAAGGACGTCGACATGTGGGACTTTCGCCACCGCCACATCAGCGAACTCTCGGGCGGACAGTTCCAGCGCGTCCTCTTTGCCCGCGCCATCGTCCAGGACGCGGAGTACATCTTCCTGGACGAGCCCTTCGTCGGCATCGACGTCCCCAGCGAGAAGACGATCGTGACCCTGCTGCGGCAGATGGCGGACGCGGGCAAGCACGTCGTCGTCGTGCACCACGACATGAACACGGTGCGCGGCTACTACAACGACCTCATCGTCCTCAACGGCGAGCTCGTCGCGGCGGGTCCCACCGAGGAGGTCTTCGTCCCCGACGTGCTGCAGAAGGCCTTCGGCGCGCTCGTCATCCGCGAGCCGTCAGCACCAGCCCACCCCACGCCACGGCAGGCAGCCCTCCAGGAGGAGACAGCATGATCGCGGAGTTCCTCGACTCACTACTCAGCCACGGCTACCTGCAAAAAGCGCTGATCACCTCGGTGATCGTGGGCGTGGCCTGCGGCATCGTCGGCAGCTTCATCGTGCTGCGCGGCATGGCCCTGATCGGCGACGCCATCTCGCACGCCGTACTACCGGGGGTCGCGGCCTCCTACCTGCTCGGCACGAACCTCTTCCTCGGGGCGGTGGTCGCGGGTCTACTCGCCACACTGGCGATCGGGCTGATCAGCGAACGCTCCACTGTGAAGAACGATTCGGCGATCGGCATCGTCTTTTCCACCTTCTTCGCGATCGGCGTGCTGCTCATGGCGAAAGCGCAGACGGCGACGGATCTGACGGAGATCCTCTTCGGCAACGTCCTGACCGTTCAGGACGCCGACCGCAACCTCTCGATCGGTATTGCCGCTGCCGTGCTGATTCTCACGCTGGTCTTTTACAAGGAGCTCAAGCTCAGCACCTTCGACCCCGTCATGGCGCAGTCGGCTGGCGTGCCCGTGCGGGCAATCCACTACGGGCTGATGGTGGTGCTCACGCTGGTGACGGTCATTTCCCTGCAGACGGTGGGCGTGATCCTGGTGGTCTCCCTGCTGATTACTCCGGCGTCGGCGGCGTACCTGCTGACGAACCGGCTGGGAGTGATGATCGGGCTTTCAGTGGCGATCTCGGCGCTCAGCTCCGTAGTGGGGCTGTTCCTGAGCTATAGCTACAACGTGTCCTCCGGCGTGACGATCGTGCTGACCGCCAGCGCGCTGTTCCTGCTGGCTTTCCTCTTCGCGCCAGGCAAGGGACTGATTGCTCGCTCGCTGGGCAATAAGCCACTGGCCGCGCTGTTGGCCCTCCTGGTGGGCGGTGCCCTCGTGTTCGGGGCCGTGACCTTCTCGACGGAGGAGAAGGCAGACGGTGAGCAGCTGAACGTCGTCACCACCTTCACGCTGCTGGCGGACCTGGTGGAGGAGATCGGCGGCGAGGCGGTGGACGTCCATAACCTCGTGCCGACCGGCACGGACCCGCACGACTACGACCCCCTGCCCGCGGACCTGGATGCGACGAGCGACGCCGACCTGCTGTTCTACAACGGGCTGAACCTCGAGGGCGGTGAGCACGGCTGGCTCGCGAAACTGAAAAACACCGCGGGCCTGGACGATTCCCAGATGGTCGAGGCCACCAAGGGCGTGGAACCGAAGTACCTCAAGGACGAAAAGGGCAATCAGGAGATCAACCCGCACGCCTTCCTGGACCCGACCGTCGGCATCGCGATGGCCGAGAACGTGACCGCGGCGCTGGCCGAGGCCCTGCCCGAGCGTGCCGAGCACATCGAGGAGAAGGGGGCGGAGTACAAGGCCATGCTGGAGAGCATCGACGCCGACTACCGCGAGCAGATCGGTGCGCTGCCGAAGGAGGATCGTGTGCTCGTGGCCAGTGAACATGCCTTCCAATACATGGTCGACACCTACGGCATGGAGCAGCTGTATATCTGGCAGATCGACACGGATGAAAACGGCTCCCCCGCGCAGATCGGACACCTCGTGCGCCAGCTGAAGGACAAGCGCCCGAAGCACCTGTTCGTGGAGTCGAACGTGGATACGCGCCCCATGAAGACCGTCTCGAAGGAGGCCGGGATTCCGATCTTCGACGAGCCACTGCACTCCGATGAGCTCGGCAAGCCGGGCACGGTCGCGGGAACCTACGAGGATTTCCTGCGCAGCAACTTGAAGACCATGATCGCGGGGCTGAAGCGCTAAAACGCGAATGCTCGAGGCCCACATGCGTTGGGCTTCCCCGGTCGCATCCCATTACGTTGTTAGCAGTTCCACCCCAGGGCACCGAAGATTCATAGGCCGTCCACCCGATTGGGCGGGTTATGTTTACTTCCGTTCCCTCCATTCGCAAGAACAGTGGAACTAGTCGCTGGCTTCGGTATGGCTTATTCCTGTCCCTGTCTGAAAATGATCCGGGGGGTGGATGTCGCCGAAGACAGTGACATACTCAAACTGCTAATAGGAACCTGACCCAGCCCAGTG
>NZ_LAYQ01000023.1 GCF_000988205.1 Corynebacterium minutissimum | reverse complement strand
AGACCTCATACCACCTGGGCTGGGTTCAGGTTCCTATTAGCAGTTTGAGTATGTCACTGTCTTCGGCGACATCACCCCCCGGATCATTTTCAGACAGGGACAGGAATAAGCCATACCGAAGCCAGCGACTAGTTCCACTGTTCTTGCGAATGGAGGGAACGGAAGTAAACATAACCCGCCCAATCGGGTGGACGGCCTATGAATCTTCGGTGCCCTGGGGTGGAACTGCTAACAACGTAATGGGGCGGGGAGATGCTTGTGTCTGAAAACCTAAACCTGGGAAAGGTCCTGGTCCTTCAGCTCCTGCATCATGAGGATAGCGATGAGGGAGATGAAGCAGACGATGATGAGGTAATAGCCCACGTAGCTCACGTTAAAGGCGCTGACCAGCCACGTAGCGATGAACGGTGCCACGGCGGCACCCAGGATAGAGGAGACGTTGTACGCGATGCCGGAACCGGTGTAGCGGACGTTAGTGGGGAAGAGCTCCGGCAAGACAGCCGACATGGGGCCGAAGATGAGGCCCATGATGAACATGCCGACGAGCAAGAAGCCGAGGACCGAGTTGCGGTCAGCGTGTTCGATGCCGAGGAAGAAGGGGAAGCTGAAACCGAAGGCAATCATGATGAGTGAGGTCACGACCAGGATCGGCTTGCGGCCATACCTATCCGACAGCATGGAAGATACGGGAATGCCGATGATGAACATGAAGATGGAGATCAGCTGGATCTCCAGGAATTCCAGGTAGGGGATTCCCAAACCCAGCCCCTGGGATTTATCGCCGATACCGTAGGAGAGAATCCAGGTGGTGACTAGGTAGAACAGCGTGTAGCAGGAGACCATGACGAAGGTACCGATGATCATCGGCTTCCAGGCAGTGCGGAAAGCCTCCACCATGGGGGTCTTGACCTTCTTGCCTTCGTCTACTGCCTGCTGGAAGACAGGGGTTTCCTCCAAGCGCAGGCGGACGTAGAGGCCAATGAGGACCATGACAGCGGAGGCGAGGAAGGGCAAGCGCCAGCCCCATTCCATGAAGGTGCCGGTCGTGTCGCCGCGGGAGTAATCCATGGTGGCAACCAGGGTCAGGAAGAAGCCATTGGCGAGCAAGAACCCGAAAGGTGCGCCGAACTGCGGCCACATGGCGGCGGAAGCGCGCTTGCCTTCCTCGGCGGTCTCGGAAGCCAGCAAAGCTGCACCGGACCATTCGCCGCCCAAGCCCAAACCCTGGCAGAAGCGCATCAGGGCCAACAGGGCAGGCGCGATGATGCCCGCGGTCTGGTACGTGGGGAGGACGCCGATGATGAAGGTAGCAATGCCCATCGTCAGGAGTGCACCCACGAGGGTGGCCTTGCGGCCGATGCGATCGCCGAAGTGTCCAAAGAGCACTGAGCCCAGTGGCCGGGCAATGAAGGCCAGGCCGAAGGTGGCAAAGGACTGGAGCAGGGCAACGGTGGGGTCCTCGGTCTTCGGGAAGAAGAGGAAAGGAAAGACGGCTACGGCTGCCGTGGCATAAATATAGAAGTCGTAGAACTCAATGGTCGTGCCAATAGTCGATGCCACGGCCACACGCACGCGGTCACGTTTTGTGAGTTTTGGGGTTGCGCCCGGTGTCGGCGGCTTGGTTTTGACTGCGGTCATGTGGGAAGCGCCCTCCTTGATGATTTCAATAGATTGATTGGTTGTGCGGGAAACATTACCGTCCCATAGGTTGAAATCCAACTCTCACCACATGATAAATTCGCGAGAACTAGGAAGGGGTTAACATGTTGTGGTGCTGTGGCCGTGACTATTGGGCGGGGAGGGTGCGCAAATACAATCTGACATAATGTACATTATCGGACAAAATTATTGCGGCGGGAAGGCGTGATTTCACATCTCCTATCTCTAGGTTCGCATGGATCCGTACTCAGGCCTTGACGGTGTGCCCTCGCTGAGTCATGGGTGCCGGCGGAGTCACGCGTGCGTTGCGCGTACTCGATGGGCCTTGATGCTTTGCTCCGAGTTGCCTGTCCCGTCCGCATCGCCGTTCCGAAAGTTCGAGCCTTCAGCTTATTTGGCGACTTCTTGGTTTGCCGCCTTCCGGGCGCTTTCCTGTGTGCCATGCGTTGTCTGAGGGTCGCTATGCGTGCGGGTGGGATATTTGTGATGGCACCTTTAGATCTGGCTGATCCGCATCTCCCCAGCCGCCTTTGGAGCAACCCCTTTTAAGGCACTATATAGTCACTGTTACGTAATTGTGTTGCTTTTAGGGAGCTCATCGGAAAGCTGTTTTAGCGCCGTTGGTAAGCCATCACCAGCTGCACGACGGTGAGAGCTACAAGCACTACAGAAAACGCTGCCAGAAGTTTCGTCCCCTGAAACCAGATGAAAATGCCGAATCCTGCGAGCACTACGAGACGCACCCACAGGACAGGAATAAGATGCCGATAATTCATGACTAACCGTGCGCGCTACTTCTCGAGGGTAACGCGAACGTTAACGTCGCCGACCTCGGAGATCTTTGCCGCGATCATTTCCGGGGCTTCGACGCCGAAATCGAGGCGATTTATCGGAATATCGCCGCCCAAGATAATGGTGTCACCATCGCGGACCACCTGGAAGTCCTGCGTCACGTTCTTGGTCTCGCCGTGGATGGTCAGGTCACCAGTCAGTGGGACGGTGACCAGTGAGCCGTCGTCAGGCACGGCGGAGACATCTGCTGGCTCGGTCAACGTGAAGGTCGACTCTGGGTACTTCGTCACCTCAAAAAGCTTCGACTTCATGTTCTGATCGCGCACCTTCTTGTCCGTGGTCAGGCTCGCCATGTCCACGGTGATGCTGGCTTCCTCAACGACCCCGTCCTTGATGGTTGCCTGGCCGGTGACATGCTTGGTGGAGCCAGACGTCGTGCGCTTATCCGCCGGCAGGATTTCGTCGATGGTAAACCCGGCTGAGGTGTAGTTATAGGCCGAACCTTGCACCACGTGCCATTCGCCATCAACATCTGTCGTTGCGGCATGGACCTTATCCGCGTTGATCGGCTCGGTCTTCACACCGCGGCCCATGATCACCGAAAACGCCAACGGTCCCAGGGCCAGTGCCGACGAGGCCAGAATCAGAACCACGAAGATACTGACAACCAGTTTGCGGTTACCTAATACGGATTTCATGTACTATCTCAATTCCTCAAGCTTACGAGCTAGTGCGACCAGTTCGGCACACAGCTGTTCCATCTCTTCAGCACTGGCGCTTTCCGACGCCGCCGTGGCCACGTCCTCGGCACAGCACCGGAGCTCAAAGAGACCGTCGCGGAGACGGTCCGCCTTGTCTGGAGTTAGGATGACAGCGTCCACGGGAATGGATGTCCCGACCACGTTGTGGCGCTGCTCGTATGCTCGTTGCTTGCACGAGGGCGAACAGAACTTGCGTGGCCTTCCCCGCCCGCCTTGTGCGATCTCTTTGCCGCACCACTGGCAGGTTGCCGTCCGGTGCCTCGAGGGCTTGCCGGGCTGCGGATCCTGTGTACCAATCACCTCACTCACCTTAGCCCATTAACCCGAGGGTGGGAACAAAGGCCGTGGGCCATTCGTTATAATGATAGAACTTTGGGTGATATAGGTCGACCCTGATCCCTTCCCTCAACGCTTGAAAAGGATGATGTTGCATGGCAGATCGCGTACTCCGTGGCAGCCGCATGGGCGCAGTGAGCTACGAAACCGACCGCGACCACGACTTGGCCCCGCGCCAGATGGTGAAATACCGCACCGAGGACGGCGACATCTACGAGGTGCCCTTCGCCGATGACGCGGAAATCCCCGAGGAGTGGATGTGCAAGAACGGTAAGCTCGGCACCCTTGTTGAGGGCGAGGGCGTTGAGTCCAAGCCGGTGAAGCCGCCGCGGACCCACTGGGATATGCTGCGCGAGCGCCGCTCCATTGAGGAGTTGGATGAACTACTGACTGAGCGCATCGAAAGCCTGCGTTCGCGTCGTCGTGCGGCAGCCCGCCTGCTCAAGGAGCAGAAGGAACAGGAAGAAAACGAAGGCTAAAAAGCCTGCCGCGTGCCGGTCTTTCGGTCAAGGGGTAGTAGCTCCACGGAAGTGGAAGCCACTACCCTATTTGTCGTTTTGGGCCCTAAAGGCGAACGTCGCGCTAAGCACTGGCGCCTTCGTGCGGCGCTGAATTAAGTTCCGGCCACTGGAGAACCAGCTCGGCAAGATAGACCGCTAGGGCCGGGCCCAATACCGCGAGGAAGAACGCATAGCCTCCCCACTGCGCCGGGAAAAAGAGCGGGAACAGCACCAAGAGTGCCGCCGGGGATACCGCCACTAGAGTACGCGGTAGGTGCGCTACCGCCTTCGTCATGGCGGCCGTGCACCGTTGACTAAAGCTCAGCCCCGGGGCATCGAGGTGGAAGAACCACACGCTGATGCAGCCCAGCACGAGGAGCCCAGAAACCAGCGCGGCACGCAGAACGACGCCCATTGTCCCGAAACCGGCCTTCGCGATGATGGCGAATTCATAGGCAGCTAAGGCGCCCAGTGCCAGGCAGATAAGCCACCAGGCGGTATTTGTTCCGGGGCGGGTCAAAAGGCCCCGAACGAAGGCCGCGCCGCGGCGTGAACCTTCTTCGCGGACCATCTGTCCGGTCACCGCGTGGGCGGTGCGCAGAGACATTCCCCCAGTCACCACGGGAAAGCACGTGATAACGAGGAGAACGTTGACGATGACTAGGTCAGCGAAAAGGCCCAGGGCGGCGTAGAACTTCGATTCGGGGCCGAGCAAGCGATTCATGGTTCTTTAACCTATCGCACTTGATTAGCCCTTCACGGCACCGGCCGCCACACCTTCGATGATGTGCTTCTGCGTGGAGAAGTAGAAGATGACGATGGGGATGATGGCGAGGACCAGCATGGCCATCATGGCACCCATATCGCGGTTACCGTTGGAGCCGACGAAGGACTGGATGACCACCGGGATGGTCTTGTACCGAGTCGACAGACCAATGACCAAGTACGGCAGCAGGTAGTCGTTCCACACCCACATGGCGTTGAGAATGGCCACGGTAATGGCCGTCGGCTTGAGCATGGGCCAGACGACGCGGAAGTAGTTTTGTAGCGGACCGCAGCCGTCGATCATCGCGGCTTCCTCGACATCCAAGGGGATCGACTTGACGAAGCCCGCAAACATAAACACCGACAGACCAGAACCGAATCCGAGGTAGAGCACCACGATGCCGATCGGGTTGTTGAGGTGGAGCATGTCTGCAATCTTGACCGTCGGGAACATGACCATCTGGAACGGGATAATCATGGACACCACGAAGAGGTAGTACAGAAGGTTTGTCCACCACGTCTTGACGCGCGTGATGTAGTAGGCGGTCATCGCGGAGAAGAACACGATGACGATGACGGACAGAATCGTGATGACGAAAGACCACAGGGTGGCTTCCAAGAAGCCCTGCTTGGTCAAGCCCACCATGAAGTTCTCGAAGCCGACCCAGGTTTCACCGATGGGAAGAGCGAAAGGATCGGAGGAGATAGCGAACTTGGACTTAAAGGAGTTAATGAAGATGAAGAGGATCGGCCCAAGGAAGACGATGGTGAAGAACACCAAGATGGCGTAGACCACGAACTTGGCGCCGCCAGACATCCGGGTCTTATTGTCCGAGGGAAGCTGGTGATCCTTCTTCTTCGAGGCCGGGACGGCCTGCGCTGAAGTGCTGGTAGTCATGACTTATGCCTCGATTTCCTTGGAACGGGTCGCGCGCAGCTGGAAGTACGCGATGACGACCACGACGACGACGAAGATGACGGCCTTGGCCTGCCCCACGCCCTCGACGTTCATACGGTTGAACAGCGTGTTAACGATGTTGAGCGCAACCATCTCAGTTTGTCCGCCGGGCGCGCCGTTGGTGAGCGCAAGGTTCTGGTCGAAGAGCTTGAACGAGTTCGACAAAGTCAGGAAGAGGCAGATAGTGATGGACGGCATGACCATCGGGATGGTGACATGGCGAAGCATCTCCCACTTGTTGACGCCGTCGAGCTCGGCTGCCTCTATGAGCTCCGGTGGGACATTCTGTAAGCCGGCAATGTAAATAATCATCATGTAGCCGATGAGCTGCCAGTTAAGCAGCATGATGAGGCCGGCGTAACCGAACTTCCAGTCCGCACTGATGGTCGTGGCATAGTGCGAAAGCACGGCGTTGATCATGGTTTGCCAGGTATAACCCAGCACGATACCGCCGATGAGGTTCGGCATAAAGAAGACCGTGCGGAAAAAGTTGGTTCCGCGGAGTTTGCGGGTCAGCATCCACGCCAAGAGGAAGGCGAAGACGTTGACGGTGATCACAGAAACGATGACCACGAGGACGGTGAAACCGAAGGCCGAGATAAAACCTTCGCGTTGGGAGAAAGCTTTGGCGTAGTTGTCGATGCCAACCCACTTGGCGTTGGTGATGGTGGTGAACTTCGTAAAAGAGAGGAAGAATCCCACGATGAACGGCACCAAGAAGGCAATCATGAATGCCAGAAGGGTGGGCAAGACAAAGACTGGGAAGTACTTCTTCAGCGTTGCTTGCATGGTGGTGAAACCTTAATTTCAAGTGGTGCCACACGCTCCCTAGCGGGAAGGCGTGTGGCGAAGGGGGTGGGGACTTAAGGCCTAGCCCCAGTTGGATTCCTTCTCAGCAGCCCAGTTGTCCTTGAACTGCTTGACGACGTCCTCCCACTTCAGAGTGCCGGAGGCGTACTGCGACAGGGCCTGGCCGAAGTCATCCTTGAACTGCTGGGACGGGAAGTACTGGAAGTTCCACGGGTAGGTGTTCAGATCCTTGTTAGCAATAGCTTCCGCGACCTGCTCAGCGAGGGGATCATTCGGGGTGTCCTCGGCGGTGTAGCTTTCGAACGGTGCGATGAAGCCGAGGTCCTTAACCACGTGCTCCTTGCCAGTCTCGGAGGTAAACAACCAGTCCACGAAGTCCTTGGTGGCCTTCTGGTCGACCTCGGAGGCCTCAGAGTTCACACCCAAGTAGTTCTCGGTACCGACGTTGATGCCGTAGTTTTCTTCGTCCGGCAGGCCCATGTACATCGGCAGGAACTTGATCTTGTCTTCCTTGACCACGTTTCCAGAGGTCTCAGCGATCTGGGACCATGCCCAGTTACCGTTCTGGACCATGGCGGCCTTGCCCTGCGCAAACTCAGCCATGGAGTCAGACACGGTCTTGGAGGGGGCCAGGGTCTTCGCCACGGTGGAATTATCCAGGTAGAGGTCGAAGAGGTTCTTGAATTCCTTGTTGTAGGAGAAGTCGATTTCGTTGGTGTCCTCGACATTCTTGTCCTGGTACTCCTGCCAGATAGGAGCATTAGCCAGGTGAGTCTGCCAACGCCAGTCTTCGCCGGAAGTCAGCGAGGTGGAGGCGAAGGCGCCCTCGATGCCAAGCTCATCCTTCTTGGCCTGCATGTCCTCGGCGACTTCCTTGAGCTTCTGGTAGCTCTTGATTTCGTCGGTGGACTTGATCTTCGCGCCGGAGGTGGCGATGTACTTGTCGAAGATCTCGTCGTTGTAGATGATGCCGAAGCCCTCGACTGCGAACGGAACGCCACGCACTTCACCATCTTCGGTGGTCAGCGGCGGAATGTCGTCGGTAAGCTGCTTGGCTACCTCGGTATCCGACATATCTGCCATGTAGTCCTGCCAGGTGATGAAGCCAGCTGGGCCATTGACCTGGAAGAGAGTCGGGGCTTCGTCCTTGCCAATTTCTGCCTTGAGAGTCTGCTCATAGGAGCCGGAGGCGGCAGTGACGACCTTGACCTTGACGCCGGTCTCTTCAGTGTAGGCCTTTGCGATCTCCTGGTATGCGGCGTCCTGTTCGGGCTTGAAGTTCAGGAAGTAAACATCGCCTTCTTCGTCGGTAGAGCCGGAGCAGGCGACGAGACTTGCGGCGGCGAGCATAGAAGCCATGCTGATGGATGCGATGCGAGTAAGACGCTTCATGAGGTCCTCATCTTTCTTGATGAAAAGCGGGATGATGAGCCGAGATGGATACCCGACTCGTATTCGGTTGTGTCTGGGATGCCTTCCGCGACGAAAGATTCTTCCCAGCGCCACCAAGTGCTTCATAGCGGATCGCAATCCAACTATGAACTGGTTAGCCTGTCTCCTACCTTAGTGAGGTATTCCACATAATCAAAAGAAAACGGACCTAGAACGCCCGATTGTGACTATATCCATATTCGGGCACGAAATCTTTCCCCATTTAAGGGGCAATCGGGCTTAAAACATACAAATCAATATAATAATCAGCTGAGAGCCGCGTTTTCGATCTGTGGTTTTGGAGGCCACGGGGCATGCAAGCGGTTATGACAAGTCGACGTTTGTGGGCTGTGCGTGGAGAAGCCGCGCCTCGTCTCGGCGGGCGGGCAGCACAGATTCAAGGTAGGATGCCGTCGCCTCCGGAAGGGACACGTCCTCTCCCCTCTCTTGGGCAAGGAACCAACGGTGGTCCACGATTTCGTGAAAAATCTGCGCGGGTTCGAGCTTCTGCAACATCTCTACGGGGACAGCGGCGATGGTCGGCTCGTACTCTTGCGTCATCCACAGGTGCGCGGCCTGGGTAAGCCCCACGTGGGGCCCACATTCGACGGCTTGGTAGGCCTGGATGGAACCCAAGAGGCGCTGGGCCTGGTGCTCCTCGACGCTTAATCCCGTCAAACTCAATAACTGCGCGCGGTAGTGGCCGGGATCGACCACCACTGGGCGAATCCGCACCACGTGTTTCGAATCGTCCTTCGTGACCTTGAGCTCGCCTACATCGAAACCCAGCTGATTGAGGCGGTCAATCCGCTCGGAGACGCGCCAATACTCGCTGGCGTCCACGGATTCTTCTGCGGTTAGTTCCGTCCACAGCTCGAGGTAAGAGCTCTCGACCAGGCTGCCTAGGGCGATGACATCGATGGAGGAATCCAAGCATTCTCCTGCTTGCAGGTCCATGAGTTCACCGATGATGTTGACGCGGGCGATGTCGACGTCGTAAAGCCTGCGCGACTCGGAGAGATTGGGCTGGAACTCCCCCGTTTCGGCGTCGACAAGATAGGCCGAATAGGTCTCGGCGTCCCGCCGGAAGAGGGTGTTCGACAGCGATACATCGCCCCAATAGAAGTTCAGCAGATGCATGCGCACGAGCAGCACTGACAGGGCCCGGATTAGCTTTTCTGCCTCGACTACCGTGAGGTGTCGCGAGAAGATCTCGCGGTACGGTAGGGAAAACTCCAGGTGCTCAGTGACCAGCGCTGCGGTGAGCTCCCCGTAGCTCTCTTTGGCTGGGTGTCTGCCGGTAATCACGGCAACGGGGCACACACTGGGTGCGCCAAGGCGCTGCAGTTCGCGCAGCATCTTGTACTCGTGGTGGGCGGTGCGCGCGCCGATTTCTTTGACCGCGACGATGCCGCGGTTAATCCCCACGAAACGCACGATGTGCCGGGAAATACCCCTGGGCAGGGCCGCAATGAGTTCAGCGGGCCACTGTTCCAGGGGTGTATCCCACGGCAGCGTCAGAAGTGCCGACGCGTACGTCGAGGAGGTGATGCTCATAGACTCTTTCACGTCGAGTCGCTCCACCTTCGTCGCTGAATTAATCCTGGCTCTATGTCTATCCGTACTGCTCTGCTCGCAGTAACCGGGCGCGGGTTACGGCAGACGCTTTCCAGTCGAAGCTGAGAAGTTGTGCTGGCCGCCTTCGACGATGCGCGCATAGAAAACGCTGCCCGGGGCGGGGGCGGTGTTCGGTGCGGAACGAACGACGATCTGACCGGATTCGGGGACATCCTCGCTCGAGGAGCCAAGGTCACCTTCGCCCACCAGCTTGCCGTAGAGGAAGGAATCAGAACCAAGTTCCTCTACGAAGTCGAGCTTGATGGGAATGGAGTGGTCGGTGGATTCGCCCTCCGGGATGATCTCTAGGGCCTCCGGGCGGAAACCGATGGTGATGCGATCATTGTCCTCTGGGGTCATGGCCGCGATGGTTTCCGGGGACAGCTTGATGCGGGCGTGCCCCGAGGTAGCGTCACCATCCTTGACCGTAAAGGTACCGAGGTTCATGGCCGGGGAACCGATGAAGCCGGCGACGAAGACATTGGCTGGGCGGTCGTAGAGCTCGCGGGGTGCGCCGACCTGCTGCAGGTAGCCGTCCTTGAGTACCGCGATGCGGTCGCCCATGGTCAGTGCCTCGGTTTGGTCGTGGGTGACGTAGACGGTGGTGACCCCGAGCTTGCGCTGCAAAGCCGCGATCTGGGTACGTGTCTGCACACGCAGCTTGGCGTCGAGGTTGGAGAGCGGCTCATCCATGAGGAAGACCTGGGGATTACGGACGATGGCGCGGCCCATGGCTACGCGCTGGCGCTGACCACCGGACAGAGCCTTCGGCTTGCGCTCCAAGAATTCGGTCAGGCCCAAGGTGGCGGCGGCCTCATCGACGCGCTTGTTGATCTCGTCCTGGGACTTGCCTGCAATCTTCAGCGCAAAGCCCATGTTCTCGCGCACGGTCATGTGCGGGTAGAGCGCATAGTTCTGGAAGACCATAGCGATGTCTCGGTCACGCGGTGCGACGTGGGTGACGTCCTTGTCGCCGATGAAGATGGCACCGTCCGTGACGTTTTCCAGGCCGGCCAGCATGCGCAGCGTGGTGGATTTACCACAGCCGGATGGGCCAACCAAGACGAGGAACTCGCCGTCAGCGATTTCCAGGTTGAACTTCTTGACGGTGGGTTCTTTAGCTCCCGGGTAGGTTAGGGATGCATCTTTGAACGTTACGGTTGCCATAGCAAACTCTCCTCCATCGGCAGGTACGTGCCGAACGATCCGTAGTGTGAGAATGAAGTGAAACAAGTCACTGTGCACCGAGTAAAGTGCCACTTACGACATTAGCACCGATGGTGGTTACTACCACAAAAGTCCGAAAGCCATGACGGGCCTTCGGGCTTGCGGTGAGGAAAGCAGTTTTAGCGGTTGAGTGTGCCCTTCACCAAGTTGGATACCTCGGAGACAAAGTCGGACACAGCAGTCTTAGCGTTGCTGAACTTGGATCCAAGCTCCATGTCCTTTACCGTGCGTGAGGTGATCTTGGATACCTCAGAGGTAAAGTCGCTGACCTGCTCGGAGCGGTGCGCAACGCCCCACTTGGTTACCTCCAGCAGGGAATCCTTGACAAAAGAGCCGTCAAGCTTCGACTCACCCAGCTCTCGCTCGGTAAAGGTGATCGGTACCTCGCGGACATCGAAGCCATCCTTGATGGCGCGGAAGGCAACGTCAACCTGGAAAATGTAGCCGGCGTTAGAGAGCTCCTCGAAGTCTAGGTGCTCGAGTAGCTCGCGACGGAAGGCGCGGTAACCGGCGGTCATGTCGTTGATGCCGGCGCCCAAGGCGACCGAGATGTACTTGTTGCCCAGGCGAGAAAGCAGCTCGCGGTTGGCTGGCCAATTGACGGTCTCGCCGCCCGGAACATAGCGAGAGCCGATGACCAAGTCGGCACCCTTGTCAATTTCCTCCAACAGCAGGTGCAGCTGCTCCGGTGCGTGGGAGCCGTCAGCATCCATCTCGCACAGCACCTGGTAGTCCTTCTCCAGGCCCCACTTGAAACCGGCGATGTACGCGCCGAGAAGTCCGCCCTTGCCCTCACGGTGGAGAACGTGCAGGTGAGAATCCTCAGCGGCCAGCTTATCCGCCGCGTCACCGGTGCCGTCCGGGGAGTTATCGTCCACAATCAGGATGTGAACCTCCGGCGTTGCCTTGCGCACGCGCCCGGTAATGAGCGGTAGGTTCTCGATCTCGTTGTAAGTAGGGATGATGACCAGGGTAGATTCGCGGGTCGAGCTCACTAGTTCCTTGCTCCTTTAGATTTCTTTCTGAGGCGCGCTGCGTCGTCCAGACAAGCGGGTGGAATAGATCGCATACAGCGCACAGACCGTTCCAATAATAGCCATGAGCCATTGCAGGAGCGAACCATAACGCACCGCAAATGTACGCCCTTCTCGCAGCGGAAGCTCTTCTTCGAGATATGCCGGTTCAAAGATACCGCTGGCCTGGCTCACTGAGCCATCCGGGTAGACGATCGCCGAGACCCCAGACGTAGCCGCCACAACCACGGCCCGATCCGCCTCGATCGCGCGCAAGCGGCTCATGGCCAACTGCTGGTAGGTCATGTCGGAGTCACTAAAGGTGGCGTTATTCGTCGGTGTCGTGAGGATCTGCGCCCCATTGTTGATGGCGGTTCGGAACGCCTGGTCAAAGCTGACCTCATAACACGTGGCAACTCCAACTGCGGTCCCAGCCATGGTGACCACGCCCGGACCGTCACCGGGCTTCATGTCGCCTGCCAGGTCGACCAGGTCGGTGATCTTCCTAAAGAAATCGCGCATCGGCATCGTCTCACCAAAAGGCTGCAGGTACTTCTTGTGGTGGTACTCCCCTGCCGAGCCATCCGGGTTAAACACCTGCATGGTGTTCCGTGCGCCAACCTCATCCTGGGTCAGCGTTCCGACGAGGATTGGGGCATCGATGTCGCGGGCGGCGCCGTCGATAAGCTCCCGGGCGTCCTCATTGGCAAAAGGATTGATATCGGAGGAGTTCTCCGGCCAAATGACGATATCCGGTCTGGACCCATCCTGCGCGGCCTGCTCGGTCACGCGGACGTGGTTATCCAGCACCGCGCGGCGTTGGGCGGCAAAGTCAAGGCCCAGCCGTGGCACGTTTCCTTGCACCGCGGCGACCGTCACCGTGCCTGTTGTGCGGCCCGGGCGGTCCACGCTCTGTGCCGCTAGCAAGCCAGCTAGCAGTGGCACCGCCAAAAACGCACATGCCAGGCGCGGTGAGCGGGCAAGCCCCACCAATCCTGCGCCTACGCAGACCACCGCGCAGGTAATGAGTGCCGGCCCGCCCCACGAGGCAAGGTTGGCGAGTGGGCCCTCTATTTGCCCCCAGGCGAGGCGCACCCACGCAAAACCGCCAAAGGGCACGGAGGAGCGCAGCATTTCTACCGCCACGTAGAAGAACGGGAAGAGAGCGAAACCGTAGTTTAAGCGCAGCAGCGCCGCCCCGCCGATACCAAGGAGGATGCTGTACAGAGACAGGAATAAAGCGAGCGCAATATAGGGCATGTTGCCCACTAACTCACCAATCCATGGCAGCGTGAACAAGTACAACACCGCGCTATGTACACAAGCGACGAGGGCCGCCCACCCCAGATCGAGGGGTTTTCTCCACGGTGAGAGCGCTGCCACGAGCATCGCCATGCCGATTATGCCGGCGGCCCACCAGCCGCGTGGCTCAACGGCAAGGTAGGTCACCGCGCCCGACGCAGCAGCGAGAGCGAGCCGGGCCACAAGTACCAGCACTACTTCTTTCCGTCCTCAAAGTCTTCGGGCTTGACGTGTTGGGTCCACGTGCGGATTTCATCTTCATCCAAGACCTCATGCGACTGGCCAGTTTGATCCATGCCCCCCATTCCATCACCGGCGGCGCCTGCGCCAAACGTGCCGAAGGAACCATAGGAATCGCGGTGCTGGGCCATGGGTGAGGCTTCGTACACGCGCACGCCCATGTTTTCGATCTTCCGGAACATCGATGCCGCAAGTAGCGTGCGGATGATGGACCGCGTGGGCGCAAAGATAAGCAGTGCTCCGAAGACCGTGGAGACAAATCCGGGCAGTGACAGCAGGATTCCGCCCACCATGGTCAGGCCAACGTTGCCTGCCGTCTTGCCCGGGGTGGGATCCTCCATGACGTACACACCGTCATCGGTTTGACGGATGCGGCTGACCATCATGCGGCGGACTTCCCAGCTGGCGATAGTCATGCCGAAGAGCATGGTCAGCGCCAAGGCAAGCAGCGCCCACAGCACACCAATCCACTCGGCAACGGCCCAAAAGGCCATAGTTTCTAGGAGGATGTACGCGATGAAGAGAACAAACGGCATGTCGCCCACCATACTTGCTGGGCTTGGCGCTTCGCAGGAGACCCTCCCGGAGCGACTAGACTGTCCCACCATGTCCCTCCCTGAGTCGAAGCATCCCGAATCCGCTACCTTGCGCTTCCATCCCGCCGGCGGCGTTGTCACCCCCGAGCAGTGGCTCGCTCTGGGCCAGGCCGCCAGAGAACATGGCGATGGCAATGTGTACCTAGAGCAGCACAGCGTCATCGGCCTGCGAGGCGTCGCCAATGCGCAGGTGCTTGGCGACGTCCCCCTGCCCACCACCGCCGCTCACGTGCTGGCCTCTCCCCTCTCGCTGCGCGCCCGTCAGGTAGCGCAGCGGATCGCGGAAGCCTTAGCCGACGTCGATCAGGATGCCCCTGCGATAGCCCGTGCCGCGCTTTTTGGTGTGGATAGCGGTGCTGGTGATCTCCTCTCGCACGGGGTGTCGGCTGGCCTTCAGCTCTCTGGTGATGAGGCGGAACACGATGAAGATACCGTCGCCGCACGCCTGATCCGCGACGGCGAGCCCACCGGGCCGCTGCTGGGGCTTGCGGATGCCATTTCCCAACTCGTGGACTTTGCGGAAAAGGTCTCTGCAGAGCACCTGCAGGACCTAGAACGTGTCTCGGATGCGGCAGGTTCAGCCCCCACTTCGCCTGCGCTGCCCATCGGCTGGCTGACTGAGCACACGAAGCCCGGCCGCGTCGATCTGGGCGCGGGCCTGCAGGATGGCGTGCTGCCCGGAGAATACGCTGGGCTTATCGCCCAGCTGGGCGTTTCCATCTCGGTAACCCCCTGGCGCGGATTGGTCATCCACGATCTAGCCGAGGGAGATGCTGACGTTGTGTTGCGCGTCCTTGCACCGCGCGGATTCATCTTCGATGCGAATTCTCCTGCCCTCGGGCACCGCTAGCGCGGCATGTGCCGCCAGATGGGACGCGGTACCAGCTTCATCACCCACGCTAAGAGCTGAAGAGGCCGTGGAATCCATAGCGTGCGGGAAGCCGGCCGCGAACCTGCCGAGGACTCAATGGCCTTGACCACCGCTTGGGCCACAACGTCAGGGGTAACGGACAAGGGCGCGGGTGTCATGCCTTTAGTCATCGAACCAATGACGAAGCCGGGGCGCGCGGTGATCAGCGCTAGGCCGCTGCCCTGCAATCGATCCGCTAAGCCTTGGCAGAAGGCATCCAGGCCCGCCTTGGTCGAGCCATAGACATAGTTGGCCCGGCGGGCCCGCCACCCAGCGATGGAGGAAAAGGCCACGATGTGCCCTCTCGTCATGACGTCGGCAAGCACGGTGAGCATGGATACCTGCGCTGCATAGTCCACCAGCGCTATGTCGAAGGCGTGGGCTTCGTCGTGCTCCGCGCGCTCCTGATCGCCCAGAATTCCGAAGGCGACGACGGCCGTGGTGATCTCTGCCCCTGCAAGTGCTGCAGCTTGTTCGATGACCGCGCGGTGGGAGGAAACTTCCGCGGCGTCGAAGGACAGCGTGTGAACGGAGGTGGCCCCGCTGCTCAGGAGTTCGGAGCGCAGCCCGTCCATACCGTGTTCGCCCCGCGCGGCGAGAACTACCGGGCGACCCTCACACAGCCGACGTGCAAGCTCCCCACCGATGTCGCTGCGCCCGCCAAGAATCAGTAGCGCGCCAGTTTCTCCCATTAGCGCAACCCCCGCGGTGCCTGGTTCAGGGACTCGTAGCCGGACTCGGTGATTACCACGATGTCCTCAAGGCGCATTCCCCACTTGCCCGGTACGTAGATACCCGGCTCGATCGAGAAGGCCATGGACTCGGAAAGTTCCAGCCCGTTTCCTTCCATGATGAAGGGCTCCTCGTGCGTCGACAAGCCAATGCCGTGTCCGGTGCGGTGCGTGAAGAACTCACCCCAACCGGCGTCTTCGATCACGCTGCGCGTGGCTCGGTCGATCTCCTGGGCGGTCGCACCCGGGCGCGCAGCAGCTCGGCCGGCAGCCTGGGCCTTCTCTAGGACCGCGTAAGCCTCGCGAAACTCTGCCGGCGCGGCAGCAGGATCGGCGCCAACGACGTAGGTGCGGGTGCAGTCGGAGTGATAGCCCGAGGGCAGCGTGCCGCCAATATCCACCACCACGGGATCGCCGGCGGCGAGTACTCGGTCCCCAAAGTCATAGTGTGGATTGGCTCCATTCGGACCGGAGCCCACGATGATGAAATCCACTTCGCGGTGCTCGCGCAAGATAAGCTCGCGCAAATCCGCCGCTACTTCGGCCTCAGTGCGCCCCGGCTGCAGGAGGCGCGGCACCTCGGCGTGGACAGCGTCGATAGCCGCCGCTGCAGCGCGTAGCTCAGCCACCTCATCTGGATCCTTGCGGGTAAAAAGCTCGGCGAGGGCCTCGGTGGCCAGAACATACTTTGCGGGGTGCTGTTCCTTCGCAGTACTAGCTTCGAGGTTGCCAATTGCGGACTGAAAGCGCAGCACGTGATCGGCGGTGAGTGAGGATCCCAAGGCAACGGTGGTAGGGCGCGCACCTTCCAAGGCCAGCGCATAGGGATCCTGCCCATCGCTCCATCCCACCAGCTGGGTCGCAACGCCCTGAAGCGACTCAATGTCGGTGCTGGGGGCGACGATTACCGGTTCGGCATCGGGACGGATAACCAAGCAGGTCAGGCGCTCGTGGGAGGAGACCCACGAACCGGTGAGGTACGCGAATTCGGCACCTGTACCCACTAACAGGATGTCGATGCCTTTAGCAGCTGCGATAGCGCGGGAACGGCTCAGTCGGGACGCATAATCAGTCATGACAGTTAGCCTACCGCCCGCCTTTGTCCAGTTAAGCTGGGAGGCGTGAATTCCTATCCCGCTGCCGTCAAGCTCCGGACTCGCTCAAGCTATTGCTCGGGAGTGCTCATCGATGCGTCCTTAAGACCCCGCTCCCAACAGGCAACCCGGTTGGTTCTGACCTGCGCGCACTTCTTCCGCGACGGCCTTGATAAGGGGGATCACTACAGGGTGAGTGGCGGGTTCAACCGGCGCGTGGCCGCCGTGCGCACGATTGATGGGACCGACATGGCGCTGTGCTTGCTCGACCGGCCGGCCCCGCCCCGGGACCTTCCTGGGCTTGCAGAAAGTACCCCGCCATTCCGCGCCCCAGTCACCACCTGGGGATATGGCGGAAAAGCTCGCCGTGCCCAACAGCGCAGTGGGCTTTTTCTCCTTCCCTTCTTCCGCACCTGGTCCATTGACTTCCGCACCACCGTCTCCCCCGCCGGATTTGTCTTCAACACGATTCCGGCAGTCAAAGGTGACTCGGGCGGTCCAGCTTTAGTCGATGACGCTGTTATCGGTACGCAAGCCCTCATCCTTAACCCGTTGGGGCGCAACCTCAAGCTCGCCACCGTGGCGCTCGTTTCGCCCCACCGCCAAGTACTCGCGGCGGCAGCCACGGCGCTGCTTCGCGGTGGCACCGAAGACTAGGCGCTAAGCCTAGGCGCCGATGGCGACGACGCCGCGCTGGATCGCGTCAATGGCGCGCCGGGCATTGCGACGAATTTCGTCCTCGTAGCCCGTCTTCGCCACCTGCTGGAGCAGGTCGATGACCTGGCGGCACCAGCGGACAAAGTCACCGGGAGTCAGCTCCGCGCCGGAATCGTTGGCAGCAGCCATGCAATAGGCCAGCGGCGCGCCCGCCGTCCACTGGTGGATAGCTAGCGCGAAAGAAGGCTCCGGCTCCCTCGTTTGCGGCAGGTTATGGCGTTTCTCATCGGCGACGAGCTCGCTATAAATGCGCCACGTAGCGTCCATGGCGTTAGCCATCGCGTCAGTGGCCGCACCGGGTTCTCCGCGAGTGGTCTTGCGGTTTTCAAAGACACAGAGGGAGGCCACACCGGCCAGCTCCGCCGGGTCGAGGTCGTTCCAGATACCGCGCTTGAGGCATTGCGCCACCAGTAGGTCCGATTCGGAGTGGATTTTGGCCAGACGCTCGCCCTCATCCGTGATGACCGGCTCGCGGTTTTCGCCGTAACCATCAAACTCCACGTAGTCCATCTCCGCCAGAAGATCCACGATCCGCTCGAAAGTGCGGCCAAGAGTATCCGTGGCGCGCTCGACCTTATCCTCAAGCCTGGCTAGCTCGCGTTCGCGGCGCGCCAGCTTCTGCGCCACCCCGGCCAGCTGTTCGCGGTCGGTTGCGGGCCAATGGTGCACCGGATGTTCGCGGAGGGCATCGCGCAACTGCGCGATCTTCTTGTTGGGGCGATTCCGCGGCTCAGTGCGCATCTTCTTCGGACGCTTGTAGTAGTCGCGCTTGAAGGACTCCTGGACAAATCGGGTATGGCGGCGCGGGTTCTTCTGCGCTGCGCGCGGGAGCTTCATGTGCCCAACGACGATCGGCGGATTATCGATACCGGCGGAATCGATGCGTCCAGACCATCCCGTTTCAGTGGTTACCCAGGGGCGTGGATCGGCAGTCTGGTTGGCCGGAGTAATAACGACAGCAACGTTGGCCGCTTCTTTGTTGCGATGGCGATGACCTCACCCACCTGCAAGCGAGCCAGTACTGCGGCAACTTCCTTGTTCCTCTCCTCCTTCTTGGATGCCCGCGCTGACTTCTCCTCGTCGGTCAGCGCTCGGCGCAGCCGCATATAGTCCATGAGAATCTCAGCGGGGTCTTCGCCATCGGCGGCAGGCGGAGCCAAGTTATCTACGGCCTGCTCCAACTGTGCGCGTAGTTCGCGGACGCGGTGCTCAGCGCGCTCAATCTCTCGGGTTTCCTCCACAACGGATCCATCCGCCTGGAACTGGGCGAAAGACTTCTCCAGCAATCGGAGCGAGTCATCAAAGCCAAGCATGCCCAGCAGGTTGATAGCCATGTTGTAGCCGGGCTCGAAAGTGGAAATGAGCGGATAGGTACGAGTTGACGCAAGCCCCGCCACCGCGGTGGGATCCATAGCGGGTGCCCACTGAACGACGGCATTGCCCAAGGTATCGATGCCTCGCCTACCGGCGCGGCCGGTGAGCTGTGTGTACTGGCCCGGTGTCAGGTCCACGTGTGCCTCGCCGTTAAATTTCACCAGCTTTTCCAGCACCACGGTGCGCGCCGGCATGTTGATTCCTAGGGCCAACGTTTCGGTGGCGAAGACTGCCCGCACGAGGCCCTTGACGAACAGTTCTTCCACGATGTGCCTAAAGGCCGGCAGCATTCCTGCGTGGTGAGCGGCGAAGCCACGCGAGAGTGCTTCGCGCCAACGTTTGAAATCAAGGACCTTGAGGTCTTCTTCCGGAATGCCTTCCACGCCCTTATCGACGATGGCCTTGATCTCAACAGCCTCCTCCTGGGAGGTCAGCACCATGCGGGAGCGCAAGCACTGATACAGAGCACCGTCGCAGCCCGCGCGGGAGAAGATGAAGGTAATTGCCGGCAGCATCTCCATTGATTGCAGCTCTTTGAGAACCTCCGGGCGGCCAAGCGGACGGTAACGGTCCTGCGCACGAGGCGCGCCGCTGCGCCGATCACTGTGCCGGTCGCCGCGCCCGCCGCCTTTGTGACGGGCGCGGGCGCGGAAGCTCGCACGGTTCTGGGCATAGTCTGCGCGGCCATTATCGGTATCGCCGGCCTCCAGACGTTGGATACGCCGTGCGAGCTCAGTGTTTACCTGGCCGCCTGAGTCGGGTTCAAAAAGCGGATAGATTTTGCGGCCGACCATCATCCACTGGTCCAGCGGTACGGGGCGCTTATCGGTAACGATGACCTTGGTATCTCCGCGCACGGTGGTTAGCCACCGGCCGAACTCCTCGGAGTTGGATACCGTTGCGGACAAACCAATGATGGAGACGTGCTCCTCCAGGTTGAGGATGACCTCTTCCCACACTGCGCCGCGCGAAGCATCCGCAAGAAAGTGGATCTCATCCATGACCACATGGGTCAAGCGATCCAATGCACCTGAGCCCGCGTAAATCATGTTGCGCAAAACCTCAGTGGTCATCACGAGGATGTCCGCGGAGGAGTTAATGGAGACATCACCGGTCAGCAGCCCGACCGCATCCTCACCATGCGCGTCAACTAGGTCGTGGTACTTCTGGTTACTCAGCGCCTTGATGGGTGTGGTGTAGAAACAGCGGGTCCCTTGGCGCAGCGCCAAGGACACGGCGAACTCACCCACCACGGTTTTACCCGCGCCGGTGGGCGCACAGACCAGAACACCGTGGCCAGCTTCGACGGCTTGGCATCCTTGGATCTGGAATTCATCCAGTGAGTACGGAAGCGCTTGGGTGAACTCGTCCAGATGCGTCAGTGTCATAAGTCTCCAGGGTACCTGTCAAGGGCGGCCTGCTAGCGCGCCGGTCCCCGGCGCCAAGCGGGATAGTTTGAACAAGTCCCCTAAGAAGGCTGACCAGCTTACAGAACGTCGTCGAAAAAGCCGCTCTGCGGCGGCTGAGTATTCGTCTGCTGAGGCTGCGGTACCCGAGCGTCAGCAGACGAAGCCGAGGCCACCGGCCTGGAAGATACCGGCCGCGAAGACACAGAGACGCTCGTGGATGCAGACACCGGAGTTGGTGCGCCAATGGCACCCGGACCTTCATCCAGCGACGAGGCAGTTTCATCGTCCAAGTCCATCCAGTCTGGACGTTGGCGCTTTTGGCGCTTGTCGTTGATGCGGCAGAACTGGAAAGCTATCTCCACAAGAACCACGAGAGCACCGGCCAAAACCAACATTGAGAAGGGTTCTTGGCCCGGTGTAACAACCGCGGCGAAAATCATGATGACGACAATGATGATGCGGCGCTTATCTTTGACGTGGTCATATTCCAAAACACCAATCAGATTAAGGCAAACCACGAGTAGTGGGATCTCAAAGCTCACGCCAAAGATGAGGAGCAACGCCAGCAGGAAGTAGAAGTAACGCTCACCCGTGAGCGCTGCGGTCTGGTACTCCGAGCCCATGCCCATGAGGAACTCCAGACCCACGGAAAGGATGACGTAGGCGAGAACCGCGCCGAGCACGAAGAGCAGGACCGCAGTCGAGACAAACAAAAAGGTAAAGCGGCGTTCGTTCTTGTGCAGGCCGGGCACGATGAAGGCCCATATCTGGTAGAGCCAGACCGGTGAGGACAGCACAGTGCCGGCTAACGCGCCAACCTTGAGTCGGAGCATCAGCATTTCGAAGGGGCTGGTTGCGAGCAGACGGCATTCGCCGTCCGCGGAGAAGGAAACACGGCTCTCTTCAGGGAGTGAGCAATAGGGACCGCGCAAAATCTCACCTAGCGGTGACATGCCAAACGGGGCGTGTTGGTACCAGATGAATCCGATGATGGCACCCACAGCGAGGGCGAGAAGGGAAATGACGATGCGTCGGCGCAGCTCCTGGAGGTGCTGAACTAAGGTCATCTCCCCCGTTGGGTTCTTGGGCTTGCGGCGTAGCTTTGAGCTCCATTTTTGCTTCGGCGCGTTAGAAGCAGGATTCGACGGTGTACTCGCGGTACTCAAAGCAAGACCTCCACAGAAAAGCCCACGACGGCAGGCGAGGCCTCAGCACGCCGAGGGACTCGGAGTGTGGTCTGCCTGCCGGGAAAGATTATTAGTTCTGGTTTCCGTCAGCCGGCTTGGAAGTGCGCGGCTGCATCTCCGGGCTGTTCCAGAAGTCCTCGTCGGACTGCTTGGAGCCCGCGATCTGGCCCTGCTGCTCAGAGGTGTTGTTCTCCTCTTTCATCTCCTTGACTTCGGACTTGAAGATGCGCATAGACCGGCCCATGGAGCGAGCCAGCTCCGGCAGCTTCTTAGCGCCGAACAACAGCACGATCACGAGAACAACAAGGCCGATTTCCAAAGGTCCCACGGTCATTGAGGGTGCCCCTTCTTTCTTGGTCGATGAAGCGTGTTTGTTCACACAGCGCGACGCTGAGCGACGTGCACGCGGGAGAGCTCTTAGTCTGGCAGTTGAGTATAACGCTCCAGTGCTCGTTTTCTATGCTCCGAAATGGCGTCAACGAGCTTCTGCGGCCCCACAACCCGCATGCGATCAGCTTGGCCGAGCGCGAAACGGCTAAACCACGCCTCCGAGCCGACCGGCATCGTTGCAGCTATGAGGCCATTTTCTAGGGTCTCGCCAAGGGTGATGTCGTAGTGTTCCGCTAGCCAGGTGAATTCTTGGTGAATCTCCAGCTCGGCGGTGAGAGTGTGATCTAGACCAAACGGGGAGTCCGGGTCGAAATCCAGCTCCCGCACATGTGGTGTCGCGGAAGCGTCGAGCACTTCGACATCACTCATCCGGTCAAGGCGGAACGTGCGGTGCTCCCCCACCGACTCGTCCCAGGCCACCAAATAGGGTTCGCCGTCCACGATAAAGATGCGGGCCGGATGCACGGTACGCTCACTCGTCCGGTTGGAGGACATACTCCAGTAGGTAAAACGCACTTGCCGGCGCTTGTCGACGGCCCCCGCCAACGCCGCTTGCACCTCAGACTCTTCGGGATCGGTCGTGGCCAGGGAGTCATAGATGGCGGCTGTCTTTTCATCCATGATCTCGCGCAGCTTCGCGGCGGCAGAGTGGACCGCGGAGACGTCGACAAGCCCCGGCATTGCCTCAAGGGACTCGAGCGTCAGCAACAATGCGCCGGCCTCAGTTGGGGTCAGGCGCAATGCCTGGGTCAGGCCCTGGTCGTTGTAGATCTCGATGCCATCGCGGTAGCTAAAGCTTAAGTCGATAAGGTCCTCGGTATTGCGGCCCACACCGGAGCAGAAGAGACGGTCGATAGCATCCTTAAGCTCAGCAGGGGTCATCCCTAAATCCTCGGCAGCCTCCATCGGAGTCAGCCCCGGGTGGTTACGCAGGTAAGGGATGAGGTTGAGGGAGCGAACAAGGGACTGCAGCTTGCGGGTTGATCAACCATGGCGGGCCTCCTCGCCAGACGCTGATGATGGGTCATCACCGACACTTAGGAGTGCGATGATGTCGGCACGAACCTCGGGTGGCTCGATAACCACGACATCTGGTGCATAGCCAGCAGCGGTGCGCACCAACCAATCGTGGTGTACGTTGGTGAGTTCTAGAAGTCCATCCTCGCGCCTGCGTCCGGCGTCGACAAGCTCGGCGGCCTGCCCCTCGGGAACCTCGAGGACTGCATTTACCGTTTCGCCCCGCTCCAGCGCCTCTACAACGAGATCCTGCAGTGGTGCAGTGGGCTCGAGGTGCGTGGCCGCAGCGCGCGAGCGCCTGACGTTGTCCACGCGGGTAGCGCGAAAAGTTCGGGGAGCCTCGCGGTCCACATCCCAACCGACGAGATAAACACGATCCCGGTGGTTGACCAGCCCCCAGGGATCCATCTGGCGGCGAACCGCCTCGGCAGAGGGCGTGGCGTGGTAATCAAAGGATATGCGCAGCCCAGCACGCACGGCGGTGATGACTCCAGTGACGAGCTCTGGGCTCAACCTGGTCATGTCGTTGACTGCGGTGTACACCGGCGCTCCGCTCAAGTCGCGGGAGGCGCCTGAGGCTGCGATCTTGGTCCACGCGGAGAGGCTGAAATCGCTTAAGCCTCCCGGAGTGCCGATGCCGCCGGCTACGCCGAGAACCATGGCCTCCTCCGGCGTGAAATCGACGGGAGGTAGCTGGTAGTTTTCGGGATCGAGCCGGTACAGCGAACCTTCCGCGCCGCTGCTGTGTACTACTGGCACACCGGCGCGCTGCAGGGTCACGATGTCGCGGGAAAGCTGCTTGTGAAAGGCCTCGTCGCTGCGTGACTGGTAGCCCTCGACGTGGCTGCGGATCCACGCCGCGCTGCGGTCCGGAACCCCGCCTTGGTGCGCTGCCCCATGCAGGGCAAAGGTGAGGTTGGTGAGCCTTTCGATAGCGCGGTCTCTGACCGGCGTCCGGGCTGCAGTGCGATCTACTGAAGGCATAGTGGCAGGTTCCTTGATCAGCTCTACGGCTCTACGAGCCTGGGTGCGAACGCATGTAGTCTAACAACCCATCTAGGCGCGGGTCCTCGGACACAAAGGGGTCGGAGAACTCCTCGGTCATCGGTTCAGGCCGGTTGACCTTCATCCGCGTCCAATCCACCGTTACCGCGGCATCGAGCTCGCGGGCAACAGCGAGAAACTCCCCGCGCAGCTTGGCACGGGTGGTCTGCGGGGCGGTGTCGACTGCGGCGTTGATTGCAGCATCGTCGATCCAGCGTTTCACCATGCCGCGCTGCTCCAATACGCTGTAGAGGCCGCGACCTGGACGGATGTCATGGTAGGTCAGGTCAATCTGTGCCAGCTTGGGGTGCGACCAATCCCCGCCCAGGCGCTCGCGGTAGCGGTTCAGCAGGCTGCGCTTGATGACCCAATCGATCTCGCGGTCAACGCCGGAGAAATCCTGAGTGTCAATGGCCTGGAGGGTGCGCTTCCACAAGTCCACGACCCGGGCCAACTCAACCGTCGGAGTGCCTGCGTCCTCGCGGTGATCCAGCCAGCGCTCGGCAGCGGTACAGAGCTCCTGCTGCACGGCGAGCGCGGTGGTGCTGCCGCCTCCCTCAAGCGGAAGCTCGGTGCGGCCGGTGGGGTCGAGCGCGATGGCCCTAATGTGTTTAATTGGCTCGAGTACCGAGAATGCCGGCACCTCAAAACCGGCTTCCAGCATCTCCAGCATGAGCAGCGTGGAGCCAACTTTGAGGGCCATCGTGGGTTCGGCCATGTTGGAGTCGCCAACGATAACGTGCATGCGGCGGAAACGCTTGGAATCACCATGCGGTTCGTCGCGAGTATTGATGATGGGGCGCGAGCGAGTCGTCGCAGAGGACACACCTTCCCAGACTTGATCGGCGCGCTGGGAGAGCACGAAACGCGCCGGTTCCTCTCCCCTGGCAGGCCTAATCATTCCTGCTCCACAGATGAGCTGGCGGGTGATCATGAATGGCAGCAGAGCTTTGCCAAGGTCCTTGAGCACCACGTGGCGGCCGATGAGGTAGTTCTCGTGGCAGCCGTAGGAATTGCCCGCAGAGTCCACATTGTTCTTGAACAAGTAGACAGCGCGCTTCTCCCCCTCGTCCGCCAAAGCTTCCTCTGCCTGGACGGCCATGCGGTTGACCATGGCATCGCCGGCGCGCTCATAGGCAATGAGCTGGCTTAAGCTATCGCACTCCGCGGTAGCGATCTCCGGGTGGGAACCCACGTCGAGGTAGAGGCGGGAGGCGTTGGGGCTGAAGATATTGGAGGAGGAGTACTTCGACACGATGGGCCGGAAAAGCACGCGGGCGATCTCATCCGGGGACATCACCCGCTGTCCATCGCTTGTGCTCGCAGTAATGCCGTACTCGGTTTCGATGCCCATAATCCGCCGTGCATAAACGGGGGCGCTATCGGAGGGCTGCTCCACCTTTATTCGCCGCCCTTTTGGACGTAGGAGCGCACGAACTCCTCGGCATTGGACTCCAAAAGGCCGTCAATCTCATCGAGGAGGTCATCGGTACCCGCGCTGTTGATGCTGACTTGTCCGGCGTCGAACTCCGGAGTGTCGCCTCCTTGACCGTTGCCGCCACCGGCGTTGATCTGAGACTGCTGTCCGCTCATTCTTAAGAGCTCCTTTCGCGAGTGGAAAATGCTGCGCTAATACAGTGTAGGGTACTCGATTCGCACCCCGAGCTGGCGCAAACTATTAACGAAGTCGGCGGCGCTGTCCGCAGATTCCAGCAGAGCGCCCACCTCGTCCTGCCCGAGCCTTTTTGTGTCGTCGAGTGCCACGCAGGCAGTACCAGAGTTGGCGCCCTCGGCCTCACCGATGCGGAAGGTCAGCGATTGCCAGGACGCCGCCAAGACATCCTCCCCGAACTTCCGGGTGGCATGGCCCCGCAGGTAGGCGCGGGTATCCGCGGGCGGCGTTTCCGCTGCAGCAGCAATCTCTTCCTCGCTGACCAAGGTACGCATCTGCCCCTTGCGCACGAGCGCATGGTAGAGGGACTTTGCCGGATCGATGTCGGTGTACTGCAGATCGATGAGTGCCAGTTTCGGATCATCGGCCGCCACGCCGCGGTCCAGGTAGCCCTTAATCAAGCGGTATTTTGCTACCCAATCCAGCAGGTGGGCGGCCTTGAGCGGGTTGTCGGCCAGAAGCGCGACAACCTCGTCCCAGGCGGTGAGTACCTTTTCATCCGCTGCGGAGGTGGCGGTAACCCTTTCGCGGTAGACGGCGAGGATGTCGAGGGCGGTGAGGCGGCGGCCGTCGCGAAGCACCAGCTGATGAGTCAAGGTAAGGTCGCGGCTCACCCGCTGCACCTCCGCCACCGGCTCTGCTAGGCGCAGATCACTAAAATCCACGCCGCTCTCGATGGCATCGAGTACTAGCGAGGTCATGCCTAGCTTGAGCAGCGTCGAGGTGTGGGACATCGTGGCGTCACCGATGATGACGTGCAGGCGGCCGAAGTCTTCGGCGACCGCGTGCGGCTCGTCGCGGGTGTTGATGATACCGCGGTTAAGGGTGGTTTCTAGGGAGATTTCCTGCTCGATGTAGTCCGCGCGCTGCGAAATTTGGAAACCTGGCTCCTCTCCATCGACGCCCACACCCATGCGGCCGGCACCGGTGACCACTTGGCGGGCAACGAAGAAAGGAATCAGCCCCTGGGCAATATCATCGAAGTCGGTGTCCCGAGAGTACTGGTAATTCTCGTGGCTGCCATAGGAAGCACCCTTGCCGTCCACATTGTTCTTGTAAAACTTCAGCGGCGGGCAGGGATCGTGTGTGGCCAACACGGACGTGCCCTGCGCGGTCAGCGATGCTACGGCCTCCCCTGCACGGCGCAGGATGAGGTCACCGGCGGCGTCGTAAAGCATCGCATCCCAGGCATTCGTGCACTCCGGTGAGGAGTATTCGGGGTGGGCGTGGTCGACGTAGAAACGCGCGCCATTGGCGGTCACCACGTTGGCCACACCCAGCGCGTTCGGGTCCACCACCGGCACGGTGTGGTAGCGCTTGAGATCGAAGCCGCGGCTATCGCGCAGCGGGTGCTCTTCCCGAAAATCCCAGCGGGAGCGCGCACCGGTATGCAGGGCGGCATAAGCCACAACTGCATGGGTGGAGGTCACGATCGGTGACAGCGCCGGGTTGGACGGCGTGGAGATTCCATATTCAGTTTCGGTTCCTAGAACACGGCTCATGGCTACACTCCCATCAATTCGACCTGGGTGACATATGCGCCAGCGGAGGTACCAGCGACGATCTTTGCCCACTCTTCCGGGTTGGCGGAGGTGGGGACGTATTCCGATTCAGCCTGTTCCGCGGCTATAGCCTCGTGGAGGTGCGCTGCGGTTATGCCGGCGGACTTCGCCCCATCGGTGGCAGTGGCTGCGTCCAACGCTTCCTTGATCGCCAGCTTCTTGGCACGGGAGACGATGTTGGCGATCATTGCGCCGGACACGAAGTCCCGGTAGTGCAGCACACGCGGATCCGCGTTAGCGAAGTGGAGTTTGACGAACGGCCGCTCGGCGTAGAGATCGTCGACCGCGGTATCGATGAGCTGGGAAAGGTCGCCCTCGTGCGGGACTGATTCCGGAAAATGGCGCGCAAAGATTTCCCGCGCGCCCTGCTTGGTCGGGCGGTTGACGCGAATCTTGATGTCGAGGCGCCCCGGGCGCATGATGGCGGGGTCGATGAGTTCCTCGCGGTTGGTGGCGCCGATGACGATGACGTTGCTGAGCTTCTCCACACCGTCCAGCTCCGTCAGCAGCTGCGGGACGACGGTGGTCTCCATATCGGAGGACACGCCGGAGCCACGCGTGCGGAAGATAGATTCCATCTCATCGAAAAAGATGATGACCGGGCGCTGGCTGCCATCCTCGGTGGGCTCGGAAGCAAGCTCGCGGGCGCGTTCGAAGATGAGGCGAATGCGGCGTTCAGTCTCGCCTACGAATTTATTGAGCAGTTCTGGGCCCTTCACGTTGAGGAAGTAGCTGGGGGCAGTAGCGCCGAGCGACGCCGACAGAGAATGCGCCACCGCCTTGGCGATGAGCGTCTTACCGCACCCAGGCGGACCATAGAGCAGCACGCCCTTCGGCGGCTGGAGATCGTATTGGCGGTAGAGCTCTGGGTGGAGGAAAGGCAGCTCGACGGAATCGCGGATGAGGGAGATCTGCTCGTCCAAACCACCGATGTCCTCGTAGGATACGTCAGGAACCTCCTCCAGCGTGAGCTGCGCTACCTCAGTCTTGTGCACGCGTTCGGTGGCTACACCTGATTTGGGCTCGACCAAGAGGGTATCGCCGGCGCGCACGGTATCCCGCAACGCTGCAGCGAGGAGAACAACCTGCTCTTCACCAGAGGAATTAATGACCACCGCGCGGTCGGTGCCGAGACGCTCCTGTAGCGTCGCCAGCGCGCCGGTATTGACCGGGGCGCAGGCCTCCACGACGACGAAGCCCTCGCCCAAGCGCACCTGCTGCCCTACTTTCAGGGAGCCGGGCTCGAGGTTGGGAGAAATCTTGACCCGCATGGCTCGGCCATTGGTATAAACCTCAGCATCGCGGCGTGAATCATGCGCGCGCCCGGAATAGCCCAGAAAGACACCGTACGTGGAGGCGGGCTCCGCAAGAGCGTCAACCTCCGCGAGCATCTGCTGAAGCTTCGTGCGCGCATCCTTCAACAGGGCAGCAAGCTTGGCATTGCGCTCAGCCAGTTGCTCTATCTGGCGGCGCTGCTGGCCAAGTTCCTGGGAATGAGTGGCATCGTTCATAGAGTCCACCCTAGCGCGCGGTGCGCCACGTTTAACGTGAGGGCTTATTTTCGGGCGCGGCGCTGCGGGCGGGGCGGGGTGACGCCGTCGGCAAGCCGGCGCGTCCAGATCAGAAAAGCGGTGTGGGCGTTCATGCGGTGCTCAGGGCGGGTAGCTAGGCCTTCCACCTTCCATTCACGCACGAGGGACTCCCAGGCACGCGGCTCCGTAAAGCATTTGAGTTCGCGGATTCCCTCCATCACCTTCATCAGCTGCGGCACGGTGGCCACATAAGTCATGAAGACGCCGCCCGGGATGAGGATATCGCGCACCTTCTCGAGGTGCTCCCAGGGGTCGAGCATGTCCAGGATGACGCGGTCCACCGGGCCACCCAGATCCTCGACGGTGACATCGGCCAAGTCCCCCAGACGCGGGCTCCACCATTCGGGCTGCTTACCGAAGTATTCGGTGACGTTGTCCACGGCGTATTCCAGGTGATCATCGCGCACCTCATAGGAGAAAACGTGGCCTTCCGGCCCCACGGCGCGCAACAGCGTCATCGAGAGAGCGCCGGAACCGGCGCCGGCCTCGAGCACGCGTGCGCCCATGAAGATATCGCCTTCGACCAGAATCTGCGCGGAGTCTTTGGGATAAATCACCGCGGCACCTCGCGGCATCGACAGGACATGGTCCACCATGAGGTGGCGGAACAAGAGGAAGGAGCTGCCAAGCGTCGAATCGATGACGGAGCCCTCATCCATGCCCACGATGTCATCGTGATTAATGATGCCCTTGTGCGAATGGAACTGGCCTCCCTCCTCGAGGACGATGGTGTAGTGACGCCGCTTGGCATCGGTGAGCTGCACGCGGTCGCCGTAGCGGAAGGGGCCAGAATAAGCCATGGCGTGGGAACCTTTCACATAGTTTGGGTGGCTAGGATTAACCCACCAAGTATGCCTCAAGGGCGTTACCAAGCATAGTTGGTCGCGCTCGCCTACCAGCTCGCGGATCGAGTGCATCGAGAGCATCGGCACTCCCACATCAACGGTAGGGATGCCCAGACGGGTGGCAGAAATCGGCCCGATGGTGGAGCCACACGGGACATCGTTATTTCCCACGAAGCGCTGGACCGGAACGCCCGCACGGCGGCAGGCAGATTCCCACAGGGCCACAGTGTTGGCGTCGGAAGCGTAGCGCTGGTTGCCGTTGATCTTGGTCACCGGCCCCTGGCCGATGATCGGGTGGTGGGTGGGATCGTGCTTTTCCGCGTAGTTCGGGTGCACGGAGTGGGCGGCATCGGCCGACACACAGCTGGAGCGCGCGAACATTTGGAAGCGCTGCTCCTCGTTTGCGCCGAGCGCCCGCGCGGTGCGGGTAAGGATATCCCCCAGAATCGGCCCACCAGCGCCATAGCGCGAAGAGGAGCCAACTTCTTCATGGTCGAAGGCCGCCATGACGAGGATGTCCTTGTGCTCAATCGAGTCGGCGTTGCGGGCAGCGGCGAGAAGGGCACGCAGGGAGGCGTGGACGGAAGAGAGGTTGTCCATGCGTCCAGCAGCGATGAGCTTTTCGCCGGCGCCAAAGACTTCACCACGCTGGGCATCGGCGGTAATGAGGTTGAAGGAAGCAATGTCTTCCGGAGCAACGCCAAGCTGCTTGCCGACGACCCCCATCACCGACGTCTCCGGAGTGCCTACGGAGAGCACCGGCTGCATGTGGCGCTGGCGATCCGGCTTGAACTCATCCTTGCGGTAGAGGTGGATCGCCAAGGAAGGCAGGCGCAGGAGAGGCCCGGTATTGACCAAGTGGCGGCTACCATCCTTCGTGATGACCTGGCCGCCCACGGTGAGCTCGCGGTCGAACCAGCTGTGGAGAAGCACACCGCCATAGACTTCCACGGCCACCTGCTGCCAACCGGCGGAGTCGAAATCTGGGGTGGGCTTGAGAGCAAGACCGGGCGAATCAGTATGGGAGCCGATAATCCGGAAGCCGGAGTCCGGGCTCGCGCCCTCGGGGACAAACCATGCCATGACCGCACCACCCCGGACCATGACGTGGCCGCCCGGTTCGGCTGACCACTCGGCGGACTCATCCTGGCGGCTAAAACCCGCCTCAACGAGTCTGCGCGCTACCTCCTCAGCCGCGTGGTAGGAGGACGGGCTGGCGGCGATGAAATCGAGAAAATCTTGCGTAGTGCTCATGCTTCCAGCTTGCCACGGACTGCCGGGTGATGCCGGAAGGACTGTGTGTGCCTATGCGCTAGGCTGAGAAACATTATGCCGAAACGACTAGCCCTCTCCCCTTCCCGCGCCTCCGATTACAAGCAGTGCCCGCTGCTCTATCGCTTCCGGGCCATCGACAAGCTCCCCGAGCCCAAGACGAAGGCACAGGTCAAGGGAACGCTGGTCCACGCCGTCCTGGAAAAGATGCACCAGCTACCCCGCGAGGAGCGGGAGTACCCGGTGGCGGTGAAGATGATTAAGCCCGAATGGGCAGTGATGATTGAATCCGATCCCGAGCTACGCGAATTAGTCCCAGAACAGGAAGAACTCGACTTCTTCGTCGAAGCACGTGAGCTCATCAAGGGCTACTTCCAGATGGAAAACCCGCAAGGTTTCGACGCCCACGAGTGCGAAATGTACGTCGACACCGTGCTGCCCAACGGCGTGCCGGTGCGCGGGTTTATCGACCGCGTCGACGTCGCCCCCACCGGCGAGGTGCGTGTGGTCGACTATAAGACCGGAAAGAAGCCGCTCCCCCGTTATTCCCAGGACGCGCAGTTCCAAATGAATTTCTACGCGCTGGTGTACTGGCGGCTACTCGGCACCATCCCTACGCAGCTGCGGCTGATGTACCTCAAGGTTCTGGACTCTATGTTCCTCACGCCGGGACCGGAGGAACTGGAGTATTTCGAGCGCGACCTAGGCGAGCTCTGGGCCAGAATCGAAGGCGATGGCAAGGCCGGAGACTTTAGGCCGAAGACTTCAAAGCTGTGCGGTTGGTGCTCGTTCCAAGACCTCTGCCCGGCTTTTGGTGGAACGCCACCCGAGTATCCCGGGTGGCCCGACCAGACCGCGTAGATTGCGCTGCGTAGACCGCACGGAGGCTTAGAACAAGCCGGAGATCGATCCGTCAGCGGCAACGTCGATGTTGTTCGCCGCGGGCTTCTTCGGCAGGCCCGGCATGGTCATGACGTCACCGGTTAGGGCAACGATGAAACCAGCGCCGGTGCGCGGCTGCAGCTCGCGGACGTGGAGGACGTGGCCTTCCGGAGCACCGAGCTGGCTGGGATCATCGGAGAAGGAGTACTGGGTTTTAGAGATAACGACGGGGAACTTCTCCCAGCCGTTGTCCTTGATGTACTTGAGATCCTTGAGGGCCTTGGAGGAATACTCGACGCGTTCTGCGCGGTAGATTTCCGTGGCGATGGTCTCGATGGATGCCTCGATACCATCGGCGGGATCGTAAAGCTGGTGAGAGGAGCCTTCGGAGAGGCTGTCCAAAAGGCGCTCAGCTAGCGCGGTGGCGCCGGAGCCTCCCTTGGCCCACACCTCTGCTTCCTCGAGCGCGACGTCAAAGTCTGCCGCCCACTGGCGCATGAACTCGCGCTCGGCATCGGTATCGCTGCCGAAGAGGTTGAGGGCCACCACTGGGGTCAGACCAAACTTGCGGAGGTTCTCCACGTGGCGCTCGAGGTTGACCACGCCCTTCTTCAACGCTTCCACGTTTTCCGTAGTCAGTTCCTCACGTGGCTGGCCACCGTTGTACTTCTGGGAACGGATTGTCGCCACGACGACGGCACCGGCGACATCGAGGTCACCGAAGCGGGACTTGACGTCGAGGAATTTCTCACCGCCGAGATCCGCGCCGAAGCCAGCCTCAGTGAGGACGATGTCGCCGAAGCGCATCGCGGTCTGGGTAGCGAGAAGCGTGTTGCAGCCGTGAGCGATGTTGGCAAATGGTCCGCCGTGGACGAAGGCCGGAGTTCCGCCGAGAGTTTGCACCAAGTTGGGGTTGAGTGCATCGCGCATCAGCGCTGTGAGCGCGCCTTCTGCCCCCAACTCGCGGGCAGTGACCGGCTTCTGGTCGTAGGTGTACCCCACGGTGATGTCGCCGAGGCGCTTCTTCAGGTCTGCCAAGTCGGTGGCGAGTCCCAGGATGGCCATGATTTCGGATGCCGCGGTAATGGTGAAACCGGTCTCCCCCGGTACACCGTGGGCTGGGCCGCCAAGACCGGTGACGACATTGCGCAGCGCGCGGTCGTTGACGTCGATACAGCGCTGCCAGGTGATGCGACGCGGATCGATGTTGAGAGAGTTGCCTTGGTGGATGTGGTTATCGATGATGGCGGCCAAGGTATTGGTCGCCGCAGAGATGGCGTGGAAGTCACCCGTGAAATGGAGGTTGATGTCCTCCATGGGAACAACCTGGGAGTAGCCGCCTCCCGCGGCACCTCCCTTAATGCCCATGACGGGGCCCTGGGAGGGCTCGCGCAGTGCCACGATAGCCTTCTTCCCCAGCTGCGTGAGGGCATCGGTCAAACCGATAAGGACAGTGGATTTGCCCTCGCCTGCTGGAGTCGGCGAGACACCAGTAACGAGGACGAGCTTGCCGTTGGCGGGGGTATCCCCAACTTGGGTGATATTTACTTTGGCTTTGTTCTGCCATAAGGGATAAGAGCGGGCGCTGGGATACCGGCGCGGGCGGCAATATCAGTGATGGGTTCGAGCTGGTGGGCTTGAGCGATCTCAACATCAGAAGGTTGCGTAGTCATGCCCACCAGCTTAGCGCGCTAAAGAAGTGTCTTGAGCAAAATCAAATAATTTTTTGATAATGCTAGAGAACGACTGCGCCGATGGCATAGCACAGGAGGACCGACAAGACGATGCTCACAGTGCCAGGAATGATGAACGGGTGGTTGAAGACAGCCTTTCCGATTCGGGTCGAGCCAGTGTCATCCATTTCAACGGCCGCCAACAGGGTCGGGTACGTCGGCAGAATGAACAGAGCGGATACCGCGGGGAAGGCAGCGACTGCGGTCAGCGGGTTGACGCCAAGGGCCAGGGCCGCAGGCATGAGAGCCTTGGTGGTGGCTGCCTGCGAGTACAGCAGCGCCGCAGCAAAGAAGAGCACGATGGCCAGCAACCATGGGGCGGACTCGATGATGGACCCGGAAATGGCCTGGATGTCCTCCATGTAGTGGTTAATCAGCGTGGTGCCCAACCAGGCCACACCAAGCACACAGATACAGGCAGACATGCCAGACTTGAACACTGGGGTGTTGAGTACATCGCCAGCGGAGATCTTGGTGATCATGACGATGAGGGTTGCAGCGGTAAGCATCACCGTCATGATGGCTTCGTTACGGGGCAGAGTCGGCTCTTCGATGAGTCCTACCTGGGAGGAGGTCAGGGTGGCCCACAGCATAACGATGACGATGGCAACCAGGAAGATGATCACGGAGGTCTTGGCGCCCTGCACCGGGCTGTAGTTGTGGGAGCCCTGTGGCATCTTTACCAGGCCTTGGGCCTTGCGTTCTTGGTAAACGGGATCATCTTCGAGCTCAGCGCCTGCTCGGTTGGCAATCCAGGCGGCAGGGAAAATGGAGAGGAACGTCGCAGGAATGAGCACGGCGAGGATCTGCAAATAGCCCACGCCCATGGGCTCCAACAGGGAGGCCAGCAAGATTACGGCCGCAGAGATGGGTGAGGCGCAGATGGCCATCTGCGAGGCAACAACCGCGATGGACAACGGGCGTGAGGGGCGGACCTTGCCTTCCTTGGCGACCTCGACGATAACCGGGAGCGTGGAAAAAGCGGTGTGTCCAGTGCCTGCCAGAACGGTCATCAGCCACGTGACGACCGGGGCATAGAACGTGATCTTCTTCGGGTTTTTACGAAGGAATCTCTCTGCCAGGTAGACCAGATAGTCCATGCCGCCGGCGCGCTGCATGGCAGCGATGGCCGCGATAACGGTCATGATGATGCCGATGACATCGAAGGGGATATCTTCGCGGGTGACGGGGACGCCGGTGAGGCCTAAAAGTAGAACGCCCAAGCCGCCGGCCATACCAATGCCGATTGAACCGATTCGGGCACCGAGATAGATCGCCGCAAGGACGATGAGGATGTGCACTACAACCATTGTGTAACTCCAATATGTGCAGTTGAACTGCAGTATGGGTGGTAATTCGCGCGGCGGTCAGAACACGACCATGGCGCGAGAACTGACAGTTTTTATTCTTCCCTATTGGTGTGGCTTTAGCGAGTATTCAGGCCCGATTGTGTCCGTTTCCACAAAAGTGCGCACCGACGGCTCGGTCTCGAGAGAGGGCGTGATACCTGGTGTGGTTGAAAACGGGCACACGCCCGCGCCGCCATCATTGAGGCAGCGCGGGCGTGTGTTGTACAGCATGAGCGATTCGCTCTCGCTAGTGCTGGGCGACGATTTATTCGTCGATGTACAGCTGGCCGCGGAACTCCGGGTGCATGAGGTTTTCCACGGACAGAACCTTGTTGAGGGTTTCCTCGTCGAGCAGGCCCTTCTCCAGAACCAGTTCCTTGACTCCCTTGCCGGTCTTCAGGGACTCCTTGGCAATGAGGTCACCGTTGTGGTGGCCGATGAACGGGTTCAGGTAGGTGACGATACCGATGGAGTTCTCCACATAAGCACGGCAGACGTCAGCGTTGGCGGTGATGCCCACGACGCACTTCTCACGCAGGGTGTCGACGGCGTTGCCCATGATGCGGATGGACTGGAACAGTGCCTCACCGATCACCGGCTCCATGACGTTGAGCTGCAGCTGGCCTGCCTCAGCGGCCATGGTGACGACGTGGTCGTTGCCGAAGATCTTGAAGCAGACCTGGTTGACAACCTCCGGAATAACCGGGTTGACCTTACCCGGCATGATGGAGGAACCAGCCTGACGCGGCGGCAGGTTGATTTCGGCCAGGCCAGCGCGGGGGCCAGACGACAGCAGGCGCAGGTCATTACAGATCTTGGCCAGCTTCATTGCTGCACGCTTGATGGTGGAGTGCAGCAGTACGTAAGCGCCACAGTCAGAGGTTGCCTCAATGAGATCGCGGGCGGTCTTAATCTCCAGACCAGTGACCTCGGACAATGCGGCGGTGACCTGGTGGCGGTAGCCGGCCGGGGTATTCACGCCGGTACCGATAGCGGTTGCGCCGAGGTTGATCTCCAGCAGACGCTTCTGGGCGTCACGCAGGATGGCCTGCTCTTCCGCAAGGTTGTGCGCGAAGGCCTTGAATTCATCACCAAGGGTCATCGGAACGGCATCCTGCAGCTGGGTGCGGCCCATCTTTAGGATGTCAACGAACTCGTTGCCCTTGGCGTGGAATGCTGCCTGCAGGGTATCGATGCGCTCGATGAGGTCTTCCATGGCGTAGTAGATGCCCAAGCGGAAGCCGGTGGGGTATGCGTCATTGGTGGACTGGGACATGTTGACATCATCGTTCGGGTTGATGACGTCGTAGGAACCCTTTTCCTCACCGAGGTACTCGAGTGCCAGGTTGGCTACAACCTCGTTGGTGTTCATGTTGAGGGAGGTACCAGCGCCACCCTGGAAGACATCCAGCGGGAACTGGTCCATGCAGCGGCCCTCTTCCAGGATCTGGTCACAAGCCCAGATGATTGCCTCTGCCTTCTTCTTAGGAAGGACGTGCAGACGGCGGTTAGCCATCGCGGTAGCCTTCTTGACCTGCACCATACCGCGGATGAAATCCGGGATGGTGTTGATGGTCACGTAGGAAATCTGGAAGTTCTCGATAGCGCGCAGCGTATGAACGCCGTAGTACGCATCGCTCGGAACCTCTACGGAGCCGAGAAGATCAGTCTCAGTACGCGTCTTTTTGCTGGACGGGGACTTCGGAGCCTTGTTGGTGGCTTTTTCCTCGACCTGGGACTTCACGTCCTTGGTCTCCTTGGCCTCCGGCTGAGCATCCTTCTTAGTTGTCTTTGCCATCGGGGCTGACTCCTTGCATAAAAATCGAAGAACGATGATGGTCAGCCCCCATCGTAGCTAGGAGCGCGAATAAAATGCTTGGATTCTCCCCCTAAAAGCGGGCAATTCGCAGATCTGAAGCCAAGATTGCCTCGGCGCCGAGCCCTTCCAGCGCGTCCATCACCTGATTAGCCTGCTTGCGGGGCACCATGACGCGCACAGCCACCCACCCTTCGCGTGCCAGTGGTGAGATGGTGGGACCAGTCAAGCCGGGGGTCACAGCTTCGACGTCTGGGAGCTTCTCTTCCGCCACGTTGTAATCGAGCATGACATAGTGGCGGGCGTTGAGGATTCCGCGAATGCGGCTGAGCACAACGTTCTCTTCGGCCGTGACTTCTTCGCCCTCGCGCTTGATCACGACCGCCTCGGAAGAAACGATGGGTTCGCCAAAGGGCTTAAGCCCTTGCTGACGCAGGGTAGTTCCCGTTGAGACAACATCTGCGATCACGTCTGCGACACCGAGGTGAATCGAAATCTCTACCGCTCCGTCGAGGCGAATGACGTCAGCCTCAATTCCATTCGCGCTGAGGTGATTGCGCACAACGTTAGGGTACGAAGTGGCGATGCGCTTGCCCTGGAGCTTCGGAACATCCCACTGCTCCCCCGCTGGTGCTGCGTAGCGGAACGTCGAGGCGCCAAAACCGAGGTCCAAGACTTCGTTGAATTTCGCGCGCGAATCGAGAGCCAAGTCGCGGCCAGTAATCCCGAGATCAAGGACACCCTGCGCGACATAAATGGCGATATCTTTCGGACGCAGGAAGAAGAACTCGACGCCGTTGTCCTCATCCACTACGTTCAACGATTTATTGTGACCACGGCCCTTATATCCTGCTTCCTTGAGGATCTCCAGAGCGGCCTCGGACAGAGAGCCTTTGTTAGGGACGGCGATTTTGATCATGAGTGTGCGGTGCTTTCTACGGTGATTGCGCTGGTTGTTGAAACTGCTGGAAGCCCTCGTACTGGGCGGCCGATTAGAGGTAGGTGTAAATGTCCTCGAGCTTCAGGCCACGCTTGTGGGCCATGACTTGGAGCCAGTACAGCAGCTGCGACATCTCCTCGGCGAGCTCTTCATCGGACTGATACTCTGCGGCAATCCACACTTCGCCAGCCTCTTCGATGATTTTCTTGCCCAGGTGGTGGATCCCTTTGTCAAAAGCTTCCACGGTGCCGGAGCCTTCAGGGCGCTCGGCGATTTTCTGGGACAATTCCTCAAACAGGCTCTCAAAATTCTTCACAATGGCTTATTCTTCCACACTGCTGCATAAAATGCTTCCTCCCTAGCCGAAATCCCGACGGAAGGAGTCAACCGCTCCACCGCCCCGCAGCGAATCCGCGGCGGCTAGAGTGCGCGTAGGCGGTTGTACCAGTCGTGGACGTCGGCGGCTGAAGCGCCGTCGAGATGGCGGTGCTGGGTTCCGCGCAACTCGGTGATGACGGTCGCCTCCTCCGGTACCGCAACGTGGTCGCCCTCGGGCAGCGCGATGACGGTGCAGCCAGCGGCGACAGCCGCGCGCATGCCGGCTGCAGAATCTTCAAAGACCAGGCAATCCTGCGGTAAGGCGCCTACCCGGCGGGCAGCTTCGGCATACATGTCCGGAGCGGGTTTGCCCCGCGGGACTTCGTCACCGCAAATCGTGTCCACGAAGTAGTGTCGGCCTAAAGCCGCAATCGCGGAGTCCGCCACGTAACGTTCGGTATTCGTGGTCACCATCATGGGCACACCCAACTCCTTGAGCTCACTAAGCAGCTCCGGAATACCCGGGAATATCTCGAGGTGTTCGACAAAAAGGGACTTGACATAGTCGAACATGAGCCGACGGTACTTTTCGGTATCTCCGGGCTGAAGCACGACGCCCGCCTTATCGGCGCAGATGGCCAAGGTGTCCTCGAACGTGGCGCCTACCGTGGCTAAGCGCTCCGTCGGCGTTAGCCGGCGTCCCAGCGTTTCGGAGAGGTGGAAGGTGGCTTGCTCCCAAAGGGGCTCGGAATTAGTAAGGGTGCCATCCATATCCCAGAAGATCGCTGCGGGACGGGTAGCACCTGCAGCCTGCTCACTATCAGTCAATTAAAAATCCAGTTCCGGTAGCTGTGCCAAGGCATCGTCATCCGCGCCGGTGGCCGCCGAGGCAGAGTGAATAAGCTCCGTGAGCTCCTCCTTTTCCTCCGGCTCCAGCACTGCGTCAGCATTCTTTCGGTTGAAGGCGGCGAGTTTCTCCACGGAGGGGCGCACCGCTGCACTCAACAGCCCACCTTCCGGATCATCGGGCAGCTTATCCAGATCATCGAGGAAGGACTCGAGGATGCTGCGAAGATCCGGAAGCACCGTTGCATCGAACGGTGCCTCCCAGAACTCCTTTTCCTCTTCCTTGAGGTAATCCCCGGTGGCAAAGGACTCTAGGTTAGACATGAACTCATCTACGGTGGGCTGGAATTCGGCGCGAATCGTCATGAGCTAAATCATGCCTGAAGTTGTCTAGAGGCGCACGCCCAGCAGAGAATTAAGTGCAGTGCGCAGCAAGCTGGACGCCTCCTCATCCGGAGCACCATCCTGCAGTGCCTTATCTGCCCATTGATCGATAACCTCAAGGGCACGTGGCGTATCGAGGTCGTCGGCCAAGGCACGACGTACGTGGTGCACGACCTCCTTGACTTCCTCCACGTTGCCTGCCGTGCGGGAAGCCGCGCGCCAGCGCTCCAGCCGCTCCTGCGCGGTGTTCAGGACCGCATCGGACCAGTCGCGGTCGGCTCGATAATGGCCGGCGAAGACACCGAGACGGATGGCCGAAGGGTCGACGCCAGCCTCGACGAGCTTGTGGACGAACACCAGGTTGCCCAATGACTTCGACATCTTGGTGCCGTCCAAGCCGATCATGCCGGTATGCACATAGGACTGGGCCATCCGCTCCACACCCAACGCCGCTTCCGCATGGGCCGCGGAGAATTCGTGGTGCGGGAACTTCAGATCCGATCCGCCGCCCTGGATATCAAAGCTGGACCCGAGCCGGTTGGTCGCGATGGCGGAACACTCGATGTGCCAGCCCGGACGCCCCGGGCCAAACGGAGATTCCCAGGCGGGCTCGCCCTCGCGGTGGGCGCGCCAAATGAGCGCATCCAAAGGATCCCGCTTGCCGGGACGGTCCGGGTCACCGCCGCGCTCGGCAAAGAAGGTCTCCATCTGCTCGCGAGAATAATTCGACTCGTAGCCGAAGTTCTTCGTGGCCTCAATGGAAGCGTAGATGTCCGGGAACTCAGGATCGTCGACAACGTAGGCTGCATCGGCGTCGAGAAGCGCCTGCACCATCACCGTAATCTCGTCGATGGCCTCCATCGCTCCGACGAAGTGCTGAGGCGGAAACACGGAGAGCAGCTCCATGTCCGAGCGGAAAAGATTGATCTGCGAGGTGCCCAGTTCGCGCCAATCCACACCGTCGCGCTCAGCGCGCTCGAAGAGCGGATCATCCACGTCGGTGATGTTCTGGGCGTAATTCACGGTGTAGCCGTTATCCAGCAATTGGCGGTAAATCAGATCAAACGTGAGATAGGTCGCTGCATGGCCCAGGTGAGTGGAATCATAAGGGGTAATGCCACAGACATACATCGTGGCGGTCTCCCCCTTGATGTTGAGCTTCTTTACCTCTTCATCAGCGGAATCATAGAGGTGAAGCGGCGACGGGACGCCAGGGACGGAATCGATGTGCGGGACGGGCCAAGATTGCATGGGCACCATCCTAACGTGTGACCCCACCGCCGCGGGCGCATGGCCGGTTAGGGGGCAAGAACCCCGAGGCCCAGCAACAGCATGACGAGAAGCCCGACAGGAATGCGGTAGGCCGCAAACCATTCGAAGGAGTGGCTGCCCACGAACTTCAGCAGCCACGCAATAGACGCATAGCCGACGACGAACGCGATGAGCGTGCCGACGAGCAGCTGGGCGCCGGTGGCAGACTGCCCCACGGTGGGGCCGAAGGCGTCGCCAAGCGAAAACAGCCCCGAAGCCATGACCGCAGGAATGGCCAAGAGGAAGCTAAAGCGCGTCGCCACCTCGCGATCCAAGCCCAAAAAGAGGCCGCCCGAAATCGTTCCTCCCGAGCGCGAGACACCTGGGATAAGTGCCAAGCACTGGCACAGGCCCATGACGATGGCATCGCGCATCGTCAGTTCCTCGAAGCTGCGTTCCTTCTTCCCTACCCTCTCGGCGATGATGAAAACGAAAGAGAAGAGCACGAGCATGGAGGCGGTAATCCACAGGTTGCGTAGGTTATCCCTAATCAGGTCCTTGCCCAGCACGCCCAGGATGCCAATGGGGATGGAACCGACGATGACCATCCATCCCATGCGGTAATCCTGGCCACGCTGGTCCTTGCGCACGAGACCTATGAACCAGCCTTTGAGGATCTGCCAAATCATTCCCGCGAAGTACACGATCACTGCCAACTCGGTGCCGAGCTGGATAACCGCAGTGAAGGAGGCGCCTGCGTCTTGGCCCCAAAACAGGGTGGACACGATGCGCAGGTGTCCGGAAGAGCTCACGGGCAGGAATTCGGTGAGGCCTTGGACGAGGGAGAGGATGATGACCTGCATCCATGTCATGGCTTCAGTTGTCGCTGTTGTAGTCACCCGCGACAGCCTACTAGCGCGGTCCATGGCTTCCGGTTTCCACCACGCTGACTGCTAGGATGAGGGATCGTGAAAATGCGTCGTGTTCTGCTTTCTTCTGCCCTTCTCACCAGCGCCTGCGCTCTTGCCGCCTGCAATCCCACGGTTGGTGTTGGCGCAGATCCCAATTCCGCGGTCTATGGCAAGGCCGAACCCGCCTCCTCCCCGGCGGCCACCAAGCCGGTGGGCAACGTCGTCCCCTTCGATGCCGTGTCGGATCTCGCCGCAGTCGGTGACGTCCTTGCAGTTCGCACCGATGAGTCACTCGCCGTAGGCACCGCCGATGACTTCTCCGAGGAGAAGGCCACCACAGTATCCGTCGATGCGAAATGTGGCGACCTGACTGCCTCCGACCAGCACTTCCTTCTCGCCTGTGGGGATAAGGTACTGCTCTTTGATCCCCAGAAGCCGGATTCCCCCCAGGAGTTAGCAGTGGATGAGGAGACGCCGGTGACGGTGGCCGCAGAGGCCTCCAGCGGCGAGGTTTTTGTGGGCTCTGGGGAGTCCACGACTATCGGGGTCTACGTGGACGGTGAACGTAGCAGCGATATCACGGTGGAAGCAGGCTCGGATCAGCTCATCTCCGTCCCCAATCCGGATGGCGCCGACGGCATCGTCCGCATCTTCAGGGAGGACTCCACAATTCAGTCGTTGGACTGGGAGAAGGATCGCGCGGGCGGACGCCTTCGCTCGGGCCAGGGCGTGGGACAGATCGCGGGCGGTGAGGGCGCCGTGGTCGTAGCTTCAGACACCGTGGGCAAACGCGTGGCCATTTACACCGCCAGCGACGTCATCCGCCTACACCAGTACGGAAACATCGACGGCACGCCGTGGGGCGTGGCCTGGGACGCAGAGCGTTCCTTGGCTTGGGTGACCACCACTGACAACAATCTGTTGCACGCCTTCACCGTCGCTGCGGGTGTTCCGGAGTCCGTCGGCAGCATGGCCACGGTGGCGGACGCTCAGAACGTTGCCGTGCTTGGCGACGGCACCCTCGTCACCGCCTCAGCTAGCGGTGACGGCCTCCAGTTCATCAGCGATCCGCAACTCGACGAGACACCCCGCTAACTTTCACCATCCCGCCCCTTTTGATTTTCACTTCTTTTTAAGGACACCGCATGCAGTACTCAGCCCTTGACCGTGCCCGCCACGCGGCCTACCAGGCCGCGTTGAAGGGAATGTTCAAACTCAGCCCGGAACGTATCCACGGCATCATCAATGGCGGTCTCGCCGCGCTTCAGGTCGCCTCGCCGCTTAACCGTGCGCTGGGCAAGATCGTACCGGTCACTGATCCGGTCCTAGCGCAAGAGGTCTTTGGCGTGCGCTTCCCGCGCCCGCTGGGGCTGGCCGCAGGTTTTGATAAGAATGCGGCGGCTGCCGACGTCTGGTCCCCCATCGGCTTCGGATACGCCGAGCTCGGCACCATCACCCCGAAGGCGCAGCCGGGCAATCCAGCTCCCCGACTTTTCCGGCTCAAGGCTGACAAGGCCATCTTGAACCGCATGGGCTTTAACAACGAGGGCGCGCTGGTGGCTGCCCGCAACCTACGCAAGCGCCGCTCTAACGATGTCGTGGGCATCAACATCGGTAAGAACAAAGTCACTGAAGCTGAGCATGCGGTGGATGACTACCGCCAATGCGCATCAGTGTTAGGGGATCTGGCCGATTATGTCGTGGTCAACGTCTCCTCCCCTAATACCCCGGGCCTGCGCGACCTGCAGGCGGTGGAATCCCTGCGCCCCATTATGGAGGCCGTGGTGGAATCGACGTCCTCGCCGGTCTTGGTGAAGATTGCACCGGACCTCAGCGATGAAGATATTGATGCCGTAGCTGATATGGCCGTAGAGGTTGGACTAGCAGGCATTGTGGCCACAAATACCACCATCTCACGCGAGGGGTTGGTAACCCCGGCTGAGGAGGTCGCGGCGATGGGAGCCGGCGGCGTGTCCGGCCCTCCGGTGGCTGCGCGCTCGCTGGAGGTCCTGCAGCGCCTCCACTCCCGTGTGGGCGATAAGCTGGTTCTGATCTCGGCCGGTGGTATCTCCACCCCGGAGCAGGCGTGGGAGCGTATCACCGCAGGAGCCTCGCTGCTGCAGGGCTACACCGGCCTGATCTACGGCGGCCCGGATTGGATCCGCGACATCCACCGTGGCATTGCTCAGCAGATTCACGCTCACGGCTTGAGCAACATCTCGGAGGCTGTAGGTTCCGGCCTGGAATGGGCGGACTAGACCGCCACGGCGGTCCTAGCGCAAGGTGCGGCGGATAATGACCGCACACAACCCTGCTGCGACGGCGTACAGGAAGACCACGTACTGGCCCATCGTGGTGAGAACCGTGTTGGGAAGCGCCCGGCTGGCGATGATGAGGACGAGCGCCAGGACCAGGGCGATGATCTGCTCGCGGCTGCCCCGCTGATCGCGGCGTTGGGTGCTGAATGCGCCGACGAGAAGCGCCGCACCCACAATGGCCAGGCGGCGCCATGTCCATTCGAAGGTAGCTCCCCAGCCGTCGGTAAATATGGATACGAGCCCGAATAGCGCGAGCACGGCGGCCAGCAGCATGAAGGCGCCGCCCACGCGCAGGGCGGCGGGGATGTCTACTCCGTCGGTGGTGGGGTTGGTCTCCGGATTCTTACTCATTGTGATGAGTGTAATTGGCCCTTTTAGTGGGCTTCGTACCAGCCCCAGGTAACCGCACGGCCAAGCGTGTGGAAGAAGAGGTTGAAACCGAGGACCGTTGGAGTGGCGTCCGGATCAATGTCCAGTTTTTCTACGTCAACGGCGTGTACGGCGAACAAGTAGCGGTGCGGAGCATGCCCGGCTGGCGGCTGGGGTCCGTAGTAGACGCGTTGGCCGCTATCGCCTCGCAGGCTGATGACACCGTCGTGGCCGAGGTCTTCAGCAGAGCCGGCACCAGTAGGTAGCTCGCGGACATCGGCAGGAATGTTGAAAGCCGCCCAGTGCCAGAAACCTGAGCCCGTTGGTGCGTCAGGATCAAAGCAGGTGACGGCGAAGGACTTAGTTCCCTCCGGTACGTCGGACCACGACAGCTGCGGGGACACATTCTCAGGCGCGCGGAAACGCTCCGCGATCTCTGAGCCTTCCTCGATGTCAGAGGACGTCACGGTGAAGCTGGGGACATCTCCCAACGGTGCGTAAGGGTCCGGGCCCGGGAAACGAGAGTCAGTGGCGTAGTTCACGGTGGTATCTGAAGTGTTGCTAGTCATAGATCCCTTTGTACCGGAAAGCTATATTCAGCGCGCCGATTTAGGGTGCAGACGCCATATACAGGGCTTGCGGGTGCACCGTCCGGCACGCGCAAGCGCTAACGAACAACGTACTTTCACCGGTGTGTTTTCAACCCTTAAAAGTAGCGTGAAAACATGGCGTGTAGTGCTGATTTGTGAAGTGGCACCGGTTCGGGATACAGTATTCGAGTGCCCAGCCGAGAGGCTGAACAAACACCCTAGCCCGGGTGGCGGAATGGCAGACGCGCTAGCTTGAGGTGCTAGTGTCCTATTAACGGACGTGGGGGTTCAAGTCCCCCCTCGGGCACAACCGAAACCCCGTGTCTCGCACCATCGGAAAAGATGATGTGAGACACGGGGTTCCTGCTTTCGTTGGTCCGGCCGGCGGCCGCGGGCGCCCCGACTCGGAGGCCCCGCACAATCCCCTATCCCGCTGTAGTAATAGTGGGTTCCCGCTCTTCGACCACCGTGGCTTTCTTCTTCGACGTGACGTAGCTGTGTACTGCCTTGATCGCAATGGGAGCTACTGACAGCGCAATAATGAGCAGCATGATCTTCTCAATCGAGTTGGCGATGCCCGGAATATTGCCCAGAAAGACGCCGACGAGGTTCATAGAAAGCACCCAAGCCACTGCCCCGCTGACATTCCAGCCAATGAACTTCTTATAGCGCATCCCGGCCGTCCCGGCAGCCACCGGGATGAAGGTACGTACGATCGGAACGAACCGTCCCAGCACCAAAGCAAGAGGGCCGTGCTTGCGGAAAAAATTCTCCGCGGTGTTAAGGTACTCCAACTTGAGGAGCCGTGCATCCTGCTGAAACAAGCCGCGCCCGAAGCGGTGGCCAATCCAATAGCCCACTTGATCACCTGCAATAGCAGCCACGATACCCACGGTGATAAGCAGCCACAGTGAGACATGAAGATCGTGGCGCAGAATCGCGGCGGTCACCAAAAGGGAGTCTCCCGGAAGAAACGGAAAGAGCACGCCTGATTCGATGAATACAACGAGCGCAATTCCGCCAATCACCCACGGCCCGAACGCTTCGAGTAAGGTGGCCGCGTCCATATAGGACGTGAGGTTATGAAGAAAGTCCAAGATCCACTCCAAAAAGATCATCGGTGTCAGGACAGACACGAAAAGAAAGCAGTGCGGATGCGCACCGCTCTTCAGTATCCTCCGCGAAGTCCATATCGTATGCACTGGATTGGGGCTTGCCAGCAAGTTGGGGCGAAACTGCCAGCCCCTCCCTAGACGGCGTTGATATCTGCTTTTATTTCCTCCCCGCTAGAGCTGGGCGCGAGTATTCTTCATGCAGCCTGAATGAGGGATCAGCAGCCTTGTAGCGCTAGGCTTGAAGCCCTATGAAAACTGGTTGGGTGCGCAGCGTCGGTGACTTCTTCGTGTCACTGGGACGATCGGCATGGCAGAGCTTTCGTCGCTGGAGCTGGAAGCGGTGGGCAGCAGTAATCGTTGCCGGCGCGGCGTTGATTGTAGGTGCCGTGCTTGTCGACGTCCCCTCGCTCGCCGTGCTGCGCTCGTGGTCGGAGCACCTTGGGCCTTGGTTCGTTGTGGCCTTTACAGGGGCCTATGTTTTCTTTACGCAGTTTCCCATCCCGCGAACTGTATGGACGCTCGCCGCTGGCCTGCTTTTCGGTCCGTGGCTGGGGTTGGCCATCTCTCTCGTGGCGCTGACCATCTCCGCTACCGTTTCCTTGCTCATTGTGCGCAGCTTGCTCGGTGAGTGGATTCGTCCGCACCTCACGCACCCAGCGGTGTACGCAATCAACGCTCGACTCGACCGGCGCGGCTGGCTGGCTGTAGCGTCACTGCGGATGGTGGCGGGAGTTCCTTTTTCCTTACTCAACTATGTCGCCGCGCTGACTCCCATTTCGGTCATGCACTTCTCCGTAGCCACGCTCATCGGCTCTATCCCCACGACCGCCATCGGCGTCTTCTTCGGGGATGCGCTCACCGGCTCCACGAGCCCCTACACCATTGTCGCCTTCCTGTTAGCGGCCGCGCTCGGGGCCGCGGGGCTCATTCTTGACACGCGTTTGCCTCTTGCCCCCGGAACGCGCGGCTCGGTCAAGCGCAAGGGGTAGACTGGGCCTTGTTTCTCTCTGGAAGGAGTCCCGCACTGTGCTAGCAGTCCACGCCCGTTACCGCGGCCGCTCGGTACGCCGAGCTGATTTGGTTCAACGCTCCGCCGCTGCCTTGTCCACCCTGGAAGGCATTGGTGAATTCGAGGTTCTCGGTGTCGAGGATATCTGCGCCGTGGCCTATTCTTCTTCCGCAGTCTGCGATGTTGTGATGGCGCTGCTCGCGGACGGTGATTGGGCCATCGGCATCGGAGTTATCCCCGGCCAAGGGGCCGGTGACGCCGAAACTCGGGCGGTGGCTACCGCCGCGGTCAAAGGCTCCGCTCGTGCGGGGCACGTCTACGCCAAGGTGGATCGTCGCGGGCGGGCACAGCAAGCGCAGGATATTGCGGCGGCCTTCGCCCTTTTAGGCTTTGTCTTGAACAAGCGCACGATGGAGGGCCGCGAGGCCACCTCGCTGGTACGCGGCGGGCTGAACCAAAATGAGGCCGCTGAAGAACTGGGCATATCCAAACAGGCGATGTCCCAACGCCTGCAAGCTGCGGGCTGGGCGGCAGAGACCGCCGGCTGCCAGCTGGCGGTCAACCTCATCGACCGAGCAAATGCGGATTAGAGTAAATCCTCTTTGCTCAGCTCCGGTGTGGTGACGAAGTCCACGAGCCGCTCTACCGCACCGATCAGCGTGGAATCCAGATCCCGGAATGACGTCACGGCGTTGTAGACGCGGCTCCAGCCTTCCTTAGGGTCAGACCATCCAACACGGCGGCAGATGCCAGTCTTCCAGTCCTCTCCAAAGGGCACGTCCGGCCAGGCTCGCAGCCCGAGGCGCTCAGGTTTGACTGCTGCCCAGATATCAATGAAGGGATGCCCGGTAACGAGCACGTGCTCGCCGACCGTCTGCGTCAACCGCGTCTCCTTCGATCCTTCGACAAGGTGATCCGCCAAAACCCCTACGCGGCGTGCAGGGCCCGGCTGAAATTCGGCGAGACGTTCCTCGAGGTTGTCCAGACCTTCGAGGTATTCGACGACCACACCTTCCACGCGCAGGTCGTGGCCCCACACCTTTTCCACGATGGCGGCATCGTGGATGCCCTCGACCCAAATGCGTGATGGCGCGGCTACCTTCGCTTCCACATTTTCCACGCGGCGTGATCCTGAATTGGACTTGCGGGGTGCTTGCTTTTCGACGTAGCGGGTCAGCGTAACCGGCTGTCCCTCCAATAAAAATCCACCTTTGACGAGTTTGAAGACACGTGCGTTTCCGTGCCGATCCTCGAGCCGCACTACTGGGCCCCACACGGTCTTGTCAACGCCTAAGACCGCTCCCACAAAATCATCACCGCGAACCTCGACCACCATGCCTGGTTCTGCGGGTACCTCGGGGTACTCCGTCTTCTTGTTGCGTGCATGTCCGGCAAAAATATCGCCGCCATAGGGGTCCCGGGAATTCAAGCTCATAGCGGTCTACCCTATCGTCTACACTGTCCAGCCATGGATATGCGCGCCGAAGTTTGGTCCCCTCTACAAAACGTTGCCGTGTGGCTTGGAGCGTGGTTGTGGGGCCAGGAATCTACCGATGACTTCCTCGACGCTCTCACTGAGCTTGGCGGCGAGCAAGTAGCCGCTGACGGTAAGCCTTTCGTTGATGTTATGTCACTTCTAAGGCGCGAGTCGGACGCGATCATCGAGCGCGGTGAACGCGAGCCATTGCTGCGGCTGGTCCTTTCTGGGCCCGGCGAAGCGCCGGCTCTTCCGGCGGGATCCGAGTCCGCTCAAGCTGCGGTCGAAAACCCGGCCGGCGCCATCGTTGTGCGCACCAACGATCCTGATAGGAATTTAGTGCTTATCCCCACCTACATCGCAGGTGTGACGCGGTGGACGGTGATTGAGGAAACGGACCCGTTGCCCTCGCCCGCGTGGCTGAGCCCAGGAGAAGCGGATGCGCTGCTGAGCACTGCAACGAATGAATCGGCCTCTCTCATCGAAGCAACGGGGTATCGCAGCGGTGCTCTCCCCAACCCGCGGCTGACCGTAGGTACGCTGAGCGACTTCTACGACACCCCGGGCTTGCCCTCAGCGGTGCCGGGGCGTGCGGCAAAGCTCTTTGCTCGGGCTGACCGGGTTGCTGCCATTATCGAGACGGTGACTGATCGAGTCCAAGACCACAGCCTCGATCCGCAGCTTCTGCGCCTGTGGCGCCACATCCGCCAAGCGCGCATGGCGGGAGTGGCCTACGCGTTAAGCGAATTCGCACGCTAGTGAGGCTTGCGCAGCGACCAAATATCGCAGCAACCATCGGCGCAGGGCTCGCCGTTGACCGTGCACCCCTGCACTGTGACCTCGCCGAGGGACGCGGGCACACTGCCCTGCTCTAGTTCCTCGATCAGATCCACGATCAGCGATGCAAAGCGCTCAGACGGCCCGGCGGTGCGGGTGCGGTAGACACTGACGCCCATCGCATCGGCGGCCTGCTTGAGCTCGGAATCGAGATCCCAGATCACCTCCATGTGATCAGAGATGAATCCGATGGGACAGACGACGACGCCGTCGACGCCTTCCTCTTCGTGGATCCGTGTGGTGTGGTCTACGATGTCTGGTTCCAGCCACGGTGTGGCCGGGTTACCAGAGCGCGATTGCCACACGAGGTCATAGTCCTTAACGCCGGCGGCCTCGGCGACGAGGCGAGAGGCCTCCGCCACCTGGCGGGAGTAAATATGTTTATCCCCTTCGTCACCTCCAACCGCATCGTGTGCCGTGGGCACTGAGTGCGCGGTGAAGAGCATGCGAGTGCTAGCCAGCTTGTCGTCCGGAACCTGCGTGTAGGCCTCCCGGACAGCGGCAGCCATTTCCTCTACAAACTTCGGGTGATCGAAGAACTGGCGCAGCTTGGTGAAGGTTATGTCTGGAAGGTTCTTATCCTCAACGTGCTGACGCAGGGCAACGATGTCTTCGTTGTATTGCCGGCAGGCGCTGTAGCCGCCCCAGGCCGAGGTGGCAAACACGGCGACGCTGCGCACTCCGTCCGCTGCCATCTGGTCAACGGCCTCTGTCCCAAAGGGATGCCAGTTACGGTTGCCAAAATAGACCGGCAGATTATGTCCGCGATCCGAAAGCTCTGCCGAGATATTGTCGATGATCTCTCGATTCAGTGCATTGAGCGGGCTCACGCCGCCGAAATGAAAGTAGTGCTCCCCTACCTCTTCGAGGCGCTCACGGGGAATGCCACGGCCTCGGGTTACATTCTCCAAAAATGGAACAACCTCCTCGTTTCCTTCCGGGCCACCGAAAGAAAGAACGAGGAGGGCGTCAAATGAGGAGGGCACCGAATCGGTGCTGTGGGCGTTGCCCTGGGCAGTACGCAGTGTGTCAGTCATACAGCCCAGTCTAGCAACGCGCCTTGTTAGATCAGGCGCACGGCATAGGGGGCCATGCCGCCTTGGCGTACTGGGGTGATACTGACGTTTTGGCCAGACTGGGGAGCTTCAACCATGGTGCCATCACCAAGGTAGATCGCCACGTGCTGGTTGCCGTTCGGGCCATAGAAGATAAGGTCGCCGCGCTCCATTTCGCTCGGAGAAATCTTCGTTCCCTTCTGGTACTGGTAACCGGTGTAGTGCGGCAAAGAGATACCCACACCCGCGAAGGCATACAGAACCAGACCCGAGCAGTCGAAACCAACCTTGTTGTAGTCACCGTGGGAGTCTGCAACGCCTCCATCACGGATGCCCTTGGTAGGGCCATTTGCGTCACCGCCGCCCCACGCATACGGAACTCCGACCTGGGAGGTGGCGCGCTCAATCACGGTCTCGATCTTTGCTTCGCGGGAGGCGTCGCCCAGCGTTGCCGATGCCTCCTTGGTCACGCTGTCGGTGGTATCAAGCTCTTCTAGGACGCCGGACACATCGGAGGCAAGAGAATCCTCGTCCTCAGTGGCCGTGGTTGTGGATGCCGATTCGCTCGTCGACGTCTCGGTGGATCCCGCTGCCGTGGACCCCGTGCTCTCGCCTTCGCCCTGAAGAGCAAACAGCTTCGAAGAGCCCTGCACAAGCGCGTCGATCTCGTCCTGGGTCAAGCTGTTGTTGTGGTTAGGCTGGGACGCCGCCACCATCGAGGCGACGGTTCCAACTACGCCGATGCCGAGGGCAACAGTCTCAGGATCGATGTCACCCGGATCAAAAGAGCTGCCGCCTCGGGGCTGCCCTGTCTCCTTCTTCTCAGAGCCCGTTGCGCGAGTAGAAGACAGCTCCTGCACGTTTGGATCCGAAGCAACCGCGTCTGCAGCGCTTGACAGTTCCTTCATCTCCTCCGCAGAGGCCGCAGGGGTCGAGCGCTGTGCTTGGAGCGTAGGAGTCTTGGCATCAGAGGCCGAAGGGCCAGCCGGTGCGTTGGTCGTGGACTCGGCGGCAGTCGTTGTGTTGGCGGGCTCGGACGGGACTACCGTGGGCTCATCGGCGTCGTCGGTGGCCTCGGTGGCGTCCTGCGTATCGCTCTGCACCTCCGAAGTCAACTCTCCATCGTTGACCTCTGTTCCAGCCTCAGGGGTTGACACTTCATTTTCGTCAACCCCCTTAGCTTGATTGAGGGCCTTATGGAGAGCGGAGAGTTGTGAGAGAAGATCATCGCGCTCGGATGCCGAATCCTTGATGGAGGCTTCGGAGGCGGTGAGCTGATCGCGTGCCGCGGTCTCGGCATCGGCGGCCCGGTCTGCGCGCTCCTCAGCAAGCTGCTGGGTCTTACGCAGCTGAGATTCCTTATTGGCCTTTTCCGTCCGCTGCTTTTCCAAGTCACGCAACACGGCCTGTTGCTTATCGGATTGTGAACGTAGATAGGACTGACGCTCAAGCATATCCGAGCGGGCATCCTTACCTGCTGCATGCGCAACGGTGTCGGAGGTATTGGCGCGGCGGTAGGCCGAACGTGAGACCTCGTCCAACTTTGCTTGCGCATCCGCGACATCCGCCTGCGCGGCGTCGAGTTGCTCGCGCGCCGTCGTGGTCCCCTGGCGTGCCTGGGCCGCCTTGGTCCGAGCGTCGTTGAGATCGACGAGCGCCCGGTTCACAGATTCGCGTTGGATACCGATGGCCGCTTCAGCTTGAGCGATACGTTCCTCGATCTGCGCGATAGCGCCGGCGAGGTCAGCGATGGACGGATTATCGGAGGATAGCAGGGAGTCAATGTTGAGCTGCTCAGGTTCCGCCGCCACTGCAGGAGTGAGCGAGGAGGCAGTAGATAAGGCTGCAGTGGTCGCAATAGCAGCGAAGGCTGCTTTGAAGCGCCGGAAGCCGAAGGATGATGTGGTGGCCACGAGAGTTATCTCCTAGACACCTACCCATGTAGTTGGGCATCCCTACAGTATTTCCTCATGGCTGGGCGAAGGCGGATGCGGCAGCAGAAAACGCCGCCGGGACTTGAGGATGTTTCTTCGCCAATAGCGAGTAGGTACTGCGGGGTGCGTCGCCTCCCCCACCACTTCGAAGCTGAAAAGTTGCATGCGTGCCTAAGGAAAGCCGTGCGCTTCCTAGAGTTACGCCTTCGAGGCTGATGAAGCGGAGATGGATACGCGAACAAGAGTGGTCGAACGAGGCATGTACGTCCTGGCGCAGGCAGGAGTATTCCTGCGTTCGTGCCCCTAAAGGGCACTGTGTCCTGCCAACAACGGAGACACTAAAGGTACTGCGCGGGCGCTGTGTATGCACCAACGTCTCATCAGACCGCCGCCCCAATCTTCCAGTTGCAGGGCGTCCCTCGCTCGATAGCGAGTACGCCTAGGACTAGCCGCGATCCGACGACGAAGGGGCACACCTCTGGCTGAGGGCCACGTCTCTCACGGTTCCTCCTCGCTGGACGCCGCGCTCGTGAAAGTAGCAACTCGCGCCCACATGGCACAAGTGCCCGCCTCCATGGCTGGCACCCAACCGGAAACCGGAAGAGCATACGGCCGCTTCTTGCCCGCTCCAAAGACGCGCACAATGAAGTGTGTGAAGCCTCTTCCACTCGGAAGGTAGGTGTTTCGATTTTTAAAAGTTGAACACTGGTACCGACTGCCTCGAGCAAACTGTTCTGCTACTCGCGTCACCAGCGACACGACATTCATCCACCAGGCGGTGAACCCCAACTGTTCCCTTCGCTCGTGGCGTGCTTCCCCACATACCCGTGCGACAAATCAATTGAGAGTCAAGGCTTGGTCCATGAACGTATGGAGCAGTAGTCAACCCGTGAGTCGATACGTGAACCATACGTCACCGACACGCCATCTCGCACACTTTCCTCAACTTTCACATCAGCCACGTGCGGCCACAGGGCATGACGGGAGCACCTAACCTGCAATGACTTTGTTACCAAGGTGTGATTGTGCTGTTCATCACTATTGGGTAACACCCACTCCCAAGGTCCGTTTCCAAGTCGGCCTGTCACCGCATGTGTGGCGTCACGCCTTGAGGCTTGTCTCACCGACCGCTCTCGTGATTGCCCCAGATTGCTACATCCGTCCTTCATGGCGGACTGGGGCACGATGCTCTAGCGGGCCATTTGACCCTCGGTGAAATTTCACGGCCTGGCAAGCCCCGCAATAACGGATACCTTGCCGTTCGGCGCGCGACGCCAACCACTCCCCCGCTTCGAAAGTAAAGGGATAGTGGTTGACTTTTGCCACTTCCCCACTCCCCCCTGCCGTCAAGCCCCAACGAGTAGCGAAGTGCGCGCCGTAGTTATTCCGCCTATTTTTCGGCGATCAAATTGTGCCGAGCAGACGCGCGGAATGCCATCCATCCGGCGGCCGCAGCAAGGCAGAAAAGGAGCCCCAGAATGATTCCCCATGGTGCCGAAAAATGGTCAGCGGTGGCATAGAAATCATTGAGCAGCGTGACCTGATCGAGACCGGTTGGCAACGCATCTTCGGCCGCCTCCAAGGTTGCGCGGTCATAAGAATTGCTCACCGCGGAGACCTTCATGGGCGCCTGCAGGATGACGGTGTCTAGCCCTGTCTGTTGCTGGAGGGTTGTCGCTAAGTCGCGGAGATCCGGAATCTTCTCCGGGAAGACGTCAACCACTGCGATACCGTGTCCGGGTTGCAATGAGGCTGAGATGTGGGCCTGGAGGCCGTCGTCAAGCGCCAGCTCCGGATTAGAGAAGGCAACGCCGTCGGCTGACAGCTGTGCGGCAATATCGTCTACATTTACGTCCGCCGGGATCATCTGCCACTCCTCGTTGTCTTGTAGCGCTTCGGTTCCCCAGATTCGTGGTCGAGCCTAAACCGCCGGACCCGGGCAAGCTTCGCGACGCGCCGCTACCCCCGAAATGGATGAAACAGAACGCGCGTACTGTTATAGTGGTGTCGACCGAGGGTTCTTACATCTACAATGTATTAGAGAACATGCGCGTTCAAAGATCGTCGACACGCTTGGCCTCCTGAAAGGTCAGTGCTAGTCGGATAGTTCGACGAACCCTCGACAAGTGTTCGATAACCCACAAGCGAAAAGCAAGGAATGGAGCTCCTTATGACTGAAAGCCTGAACTCCTTCGGCGCCAAGAAGACTCTTGAGGTCAACGGTAAGTCTTATGACTACTTTGACATCAACGCAGTCGAGGGCCTGGAGAAGCTTCCGTACTCCCTCAAGGTTCTGGCTGAGAACCAGCTGCGCTACGAGGACGGTAAGAACGTAACCAAGGATCACATCAACGCTTTGGCCAATTGGGATCCGTCCGCTGAGCCGGATACTGAGATTCAGTTCACCCCGGCCCGCGTTCTCATGCAGGACTTCACTGGCGTCCCTTGCGTGGTGGACCTCGCAACCATGCGTGAGGCTATCACCGCACTCGGTGGCAAGCCGGACCAGGTGAACCCGCTCAACCCGGCCGAGATGGTTATTGACCACTCCGTCATCGTCGAAGCCTTCGGCTCCACCGAGGCCCTTGAGAAGAACGTGGAGATCGAGTACGAGCGCAACCAGGAGCGCTACCAGTTCCTGCGCTGGGGTGCTGAGAACTTCTCCAACTTCCGCGTTGTCCCCCCGGGAACCGGTATTGTCCACCAGGTCAACATTGAGTACCTCTCCCGCGTGGTCTTCGACAACGACGGTCTCGCATACCCGGATACCTGTATTGGTACCGACTCCCACACCACCATGGAGAACGGCCTGGGTATCCTAGGCTGGGGCGTTGGCGGCATCGAGGCAGAGGCCGCAATGCTGGGCCAGCCGGTGTCCATGCTGATCCCGCGCGTTGTGGGCTTCAAGCTCACCGGCGAGATTCCGACCGGCGTGACCGCTACCGACGTGGTTCTGACCATCACCGAGATGCTGCGTCAGCACGGCGTGGTTCAGAAGTTTGTTGAGTTCTACGGCAACGGCGTGAAGGCTGTGCCGCTGGCCAACCGCGCCACCATCGGTAACATGTCCCCCGAGTTCGGCTCCACCGCTGCAATCTTCCCGATCGACGAGGAGACCATCAAATACCTCGAGCTCACCGGCCGCCCGCAGGAGCAGATCGACCGCGTCGAGGCATACGCCAAGGCTCAGGGTATGTGGCTGGAGCAGGATGCTCCGGAGGCAGAGTACTCCGAGTACCTCGAGCTGGACCTGTCTACCGTGAAGCCGTCCATCGCTGGCCCGAAGCGCCCGCAGGACCGCATCCTCCTCTCCGAGGCCAAGGAGCAGTTCCGTAAGGACCTGCCAACCTACGCTTCCGGTGACGTCGTCGTCGACGAATCCACCGTTGAGGCCAAGCGCATGACCGCCGAGGGCGGCGACGAGAACTCCCTCGTTGACGTGACCGGTGGCCTGAACAAATCCCGCGCAGGCGAGGGTGAGTCCGCTGCCAAGGGCAGCTCCGGTCGCCAGTCCAACCCGGTGACTGTCACTTCCCCGAACGGCGGTGAGTACACCCTGGACCACGGTATGGTTGCCATCGCTTCCATCACGTCCTGCACCAACACCTCCAACCCGTCCGTTATGGTCGGCGCTGGTCTTATCGCACGTAAGGCTGCTGAAAAGGGCCTGAAGTCTAAGCCGTGGGTTAAGACCATTTGTGCTCCGGGTTCCCAGGTTGTCGATGGCTACTTCCAGCGCGCAGACCTGTGGAAGGATCTGGAGGCCCTGGGCTTCTACCTCTCCGGCTTCGGCTGCACCACCTGTATCGGTAACTCCGGCCCGCTGCCGGAGGAGATCTCCAACGCCATCAACGAGTATGATCTGGCGGCTACCGCGGTGCTTTCCGGTAACCGTAACTTTGAGGGCCGTATTTCCCCGGACGTCAAGATGAACTACTTGGCTTCCCCCATCATGGTCATTGCCTACGCTATTGCGGGCACCATGGACTTCGATTTCGAGACCCAGCCGCTGGGCCAGGATCAGGATGGCAACGATGTCTTCCTCAAGGACATCTGGCCTTCCCCGCAGGAGATCGAGGACACCATCCAGCAGGCCATCTCCCGCGAGCTCTACGAGGCTGACTACGCGACGTGTTCAAGGGCGATGAGGCATGGCGCAACCTCGATGTCCCGGAGGGCGAGACCTTCAAGTGGAACGAGGACTCCACCTACATCCGCAAGGCTCCGTACTTCGACGGCATGCCGGTTGAGCCGGAGCCGGTTCAGGACATCAAGGGTGCTCGCGTCCTGGCCAAGCTTGGTGACTCCGTGACCACCGACCACATCTCCCCGGCCTCCTCCATCAAGCCGGGTACCCCTGCCGCTCAGTACCTGGATGCCAACGGTGTGGAGCGCCAGGACTACAACTCCCTGGGTTCCCGTCGTGGTAACCACGAGGTCATGATGCGCGGTACGTTCGCTAACATCCGCCTCCAGAACCAACTGGTCGACGTCGCCGGTGGCTACACCCGCGACTTCACCCAGGAAGGCGCACCGCAGGCCTTCATCTTCGACGCCTGCGAGAACTACAAGGCAGCCGATATCCCGCTGGTTGTCCTTGCTGGTAAGGAGTACGGCACCGGTTCCTCCCGTGACTGGGCTGCTAAGGGCACCAACCTACTTGGCGTGAAGGCTGTCATCACTGAGTCCTTCGAGCGCATCCACCGCTCGAACCTCATTGGTATGGGCGTTATTCCGCTGCAGTTCCCGGAGGGCGAGTCCCACGAGTCCCTCGGCTTGGACGGCACCGAAACCTTTGACATCGAAGGTATTGAGGCTCTCAACGAGGGCGGCATTCCGAAGTCGGTTCACGTAACCGCCACCAAGGAATCCGGCGAGACCGTTGAGTTTGATGCCAAGGTTCGCATCGACACGCCTGGTGAGGCCGACTACTACCGCCACGGCGGCATCCTGCAGTTCGTTCTGCGCCAGATGGTCAAGGCCTAAAACAGCCTTGCCCATTATGTAGGCACCCCAACTCTGGGGCGACCTACATAGTTAGGCACCAAGGCCAGCTAGCAACATGGAGTGCTGGCTGGCCTTTCTGCTTCTCTCCCCCTCATCCCTTCATACTTGTGTTACCTGTCTATCCCCCAGCCGTGCTTAAGGAGCTTTTCCCCAACCATGCCGATTATGAGCGACTCCGAACTGAACCGCCGCCGCCATGACATTCTGGTTGGCGCACGTAAATGTTTCGCTGAGCACGGCTACGACGGCGCGACGGTGCGGCGTCTCGAAGAAGCCACAGGCAAATCGCGCGGGGCTATCTTTCACCACTTCGGCGATAAAGAGTCTCTCTTTTTGGCCCTGGCCCGGGAAGACGCGGCCCGCGAAGCCGAGGTTGTAGCAAACAACGGTCTCGTTGAGGTAATGAGCGAGATGTTGCGTCACCCAGAGCGCCACGATTGGCTCGCCACCAGACTCGCGGTGACCTCGATGTTGCGCACCGATCCCTCCTTCGCTGCTCGGTGGCATGAAGAGCAGCAGGTTTTGGATAAGGCGGTTCGCGCGCGCTTGGAATCAAACGCTGAGAAGGGCCGGCTGCGCGACGACGTCTCCATCGATACCCTCGTAACTTATCTGGAGACCTTCATGGACGGTTTTATCAACCGCCTGGCCCTCGGGGACACGAAGAATCTAGAACAGGTGTTGTCCTTAGTAGAGCAATCGATTCGTGGCCCACACGCCGATCACTAAGCGCTTAACACTCAGTGCCGGAGTGTGGTTGACGCTACACTGTGGCGCATGGACCATACTCCCCTACAGCTTCCGCGGACGCAGTGTGGAATTAGTCTGAACGCCACACCCCGGCTTGCCCCGAAAGAACAGCGTGCCCACGATGCTCAGCCGAACCCCCGAATGGATAATTCAGGGATCCGCGAGGTCATCGAGGAGGCTGGGCCCCAGCCTGGGCGCCTGAAGCTCAGCGACCTGGCAGTCTGGGTCATCATAGGTCTAGTTGGACTATTTATGTGCAAGATGTCGATCTCTTTCTTCGCTGGTGATTTTGGTCCTCCGCGATTCAGCTTCTCTGACATCGGCATATTTTCGTTAATCCCTATCATTTTGTGTTTCCTCAGCGCGACCTTTCTCGCTGTGAGCCTGTGGAACATCCTCAAGGAGATCGGTCAAGCTCGGCGTTTGCGCACCGCGTGGCGCAATGGCTGGGTAGAATACCGTCCCGCTCTCATCGGTGAGTTGGTTTACCTGCGCAGCAAAACCGAAGGTCCCGACGATCGTGAACGGACCTATTTCTATTACTCCGCGCCGCTCATGATCCTTCAACCAGACGGCACACTGGCGAAGGCCATGTCCGGTGAGTTCCGCGCAAACAACCCGAACTGGTTGAGATCACGTGGCGCTGCACTGGCAGAGGCTCCCGAATCGCCACCGTGGATACTGCGAACAATAATGGCTGGACCGTCGCTGCTTACCGCACCGACGGAACGAGCTCAGAGGCGGAACTCTCCAATGGACTCACCGGCCGCCAAGTTGATGCCGTTCTCCACTTCGCCGAACAGCATTGGGCGCGCTAAGCCGCTGTTCGATTGGTTGGCCCGCCGCCCAACACGGGTCCTACTCCCCATTAGGTGTTGAACCGACGAGAAAGGCAGCTCTAACCCCTTTACACTGTGATCCATGACGCAATCTTCTATTCAATTGCCTCGGTCACCGCTGAAATTTGATGCAGTCAGCGCAGGCTCCCTCGCGCCTAAGGAGTTAAAGGAGCATGATCAGCAGCCGAACCCTAACGTGGACCGCAGCGGTATACGCGAAGCTATCAATAGTGTCGGGCGACCGATCGGCCAAGCCAATCTCGGCGCGATCATCTTTGGATTCATCTTCATCTCCATGGGTGTCATGTCCCTATTCTTCACAGTGTTCCATGTGCTATTCCTCTTTGTCCTATTTCCGGGCGCAGACGGAACGAACGGCGGGATACCAATAGCCAGCATTATCAACGGGCTTGCCGCAATGGTATTCATCTTTGTCGGAGTCATGCTCGTGCGGGGTCGCTGGGGAAGGAGAACTAGGTTGCGGACCGCCTGGGCGAATGGGTGGGTTGAGTACCGTCCTGCGTTAATCGGGGAGCTCGTCTACAAGCGCCGCGTCGACTACAACGACAACACCGACTACTATTACACCGCCCCGATACTCATCTTGCAGCCAGACGGCTCGTTGAAAAAGGCCATGACAGCGGAGTTCGTCGCTCCGAACCCGAATTGGCTGAAGCTTCGCGGCCGGCTGCTCGCCGACGGTCCCCTCGTCGCCACCGTTGACTTCAACCACAATAACGGCTGGAGTGTGGTGGGATACCGCGCCGACTCGGACAAACCGCAACTAGAACTCCAGCATGGTCTGCGCAAGAAGAACATCGAGGCGGCGCTGTCTTTTGCTGAGCAGAACTGGGTAAAAGGTTAACGCTCAACAGCGTGCCATCGGGACGCCCCACCTTCTTCAGGAGCCCACCACAATGCCTCAGCAAGCGATAGCCCCCTTCGACTTTCCGGATCATGAATACTCCGAAAGGCTCATTCCTCGTAGCTTAAGGGAAGTATCTTCGCCAAACCCTTCTCCTACGACAGCTGCCGTCGGTCGCGCCATTGCAGCGGCTGGGCCATTGCCGGGTCGATCCACATCTGGATGGAAGAACCTGCGGACCAAGCTCATCGTGGCGGTAGTGCTACTCGCTATCGCGATATCAGCCATTATCGGCGAAGATACGTCCATCAGCTCGGGGTGGCAGGGATTGGCCGTCGCAGTCTTTGTCCTCGTGCTCGTGGTCGCGGCAGGTAGACAGATTCGGTCCATTCGCAGTTCAACGTGGGGCGCACGCCGACTGGGCACCGCCGCAGAAAAAGGCTGGATTGAGTACTATCCCGCTCTGCTCAGCGAGATCTGGCAGACCGGTCGGCACGTGCCGCATGCCGATCCCACCGAGTACTACTACAAAGCCAAGGTGCGCCTCTTCCTCCCCGACGGCACGGTTCAAGAAATCATCAGCGACGAGTTTGAATCCCACACGTCTCCCCGGTCCTTCCGCGAGCAAGGTATTGCCGTGGTGCGCTTCCAAAGCCAAGCCACCTTCGAGCACACCACGGGGTGGTACATCGCCGCCCACCTCGCTACTAAACCTTTTCGCCAGGCGAGCTTGCACAACGGTCTGACCCGCGAGCAAGTAAGTGCTGGCCTTAACGCCGCGGCGTCTCCTGCATCCTAGATGTCCTTAACGCTGCCTTCACCATCGATGAACTCCAGAGGCGAGGCCGGGAAGCTATCGCGGCGAGCAACCTCAGCGACAACCTCGGCGACAAGCTCCCGGGAAGTCGTCATATCGCTGGTGCGCTCGGCATCGCTATCGAGCACAGTGATGCCCTGGGAAGGCTCTTCCGTGAGCGCTGCAGGACCCAGAATGAGGTAGTTGAGATCCGTCGAATTAAGCTTATTGTCTACGGCCTTCTTGGACTCCACGTAGGCGTACCACGACTCATCGGAAGGATCGGTCGTGTTCTCCGTAGCGCCGATGTAGGAAATCATCACGTAGGCCGGGGTGTGCTTCCCCTCCTCCGCTAGCTTCTCCAAGCCAGCGATGGAGGCAAGTGCCGCATCGCGGTCGACTGCCCACGTCACTTCCGCACCCGCGCGGCCACCGTTTCCAGCGCCCCACACGACGACGTCATAGTCAGCCAAAAGCTCTGCCCAGTCCTCAACAGAAAGCTCGGTGAGATCGCGCACCACTGCGGTGGCGCCTAGGGCTTCAATATCAGCGACCTGGTCGGGGCTACGGATAAGGGAATGGACGGTGAGGTTGGCGTCGACAAGCTTGGGCGCCGCCAAAAGCCCAACCTTTCCGTGGCCGCCGATGTACAAAACCTTCTTGCGTGCAGTTGTTGTCGTATCAGTCATGTGCGCCACCGTACGCGCTATCTGATCTCACTGCAGGACCCCAGGGCAGCTGGAAAAACGTACAGGTTACAATCTAGTCATGATCGCCATCATGACTGTTACCGGTGTCGATAACACCGGCATTATCTCCGCCGTGTCCACCGCCCTCGCAGAACTTAACGTCAATATCGTTGACGTCTCCCAGACGCTCATGTCTGAGTACTTCACCATGATCTTGCGCGTCGAATTCGATGAGAACGAGGTCAGCATCCAGCAGCTCCAGGAGCGGATGAACACCGTCGGTGAGTCCATCAAGCAATCCATTCGCGTGCAGTCGGAAGCGCTGTTCACCGCAATGAACGAGATTTAGGGACGATAACCAGTCATGCTTAACCGCTTCAATACCGCCAGCATTCTCGACACCATCGAGATGATCGAGAAGTACCGTCTCGATATCCGCACCGTCACTATGGGCATTTCGCTGCTCGGCTGCACCCGCTCCACTATGGAAGCCACCGCCGAGGCCGTGTACGACCTCGTGACATCCCGCGCCGCACACCTGGTTGAGGTGTGCGAGGGAATCGAGGCCGAGCTCGGCATCCCGATTGTCAACAAGCGCATCTCTGTCACCCCCATCGCGCTCATCGTGGCCGGTATCGAAGGAAACCCCGTGGACGTTGCCCGCGCGCTGGATCGCGCTGCCGCAGCGACCGGTGTTGACTTCGTCGGTGGCTACTCCGCGCTCGTCGAAAAGGGCGCAACGACCGCCGAAAAGGCGCTTATCCGTTCCATCCCGGAAGCCCTGGCAGAGACAAACCTGGTCTGCTCCTCGGTGAATATCGCTTCCTCCCGCGCCGGCATCAACATGAATGCTGCGGCACAGATGGGACGCATCATCAAGGAAGCTGCCGAGCTCACCAAGGAGCGCAGCGCCATCGGCTGCGCCAAGCTCGTGATCTTCTCCAACTCCGTGGGCGATAACCCCTTCATGGCCGGTGCCTTCCACGGCATTGAGGAACCGGACTGCGTCGTTTCCGTAGGTGTATCGGGCCCGGGCGTGGTCGATCGCGCGCTCGGCTCCCTTGAGGGCGCCACCCTCAACGAGGTCGCCGAAGAGGTCAAGAAGGCGGCCTTCAAGGTCACCCGCGCCGGCCAGCTCGTGGGTGAAATGGCTTCGGAGCGCCTCGGTGTCCCGTTCGGCATCATTGACCTCTCCCTTGCTCCCACCGCAGAGCTGGGTGACTCCGTCGCGCACATCCTGGAGCACATGGGCCTCGACCAAGTGGGCACGCACGGCACCACGGCAGCGCTCGCACTGCTTAACGACGCCGTCAAGAAGGGCGGCATGATGGCCTGCTCCCGCGTGGGTGGGCTGTCGGGTTCCTTCATCCCGGTTTCCGAGGACAAGGGCATGATCGATGCGGTGCGCACCGGTGCTATCTCCATCGACAAGCTGGAGGCCATGACCTCGATCTGCTCGGTGGGCTTGGACATGATCGCCATCCCGGGTGATACCTCTGCTGAGACCATCGCCGGCATGATCGCGGATGAGGCCGCCATTGGCGTGATGAACCATAAAACAACCGCCGTGCGCGTTATCCCTGCTCCTGGTACCAAGGCTGGCGACGAGGTCAACTTCGGCGGCCTTCTAGGCTACGCTCCGGTCATCCCGGTTAACCAGGTAGGCAACTCCACCTTCATCAACCGTGGTGGCTTCATTCCGGCACCGGTGCACGGTTTCCGCAACTAGTCAGCGCACGAAAGTCTGCATCGCCTTCCCAATAATCACGTGAACAAACAAGTGCTGGCCTCTGTACACCTCTGGGTCAGCACTTGTTGTCGATTCACCACGATTGACCGCGATTAGCTGCAGGTAATCTTCACTTCGAATGGCTTCGTTTCCCCGGTGGTTGGATTACTTCCATTAGACAAAAGGCCTTCACCCGACATCGTGTAGGTGTCGCCTTCCTTCGATGCCGTGGCGGAACCCATCGGGCTGCTCTCGGCGTATGCCAGCGTGTTCCCCTCCCCATCTACCATTCCGAGAGCCTTGACCGTTAGGTTTTCATCAGTACTAAGCACGGCGGTAATGCTGGCTGTACCAGCCCCTTCGGGTGCTACGGTCAGGTTCATCGAACCAGCTGCCTCCTGGCAAAGGATAGTTTCGTTTTCAACCTCGATCGCCTTTCCATCGACCGTGGCTTCATAGCTGCCGCCTGTTGAGCCGGCCTGATCGTCTGATCCTGCAGTGGACTCTGCGTCGGAGTCAGTGCTATCGGCAGACTCTGAGGTTGCGGCGGAATCTACGTTGGTGTCTTCGGAAGTTTGCTCACCTCCAGCTGCAGCTTGGGTGGTATCAACTGCTGATTTCTCGCTGACGTCACTGTCAGATTGTGAACACGCGGCGAGCGTTGTCAACGCGATAGCCGCTACAAGAGACGTAATAGACTTAGCTACTTTCATTGGCTTTCCCTTCTTTGAGTTTGGCCACTCATGCGTGACGCAGATAACACAAACACTAGTGAAGGTTCGTTTAGCGGGGCGCAGACATGCTCCCCCACGCGGGGGTAATGATTCTCAATGTTGTTGATCAATGAAGAATGACGCCCCCTTCAACTAGTTCACTCCACTGACCGCTTGACCCTCACACAATGTGAGGGTTTAGTTTGGTCCTATGAAGATTTCCGACGTTGCCGCGGTCGCTGGTTGCTCAGTGCGATCCGTGCGTCATTTGCACGAGACGGGTGCGGTTCCCGAACCAGCCCGCACCAGTGGAAACTATCGCGATTACTCGATCTCTGATCTCGCCGCAGTTGTCCATGCGCGAGCGCTGATCGACGCCGGCGTTGCCGTCGCTGATGTCTCCTTTCCCGATGCTATCGAGCGCTCGTTCGCCATCGTGGACGAAAGAATCGCGCGTCTGCAGCGACAACGTGAGAAGCTGCGTGCTTTGGCCGCAGCACCTCATGGAACCCCCAACGATATTCGAGAGTCCTTGAGCGAAGTTATCGAAGACCCAGCAATGCTTCAGCTGGAATTGGACTCCTGGGATCTCATGGCGCTTACCGGCGTCGCTACATCAGCGACCTGGGAACAGCTTCGAAAGAACCTCGCTGACGACGATTGCCGTGCAGTTCTCCGCAGAGTTGAAACTTTGTGGCGAGAGCTTGGCTCGCTGTCCCCGCGTGATCGTCGGGTTGCGCTTATCGTCGAGAAGCTGCGCAACGTGAGCGAACACGGGTTGATGCAAGGAATCTACCCAACGCTGCTGCCTGGCAACGCTTCGCTGACCGTGACTGATGCGCCGACGACTGGTGCGCAAGGTGTAGCACTCGAGGCTTTGGCTGGAGGCTCACGTGACTAGCGTCTGGCGATGTGTAGAAAAGCACCCTGGATTTCGCCTTGCCAAGTATGAATTGGGCCTCTACCGGGATCTGTGGCGCTGGATGCGAGGACAAACACTGCTTCCAGTTGGTGCCGTGGCACTTCCCCACCCTCCTGGAAGGCTCCACATGCTTGGCTTCATCTCTGCGATATTGCTGGTTGAAATGGTAGTTGTTCACCTTCTTTTACCTGCGGGCGTTCTGCGAATTGTGGCATTGCTGTTGTCGCTGTGGGCCATCATCTTTGTGTGGGGCCTGATTGCCGCTGAACGCATTCGCCCCAGTTATGTCACCGAAGACCTCACGGTTTTGCGGCGCGGGAAAACAATCTTCGTTGAGGTACCGATGGCTTTTGTCCGCACCACACAGGCGGACCGCACCTTCGAATCAGCGGTTATCCTAAGCAACGACGAGCTCATAGTAGGCGGCCCAGCCGGGACCGATACTCTCCTCGACCTCAGTGAGCCGGTCCAAGCATCACCAGACCGCTACCCTTGGCAGCGTGTTCGCTCGATGGAGGTTACGAAGGTGCGCTTTTATGGTGATACTTCTCGGTAGTCGCTAGCGTTGCGTAGTTGCTCCTCAAGCTCCGCAATCATTGGCAAGGCCAGCTCCGCGCGTTCGGCATCAATTCCCCACTTCTCCGGTTCACTGCGGACCATGTGGGCTGTGGCCTTGAGAAAGCGGGCGAAGTTTTCCACGACGGCGCGGTTGTTGTTGCGCACGCCTTCGGTGAGCACGGTATTGCTTAGCCTTTCGATCCAGATTTGGAGGATGTGAGCCGAGGTGCTTTTGCCAATTGTGGTGCAGGCAGCGCGCGCAAGCCGCAAACCCTCATCGTCATGCCACACTCCTCCGGGGGCGCGAAGGCGGCACGAGATGATCGCTGCGCCTTCGACGGCTGGGATCATCCCCTTGCGAACACAGGTTTCTACATAGTCAGCGCCGTAACCAACGGCCATGATAGGGCCGATGTCTTTAACAATGCCGCGTGTGTCATCCTCCGTGACATACCACGCGCGGAAGGTGAGGTAGTCCTCGTAGTGGAAGTGTCCTGCCTCCGTGAGCACGTTGAGCAAGCGAGCGGACAAAGCCTTCGTCCACACCTTGTCTGTACGCAGGTAGCCGCTGAGGCGTTCACGAATTTGATCAAGATGGTCATCCCACTGACCGGACTCAATGCCCTCTTTCAATTCGGTATAGGCCCAGTCCACGCGGACCTCAGGTCGTTTGCTCACTAATCCGGTGAGCAACGGTTCAATAACGGAATCGAGGTTATTGGCGGTGTTCATGACTTCTTCCTCTCCTGCGGCAGCACGCCGGGGTCTGACCACTTCTAGACCCTGTGCGTGGGAAGCGGAAGGACCCAAGAGAAGAGTCTTGAGCGGTGTGTGGTTGTGGTCCCGATTCTAGCGCACTATAGGTTTACTGGAAGACCAAGAAGAAATGCTGCACGCAGAAACTCTCGATGGGCGCTGTCAACATCGACGGCGGTGACCAACGCAGCATTAGCGGGCCGACCCCAGTGACCGCGCAGGTCCGCCACGCTCGTTCCGCGCAACCACTCCGGTTCACTGACTACCCGTACGGTGGTCGAGGTGGAAAAGAACGGGACCTTCTGCAACGCCACCATGCAGGTGAGCAGATCATGTATCTGAGCCTGATAGCCCGAGCCGTGCGCCTCGTGGAACTCGAAGTAGAAGCGCATGATCTCCGGTAGAACGTCCGCCACTGGGTGCTGCGCGAGCGCTTCACGCAGTCGTTCCAACTGCGTCGGGCCGAGGAGCATCGTCTCAGTGACGTTGAGTGGGCACAGCGTGATGGGCCTCGAAGTGGATTCAAAGAAGTCGCGCGCAGCATGCGGGTCGACCCAGAAGTTCCACTCCGCCGTTGGCGTGGTGTTGCCGGGATAGTTCACAGCACCACCCATGACGGTGACACCGGAGAAGCAGGCGTAGTCGGCAGCGTGCTCCGCAGCAAAGTGCGCGGCATTGGTCAATGGACCGGTCACGATGAGCTGCGCGTTGCGGCCCGCAGCTTCGGTCCAGATGCTGGTCCACTCAAGATTCTCCGCAGGAGTATGCTCCTCCGGCACGCTCAAGTACCCAAGGCCGCTGGGGCCGTGGGTTTCCGGGGTGGTCACGAGTTCCACCTGGCTGGGCTTCGGAAGCCCCGCAGCGACAAGTACCTCATCCAGGCCACACAGTTGCAGGATATAGGCGGCATTGCGGGTGGTCTGTTCAATTCCGACGTTTCCGGCGGTAGTGGTTACACCGACTAGTGCGATCTCTCCGGCGCGGTGAAGTGCGGCGAGGTAGATCAACGCTAGGGCATCGTCGATACCGGGGTCGCAATCAAGGAGAACAGGCTGGGCGGTCATGCCCGAAAGTCTATTAGGCCAATTCCACGATTTCCATGTACTCGTCGTTCCACAAATCCTCATCGCCATCAGGCATGATGATGACGCGCTCCGGCTTGAGTGCCTTAACCGCACCTGGGTCGTGAGTAACCAAGACCACGGCACCGGTGTAGGTGCCTAGGGCATCGAGCACCTGCTCGCGGGACTGTGGGTCTAGGTTGTTTGTGGGCTCGTCGAGAAGCAGCACGTTGGCGCGTGAGGACACCAGCGTTGCCAGCGACAGTCGGGTTTTCTCACCACCGGAGAGCGTTCCGGCAGGCTGTTCCAACTTGTCACCGGAGAACATGAAGGCGCCCAGCAGACCGCGCAAATCCTGCTGGCCAGCGTCAGGGCATGCCTCAATCGTGTTTTCCCACACGGTCTTGTCTGGATCGATGTTGTCGTGTTCCTGGGCAAAGTATCCGATGCGCAGTCCATGGCCGGAAACGATTCCGCCTTCGCCGTCGGTGCGTTCCACGCCCGCCAGCAGCTTGAGCAGGGTCGTCTTGCCGGCACCGTTGTAGCCCAGCACGACCACGCGGGACCCCTTGTCGATGGCCAAATCGACGCCAGCGAAGACCTCCAGCGAGCCATACATTTTGGTCAGGCCCTTGGCGTTCATCGGGGTCTTTCCGCACGGAGCCGGTTCTGGGAACTTGATGTTGGCCACCTTGTCGGCCACGCGGACATCATCGAGCTCGTTCATCATGCGCTCTGCACGGTGCAGCATCTGCTTGGCGGCGGCGGCCTTCGTGGCCTTCGCTCCCAACTTGGCGGCTTGCTTGTGCAGGGCTGCGGCCTTCTTCTCCGCGTTGGCGCGCTCGCGGCGGCGACGAGCTTCATCGGTGGCGCGGGCGGCGAGGTACTTCTTAAAGCCCATGTTGTAGACGTCTGCTTCGGCGCGAACGGCATCGAGGAACCAAACCTTGTTGCACACGGCCTCGAGCAGATCGACGTCGTGCGAAATCATCACGAGGCCACCCTCATGCTTGGACAGGAAGCCGCGCAGCCAGGTAATCGAGTCCGCGTCGAGGTGGTTCGTGGGCTCGTCGAGAAGCAATGTGGTCTGAGACTTGCCGGAGCCTGCCGACGCCGCGAAAAGAATCTGCGCCAGCTCCACGCGGCGGCGCTGACCGCCGGACAGCGTCTTGAGCTGCTGGTCGAGCACACGCTGCGGCAGGCCCAAGTTGTCGCAGATCTGCGCGCATTCGGAGTCCGCCTCATAGCCACCTAAGGTGTGGTATTCCTCTTCCAGGCGGGAGAACTTACGAATGGCCCTGTCGCGGAATTTATCGTCCGTAGCGGTTTCCATCAACTCTTGTTGCTTGGCCATGCGGCGCTTGATCTCATCCAAACCGCGCGCAGAGAGCACGCGCTCACGCGCAGTCTGCTCAATATTGCCTTCGCGGGAATCCTGCGGCAGGTAACCAATCGGACCTGAGCGCGTTACCGAGCCGCCATAGGGCTCGGTCTCCCCCGCCAGGATGCGCATGGTGGTCGTCTTGCCCGCGCCGTTGCGCCCGACCAGGCCGATGCGATCCCCCGGCTGCACGCGAAGGTGCTGGCCGGGGGCGTCGAGAAGCGTGCGTGCGCCCACGCGCACCTCGAAATCATTGGTCACAATCACGTCGAAACAGTCTAGCAACCAGGGTAGTTAAACCCGAACCGACAGTGCGAAGACCGAAGACCGCGCTCAAGCCACCGTCAACACGTATATCCCCAGACCTGGATCCCGAAATCTCAAAGTGGTCGGTGGGGGCGTCGGCAAGCGCTGGGCGACGCCGACCTGCGAGTTTCGGGTTCCAGGTCTGGGGCTTTGCAATTGGTTGAAGCGACCGCGGTGCCACAAACCGGGGCTGTTCCCAGAAATGCACCACACCGCCGGCTCGATTACGCGCAATGATGATGCGCATTGTCGAACCGGCGGTGGGATTAGCCGTAACGCCTCGCGGACGCTAGACGGCGAAGCCGAGGGCCTGGAGCATCTCGCGGCCCTCTTCGGTAATCATGTTCGGGCCCCACGGCGGCATCCAGACCCAGTTGAGCTGGACTGCCTCGGCGAGCTTGTTGCCTACGATGACATCCTCGATCTGTTCGCCGATGACATCGGTGAGAGGACAGGCCGGGGAGGTCAGCGTCATGTTAATGACGCAGGTGTTCTTGCCGTCAATATCGTCGAGCCAGACGTCATAGACCAAGCCCAGATCAACGATGTTGATTCCAAGCTCTGGGTCGATGACATCACGAAGGTACTCGGTGATATCGAAGGTCTTCGCAATCTGCTCTTCGGTCTGTTCAGGCTTGACAGCAGCGCCATCGAAGGAGGCATTCTGGTCCTGGTAAGGATCGGTGCTGCCACCGGTGGTTTCAGTGTTATCAGCCATCTACTTCTCCAATTCGTTCAACGCTTCCACGGTGGCGGCTTGGAAAGCCTTCCACCCGAGGAGAGCGCACTTAACACGGGCGGGGAACTTGGCTACGCCGGCGAAGGCGATGCCGTCCCCGATGATCTCGTCGTCACCTTCCACTTCGCCGCGGGAGGTCACCATCCTCTCGAATTCGGCCAGCTTGGCGTTTGCCTCCTCGAGGGGGATGCCGACGATTTCCTCCGCCATAACAGAGGTCGAGGCCTGCGAAATGGAGCATCCCTCGGCGTCGTAGGACACGTCCTCGACGGTTGTGCCGTCGGGGGAAAGCTTCACGCGGAGGGTGAGTTCATCACCGCAGGAAGGGTTGACGTGGTGAACTTCTGCCTGGCCTTCGCGCAGGCCAGAGAATTTCGGGTTCTTGTAGTGGTCCAGGATGACGTCCTGGTACATGGAATCTAGGTTCATTCGCTCACTCCAAAGAAGGTGCGGGCAGCCCGCACCGCCTCTATGAGGGCGTCGACCTCGTCCTCAGTGTTGTACAGGTAAAAGCTAGCGCGTGCGGTCGAATTAGCCTGGCACGCGCGGTGCAGCGGCCACGCACAGTGGTGGCCGGTGCGGATGGATACGCCATGAGAGTCAAGAACCTGGCCTAGGTCATGCGGATGGATCCCATCCACGATGAAGGAGACCGCTCCTCCGCGATCCTCGGTGTTTTCAGGCCCGATGATACGCACGCCGGGGATCTCGGCAAGCTTCTGCAAGGCCAGTGCAGTGAGTTTCTGCTCGTGGGCGTGGATGGCCTCCATGCCCACCTCGCTCAAGAACTTCACTGCTGCACCAAGGCCCACAACCTGGCTGGTCATTTGGGTTCCGGCCTCGAAGCGGGTGGGTGGCGCGGCAAACGTCGAGCCTTCCATCTTGACTACTTCGATCATGGAACCGCCGGTGAGGAAAGGCGGCAGCTGCGCCAGCAGCTCTTGCTTACCGTAGAGCACGCCCACGCCGGTCGGCCCGCACATCTTGTGCCCAGAGAACGCGGCAAAATCCACATCAAGTTCGTGGAAATCCACCGGCATGTGCGGCACCGACTGGCAGGCGTCGAGAACCACCATGGCACCTACGGCACGGGCACGACGTACCAACTCTGCGACGGGAGCCACGGCCCCGGTCACGTTGGACTGGTGGGTAAAAGCCACGACCTTCACGGAGTCATCGAGCTCAAGCGAATCGAGATCAATGCGGCCGTCCTCGGTCATGGAGTACCACTTCAGCGTCGCGCCGGTGCGCTGGCACAGCTCTTGCCACGGCACCAAGTTCGCGTGGTGCTCCAGTTCGGTGACCACGACGGTATCGCCCTCACCGACATAAAGCTCGCCGGCGCGCTCATCACTGAGCACGTAGGCAACCTCATTGAGCGCTTCAGTGGCGTTCTTGGTGAAGGCAATCTCATCGCGGTCGGCACCAACGAAGGCGGCGATGGCCTGGCGAGCGGACTCGTACGCGTCATCGGCCTCCTCCGCCAGCTGGTAGGAACCGCGGTGCACCGGAGCGTTGGTGCCGAGCACGAACTCCTCCTCGGCCTTCCATACCGGCAGGGGACGTTGCGAGGTCGCTCCCGAATCCAGGTACACCAAAGGTTTACCGTCGCGCACCGTGCGCGAGAGGATAGGGAATTGTTCCCGAATCGCATTAACGTCTAGTTCAGGCATAGGTCCTTGTGCTCGGTTCTTTTTCTCTAGCGTGTCGTGGTGTGGTCTGTCGTGGTGTTACCGGGGTCGGCGGTACAGCCTACTTGAGGAACTGCTCGTAGCCGTCTGCCTCAAGCTGGTCAGCCAGCTCGGCGCCGCCGGTCTTGATGATCTGTCCGTCGGCGAAGACGTGAACGAAGTCCGGGACAACGTAGTTGAGGATGCGCTTGTAGTGCGTGATGAGGAGGATGCCGCCGTTGGTCTCCTCCTGATAGCTGTTGATGCCATCGGAGACGACGCGCAGGGCGTCGACGTCCAGGCCGGAGTCGGTCTCGTCCATGACGGCGAACTTCGGTTTGAGGATGTCGAGCTGCATGACCTCGTGGCGCTTCTTCTCACCACCGGAGAAGCCCTCGTTCACGGAGCGGTGTGCAAAGGACTTATCGATGGCCAGCTTCTCGCGGGCCTCGGTGAGCTCCTTGTTCCACTCGCGCAGCTTCGGAGCCTCGCCACGGATAGCGGTCACGGCGGAGCGCATGAACTGCGACATCTTCACGCCCGGCACCTCAGTCGGGTACTGCATGGCCAGGAAAAGACCAGCGCGGGCGCGCTCGTCGACTTCCATCTCGAGGATGTTCTCGCCGTCGAGAAGCACCTCGCCCTCGGTCACCTCATACTTGGGGTGACCGGCGATAACGTAGGACAGGGTGGACTTGCCGGAGCCGTTGGGGCCCATGACGGCGTGGGTCTCACCGGAATTGATGGTGAGGTTGACACCCTTGAGGATCGGCGTGGGCTCACCGTCCTCCTCGTGTGGGAGCACCTGCGCGTGGAGATTCTTGATTTCCAGAGTAGACATTGAGTTGGTACCTGCTTTCGGGAAGTTTTAAGCGTTGATCTTGGCGAGCTCGTCGACGACGCGGGATTCCAGATCCTCGCGCAGGGACTCGACCGGGATGCGGGAGATGACTTCGGAGAAGAAGCCGCGGATGATGAGGCGGCGTGCCTCGGCGGCAGGAATACCGCGGGACATGAGGTAGAACAGCTCAAGGTCATCGAAGCGGCCCACCGTTGCGGCGTGGCCAGCACCGACGATCTCACCGGTCTGGATCTCCAGGTTCGGGATGGCGTCAGCGCGCGCACCCTCGGTGAGGATCAAGTTGTTGTTCGTCTCATAGGTGTCCGTGTTGTTCGCATTCTTGCGGATGAGCACGTCACCGACCCAGCAGGTGCGGGCCTCCGGGGTGCGGGAGGCGGAGCCGGCCTCGGCCTTCTGCGCAGCAGTAGCACCCTGCAGAGCGCCCTTGTAGAAGACGCGAGAGCGGCAGTTCGGCACGTCGTGGTCCACCAGCAGGCGGTTCTCGAAGTACTGGCCGGCATCAGCAAAGTAGACGCCGAGCAGCTCGGCATCGCCACCGGGGCCATCGAAAACTACGCGCGGAACAAGGCGCACAATCTCGCCGCCAAAGATGGCGGTGTTGTGGCGCAGTACGGCGTCGCTGCCCACCTTCGCAATCTGATGGGACAGGTGCACTGCATCGTCTTCCCAGTCGGCGTCGACGACGACGGTGACCTGGGAGCCGTCGCCCAGCACGAACTCCACGTTGTCTGCGTGGGTACCGGAACCGACGTACTTAAGAACGATGGTGACCTCCGCGTGATTGCCCACGTGGATGGAGGTCGCACCAAAGGAGGTCACGCCCTCACCAGCGCCGGTGATGGTGATCTCCACCGGCTTATCCAGTCGTGCATCGGCGTCAACGCTGACGATCTGCGCCTCCGGCATGGAGCACCAGGCCTGAGCTGCAACGCGGTCAGCAGGTGCACCGGCGGTGCCGAGGCGGTCGTCGTCAGGCGCCACGGTCTCGGCCGTTACGCCTCCGGGGCCACCACGTCAATCTTCTGGGCGGTTGCCGGCGCGAACTCACCATTGTGCAGCCCGCGAAGGTTACGCAAGGAGATGAAACGCCAGACCTCGTCGCGGCCGTGCGGGACCGGGAAGTCCTCGACGTTGAAGGAGGTGAACTGGTCTCCCTTAGTGACGTCAGCCGGATTAAATTCGTTGGAAGCTACCACTTAGCCCACCGATCCTTCCATCTGCAGCTCGATAAGACGGTTCAGCTCCAGCGCGTATTCCATCGGGAGCTCCTTTGCAATCGGCTCGACGAAGCCGCGCACAATCATCGCCATGGCCTCTTCCTCAGCGATACCGCGGGACATGAGGTAGAACAGCTGCTCCTCAGAGACCTGGGAGACCGTTGCCTCGTGGCCAAGGTTGACGTGATCATTGCGGATGTCGTTGTACGGATACGTATCCGACCTCGAGTCATTGTCCACAAGCAAGGCATCACACTCAACATTGGCAGCGGAGTTCGTAGCGTTAGCGTTGACCTGCACCAAGCCGCGGTAGGCCGCGCGGCCGCCGTTGCGGGCCACGGATTTTGAGACGATGTTGGAGGACGTGTTCGGCGCCATGTGGATCATCTTGGAGCCGGTATCCTGGACCTGGTTATCGCCAGCAAAGGCCAAGGAGAGGACCTCACCCTTGGCGTGCTCGCCGGTAAGCCAGCAGGACGGGTACTTCATGGTGACCTTGGAGCCAATGTTGCCGTCGACCCATTCCATGGTGCCGCCCTCTTCGACCTTGGCGCGCTGGGTCACCAGGTTGTAGACGTTGGTGGACCAGTTCTGAATGGTGGTGTAGCGGCAGCGGCCGCCCTTCTTCACGATGATCTCGATGACACCGGTGTGCAGCGAATCCGAGTTGTAGATCGGCGCGGTGCACCCCTCGATGTAGTGAACGTAGGCTCCCTCCTCCACGATGATGAGGGTGCGCTCGAACTGGCCCATGTTCTCGGTGTTAATGCGGAAGTAGGCCTGCAGCGGAATATCCACGTGAACGCCCTTCGGAACGTACACGAAGGAACCACCGGACCAGCAGGCGTTATTCAGCGCGGAGAACTTGTTGTCGCCGGCCGGAATCACGGTGCCGAAGTACTCTTGGAGGATCTCCGGGTACTCGCGCACCGCGGTGTCGGTATCAACGAAGATAACGCCCTGGGCCTCCAGGTCCTCGCGGATCTTGTGGTAAACCACCTCGGACTCGTACTGCGCGGCAACACCGGAGACCAGACGCTTCTTCTCAGCATCCGGGATACCCAGCTTGTCGTAGGTCTCCTTAATGTCGTCCGGCAGGTCATCCCAGGTTTGGGCCTGCTTCTCGGTGGAGCGGACAAAGTACTTAATGTTGTCGAAGTCGATTCCGGACAGATCTGGGCCCCAGGTCGGAACTGGCTTCTTGTTGAAGACGCGCAGAGCCTTCAGACGGGACTCGAGCATCCACTCCGGCTCGTTCTTCTTCCGAGAAATATCGCGGACGACGTCCTCACTCAAACCGCGGTGTGCTGCCTGGCCGGCTTCGTCGGAATCGTGCCAGCCGTACTCATAGCCGCCGATAGAGGAGATGATCTCGTCATCGCTCATCTTGGTTTCAAGGCCTGGTGCCGGTTGTGCCTGTGTCAAAGCCCGCTCCTTTCTAGTTCGATTAGTTCTTCCCCGGCTCCGCCGCGGAAGGCGGGACTGGGGTTAAGGGGATATTCGTGGTGCAGATTCCATGACCATCCGCAATGGAGGCCAAGGGCTGCACATGTTTGCCTAATAGCGCGGAGAAGACTTCCTGTTCAGCTTCACACAACTCCGGATGCTCGGCCGCCACGTGGGCGACCGGGCAATGGTGCTGGCAAATCTGTACTCCGTTGCCCACCGACGTCACCGTGGCAGCATAGCCATGCGCGTCGAGCACTTCGGCCAGCTGACGCGCCACCTCCGGAACGGATTCCTGGTCCTCTACCAGGGGCTTCACGTCCTCCACGAGGCGCTCGAAGCGAGCCTTGGCGAAGCGACGAACCGCCTCCGGCCCGCCCGCTTCACGCAGTGCGGTGAGCGCTTCCGCCGCCAGCTGATCGTAGGCGTGCCCAAATTGGGCGCGGCCCTGATCCGTGAGGCGGAAATGCTTGGCGGGGCGACCACGGCCCACCGACTGCCCAGGGCGGGCTGATGGGCGGCGATGCACCACCTCGGTGAGTCCTTCCTCCACCAAAATGTCTAAGTGCCGACGGATGCCGGCTGCAGAGAGACCGAGACGTTCACCCAGATACGACGCCGTTACCGGGCCGTCTTTTAGGAGCAACAACATGACGTGTCGGCGGGTGTCGCCCTCAGTCGAGCGAGTCTCCCTAGGTAGCTCCTTCGTCACGGTGTACACCTCCTTGAATGAAACACTCTCTCTTTAGACAACACTAGTGTTCCTTAATTCATTCCCGATTTCCACTCTTTCATTCGTGTCGCGGGCAGCTCGTCCTCTCTCAGCACCGAGCGACTAAGGTAGACACTCATGAATATGGAGCGCGATTACACCCGATCGGGGCGATTGCACCGCGTCTTTTGGGGCGTGCGCGATGAACTCCCCCGCATGGGCCTGCCCGGATCCCGTTCCGCGCTCTTGCACCAAGATTTTCCAGATTCTTCCGACGGTGCAGAGGGCGCCGCGCTTGGCGACGTCCACCGCCACACCATCGCCCAGCTGCGCACGCTCTTTAGCCTCCGGTGGCTCGGCACCATTGGTGCGCTACTCATTGCGCTCGGCGGATTGGGCGCCGGTGCGCTTCCGGTGGTGGGCAACCCCTATGAGTCTCTGCCTTTTGGCTCGCTCATGACGCGGATGCTGCAGTCAGCCTCCGCCATCGTGTTCATCGGGGTCGGTTTCATGGTCACGGCGTGGATTTGCATGGCACCGCTGGTGGGCGCGCCCCTGCGCCTACAGAAGCCGGCCAAGGTTCGGCGCTTTAGCCACTCGCCCCGGGGGGTCACGCAGAGCCAGATGTGGCGCACCTGGCTAGGGTGGGTTCTCCCGCTTTTGGTGACCGCTCCCCTGTTCACGCAGGACATTTACTCCTACCTCGCTAACGGCTCCATCGTGCTCCAAGGCCTCGATCCCTATTCGGCGGGGCCGGTGGAGCTACTAGGCGCCGATAACGACCTGGCCCGCTCCGTCCCGTTCATCTGGGCGAACTCACCTTCCCCTTATGGCCCTGTGGCGCTAGGTGTAGCGGCGGTGGTCAGTTGGCTGACCAACGACTCCATTATCTGGGGTGTTGTCCTGCACCGGGTACTGTCCCTCGTCGGTATCATCGCCGCCGGTTGGGCCATCGCGCGGCTTGCTACGCGCTGCCGAGTATCCCCGGAGGCAGCGCTGTGGCTGGGCATCCTTAACCCTTTGACCATCCTCCACCTCGTCGGAGGCATCCACAATGAATCCTTCATGCTGGGGCTAGCTCTCGTCGGTGTGGAGCTGGGGTTGCGGGCGGTTAACGATTCCCACGAGGCCCGCTGGCGAGCATGGTCGCTGTTTATCGCATCTGGCGTCCTGATCTCGTGTGCCGGAATGGTCAAGGTGACTGGCTTTATCGGCCTCGGGTTCGTTGGCATGGCGGCGGCACGCAGGCTCGTCGACAAGCACGGCGTGTCCGGCGTGCGGGCAGTGCTGGGCGCCGGGGCCGCGCAGCTTCTCCTGCTTGCCACCTCCATCGCCGCAGTGACGGTACTCACGGGGATCGACATTGGTTGGGTCTTTGGCCAGGGCGGCGCGGCCACCATCCGGTCGTGGCTGTCTGCGACGACCTCCGTAGGCGTCGGCGCCGGCTTCCTTGGGATGCTGTTGGGATTGGGTGATCACACCGAGGCCATCCTCACCGTGACCCGGACTGTGGGCGTCATCATTGCCGCGGGCTTTATGATCCGCATGCTCTTTGCCACCTACCGCGGCGCCATCCACCCCGTGGGCGGCCTGGGGGTATCGACCTTCGTGCTCGTGGTGTTCTTCCCCGTCGTCCAACCCTGGTACATCCTGTGGGCGGTGCTGCCGCTGGCGGCTTGGGCCAACCGACGCTTCTTCCGCATGGCTGTGATCATCTACTCCGGGTTCATGAGTTTCATCGTGCTTCCCCGCGGCCTCGGCCTTCCCCCAGGGACAGTCTTCGTCATTTACCTCGCCGCCTTGGTGACATTCCTCGTCCTCGCCGGCGTGGGGTGGGTTGCTTTGCGCAGGGCGGGCGTGCGTGTCCTAAACTAGCGATTCGTGACTACATCAGCTCTTGTCTTAGATAACGTCATGAAGACCTATGGCGACGTCAACGCAGTGAACGGGCTGAGTTTCCGCGCCAATTACGGCGAGATCCTGTGCTTGCTGGGCCCTAACGGTGCAGGTAAGACCACCACCATCGAGATGTGTGAGGGTTTCAAGAAGCCCACGTCGGGCCGCATCGAGGTGCTGGGGCTTAACCCCGCGCGCAATCCCGATGCCGTGCGCTCCCGCATCGGCATCATGCTGCAGGGCGGCGGCTCCTATTCCGGAATCAAAGTCAAGGAGATGCTTGAGCTTAGCGCCTCCTATAACGAGAATCCCTTGGACCCGGAGTGGCTGCTGGACACGCTCGGACTGCGCGGGGTGGCGAAGAGCAGCTACCGCCGCCTGTCCGGCGGGCAACAACAACGTCTCTCCCTAGCCCTAGCGATCATCGGGCGCCCAGAGTTGGTCTTTCTCGATGAACCCACCGCGGGCATGGATGCCCAGTCGCGCCTTGCCGTGTGGGACCTCATCCGCGCCCTCCGGGCCGATGGCGTAACCGTCATCCTCACCACGCACCTCATGGATGAAGCGGAAGCGCTCAGCGACCGCGTCGTCATCATTGACCACGGACAACTCGTGGCGAGCGGCACCGCAGCATCGCTGACGGACTCGGCCGATGTTCCGCAGGTGAATTTCGATACCGCAACACCGGTGGACCTCGAAGCACTGCGGGACGCCGGCATCGCGGCGGAAGCTCTCCGCCCCCTGCACTACCGTCTCACCTCGGAGGCCAGCCCCGCCGGCATCGCAGCGCTGGCTTCATGCTTGGCCGCGCAAAACGTCATCCTCCGCAACCTGCACACCTCACACCGGAATCTCGAGGAAGTCTTCCTCGATCTCACGGGCCGCGACATGCGCAGCTAGAACCGCCCTCGGCCATTTAGCACGATTCTTTTATCAAGTTGTTTGAACAAGGAGAAGCTCCATGAGCACCTTCGCACCCGGCACTTTTAGCCCGCACCCGCAGCGCGTGGGCGTAGCGGCTATGGCACGTGCCCAAGGGGCTATCGAATCCAAGCTCATGCTGCGCCACGGTGAGCAGCAGCTGCTGAGCATCATCATCCCTGTGGCCATCCTGATCGGCGCCGCGACACTGCAAGACAGCACTGGCCACGGCGTGGAGGAAATCTTCCCCATGGTGCTGGCCGTTGCGGCGACCTCCTCCGGTTTCACGGGTCAGGCCATCTCCTTGGCCTTCGACCGTCGCTATGGTGCGCTGAAGCGCACAGGCGCTTCAGGCGTTCCTGCCTGGGCCATCGTGGTGGGAAAGATTCTCGCCGTGCTGTCGATGGTGGTGCTGCAGGTCCTTGTGCTGGGGACGATTGCCGCCTTCCTGGGGCTGCGGATCACCGCTGGGGGTGCGGCCATCGGTGTGCTCACGCTCGCCTTGGGTGTGGCTACGTTTACGGCCTTAGGCCTACTGCTCGGCGGCACACTGAGTTCGGAGGTGGTCTTGGCGGTGGCCAACCTCATTTGGTTCATCCTCCTCGGCACCGTCGGCTGGGTCATGTTTTCCCAGGGGCTCGGTGATAACGGGGTGTTCACCCTAGTGCCCACGGTGGCCATGGCCGCCGGTCTCGATACCGCCCTGAACGGGTCTTTCCCGGGCATTGAGCTCCTTGTACTCGTCGGGTGGTCAGCGGTGGCGTCGTTTGCCGCGGTGCGTTGGTTCCGCTTCGAGGGCTAAAAGTGATTCTTCTCCCTTGCGCGGTGTGACCCACCCGTCGATATTGGTTCCCGGATGGGGCCGGGCGGTAGGCTGAGTAGCCGTGAGTACCGCCAATATTTCCTCTCCTCAACATTCCACCGCGCCCGCTGCGCCGTCCACCGGTCCCTCGGTGAAGACGCAGCGCATCGTCGCGCTCATCCTCCTGCTCTGCCAGGGCGGCATTACGGTATCGGGTTCCATCGTGCGCGTCACCGGCTCCGGTCTTGGTTGCGTCACCTGGCCTAACTGCCACCCTGGTTCCTTGGTTCCCATCCAGGGCGCGGCTCCCATGCTCCACCAGGCCATTGAGTTCGGCAACCGCCTGCTGACTTTTGTTGTGGCTGCCGCGGCCATCGCCAGCATTGTGGTGGTCCACAAGGCGCAGCGTCGCAAGGAGCTCAAGGTCTATGCCTGGGCGGGGCTCGCAGGTGTTTTCGTGCAGGCACTCATCGGCGCTCTGTCGGTCGTGCTGAAGCTTTCTTGGTGGAGTGTGGCAATTCACTTCCTCCCATCTATGGTCCTAGTGTGGATTGCGGCCATGCTGTTCTCCCGTATTAACGAGCCCGATGACGGCACTCCCACTCGCCTCTTCCCCGCCGCAGTGCGCACCCTCGCGGTGGTGGCCACTGTAGCCCTGTCCATCGTTCTGCTGACCGGCACCTTTGTGACTGGCTCGGGTACTCACTCCGGTGATGCCGGTGTGGGCATGGAGGGCCGCCTCGGCGTGGACACCTATGGCATGGCCATCATTCACGCGGTCTGCATGTACGTCTACTTGGCGCTGACGCTCATCGTGGTCTTCCTCCTGCACCGCACCGGCGCTCCCAAGGTGGCCAAGAAGGCCGGCTGGGTGCTCATTGCTTGCATCGTTATCCAGTGGGCTATCGGTGTCACCCAGTTCTATCTCCACATCCCTCGCTGGACTGTTCCCTTCCACGTGGGCATGTCCTCAGTGGTCACGGCCTTCACCGCCGTGCTGTGGGCGCATGGCTTGCGCCGCGTCGGAAACGAGGATGACACTACTGCAAGCACTGCCCAGCGCGGTGACGAGAACGTTCCCGCCGCCCAAGGCTAAGCAGAGTCAGCGGAGCCAGTAAAGCCACTACAACAGGTACTCGTAGCGCCGCCGTTCTCACCAGGAAGTGAGGATGGCGGTGCTTTTTGCTGCGCGGGTGCCTGTGCTTCGTTTAGCCTAGACACCATGCATGCTATTCAGGTGACCACGACCGGAGGGCCCGAGGTCCTCACCTACGCTGAGGTAGAATCCCCCACGCCGACGAAGGAGCAGCTGCTTGTCGACGTCTCCGTGGCCGGTGTCAACTACATCGACACCTACTACCGCGAAGGCATCTACAACGCCTCCGTGCCTTTCATCATCGGACTCGAAGGAACCGGACGCGTTGTGCACGACCCCCAGGGAGAAATCGCCCCGGGCACGATGGTGGCCTGGGATCACGCTTTCGGATCCTATGCGGAGCAAGTCTGCGTGCCGCGAGACCGCGTGGTGGCCGTCCCCGACGAGATTCCCTCCGCCGTCGCCGGTTCGATGCTCCTGCAGGGCATGACGGCGCACTACCTCACCCACGGTGTGTATCAGCTAGGGGAAGGAGCATCCTGTCTGATCACTGCCGGTGCGGGCGGCGTGGGCTTAATCCTTACCCAGATGGCCAAGTCCCTGGGCGCCACCGTCTATTCCGTGGTCTCCACGAATGAGAAGGAAGAGCTGGCCTATGGCGCGGGCGCAGACCACGTGTTCCGCTACAGCAGCGGCCTGGCCGAGCAGGTGCGTCGTCACAACGGTGGGCGCGGCGTGGACGTGGTTTACGACGGCGTCGGCAAAGCCACCTTCGGTGAATCCCTTGAGGTTGTGCGACCGCGCGGCACGGTAGCGCTCTTCGGTGCCGCGTCGGGCCCCGTCCCGCCGATGGACCCGCAGCTGCTGAACAAGCACGGCTCCATCTTCCTCACCCGCCCCTCACTCGGCGCCTGGACCTCCCAGGAAGGCGAGTTCCAGATGCGCGCCCAGGCAGTGGTGCAGGCGGTCATCGATGGCGACCTCGACTTCCGCATCTCCGCGGAATATCCGCTCGCCGAAGCTGCTCAGGCCCACCGCGACCTCCAAGAGCGCAAGACCACAGGCTCGATTGTCCTCCGGGTACGCGAAGACTAGCTCGCTAGAACAGCGCGGCCGACCAGCCCAGCATGCGCCCGATGGGCTCCCAGCCCACGACGGCGTCGATGGACAGGCCGATAAAGAGCACCGACAGGTAGTTGTTGGAGTAAATAAACAGGCGCATGGGCTTGACCTTTGCGCCCTTCTTTACCCCTTGGTGCAGACGAATCGCCATCCAAAGGAAGACCGCGCCGGAAGACACCGCGGCTACCAAGTAGATCCACGAGGCCGCAGGATGATAAGGAAGGTCACGATAACCGTGCCGATCGTGTACCACACGATTTGGCGGGTCACCTCTACTTCCCCGGCAACGACGGGCAGCATCGGCACCCCAGCCTTGCGGTAGTCCTCCTTGTACTTCATCGCCAGCGCCCACGTGTGGGGTGGCGTCCAGAAGAAGATAATGAGGAACAGCACCACGGCCTGCCACCAACGGTCCGGCTCCCCTGCCGGTGCATTATCACGAATGACGGCCCAACCCACCATGGCGGGCATACAGCCAGCGAGGCCACCCCAGACGATGTTCTGGGAGTTCCGCATCTTGAGGAACTTCGTGTAGACGATGACATAAAAGAAGTTGGTCAAGAGCACGAAGAACGCGGCCAACCACGAGTTAGCTAACACACCCAGCCAAAAGACGGATAGCGCCAACATGATCCACGCGAAGATCGCGGCATTGCGCCGCGAGATGGTCTTGCGCACTAGCGGCCGGGCACGGGTGCGCTGCATCTTCTGGTCGATCTCATAATCGACGACGTTATTGAACGTGTGGGCGGCCGCGGCACCCATCCATCCACCGAAGATGGTGGAGACGATGAGCCAGAAGTTGGAGGACACTGCCTCGAATCCACGCTGCGCCTGGAGCATAGCCGGGATTGCCGCCACGAGGAGGAGCTCAATGATCCTCGGTTTCGTTAGCGCAAAATAGGCCTTGATGGTCTCCAAGGAACAATCCTCCGTATATCCGGCACGTGGGTGTATGGCTTATGGGTCTGACGTACTGGTCGGCTGCCCGCGCTAAAAAGTTCCCGAGAACTTTGTGGCGAATCCCCGAAGCGTTCTTTGGGGATAGTCGCCGCCCACTGGCTGGCAGCGGGGCAACAGCGTCAACCATGCCAGACTACCGCCCGAAACCTGGTTTATATAATCCCCCGCCGAAGATCGAAAAACCTTTACACTGATTAACGGTATATCTGTTTCCAGAAGCGAAGTGAGGTTTTCGCCGTGTCGAACGAAAAGTTGTCCCCGGAACTGCAGGCTATGGTTGAGCGCCGTTATCCTTCGGACTGGAGTGACCTCGACACTCGCGCCGTGGATACCGTGCGCGTCCTAGCTGCCGACGCCGTCCAGAACTGCGGCTCCGGCCACCCCGGTACCGCCATGTCCCTGGCACCGCTGGCCTACACGCTCTACCAGCGCGTGCTTAACCACGATCCGGCCGATGTTCACTGGGCAGGGCGCGACCGCTTCGTACTCTCCGTTGGACACTCTTCCCTGACGCAGTACATCCAGCTCTTCCTCGGCGGCTTCGGTCTCGAGATGGAGGATCTCAAGTCGCTGCGCACCTGGGGCTCGAAGACTCCGGGCCACCCCGAGGTTCACCACACCGATGGCGTCGAGATCACCACCGGTCCCCTGGGCCAAGGCTTGGCGTCCGCGGTCGGCATGGCAATGGCCGCACGCAAGGAACGTGGCCTGTTCGATGCCTCGGCCCCGGCCGGCGAATCCCCCTTCGATCACTTCGTTTACGTCATTGCCTCCGACGGTGACTTGCAAGAGGGTGTCACCGCTGAGGCTTCTTCCTTGGCGGGCACCCAGAAGCTGGGCAATCTCATCGTCTTCTGGGATGACAACCGCATCTCCATTGAGGACGACACCAACATTGCCTTCAACGAGGACGTGGCTAAGCGTTACGAGGCCTATGGCTGGCACGTGCAGACCGTGGAGTCCGGCGAAGATGTCGAAGCCATCGAAGCAGCTGCCGCCGCGGCACGCGCCGAAACCTCCCGCCCCTCCTTCATCCGAGTTAAGACCGTGATTGGTTACCCGGCACCGAACAAGATGAACACCGGTGGCGTCCACGGTGCAGCTCTTGGCGAGGATGAGGTAGCCGCCACCAAGGAGGTCCTCGGCTTCGATCCGGCGCAGTCCTTCCACATCGACGAGGAAGTCCTCGCACACACCCGCGAGCTGACCACTCGCGGTGCCGCGAAGCACGCAGAGTGGCAGGAAAAGTTTGACGCGTGGGCAGCTGCCAACCCGGAGGAGAAGAAGCTCTTCGACCGCCTCCAGGCTCGCGAGCTGCCGGCTGACTTCGCCGCAGAACTTCCGACATGGGAAGCGGGCGAATCCTTGGCCACGCGCAAGGCTTCCGAGGCCGCCATCCAGGCACTTGCAGCCTCCCTGCCGGAGATGTGGGGCGCTCCGCCGATCTGGCAGGCTCCAACAACACAGTGATCAAGGGCGCAGATTCCTTCGGCCCAGAGTCCATCACCACCGATACTTGGACTGCCACCCCCTACGGCCGCAACCTGCACTTCGGCATCCGCGAGCACGCCATGTCCGCAGTCATGAACGGCATTGCACTGCACGGCAATACCCGCGTCTACGGTGGTACCTTCCTCATTTTCTCTGAGTACCAGTACCCGGCTGTCCGCCTCGGCGCGCTCATGTCCACCGATACCTACTACGTCTGGACGCACGATTCCATCGGGCTGGGCGAGGACGGCCCCACCCACCAGCCAGTGGAAACGCTCGCTGCCCTGCGCGCCATCCCCAACCTCTCCGTCATCCGCCCAGCGGATGCCAACGAGACCGCCCAGGCGTGGGCGGCGGCCCTTGAGTACAAGGCCGCTCCGAAGGGCCTCGCTCTGTCCCGCCAGAACCTGCCTGTACTCGAAGGAACCAAGGAGAAGGCTGCCGAAGGTGTGCGCCGCGGCGCCTACGTCCTCGTTGAGGCATCGAAGAAAACCCCGGACGTGATTCTTATCGCCACCGGCTCCGAGGTACAGCTCGCCGTGGAGGCCGCCAAGCAACTCGAGGCGGACGGTACCGCGACCCGTGTGGTGTCCGCGCCGTGCCTAGAGTGGTTCGACGAGCAGGACGCTTCCTACCGCGAGTCCGTCCTCCCCTCCTCCGTCCGCGCGCGCGTCTCCGTCGAGGCCGGTGTCTCCATGCCGTGGCACAAGTACACCGGTTCCTTCGGCCGCACCGTGTCCTTGGAGCACTTCGGCGCTTCCGCACCTGCCGCGGAACTCTTTGAGAAGTTCGGCTTCACTGCCGACGCCATTGTTGACGCCGCCCTCGAGTCCCTCAACGCTGCTCAGGCAGGCTAACCCCCTACTGCTGTCCACTACGAAAGGACCCTGCACACACCATGACACATATTGATGAGCTGGCCCGTCTCGGTACCTCGACGTGGCTCGATGATCTCTCCCGCGAGCGCTTGGATTCCGGCAACCTCCGCGAACTCCTCGACACCAAGTCCATCGTGGGTGTCACCACGAACCCGGCAATCTTTGCTGCCGCAATGTCCTCCGGCACCTCCTACGATGCCGACATCGCAGCGCTGAAGGAAAAGTCCGCTACCGCGGACGAGGCGGTGTACTCGCTCGCCATAGACGATGTCCGCAATGCCTGCGATCTCTTCACCGAGATCTATGAATCAAGTGATGGCCGGGACGGCCGAGTGTCCATCGAGGTTGATCCACGCATCTCTGCGGATGCGGAGGCAACCTTGGCACAGGCCCGCGAGCTGTGGTCCAAGGTCAACCGCCCCAACCTCATGATCAAGATCCCGGCAACCGACGGTTCCCTGCCCGCCATCTCCGATGCTCTGGCAGAAGGTATTTCCGTCAACGTCACCCTGATCTTCTCTGTCGAGCGCTACGCGCAGGTGATTGCCGCCTACAAGGAGGGAATTCAGCGCGCCGCCGAAGCAGGTAAGGATGTCTCCACTATTCACTCCGTGGCCTCCTTCTTTGTCTCCCGCTTGGACACCGAAGTCGACAAGCGCCTCGAGTTGAACGGCTCTGATGAAGCCCTCGCGCTGCGTGGAAAGGCCGGCGTGGCCAACGCCCAACGCGCCTATGCGCTTTTCCTGAAGGAGTTCAAGGACAACGGTAGCGACTTGCCTTCCGGTGCCCACCCGCAGCGGCCACTGTGGGCGTCAACGGGAGTCAAAAACCCTGACTACCCTGCCACCTTGTACGTTTCCGAGCTCGCTGGGCCGGAGACCGTCAACACGATGCCCGAGAAGACCATTGATGCGGTTCTTGCGCAGGGGAACCTGCACGGCGATACGCTGACTGAAGCTTCTGACGACGCAGAGAAGGTATGGGCACAGCTGGAGGCTGTCGGCATCGACTTCGCCGATGTTTTCACCGTGCTCGAGCAGGAGGGCGTCGACAAGTTCGTCGATGCATGGGAGGAACTGCTTGCCTCGATGACAGACCGCCTCTCCTAAAAGAGCATGAGGTTTTAAGTGCTCACCATCGGCGCGCGCCACCAACGGCCATGCAACTGTGGCCGGCGGGGCGCGTGTCGCTATGCTGAGCTGTTGGACTTATCTCACACAGACCGAAAGGACACTTAGTGAGCACTACCAGCGCGTGGGTCAACCCGTTGCGCGACGCGAAGGACAAACGCCTGCCACGTATCGCCGGGCCATCCGGCATGGTGATTTTCGGCGTCACGGGTGACTTGGCGCGCAAGAAGCTCCTCCCTGCCATCTACGACCTAGCCAACCGAGGGCTGCTGCCCGCCGGCTTCACGCTGGTGGGCTACGGCCGCCGCGACTGGGACAAGCAAGCCTTTTGCGACTACGTCCGCGAGGCCGCCGAGGCGGGTGCCCGAACGACCTTCAGTGAGCATGTGTGGGAGCACCTCGCCAAAGGAATCGAGTTTGTCCAAGGCAACTTCGACGACGCTGGCTTTGATAGGCTCTCCGCCCGGTTGTCTGAGCTCAACGCTTCCCGCGGCACCGGTGGAAACTGGGCCTATTATCTTTCGGTTCCGCCAGAGTTCTTCTCCGATATTTGCCACCAGCTAGAGCGCGTCGGCATGGCGGACAGCACGGAAAGCTCCTGGCGCCGCGTCATCATTGAAAAACCTTTCGGCCACGATCAGGCTTCCGCGCGCCAGCTCAATGAGATCGTCAATGCCGTCTTCCCGGAGTCTTCGGTGTTCCGCATCGATCATTACCTGGGCAAGGAAACAGTGCAGAACATCATGGCGCTGCGCTTCGCCAACCAGATCTTCGAGCCGATGTGGAACGCGCACTACATCGATCACGTGCAGATCACGATGGCCGAAGACATCGGATTGGGCGGACGTGCCGGCTATTACGACGGCATCGGCGCTGCGCGCGACGTCATCCAGAATCACCTCCTGCAGCTACTAGCCCTCGTCGCCATGGAGGAACCCTCCTCCTTCGACCCAGAGGCGCTCCAGGCGGAAAAGATCAAGGTGCTGCGCGCTACCAATGCGGTGCACCCGCTTAACAAGACCACCGCCCGCGGCCAGTACTCCGCCGGCTGGCAGGGCTCAGAGTATGTCAAGGGCCTGCGGGAGGAGGAAGGATTCGATCCGGAATCCACGACGGAGACCTATGCCGCGTGCACCCTCGAGGTTAATTCCCGTCGCTGGGCGGGCGTTCCTTTCTACCTGCGTACCGGCAAGCGGCTGGGCCGCCGCGTAACCGAGATTGCACTGGTGTTTAAGACCGCCCCGCACCAGCCTTTTGATCAGGCCAAGCCGATGCGCTGGGCCAAAATGCCGTGGTGATCCGCGTCCAACCTGATGAAGGCGTCACCATGCGCTTTGGTTCCAAGGTTCCGGGCTCCACCATGGAGGTGCGTGACGTCAACATGGACTTCGCCTATGCCGAGGCCTTTACGGAAGAATCGCCGGAAGCCTATGAGCGCCTGATTCTCGACGCCCTCTTGGACGAGTCCTCCCTCTTCCCCACCAACGAGGAAGTGGAGCTGTCGTGGTCCATCCTCGACCCCATCATTGAGTACTGGTCCAGTATCGGACAGCCGGAGCAATACCGCGCTGGCACGTGGGGGCCGGAGTCCGCTAATAGAATGCTGCGCCGCCGGGGTCATTCCTGGCGCCGTCCGTAGGTCCTTAGGAGGAATGGCCTTATGATTATCCCCTTGCCCGATACGACGACGCGCAAGATCTCTAAGAAGCTTGTAGAGATGCAGGAGCACTACACGCTCACGACCGGCCGGGTCCTCACGCTCATCGTCATGACCGAAGAGGGCGATGACCTGGACAACCTGCTCGCATCGGTGCGCGATGCCTCCCACGAGCACCCTTCCCGTGTCATCGTCATCGCTACTGGAAATCTCGACGAGGACACTCGGCTCGACGCCGAGTTGCGCGTCGGTGGCGAAGCGGGTGCCTCGGAGATCGTCGTCATGCACCTGCATGGCGCCCTCGCGGATCAGGCAGAAGCGGTAGTGACTCCACTGCTTCTTCCCGATACACCAATCGTGGCGTGGTGGCCTACGGCATGCCCGCCGTCCCCGTCCTCTGTTCCGATCGGTGCGCTGGCCCAGCGCCGTATTACCAACGTTGCCTTCGGCAGTGGAGTCGATCAGTACGACCTCCACGTGCTCTCCTCTGGCTATAAGCCCGGAGATTCCGACATGTCGTGGGGTGCCATCACCCTCTGGCGCGGTATCGTCGCTTCGGCCCTCGACAGGTTCCCGCACGAACCGATCACCTCTGTGAAGATCTCCGGTGCCGAGCACCACGCCGCCGTCGACTTTGCTGCCGGCTGGCTTCTCGACGCCCTCTCCGTCCCCGTTACCCGTACTGTGTCGGACTGCGCGGCGGGTACCTTCCCGATTACCTCGGTGGTTTTCCAACGTCCCACTGCCGATGTTAGCGTCACTGTCGTTGACCCTGCGACAGTGAAGGTCAGTGTTCCGGGCTCCCCGGAATCACTCGTTAGCCTCGCGGTGCGTTCCGAAGCAGAAGTGCTTTCGGAAGAACTCCGCCATCTCGATGCGGATAAGACATACGCTCACGCTCTCCGCGCCTTAGCCCGCGTGGACTACAGTGTGTAGGCATAATCATTTCATCGTTTCCTAGTCTCATCATTCAGAAGGATCTTTCTGCACCATGGTCACGCTTCGCCGCGTTAGCGACATCGACGAGCTCATATCCTCCGCCGCACTCGCCTTTATTGAGACGGTTGCGGCGATTCAAGCCCCAGGCGGCGGCCTCCACAAGGATGGTGTCGCCCGCGTCGTGCTCACCGGTGGCGGAGCAGGAATCGGCATGCTGCGCGAGCTGGCACGGCTTCACGACGCCGCTCAACAGCAAGGCAGCGACTACCCAGCATTGGCTGTGGACTGGACGCGCATCCATGTTTTCTTCGGCGATGAGCGCAACGTGCCGGTAAGCGATCCGGACTCTAACGAGGGCCAAGCCCGTGAGGCTCTCTTGGCACACGTGGATATCCCGGAGCGCCACATTCACGGCTATGACTTGGGAGCCGTATCCATGGAGCACGCAGCACAAGCCTATGAGGGCGAGATCCGTGACTTTGCGCCGGAAGGCTTCGATATTCACCTGCTGGGCATGGGTCACGAAGGCCACATTAACTCCCTGTTCCCGCATTCAGAAGCGGTCTATGAAGACACCGACTATGCCTTCGCGGTCCACGACTCCCCCAAGCCGCCTTCTGAGCGCGTTACGTTGACTTACCCGGCCATCAACCGCTCCCAGCGCATTTGGTTCCTGGTTTCCGGTGAGGAGAAGGCCGAGGCTGTCTCCCACCTCGTGGCTGGCGCTGCGGCTGAGGACTGGCCGGCCGCAGGTGCTCAGGGCACTGAGGAAACGCTGCTGTTCTTAAGCGACGATGCCGCGCAGCGTCTCTAACAACAGCTCCCCGGCGGCTTCTCTAGGGCCGCCAATGAAAACTACAACGCCGCGTCCTTCACCTTTATTGGAGGAGGGACGCGGCGTTTGGCGTATGTGCGGCGGGGCCGAAAGACCTTTTAGCTATAAGCCTGCAGCAGGTTCAGAGCCACGATGCAGGCAAGCCAGATAACCACCATGACCACGGTGTAGCGGTCAAGGTTCTTCTCTACCACGGTGGAACCAGAGAGGTTGGACTGCACGCCGCCGCCGAAGAGGCTCGACAGGCCACCACCTTTACCTTTGTGCAGCAGCACGAAGATAGTCATCAAGATTGCGGCAATCACGAGGAGGATTTCCAGTGCCAAGATCATGAAGTAGTTCCTTGTTTACGCGTATGTACAGTGAGTATGACGCGCGTTAGTGAATCACCGTGGTGAGCCACCGTCACGCGTGGAAAAAAGGGCGCGAAGACAGCGCGCGCAATAATCCTCGATGATACACCACGTGACGGGCCAGAAACTATTCCGACCCGCCACGGCAGGATGCGGGGAGATTAGGCGCCCTGGGCGGCGTTAGCCGCCAGCTTTGCGAACTCCTCGCCCTTGAGGGAGGCGCCGCCGACGAGACCACCGTCAACGTCGGGCTTGCCCACGATCTCCGCGATAGAGTCCACCTTGACGGAGCCGCCGTAGAGGATGCGGATGCCTTCGGCAACCTCGTCGCCGCCGAGCTCGCGGACGAGCTGACGAATAGCTGCGCACACTTCCTGTGCATCCTCAGCGGAAGCAACCTTGCCGGTGCCGATAGCCCAGACAGGTTCATAAGCGATGACGGTCTTTGCCAGATCCTCAGCGGACAGGCCCTCCAGGGAGTTGCGGGTCTGGGTCACCACGTAATCGACGTGAGTGCCCTTCTCGCGGACATCCAAGGGCTCGCCGACACACACGATGGGGCTGATACCGTTGGCCAACGCCGCTGCGGCCTTTTCTGCGACGAGCTTATCCGTTTCGCCGTGGTACTCGCGGCGCTCGGAGTGGCCCACCACTGCCCAGGAGCAGCCCAGGGCGGAGAGCATCTTGCCGGATACCTCACCGGTGTAGGCGCCGGACTCGTGCTTGGAGATGTCCTGCGCGCCGTAGGTGAACTGCAGGTCGTCGCCGTCGACAAGCGTCTGGACCGTGCGAATGTCGGTGAACGGGACCATAAAAGCCACGTCGACCTTTTCGTAGTATTCCTTCGGCAAGGAGAAAGCGAACTTCTGCAGGGAGCCGATAGCTTCCTTGTGGTCGAGGTTCATCTTCCAGTTACCAGCGATAAGCGGGGTACGTGCCATGATTAGCCTTTCTCGAAGTCAGACTGTGTTGAGAGGATGGTTGATTAGGATTCCAGGACCTTGACGCCCGGCAGCTCCTTGCCTTCCAGGAACTCCAGGGAAGCACCACCACCGGTGGAGATGTGGGAGAAGCCGTCCTCGTCGAGGCCGAGCAGTCGGACGGAAGCTGCGGAGTCACCGCCACCCACGACGGTGAAGGAACCATTCTTGGCCGTGGCATCGATGATGGACTGCGCCACACCTGCGGTGCCCTTGGAGAAGGCTTCCATCTCGAAGACACCCATCGGGCCGTTCCAGAAGACGGTCTTGGAGGAAGCGATGACCTCATCGAACTTCTTCACCGATTCCGGTCCGATATCGAGGGACATCCATCCCTCCGGGATACCGTCGAGGCCCACAACCTTATTTTCTGCATCGGCATTGAACTCGGTGGCAGCGACGAGGTCGACCGGCAGGACGATCTTGTCGCCGAAGCGCTCCAGCAGCTCCTTGCAGTTGTCGATCTGGTCTTCCTGCAGCAGGGAGTTCTGGACGTTGTAGCCCTGTGCTGCCAGGAGGGTGTAGCACATTCCGCCGCCGATGATGACGTTGTCGGCCTTACCGGCAAGCGCCTCAATCACACCAAGCTTGTCGGATACCTTGGCGCCGCCAAGAACGACAACGTACGGGTGCTCTGGCTTCTCTGCTACCGCCGCCAGGGTTTCCACTTCCTTCTGCACGAGCTTGCCGGCGTAAGCAGGCAGGCGCTTAGCCACGTCGTACACGGACGCCTGTGCGCGGTGAACGACACCGAAACCATCGGAGACGAAAGCACCGTTGTCTGCAGCCAGAGCGACGAGTTCGTCAGCGAAGGCGCCGCGCTCTGCCTCGTCCTTCGAGGTCTCGCGTGGATCGAAGCGGACATTCTCCAGCAACAGGACATCGCCCTCGTTGAGACCGTTAGCGCGCTCGTGGGCGTCCTCGCCGCTGACATCCCCGGCGAGGGCGACATACTGATCCAGTGCCTCAGACAGAGCTTCTGCTACTGGGGCCAGCGAGTACTTCGGGTTGACCTCGCCCTTCGGGCGGCCCAAGTGCGCCGACAGGATGACCTTCGCACCGCCTTCAATCAAGGCCTTGATTGTCGGCAAGGAAGCGGTGATGCGGCCGGAGTCGGTGATGTTTCCTTCATCATCAAGTGGGACGTTGAAGTCAGAACGGACGAGGACGTGGCGGCCGGAGACGCCTTCTGCGAGCAGGTCGTCCAGAGTCTTGAAAGCCATGATGTTCTCCTTAAAAGTAGGTACTCAAGCTAAAGGTTAATGCTATTCAATGGGAAAGTGTGCTGGTTCCTTATAAACGACTATCGGCCCAGCGCACGCCACGAAATTATGGAGGGTGAGGCGTGGCGCATGGGCCGGTGTCTAGCCTGTGGAGCTGTCACAGGCGATCACAGCTTGGTTCACTGTGGTCATTCTAAAGAGTCAGCTTTAGAGCTTGGAGGCAACCAGGGAGGTGGTGCGCACGAGCTGGCTGGTGTAACCCCACTCGTTGTCGTACCAGCCAAGGACCTTGACGAAGTTGCCGTTGGAAACCTTGGTCATGCCCGCATCGAAGATGCAGCCGTGGGAGTCGGTGATGATGTCGGTGGAGACAATCGGATCCTCGGTGTAACCCAGGGTCTCGCCGAACTCGCCGGTGGCGGCTTCCTTGATAGCAGCGTTGATTTCCTCAGCGGTGACGTCGCGGGATGCCTGGAAGGTCAGGTCCGTGGCGGAACCGGTGATGGTCGGAACGCGCATTGCGTAGCCGTCGAGCTTGCCCTCCAGCTCTGGGAGAACCAGGGAGACGGCCTTTGCTGCACCAGTGGAGGTCGGAACCATGTTGACGGCTGCGGCGCGGGCGCGGCGCAGGTCGCGGTGCGGAGCATCCTGGATGCGCTGGTCACCGGTGTAGGCGTGGATGGTGGTCATCAGGCCCTTCTCGATACCGAACTTCTCGTGGAGGACCTTGGCCATCGGGGCCAGGCAGTTGGTGGTGCAGGATGCGGCGGAGATGACGTTGTGCTTCTCAGCGTCGTACTCATCGGAGTTAACGCCGTAGACGAAGGTTGCGTCGACGTTCTTGCCCGGAGCAGAGATGATGACCTTCTTGGCGCCGGCCTCAATGTGAGCCTTGGCGGCCTCACCATCGGTGAAGAAACCGGTGGACTCGATGACGATGTCGACGTTGTGCTCGCCCCAGTTCAGGTTCTTCGGATCGCGCTCTGCGGAGACTGCAATCTTGTGACCGTTGACGGTGATGGACTCGTCGTCGTGCTGGATCTCACCGTCGAAGCGGCCCAGAACCGAGTCGTACTTGAGCAGGTTGGCCAGGGTTGCGTTGTCGGTCAGGTCGTTGACTGCGACGACCTCGAGGTCATTGTTGCCCTGTGCGACTGCACGGAAGAAGTTGCGGCCGATGCGGCCAAATCCGTTGATACCTACGCGAATGGTCACTGTAATGTCTCCTCAAATAATCGAGTGAAGTTCTATCGTGGGGGCTTCCGAGACTTTGTCTTTATAGGCAGTGCGGTGGACCGTTCTTGCGGAACCGTTGCCCCTGCCACTTCCGTGACGTGCTCGGTGGTTTTCCCAACACGGCCGATAGTACCCACGGTTTCTGCATCCCGCAGTGCTCCTGCCGGTCCCCAACGCGAGTGGTCGCACGAGGCCAAAAAGAGGCGTATAGTGGTTGGGCCGTCGCAGAGAATTTGAGACAACCCTCGAGCTATACACCTGCAGTTATGCCCGTTTGTGTGGGATTATGTTGGGGACTTTCACTGCGGGGTGGGATATCTCACTAAAGCAAAAAAGAGCGGATTAATCCAAAAAGAAATGCGGCAACAGCCGCACGGAAATCGGGCGTGATACCCCGTCTAATGCCCGAACGGGCACGAGTAACTAGGACTCTTCGAAAAGATCCTCGGTGACGGCCTTCGTCGTATCTGGGACCCCAAGCTCCTTGGCACGCTTGTCCGCCATAGACAAAAGGCGCCGAATACGCCCGGCCACCGCATCCTTAGTCATAGGCGGATCAGCCAAGCGGCCGAGCTCTTCCAAAGAGGCCTCACGATGCTGCACGCGCAAGCGGCCGGCATCCGCGAGATGCTCCGGAACGTCATCGCCCAAGATGACCATCGCGCGTTCGACGCGTGCTGCAGCCGTCACGGCCGCGCGGGCAGAGCGGCGCAAGTTGGCATCATCGAAATTATCGAGACGGCGAGACGTATCGTGGGCTTCTCTCTGGATCCGCTTCTTTTCCCATGTCAGGCGCGTCTCTTGGGCGCCCATACGGGTCAGCAGCGCGCCAATGGCATCGCCGTCGCGCACGACGACGCGGTCCGCGCCGCGCGTTTCCTTTGTCTTCGCCGCCACGCCCAAACGGCGCGCGCAGCCGACAAGAGCGAGTGCAGCCTCCTGGCATGGGCAGGTCACCTCAAGCGCTGAGGAGCGGCCCGGTTCGGTCAAGGAACCTTGCGCCAAGAAGGCGCCGCGCCAGGCTGCTTCATTATCGGCTACAGAACCAGAGATGACTTGTGGAGGCAAACCCACCACGGGGTGGCCGGAGCGTGTTACCAAACCAAGGCGTCTGGTCAGTTCCTTGGCACCGGTGGTGATGCGCACTTGCACGCGACTCTTCTTGGACGAAGCCGCGGGTCCAGCGACGTGGGTGCTGGCGGAAATCGAATAGAGCTCATCGAGTGCGGTGACGAGGCGGTTCGCTACGCTTTGTGACTCCAGTTCCACCTCGTACATCACGCGGTCCCCGGTGATGTGGAGTTCGCCAGCGAACCTGAGGATCGCGGCAACCTCCGCCGCGCGGGCGGACTGGCGCGGCACGGACACCGCCGTAAGTTCCTCCTTGACCTGATCGGTCAATGACGCAGACACCTCGTGCCTCCCCTTTCAACTCGTGGACGTAGCGCACCGCGCAGATTGGCGTGGGCGAGACGCGGCGGTGAACGATGAATGCCCCATAGTCTATCGCGCGCTTAACCGCGATGAGCGTCTGGGGCTCCCGCTGTGCCATCGCGATTGGCGGCATACTCGGCGTAAAGCTCGGTGAGCACCTGCGCCAGCTTGTCTGGGCAGTGCTTATTAATCGACCTTCCGTCCTCATCGTATTGGCACACGTCTCGGAAGACTGCCGTAGCGCCCAGAACACTGGCGGCGCGCTGAACAAAGACGCGCTCCGACTCGTTCGGAAGCCCGGATGCATCAACGATAACGCGGTCTACCCGCAGGCTCGGGGCGTGCTGCGCTAGGACATGCAGGTGGCGCTCGGCAGAAAAACCTTGGGTCTCACCCGGCTCAGCAGAAAGATTGAGCACCACCACGCGGAGAGCATCCGACGAGGTAATCGCGTCGACGATATCCGGCACCAGGACGTGTGGAAGAACGGAACTAAACCAGGAACCAGGACCTAGGGTGATCAGGTCCGCGTCGTGCAGCGCGCTAATAGTTTCCGGGTTGGCCCCAGGCTTCTCCGGAATGATGCGCACCCGGCGCACCTGCCCCACGGTCGATGCAACAGCCACCTGGCCGCGAACCGAGCGAATGATACGGGGGTCGTCGTCAAGCCCAGAAACATCCGCCTCAATCTCCAGAGGTAAGTTCACGGCTGGCAGTACCCGGCCGGCTGACTCCGTCAAGCGTGCAACGGCATCGAGAGCGGCCTGGAAATCCCCCAACACCTCAGTGAGTCCAGCGATGAGGAGGTTGCCCACGGCGTGGCCGGCCATCGCACCGGTGCTCTGAAAGCGATGCTGAAGCGTCTCGGCCCACAGCTGGCCTTCCTCCGTATCGCTGGATAAAGCGGCGAGCGCCATGCGCAAATCACCTGGCGGAATAATGTCCATCTCGCGGCGCAACCGGCCGGAAGAACCGCCGTCATCGGCCACGGTGACGATGGCAGAGATTGCCTCCGCGCCCGTGCGGCGAGCAGCGAGCAAGGTTTGATAAAGACCATGGCCGCCGCCCAGGCTAGCCATGTGGAGTGGGAGAGTCGTCACGTAAGTACTAGCTTTCAGTCATGTAATAAAAGGAATGAATACGAATCTTCTCGATACGTATCGCGCCTAGTCGCGGGCGATGTCTCGGTGCAGGGTGCTCACGTCCAAGTCTCCGCGCTCGCTAAGGCGGCGGGCGATCTCTTCCGTGACGGCCACGGAACGGTGGTGCCCACCCGTGCAACCAATGCCTACGGTGATGAAATTCTTCCCCTCGTGGCGATACCCCGTGAGCATCGAGTCCAACATCTCGATGAAGCGCTCGATAAAAGGCTCAGCGGCGTCCTGAGACAGAACATAATCCGACACCGGCTCATCGGTGCCCCGGTAGCCCCGCAGTTCCGGTACCCAATAAGGATTGGGAAGAAAACGGACGTCGACGACAAGGTCAGCGTCCCGCGGAGAACCATGCTTGAAGCCAAAGGACTGGAGCGTGACGTGCTGGCGCTCCCCACGCATGTCACCGAAGGCAGCCTCGATGGCACGGCGTAGGTCATGAACGGACAGGTTCGTCGTGTCGATGATAATGTCCGCACGCTCACGAATGGATTGCACGGCGGCGCGCTCGCGTTGGATGCCGGCCTTCAGTGTTTCACCGTCCTGCAGCGGGTGCGTGCGACGCACCGAATCGAAGCGGCGAATCAGCACGTCATCGCGCGCATCGAGGAAAAGCAGGGTCGGCTTCATATCCAGCTGCTCTAGTTCGTCCAAGGTTTCTGCCAAAGAACCAGGGAACATGCGGGAGCGTACGTCGGTGACCGCGGCGATCTTCGTAACTGGAGAATCCGGACGCGCACACAGCTTCAAGAGGTCAACGATGGCCTTCGGCGGGATGTTGTGGGCGACGTAGTAGCCCTTATCCTCCAACACTTTTGCCGCCGACGTCAGGCCGCCGCCCGACATGCCGGTAATCAAAATGGGCGGAGAATCAAACAACGTCATGGCCTCCATTCTTACCACTTAAGTGGTTGCCACGGTAGGAATCCTGTCTAGGAATACGGTGGGAATCCCTCCTAAGAGTCGTGAAGGTGATCAAAGACGGTCTGAGCTAGTTTGGGGCCGAATCCCTTCACCTCAGCAATGTCCTCCACGCTTGCTTCCTTGAGCTTCTTTACCGAGCCGAAGTGCTTCACTAGGTCCGTGCGACGCTGCGGCCCCAAGCCCGGGACCGCGTCGAGGACGGAGGAGCGCATCCGCTTTGAACGCTGCTGGCGGTGATAAGAGATAGCTACGCGATGGGCCTCGTCGCGCAGGTGCTGCAGTAGAAACAGCGCCTGCGAATTGCGCGGTAGAATCACCGGTTCGTCATCACCAGGCACCCACACCTCCTCTAGGCGCTTGGCCAGACCGATGAGTGTCACATCGACGATGCCGAGCTCATCAAACACAGCTTGCGCGGCTGCCACCTGCGGCGCGCCGCCATCAACGATGAAGAGCTGAGGCGGATAAGAGCTGCGTTTGGTCTGGCTCGCCGCCTCTTCGCGCACCAACTCCTCAGCGAAGGTGGTGTTCTCTAGCTCTTCGTCAGGCACCGCCCGCTTATCGTCATGGTGATGCTTAAACCGGCGGCGGGTGACTTCGGCGATGGAACCGACATCGTCCGAGCGGCCATCGCCCGCCGCTTCCTTGATGCGATAACGCCGGTAGTCGGACTTACGGGGCAGCCCATCCTCGAAAACCACCAGGGAGGCCACAACATCGGTGCCCTGAATGTGGGAGATATCCGTGCACTCGATGCGCAACGGCGCGGAATCCATGCCCAGTGCTTCCTGCAGCTCCTGGAGTGCGGCGGAGCGCGCAGTGAGGTCGCCAACACGCTTGAGTTTGTGCTGTTTCAGTTGCTCCTTGGCATTGCGCTCGACGGTCTCCATCAACGCGCGCTTATCCCCTCGCTGCGGAACGCGCAGATCGATCTGGGCGCCGCGCAGCTCCTCTAAAACGATCTTGACCTCATCGGCTTCATCGGGCAGTTCCTGGACCAAAATCTCCCGCGGAATAGCGTTTCCACGATGCTCCTCGGCATGGGATTCCTGGTCCACTCCCCTACGCTCCAACTTCGCGTCTTCTTCAGCCTCCAGGCGCTGGCGTTCCGCTGCGTCGGAATAGAACTGAATGAGGAAGTTTTGGATCAAAGCCGGAAGACCGGGATCTGGCTCGCCTTCGCGCACCGCGTCAGTCGTTGCCTGATCTCCGGAACGCTCCACAACCCAGCCGCGCTGCCCGCGGATGCGTCCCGAACGCACATGGAAGATCTGGACTGCAGCTTCCAGTTCATCCGAGTTAAACGCAATGAGGTCCGCATCCGTGCCATCAGGCAACACCACTGCCTGCTGCTCCATCAACTTGTCGATGGCACCCAAGTCATCGCGCAGGCGGGCCGCCAATTCAAACTCCAGGTTCTCCGCGGCCTCCTCCATGCGCTGCGTGACCCGCTTGCGAACGGGTGCGGTGTTACCGTTCATGAAGCTGATGAGTTGGTTAACCGTATCGCGATGTTCTTCCGGGCTAACGCGGCCGATGCAGGGGGCATCGCACTTGCCGATATACCCCAGCAAACAGGGCCGCCCCAAGCGCTCGTGGCGGTTGAACACACCCTTGGCGCAGGTACGCATGGGAAAGATGCGAGTGAGAAGATCCAGGGATTCACGCACCGCCCAGGCATGGGAATAGGGACCGAAATAGCGCACGCCTTTGCGGCGTGGGCCCCGGTAGAAAAACGCACGCGGAATGGTCTCTCCAACGGATACCGCGAGCATGGGATAAGTCTTATCATCGCGGTACATCACGTTAAAGCGCGGATCGAAGCGCTTAATCCACGTGTACTCCAGCTGCAGCGCTTCCACCTCGCTGGCCACCACGGTCCATTCCACCGAGGCCGCCGTCAGCACCATCTGGCGAGTGCGCGGGTGTAGTTGAGTGATGTCCTGGAAGTAATTGGATAACCGCGCCCGCAGGTTCTTTGCCTTGCCCACATAGACGACCCGGCGGTTCTCATCACGGAACTTATAAACGCCCGGATCTGTAGGGATGCTTCCGGGCGCGGGACGGTACTGAGAGGGATCAGCCACTAGTCATCCTGCGGCATGTAACGGGCTTCTAGGTCGCGGAAAGAGCGGACATTGGTGATCACGTCGTCCTTATCGCCCGACTGCAGGGCCCAGACCGGCACGTATTCAAAGTCCGGAAGCTCGATGCGCGCCATGCGGGAGCCTTCGGGGAAGGACAAGCCGTAGATGACCTGCCACGGGTAGAAACGGGTTCCCACGATATTGCGGACCTCCACCCCGTCGGAGTTCGCGCGCAGCCGCGGGCGAGTCAGCGCCAGCCAAGACAAAATGGAAATCACCACGCCGACGCCGGGAAAAGCGAACTTATCAATCGTCGTCACCGTCGCGCCGGTAAAGGACAGACCCACCGTAAAGCCCATGAAAAGGTGCGCGGCCATAACGAGAATGATCCAGATGATGGCCACCTTGCGCAGGTAGGGAGAGGTAACTTCATACTCCCAGGGCTTGGACGACGTCTGGGCGAAAGGATCCGCGCTGGTATAGGCCAGCATTTGCTCATCGCTCATGCCGCGTCCTGGTCCCCCGGCCGCCATCGACGCAGCCGGCTGCGAAGAGGCGGAGGACTGGTTGGCATGGGCCGACTGTGCCCGCTCTTCGTGCCCGGAAGGCACCTGTGAGTCCGTCATCGAGTTTTCCATCTCCTCATCACTCCGCTGAGGCAGGCCACTCCCCCTGCCGGATACGCCAGGCGGCGTGGTTGCACTTGGCAGCCTACTTTTGGTTTGACTCGTTCAGTGTACGCAACGTGTGCACGGTTTCTAAAGCTGCGTGCATGGCCTCGGCACCTTTATCCTCTTCAGAGTCCGCAAAGCCGGCGCGATCGACGGCTTGCTCGTAGTCGTTGACCGTCAGCACTCCATTGGCCACCGGGGTCGACTCATCGAGCGCGATGCGCGTCAGGCCCTGCGTCACGGAATCGCAGACGTAATCAAAGTGCGGGGTGCCACCACGAACAACGCAGCCCAACGCAACCACGGCATCATGGGTGCGCGCGGCGGCTTGGGCCACGACGGGCAGTTCGAGGGCCCCGACCACGCGCAGGGGCGTGACCGCGGCGCCGGCGGCTTCGGCAGTCTCGAGCGCTCGACGATGCAGCTGATCACAGATCTCTGCGTTCCACGTTGCGGTAACGACGGCGACGCGGATACCTTCCCCGGAGACATTGTTCGGGGTGGGCAGGCCTTCCTTGCTCATAGTGTGCTCCTTGTGCTCAAAGCTTGATACTCAATGCGTGATGGTTAGGGGCGCTGAAGCGCTTCATCCCAACTCTAGGAGTGTTTCTGATCCCATTCGGCTACCTGGGGCAGATCATGCCCCATTCGGTCACGCTTGGTGCGCAGATAGCTGATGTTCTCCGCTGTGGCGGGGGTAGCCAGCGCTGTGCGCGCGGTGGCATCAATGCCGAAGCCTTGCAGCCCCTCGCCCTTGTGCGGGTTATTGGTCAAGAGGTTCACGGACTTCACGCCGACGTCGCGCAGGATTTGTCCGGCCACGGAGTATTCGCGTGCATCCTCCGGCAGGCCCTGCTCCACGTTGGCATCAACGGTATCGAGGCCTTCGTCCTGCAGACGGTAAGCCTTGAGCTTGTTGACCAGGCCAATTCCGCGCCCTTCCTGTCCACGCAGGTAGATGACGATGCCGCGTCCCGCTTCTTGCACCGCACGGAGGGATTCCTGCAGCTGCGGTCCGCAGTCACAGCGCTGAGAAGAAAAGACGTCACCTGTAAGGCACTCAGAGTGAACGCGAACGGGTACATCCTCGGCACCGGAATAGCTTTCCACGTCACCAACGAAAAGGGCGATGTGCTCGCGCTTGTCGACGTCATTCGAATAACCTACCGCGCGAAACTCGCCGTACTCGGTGGGCAGGCGAGTTTCGACTTGGCGGTGAACCTGCTGTTCGTTGTGGCGACGCCACTCGATGAGCTGCTCAATGGAGATCATCGTCAGCCCGTGGGCGTCGGCAAAGCGGCGCAGCTCCGGGGAGCGCGCCATGTCCGTGGGATCCTCTTCAGAGACGATCTCACAGAGCACGCCAGCTGGGCGAAGGCCTGCCAAGCGAGCCAGATCGATGGCGGCTTCCGTGTGCCCGTCACGTTCGAGCACGCCATTCGGGCGCGCGGCGAGCGGGACCACGTGTCCGGGGCGGGTAAATTCCGAGGGCTTAGAGGAGGGATCGGCCAACCTGCGGATAGTTTCGCAACGTGAGGTGGCAGAGATACCAGTGGAACCATTAGCCAGGTCCACCGTGACGGTGTAGGCGGTCTGCCGTACGTCCTGGTTCACCGCGAACATCGGGGGTAAGTTCAAACGCTCGCAGTCTTCTGGGAGCAGCGGTGCGCAAATGTAGCCGGAGCTGTAGCGCACCATAAAAGCCACGAGCTCCGGGGTAGCGAGCTCAGCGGCGAAAATGAGGTCACCTTCGTTCTCCCGGTCCTCATTGTCCACGACGACGACCGCCTTGCCGGCCGCGATGTCCGCGATGGCTTGGTCGACGCTATCTAAACTAAAAGCTGAATCTGCAGCGCTCATAAGGACTTACTCTATCCCTCCGTGCCACTGGCGGAGGCGTTGGGGTGAACCATTTTCTCCACATACTTTGCAACCACGTCTACCTCGAGGTTGACGCGAGCGCCTGGCGCCATCAAACCAAACACGGTATCGCGCAGCGTGGTGGGAATGAGAGAGACTTCGAAATAGCTCTCCGCGTCGGGCTCTCCCTGCCCGTCTGACAAGGCCGATACCGTCAGGGAGGTTCCCTGCACCGCGATGGAACCCTTCTCCACCACGTAGCGCTCCAGCTCGGCCGGCAGGCTAAAGCGCAGCACCTCCCAGTGCTCCGACGGCGTGCGGCTCAGCAAGGTCCCGGTGCCATCGACGTGCCCTTGCACAATGTGGCCACCCAAGCGCGTCGTCGGGAGCACCGCACGCTCGAGGTTGACCGGCGCGCCCACTTCGAGTTCGCCGAGGGAACTCCGGTTCAAAGACTCCTTCATGACATCTGCGGTGAAGGTTCCTTCTCCCAACTCAGCAACGGTCAGGCACACGCCGTTGACCGCGATGGAATCTCCCAGTTGGGCGTCCCCCAGCACGATGGTTGCGGCGATGCCGAGGCGCACGGCATCACCCTGCAGCTCCACGCTATCGACGTGGCCAATTTCTTCAACGAGTCCAGTAAACATAGCCAGCACTCCCCTTCCCTATCTTTTAACCTTTGAGCTTTATATATTCCACGAGCAGGTCCTCGCCTAGCTCGGTAACCGCCACGCGCTGCCACCTCTCAGCCTGGGCCAGATTCTGGGACAGTGCACGGGTGAGAACTCCTCTGCCCTCGCCGAGAATGACGTTGCCCAGGTAGGCCTGAATACGCTCGATGTAGCCCAACTCCATGAAGCTGGTGGCTAGCCCTGCGCCGCCTTCGACAAGGATGTCTCGCGCGCCGCTGGCGTACAGCTGATCTAGTGCCTCCTGCGGCGTGGAATAGTGCTCGAAGCCTAGCTCGACCAGGTTACTAGCCCCGCCCCGGCTAACATCGCGGGAACCGATGACAACGCGCCGCGGTTGCCGCTCACGCAATGAACCATCGGGGTAGCGCGCGGTCAGCGATGGATTATCCGCTAACGCCGTGGCCGTTCCGATAAGGATGGCATCGCGCTGAGCTCTATCACGATGCACGTGCTCGCGGGCCCGCTCTCCGGTAATCCACTGGCTACTGCCATCCGCGGCAGCGGTGAAACCATCCAGGCTTTGTGCAAATTTGAGCGTGACGTGCGGGCGGCCGAGACTCACCGCGCTCAACCACGGTTCGAGCGCATCGTCCACGCCCTCCGGCGGCGCGAGCTGTCCCACCGTGACTCCGGCGCGGCGCAGTGTTGCTGATCCGCCCCCGGCTTGTGGGGTGGGGTCCGGGTGGAGGTAGTACACGGCGGCCACGGAGGCATCGATAAGCGCCTGCGCGCAGGGCCCAGTACGACCCGTGTGATTGCAGGGCTCCAAGGTCACCACGGCGGTTCCACCGCGGGCCTTGTCCCCTGCATCGCGCAGCGCCATGACTTCAGCATGCGGCCCGCCCGGGGGCTGGGTGGCGCCGACGCCGGCGACCTGGCCGGCAGCATCGAGAATCACCGCGCCGACCGGCGGGTTCGGACTCGTCGTACCGCGAACCCGCTCGCCGGCCTCCATGGCTACGCGCAATGCTTGCGATAGGACAGCAGAATCGTGGCGTGGGATCACAGCGTGGCCAGTCGGCGTAGCTCCTCGACGGCGGCCGCCTTATCTGCTTGCTTGTAAATGGCCGAACCCGCGACAAAGGCATCACAGCCCGCCTCGGCGGCGGAGCGGATCGTCTCGGCAGAGATACCGCCATCGATTTCGATGAGCACATCGAGGCCGCGCTCATCGATGGCTGCGCGCAAGGTGCGCACCTTATCCAGCTGATCCGGCATGAAGCTCTGACCACCAAAGCCGGGTTCGACAGACATGACGAGGACTTCGTCGAAGTGCTCCAGGCATCCAGCCAGGGCTCAATCGGGGTGCCCGGCTTGATCGAGAAGCCCGCGCGCAGCCCTAGGTCCCGAATCCTGCGGGCCAAGGCGATGGCCGCTTCCTTGTCGGCCACGGCCTCGACGTGGAAGATGATGCAATCAGCGCCCGCCTTGGCGTAGGTTTCCACCCATTTCTCCGGCTCCTCGATCATGAGGTGAACGTCGAGGGTCTGCGAGGTAATCCCGTCCACCGTCGCGGTGATATCCGGGCCGAAGGACAGGTTCGGCACGAAATGACCATCCATGATGTCAACGTGGATCCAATCCGCGTTGACCACTGCTTTGACCTCTTCGCCCAAGCGGGTGAAGTCGGCGGCCAGAATGGATGGGGAGATAATGGGACCAGACGAGTGTGCAGACATGACACTCAGCCTAGTCCCTCACGCGCCACTAGTCCGCCACTCGGCGGAGGACGGCGAAAAACATCGCGTCGGTGCCATGACGGTGCGGCCACATCTGGCAGAGAGCTCGCTGCCGAGATCCCCCATGTCCGGAAGCACGTCGCGCGTATCCAGCTCCTCGACGCGGATCTCTGCCCCAGCGCCATGGCGCTCCACGGCAGCGTCCACGATGCCCCGGGTCTCGCGCAGGTCGGGCGAACAGGTGGAGTACACCACGACGCCACCTGGGCGTACGAGGGCCAACGCGGACTCGAGGAGCTCGGTCTGCAGTGTGTTGAGCTCCGCGATATCGGACTCGGCTTTGCGCCAGCGGGCTTCGGGGCGGCGACGGAGTGCACCGAGGCCGGAGCAGGGGGCGTCGACAAGCACACGGTCGAAGCCTGCGTCGAGCCCCGGCGCACGACCGTCCGCACGGTGCACGCGCACGGGTAGGTCACCCACTGTTTTTTCCACCAAGGTAGCGCGGTGCGGGGAGACTTCTACGGCATCGACCTCCGCCCCCTCAACGCGAGCGATAGCCCCCATCAGGGCGGCCTTGCCACCGGGGCCGGCGCACAGGTCCAACCAGCGTCCGCTGTCCTCGCCAATAAGTTCAGCTTCCGTCACCGCGCGTGCGATGAGCTGGGAGCCTTCGTCTTGCACCGCTGCCAATTTCTGGCGGACAGGCTCGAGGGAGCCCGGGTCACCCTGCTCAAGGTAGACCGCATAAGGGGAATAGCGTCCCTCTTCGCAGCCGGTAATGAGCGCGAGTTCTTCGGCGGATATCTCGCCCGGTCGCGCTACGAGGTGCACGAGGGGCCGCTCAGAGTCCGCCTCGAGTGCGCGCTCCAGCTCCGCTGTCTGCTCGGCGCTGAGCGCATTATCGTCAGCGGTGTCGAGGAGTCCCAACGCACGGCCGAAGGAGCGGGCGATCCACTCGGGATGAGCGTGGCGGAAAGCCAACGCCGCGACCTCTCCGCTCGGAGCTAGCTTGTCCAGCCACTCTTGCGCAGGTGTGCGGGTGATAGTCCGCATGATGCCGTTGGCAAAGCCCTTGGCTTTCTCGTGGCCGGCCGCCTCCACGAGGCGAACGGTGGTATCGACCGCCGCGTGCGCCTCCACCCGGGTGTAGAGCACCTGGTAGGTTCCCAGTCGCAGGGCCGTGAGCACCTCGGGCGCAATGGCGTCGAGCCCGCGCGACGAGCATTCAGCGATGACCGCATCGAGAACGCCCTCGGTGCGCAGCGTGCCATAGGTCAGTTCCGTGGCAAAGGCGGCGTCGCGGCCGCTGAGCTTGTTCGCGCTCACGGCCTTCGGCAGTGTGAGGTTGGCAAAAGCGTCATCCGCCGCAACCCGCTGCAGTACCTCGAATGCGACCGCGCGCGGCACGTCCACCCCGCTGCGCCGTGCCGCGGAAATCAGCGACGGGTTCTGGCGATCGTGGTGAGCAGTCTGGCGCTGTCCGCCTCGGCGGTCACGCTGCGCACCGGTGTTCTTATAACCTCCGCGTCCCTTGTGGTCGTGTCCACCGCGGGAGCTTCCACGCTGTTGGCTGCCCCGTTGCTGCTTTCCCTTCTCTGCGCCTGTCCCCGCGCGCTGCGCCGGGTCACCAGACTTGCTGCGGGACCTAAACCCTCCGGTCATGAGAACTTCACCTCGTCTGTGTCTGTGGAATCCGTGCCACGAGAGCCTTGGCTAGCAAGACCTCGGCCCCAATCGGCGGCGTTCATCATCTTCTTGCCGGGCGGTTGAATCTTGCCCAAACGTACCGGGAAGCTACCGGTGCCGACCATGACGGCATTCTTGGCCACGTGCACTTCTCCTGGCTGGAGTGCGCGCACTGCGGCAGGCTCTGGCAGCGCCTCGAGTTCGGCGGGTGCCACGCTGCTTACAGGCCCTATCTTCAGGCGGGATTCCCCCATTAAGGTCCAGGCTCCCGGCCCCGGAGTATGGGCGCGGATGTGGCGATCGATGACGTCAGCAGGCAGGGTCCAGTCAATGCGGGCGTCGTCGGTCGCGATCTTGTGCGCATAAGTGGCCTCTCCTTCCTGCGGCTGCGGCGTAATGCTGCCGTCCTCCAGGCCATTCATAGTCTGGACTAGGAGGTCACCACCCGCGTATGCCAGTCGCGTGAGCAGGTCATCAGCGGTATCGGTGGGCAGGATTGCTTCCTCGATGGTTGCCAGGATGTCCCCGGTATCCAGGCCCTGATCGATGCGGAAGGTCGTGGCGCCAGTGCGCTCGTCGCCGGCCGCAATGGCTGCCTGGACCGGTGCTGCGCCGCGCCACGCTGGAAGCAGGGAGAAGTGCAGGTTGACCCAGCCGTGCGTTGGGAGGCTCAGCAGATCCTCGGTGATCAGGTTTCCGTAGGCCACCACCGGAATAGCCTCCGGTGCAATCTCCGCCAACCGCGCGCGCAGGGCGTCGCCGTCCTCGGTGCCTGGCTTGAGTGTGGTTGGCGTAAGAACCTCGATTCCGTGTTCCTGGGCCAGCGCCTTCACGGGACTGGGGTGCAGGGTGCGCCCGCGGCCGCGGCGGGCATCAGGACGGGTGATGACGGCGGCTATGTCGTGGTGTGAGGCAATGAGTTTCTCCAAAGCCACGACGGCGGGCTCGGGGGTTCCGGCGAAAACGATGCGCACAGTGGGTGCATGCCTTTCTCTCGTGAGGTTGATTGCTGATTAAAGTCTGATGCCTATGCGTTGAACCACTCCGACTGGCGGATGATCTTCATGGATTCCTTTCGCAACTCATCGCTCAGGCGCTTGAGGAACAAGATTCCGTCGAGGTGATCCGTTTCGTGTTGGATGCAGCGTGCCATCAGTCCGGACGCGAGCATAGACACTGGGCGACCTTGGGGATCGAAGCCTGTAAGGCGTACGGTATTGAACCTTTCGGTGGGCTGGGAAATACCGGGGATGGACAGGCAGCCCTCTGGTCCCAGCTGAGTCTCTTGTCCCACTGCTTCCCACTCGGGGTTGATGATGGCACCGCGCAGGCCGTGCTGATAGTGAGAGCAGTCAAAAACGAAGATGCGCTTGGTCACGCCGATCTGGTTAGCCGCTAGGCCTACTCCCCCGGCGTCTTCCATGGTCTCCAGCATGTCTTGAGCTAGGCGCTCGACCGATGGCCCGAATTCGGTGATCTCCTCGGCCCGGGTGCTCAGGACGGGATCTCCATAGAGGCGAACCTCGCGCACGGTCATAATATGAACTCCTCGTGGTTTGCAGTCTTTCACGGTAAGCAGGGATTGCCATCCGTAGTGCTCCTGCACCGAGAATAGTTCACAGTAAGCAGTGCGTGCCCTCCAGGGGTGGGGTCGGCTGCACTGTCTATCCGATGTTGATCGGGTCCACGGCGATGCGCAGAGGCAACACGTCCTTGCGTGCGCTGCGCAGCGAATTGGCCGTTCGCAGCGCCTGCCCAAGCTCCGAGCGCGGCCCCAATGGCGTGCGGATCAGCAGGCGCTGGGGCTCGCCGCCGCGTTCGTGGTCATACTCGCCCGGCAAGCTCACCCCGGGCGGCAGCGGGACCGGGCCAAGAAGCTCCGCGTGCTCCGGTAGTTCTGCCAGCTCCAGGAAAGCGTCGAGCGAGGCATCGGCACCGTCGACGGCCGCCATGTGCACCGCGGGCGGGAAGCGTACCTCGCGGCGTGCCTGCAACTCGGCCGCCGCGGCTCCCACCATGTCCCACCGGCTAAAGAAGCCCACGAGCGGGAGCTGCTCATCTGCTGCCACGATCACCGCTCCGCCCTGCGCAGCCGGGGCCACGAGGGTGGCTGCGGCAGCCCATGTGGTCAAGGTATCCTCCGTAGCTCGGAGATCCTGACGGCCCAGCAACGCCCCGGTTTCCACCAGGAGCGCAGCACCATAGTGCCCTCCCTCGGCAACGCGTGGCTCCGCGCCAGGCGTGGCAATCACCAGCGCGGGGCCGGCAGGGACCTCGTCGACGACTGTGGAGCCACCTGATTGGATAACGCGCGTGTTGGGAAAGGCGCGCCCCATCTCCTCGGCGGTGCGCTCGGAGCCCAGCACAATGGCCCGCAGCCGTGGGGAACCACACTCGGAACAGCGGTAATGGGCGTCGACACGCCCGCACCAGCGACACGTGGGAAGCGCGGCGGAATCCTGCGCCCCATCCGCCGCGCCACGGGCAGAGGGCAAACCTAGCGGCCCGTTGCAGTGTCGACACCGTGCCGGGGATGAACACTGCCCACACGCCAGAATTGGGGCGTAGCCCTTGCGCGGGACTTGGACAAGGACGGGTTCACCGCGGTCGAGTGCAGCGCGGGTGGCTTGAAAAGCTGGACCGCTGACCGACGTCGTCCCGCCCTGCATGTGCCGCGCTAGATTGATACCGAACGCACCCACCGCAACAATATCGGGGCGCGCCGCTTCCAGAGCTTCCGGAGTTGGGAGAAGATCGTGTGCCCATCCTGATTCAACCAGCAGCTGGGCTTCGGCCGTGCGCGCGTGGCCAGCGAGGATAAAGCTGCACTCTTCCTGCGCGGAGCGCGTGCTCAACACCTCGCGCGTGTGGACGTAGGGCTTAAGGTTATCTACCAGGCTATCGTCACCGTCATTCAGGACAACGGCCAGCTTAAGATCTTTAACTGGGGCGAAGGCTGCGGAGCGTGTGCCAATGACGATGCGTGCTTGTCCCGTCAGTGCGGACAGATAGCGGCGGTAGCGAGCCTGCGGGCCAGTACTGTGCGCGAGCACCGTGATCTGCTTGGCGGAGAGGTGCCGACGAAACGCCGCTTCCAACAGGTCAAGGTCACGCTGATCCGGCACAACCATGAGCACCCCGCCGCCTTGCAGCGCCACGCTAGCGCCCAAGGCCGCAAGCGCGCCAGCCCAATCTGACCCCGGTGCGATCTGCCACGCTGCCCGCGCAATGTTTCCCGTCAGCACCGAATCCACGAAAGACTCGCCATGCTGGTAGCTCGACCACGCAGAGAGATCCGGGTGCTCTGCCGTGCCGAGCTCCTCCCACGGTGTGGTGATATCCGCTTCTTCGGCCTTGGCATGGCGCGCCGGGATGGCGGTGCGAATGATATCGGAGCGCACGCCGCCGTAGCGGGCTGCAAGGGATTCGATGAGCGCCGCCATGGTTGGTGTGTACACCGCATAGGGGGAAATGACGCGTTCGATATAGCGGAGCGAACCGGAAAAATCAGAATCGCTGCTGCGCGAGAGCAAGATGGCGTCTACCAACCTGCCATTGAAGCGGATGCGCACGCGCACGCCCGGTTGCGCGGCGTCGGAATCCGCCTCCTCAATGAGGTAATCGAAGCCGCGGTCGAGGTGCGCTACCCCTAACAAGGGCAACACCCGCGCGACCGGTTGTTGGGCGGCGGGTGTCTTCTTGGGCATAGCGCCCGATTCTACAGGCCGGCAGCGCGTCGTAGGTCGACGGCCCGTGAGGTATCCTCCCACGGAAGGTCGACATCCGTGCGACCGAAGTGACCGTAGGCCGCGGTTTGGCGGTAAATCGGGCGCTGCAAGTCGAGCTCACGAATGATGGCGGCCGGGCGCAGATCAAAGACCTTGTCCACCGCAGCCTGAATGTCGGCGTCGCTCAGCCCGCCGTGCGCAGTCCCGAAGGTCTCGACGTAGAGGCCAACCGGCTTAGCACGGCCGATGGCATAAGCCACTTGCACCTCGGCGCGGTCGGCAAGCTCTGCGGCCACGATATTTTTGGCTACCCAACGCATGGCGTAGGCAGCGGAGCGGTCCACCTTGCTCGGATCCTTACCGGAGAAGGCACCGCCGCCGTGGCGAGCCATGCCGCCATAGGTATCCACGATGATCTTGCGGCCGGTCAGCCCGGCATCACCCATGGGGCCACCGAGGATGAAAGAGCCAGAAGGATTGATGAGCAGCTCGGTGTCTTCGGTGTAGTACTTGCTCAAGTCGGCGTCGTTGACGACCCATTCGACGACGTGCGTGCGCAGCTGCTCGGCCAACCACTCCTGAGTTACGTCCGGATCGTGCTGGGTAGAGATGACGATCGTCTCCAGGCGCGTGGGTACATCATTCTCGTCATAGGCGTAGGTGACCTGGGTCTTGCCATCGGGGCGCAGGGAAGGCACGATGCCCTCCTTGCGCACCTGAGTGAGACGACGCGAGAGGTGGTGCGCCGTGGAAATCGGCAACGGCATAAACTCCGGGGTCTCGTTGGTGGCATAGCCAAACATGAGGCCCTGGTCACCCGCACCGTACTGGTCATCATCTTCAAAGGTACCGGAACGAACCTCGGTGGAGGCATCCACGCCAGCCCCGATCTCCTGGGACTGCTCACCGATGGCGACGTTGACGCCACAGGTATGGCCGTCGAAGCCAACGTCGGAGGAAGTAAAGCCAATCTCCACGAGGGTCTTGCGAACGATCTGGGGGATCTCTACATAACCAGTGGTGCGCACCTCGCCCACGACGTGCACCTGCCCCGTCGTCACGAGGGTCTCTACGGCGACGTGGGCGTTGGGGTCTTCCTCGAGGAGGGCGTCAAGAATGGCGTCCGAGATCGCGTCACAAATTTTATCCGGGTGGCCCTCAGTTACGGATTCGCTGGTAAAGAGGCGTACCGCCTGTGCAGCTTTTTCAGTCACAAGTTTTCCTTAAGCTAGTTCTGCGCGTCGTGGGTGGGACAGCGCCTTGCCCACGCCTCGGCTGATAACACCGCCCTATCGTAGACCAAGCGGTCTACAGCTGCAAGAACGACCACTACTTCTTCAGGATTTCATTCACAGCTTCAAGTATCTGCGCGGCCACGACCTGTTTCGAGCCAGGCTCAACCACCACTGGCTCGGCATCACGCCGCAGGATCCACCCAGCGCTTGTGGGCTGGCCAAAGACCTTTCCCTCCCCGACCTCATTGGCCATGAGTACATCGCAGCCCTTCTTTGCGAACTTCCGCTGGGCGTACTCCAGGACAGTCGTCGTCTCATCACCGGTCTCTGCGGCGAAGCCGACGATGATGGCATCGGGGTTGAGGGAGCCACTGTCGCGACGCTCGACGAGGCCCTTGAGGATATCCGGATTTTCCACCAGTTCCAGATGCGCCAAATCAGCGTCCGCGGTACCCTTCTTCATCTTTGAATCAGCCACGGAGGCTGGGCGATAGTCCGCAACGGCCGCGGCCATGATAACGATGTCCGCGTCGGCGGACTCTGCATTCATTGCCTCCTGCATATCGCGGGTTGAGGTCACCCGCACGACCGCGGCACCGGAGGGAACCGGAAGCGCCTCCGTATTACCGGCAACGATGGTGACATCGGCACCCCGCTGTGCGGCAATCTCAGCCAACGCAAAGCCTTGTCGTCCGGACGAGCGGTTGCCAAAGTAGCGCACTGGGTCAAGGTTCTCTTGCGTGCCGCCAGCGGAGATCACGACCTTCCGGCCCTGCCAATCATGGCCCACGCGGTGCCCGGCAATGATGGTGCGAGCAAACTCCGCGATCTGCTCCGGATCCGGTAACCGGCCTGCGCCCGTATCGGTACCGGTCAAGCGGCCGTGGGCGGGCTCCATGACAGTAACTCCGCGACGGCGCAGCGTAGCCACGTTGTCTTGGGTTGCCGGGTTAAGCCACATCTCCGTGTGCATCGCTGGGGCGATAATCACCGGACACGTCGCAACAAGGGCGGATGCGCTGAGAAGATCGTCGGCGCGACCACCAGCCAAACGCGCGATCAGGTCCGCGGTTGCCGGGGCAATAACGATGGCATCCGCTTGCTGGCCTAGGGAGACGTGCTGGACTTCATCCACCGCATCAAAGACCGTGGTCGACACCGGATGCCCCGACAAGGCCTCAAAGGTCGCTGCCCCAACGAAGTTCAGCGCAGCCTCGGTAGGAATCACGCGAACATCATCGCCATGCTCAGTGAAATCGCGGATAAGATGGCACGCCTTGTAGGCGGCAATTCCTCCCGCCACTCCGATGAGGATGCGCCGCCGTTGAGCCGACCCCGCCCCTGCGGACTCTGGATGATTCACGGCGCTACTTTCTTGAGCTTCTTGGAAATGCTGTACGTCCTTCACTCGGACGATGTTACCCAAGACGCACTGAACCCACCCAGTATCTTGGCAGACACGTGGGTGGGTTCAGTTCAGAATGTGCTGTAGGCAGCGACCGGCACGGAAAAGCTTAGTTGCCTTCCTCGTGGTCCAGCAGGCCGGCTTCGATTTCGCGCAAAGCGATGGACAGCGGCTTCTCCCCCGGTTCCGGGGTCACCAGCGGTCCGACAAACTCGAAGACGCCTTCATCCTGTTCTTGGTAGTAGCTGTTGATCTGGCGTGCGCGCTTAGCGGCGAAGATCACCAGAGCGTACTTGGACGAGACCTTGCCAAGCAGTTCATCGATCGGCGGATCGGTAATGCCCGTCGGCGGATCGAATACTGGTTCCGGCTTAACGGCCTCAGAATTAGCAGGTGTGGTCACGTTGGTCACATGCACCTTTACTGTTGGTAGATGGTCAAAATCGTGGTCTATCCACGAAGGATAGCACTAATAGCGGCAACGGCCTCATCGAGATCTTCATTGACAACGATGTGGTCGAACTCCTTTTGCGCGGCAAGCTCCGACTCAGCGGTCTGCAACCGGCGGTCAATGACATCCTGCGGCTCGGTCCCACGCCCTGTCAGGCGCTCGACCAAAACTTCCCAGGAGGGTGGGGCGAGAAACACGGTTTCCGCCTCCGGCATCGCCGCCTTCACGTTGCGGGCGCCTGCAAGATCAACCTCTACCAACACCGGGCGTCCAGCCGTCATCGCTTCTTGGACCGGCTGAGCGGGCGTCCCGGAACGCTGCAAACCGCCGTGGATCTCTGCCCATTCGAGCATGTCACCGGCGTCGATATGCTCTTGAAAGGTCTCTGGTGAGACGAAGAAGTAGTCCACCCCATCAGTCTCTCCGGGACGGGGCTGGCGCGTCGTCATGGAGACGCTGAAGTAGAGGTTGTCGACATCGTCGCGCAGGCGCGAAACCACCGTGGATTTGCCCACAGCGGACGGCCCGGCCAGAACGACCAGGCGCCCGCGTGCAGTTTCGTCAGCCATTGCGCTAATTACTCGCCGTAGCCGAAACGCTCGAGCAGGGCGCGGCGCTGACGGTCACCCAGGCCACGCAGACGGCGGGTCTGAGCAATCTCCAGGTCCTCCATGATTTCCTTAGCCTTGACCTTGCCAACCTTCGGCAGGGCCTCGAGGAGAGCGGAGACCTTGGTCTTGCCGATGATCTCATCGGTCTCGGCCTTCTCCAGAACTTCCTGCAGGTTGGTCTCGCCACGCTTCAGCGCAGCCTTGAGCTCAGCGCGAGCCTTGCGGGCCTCGGCGGCCTTTGCGAGAGCTTCTTTGCGCTGCTCATCTGTCAACTTGGGAAGGGCCACGGGTTTCCTCCGATTTCATTAGTTCGAACATTGTCTTCTGATGGCTAGCACCAGAATCTCGGCTCACGGTGGGAAGGTTTCCCCAGCGCGGGATAGCTTTTGCTACCTCCACGAACCGACTTCTGGCAATCCTAGCACTGGTCTGTACGCGATGACGCAACGCGGCCCCCTTCTTTTAAAGGTTCCCGCACGTCAACGCACATGCCTTAAACAAAATACCAGGTAAACGGCGCGCCCGTTAATCCAGCACGCCGCCACCTGGTCTGAGTATTAATCCCGGAACTCCGCCGCGGTATCCACTACGGCTTTCCGCAGGTCAGAGACACTCGGCCCCTGCGAAAGAATGGCCCGGGAAACGTTGGCAAAGCCGAGCTCGGGCGCCGCTGCGGTGAGTTCCCTTACATCGGCGGGCGTAGCGCCCTGGGCGCCCACACCCGGCAGCAGCACCGGACCGTTTAATTGGTCTAGTGCAGGCGGAGCCTCCAACGTCGCGCCCACGACAACACCAAGGGCACCCACGGTGGTGTCTGGCCCAGCCGCAGAGGCGTTGCGCTGTGCAAGCTCATCGACGACGCGCTGCGCAACGCTGCGGCCGTCGACACTCAACGACTGCAACGCCACGGCCTCCGGATTGGAGGTCGCCGCAAGAACAAAGACACCTCGTCCAGTTTCCTCCGCTAGGTCGAAGACTGGACTCAAAGCACCCACACCGAGGTAGGGCGAGACCGTCACAGCATCGGAACGCAGCGGCGAGTCCTCCCCCAACCAGGCTTGTGCGTAGCCCGCCATGGTGGAACCGATGTCTCCGCGCTTCGCGTCCGCTAGGCTCAGACAGCCCTGCTCGCGGAGCCCCGCGAGGGCCTCCTCAAGAACTGCGAAGCCGCGCGAACCGAAACGCTCAAAGAAAGCCACCTGTGGCTTCACCACCGCGGCGGTCTCGCCGAAGGCCTCTACACAGCGCAGCGTAAACGTGCGCAGACCATCCACATCAACCGACAGGCCCCAGGCTTCGAGCAGATGCGGGTGCGGGTCGATGCCTACGCACAGGCGCCCGCGCTCCGCACCAGCTGCTACGAGGCGCTCACCAAAAGACGGCAACTTCCTAGTTGGCTGGGTCATGCTCAAGCTCCTGCAGCGCGCGCACCTTGAGATCCCCGCGACGCAGAGCCTCAATACCCTGCACGGCGGCGGTCACGCCCTGGACGGTCGTCACCAACGGAATGCCCACGGATACCGCAGCAGCGCGGATGTCATAGCCGTCGTGGCGGGCACCGGCGGAGCCTGCCGGGGTGTTAAGGATGAGATCAACCTTTCCAGCAAGAATCTGGTCCACGATGGACTCCTCGCCCTCCGTGGCCTCCGATACCTTCCGGGCGACCTCGCACTCGACACCGTTGCGGCGCAGCATTTGCGCGGTCCCAGCGGTAGCCACGATGGTGTAACCCATGTAGGCCAGGCGCTGAATCGGGAAGATGAGCGTGCGCTTATCGCGGTTGGCTACGGAGACAAACACGGTTCCCTCAGTGGGCAGCTCGCCGAAGGCGGCCATCTCACCCTTGGCGTAGGCGGCGCCGAAGTTATCGGCCAAGCCCATCACCTCACCGGTGGACTTCATCTCCGGGGACAGCAAAGTATCCAGCAGCTGGCCATCGGGGCGACGGAAGCGGTTAAACGGCAGCACGGCTTCTTTGACCGCAATCGGGTGCTCCAGCGGCAGGGAACCACCGTCGTAGGTAGACGGGATGATGCCCTCCTCGCGCAGCTCGGCGATGGATGCCCCCAGCATGACACGCGCGGCGGCCTTGGCCAGCGGGACGCCGGTGGCCTTGGAGACGAAAGGCACGGTGCGGGAGGCACGCGGGTTGGCTTCGATGACGTAGAGGGTGTCATCCTTCAAGGCGTACTGAACGTTCATCAAGCCCTTGACGCCGATGCCATGCGCTAGGCGACGCGTCGACTCCCGCACCTTCTCAATATCCTCCGGGCCCAGCGTCATCGGCGGCAGGGCGCAGGAAGAGTCACCGGAGTGAATACCGGCCTCCTCGATGTGCTCCATCACGCCGCCGAGGTAGACCTCCTCGCCGTCGCACAGCGCGTCGACGTCAATCTCGATGGCGTTATCCAGGAAGCGGTCGACGAGGACCGGGTGGTCCGAGGTGATCTCGGTAGCGCGCTCGATGTAGTTGCGCAGCGAATCTTCGTCGTAGACGATCTCCATGCCGCGGCCACCCAGCACGTAGGACGGGCGGACCAATACCGGGTAGCCGATATTCGAGGCGACCTGGCGGGCCTCCTCGAAGGAGGTAGCGGTGCCGAAGGCCGGTGCGGGCAGCTCGGCTTCGGCGAGCACCTTGCCGAATTCACCGCGGTCCTCGGCCAAGTCGATGGCAGCGGCCGAGGTTCCCACGACCGGAACTCCGGCAGCGGTCAGGCGCTCAGCCAGGCCCAGCGGGGTTTGGCCACCCAGCTGGACGATGACGCCGGCAACCTCACCGCACGCGGCCTCCGCGTGGTAGACCTCCATGACGTCCTCGAAAGTCAGCGGCTCGAAGTAGAGGCGGTCTGCCGTGTCATAGTCAGTCGACACCGTCTCCGGGTTGCAGTTGACCATGACCGTCTCGTAGCCCTCGCGGGAAAGCTCCAGGGCGGCATGCACGCAGGAGTAGTCAAACTCGATACCCTGACCGATGCGGTTCGGGCCAGAGCCAGGATGATGACCTTGCCCTTAGTCTTCTCCTCGCTTGCGCGGACCTCGGACTCAGCGTTCGGATCCAGCTCATAAGTGCTGTAGTGGTACGGGGTCTGCGCCTCGAACTCACCAGCGCAAGTATCGACGGTCTTGTACACCGGGCGAATACCCAAGGACCAGCGCAGGGAGCGCACGCCATCCTCGCCAGCGAACTCTGGGCGAAGAGCCGCGATCTGGGCATCGGACAGGCCGAAGACCTTGGCGCGGCGCAGCAAATCAGCGTCAAGAACCGGCGCACTCACGAGCTCCTCGCGGAACTGGACCAGCGCCTCCAACTCAGCGAGGAACCACGGGTCCAAGTGGGAGTGCTCGTGCAGCTGCTCGATGGTCGCACCGAGGCGCAGGGCCAGCTCGACGTCGTACATGCGGCCCTCTGTCGGGCGCTCCAGGTCCTTGAGAACGGCCTCGAGATCCGTAGCGCGCTCCCCGGCAAAGTACTCATCTGGCTGGGTCCAGAAACCTGCGGGCTTGGATTCCAGGGAACGCATGACCTTATTCAGGCCGGAAATGTAGTTGCGGCCGATACCCATGGCCTCGCCCACAGACTTCATGGTGGTGGTCAGGGTGTCATCGGCGCCCGGGAACTTCTCAAAAGCAAAGCGTGGAGCCTTGACGATGACATAGTCCAGAGTCGGCTCGAATGCAGCCGGGGTCACACCGGTGATGTCATTGCGCACCTCATCCAGGGTGTAGCCAATGGCCAGCTTGGCGGCCAGCTTGGCAATCGGGAAACCGGTGGCCTTGGAGGCCAGCGCCGAGGAGCGGGATACGCGCGGGTTCATCTCAATGGTGATGATGCGGCCATCATCCGGGTTCACTGCGAACTGGATGTTGCAGCCGCCGGTGTCGACGCCCACCTCGCGGATGATGGCGATACCCTGGTCGCGCATCTTCTGGTACTCGCGATCCGTCAGAGTCAGGGCCGGCGCCACGGTGACGGAGTCACCGGTGTGGACGCCGAGGGCATCGACGTTCTCGATGGACGCGATGACCACCACGTTATCGTCGCCGTCACGCATGAGCTCGAGCTCGAACTCCTTCCAGCCCAGGATGGACTCCTCGATGAGGACGTTCGCCTCTGGGGATGCAGCCAAGCCGCCGCCGGCAATGCGCTCAAGGTCCTCCTCGTTGAAGGCCAGGCCCGAACCGAGGCCGCCCATGGTAAACGACGGGCGAACGACAACCGGCAGGCCGAGCTCGGCGACAGTCTCGTGGACCTCCTCCATCGTGTGGCAGACGCGGGAGCGCGCGGATTCGCCGCCGATGGAGGCGACAATATCCTTGAACTTCTGGCGGTCCTCGCCGCGCTCAATCGCATCGATATCGGCACCGATGAGCTCGATATCGTACTTCTTCAGGATACCCAGGCGGTCCAGCTGCACCGCGGCGTTCAGAGCGGTCTGGCCGCCCAGGGTTGCCAGCACGGCGTCGATGGGGTTGCCCTCTTCCTTTTCCTTCTGGAAGATCTTCTCAATGAACTCGGGCTCGATGGGCTCCACATAGGTGTGGTCGGCGAACTCCGGGTCCGTCATGATCGTTGCCGGGTTGGAGTTGACCAGCGTAACGCGCAGGCCTTCCTCCTTGAGCACGCGGCAGGCCTGGGTACCGGAGTAGTCGAACTCGCAGGCCTGGCCAATAACAATCGGACCGGAGCCGATAACCAGGACGTGATTGATGTCGTTGCGCTTTGGCATGTGTTTCTTCTTCCTTTTCCTGGTTGCGTTCTACTTGTTCGGGGACTTTTCAGTCATGAGCTCGATGAACTGATCAAAGAGCGGGTTAGCATCGTGCGGGCCAGCCGCGGACTCAGGGTGGTACTGCACGGAGTACGCCATGCCATCCTTGAGCGCAACACCTTCAATGGTGTTGTCGTTGAGGCAGGTGTGAGACACCACTGCCGGGCCGAAGTCGGTCTCGAATTCCTCACCGGCCGGGTCTTCCTTGCCCGAGGGGCTGGCCAGGGCGAAGCCGTGGTTCTGAGAGGTGATGTCGATCTTTCCGGTCAGTTGGTTGCGCACCGGCACGTTGATGCCGCGGTGGCCGAACTTCAGCTTGTAGGTATCCATGCCCAGCGCACGGCCGAGGATTTGATTGCCGAAGCAGATACCGAAGAACGGGTACTTGGCGGCGAGGATGTCTCGGACAATGCCAACCATGGTGTCCGCAGTAGCCGGGTCGCCCGGGCCGTTGGAGACAAACACACCATCCGGCTTGTACTGCTTAATCTCCTCGAACGGGGTGTTGGCGGGAACCACGATGGTCTCGATGCCGCGCTCGGCGAAGTTCTTCGGTGTGGCGGTCTTGACTCCCATGTCGTAGGCCACGACGGTGAAGCGCTTCTCCCCTACGGCCGGGAAGGTATAAACCTCATCAGTCGAGACCTCTGCCGACAGGTCGAGTCCGGCCATGGAGGGCTGGTTCTTCACCTCAGCGATGAGCTCATCGACGTCCCGCTCAGCATCGGCACCGGAGAAGATACCGGCCTTGATGGAGCCGTGGTTGCGCAGGTGGCGCACCAGGGTGCGGGTATCGATGCCGCTGACACCGATGATGCCCTGCTTTTCCATCTCCTCCGGCAGTGAGCGCTCGGCGCGCCAGTTGGAGACGCGGCGGGCAAGGTCGCGGATGACCAGACCGGCAACCCAGATCTTGTCGCCGTGGGACTCATTGTCCTCATCATTCCAGCCTGTATTACCAATCTGCGGCGCGGAGGCCACGACGATCTGGCGGTGGTACGACGGATCCGTCATGGTCTCCTGGTAGCCCGTCATGGCGGTGGTAAAGACGGCCTCGCCCAGGGTCGTACCCGTGGCGCCAAAGCCAAAGCCACGGAAGGTGCGGCCATCAGCGAGGACCAGGATGGCGGGGGTGGTGGTAGTGGAAGTCACTGTGTGTTGAACCTTTCAGTGAATTTTCTCGGTGAAGGGTGATTGTGTTGGGGACGTGCGTTGGTGTGCGTTGACTACTTAAGTGGTGAGCAACTCTGATTGTCGATTATCCCGATTACTCGGCCGCCTCGCTGCCGCTTTCAGCCGCTAGGTCGTAGGTCACCGCACCGCGCAGGATGGTGTAGGCCACGCGTGCGCCGAATTCCTCCCCCTCGTATGGGTTGTTCTCCGACTTCGATGCCAGGCGCGTGGAATCGGATACCCACTGGTGCTCCGGATCAACGATGGTGAGGTTCGCTGGCTCTCCCACGGCAATCGGGCGGCCATGGCCAGGCAGGCGGGTGATCTCTGCCGGGCGTTCCGACATGACGCGGGCAACGAAGCGCCAGTCGGCCAGACCGGTGGCGACGAAAAGCTTGGCGATGACCGCCAGGGAGGACTCCAGCCCCAGCATGCCCGGCTTGGCGTGCTCGAACTCGACGCACTTGTCTTCGCTGCCGTGCGGGGCGTGGTCGGTCGCCACGACGTCGATAAGCCCGTCGAGCAATGCCTGGCGCAGGGCCAGGGTGTCAGATTCCTCGCGCAACGGCGGGTTGACGCGGTAGACGCCGTCGTAGGTCACCAGCTTGTCATCGGTCAACAGCAGGTGGTGCGGGGTCACCTCGGCGGTCAGCGGGATGCCTTGTTCCTTGGCCCACTTAAGAAGCTCCACGGTGCCCTTCGTCGAAGCGTGGCAGATGTGCATGCGGTTGCCGTAGTCACGCGCGAGCAGTGCATCGCGGGCGACGATGGATTCCTCGGCGACGCGCGGCCAGCCGCGCAGGCCGAGGCGGGCGGCGACCTCACCCTCGTGGGCGCTAGCGCCTTCGGTCATGCGGTGATCTTCTGCGTGCTGAGCCAGCAGAACGTCAAGGCCCTTCGCGTACTCCAAGGCACGGCGCATGAGCTGCGGGTCCTGGACGCACTTGCCGTCGTCAGAGAACATGCGCACCTTGGCATCCGAGCGGGCCATCATGCCAAACTCGGTCAGAGTCTTGCCCTCGAGGCCCTTCGTGATGGAGCCAACCGGGTGGACATCGCACAGGCCGCGTGCCTGGCCCTTGGCCCAGACGGACTCGGCGATGATCGGCTGATCCGTCACCGGTGACGTGTTAGCCATGGTGAACACTGCGGTAAAGCCGCCCTTGGCGGCAGCGCGCGAGCCGGTTTCGATGGTCTCGGTGTCCTCGCGGCCCGGCTCACGCAGGTGAACGTGCATGTCCACCAGCCCTGGCAGCAGCACGTTGCCGCCACCATCAATATTGCGGTCCGCCTTGACCGCCGGGGTCACGCCCCCGGCGTCCCTGGCGTCACCGGCGTCAGCGGCAGCACCGATGGCTTCGATGACGCCATCCTTGATCAGGATGCTGGTGGGCTCACCCTCGCCATAGGGGCGAACGTTGGTGATGAGCAGAGTGCCGGCCGCGGGAGCAGAGAGCACGCCGGTGTCTGGATAAGTAGTCATGGATTCTTCAGCTCTCCTCGTTGCTAAGTGGGACATATCGATTTAGATACCGGCGTTCTCGCCGTTAGTGAGCAGCGTAAACAAAGCCGCCATGCGCACGTGGACACCGTTGTTAACCTGCTGGAGTACCGCGGTGTTGTCATAGTCAGCCACGGCGTAGTTGATCTCCATGCCGCGGACCATGGGGCCTGGGTGCATGATGATGGCGTCCTTCTTCATGGCCGCTGCGCGGTCCTTGGACAGCCCGTAGAGAGTGGCGTACTCGCGGTGCGAGGGGAAGAAACCGCCGTTCATGCGCTCTGCTTGCACGCGCAGCATCATGACGACGTCTGCCTTGGCAACCTCTGCATCGAAATCGTGGGAGACGCGCACCGGCCAGGTGTCGACGCCGAAAGGCAGCAGCGTCGGCGGGGCGACGAGCGTGACTTCAGCACCCAGCGTGGAGAGCAGGTCCACGTTGGAGCGCACCACGCGAGAATGCAGGCAGTCACCGACGATAGCCACGTTTAGACCTTCAAAACCGGTGCCGGCTGCCGAGCGATCCGCGCCCAGGTGCAGGCGCTGGCGCATCGTGACGGCGTCGAGAAGCGCCTGCGTGGGGTGCTGGTGGGAGCCATCGCCGGCGTTAATCACGCTCGGGCCCTGGCCGCCGGGCGCTACCCAGCTAGCTAGCTGCTGTGCCGCACCGGAGGAAGGATGGCGCATGATGATGGCGTCCGCCCCGATGGACGCCAAGGTCAACCCGGTGTCCTTGAGGGACTCGCCCTTCTTGACCGAGGACGTCGAAGCGGAGAGGTTAATGACATCCGCCGACATCCACTTGCCCGCCGTCTCGAAAGAGGAACGAGTGCGCGTGGAATTCTCGTAGAACAAGGTGAAAACGGTGCGCCCGCGCAGCGTGGGCAACTTCTTGACCTCGCGGCCTTCCAGGGCCTCCCGGAAGCGGTCGGCCTCATCCATCAGACCGAGAATCTCCTCGGCGCTGTGGTCGGCGATGTTAATGAGGTGCTTCATTTATGCCTCCTTGCCGGGCTGTGCAGTGAAGCGGGTGAGAACGACGGCATCGCGCCCATCAATGTCGGCGTTGTACACGGTGACATCCTCATCCCGCGCGGTGGGGATGTTTTTGCCCACGTAGTCGGCGCGGATGGGTACCTGGCGGTGTCCGCGGTCCACGAGGACGGCGAGCTGGATGATGTCGGGGCGGCCGATGTCCGCGAGGGCATCGAGGGCGGCACGGATGGTGCGGCCGGAGTAAAGGACGTCGTCGACAAGAATGACGGTGGCGCCATCGATCCCGCCGTCAGGCACCGTCGTGGGCTGCAAGGCACGGTGCGGGCGGGCATATAAATCGTCTCGGTACAAAGTGATGTCGAGGGAGCCCCAGGGAATCTCCACCCCGGAGAATTCCTCAATCTTTTCGGCAAGGCGCTGCGCCAAAGGCACGCCACCAGAGGGAATGCCTAAGAGCAGGACTCGAGAAGAATCACTCGAATCTAGCGCCGTCTTTTCAATGATCTGGTGCGCGATGCGTGCGACAGTACGCGCGACGTCTGAGGAGCTCAGCAGCTCGTTGGACTCCGCGTGGGTGCCGGATTCACTCATCGTGACCTCCTTCCCCGCCTCACGGTGCGGTCTTTAAAGGATGTCGGACAATGGTTCAGTGGACTTGTCTATGCTTGAAAGCCAGCACTAACCATAGCACTCTTCACGCGTGCTTGGTACGCCCTCGCACCCCCGAATCTCCTGAGGCAGGTCTATAGACAGTGAGTTTCACTACCCAGCACGTTGTCCCCGCCCCGCGCGAAGACGTATGGCAGTGGCATACCCGCCAGGGGGCGTTTGCTCGCCTCACCCCACCTTTCGGTTTTATGACCCCCCTTCAGCAAGCCGAGTCCTTGGCCGATGGAACCTCAATATTGGGCTTTCCCGGCGGCCTGAAATGGGTTGCCCGCCACGACCTCAGCCGCTACCAACCGCGGCGGTCCTTCGCGGATGTCTGTATCAACGCCCCCTTCCGCTCCTTGGCGAATTGGCGCCACGAGCACTTCTTTGAGGATCACCCGGAGGCACGCTCATCACGGACAAGGTGGAGACCCGCATCCCCGCCGGAGCCCTGGAATCGATCTTCGCTTACCGCCAGCAGCAGCTCATCGAAGACTTTCGCTTTGCCCACAGGCTCGGCGCACTCAACGCCGAGCCCCGCACGATAGCGATAACCGGAACGCACGGGACGGTGGGCGCGGCTGTGGCTGCGCAATTGGGCACCCTGGGCAACACCGTCATCCCTTTGGTGCGCTCCAACCCCGGGCCTGGCGAGCGCCTCTGGCGCCCACAGTTGCCAGCGAAGGACCTGCTGGAGGGCGTTGACGTTCTCATCCACTTGGCCGGCGAACCTATCTTTGGGCGTTTTAATTCCGCGCATAAAGAGGCCATTCGCGATTCCCGCGTCGAGCCTACTCGCCTACTGGCCCAGCTGGCTGCTGAGACCCCGTCCCTGACCGCCATGGTGTGCGCCTCCGCCATTGGAATCTACGGCCCGGACAGGGGTGAGACGGAACTGACCGAGGAATCGGAGCGCGGCGAGGGTTTTCTCGCTGACGTCGTCGCCGACTGGGAGGCGGCGTGTGAGCCGGCGCGGGAGGCTGGAAAGCGCGTGGTTAACCTGCGTACCGGTATTGTGCAATCAGCCAATGCAGGGATCCTGCCGCTGCTACGCGGGCTGTTTTCCACTGGTCTTGGCGGCGCTTTTGGCAAAGGCACCATGTGGAATAGCTGGATTGCACAAGATGATCTTTCTGACATGTTTGTCCGCGCCGCGCTCGACCCGGCCTGGCACGGCGTCATCAACGCGGTCTCCCCCACTCCGGTGCTCAACCGCGATTATGTTGATGCCCTTGGTTCCTTGCTCCACCGCCCCACCATCATTCCGATCCCCAGCGTCGGTCCGGCGCTGCTGCTAGGCAAGGAAGGTGCGCGTGAGCTTGCACTGGCTAACCAAAAGGTTCTGCCCACGCGCGCGGAAGCGCTCGGCCATACTTTCCGATATCCCGAGATCGCTCCAGCGCTTGCCCACGAGCTGGGCGGGGAAAAACTCTTCGAGGACCCCACCTGCGCACCCCAGGAAGACGGCTCCGGTAGTGTCGGGGCCGGAAAAGATTAAGAAGAATGTAGCGAAGTGAGTAGAAGAATTGACTGACACCACTAATCACGACGAAGCGCAGCAGCGCCAGCTGCAGCCCGATACTCCGATTGAGGAGGTCACACTCGAGCGCATTGCGGAGATCTTTAAGTCAGAAGGCTTGGAATACCGCATCGAAGAGCAAAAGACGCAGGACGGCCAGACGGTCAACCTTTTGCGCACCGGCTTCTCGAACGCCGCCATTGCCTTCCAGCTGGTTGGCTCCTCCCTCATCGTTGATTCCGTGTGGCGCGGTTCTGTGCCCGCCTCCGAGGGCCCGGCGCTCCTCATGCACATCAACGCCTGGAACCAGGATCACTTCACGCCGACGTTCCGCTTCTTTGAGGCTCCGGACAACGCCTTGGCAGTCTCCGGTGCGCGCGATCTCGACCTGACCCACGGCGCTTCCCGCAACCAGTTAGGCGCGTTCGTCATGTCCACCCTGGATGCCGTGTTGCAGTCCTTCGAGTGGATTGAACAGCAGTACCCGCAGCTCGTCACCTGGAAGGAGCACAACCATGACTAATCCTGCGACTACCCCCGCCGAGGATCCGCACGCACTGCCGGAGGTCACCCTCGACCGCATCATTGAGGCAATGAAGACCTTCGACATCGAACTCGAGCCGGTCACCGGCCGCGACGACGCCGCCACCGCCAACCTCAACGGCCTGCCGTGCATGTTCGCTGTGCTGGAAAGCGTTGCCATCGTGCGCTGCGATGTGCCAACGGACGTCAACTACGCCAAGGCCGACGCCGGCCTTTTCCTCGCGGCTAACCAGATCAATTCCGTGGCTATGGGGGCCCGCGCCGTCATTGCTGACTTCGACGGCATGCTGCTCGTGCGCACCGAGGCCGATATTCCGTGCGCGGCCGGCATGACCGACGAACAACTCGCGGCCGCGCTGCGCGCCTCCGTGGATGGTGTCATCAACGCCCAGAACGCCATGGTCGCCGCCGCCGACGAAATGGCCAAGCTCGGTTCCGAATCTGCCGCACAGGCGGGCGAGGGAACCGAGGGCGCCCAGGGTGAGCAGCAGTGACCGATCTCCACGTGGTTGAGCCGGTCACCATCGACCGGCTGGCGCAGTTGTGCGAGCTTATCGACGCCGACTACGCGCTCATCGAAGCTGCCCCCGAGGAAGGCGACGCTCCTGGTGCCGGCGACGCCAACGCCCCCGCGCGCCGCGTCCTGCAGACCGGTGTGCCGCATATCGCGGTGCACTGTGACCTCGATGCGGAAGGCGACGTATTGAGCGCCTTCGCCTCCTGGGAAGGCACGCTTCCCGCGCACCTCGAACACGACGTTGCTGCTGCCGTGGCGGAGCTGAACTGGGCCAGCGTGGCGCCCACCTTGAACTTCCTCGTCGAAGAGGACGCGAAGGGCAACGCGGAGATCCACCTAGGCGCCAACCGCGCCATGGCCGTGGGCGAAGGTTTGTCCTTGGCCCAGCTGGGGCATTTCCTGCTGAGCTCGCTCGCCAGCTTCGCGGAGATTTTCGACGTCGTGGCGCAGAGTTTTCCGCAGGCGATCACCTGGGACGAGGAGGAGTAGGAATGAGCCACAACGCTAGCGAAGGCACCGATCCTTTCGACATCCTGTCTGGGTCTCCGCTGCCCGCCGTCAGCCGGGACAGCGTGCTGAGCGTGCTCAACGGTACGGAACTAGATATGGCGGCCACCGCGCACCCGGAGGACCCCACTGCGGCGGTTGCCCGCCTCAATGACCTTGATTGGGTTATCACCGTCGACGATGGCCTCGTGCGCATAGAATGCGTGCTGCCGACGCAGCTCGACGCGGACATGCTCCCGATCTTCCACGTCTTGTGCAACGAGTTCAATTCCAGTGCCTTCGATGGGCGCGCGATCGTTGGCCTCGTTGAGGATGAGGTGGAGCTGCGTGGTGATGCCTGCTTCGTCACCACGGCGGGTCTGAACGAGGACCAGCTCTTCCACGCCCTCAACCTGGGAATTATCAATGCCCAGGAAGCGCTGTTGTCCGTCCTCGATAGTTTCAACGCCGCCGCCCGTGAGCTCGCCAGCGACGTCGATGAGGCACAGAGCGACTAGTTCTTAGTCGGCGTCCTCGATGCGCTGGCGCTCCACCTCCGGGTCGAAGTCGGGCGCCGGCCACTCGAGGTCAAGATGGCGCAGGAGATCCACGATGAGGAACTTCAGCGCCATGCGGGCGTATTTCTTGTTATCGGTAGGAATGACATACCAGGGCGCATAGTTTTCATCCGTGCGCTGGATGGCGTCCTGGTAGGCCGCCATGTACTTATCCCAATAGGCGCGCTCCTCCACATCGGCGGGATCGTATTTCCAGAACTTGTCTTCCCGCTCCGTGCGCTCCAGCAGATTCTCCTTCTGGGCTTCCCTGGACAGGTGTAGGAAGATCTTGATGACCTTGACACCCTTCGCTGTCAGGTCGAGCTCATAATCCCGGATAGCCTCGATGCGGCGGTCCACTTCTTCTTCGTCGACCCACTCGTGCACGCGCTGAATGAGGACGTCTTCGTAGTGGGAGCGGTCAAAGGCCACAATCTGTCCCGGCTGCGGGTCGTGCTTGCGGATGCGCCACAAGAAGTCATGTTCCAGCTCTTCCTCGGTGGGCTTTCCGAAACCAACCGTGGTGGTTCCCTGCGGGTCGAAGGTGCTGAGCACGTGGCGAATAGCACCGCCCTTGCCCGAGGTATCCATTCCCTGCAACACAATGAGCACCGCTGGGGCGTCCTCACCATAGCTGCGACCGTTGGCAAAGAGCCGCTCCTGCAGTTCATAGAGCTCGTCATCGTACTTGGTGAAACGGGCATCGAGCTCGTCCTTGTCACCGTCGAAGCCGGGGGTTGCGGAGGCATCGACCGAGTCGATCTGAAAATTCTTGCCTGCGCGCAGGGAGAGCGCGTCTTCAATCTTGAACTTCGCCATGGGTCCACCTTACCCAGGCAGTGTTTTAAGCGCCCAGCGTGGAAAGACCGCGCAGCAGAGCACTCAGCGCTCCCAGGCTAGCCAGCGCCAGCGACAGCGTGTGGGCCTTCTCCCGCGAGACGTGCCCGGCGATCTTCTTGCCCAGGAGGATACCAACGCACATGCCGACTATTCCGCAAGGCCACACCAGCCAATGCAGGCCCTCGAAACCTCCGGAGCCCAGGAAGTACTTCGTCAGAACAGAGGACAATCCGCCGATGACAAAGCAGGGTTGCAGGGTCGCGGCGAGGATTGACTTAGGCCACCGCGCAGCCTGGGCGTACACGGTGATGACGGGGCCGGCAACGCCGGCCAGGGTATTGGTAAAACCGCCCAAGATACCCGCGGAGATCGCGGGCCCCGTCCCCCGCATCTCGGGGACGAACTTGCGGCCAAACACCACTACGCCCAGCGCGATCAACAAGGCGGCGCCCACGAGCACCAATAACGCCGAGGTATCGATGCGCGCGATCAGCAGCGCCGCCGGGATTGAGCCGAGGACCATGAAGGGGCCGATGCGCAGCCACTTATTCCAAGCCACATTCTCGCGCATCGAATAGGTCGTGAGGATGGCGTTAATGCAGGCCAAAACGTTGATGACCATGATGCCTTCCACGGGGCCGAGGAAGAGCGTCAAGATGGGCCCGCCAATGAGGCCCAACCCCATGCCGGAGACTCGCTGCAGGCAGGAGCCGACTATGACGGTAACGAGGACGACGAAAGGTATTGCCAGTACAGACATGTCTCCTTAGCCTCGGTAGCGTTCCATTACGGCGGCCGCAACGTGCTCTGGGAACATACCCGTGACATCGCCGCCGTACTGTGCCACCTGCTTGCACAGGGAGGAGGAGATATAGCCGTACTTTTCATCAGTGAGCAAGAAGACAGTATCGATCCCGGAAAGGCGCCGGTTCATCTGTGCCATCGGCAGCTCATACTCGTAGTCCAAGGAGGAGCGCAGGCCTTTGACAATGGTGTCTATGCCATGGGCACTGGTGTAATCCACGAGCAGGCCGCCCCACCAGTCCACCTGGATCTCTGGCGCGACGGTACGGCGGATGAGATCCACGCGCTCCTCCACGCTAAACAGTCCGGACGGCTTATCGGGGTTTCCCGTCACCAGCACGGTGACCTTGTCAAACAATTCGCTGGCGCGGTTGAACACGTCAACATGGCCCAGCGTGATGGGGTCGAAAGATCCCGGGCAGACGGCGTGGGTGGGCATGGCTAATCCTCCTTGATTTCGGTCATGGCGGTATCTTCGCTACCCGCGTTGTCGCTGTAGTCACTGTCCTCAGCGCGGTGATAAATCGCCATATCAAAACGCGCAATGCCAAAGGTCCGCTTCTTGAGCTTCTGGCCGGTGGGCTCAAAGCCTTCCGGCCACTGCGTCTGCGGGGAATCCACATGGCGTTCGATGACGACGATTGCGGCATCATCCAACACCGGTTCGATCGCGGCCAACAGCCCATCCACATCATCGAACTCATAGGGAGGATCCGCGAGCACCATATCGAAATACCCGCGCGGGGCGGTCGCTAGATAGGACGAGGCCTTCATCTCGCGTACCTCGACGCGCGGGTGCTTCACCACCCCAATGTTGTGGCGGATGATCTTCACCGCCGCAGGATTGTTTTCCACCAAGACCACTTCCTCAGCGCCGCGGCTGGCTGCCTCCAGACCTAAGGCACCGGACCCAGCAAAAAGGTCCAGCACCCGGGAGTCGATGAAACCCCAACGCACGTTCAACGATGAGAAAAGGCCCTCGCGGGCACGGTCAGAGGTAGGTCTAGTCCCGGCTTCCGGCACCTTGATGGTGCGCCCCCGGGCCTCCCCAGCGATGATTCTGGTCATGGCCTCTACCCTATCTCCCCTCAGCTGCGCGCGGTGACTGGCCTAGTTCTTCTCCAAAAACTCCTGCTCATCCGCACTCAAATTGTGTGTCAACTCCTCCGCTAGCTCGGGATTGCGCTCCACCAATGCGGCAGCATCAGCATGCGTGCGCTCAACAATGTCCCGATCATGGCTGAGATCGAGCAGTTTCAGAGTGCGCTTGGTGCCAGATTGCAGCGTTCCTAGGATGTCCCCTTCGTGGCGCTGCCGAAGATCCAGCTCCGCCAAATCAAAACCGGACGGCGTATCAGCTATGGCCTGGATGCGCCGGTAGGACTTACTGTCGGGCTCGGCGGTGGTATGCAGCAAGCACACGGAGTCGTTACCACCGCGCCCCACGCGCCCACGCAACTGGTGCAACTGCGAGACGCCAAAATTCTCCGATTCGCGGATGAGCATCACGGTGGCGTTGGGTACGTCGACGCCGACTTCGATGACGGTGGTAGCCACGAGGACGTCGATTTCCCCGCGGGCGAAGCGCTCCATGACCTCGTCCTTATCGGGCATTTTGCCATGCAGCATCTCCACCCGCAGACCCCGCAGCGGCAGGTTGCGCAGCTGTACGGACATCGTTTCCACGCCGCCCTCGCCTTCAATCCGCGGGCAGACGATATAGGCCTGGTGGCCCTTTTCTACCTCTTCGCGGATTCTCTCGATGGCGCGGCGTACCCATTCCGGTTTCCATTCGGGCACCACCGCGGACAAGATAGCTTTCGCCCGCCAGGCAGCTCCTTGAGAGTGGACACGGCCAAGTCACCGAAGACGGTCATGGCAATCGTGCGCGGGATCGGTGTCGCCGTCATGACCAGAAGGTGGGGGCTCGTGCCTCCCGGGTTTTGGTGCGCAGGCTATCGCGCTGCTCCACGCCGAAACGGTGCTGCTCATCCACGATGACGAGGCCCAAGTCAAAGAACTCCACCGTGTCTTGGATGATGGCATGCGTTCCGATGACGATATCGGCCTCGCCGGAGACAATCTCCAGCAACGCCTGCCGCTTCTCCGCTGTCTTCATCGAGCCGGTCAACACGGTGACGGTGACTCCTTCGGGAACGCTGGCGCTAATCGACGCCCCATGCTGCGCCGCCAGCACCTCCGTCGGCGCGAGCAGCGCGGCCTGCTTGCCAGCGTCGACCGCCTGCAGCATGGCGCACGTGGCCACCAGGGTCTTGCCCGAGCCCACCTCGCCCTGCAGAAGACGCATCATGGGCGCGGTGCCACACAGGTCCGCGTCGATCTCCGCGATGACGCGGCGCTGGCCCGCAGTCAGTTCAAAGGGCAGCTCGCTGAGCAGTTCGTCGCGGTAGCCCTCCAAAATCGCTGGCATCGGGGTTGCCGTACGCGCCTTGACATCGCGCTGGCGCAGGGCCATAACCAGCCCAATCGACAGCGCCTCATTGTATTTCAAACGTTGGATGGCGCGTTCGGGCCCGTGCTCACCCGGTTCGTGGATCTCGCGGACGGCTTGGTCCAGCGTCACCATCATGCGGTAGTCCAGTGGCTCCGGAATCGAAGGCGTATTTTCCAGCACCTTGTGGATAGCACCCATGATGTACCACGACGTCACCTTCCCGCTGGCTGGGTACACGGGAATCCACTCGCGCTGCAGGAAGGTCTCCAGCGACCCGAATTGGGAGAGCTTCTTCAGCGAGCCTGTCCCCTGCCCAGTCGTGCTATCCAGCAAGGATTCCTGATAACGGCCGGGGTCGAGGATGAGGAAGTCCGGGTGCTGCAGGCTGGGGTATCCCCGAAAGTACTTCAGCTTGCCAGACAGCATGACGCGCATGCCGCGCCCCAGCACGCGCTGCACGTAATGCGCGTTAAAGAATGAGGCTTGGACTCCACTATCCATGTAGAGGATAAAGACCATGGCTTTGGAGGTGTGCTTGACGCGGACATCCTCAATGACACCGGTGATGGTGACGTGGTCACCGTCCTCGGCACCGCCGAGGCCGACGTCCTTGTTGTGGCGGATGTAGTCGCGTGGATAGTGGCTGAGCAGCTCCCCGCACGTGGTGTACCCGAAGGCGCGCTTGATTGCTGAGGCATCCTTCTTTGCCAGAATCTCCGTCAGCGCACGGTCATCCTGCCACCCCAGCATGGCTTACTCCACCCCGATCTCGGTACGCAGCCCGGGAACCCGCAGCACCACCACGTCGACGCCCAAGAGCTGCGCCAGCTCGTCCTCATCGATCTCTAGTCCGGTGAGCACGGTGATCTGCTCCCCGCCGTAGGCCAATTGGCTGCAGCACGACGCCACAATCCCGTCGATGGATTCTGTATCCGGATGCACCACCCGCATCGAGCGTGCGGCATCCGCCATGGTGGCCACTGCCTCGGCGGTGTGGGTGGAACCCGGTGAGTAGACCGACAGCGCGGCGAGCCCGGAGACGAGGGAATCAGTCGGGATAAGCGTGGCTGTGCCGGGCGCACCGCCGTAGCCGTTGGGCAAGAAGAGATCACCCGCCTTCGCGGCGCGAGGGCCGTCGCCGGGCTTGACGGTATCCGCCCCGGCCTTTTCAAAAAGCTCGCGGGCGGCTCCTTCGGGCACTGCGGCGAAGATTCGCCGCCCGGCACGATCGATGGCCTGCATTTCGCCGGCCGCTGTATCTCCGGCGGAGGGAAGCACCTCGAGGCGCAGGTTACTGACTTTTCCGAGGCCATAGGCTTGTTCGATGACCGCACCGGCTTGGGAGCTATGGATGTGCACGCTCGCAGAATCCTCCGTGGCTCGCGCGATGACGAGGCTATTGCCCAACGGGTTGAGGGCCTCCTCGATCTGGGCGAGGTCTCCCTCGAAGAAGAAGATGACTTCAATCTCCGGGCCGGCCCCAGGCTGTGGCGCGGCACAGTTCTCTCCGTGAGACGGCAGCGATTCGCTCTGCGTGGGCTCTGCCCCTACAGTCTCTATAGCCACAGGTTCGGGGACGGTGTCTTCACCGGTGAGCTGGGCCAGCAAGCATTCCAACAAGATGACGAAGCCTGCTCCGCCGGCGTCTACGACACCGGCCTCGCGCAGCGCCGGCAGCTGGGAAGGAGTCTCCGCTAAGGCTTGCCGGGCGGCGTCGACCGCCGCGACCACAATACCGTGCAGTTGCGCGCCGGACTCCTCGGCGGCCTTACTAGCAGCGGCGGCCGAGGCACGCAGCACGGTGATGATGGTGCCTTCCACTGGGGAGGCCAGAGCACGGTCGACCAGCGTGACGGCCAGCGAGAGGGCATCCGCCAAGACCGAACCATCCACCCGCGAATCCGTCGTGGCGTCAGCCACCCCGCGCAATACCTGGGACAGCACCATCCCGGAGTTGCCGCGCGCTCCGCGTACCGAACCGATGGCCAGGGCTTCAGCCACGTCCATCTCGCCTTTATCGGCCTCCGCCAGGGCAGATTCCATGGTGTGCGCCATGTTGGATCCCGTGTCAGAATCGGGCACCGGGAACACGTTGAGGGCGTTAATCTCGGCGCGGCGGCGCTGTAGCTCCTTAACGGTTCGCGCGGCCCACTCGTGCAGGCCACGGGCATCCAACTCGGCGGGATAAGACATGTTGGTTAGTCTACAAGCGCCAGTCCACTGTCGAGACGCCACGGGCCTCTAAGGCCGCATTCGCCCGGGAAAATGGACGCGATCCGAAGAAGCCGCGTCGTGCTGACAGGGGTGAAGGATGCGGGGAGGTGATGCACTCCGTACCCGGCAGGAAGGCCTGGCAGGTTTGGGCATCGCGCCCCCACAAAATGGCCACGATATCGCGCCCCGCCAACGCTCTGATGGCGGCCTCCGTAATCGCTTCCCAGCCCATCCGCCGGTGCGAGCCGGCCTGGCCCGGGGCCACGGTAAGCACCCTGTTCAGCAGCAGCACGCCCTGGTCGAACCACGCCCGCAGGTCCCCATCCGCGCGACCGTCGATCCCGAGGTCATCGTGAAGCTCGACGTAGATATTCTGCAACGAGCGGGGAGCCGGCACCCCGGGGCGCGTAGAAAAGGACAAGCCCATGGCATGGCCCGGGGTGGGATAGGGATCTTGGCCCACGATGAGGACACGTACGTCGTCGAGGGGCATCGACAAGGCAGCGAAGACGTCCTCGGCCGGGGGCAGAAAGTCTTGGCCGATCTGCTGCTCAAGGCGCGGCAGATTCTCCTCCAGCGCCTGCCGGATGTGGGGCATCCACGAATAGTGAATACGAGAGGTATCGATGTGGCTCACGCAAATCCCTCCCAGCCCTCGCGATAGCGAGGCTCCTCTCCGCTGATGGTGACACCGGTACCGCGCATCACCCGGCCTACTTCCCGGAACCCAGAGGGAGCGGCCTTGTACGTGGTGGCCAACAGCGTGTGATCCTCCCCTCCCGTTAGGACCCATTCCCACGGATCGATATCAAGCACCGCGCCGGCAGCAGCTAGGAGCGGATCCGGGGCAATGGCTGCGCGGTCGAGGTCGATGCGCACCCCGGAGCGTTGTGCCAGATGCCCCACATCACGCGCTAAGCCATCCGAATTATCTGTCATCGCGGTCGACCCCGTTGCCCGAGCGATAACCCCACGCCCTGGGCTCAGGGTGGGTGCACAGTGGGCGTCGATCAGCGGCCACAGCTCCTCTAGTTCCGGGGGCAGCGCGCGGCCAAAGCGCTGAAGCAGAGCAAGGCCCGCTCCGGAGTACCCAATCTTGCCGTGCGCCACCAGCTTTTGGCCCGCGCGTGCTCCATCTAGGGTCAGCGGCGCCCCACTTCCTCCCAAGGAGCCCATCGCCGTGACATTGATGACTAAGCTGTCGCTGCGGGTAAGGTCGCCGCCGACCAGCTCTGCGTTATAGACCGCGCAGCGCTCAGCGATGCCCTGCGCAATCCCCCGCACGAAATCCACCGGGGTTTCCCCTGGGGCGGCAATAGCCAGCAGTGCTGCGGTGGGCCGGGCACCCATCGCCTCGATATCGGCGAAATTACGCACGATGGCCTTCTGCCCGATTTCTGCGGCAGTCGACCAATCCCGGCGGAAATGCCTGCCTTCCACCATCATGTCTGTCGCTGCCACCGTGCGGGAATTGGGCGCTGCCGGGTACAGCACCGCGGCATCGTCACCGTTGAGCGCGCTCGGGGCAGCGGTGACAATCTCATGGATGACTTGCCGCTCACCGGCTTGGTCGAGGGTATGCGATAAACCCACCGTCACGGACTCCTTTGTGTTGCGCGGGCCACGCACTGTACGCGTGCGCACCGTCCACGTTCGTTCTTCCTGGACTATCAGCGATAGGATAAGCCCCTATGGATACCCAATTTAACCGCACCGCAATCTACGTCTCACTCGGGATCGCCATCGCGATGGTCTTCGCGGTGATTTTTGGGGCAAAATACGTCTTCACCACCGCTGCCCAGCAACCGGTGGCGCTGCCTCCCACCCCATCTGAGGCGGCGGATTCCCCCGAGTGCGCCGCCGTGGTCGATGCGCTGCCAGACAAACTACTGGGGTACCCACGCGTCGATCTTGTCGAGCCAGCTCCCGCGGGTGCTGCGGCGTGGGCGAAGAGCTCGGAGGACAAGATAACGCTGCGCTGCGGTGTTGACTTGCCGCAGCAATTTACTGAGTATTCCCAGACCGTCGAGGCCGACGGCGAATCCTGGCTGCAGGTCGTCGACGCCACTCCCGGCTCGAATCTCACGACGTGGTACAGCACCAAGCGCGTTCCCGCCGTCGCGGTCACCACCACCTCCGACAACGCGCGCGACGACGCCCCGGAGGGTCTCGGTGATGCTCTCGACCACTTGGAACAGAAACAGCAACAGCCCAATGCCGCTCCGCTATCGCAGCTGAAGGCGGGCCCGGATTCCATGTGCAGCCGGCTGGAAAAGGCCCTGCCGGAGACCCTCGCGGAGGGCTACTCGCGCCGCGAGGATGTCGGTGACAAGAACACCTGGGTCTACAGCGCGCCGGGCCAGGAAGAGATCGTCGTGCGTTGTGGTGTGGCTGCACCGGAGAACTACCGTGCAGGTGTCCAGCTTCAGCAGGTCAATGACGTGCCCTGGTTCGAGGACACCACCCTGGCGGAGGGCACCACGGCCGGCACGTGGTTCGCGCTCGGCCGGGCGGAGGATCTCGCGCTGTCTGCTCCGCAGGAGGCAGCCAATTCCGCGCTGGTGCGGCTGAGCGACGCCCTCGTGGCCGCCACCCCTTCCCAGTAGCAACCGCGGCCTGCTCCTCTACCGCCTGCCCTTCGCACTCAGCTGAGGGACTAGGCGGGCTAAGGACTAGGAACGCGCGAGCGCGGTTTGGATGAGGGTATCCAGCAGCTCGGCATAGCCCACACCCACGGCGGCGAATACCTGGGGGTACATCGAGATGGGTGTGAAGCCGGGGAAGGTGTTCACCTCGTTGATGCAGTAGGAATCCTCGCTGACGAAGAAATCCACGCGGGACAGGCCGGCAGCGCCCAGAGCACGGAAAGCCTCAATAGCGCGCTGGCGGAGCTCAGCGGTTAGTTCATCGCTCAACGGCGCAGGGATTTCCGCCGAAACGCCCTCGTCGATGTACTTGGCATCGAAGTCATAAAAGCCTTCTTCGGACTCCGTAGTGCCCAAAAGTTTGGCGGGAACGGAAGCCTGGAGGCTACCGTCTGGGTGCTCGAGGACGCCCACTTCCACCTCTGCACCGCGAATTTCCGGCTCGACAAGGACCTTCTCGTCGGACTCGTAGGCTAGGGCCAGCGCGTCCGCGAAATCCTCCCACGCCGAAACCTTGGACACACCGATGGAGGAACCACCGCGCGCCGGTTTCACAAAGACAGGCAGGCCGAGGCGCTCCTTTTGGGCGTCGCTCAGCGTGGCTTCCCCAGTGAGCACCTCCTGGGGCGCCACAGGCAGACCTTCCGCAACCAGCAGCTTCTTGGTGAACTCCTTGTCCATGCCCACGGCCGAGGCCAGCACGCCCGCGCCCACGTAAGGGATGCCGGAGAGCTCGAAAAGCCCCTGGACCGTCCCATCTTCACCGTAGGGTCCATGGAGAACCGGCACAATGACATCCACTTCGGTGTAGTGCTCATGGCGAGTGACGTTGTGGATGCGTCCGCGCGTGGCGGGGTTGAGGGAAAGCGCCAGCTCATCGTGCAGCTCTACCTCGGGCAGGCGCCCATCTACGATGCCGAGGCCCTCCCGACTGCCCTGAGTCCAGGTGCCCTCTCGCGTGATGCCGATCGGCACAACCTCATACTTGTCCGGGTCAAGGTGCTCCATGATTGCGCCGGCGGAGATGCACGACACTGAATGCTCGGAGCTGCGCCCGCCGTACACTACGGCCACGCGCACAGGATTCGCTTCAGTCATACCGAGCAACTTTACTCGGCTTTACTCAGCTTTCTTGGTGCGACCCATCAGAGCCACGATCATGTCGTCGACAGTCACGCCGCGGTGGCACACACCGAAGACCGCTTGGGTAATAGGCATCTCTACGCCCGCGCGCTGCGCCAGCCTAAAGATGGAATCGGAAGAGATAACGCCTTCCGCTACCTGGCCATTGGTGGCGGCTGTGGCTTCCTCCAGGGTGCCGCCCTGGCCGAGGCGGTAGCCAAAGGTGCGGTTGCGGGACAACGTCGAGCTACAGGTTGCCACGAGGTCACCCATACCAGCCAGACCAGAGAAGGTGAACGGGTCCGCTCCCAGCTTCACGCCGAGACGAGTAATCTCCGCGAGACCTCGAGTAATGATGCTGGCCATGGTGTTGTTTCCCAGCCCCTTACCCGCACCCATGCCGCAGGCAAGTGCAATCACGTTCTTGCAGGCACCGCCAATTTCCGCGCCGATAACATCGGTGTTGGTATAGGGCCGGAAATAGGGTGCTGCGGCGGCATGCTGGACAGCCTTGGCACGGTCGGCGTCGCGGCACGCGATAACCGTAGCTGCCGGCTGCTCCTGGGCCACCTCCTTGGCCAAGTTGGGCCCGGAGAGCACCGCAATGCGGTCGGGGGAAACACCGGCGGCATCGGCAATCACCTCGCTCATCAGGCTGAGCGTCGACTTCTCCACGCCCTTGGAAATCGATACTAAAGTTGCATCCTCCGGCAGCAACGGCGCCCATTTTTCCAGGTTGGACCGCAAGGTCTGCGAGGGGACGCCGAAAATGACGATGTCCGCACCCTCCAGCGCATTAGCTGGATCGGTGGTAGCGCGGATGGAGGCGGGCAACGGAAGATCTGGGAGATAATCCGGGTTCTCGTGGCGTGCATTGATGGCCTGGGCTAGCTCTTCACGGCGCGCCCACAAGCGGACGTCATTGCCGGCATCGGCAAAAACCTTTGCCAGCGTAGTTCCCCACGAGCCCGCACCCAATACTGCTACGTTCACTATGTGCCACCTCACTGTAGATTCCCGGTATATCGGCTTTCCCCATTAAAGCACGCTCGGCATTAAAGCGCGCTCGGCGCGTAAGGCTGCATCGCGGCAGTGAGTGGAGGAAAATGGAAAAAGGTTAGAAGCTACTGGCGCAAAAGGAGCAGCATGCCCAAGGCAAAGAACATGCACGAGACGGACAAAGACATCAAATCCGAGGTCTTTATTTCTGGCCGACACCAAGAAGTGCCCGTCGATCCGGCCGATGAGTTTAAGCGCACGACCCTGGCCGCCGGTGCGGTTCTCTGGCGCGGTGACCCGCACGATCCGGAAGTCGCCCTCATTCATCGCCCGCACTATGACGATTGGTCACTGCCCAAGGGCAAGGTGGATCCGGGCGAATCCCTTCCTGTTACCGCCGCGCGCGAGATCCTCGAGGAAACCGGTTATACCGTGCGCTTGGGCAAACTCATCGGCAAGGTAGCTTACCCAGTACAAGGCCGCACCAAGGTGGTCTACTACTGGCTGGCGCGGGTGCTCGATGGCGAATACACCCCGAATCAGGAAACCGACGAGCTGCGCTGGATGAAGATCGATGATGCCTGCGCATTGCTCTCTTATGACGTTGATGCACAGGTCTTGGCCAAGGCAAAGAAGCGCCTGCGCCTCGCACCAACGACCCGCGTTCTCTACGTGCGCCATGCCCGCGCGCACCAGCGCCGCACCTGGGAGGGTGATGATGACCTGCGCCCGCTGGATAAGAAGGGGCGCCGCCAGGCGGAGATGCTCGTGCCGATGCTCACTCCTTTCCATCCGACCGCCATTTATAGCGCCCCGCCGCAGCGCTGCCAGCACACCGCTGCCCCGCTGGCCGATGAACTCGGCATGGATATCGCCGTGAATAAAGCATTCGGCGATGATGTCTTTGCTGAATCACCTGAGACCGCCCGCGCCGCCTTCCAACGCGTTGTCGACGGCGGCGGCGTTCCGGTTATCGTCAGCCAAGGGCTGACAATCCCCGGCATCATCGAGTCCTATGCACCGAAGTTCATTCAAGAGCCGATCGAAGAACTCAAGTTCAAGAAAGCTTCGGTGTGGGTTCTTTCCTTCAACGACGGTGAGCTTACGGGCGCAGATTATCTAGCTAGCCCGCTTCCCGTGCGCTGAGCAGGGCATCGCCCACGTCCCTCAGGAGTTTCTACGCCGCCCTGCTGCCTTATTCAAACCGTGCTGCAGGGCGGCGCTGTATAGCGCGGGTGAAAAGGACCATCCCGAGCGCCCAGATCGGATAGGCGGCAAGGAAGCCGACGATGGGGATAAATACGACAAAGCTCGTGATGAGGGAACAGACCAGAATAAAGAGCAGCGACTGCCCTAGATTCTCCATGATTAGGTCGAGGGCCTCTCGGAAGCAGTCCATGAGAGGCTTATCGGGGTCATCCGCCTTGATCACGGGCGCTGGCCACAGGAGCGCATAGAGAATCAGTCCGGGGAAGCCACCCGCAATAGATCCGAGCGTTACCAAAATAAAGAAGCAAGCATAGACACCGGCGCAACCACTCAGCTGCGCAAACCTAAAGTAGTCGCGGAAGGTGACCTTCTCCCCATCAGCGATCTTGCGGGAACCATTGAAGAGGTTCGCCATCATCCAGCAGAGATAAGCGTAGGCGGCTAGCGCCATGACCACCATAAGAGGTATCCCCACGGTAGGAACCAGGGGTTCAATGTCCCTGCCGCTTTCTTCCATCGCTGCGGAGATTCCGCCTAAAACGGTTCCCGGCACAAGAAGAAGAGCAAAAGAGATAATGAGATGCACCAGCATGGCCAGCATCCCTGGCACAGGCTGCTTCAGGTAGCCCTTGAAGGTTTGGCCCACAATATCCATGGCGTCGATGGGCTGCGCGGGGCCCCGCCTGGTGGATTGCCAGGCGCGGCGCCGGGCTGGTGGTACCCAAAGCTTCCCGGCTGCTGGTAGCCGTAGCCGTTGGGTTGCTGGTAGCCGTAACTCCCAGACTGGTGATAGTCATAATCGCCATACCCACCTGCACCGCCGAACTGATTGCCACTGTCCCCGCTAAAGCTTTGATAAGGATTGCTCATGCCGAGGATGTTAACGCCGATATGTGTCCGGCGCCACAGGAGGCGGGGAACACTCCCACACCCCCATTGCTCACGCTAAGACGCCACGACGCGGGGCTTGAATGCCGGGCGTGCGGATTCGAAAGCCTCGATATCGTCCTCATTGCGCAGGGTCAGCCCAATGTCGTCGAGTCCCTCCATGAGGCGCCAACGGGTGTAGTCATCGATCTCAAAGGTATAGCTGTTGCCGCCGACGGTAACCGTGCGCGCTTCCAAATCCACGGTGGTTTCGGTTTCACCGGACTCCAACTGCTTCCAGATGAGCTCGATGTCTTCTTGCTCCATGAGCCCCGTCAGCAGCCCGGCCTTACCAGAGTTGCCGCGGAAAATATCGGCGAAGCGGGAGGAAAACACCGCCTTGAATCCATACTCAGCAAGCGCCCACACCGCGTGCTCACGAGAAGAACCGGTACCAAAGTCCGGACCCGCGAAAAGCACAGAGCCTTCCTTGAACGGTTCCTGGTTGAGAATGAAGTTCTCGTCGCTGCGCCAGTTAGAAAACAGGCCTTCGGCAAAGCCAGTGCGCTTGACGGACTTCAGATAGCGCGCAGGAATGATCTGGTCGGTATCCACATTGGAAACTCGCAGCGGAACGCCGACGCCAGTATGAGTTACGAACTTCTCCATTGTCTTTTCCCTTTCCTTAGGCGCCGGCTACGGCGGCATCGTCGATATCAGCTGGTGCGGCCAGGTGGCCCAGGACTGCTGTCGCCGCGGCAACGGCCGGGGACACCAAGTGGGTACGGCCACCGGGGCCTTGGCGGCCCTCAAAGTTGCGGTTGCTTGTCGACGCCGACCTCTCCCCCGGCTTCAGCTGGTCCGGGTTCATACCCAGGCACATCGAGCAACCCGCGGTACGCCATTCAGCGCCGAAATCGGTGAAGATCTTGTCCAAGCCTTCCTCCTCAGCCTGCGCCTTGACCACGGCCGATGACGGGACCACCATCATGCGGGTATCAGCCGCGATACTGCGCCCCTTGACCACCTCGGCGGCGGCGCGCAGGTCCTCGATGCGAGCGTTCGTGCACGATCCCAGGAAGACAGTGTCGATCTGGATATCGCGCAACGGCGTGCCCGGCGTGAGGTCCATGTACGCCAGGGCCTTCTCGACTGCGGCCTTCTCGCCATCGTCCCCGCACTCCTCCGGGTCGGGCACCGCAGCGCTCAACGGCAGACCCTGGCCCGGGTTGGTGCCCCAGGTGACAAACGGGGTGAGGGCGGAGCCATCGATCTCGACGACGGTATCGAAATCGGCCCCCTCGTCGGTCGGCAGCGTCTTCCAGTATTCGACCGCTGCGTCCCAGTCTTCGCCCTGCGGGGCGAACTCGCGGCCCTTGACGTACTCAAAGGTTGTTTCATCCGGAGCAACCATGCCAGCGCGGGCACCAGCCTCGATGGACATGTTGCAGATCGTCATGCGCGCTTCCATCGACATCTTGCGAATGGCCTCGCCGCGGTACTCGATAATGTGGCCCTGGCCGCCGCCAGTGCCAATCTTGGCGATGATAGCCAAGATCAAGTCCTTGGCGGAAACACCTTCCGCCAGCTCACCGCTAACCTCGATAGCCATCGTCTTGAAAGGCTTGAGCGAAAGCGTCTGAGTGGCCATGACGTGCTCAACCTCGGAGGTACCGATGCCCATGGCAATGGAGCCGAAGGCGCCGTGCGTCGAGGTGTGCGAGTCACCACACACAATGGTCATGCCGGGCTGGGTGATACCCAACTGCGGACCAACGGTGTGGACAATGCCCTGCTGGGCATCACCCATCGAATGCAGGCGTACGCCGAACTCCTCGCAGTTCTTGCGAAGGGTAGACACCTGTGTACGGGAAACTTCGTCCTTAATCTCCAGGAGATTTCCGGTCTTTATACCCACGGTGGGAACGTTGTGATCCTCCGTGGCTAAGTGCAACTCAGGGTGCCGCATCGTCCGTCCAGCCAGGCGCAGACCGTCGAAGGCCTGCGGGCTGGTAACTTCATGCAAGAGCTGGAAGTCAATGTAGAGGAGATCAGGCTCGCCGTTCTCCCCCTTGCGCACGACATTGTCGCGCCATACCTTCTCTGCGAGTGTCAATTTCTCAGTCATGTTTCTCTCCACTTGAAATCTCAATTAATGGGACGTAGATTTCATTATATGGGAGAGTATAGCGCAGTATCAGGAATAAAGGTATTGGATCGCGCAGTTGCCATCATGATGGCCGCGACCAACCGCCCCTCCACGCTTAACGAGCTTTGTGAGACCACCGGCCTGCCCCGAGCAACCGCACACCGTCTCGCCACAGCACTCGAGGCACACCGGATCCTCACCCGCACACCCGACGGAAAGTGGGGTGCGGGCCCCGCCCTTCCCGGCAACCGCGATCGCATCATTGAAACCGCCGGGCCCATCATGGAAGAGCTCCTTGAGGCCACCGGTGAGTCCGTACAGCTCTATGAGCTATCTGGAACAACCCGCACGTGCATTGCTACACGCGAGCCGGAGATTGGCCTGCACAACGTCGTACCCGTCGGCCGCCAACTACCCCTTACTTCCGGCTCAGCCGCCCGCATCTTCGCAGCTTTTGCGGATGTACACGTTCCCGATGCCCTTTTTAGCGAGCACGACATCGAGCTCGCGCGCACCAACGGCTACTCCGAATCCATCGAGGAGCGCGAATCGAATCTCGCTTCCGTTTCCGCCCCCGTCTTCGACGCCGCCGGCAACTTTATCGCCGTGCTCTCCGTCTCCGGCTCCGCCGAACGATTCCGCCCCTCCCCAGCGGAGAAGTTCGCTGACGTGCTTGTCGACGCCTCCTCCCGCCTCACCGCCGCGCTATCCCACGACGCTCCGGGGAAAGCGGGACGCTAAAGCTCGCCTACGAATTCCCATCCGCCTAGATACCAGCCGTTTAAATACTTAGCCCGAAGTACATGGCTAGGCCACGCAACCCTTCCGGACCCGTGCTGCTCGTCGAAGACAGCGCCTCTCCCCTCTCCTGCACCATGCGCACTGGGTTTCCCGGCTCCCGGTTGGGGCGACGCGGCACCCAGCCTTGGTGCGGCAAGTGCGCCAGCTCGTCTGCTCGCGGCATGCGAGCATAGTTAGAGAAGGTTATGGTTTGCCCATCGCGGCTAGCCTGAGTGATCCCCTGGTAGATGCCCACCACACCCGGCTGCCCCGGCACGGAGACTGCTCCACCGCTGTCCCCTGGCGCCAACGCCACGTCCACAACGTAGTTCATTCCTGGGAAGAGCCCCGGGCCACGCACCGCGGTGCCACACTGGCGCTCGGTAGCCTGCCCGTCGAAGCACACCGTTGATCCCTCACTAGGCACGGGTGCCATTCCATCTCCGGTGAGCGGGTTTCCCGCAGAGTAGGTCCCACCGGCAAACTGGATATAAGCCAGGTCATGCCCCGCCGCACCCGAGGGCTTGAACCAGCGCAGCGTACCTACGTGCTGGCCTGCGTCGTTATACATCTGCTCGCCATTGAGACCGCAGTGCGCCGAGGTCCATGCCCGAGTGGCCTCAACATAGCCGATGCTGCACAGAGAACCATCGGAGGCGACAATCTTTTGGCCTTGGGTAACCGGCACGCCCTCGCCAGCCATTGCGGGGGCAGCAAACCCAATGGCCAGCGAGCACGCGCCCACGACAGAAGCCAGGCCAGACAGAAGGCGCGAAGAACGGTGCTGAAGAGACTTTTTCATCATTTCCCTACTCTAGCGCTTTTCACATATGAATCACCTTTCACTTCGTGCACAGCCATCAGGGTGGGGCACCCTCACCCACCCCCACTATTGAAAACATAGTGAAAATTCGCTTTACTGTAACTATCAGCTACTGAAAATGGAGTGAAAACCCCCGATTCTTTGAGGAGGAATCATGACCCACACCATCCACGACGAGCACACGCACACCCACGGCGAGGGCTGCGGCCACGTTGCCTTCCCACACAACGATCACACTGACTACCTGCACGACGGTCACATCCACCGTGAGCACGAGGGCCACTGGGACGAGTGCGAGACGTCCGAGCACAACGTTCACGAGGACCACAATCACGTGCACGGCGAGGGCTGCGGTCACGTCGCCATCCCACACGGCGATCACGTGGACTACCTGCACGATGGCCACCGCCACGCCGCCCACGACGGCCACTGGGACTGCCACTAAGGCTCCCCGCGCTAACGCAGACCTTTGCTGCCCGCTTACTCGCTGTTCTGCACTGAGGGCTGGGCAGCTTTCCCCATTTTCCCACACCATATGGCTAGGCGGGCGTTAGTGTGGGGTCATGACTTCCCCGCAGACCCCCTCCTCCGCACACCGATTCCTCACGGCATTGACCGCCGTAGCCGCCGCGGGTCTACTCGCGGCTGGTTGCTCCTCCAACACCGCCGAAACCGCCGCCCCAGCCTCGACCCCTGCCACCTCTGAGGTAACAGAGCCATCATTCAAGAACACATATCCGGCTTTCCAGCCGCTTAGAGACGACTCCCACGCCGAGGTACCTGCAGGCCCCGAGCCCACCGTTCCTGGTGGCTCCATGCCAGAAGGACAAGCAGGTGCCCAGCCACAAGGCGCACAGCAGCAGCAAGCTGCACAACAGCAGGCACCACAAACTACGCCTCCCCACCTTCAGGGAGTGGAGCCCGGACAGTATGTCATGCCACCTGGAAGCAGGAAAACCATTGAATCCGCGCGCATTGGCTCAATCAACCACATCCACGAGCAGCTGCCAGCGAAACAGATCAATGGCGCAAAGGTCGATGTCTTCGGCACTCCTGCCACGGTATGCCAGACAGGTGATGGCTACAACATCACCTATATCCTCGCAGGGCCGAATACCAGCTGCGACTTTGCCCGCTCGACTGCCGGCCACCTCATGGGGCTCACCATAAGCTCTTTGGAGGATCTACGCGGATACGTCCCCCCACAAATCTCCGTCACCAGTCCGGTTACCCGCCAATCCTACGACCTCGCATGTAAGACCGACGAGCGCGAGATCATTCGTTGTACCGGCGGTAACAACGCGGAAATCATGATCGTGTAGAACCCCCGCTAAAAAGGTAAAGCGCTAAGCCATGTGCATGGCTTAGCGCTTATCGTTGTACCCCGTACGGGATTTGAACCCGTGTTACCGGCGTGAGAGGCCGGCGTCCTAGGCCGCTAGACGAACGGGGCTCGCTTAGCTGTCCGTTGCGGACTTGCTAAACACTATAGTATCCCCGAAAGGTTGCACAAATCGGCACGTAGAAGCACCTTTTACACAGATAAAATCCCGAACCTCGTTGCCGCTTTCGGCTGCGATGGAAACATGGGCTCTCAAGGCCTAGGCGCGGATCGAATCAGTGGTTATTCCGCTGGCGTGCCGTGGGCAGCTGGGGCCGGAGCACTCGTTAGTCATCGCTAGAGGTTCGGGAGGACACGTGCGCTAACAGCATGTGGTGCAAGGCTCCTACTTCGCTCGAGTGTTGGCTTTAAGAAGTTGTGGATTATGGCGATGCCGCCTAGTACTATCTGCTAGAGTCGCGTCGGCGATAGTGATGATTTTCAGCTTCCGCCATCCGCTCTCCTTTCTGTCGGGAATGCCTTATACCTGCAGTGTATGACCGCTAAAGGCATAGCGGAAGGAATTAGACCAATTAGCCACTGGTATACCCCCTGGTAGCTTTCCCAAGTCTGCTTGCACTTGGACTTTTTACCTTCCGGTAAGGGGTACAACCACACCACTTAGCAAATACAGCAGCCCTCACCCCCTTACTTGCACCTTATGCAAATGATACACTTGCAATAGGTGCAAACAAAGGAGTTAGGTCATGAACGATGAGCTCAAAATCATTCAAAACGCCCAACAGCGGACCGCTTGGACTCAAAGCTGGTGGACAGTAGCAATTGTGGCGCTCGGCATCGGCAGCAGCCTGTTGCGACCGGCTATTTGGTAGCAGTGTCGTGACTATCCGGTAGCGCTTCAGTGGGTTTCTGGTAGCAGCTCAGGGCGCTCGGGATGATACTTCCGGTAGCCGCACCACTCGGGTGCGGCGTGTACTGGAAGGAGTCCGCTTATGCCGGATTACCGTGCGGTGATGACGCTGCTGATTAGGAAGCGTTCTTACCGCCAGATTGAAGACCAGCTCGGGTGCTCGCACCGCGCGATTTCCCGGGCGAACCAAGCGCTGCGAAGCCTTGGCCTAACCACTGCCCAGCAGGTCGCGG
>NZ_LAYQ01000022.1 GCF_000988205.1 Corynebacterium minutissimum | reverse complement strand
ACGTAAAGGATTACCACAAGGCTAGAAGAGCTCGCCCAACTAGGACGCACCCTGTGGCGTCGACGCAAAGATGTGCTCGCCTACTTCGATATCGGTGCCTCCAACGGCCCCGTCGAGGCAATCAACGGCAGACTCGAACACCTACGCGGCATCGCCCTAGGATTCAAAAACCTCAACCACTACATCTTGCGGAGCCTGATCCACTCCGGACAACTACAGGACAAAATCAACGCACTCTAAAACCGGAAGGGCCCGATAAGGTCGGAAACAAGGTCAACCAACTCGCCGCGTGTCGTGGCATCGGTGCAGCGGCTGGAGCGCTCCTCGAATTCGGTGACGCTGAGCTGGCCTACCGACATCGCATCCGCCAACACCTGTGAAGCGGTGGTGCGCTCAGAGTTCGTGCATTTGATGTCTCGTGATTCCATGTCTTGATATTACGTGGAAGCACGCATTTAAGCGCGGCGAAAGGTGCTGAACACTTCGCCGCGCTTATTCGTTAGTTCCTGGGTTCTTGTTAAGACTCGATCTCAGGAGCGAAATCGGGCAGACGCTCCCCTACTCCAAGTAGCTCAGCGATAGCTGCCACAGCGCGCCCAGCAGCCTTGCCATCGCCGTAGGGGTTGACGGCGTTGGCCATAGCCTCGTAGGCGGCATCATCATCAAGGAGAAGCTTAGCCTCCGCCACGATGAGGCTACGGTTGGTGCCCACAAGCTTCACGGTGCCAGCCACAACGGCTTCGGGGCGCTCGGTGTTCTGGCGCATGACCAAGACCGGCTTGCCCAGAGCCGGGGCTTCTTCCTGAACTCCGCCCGAGTCGGTGAGGATAATGGTTGCACGATCCAGAAGCTTGGTGAACTGGTCATAGGGCAGCGGATCCGTGATGATGACATTAGGCAGGGACTCAACCTCCGGAAGCACGGCCTCACGGACCTTGGGGTTGAGGTGCAGGGGAAGAACAAAGTTAATGTCTGGGTAGGACTCCGCCAGATCCTTGACGGCCCCGCCGATTTCCTTCATGGCTTCAAGGTTTTCGCGGCGGTGGGTGGTGACGACGACAAGGCGCTTAGCCGACTTAGCCGCCTCTTGTACGGCCGGGTCTTCGAATTCGGTGTCCCAGCTTGCAGCCTCAAGCAGGGCATCGATAACAGTGTTGCCGGTGACAGCAATGTCCTTGGAGCGAACATTCTCGCGGCGCAGGTTCTCCATCGAGCCTGCCGTGGGAGCGAGGTGCAGCTCCGCAACCTGGCCGATCAGCTTGCGGTTGGCCTCTTCCGGAAAGGGCGAGTGAATGTCGCCGGTGCGCAAGCCTGCTTCCAGGTGGACGATTTTCACACCGCGGTGGAAACCGGCAAGCGCGGCGGTCATGGCCGTAGAAGTATCGCCCTGAGAGATGATGACGTCAGGCTGTTCGGCATCGATGATCTCGTCTAGCCCCATGAGCGCGCGGGAGACAATCTCATTGAGACCTTGACCCGGCTTCATCAGGTGCAGGTCCAGCTTCGGTTCAATACCAAACATGGTGTTGACCTGCTCCAGCATTTCCTTGTGCTGGCCAGTGGAAACAGCAACCGATTCGAAGCGCTCGTCCTTCTCCAATGCCTTAATGACTGGGGCTACCTTGATCGCCTCGGGGCGGGTGCCATACACGGTCATAATCTTCGGCTTAGACATAAATTTCCTTCATTTATTACCGGGAGAGAATCTCCATAAGAGTCTACAGTGCTTGTGCCGCGTGCACATCGCCCAGTGAATAGCGGAGAGTAGAACGTCAGTCCCGTGAACGTTAGTCCTCACTCACGGTGACTTCCCGTGGCTCTTCGAAAGCAGCCACGCGCGGCTCAGCTGCCGCCACGCTGGCTGTTAATAGCGCTGACATCGCCACGGCTGCCGAGACCGCGTGCGTACGCTTCGAACTCTCCACAGAACTTAAATTAACCGAAGCGAATGGTCTTTGGGAAGAGTTCACCCAATATCTATTCGCCCCACGGCTTTACCGTCACCCACGCGGGTGGGCTTGGGCAGGTAGGCTGATCGTGAGAATTGCACGTTGCCCGTACGTTGTACGCAAACGCTGGCCGCTGCGCCGGCTTGAAGTAAGGGGATGACTAGTTTCTAATGATCCAATTTGTTGTGGGTGCTGCCGCCGGATACGTCTTTGGAACCAAGGCTGGGCGCAAGCGCTACCACCAAATTAAGGGCGCTTATGAAAAGGCCGTGAACTCCCCCGCCACCAAGGCCGCGGTGCGCTCAGCGCGCAAGGCCGTGGCCAACCGCTTGGATCCAGAACCGCGCATGCGCGAGCTCAAGGACTACAACAAGGGGCGCCGCGGCAAGCGTGGTGCCGCGGATGGAGTAAAGCCGGATCGGATTTACGAGCCGGACGAGGATTAACGCGTCGGTTAGCGCACGCCGCGGAAGGCGCGGTCGTTGAGCTCGCGGCGGGCTTGCTCAAGTGCGACAAGGTCGGCGAAGAGTGAGTTGTAGGACTCTTCGTCGTCGGAGGGGCGCATGCGGCCTAGTTGAGCTTTGAGTTGGGCTACTTGGTCGCCCACGCGGGCTTCCTGGAGGCGCGAGAGCACGGAATCGGCGTAGGCCTCCAGGTCGGTATCGGGGTTGCCGGTCTCCCCCAGCTTGATGGGTTCCACGGCCAGTTCAGAGACAAAGTTGCGGGCCATGAGATCCGGCATTTCGCCGGCCACGGCGGCGAGCCACTCCACGCCGGGCTGTTCAGCGCCGGCGGTCACGCCACCCAAGGTGGAGATAGCGCGGCGGATCGAGCGGTAGGCCTCGTTGGAGTAGGCATCCTCCGTAATGCCGTCGAAGTAGCTGCCAGCGATCTGCGGGTACTGCAGGGCCAGCTTGAGGGCCTCGCGCTGTGGCCACAGGTGCGGCTCGCGGGGGCCGGGGATGTGCATGACGGGGGCGTTGGTTTGCGCGGGCGCAGAGGAGGTCTCCTCCAAGGAGGCAAAGCGCGGGCGCTGCTCCTTCTTCGGCCTGCGGGCTTCCTGGCGTACCTGGTGGAGTACTTCCTCCGGGTTGGGCCAGCCCACCCAGCCGGCAAGGCGGCGGGCGTATTCGCGCTGCAAGGGTTGGTCCCGGATCTGGGCCACGACCGGCACCGCGCGGCGCAGGGCCTGGAGGCGACCTTCGGCCGAGTCGATGCTGAAGTCTGAGATGACCGAGCGAATGACGAACTCAAACATGGGGATGCGGTCCGCCACCAAATCGCGCACGGCGGCGTCGCCGCGCTCTAAGCGCAGATCGCAGGGGTCCATGCCATCCGGGGCCACGGATACGAAGGATTGGCCGGTGAATTTCTGCTCGCCTTCAAAGGCGCGCATGGCAGCCTTCTGACCGGCCTCGTCACCGTCAAAGGTGTAGATGAGCTCGCCGTGAAAGTAGGAATCATCCAACATAAGCCGGCGCAGGACTTGCAGGTGGTCTGCGCCGAAGGCGGTGCCACAGGAGGCCACGGCGGTCTTTACGCCCGCGGCGTACATGGCCATGACATCCGTATAGCCTTCCACCACCACGGCCTGGTGCTGCTCCGCGATGTTGCGCTTGGCCAAATCCAGGCCGAAGAGCACCTTGGACTTGTGATAGAGCATGGTTTCGGGCGTGTTCATGTACTTGCCCAGCTTGTCATCGTCGAAAAGCTTGCGTGCGCCGAAGCCGATGACGTTGCCGGATAGGTCCTTGATGGGCCACAGCAGACGCCGGTGGAAGCGGTCGATGGGGCCGCGCTTGCCCATCTTGGAAATGCCGGCGGCTTCCAGCTCCTCAAAAGAAAAGCCCATGCGCAGCAGGTGCTTGGTGGCGGTATCCCAGCCTCCGGGGCATAGCCGCACTCGAATTCGTAGATGATTTCCTTGGAGAAGCCGCGCTCCAGGAGGAACTCGCGTCCGGCGGCGGCCTGCGGGGTTTCTAGCTGCTGGCGATAGAACTCATGCGCGGCTTTGTTCGCAGCGATAAGCCGGCGGCGCGTGCCAGGCTTCTCGTCGCGCGCTCCGGTGGAGCCGCCTTGGTAGTTGATGTGGTAGCCGATCTTCTGGGCTACGGCTTCGACTGCCTCCGGGAAGGAGACCTGCTCCATCTCCATGAGGAAGCTGAAAACATCCCCGCCCTTGCCGGTGGAGAAACAGTGATAATAACCGCGCTGCGGGCGCACGTGGAAAGACGGGGTCTTCTCATCCTTGAAAGGGCTTAGTCCCTTCAAAGAGTCATAGCCAGCGGGTTTGAGCTGAACGTACTCGCCCACGATTTCATCAATAGGCGCGCGTTCACGGATAGCTTGGATGTCGCTGTCCGGAATTCTGCCTCGTGCCATGCGTACAGACTACCCCGCCGATGGGACACGCAGGTACCCACGGCTGGGTGGAGCCAGGCCACCTAGTCCCACATCCGCAAAGACTCTGCGGTGGGGATTGAACGTAGGCCTGGTCTGGATTTCTGGTTCAGGCCTTATAGCTGCAATGATGGGGCCATGTCCCAGTCCTCCCCCTCCAAAAAGTCGCTGCCGGCCCTCATCGGTGGCGCGGTTCTAGTCCTCGTCGCGGGCTACTTCGGCATTGACCTTGGTAGCTCCAGCGACAGCGCGGACCAGAAGGCTGCGCCGTCGTCGACTGCGGGCGGTACGTCCGGTACGGCGGGGGCATCCTCTGCGAGCGATGGGGATGAGGGGGACGTCGCCAAGCAGGGCGGCTCCAACCTGCCCACTTGTGCCATGGATTCCTTGCCCCAAGAGGCCCACGAGACCGCCGAGGACATCCTGGCCGGCGGTCCTTATGACTATCCGGATAATGACAACGTGCGCTTTGGAAACTATGAGGGCGTGCTGCCGCAGCAGGACAGGAATTACTACCGCGAATACACGGTGGAAACGCCGGGGATTGGGCACCGCGGGGCCAAGCGGATTGTCACCGGTGGCGGGAGCGAGACCGACCCGGATGTCTGGTACTACACCGATGACCACTACGACAGCTTCTGCAGCATCCCGGACGCGGAGGACTAAGACATGCAGCGCATCCTGATTACTGAACCTATCCGCACGCGCGAGGACTTCTATGGCGCGCTTGGGCGCCTGCGCGGCTGCCAGTCCGGTGCGCCACGCAACCTCGATGCTTTGGCAGACTTCCTGCGTGAGCAGCACATCGTGGCGATTATCGCCGCGGATTTCGACATGGTCGAAGAAGACCTGGCCCCGATCAGCATGGTGCTGAAGGACCAGGGTGTCGCGCTGGTGCGCTAGTGAGGTTGTTGACCGGCGGGTGGTTAGCCCGCCGGGGCCTTAGAGGCCGAGGGCGCGCTTGACGGTATCGCGCACTTCCGGCGCGAGGTAGTTCAGCAGACCAGCGATGACGGCGGTGGCACCTGCGGCACCGAAGAGGGCGCCGAGGATGGCGGGGAGGACGCTTCCGCGGCTCGAGCTGTTGCTCGAGTTGCTCGAGCCGTCGTGGCTAGAGCTGCTGCTGTCGCTGCTCGAGTCGGAGTTGTCGCCTTGGTTGCCGGCGGTGACTTCCACGACGCGGGAGGCCAAGGCCTGGTTGCCGGCGGAGTCCGTGACGGCGTAGGTGACGGAGTAGACGCCCGGCTTGGCGGTGTCGATGTTGCCCACCACCTTCACCTTGTCGGTGAGGTCACCGTCCTTATCGTCCTTGGCGGTCACGCCCTCAAGCAGGTTGGCTTCGGAGCCCTTGGTGATAGTGAGCTTGTCGCTGGGGACGGTGAGCTCAGGGGCAGTGTTATCCGGCTCTTGCTCCTGCTCCTGCGCGGTGAAGACGCCGAACTGGCGCACGATGCCAGGCTTGGTTCCCTCCTTGGAGGAAGCATCGGCGGAGGTGGCGTACCAGCCATAGGCGTCGCCAGCCTTGACGTCCTTGTACGTGACGCTTGCGGGCCAGCCGGACTTGGCGGTGTCTGTGCCAATCTCCTTGCCGGTATCGGTCAAGGCGAGCATGGAATTCGTCGCAAAGCTCGTCTTGCGGGTCTGGAACTGGATAGGAATACGGAACTCGTCCTCGTGGCCGTTGTAGCGCTGGCGGTCGTCGTACTCGGTAGCGTTGTGGTCGTCGAGAAGCGGCGAATACGTATCCACGACCATCTCCGAGTTCTTCAGGTCAAACTGCAGGAGGCGCAGGTAGCTGGAGCCAAAGCGCAAGCCGGTGTCGCCGTCATAGTCGCCGATCTCCGTCAGGCCCAATTCATCGGAGCCGACCTCGTAGAACTGGTAGTCCGCGAGAAGCTCCACCACGTGGTTGTTGGTGTGGCCGACGTCCTTGCGGCTGACGATGGACACGCCGTGCTCGTGGCCGGCCAACACCAGGGCCACGTTGGGGTTCTTCTGGATGACGTTCTCATAAATCATCACGCCGTCGTGGGAAAAGTCCGAGCCGCGGCCATCCGGGCTAGCAGAAGGCTTGAGGTAGGCGTGGGTGAGCAAGATGGCGTTGCGGTCGGAGTACTGCTTGAGCACCTTATCCGCCCACGCGGCTTCCTCCTCAGTGACGTCAAAGCCCAGGTGCAGGGCGATGAAGTCCATGCCGTTGGTGGAGAACAGGTCATAGTGGTTGTCGTTATCGCCCTCAGCATAAGGGTGGTAAGAGGCATCCTGCTCAGCCCACTTACCCTTGCCCTGCTGAGCCTCGTAGCGCTCCGGGCCGAAGTACTCGTTGTAGAGGTTGCCGGCACCGACATCCGCGCCGCTGAGGTTGTCGTGGTTGCCCGGCAGCACGCCGTTGACCACGCCGGCGTCCTCCAGAATCTTCTGGGCGTTGGAGGCTACCTCGAATTCCTTCTTGGCATTTGCGCGGTCATTGCCCGTGCCAATCCAGTTCTCGATGATGTCACCGGTGTGTGCGGAGTAGGCGATCTTGCGCTCCTCGGCATTATCGGCAATCCATTGGGTGGCCGCGGTGTAGCTTTCTTCCCACTTCTTGCGCTCTTCGGCGGTGGCCTTTTCTACCGCGCCTTCGGAGAGATACTGGGTATCGGTGTGGTGAGCGATGGAAAAGTCATAGTCGCTGGTGTCGGCGAACTGCTCGTTGACGGGCTCGTTGAGGTCATCGGCAAAGACGTCGTAGCCCACCAGCATGGTGTGGATGGTGTCACCGTCGACGAAGTCTTGGTTGACCTCCGCGCTGAGGCTTACTTGAGCGTCGGCTGCGCCGCGGGTTTCTGCCAACTTCTCCCAGCTATTGGTTGTGGTGTTCCAGGCCATGAGGCGCACTGAGCGCTTGGGATCCACCGTGCCGGACCAGGCGATGTCGTGGGTCTTCTTCTCAGCGTCCTTGAGCTTCAGGTCAAAGCGCTGGAAGGGCATGTGCTCCGTGGAGCTGGACTCCTGGGCATCCTCGTTGTCCGGCTTGAGGGCCTTGTCGAAGTCCTCGCCGTCCTCGTACTCAAAGTCCAGGCTCTCCGGGATATCCGTGAAGGTGCCTTGGAAGCCCTTGTCTGCTACCGCCACATCGGCTTCGGTGAAGGTGGTCTCCACTTCCCCACCGCTCGGGTTATCTGCGCGAGCGGAGATGGTCACGCCCTCGCCGCTCGGCGTGGAGTCGGTGCCGGCGGCTCCCGGGAGGTTGCCGGAGGTGAAATCGATGGTCTGGGAGATGGGGTTGCCAAAGACATCGCGGCCCTCGGCCTGGATGGAGTGGTTTCCTTCCTTGAGGCCAGCTCCGATTTCTTGTCCCAGCTCGATGTCCTCGCCGTCCAGGGTGTAGGTGAGCTCGCGGGAGATGAGGGTATCGTTGTTGAACTGGACGTCGAAAGTCACCGGGCCCGTCAGGTGCTGGCCAGTACTCGGGGTGGAGCCGGTGATCTCCGCCTTCTCGTCGGTGCTCAGGTTGGAGTCCTCGTAGAGGGCGGAAACCTCATCTTCGCCCAGCGGATCGGAGAAGATGCGGGCCTCGCTGACCACGGCATCGGAGTAGAACTGGGCGGCGTTATCCCGGCCGGAATCTGCGCCGATCATCACGGCGGTGGAGTTGGACTTTGGCTTGGTCACCTCACCGTTGATTTCGGTGTTCTCAGCCACCTTGGCGCCGTTGACGTAGAGCTCGCTCTTGGTGCCGTCATAGACGCCCACCGTGTGGTACCACTGGCCTGGTTCCACCTGCTGCTGGGCTTTCTTGTAGCCGTCGCTGCCGTTGACGGTAAAGGTGAGCTGGTCGCCGTAGATGACCATGGCCCAGCCGCCGGCTTCCTTGTTGGCGCACAGGCTCTTTTCGTTGCCGTCGAACTCCCCGTCGTAGCGGAAGACACACTCGACGGTGAAGCCGTCCTTGATCTGGCCGAACTTATCCCCGATGTCGAAGCCGATGGCATCCTTGCGGCCGTCGAAGTGGGCCACGGGGCGCTCAAGCACGCTGTCTTGCTCCACGGTGGGCGCGCCGATGTTCAGCGGTGCGGCATCGGAGGCGGAGTTGCTGATGGTCCCGTTCTCAAGGGAGAGATCCAGGATGTCTGCCTTGGGCAGGTTCTGGGCGGAGGCGAATGCGGGAGCAACAAGGCTTGAGCCAACGAGGCTGATGGAGGCGATCAGCGCGGCGCGATGCAGCTTTTTATGAGACTTCTTTTGAGACACAAAAATTCCTTGACAGGTAACAAAATGAAGAGACTTCCGCTGCGGGCAGGCATCCAGGGGCCTGGCGGCAGCGGACCTGCCTGAGGTTAGGTGGCCGGTTTTAAGAAGAGTTGTCAGCGATGTAACGCCCAAGTGAATGGTGTTCAACTATCGGGTGACAGGCGTCTCTTGGTAGGCTGCGCCGTTGGGTGGGACACTACCCACCCACCAGCCTACATCTCTGACCTGCGGATACCTCTGCACCACAGAAATTCGGAGCGTGCACCACAGTAAGGTGGCTACCAGCATCGACTCCAGCTTTAAGTTCGCGTGAATGAGGTGGCTACTCCATAAATTCAATGGAGCCCTGCTTCTTGAAATTGACGGGGCGAGAGTATTCGTTACCGAGCTCATCAGTCCACGACACTTCCGCTTTGTAGTCGGAACTCCATACTGCGGCATAGAAAAACGTGATGGAATCTCCAGGATTCATCGATTCCGCAGTACCCTCATCATCTCTCACTACCGGGCTGTCATTCTTCACAGTCACATTGTGCACTGTCCTACGGGACTTATTAGTTACGCGATAGAGAGCCCCACCGTCCCAGGAGACTTCCCAAATGAATCTATTAGAATCGTCCTTCTGGAGCTGGGCAATAAGCTTCATGGAGTCAGCATTTTCGCGTGTCGCTTGCACAAGCTTGTCTTGCTGTTCAGCGATCTTCTCTTGCGCCTCGGTCAAACGTTTAGCCACAGCATCGCGCTCGCTCTGCGCCTTTTCCACAAGCTTCGACTGCTTATGCTCACCCCACCATTTAATAAAACCAAACAACCAACCTGCTGCAGCGAGAGCAATAGTAACGTATAATTCCAGAGTCATACGCTGAGTCTATTGCAAATGTCCAACTGAGGAACTACATCTAAATGCGTATCAGGGCCTGATGCGGAGACCACGAGGAATTCAAAACCTAGAGAGTCACAATCCACTCCCCCACCGCCGCGTACCCCGTCACCTGCCACGTCGCCAACGGCGCATCATAGCCCACAGCGGACACGGCATAGTTGATAATCCAATGCAGATAGTTCCGCCACAGCTCCCCGTGCCGCAACTCCAATTTCTCACCAGCAAGCCCAACTGGGTCGTATGGGAATGTCAACAGGATCTCGGGGCTATGCACCACATGTTTCTTGAGCGCCTTGCGACCTTCCATCGCCGACCGCTCATCGTTCATTGCCCACAGGAACAGATCCTTGATGATGCCGCTGCCAAAGAAGCCAGGTCCTTATCCTCGACCTCGGCTGTCACCCACGCTACTATTCTCTGGGCTTGACCAGATTCATACAGTCCCCGTCCAGTAGCCGAGCATGATCTACTCGTTGTGCAAAACGCGCCTCAAGTCAGTGATAAGTTCTTTGGCTCCTGGGTGGTATTTCTTCATCACCTCAAGATCCACGTGAGGGAGGTAAGGCCATTAACGCTGAGCCGTAAGCAGATCAGTCATCGCCACAGTGTCGGAAATCGGACTGTGGGATTGCGGCTTTGGTCTCGGCCCCGATGATCCGCTAGCCATCTGATGCGGTTGGGAGTCAGTCATTGCTCTCCTGTGCCGTAAGGACAGGAACGAGAATGCCGGAGGGGAGCAGGGTTGGTGTCAATGGCTGAGAATAGAAGTTCAGGCCAGGAAGGTTCATGCTCTGAGCCATGAATCCATTGTCACCGCCGAAGCCCAGTGCAACGAGGATGCCGATGATTCATCCAATTACCGAGCCAGAGTTGCTCGACTCAGCGGAGACGGTCTTAGTGACGGTCGAAGCCATGAGAGTCGAAGCCACTGTTGCGACCCGAGTCGGGGTAACAGGATCGGCCGGGAGATGAGAGACAGCGGCCTGGCGAGCAGTGGTCGGGACGAGCCGTGTAACGGTCGCAGTCTCCAAGCTACGATAGAACAGACCGATCTCAAGAAAGCGTTGTTCATGGTTGCCAAGAAGCTCAACAATCGACAAATCGCCACACTATTTTGGATCTCTCAAAGATGTCCAAGTGACATTAATCCCCCTGCATCTTATAAAGCTTCGGCCCGCATGCTCGAAGGGCACGGCCTTGTCAAGGTTTCAGGGCATGGGGACTCATGGAACGCGACCATAACGGAACGAGGAGTGCGCGTACTAAACGAAGAGGAACCTTTATGGCAACCAAAAGATTCAATAGTCGGGCAGAACACGTGGAAACCCTCGTATGCCCAGAAGCAACCACCGAAAACACCAGACCCGCGCCCTTTTCAATACACAATTTCGCAGTCTCCGGCGCTGAAAATTACGACGAGTTTTAGTAAGCGCCAATTCATCGTGACAATGAATGGGGTCGAGCGACGTGCCGCTTTTCCGAAACAAAGAGAGCATTGGGTGCTAGTCAAGTGGGCTGATTTCATTTCCGTGGTTTCAGCTGTGACACATCGAACACTCAGAGGCGTCGAAGGCCACGATCAATGGTGGTTGCTCGATGTTCCCCTTTCAAAGTTTATAGATGTGCCTGTCCGAGATACGCCTAAGTACAGTCTCCGTTTGCTAGAAGAAATGCCTGAGGGCTGGGACACTATCAACAAGTATCTCTATTGGAAGTGCGACCATCATGGTTGGAGAGATGGATTCGGATATTACCCAGGCGTAGGCCCTGATGCCCGAGGTTGGACAAAGACTAACGGAATTGTGGCAGACCTTGATCTGGACCTTTTTAGGAGCCTAGAACATTCGTTGGACACGGCAAGGCGCGATGGCTATATCCCACAAGGCAAGTGGATTGGCCGTATTGTCACCGGACCCGAAAATGGTCAATTCCTGATGGAACTCAAAGTGCCAACCAAATTCAAGCAACCTCAACTTCCAGAGCCAGAATGGCTGTAGTCAAGCTACTGACCACGCCCCGTTAGTCGTAGAGCTTCGGGATAGATCTCCTGAAGCTCCGCGAGCAACGCATAGCCCCTTTTCTGCTTGGTCCGCGCCATGTACATAGCAGAGAACTTTTCAACAGGCTGGAGAGCTGGATCTTTTAATTGCGCGGTTAGTCCCTCCAACTCCGCCCGAACTTTTTCAAGGTCGCGGTAAAGAAATGCGCCTCGCGTGTAGTCATCCCAGGTATTGAGTAGTTCACGGATCGGTCCTTGAAACATTTCCCGATCCCGCATGAAGAAGTTCGGTTGAATGCCAAAGGTGAGTGGCGGAATTTGTTCAATACTCGGATCTGCCCACTGGAACACGACACCAACAGGGCCGTCCTGAATTACAGCAGCAAAATACCCCAGCGGTTGCCCCTGCACGTATGCGTTCCCGTCCAGTCCGACAGCGCTCGCTCTGGCGTACGTATTCATGAAATCAGTATGTTCCCCGCCACCTATTGTGCTGAGGATCCTAAAGGCTTCATCTACTTCATAGTTACGGTAGAAAAGCAAGCTATGCGAGGGCAGCTGCCAGTCGTTAAACAAGTATGTCCGAATTTTTTCTGGAACATGCGCCCCTGCGTCAACTATCCGGCATCCCACATTCTTGAGGTAGTAGCGTTCAAGATCGCGTTGCGTAAAGTCAGTTCCATCGAAGATTTCTGACCATTGGTACTCGTCACGTTCGCGGAAGTAGTCAAAGTGCTCATACTGAAAGGCGATGAAGTGGTCATAAGCATCATCAAATGGCTTCGTCAGCTCGTTGTTGCACTTCTGACAAATGGTCTTGCCAAACTTGATAGTCTTTGACTTAGGTCCGCGTACCTGATAGACAACCCCGTCCACGGGCACATGAAGCGGCTCCCCATCAACCATCAGCTCACGGATACGACTGGCTTTGAATGCATGCTCATGCGAGTCGGCCGGACGCTTTTGGCAGATCCAACAAGTTTCGATGTCACGGCGGGGAAAGGGGTTCTTTTGGGAATACTTAGGGGTCATGCCTCGCATACTAGTAAGCAGTGCGGACACCCCCTACGCTGGCAGGGCGTGGTTGTCTGCTGGGTTTAGCGTTGCCTGGCTGCTGTTTAGCTCCTACCTAGCTAAGGAAACCGAAGAGCTCGGCGCTGCGCTGCGCTAGGCGCTCTAGGCGGGATTCGGTCATGGAGGCGATCTGGTCGATGATGGCGCGGTCGCGCTCCAGGTCGGTGTCGGCCTGGTTCCACCACAGGGCGAAAGTGGCGTCCAGCGAGCCCGGCGCGCCGGCCACGAGGTAGTCGTAGACGCGGTAGATGCGCTCGCGCTGGCGGTCCTGACGGGCCAGGTGGGCGGGCTCATCCATGACGTAGAGCACGGCGATGGTCTTGAGCAGCGTCACCTCCGCCACCGCGCCCGGCGGTACGGCGAGGTCGCCGTGCATGCGGCCGAGGAGGCCGTCGTTAGCCGCTAGCGTGGCGGAGACGGTAGCACCCACATAGCGGCCGACGAGCTCGGAGGTCATCTTCTTCAAGTTGGCATAAGAGCGCAGGGAGTAATCGAAGTTGCCGATGGCATTGATGACGTCCAGCTGGCGCAGGCGGTCGGCGGCTTCCAGGAGCTCGTCGGCAGTACCGCCGAAGGCTTTGGCGCCCTTGTCTGCGAGGTTGGCCAGCTCCACCAGATCCCAGAGCACACCCAGCGAGATGCGGCGGGAGATGATGCCGTCTTCGACGTCGTGGACGGAATAGGCGATGTCATCAGACCAGTCCATCACCTGGGCCTCCATGGACTTGCGCTGATCGGCGTGGCCTTGGCGCAGCCACTCCAGGACGTCGGCGTCTTCGTCGTAGGCGCCGTATTTGCGGTTGGTCGTGCCATCCGGGTTGGTCTTGGTCCAGGGGTACTTGCAGGCCGCATCGAGCGAGGCGCGGGTGAGGTTGAGGCCATAGCTGCGCGGGCCCGCCGGGGTATCCAGGACCACCTTGGGCTCCAGCTTGGTCAGGATGCGTAGGGTCTGGGCGTTGCCCTCGAAGCCGCCGAGGGCCACCTCGTTGAGAGCATTCTCGCCGTTGTGGCCGTAAGGCGGGTGGCCGATGTCATGCGTCAGCCCCGCCATGTCGCACAGGTCCGGGTCGAGGCCTAGCCCGGCGCCGATGCTGCGGGCGATCTGGCTGACTTCCAGGGAGTGTGTCAGCCGCGTGCGCGGGGTATCGCCGTCGCGCGGGCCGACGACCTGGGTCTTATCTGCCAGGCGGCGCAGGGCCGCGGAGTGCAGGACGCGGGCGCGGTCCCGGGAGAAGGCGCCGCGGTGTTCCTCGCTTTTGAGCAGGGCCGAGCCTTTCGGCGACTCGGAGGCGAGGCGGGCGACGTCTTCTGCGCGGTATGTATAGCTCACGGGTTTTAAGCTTAGGCGGAGTCCTGGTCTTCCTGGGTCTGCCTCGCGCCAATGACGCGGTGGCGCAGGGCTTGGTTGGGACGGATGAGGCGCTCGATGCGGTAGAAGGCCGCGCGCACGCCTTCGGTGCGCTTCTCCCCCAGCAGGGTGCGCAGCCCCAGGTAGGCCAGGCCGCCGGTCTCGTGGGCCAGGTAACGCCACCACGGGATGGAGAAACGCCGGGAAGGATAGTAGGGCGTGCCCAGCACCCTGGCGGCAATCCCCTCTTGGCGGGCGATGAGGAAGGTTCGCAGGCGGTGCAGCGGGTCGGTGACGATGACGGCCTCGGTCACGCCGAGTTTGTCGCGGGCGGCGGCTAGCTCGCTGCGGGTGTCGAGGCCTTCTTCGAGGGCGGTGACGTGCAGGGGTTCGTCGTCAAGCAAGGCCCGTGCCACCCCGGCCTCGGTGAACCTATCTCCGGGCAAGTTCCCACCCACCGTGATGATGGGCAGGTTGTGCGCGGCGGCGTACTCGGCGGCGAAGCGCACGCGGCCGCGAAGGATGCGGGAGGGGCGCCCGTCGTATTGCGCGGCGCCGAGGACAATAACGTACTTCACTGCCTGTCCACTTTAGCGTTGGGTGGCAGGTATCGTGGTGCGCATGACTACTGCTGCTCGTATTGGACGCGCCGCCCTTGCCGCCCTCGTGCTGGGATTGGCCACTGCTAGCCCGGCCTTGGCTGCGGACTTCGTTGTTGCCGCGCCGGAGGCGGCCTCGCTCACGGATAAGGTGACGGATGAGGCGGGGGTGCTCTCGGACTCGGAGAAGGCCGAGTTGGAGGACAAGATTGCCGCGCTGCAGCAGGAAAACCACGTGGTGATTTTCGTGGTCTTTGCCTCGTCGCTGCCGGAGGGCGCGGAGGCTTATGCCGGTGAGATTGTGCAGTCCAAGGGCCCGAATTCTGCGGCCTATGTGGTGGGTGTGGATGATTCCACCATGGGCGTGCAGACGGGCAATGACTGGCCGCGCGGGCGCCTGGATGTGATGTATGAGGCGGCCTACGCCAAGCTTGCCGACGGCCGCCAGTTCGGCGCTTCCGCACTCGCGCTTGTCGACGCTGCCGCTTCTGGTTCTTCTTCCTCTTCTGGCTCAGCTGGTTCATCCAGCTCTGCTGATTCCGATGGTTCTGGTGGTTTGTGGTTGGCCGGCGGCGCGGGCGCCCTAGCTTTGGCTGGCGGTGGCATCGCGGTGGCGAGCCGACGCAAAACCAAGAAAGACTCGGCGGCCACGCTGGAGTCGGCGCGCCAGATTGAGCCGGGGAATACCGCGCAGCTGGACCGCCTGGATATGGCGACCTTGGAGAAGCTGGCCCAGGAGGAGCTGGTCTCCACCGATGAGTCGGTTCGCCGCGGCAAGGAGGAGCTGGATATCGCGGTGGCCGAGTTCGGCCCCGAGCGCACCCGCCCGTTCACGCGCGCGATGAACCATTCCACTCTAACCCTGCAGAAGGCTTTCCAGCTCCAGCAGAAGCTTAAGGACAACCTGCCGGAAACCGCGGCGGAGCGCCGCCAGATGCTGGTGGAGATCATCTCCTCCTGCGGGCAGGCCGACGATGCCTTGGATGAGCAGGCAGCGGACTTTGCCAAGATGCGTGATTTGCTCATTAACGCCAGCTCCAAGCTGGATGAGCTGACGCGTCGGGTGGTCGACCTGCGCGGGCGCCTGCCGCAGGCGCGCGCTACCTTGTCTACTCTCAGCGGCTCCTATTCCGAAGAGGTGTTGTCCTCCATTGCGGATAACCCGGAGATGGCGGAGGTCTCGCTCAATGAGGCTGAAAAGCTGCTTTCCCGCGGCCGAGAATTGCAGTCCCAGCCGGCTGGCCAGCAGGGTCCTTTGGTGGGCTATATCCGCGATGCCGAGCACGCCCTGGAGGTCTCCGACCGCCTGCTGAATGGCGTGGAGAATGCCGAGAACTCAATCACCGCGGCTCGCGATAACCTGCCTGCGCTCATCGATGAGGTCGAGGAAGAAATCGCCGAAGCCCAGCACTTGGAACTGCGCGGCAAGGCCCAGGGCTCGACTGCTGATTGGGTCGCCTTGGAGGAGTTGCTAGCCCGCGCCCGGGAGGCTCTGCGCGCAGCCCGCGAACACGGTCAGGGCGATCCGCTGGGTCAGTACACGGCGCTGACGGCTATCGATGGCGAGCTTGACCAGCAGCTGGATACCGTCCGCGAAACCAACGCCACCCGCGAGCGCCAGATCGCGCTCTACCGCCAGCAGATTGCCGCCGCCGAATCCGCCATCCAGGCAGCTGAGGACTTGCTCTCCTCGCGTGGCCGCGTGGTAGGCCCCGATGCGCGTGTGGCTCTTGCCGATGCCACCCGCCTCTTCGCCCAAGCCCAAAACTCCGCGTCTAAGGACTTGCGCGCAGCCCTCAACTACTCTCGTGATGCCGCTTCTGCCGCGCAGACTTCTCTCAACCGCGCGAAGCAAGACCTGGAGGCTTATCGCCGCCAGGAACAGCGCCGCCAGGCCACCGATGCCGCGGGCAACATCTTGACCGGCATGGTGTTGGGCCAGATCCTCGGCGGTGGCAGCTCCCGCGGCCACGGCGGTGGTTTCGGTGGTGGATTCTCCGGCGGAGGCGGTTTCGGCGGAGGTGGCTTCTCGGGCGGCGGCGGTGGTGGCGGCTTCCGCGGCGGCTCCTTCTAGCGGTCCTCTCCCCTCCTTCCCCACATCAGCTCCTCCCAGCCGGCTTCACCCACTTCTCCGTCCTCTCTCCCCGCACCAGCTCTTCCCAGCCCCCTCTTCCCCTTCCCGCGCCTAGGCCTCGAAGCCCGCGGCCCGCACCCGATATCTCCCAACCGGGACGGTCCCACATGGCATCTCGCACAAGGCGCCTTGCAAAAGGCATCTTCTAGAAGGCGTTTTCACAGCTAAAAACGCCTTTTGCACCCTCTACATGGCGTTTTCAGACCCAAAGACGCCTTTTGACAGACGCCATTTGCCAGATGCCTTCTGCCGGACTGTCGGTTGCCGTTTTGCGAGATGCCGGATGCCGGATGCCCTTGCACACACCGGGCCGCTGGGCGCCGACTCGGTTGTCGGCCAAGTAGATCCACGGATACGGGATTGGTGCACGTACATGATTGGTGTAAACCGGTCATGCACATGGTTCTGGTCAAACGGTTCGCCTCAGATGGTTCTGGTCAAACGGTTCGCCTCAGATGGTTCGCTTGGGGGCAAGTAAACCTTCTGCAATGCGCTAGATGGTTCGTTTGGGGGCAAGCAAACCTTATGACTGCAACCATCTGACTCGAACCCTCTACCGGCATACCAAGCCGAGCAAACACACTCGGAGAGCTCCTCTTCGAAGACAAACTCCACTACTCGCATGTCGGTGCAGGTTATATCGCGAAAGGTCCCTTTAGTTTGGTGCCTTTATTCTGGTCCCTTTGCCTAGTAAAGGAACCATCTATCAGGCGAAAAGCTGCGCCACATGGTCCCTTTGCACTCATAAGGGACCAGAGTGGAGGGACCAAACCAGAAGGACCATCTGTGAGAGAGCGGAAAGCACGGCCTAGCAGGCAGGAAGCAAGAAGGGGACGTGCGCCGAGCAGGCAGGCAGCAAGAAAGCGAAGTGGGCTTTGACGGGCAGCAGTGCGAAGTAGGGGTTCGGTGCACAAATGGGCGGCACCGCGGAAGGTGGGGTTAGGTGCGGAAGGGGCGGATGGAGCCGTCGAGAAGCAGGCAACAGTAGCTGGTGAAGGCGGCGTCCGTGAGGGGGAGCTCGCCCACCGCAACTTCGAGGTCGCGGCCCCGCGGGGTGGTGCGGGCAACCTCGGCAGCGGGGCCAGACAGAGCGAGAATGCGGCGCTCGCGGCGGAATGGATTCGTGCGCTCAAGCAGGTACTCGCGGCCCTGGCAGATCGCGCGCAGCTTGTTGACCGTAAAGCTGGTTTGTTTCGCCGAAAAGTCGGGCCCGCGCACAGTAAAGCGGCGCGCGCCCGGGATGTGCTCGAAGGCGATGGTGGTGTCCCTTCCGGGCAGCAGTAGGCCCGTCGGTCTCACGCGAGCGATGACCTCGCCAGCACCATCCACCAGCGCCCCATCGCGCCACACCCAGCGTTGCATCAGAGAAGCACCGCAATGATGGCGACGATGGTCATGAGCAACAGCGTGGCGATGATCGGGATCGCGGTCTTCTGCGTCCGGGCCTCCAAAATGACGCGCGTAAACCAGCTCAAGGCCGCAATCTCCGAGTGGTTGAGATCATCGGAGTCATCGCTGTTCTCGCCCTCGAACTCGAGGATGGCCTTGCGCACGCCAGAGTTCTTGGAGGAAAACTGGGCAATCTTCAGCCCCTCGTGGTCCTCGACAATCCAGTCACCGCCGGACTCGTTGATGAAGGCAAAGGTGCGCCCGTCCAGCGAGGCCTCCAAGCGCTTATCGCGCTTGGGGTTGCCCGCCAGGCGGTAGACGCGGTCGTCTTCCAGGGTCACCGACGCGCCCAGGTCATCGAGGCCCAAGCGCCAGTGCTCGCCTTCCACGTCCGCCGAGCGTTCCTGGAACATGCCCAACGACGCCGGCCCCTCCCCCACGAGGAGGACCGGGTTCTGGCGGTCGCTGCGGTCCCAGCTGGTGTAGTGCATTAGCAGCCAGCCAGGCGGGCAGCCAGGTAAGCCTCAAGCTCGTCGAGCTTGACGCGCTCCTGCTCCATCGAGTCGCGCTCACGCACGGTGACCGCGTTGTCCTCGAGGGTGTCGAAGTCATAGGTCACGCAGAACGGCGTGCCGATTTCATCCTGGCGGCGGTAGCGGCGGCCGATGGCGCCAGAGACATCGAACTCCACGTTCCAGTTGGCGCGCAGCTTGTTGGCCAGCTCGCGGGCCGGGGTGGACAGCTCTTCCTTCTTCGACAGCGGCAGCACGGCCACCTTGACCGGCGCCAGACGGCGGTCCAGGCGCAGCACGACGCGCTTATCGGTACCGCCCTTGGCGTTCGGGGCCTCCTCTTCGTCGTAGGCATCGATGAGGAAGGCCATCATGGCGCGGCCCAGGCCGGCTGCCGGCTCGATGACGTACGGGGTCCAGCGCTCGCCGGCCTCCTGGTCAAAATAGGACAGATCCTCGCCCGATCCCTTGCTGTGCACGGACAGGTCATAATCCGTACGGTTGGCTACGCCTTCCAACTCGCCCCACTTAGAACCCTTGAAGTTGAAGGCATACTCTACGTCGACGGTTCGCTTGGAGTAGTGGGAAAGCTTCTCCTGCGGGTGCTCGTAAAGGCGCAGGTTCTCTTCCTTAATACCGAGATCGACATACCAGTTGAAGCGGTCATCGATCCAGTACTGGTGCCACTCTTCGTCCTCGCCCGGTTTGACGAAGAACTCCATCTCCATCTGCTCGAACTCACGGGTGCGGAAGATGAAGTTACCCGGGGTGATCTCGTTGCGGAAGGACTTACCGATGTTCGCGATACCGAACGGCGGCTTCATACGCGCCGAGGTCATCACGTTCTTGAAGTTCACGAAGATACCCTGCGCGGTCTCCGGGCGCAGGTAGTGCAGGCCCTGCTCATCGTCGACCGGACCCAGGAAAGTCTTGAGCAGACCGGAGAAGGCCTTCGGCTCGGTCCAGTCACCCGGCTGGCCAGTCTCCGGATCATTAATATCCGCAAGGCCGTTCTCCGGCTCGTGGCCGTGCTTTTCCTCGTAAGCCTCGATCAGGTGGTCGGCGCGGTAGCGCTTACCGGTGTGCTTGGACTCCACCAGCGGGTCGGTGAAAACCTCGACGTGGCCGGAGGACACCCACACCTGGCGCGGCTGGATCACGGATGTATCGACACCCACGACGTCATCGCGGGACTGCACCATGTGGCGCCACCACTGGCGCTTGATGTTTTCCTTGAGCTCGACGCCAAGCGGGCCGTAGTCCCACGCAGAGCGGGAACCGCCATAAATTTCACCTGCCTGGTAGACCAAGCCGCGGCGCTTACACAGGCTGACGACGGTATCAATGACGGATGCCATAGCTAATGGGACTCCTCTGGTAGGGGACAGTCTTTATACAGTGCGGCCTAGTCTAGCGTGCCCCTCACCGCCGCGTGCCGTCACCCCAAAAGTGTGGTGCATTTTATACACATTTCCGCATTCTTCGGCTATAGTACCGATAGCTCTCTTTTTAACTCTCCATCAATAGATATGACTGAAGGTGAATGGCGTGACCAACACCCAGAGCGAAGCTCTCCCTTTCGATCGTGCCGCGGCTGCCACCGTGATTAGCGCTTTGGATTCACCACTGCGCATCGATATCATTCAGCGCCTTTCCGAGCGCGACCACTACGTCCACGAGCTGGTGTCCGCGACCGGCAAATCGCAGCCGCTTATCAGCCAGCACCTGCGGGTTCTCAAGCGCGCGCAGATCGTCGACAGTGAGCGCACCGGCCGCGAGGTTCGCTACTCTCTGGTGGCGCCTAAGGTGCTGCCCTTGCTTCGCGACGCCTCACTGGCCACCTCTTAATGGAAGTGTGTTGATAAACTAAGCCACATGGCCATCCACGACAGTATTCCCAAACTCGGCGCTCGCAACACCCGCCAGCGCACCGCCGTCGTTGAGGTTCTGCGTAGTCTCGACAAGTTCGTCTCTGCCAAGGACATTCACCAGGCGCTTCTCGACGGCAACCAGAAAGTCGGCCTCACCACCGTCTACCGCACGCTCCAATCGCTTTCGGAGATTGAAGCTGTCGACGCGCTGCACATGCCCTCCGGCGAAACCCTCTACCGGCACTGCGAAAGCGATGCGCACCACCACCACTTGGTGTGCACCAAGTGCGGCCGCACCGAAGAAATCGACGGCGGCCCTATTGAAGAGTGGGCCTCCTCGGTAGCCAAGAAGCACGACTTCGAGCTGACCGGCCACGATGCCGAAATCTTCGGCATCTGCGCCGAGTGCCGCGCCCGAAACTAAGGCCCGAAATCAGGGTTTCGGGCGTTAGAAACGATGCTGGCTACTTGACGCCGCCGAAGCGGCGGTCGCGCCGCGCGTACTCCTCCACCGCGGCAAACAAGTCTTCCGGAGTGAAATCCGGGAAGAGCTTGTCCTGGTAAATCATCTCTGCATAAGCCGACTGCCAGAGCAGGAAGTTGGAGGTGCGCTTCTCACCGGAGGGGCGCAAGAACAGATCCACGTCCGGCATATCGGGGTCATACATCACCGAGCTCACCGTCTTCTCGTTGATGGAGCGCGGGTCCAGCTCGCCGCGGGAGACTTGCTCGGCGAGTTCCCGGATGCCGTCGACAAGCTCGGCGCGCCCACCGTAATTCACGCACATCACCAGGGTCATCGTGGTGTTGTCCTTGGTGAGCTCCTCGGCGGCCTCGAGCTCCTTGATAACGGAGCGCCACAGGCGCGGGCGGCGGCCGGCCCACACCACGCGCACTCCTCTCTCGTTGAGCCAGTGGCGCTGGCGGCGCAGCACGTCGCGGTTAAAGCCCATGAGGAAGCGGACTTCCTCCGCGCTGCGGCGCCAGTTTTCCGTGGAGAAGGCGTAGGCGGACAGGTAGGGAACGCCGAGGGAAAGACAGGCATCGACGACATCGAGAAGCACGGCTTCCCCGCGCCGGTGGCCTTCGGTGCGCTTCATGCCGCGCTCCTCCGCCCAGCGGCCGTTGCCGTCCATGACCAGTGCGATGTGGCGCGGCAGGAACTCCTGCGGGATAGCGGGCGGATGAAGGACTCGGTTCGGGTCAGGCGTAATCACGGATTACAGTCTACTGTTCCATGATGCCCAGCGCGCCAACGCTTCGCTCAAGGTGCCATTGCAGGTGCGCGCGGGTGAGGCGATGGGCCTCTTGGGCTTGGGCGTTCGTCGGCTGGCTGGGGTGATCGTGAGCGATAAGCCACATGTGGTGCAGGGTTTCCGGGTCCACCTCGGCGGCTCCCGGCGGGCGGCATTGGTGGCAGGCAGCTCCGCCCACGGCCGGGTGGAAGGCGTGGTGGGGGCCGGGCCTTTGGCACTGGGCGCAATCGAAAAGGCTGGGTGCCCAGCCGGCGTGGGACATGGCTTTGAGGAGGAATGCGTCGAGAAGCATGAGCGGATCTCCGTGCTGGAGTTGGTTGAGGATATCGACGCAGGCATCGTAGAGGTAGGGGTCCCCGGGGGCATCGGCGGCGGCGAGGCGCTCGGCGGATTCGAGGGCGGCGCAGGCGGCGGTGTAGCGCTCGTAGTCCTCGATGATGCGCGCGCCGAAGTAGTCAACGGTATCGGCTTGGGAGATGGTGTAGAGGTTGCGGCCGGGATACAGCTGCACGTCGAGGTTGACAAAGAGCTGCAGGCGCGAGCCGAAGCGCGATTTGGCGCGGCGAACACCCTTGGCCACCCCGCGCACGAGGCCGTGGTAGCGGGTCAAGAGCACGATGATGCGATCTGCCTCGCCGAAATCATAGGTGCGGATGACGAGGGCGCGGTCGCGGAAATTCTCGCGCATGTAGAAGCTCGCCAGCTCTTAGAAGCCCAGGCGGCCCAGCGCCTTCGGGTCCGATTGCCAGTTCTTCAAAACCTTAATGCGCAGGTCAAGGTAGACGTTCTGGCCCAGCAGCTGGATGATTTCCTTGCGGGCGGTGCCCACGATGCGGCGGAAGCGGCGGCCATCTTTGCCCTCGATGATGCGCTTTTGGCCAGGGCGCTCCAGGTAGAGGATGGCGTGGACGTTGAGGACGTCGGGGCGTTCCTGGCTGGGCAGGATTTCGTCGACCTCGACGGCGACCGAGTGCGGCAGCTCGTACTTCAGGCCGGAGAGCGCGGACTCGCGGATGAGCTCGGCGATGCGCTTGGACTGGTCTTCGTCGGTGACATGGTCGTCCGGGTAGAACTTGGGGCCTTCGGGCAGGTGGTCCACGATGACCTGGGTCAGCTCATCCAGCTGCACGCGCTCGGTGGCGGAAACTGGGATGACCACGGCATCGGGGTTCTCTTCGGCGAGCAGCTCATGCAGGGCGAGCAGCTGGGCGCCAACCTGGTCCTTGGAGGCTTTGTCCAGCTTGGTGACGATGCCGATGATGGGGGTTTTCGGGGCGACCTTGCGGACGTTCTCCAGGATCCAGCGGTCGCCAGGGCCAATCTTCTCATCCGCGGGGATGGTCAGGCCGATGACGTCGACGTCGGCATAGGTGTCTTTGACGACCTCGTTGAGGCGCTCGCCGAGCAGAGTGCGCGGGCGGTGCAGGCCGGGCGTGTCGACGAGGACGATCTGCGCGTCCTCGCGGTGGACCAGGCCGCGGATGGGGTGGCGGGTGGTCTCGGGTTGGTCAGCCGTGATGGCGATCTTCTGCCCCACCAGGGCGTTGGTCAGGGTGGACTTGCCGGTGTTGGGGCGGCCGACGAAGGACACGAAGCCGGAGCGGAAGCCCTCAGGCGTGTCGGTGTATTGCGAGTAGTCGGCGGCGTTGGCTTCGCCCTCGGCTGGCAGGTCGGCGAAGGCGGCATCGAAATCAGTGCTCATATTGCCTCATATCATAACGCACGAGCTGTCGAGTCCCGTTCTTCCTGTATGGCCCTGCTCTGACTCTCGACGTGCGGCCCCGAGAGCTTCCTGCCGATGCGCCGGCAGATGGTCCTTCTACTCTGGTCCCTTCTCTGTGCAAAGGGACCATCTGGTGCCGGTTTTCGCGTGCTAAATGGTCCCTTTAGTGTGCGAAGGGACCAGACTAAAGGGACCTTCTGTGCTCCTCCGGGGGTCATCCGCCCTGCAGATGGTTCGAGTCAGGCGGTTCTAGTCATAAGGTTTCCTTGCCCCCAAACGAACCATCTAGCGGCCTCCAGAAGGTTTGTTTGCCCCCAAGAGAACCTTCTGACCCGAACCGTTTGAGTAGAACCTTATAGCTGGAAACGACATCGTTGAAGGTGGGCCGCGAAAGCAGCAACGAGGTGCGGGTGAAGGTTGGTGGCGCGAGGTTATCCGCCGCATGTTGACTGCGAAAAAGCTTGCGCCACATGGCATCTTGCAAACGGCATCTTCCGAAAGGCGTCTTTGGTAGGAAAAACGCCATCTGGACGCCGCAAAAGGCGTTTTCAGGAGTGAAAACGCCTTCTGACAGATGCCTTCTGCGGGATGCCATTTGCCGGACGCCTTTTGCGGGGCTAAGGATCAGACTGGCGCGCGAGACCAAGCAAAACCAAGGATCAGGCTGGTGCGCGAGACCAAGAAAACCAGACAGAGCCCAAGGCTGCAAAGGCGCGCGGGCAGCGAAAGAGGCGTGAAAGCTAGAGCTCCGTGACCTGGAACTGCAGCTGCGGGTGAGCGAAGACGTCCTGCGACTCGATGAGCAGCAGTTCCTGGGAATCCGCCTCGTAGGTGTTCTGCAGCAAGTCGAAGACGGAAGACGCGGTGCGCTTGAGCGCTTCCTTCGCATCATGCGTCTCCACGTAGTGGCCGGTGAAAAGCGAGGCCGTGACATCGCCCGAGCCGTTGCGCTTGAACGGCAGCTTGGGGGTGGTAACCAGGAAGGCGCGCTCGCCATCAACGGCGAGCATCTCAATCTCGTCCTCGCTGGTCTCTGGGCGCTGCACCGAGGTCACCAGCACAGTCTTCGGTCCGATCTCCTGAGCGCGCTTCACCGCGGCGAGGGTCTGCTTCAAGGTGCCGACCTCGGAGTCCGTCAAGTAGCCCAGCTCAAACTGGTTCGGGGTGATGATGTCCGCGACGGGAACGACCTTATCGCGCAGCAGCGGCGGGATTTCATCGGAGACGAAGCAGCCGGACTTGGCGTTGCCCATCACCGGGTCGCAGGCATAGAGGCACTCGGGTTAACCGCCTTGATGCGGTTCACGGCATCCACGATGCGCCGGCGATGTCCGGGCCGCCCTGGTAGCCAGACAAAATCGCATCAATGCGCGGAAAGGCGCCGCGCTTCTCGATGCCGTCCACAATCGCCGTGACCTCTTCCGCCGGGATCATCGGCCCGCCCCAATCGCCATAACCGGTGTGGTTGGAGAAGTTCACCGTGTGAATCGGCCACACCTCATGGCCAGCGCGCTGAAGTGGAAAGACTGCTGCGGAGTTGCCCACGTGGCCGAAGGTGACGTGGGACTGAATGGAGAGGATGTTCATAATCCCCTATTGTGCTACGCCCCACGCAGCACCTCAACGATTGGCCTCATTTAAGCAAAGAAACTGTTTTAGAGTGACCGTGTCTGGAGTGGCGCTAAACCCGCGCCGAGTCACTTTAGATTCCGCCGCCGGGGACTTCCTTGTCCAGTTCGGCACGCTCGGCCGCATCCGGGAAGGCCTTCGGGCCAGAAGGCTTGGGCTGGTAGCTCACGCCGCGTGCTGCCAAGTCCTCGTACCAGTCCGCCAGCAGCTCATTCTGCAGGCCGAACATTTCCTTTTCCTCCGCCGCAGTCGTGTGGTCATAGCCCAGCAGGTGCAGGCAACCATGCACGGTGAGCAGAGCCAGCTCGTGGCCCAGTGAGTGGCCGGCGGCCGTGGCCTGGCGCTGAGCAAACTCCGGGCAGAGCACAATATCGCCCAGCATCGCAGGTCCGGCCTCCACCGCGTCGGGGCGGCCAGCGGTAGCACCCGGGGTGAGCTCATCCATGGGGAAGCTCATCACATCGGTCGGGCCCTCTAGGTCCATCCAGCGCACGTGCAGCTCCGCGATGGTATCCAGATCCACCGCAGTAATCGTGCACTCGGCATCCGGATTCACGTCGAGGCGGCCGAGGGCGTAGGAGCAGACGTCGATCAGCATCTCCTCGTTGACGCCGTCATAACCGGACTCGTTAATAAACTCGATGCTCATTTCTTCTCCTCCTGCTCAGCAAAGTTATCGTAGGCCTCGACAATGCGCCCGACCAGCTGGTGGCGCACCACATCAGCAGAGCCCAGCTCCGCGAAGTGGATATCCGGCACGCCCTTCAGAATGCGGCGCACCAGGCGCAGACCGGAGACCTGGCCACCGGGCAAGTCCACCTGGGAAATATCGCCGGTCACCACGATGGTGGAGCCAAAGCCCAGGCGCGTCAGGAACATCTTCATCTGCGCCGGGGTGGTGTTTTGGGCCTCGTCGAGGATGACGAAGGCATCGTTGAGCGTGCGGCCACGCATATAGGCCAGGGGTGCGACCTCAATGATGCCGGCCTCCATGAGCTTTGGAATCATCTCCGGATCGATCATGTCCCGCAAAGCGTCGTACAGCGGGCGCAGGTAAGGGTCGATCTTGTCGTTGAGGGTGCCGGGCAGAAAGCCCAGCTTCTCCCCCGCTTCAACTGCCGGGCGGGTCAAGATAATGCGGCTGACCTGCTTGGCGCGCAGGGCCTGCACCGCTTTCGCCACCGCCAAGTAGGTCTTACCGGTACCGGCCGGACCGATACCGAAGACAATCGTGTTCTCATCGATGGCCTGCACATAGCGCGATTGGCCAAGAGTTTTCGGGCGCACGGCCTTGCCGCGGCGCGAGACGATATCCGCCGCGAGCGTCTCAGACACAGAGGCTGGGGCATCCACCGTGACCAGGTCCAGGGTGTGCTTCACGGTATCGGTGCTCACCGGATGCCCACGGCGGGCAATCGCCTCGAGCTCTTCGAGGACCTTGCGCGCGCGGGCCACCTCATAGTCCGGGCCGGCGGCGGTGACTGTGGTCCCGCGAGCGAAGAGGTCCACGCCCACGAGGTTGCCCAAAACGCGCAGGTTATCGTCCGCCGGACCGAGCACCGTGGCGAGGTAGGCGGAATCGAGATCAAACTTGGTGGTGATAATAGGCACGCCCAAAAGGCTACCAGCGCGCGGTCAGGGTGCCGATGCTGGCCAAGGCCACCATGCTTGCCGACGCCGTCCGCAACACCTCCGGCCCCAACTTGATCGCCGTCGCCCCGGCCTCCCGCAGGCGGGCTAGTTCCTCCGCGCCGATGCCGCCCTCCGGGCCCACCAGCAGGTAGATGGTCTCGGCGGAGTCGAGGTCAGCAAGATCCTTGAGCCGAGCCTCGGCGTCCTCGTGGAGGACCAGCGCGCGAGCACCGGAGATTTCCTGGCACAGCTGGCGGGTGGTCAGCGGGCCGCGCACGGCGGGCACGCGCGCGCGGCGCGATTGCTTAGCGGCCGCCACGGCCGCGGATTCCCACTTGGCTAGCGCCTTCGGGGCCTTCTTGGCATCCCACTTGGACACGCAGCGATCCGCCTGCCAGGCGATGATCTCATCCGCCCCGGCCTGGGTGGCCAGGTCGACGGCGAGCTCGGAGCGCTCCGACTTCGGGATGGCCTGGACCACGATGACGCGCGGGGAGGGTTCGGGGATGATCGCGAGGTCGTCGACAAGCGCGGCCAGCGTGTCCTTGCCCTGCGTATCGGTGATGGTCGCGGTGGCGCGGCGCCCGGACCCATCTATCAGGACCAGGTGCTCCCCTGGGCCCATGCGCTTGACGGTGACCGCGTGGCGGCCCTCCGCGCCGTCGAGGCCCACGGGCTGGCCGACCTCAGCAAGGGACAGGTCCGGGTGGAGGAAAACAGGCAGAGACATTAGCGGCGGAACTTATCGCGGAAGCGGCTAAAGAGGGACTCGCCGTGGTCATCGTCGGCGCGGTGCACCTCGGTGCCGCCGTGGCCGGCAGCCCGGACCTTTTCGAGGGCCTCGCGGGTCTTCTTATCCAGGTCGGTCGGGACGACGACGTCGACGTGGGCAAAGAGGTTGCCATAACCATCGGTGCGCAGGCGCGGCATGCCCTTGCCCTGCACGGTAATGGACTCGCCCGGCTGGGTGCCCGGAGCGATATCGATGGTGAGCTCCTCGCCGTCAAGCTGCTCGACGGTGCAGGAAGCACCGAGGGCGGCATCCACCATGGGCACGCGCACGGTCAGGTGCAGGTCATCGGCGTTGCGCTCGAAGACGGGGTGCGGCTGGGTATGCACCTCAACGTACAGGTCGCCAGCGGGGCCGCCGCCGTGACCGACCTCGCCCTGGGACGCCATGCGGATGCGCATGCCATCGCCAATGCCGGCAGGAATGTTCACCGTAATATCGCGGCGCTTGCGCACGCGGCCATCGCCGCCGCAGTGGCCACAAGGATCGGTGACCACTTCGCCGAAGCCGTAGCACTTCGGGCAATCGCGGGTGGTCATCATGTTGCCCAGCATGCTGCGCTGGACCTCCTGAACCTGGCCCATGCCGCCGCAGTGATCACAGGTCACCGGCTTGGACTTGGACTCGGAACCGGTTCCCTCACAGCGGTCACAGATCACAGCGGTATCGACCTTAACCTGCTGCTTCACGCCGCTATAGGCCTCCTCGAGGGTAATGGTGGTGCGCAGGAGCGCATCATCGCCCGGCTGCACGCGGGAACGCGGACCGCGGGAGGCAGCTCCCCCGCCGAAGAACTCGGCGAAGATATCCCCGAGGCCGCCGCCACCGAAACCACCAAAGCCGCCGCCCTGGGCTGCGCGCTCCTCCATGGGGTCACCACCCATGTCCACAACCCGGCGCTTCTGCGGATCCAGCAGAACCTCCTGCGCAAGGGAAGCCTCGCGGAACTTCTCCGCGGCCTCGTCATCGCCCGGGTTCACGTCCGGGTGGTACTTGCGCGCCAGCTTGCGGTAGGCCTTCTTAATCTCGGCATCCGACGCCGACTTTTCTACACCAAGAATGCCGTAGTAGTCACGAGCCACGTACTGTCATCCTTCTATATCTCGTTGATGCTAAATCTAATCCGACGGGCCAGCTTACTCGCCCGCCAGAATTTCACTCACATAGCGTGCAACGGCAGAGACCTTGGAGATTGTTCCCGAGTAGTCCATATACGTCGGACCCACCACACCGAGCCCGCCGAGTGCTGCGGCCTCCGAGCCGGTGCCGAATCCATAGCGCGTGGCCACGACGGAGGTTTGGCGCAGCTCATCGGCCTCGTTTTCCTCGCCGATGGAGACCGAAACATTGCCCAGGTCTGGCACGCGCGCCAGCAATTTCAGCACCACGACCTGCTCTTCCAGGGCCTCGATGATCGACGGCAGGCCCTCGGGCAGGGCCACGCGGGTGAGGTTAGAGGTGCCCGCCATAATCAGGCGATCGGAGGGCTGTTCGACGAGGGTCTCAATCAGCGTGGTGGCTGCTTTGAGGAGGTGGGGGCGGATGTCGGCTGGGGAGTCGTCGACAAGCGCGGCCAACTCCGCCGAGGCATCGGTGAGCGTCTTACCCTCCAGGGCGGTGTTGAGGATATCGCGCAGGCGGTGGGTCTGCTCGGGGTCGATGACGTCATCGAGCTCCACATTGCGCTGATCGACGCGCCCATTATCCGTAATCAGCACCAGCAGCAGGCGCACCGGTGACAAAGCTACGACCTCGCAGTGCTTGACGCGGGAGACTTTGAGGTTGGGCATCTGCACCACGGCAGCTTGCTTGGTCACCTGGGCCAGCAGCTGGACCGAACGGCGCAGGACGTCTTCCAAATCGACGCCGCCTTCGAGGAAGGTGAGCATGGCGCGGCGCTCGGCCTTGGAGAGCGGCTTGACGTCGTGGAGCGTGTCGACGAACTGGCGGTAGCCCTTCTGCGTGGGCACGCGCCCGGAGCTGGCGTGTTCTTGGGCGATGAGGCCTTCGGCTTCGAGCACGGCCATGTCATTGCGAATCGTCGCCGAGGACACGCCCAGCTGGTAGCGCTCGAGCAGGGCCTTGGAGCCGACCGGCGATTGCGAGGCGATGTAGTCCGCGACGATGGCGCGCAGGACTTCTTGGCGGCGGGCATCGGTGGAGCTAGACATGTCTTTAAGGCTATCCGTTCTGGCGGTCAGGGGTGGAAAAGCTGTGGAAATCAACGACTACGGGCAGGTAGTTCACCGCCGCTTCCAAGTGGTTCTACTCAAATGGTTCGGGTCATACGGTTTACCTGTGCCCAAACGAACCTTCTTGCAGCCCAAGGAAGGTTTGTTTGCCCCCCAAACAAACCTTCTGACTGGAGCCTTTTCACTGGAACCATCTACGAGGGTCGAAGCCAGCCGCTAGTGGGCCAGCTGATGCGGACTTGGAGGCCGGCCCGCAGGTGGGGCAAGCCGCTAACGAGCGGTGTCTTCAGCCACAAGGAGGTCGGTGATGATCCCGTCCGCGAGCAGGCGGCCCGCCTTGGTCACGCGGAGGCGGCCGTCACAAAGCTCGAGCAGGCCGCGCTCAATAAAGCGCGCGGCCACGGGCTCGGCGGCCGGCGCGAGCCAGGACGCCGGGATGCCCTCGCGCAGGCGCAGGCCCAGCATGATGCGCTCGGTGTGGCGGTCGGCGGCGCTGAGCTGCTCGCGCTCCTTGATGGGCAGCTCCCCCTCGCCGACGGCCTTGATGTAAGTCCGCGGGTCTTCACGTTGAAGAAGCGCTCGTTGCCCAGGTGCGAATGCGCGCCCGGCCCGCGCCCCACCAATTGCCGTCCATCCAGTAGATGCGGTTGTGCTGGCACTCCCCGCCCGGCTTGGCCCAGTTGGACACCTCATACCACTCGAAACCCTCGGCTTCGAGCGTGGAGGAGATCATCTCATAGCGCCGGGCCAGCACGTCCTCATCCGGGGCCGGAAGCAGACCCTTCGATACCTTGCGGGCCATACGCGTGCCATCTTCCACGATGAGCGAATACGCGCTGATGTGATCCACCCCGGTCTCCAAGGCACGCTCCAAGGTCAGGGCCACATCCGCATCTTCTTCTGTCGGCGTGCCATAAATCATGTCCAAGTTGACGTGCTCGAAGCCCGCATCGATGGCTTCGCGCGCCGCATCGAAGGCCCGGCCCGGCGTGTGGGCTCGCTCCAACACGGCGAGCACCCCCGGGGAGGCGGATTGCATGCCCAGGGAAAGGCGGGTGAAGCCGGCGTCGAGAAGCCCAGCGAAGTACTCCGGCGAGGTGGATTCCGGGTTGGATTCCGTGGTGACCTCCGCGTCCGGGGCGAGGCCGAAGGTGTCGCGAACCTTCGACAAGACACGGCCCAGGCCGTCGGCGCCCAGCAGGCTCGGCGTGCCACCGCCAATAAAAACCGTCTCGGCCTCGCGCCCCACCTGGGCCGCCGCCATCTCCAGTTCCTTCTCCAGAGCAGCCAGATAATCGCTGGTCAGGTCCCCTCCCAGCTCACCCGGGGTATAGGTGTTGAAGTCGCAGTAGCCGCAACGGGAGGCGCAGAAAGGAACGTGAATGTAGAGACCAAAGGGATCCATGGGAACAAAGTATCCGACAGCGCCGTTAAAGCGGTAGTCTATAGTGCAGATTTGCAACCCCGATAGTGAAGAAAGGCCTCTTTTAAGTGGAACCTCCGAGTCGATGTCCCCGCCGCCTCCTTAAGGCGGTGGGGTAAGCCGTGTTATCTGCCATCCTGATGATTGTGGCGGGTTTCGCCGTCATCGCTCTCATTATCGTGGCCAACGCCTACTTCGTGGCGCAGGAATTCGCCTTCATGTCGGTGGACCGCACGCAGCTGCGCCAGCGCGCAGCGACTGGGGATAAGCCCGCGGAGCGCGCCTTAAAGATCACGCAAAAGACATCCTTCATGCTCTCCGGCGCGCAGCTGGGTATCACGATTACCGGCCTGCTCATCGGTTATGTGGCCGAGCCCCTCGTGGGCCAAGGCCTGGGCCAGCTGCTGGGCGGCGTGGGCGTGCCCACGGGTGTATCCGTCGCGGTAGGCACCGTGGCGGCGCTTGCTATTTCGACGGTTCTCACCATGCTCTTCGCCGAGCTCTTCCCGAAGAACTACACCATCGCAGCCCCCATGAAGTCAGCGCTGTGGCTGTCCGCATCGACGATGTGGTACCTCAAGATTTTTGGCTGGCTCATCCACTTCTTCGAGTATTCCTCCAATGCCCTGCTCAAGTTATTCGGCATCGAGCCGGTGGAGGATGTCGATTCTTCTGCCACCACCGATGACTTGGAGTCCATCGTCGATGCCTCCCACGAGGCCGGCGACTTGGATGAGGACACCTACCTGGTGCTCGACCGCCTCCTCGACTTCCCCGAACACGACGTGGGACACGCCATGATTCCGCGCTCGCGCGTGGATGTCATCGAGCCCGAAACCACCATCGGCGAGGTGCGCGAGATGATGTCGGAGAACCACACCCGCTACCCCATCATCGACGATGAACACAATCCCATCGGCGTGGTGCACCTCTACGACGTGCTGGGCACCGAGCTGCCCGCGGCCACCCCGGCCCGCGAAATCATGAAGGCCCCCGTGGTGGTGCCGGAGCTCATGCCGCTTCCCGACGTCGTCACGGAGCTTCGCGACGCCGACGAGAAACTCGCCTGCGTCATCGACGAATACGGCGGCTTCGTCGGCATCGTGACCATGGAGGACTTGGCCGAGGAAATCCTCGGCGATGTCACCGACGAGCACGACCTCGAAGAAACCGAGGAAATCACTGAGCAGGACGAGACGCACTGGATCGTCGACGGTGACACGCCCATCGACGAGGTGGAGCGCGCCATCGGCCACGACCTGCCAGAGGGCGATTTCGAAACCGTCGCCGGCCTGCTCATCGCTCATTCCGGCACGCTGCCGGAGGAAGGCGAAGAGCTTTCCATCGAGCTTGAGGCCGAGCCGGAAGACTGGGTCGATGGCGACGAAGCCCCCATCCGCACGCTCAACGTGCGCGTCGAGGAAATCGACCGCCACGTCCCCTCCGTCCTATCACTCGAGCTGGTGGAGGAATTCCCGGAAGGAGAAGATGACTAATGACTGATACCTGGTGGTTTAACCTCATCGTCACCCTGCTCATCATCGCTGCTTCCGCGTTCTTCGTGGTCATCGAGTTCTCCCTCATGGGCGCTCGCCGCAACCGCTTGGAAGAAACCGCGGAGTCCTCAGCGGCCTCGCGTGCGGGCCTGCGCTCGCTCAACGAGCTGACCATCATGTTGGCCGGCGCGCAGCTGGGCATTACCGCCGCGACGTTCGTCCTTGGTGCGGTGACCAAGCCCTGGGTCCATCACCTCCTGATGAGCCCACTTGAGGCGCTGGGCCTGCCGTTGGGCGTTGCGGACGTCGTCTCCTTCCTCCTTGCGCTGTTCGTCGTGACCTTCCTGCACTTGGTCATCGGTGAGATGGCGCCAAAGTCCTGGGCCATCGCCCACCCGGAGACGGCCCTGCAGCTCATTGCGGTTCCTGCCCGCGGTTTCATCTGGCTCTTCCGCCCGCTGCTGATCTGGATCAACAAGATGGCGAACAAGCTGGTGCTCATGACCGGCGAGGAACCCGTCGACCGCGCCGGTGCGGCTGGCTATGACGCGGAGACCCTGCGCCACCTCGTCGAGCACTCGCGGCAGACGGGCACGCTTGACGACGACTCCGCGAACCAGATCACCGGCGTCATCGAGCTGGAAGCCTCCACCGCGGCCCAGTTGGCCCGCGAGCACGGCTCGGAAATCCTGCCGCTTTCCTCCGATGCCACCGTGGCCGAGCTCCACGAGCTCGTAGTACGCAAGTCCATCATGCGCGTGCTGGTCTACCCGCGTACCTCGCGCATCCCCCGCATCGTCCATGTGCGCGACACCCTGTTGGCGGACCCGGAAACTCCGGTGCTGGATTTCTCCCGCCCCGCACTGGCGGTGGGCTCCTCCTCCACCGTGCAGAAGACTCTGGACCAGATGCGCGCCCGCAACGAGCAGCTCGTCGTCGTGGGCAAGCCCACCAAGGACAAGACGGTGTGGATCCTCACCTGGGATGACATCATGGGCCAGCTGTGGCCGCAGATTACGGAGCAGCTGGACCAGGCCGTGCCGGCGTCAAAGAACCCGGGGGCCTAGCGCGTACGCGCTAGACGGGGCACACGAAGCTAAGCGTGGTGCACGAAGCTAGACGGGGGAACACGAAGCTAGGCGTGGCGCATAGCCAGGCCTAGCACACTAAGCAACGAAGAGCGCCGCCGAGAGAGGGAATCTCGGCGGCGCTCTTCTTAGGTAATCCTTGTGTGTTGGCAACAAGGAAGTCTGTGATGCGGCGACTATGCGGTCGTGGCGGCCTTCTTCTGGCGCTTGGCGCGCACGCGGGCAACAACGGCGTCGATACGCGCCCGCTCCTCCAGGAAGGGCGGCGGGTTATGCCCGCGCATAGTGCGCACGAAGGCGGGGTGCGCCTCAACGACGGTGTGGCGCCAGGCCTGCACTGCGATGAGCGCGGACTCGCCGGCGCGCTTGTACAGGTTCGGCAGGGAGACCACATCGAGGTTGCGGGCCACGGCGTCGGTTTGCGCCAGCACGTACTCCACCAGCTCGCGCAGGTAGGCAGCCACCGCGGCGGTGCGGCCGCGCAGGGTTTCTGCCAGCTCCGAAACCACAACGGGCGGGCCGGAGATGGGCAGGCCCTCAGCGAGCGCGCGGGGGGTAAGCTGCTTCGGTTCCTCAACGTCGTTGTCGCCGGAGGAGGCAGCCGAGATGGTGCCGGACTTCAGCCCGGAGACCAGCGCGTGGCGCAGGCCGATGAGCTCGCCGACACAACGCCCGGAATCCACGCGGGCGTCCTCGACGATGTCCCCCAGCTCAGCCAAGCAGTCGAGGGAGAGTTCATCATCCCAGTCCTCGATGGCCTCGATGAGGTGCTCGATGTAGTCAACGACTTCGTCGCCGATGTTATAGATTTCTTGGGTCAGCTCACGGTGGCGCAGCTCGGCTGCGATTTTGTGCATAGGCTGCCCTTTCCGCGAGAACCTCTAGTTGAGGTTTAGAGTTTTTCTGACCCCGCTGACTCTATTAGAGATTCTCCCGTGGGTCTGCGCGACACTCCGAAGGAATTCACAGACTCCATCCAGCCTTATTTTTTGCCGGCGTAGAGGCGCTCGATATCCGCTGCGTAGCGCTGCGCAACGACATAGCGCTTCACCTTCATCGTGGGGGTGAGCTCGTTGCTTTCCTCGGTGAGGTCCTGGTCGAGGATGACGAACTTCTTGATGCCCTCGGCGTGGGAGACCGTAGCGTTGACCTGGTTGATGGCGTCCTGGATATCCGCGCGCAGTGCCGGATCCGCTGCCACCTCACGCATGCCCTTGGTCGCGGAAATGTTGTGATCGGCCTTCCAGCGCTTGAGCGCGTCCTCATCGAGGGTGAGCAAGACGCCGATGAAGGGCTTGCCGTCGCCGACCACCATGGCCTGGGAAATCAGCGGGTGGGAGCGCAGGATATCTTCCATCGGCCCCGGCGAGACGTTCTTGCCGCCGGCGGTGACGATGAGGTCCTTCTTGCGGCCGGTGATAACGAGCTTGCCGTCCTCATCGATTTCACCCAGGTCGCCGGTGTTGTACCAGCCGTCCTGCAGGGAGTTCTCGGTGGCTTCCTCGTTCTGCCAGTAGCCCTTGAAGACGATATCTCCCTTGATCATGATTTCGCCGTCGTCGTTAATGCGCAGCGTCGTTCCACCCAGCGGCGGGCCGACGGTACCGATGGACTGGTCCACGAAGTCCACGGCGGCAGCCGCTGCGGTCTCCGTCAGGCCATAGCCCTCGTAGATGGTCACGCCGATGCCGCGGTACCAGTGCAGCAAGTCCTGCGAGATGGCCGAACCACCGGAGATGCAGTACTTGACTTCGCCGCCCATGGCCTGCCTAATAGCGGAGTAGACCAGCTTGTCATAGGCCTTGCGCTTGGCCTTGAGCACCCGGTTGGGGCCCTCCGGAGTATCCAGCGCCTTCGAATACTCGATAGCGACCTTCTCCGCGCGGTCGAAAATGGCGCCCTTGATTGCAGAAGAACCGTGGGCCTTGGCGGAGGCTCCGTTGCGTACCTTCTCAAACACGCGCGGCACACCCAGGATCAGGTTCGGGCGGGAGCGCGCGAATTCGATGGTGATGGTGCCAAAATCGGACCAGTGGTTCTGGGAGGCACCGCCGATGGTGACCGCCAGCGACACTGCACGGCTAAAGACGTGTGCCAAGGGCAGGAAGGTCAGGACGTGGGAACCCGGCACGGCGATGGCGCCAATGGGGTTGGTCAGCAAGCCGCGAGCTTCTGCCAGCCAGTTGCGGTGGGTGAGCATGCAGCCCTTGGGACGACCGGTGGTGCCAGAGGTGTACACCAGCGAGGCGACGTCATCGGTGTTCGTGGCTTCGATGCGCTGGTCGACGGTGTCGTCGCTGACATCGCGGCCTTCAAACTTCAGCGTATCGATGGCCGAAGAGTTGATCTCTAGGACGCGGCGCAGCTGGGAGGGCGAGCCGTGCAGCTGCGGGGTGCCATCCTCCTGCAGCTTCAGGTGCTTGACCAGCTCGGAGTGCTCGCGGGTTTCCGTGATGGCGAGGATGGCGCCGGAGTCCTCGATAATCCACTGGACCTGTGACATCGATGAAGACGGGTACACCGGAACGGAGATAGCACCGGCCGCCCAGATGGCGTAGTCCAGCAGGGACCACTCATAGCGGGTGGTAGAAATAAGTGCCACGCGGTCGCCCTGCTCCACGCCGAAAGCGATGAGGCCCTTGGCCACCGCGTAGACTTCCTCCACAAATTCCTTGGCGGTGACGTTGACCCACTCATAGTTCGCGGGACGGGTAAACAGCACGCCATGTGGGCGGGCGTGTGCCGTAGCCATCATGGCGGTAAGGCAGGTCTCCCCGTCTTTGATCTCGAACTCCGCTTTCGTATGCGCTTCATTCAAAGTCACAGTTGTGTCCTTTCCCACAAAAATTAAATTCCAGCCCACTCTACCAACCGGATTTCTCCCGCGCGCAGGGAGGGCGTGGCACAATTGGGGGATGTGACTACCCGTGATCTGCTTCAAGAACTTGCCCAACGCCACGGCGTGGCCTGCGAGTACACCGCCCAGAACGGACAGCCCGTGTACGTCAGCGAGGAAACAATTACCTATACGCTGCGCGCACTCGGCGTCTCTATCTCCGACCGTCCGGACGATGAGGAGCTAACCCAAGCCCTGTTCGAGGATTATCTCGAGCGCGCCTCCCGCCCGCTGCCGCCGTGCGTGGTGGCCCGCGAGGGTGCCGAAAAGTCTTTCGTCGTCCACGTCCACGACGGCGACCCCGTCACCGTCACCATCGAGCTGGAAAACGGCGAGACGCGGCCGACTTACCAGGATCCGAACAACGCCCCGGCTGCCGACGTCGCCGGAACCATGTGGGGCGAGGCCAGCTTCCACGTCCCCGGTGACCTGCCCTTAGGTTTCCACAAGCTGCACTTATCCTCGCCCGGCATCGGCGAACACGAATGCCCGCTCATCGTCGTGCCGAACCACCTGAGCACAGCAGATCGCTTCCTCGAGCGCCCCGCCGCGGGCGCGATGGCGCAGTTGTATTCGGTGCGCTCCGAGAAGTCCTGGGGCATGGGCGATTTCGGAGATCTAGCCGAGCTCGCGGAGGTACTGGCTCCGGATTATGACTTCCTCCTTATCAACCGCTGCACGCGGGCGAGCCAATCCCGCCTGTGGAGGATTCGCCCTACCTGCCCACCACGCGGCGTTTCATCAACCCGATTTACATCCGCATCGAGGATATTCCGGAGCTGAAACAGCTCAGCCCGGAGCTTCAGGAGGACGTCGCCGAGCTCGCCGCCGAGTTCCGCGAGCGCAACCTGTCTGCAGAAGAGATTGATCGTGATTCCATCTTCGAGGCCAAGCTGCAGGTCCTCCAGGAGCTCTTCAACAAGGGGATGACCCCAGAGCGCCGCACCGCCTTTAGCGAATACCAGCGCCGCGAGGGCCGCGGCCTGCGCAACTTCGCGCTGTGGTGTGCCGAGACCGAACTCGAGCGACACAGCGGTCGCCGCCACGCGCTGAGCCTCGACGTCAGCGAGTTGGCCGAGTTCTATTCCTGGCTGCAGTTCCTTTGCGATGAGCAGCTGGATGCCGCCCAGCGCCGCGCGCTCGACGCCGGCATGAGCATCGGGCTTATCACCGATATGGCCGTGGGCATCCACCCCGCCGGTGCCGACGCCGTCAATCTGGCGGAATACCTCGCCCCGCAGTGTTCGGTGGGCGCCCCGCCGGATGACTACAACCAGCAGGGCCAGGACTGGTCTCAGCCGCCGTGGCACCCGGTCCGCCTGGCGGAATCCGGCTACCAGCCGTGGCGTGACTTGTTGCGAACGATGCTGGGCAATGCTGGCGGCCTGCGCGTTGACCACGTGCTCGGCCTGTTCCGTCTGTACTGGATCCCGCGCCACTCCACCCCGCTCAACGGCACCTACGTGTCCTATGACTGGGAGGCCATGCTCGGCATCTTGGCGCTCGAGGCTGAGCGCGCCGGCGCGGTCCTCGTGGGCGAGGACCTGGGCACCCTGGAACCCTGGGTCCAGAATGCCCTGCAGGACATGGGAGTACTTGGCACCACGATCATCTGGTTTGAGCACGCCAACGAAGGCCCCACCCCGCGCCCGCAGGATCAGTACCGCCACATGGCGATGTCCTCGGTGGGCACGCACGATCTGCCGCCAACGCTCGCCTTCCTGCGCGGCGATCACATCGCACTGCGCGCCCGCCTGGGTCTGCTGACCCGCCCGGTGGCGGAAGAAGAGGCCGAGGACCGCGCGTGGCAGGAAGAGGTCAAGGATAATCTGCAGGCCTATGGCATGTTGGACAATCGCGAGAACGAAGAGGACGTGCTGGTTGCCCTGCACCGCTATGTTGCGGGAACTCCCTCGGCACTGACGGTGACCAACGTGGTGGATATGGTCGGTGACGTGCGCGCACAGAACCAACCGGGCACGACGAAGGACCAGTACCCCAACTGGTGTATCCCGCTGTGCAATACCGCCGGCGAGCCAGTCCTCTTGGAGGATCTACCGAAGCAGGAGCTCTACCAGCGCCTCGCCCAAGCCGCCAAGAGGCCAGGGGACGAACGCTAAAGCGTCGTCCCTTTAAAGGACGACGCCCACCACTGCCACCACGACGATGAGCGCGATCATCAGCCACAGGGTCACGCTCACTCGGGATTTAGGCAGTGCCCGCTTGCGGTGGACGTGTTCGGAGCGCTCGGGGTCCCACAGGCCTTCGCGGTGATCATCGGGAGTCATGGTTCTTCATCCTAGTCACGGGCACAAGCCACGAATACACCCGGTCGATTGCCCACATCAGGAGCCACCCCATGACGGTTGCGGCCGGCACCGCCGTGACGGCGAGCACCGCCATTTGCACCCACACCGGCGCCTGCACGAGCCATTCCATGCCCTCAGGGTAGCCTGTTGTGCATGAGCCGTGCACCTTTCACTGTCACCTGCCCCGCGGGCACCATCACCGGCTACCTCGATGAGGACGTGGCCCATTTCCATTCCATCGAGTACTCCCACATCCCCGGGGATTTTGAGAACCCCGAACCCGCACCGCCACGTGACCAGGATGCGCGCACCCCGCACCCGGAGAAGATCGCGCTGACCATCACCGCCCCCGCGCCCGGCAGCCGCGCGACGTCCCTGGCGCCGACGTTGGTCTATATCCACGGCGGCCGCTATGAGCACGGTTCCCACGAGGATCCCCGCGCGGAGGGCACGCCGACCGCACAGGCGGGCATCGTCCACGTGCAACTGGGCTATCGCGTTGGGCTGCCGGGGCTTGCCCGTTTTCGTGATGACGAGCCCGACCGCTACCGCGCCATCGAGGACCTGCAGTTGGGCTTGGAATGGATCCAGAACAACATCGAGGCATTCGGCGGCGATCCCACCAACGTCACCATCCTGGGCCAGTCCGCCGGCGCCAACGCCGTACTGTGGCTGTGCCGGCGCGACCACTACCGAGGGGCGTTTCGGCGAGCGCTAGCTCTGTCCCCTGGTTTCCCGCGAGAGAGCTTCGAGGAGCGCAGTGCCACTCTGCGCCAGGTGATGAAAAAGCCCATCACGCGTTCCTCCCTGGCGGCGATGAGCCAGGAGGAGCTCGCCGCCGGCTACGCCAAGTTCCGCAAGAAGTACAGCCTCGATATGGCGCTGGGCCCCACCCCGCTGGAGTGTGGGCAGCTTGCCGACGTCCCCCTCATCCTCGCCAGCACCCGCGACGAGTTCTACAACATCCCAGCCACGCAGAAGGTCGACCGCTCCCCTTTCCGTGCCCTCATCCTGCGCTATGCGGCGCCGCGCTTCGGCTTTCCCCGCAACGGCTTCACACCCTGGTATCAGGTGGCGCAGCACATGGACAAGGAGCGCCCGATGGGCCGGATGGTGGGAGATTCCATCATTCGCCGGTGGGCGGCCGAGGTGGCGGAGAAGGCTCCGGGGAAGACCTGGATGGTGGAATTTACCCGATCCTCGGGCCCGGCCCTGCACTGCGAGGAGCTGCGTCCGCTCTTCGGCAGGACGCCGCTAGCCCAGTGGCTGCAGGACTTTGTGCGCACAGGCGAGCCCGGATTCGAGGCCTACCGCCCGGAGCACGCTATCTGGGAGTACAACCTGGATAACGACGAGCATCGCGTGGCGTATTCCAGCTTGGATTATATTTCGGCGGCCTTTGCCCAGGACGGCAGTCTGCTCTGATCCGAGTGCGTTAAGCCAAAAGGCTGGACTTAGGCCAATTTAGTGCGGAACAATCCCACCCCACCGCCGAAAACCACCAGGCAGCAGTATCAAGAGTCACGTTGCTCACCCACCCAAGACCTAAGTCAAGCCACAATGACCGTTTCCGTAGAGCACTGCACGTCTCTTCCCAAACGGATTATCTCTTCGCTCCCTCGCAATGCGCAACGCCTGCGTCCCTCCATCGACATGCTGGAAGCATCTGACAAAAGGCATCAGTCAAAAGGCGTTTTCTCGACTGAAAACGCCATTTACTCGTGGCAGATGGCGTTTTTAGACCCAAAGATGCCTTTTGCCAGATGCCTTTTAGAAGACGCCCGACTGACTTAGGTCAATGTAGTGCGGAACAATCCCCCCTCACCGCCAAACAACACCAGGTAGCAGTGTTATGAGTGACGTTGCTAACCCATCCACGACCTAAGTCGGGCTTCGAGGCCTACCGCCCCGCACGCAGAAGGGTTAGGCCAAGAGGGCCGCGCGCAGCGGCTCGTGGGTCAGCTCCTCCACCATCCACGGGCTAAAGGCGAACGGCGTGGCATCGACGGCAGCGAGGACGTCGCGCACCGGCGCCCACTCGAAGGAGTCGACCTCCTCCGGGTTAGGCGTCGGATCATCTTCGGTCTCGAAGAGGTAGACCGGACAGATTTCATTCTCCACCACGCCGGAGGAATCCTCGGCACGGTAGGCAAAGTCCGGCAGCACCAAGCGCGGCGTGCCGGTCAGGCCAAGCTCGAAGCGGCCGCGGCGCACGACGGCGTCGGCAGTCGGCTCATCCGGGCCCGGGTGCCCACAGAAGGAATTGGTCCACACGCCGGGCCAGGTCAGCTTGGACAAGGCGCGGCGGGTCAGCAGCAGCTGGCCATCGCGTACCACCCACGCGGAAAAGGCAAAATGCAGCGGGGTATCTGTGGTGTGTACGGCGGCCTTGTCAGCGGTGCCGGCGGGCTTGCCCTCCGGCGAGGCTAGAACGACGAGTTCCGTCATAGATTGAGGTCTCCTACATAGCGCACGTTGCCAATGCTAAAGCGCGCGTTCCAGAGGTTGCCTGGGGCAACGTTATAGACATATTGAAGGTTGGTGGACGCACCGGCGCCCAGCGGGTGATCCAAGCCCGGCGCGGCTAAGTCCACGTTGACCTCCGGGTCATAAGGAACGGGATCCACGGTGGCCCAGCCGCCGTTGCCGTCGGCGCGCTCCAAGGTGGGTTCCGCGAGGGCGTCGGCAGGCAGGGGCACCTCGTTGAGGTTGTGAATCTTCACCGTCAGCACCGTTCCACCGCCGCCGGAGTACAGGCCCTGCAGCTCGAACTCCACGTTGAGGCCCTCATCCTTGACGGGTGCCGCCAAGTTGGAGGTGACCTCGTGAGCGTCCACGTCCTTGGCCTCAAAGGTTGGCGGCTCCGAACTGGAGACCACGATGTTGTCCTGCGGGCCCACGTCCGGCGGCTGGAGGATGCTGCAGCCTGACAAGGCAGCCAGGCACAGCGGGGCGCACGCTAGGGGGAGGTATTTTTTCACCGCGGATCCTTTTCCATCACGACTTCGGTTTCTCCCCTACCTTAGTCGACGGGTTGGATATTCCTATTAAGGGCGTAACATCGGCCGGCGATGAACTCTATTCTCCGCATCGTCCGCAGCGCATCCGCCCTGTGGCCGTTTTATCTTGGCGTCCTAATCACCGCGTCAGTCACCGCGATTCTCTCGCTGCTGACCCCGTTTATCCTCCGCGAGGCCACCGACACCGTCGTCGCAGGCGGCCCGCTGCGCACCATCCTGTGGTGGGTCGTCGCACTCTTCGTGGCGGATGCGCTGGGCAACGTCGTGAAGAATATCGGCGGCTATATCGGCGATGTGATGGTCGCACGCCTGCGCCAGATTCTTTCGACGCGCTACTTTGCCAAGCTGCTCTCCGTACCGCAGGGCTACTACGACAACCAGGTCACTGGCACCATCATTGCGCGCTTGGACCGCTCGATTGCGAATATCACGCAGTTCCTGCAGTCCTTCTCCAATAACTTCTTCGTCATGCTCATCCAGGCCGCGGCGGTGCTGGTCATCACCGCGGTGTACTACTGGCCGCTGGCCATTCTGCTGGCCGCGCTCTTCCCCATCTATATGTGGCTCACCGCGCTGACCTCAGAGCGCTGGCAGGGGTTTGAGGCCATCAAGAATGAGAACATCGACGTGGCCAACGGGCGCTTCGCGGAGGTCATCGGCCAAGTAAAGGTGACTAAGTCCTTCGTCGCTGAGGCCCGCGAGTTGGCCTCCTTCGGTTCGCGCTACCGCACGGTGGTGGATACCACGAAGCCGCAGTCGCGCTGGTGGCATTCCATGGATACCGCCCGTGGCGCGGCCATGGCGCTGATCTTCTTAGGCATCTATGGCCTGATCTTCTGGCGCACCTTGGAGGGCCATTTCTCCATCGGTGACATGGTCATGCTCCTGCAGCTGGTAAACATGGCTAAGCAGCCGGTGTTCATGATGAGCTGGATCGTGGATGTCAGCCAGCGCGCCATCGCCGGCTCCAAGGACTACTTCAAGGTCATGGAGGAAGTCCCGGAGCCCACGGTCAACCCGCAGCTGGTCGCCGCCGCTGAAACCTCCGACGTGCCGGAGCTCGACCTCACCCCGGCCGAGCCGCTGCGCCCGACCGAAGGCCCAGTCTTCGCCTTCGAGGACGTGTCCTTCTCCTATGAATCGGATAAGCCGGTCGTCGCCGATATCACCTTCGCCGCCCAAGAGGGCCACAAGGTGGCACTCGTCGGCGAGTCCGGCGGCGGCAAGTCCACCTTGGTCAACCTCCTGTTGGGCCTCTACCAGCCCACGGAGGGAAAACTGACGGTACTGGGCCACGACACTGCGGAACTTACTGCGGAGCGCCTGCGCGCCTCAGTCGGCGTGGTCTTCCAAGAGTCCTATCTGTTCTCCGGCACCATCAAGGAAAACATCGCCTATGGCAAGCCGGGGGCGACGGTGGAGGAGATCGTGGGCGTCGCCAAGCGTGCCAATGCACACGACTTCATCGAGGAATTCCCCGATGGCTACGACACCGTCATCGGCGAGCGCGGCCTTAAGCTCTCCGGCGGGCAGAAGCAACGCGTGGCCGTGGCGCGCGCCATGCTGAAAGACGCCCCCATCCTCGTCCTCGACGAGGCCACCTCGGCGCTGGACACCAAGGCCGAGCGTGCCGTGCAGGCTGGTCTGGATGAGCTCATGAAGGACCGCACCACGCTCATCATCGCGCACCGCCTGTCCACCATCGCGGACGTGGACACCATCATCACCCTGGACCGCGGCCGCATCTCCGAGATCGGCTCGCCGGCGGAGCTGGCGCAGTCGGGCGGCATCTACGCTGAGCTGCTGCGCCTGACCCAATCCGCCTCCGCCGCCGACCGGCAGCGATTGAAAAAATACGGATTCGTCCAAGCCACCGACGAGTAAGGTGGGACGCATGCGTTTCCCTAGCCTGAAAGAACTCTCCGCCCGCGGCACCCGCAAGTGGACCGTCTATGACGAAGACGTCATCCCGCTGTGGATCGCCGAATCAGACTTCCTCACCGCGCCGGCGGTCAAGGAGGCCATCCAGGAGGCGGTCGACGCCGAATCCTTCGGCTACACCCCAGCGCCCAAGGCCTCCGAGCTCAACGCGGCAATAGCAAATTTCTACGAATCGCGCTACGGCTGGCGCCCAGAACACGTCTTCTGGATCGGGGATGTGGTGCGCGGCTTGTTGCTCGGCGTGCAGTACTTTACTGAGGGCGCGGTGGCCGTGCCGGTTCCCTCCTACCCGCCGCTGCTGGAGCTGCCGGAGACCGCCGGGCGCGAGAAGATTGAAACCTCGCTGGAGCTCGATGATATCGAGCGCGCCTTCCAGGCCGGCGCCGGCTCCATCCTGCTCTCCCACCCCTATAACCCGCTGGGCATCGTCTTTGATGAAGACTGGCTGCGCGGTCTGGTGGAACTGGCGGAGAAGTACGATGCCCGCATCCTCTCCGATGAGATCCACGCCCCGCTGGTCTACGAAGGCCGCCACATCCCGCTCGGCGCTTTGTCCGACCGCGTTATTACCGTCACCGCCACGTCCAAAGCATGGAATACCGCAGGGCTAAAGTGCGCGCAGGTGATCTTCTCCAACACCGCGGACGTCGAGCGCTGGAACTCGCTGACCGGCGTAGCCAAGGACGGCACCGGCACGCTCGGCATCTTGGCGGCAGAGGCCGCCTACCGCCACGGCAGCGAGTTCCTTGACGAGGAAATCGAGTATCTGAAGAAGACCCGCGACTGGCTGGTGGAGGAGCTGCCCAAGCGCGTGCCTGGCCTCAAGACTTCCCACCCGCAGGCTACTTACCTTCTGTGGTTGGACTTTAGCGAGACCGCCATTGGGGATGACCCGAAGCCCGCGGCCTGGGTGCGTGAGCACGCCAAGGTAGCCCTCAACGAGGGTGTCACCTTCGGTACGGGCGGCGAGCATCATGCCCGTCTTAATTTCGCAACCTCACGCGAGCTGCTGGAAGAGGCGCTCGACCGGCTGGAGAAAGCATTTAGCTAAAATTTACATCTCATGTCATGGGCATTATCCTTAGAAAAATGTCCATAAATGACGTTCAGGCCCCCGCCCAGTCCGCTTCGAAGACGAGCTCGCCCATCGGCATCGTGATCGTTGCCTCCCTCATGCTCTTCTCCATGTTCTTCGGAGCGGGCAACCTCATCTTCCCGCCGGAGGTCGGTGTCTCCTCCGGCACCAACTTCTGGCCCGCCACCCTGGGCTTCCTCGCCGCCGGCGTAGCCCTGCCAGTCTTAGCAGTGATCGCGGTGGCCATTTCCGGCCAGTCCGTGCGCGATATCGGAAACCACGGAGGCAAGATCTTCGGCGTGGTCTTCTCCGTCATCGCCTACCTGGCCATCGGCGCGTTTTACGCCCTGCCGCGTACCGGCGCGGTGTCCATGGAAACCGCGATTACCCCGCTGCTTGGCTGGGAGGGAACTTTTGCCAACGGCGCCTTCAACGTCGTCTTCTTCCTCATCGCTTTAGCCCTGGCCTGGCGCCCCAACAACATCATTGACACCTTGGGCAAGTTCCTCACCCCGGCGCTGGTCATCCTGCTCGCCGCCCTCATTACGTTGGCCACACTGGCCAACCCCCGCGTTCCCGGCACCCCGACTGAGGAGTACGCCTCCGCGCCCTTCGTCACAGGCCTCTTCGAGGGCTACAACACCATGGATGCCATCGCGGGCCTGGCATTCTCCATCGTCATCGTGACTTCGCTGCGCTCCAAAGGTTTCTCTACTGACCGTGCGCTGCTGCGCGGAACCATCACTTCCGCCGTCATCGCCGGCGCGCTGCTTGCCGCTATCTACCTGGGCCTGGCGTGGATCGGCCAAACCATGCCGAATGGTTCCTCCTATGATTCCGGCGCCGCTTTGCTTGCCGACGCCTCCAATCTCACCATGGGCAACGTCGGCCAGGCCGTCTTCTCCGCCATCGTCATCTTGGCGTGCATGACCACCGCCGTGGGCCTGATTTCCGCCACCTCAGAGTTCTTCGCCATGCTCGTGCCGAAGACCACCTACCACTTCTGGGCTTGCTTGTTTACCGCACTGTCCATCGCCTTCGCCTTCCAGGGTCTGGACACGGTGCTTGCCATCGCGGTGCCCTTCATCGTGTTCTTGTACCCGCCGGCTATCTCGTTGATCGCGCTGACGCTTCTGCAGCCGGCGGTCAAGAAGTGGGTCACCTTCTACTGGGGATTCCGCTTGGCGCTGTGGGTTTCCGTGCTGTGGTCCGCCGCCACCTCCTTCGGTGTGCCGCTTGATTTCTCCCCTGGCCAAGACGTTGGTTTGGGCTGGGTGGTTCCCACGCTCCTCGCATTTGCCATCGGCGTTATCATCGACGTTGTATCTACATCCTCGTCGAAGAAAAGTGAGTAGTCCATGACGCCTCGCGCGGCTCTATCCATCCTCGATTTCTGCACCATTTATGAGGGGGAGACCCCTTCTCAGTCCATGGCTAGGTCGGTCGAACTAGCGCAACGCGCGGAGGCTTTGGGGTTTAAGCGCATGTGGTACACCGAGCACCACAACATGCCCTCCATTTCTTCCTCCTCCCCGGCGGTGCTCATCGCACACATCGGCGCGAAGACCGAGCGCATCCGCTTGGGCTCCGGCGGCGTCATGCTGCCGAACCACGCGCCCTATGTCATCGCCGAACAATTCGGCACCCTCGCCGAGCTCTACCCCGGCCGCATCGACTTAGGCTTGGGCCGCGCACCCGGCACCGATATGAAGACCTTGGGCCGCGCTCTGCGCCGCGATAGAAACGCCGCCGAGCGCTTCCCCGAGGACGTCAAGGAGCTGCAGGGCTACCTTTCCGGCAAATCTCTCGTCCCCGGTGTGCAGGCTATCCCCGGCCACGGCACGAACGTGCCGATTTACATCCTGGGCTCCTCGCTTTTCGGTGCCTCGCTGGCCGCCAAGTTCGGGCTGCCTTATGCCTTCGCCTCGCACTTCGCCCCGCAGCACTTGGAAGCCGCCACGGCCTATTACCGCGAGAATTACCAGCCTTCCGAGGCCCACCCCGAGCCCTATGTCATCGCCGGTGTCAACGTCACCGCGGGGGATGACGCAGAAGAGGAATTCGAGAAGGTCTGCTTCCGCCGCGTGAAGGCCTTCGTCAGCCGCGGCAAGCAGCTCAGCGACGCCGACGTCGCCCGCATCATCGATTCCCCGCAGGGCCAGCAGATCATCAGCATGCTGCAATACTCCGCGGTCGGAAATGTAGAGCACGTGCGCGAGTACCTCACCGACTTCCAGAAGTTGGCGCAGGCGGACGAACTCATGATTTCCCTGCAATCCACAAGCCACAAGGCCGCGTTGGGTAACATGAGTAACCTGGCGCGCGCGTGGCAATTGTAGGCGTACGCGCATCGTTGCCCGTCACAGCGTTTTACATAGAGGAGGATCCCGGTGGCCCTTCGCGGTACTCAGCAGCACAGCATTATCGCTGATTATCTGCGCACCCTCATTCGCAGCAAGAAGCTTTCCCCTGGTGATTTCCTGCCCAGCGAGGCCGAGCTCTGCGAGCAATTCTCCTCCTCCCGCGGCCCCGTGCGCCAAGCCGTCGCGGCTTTGCGCTCGGAAGGCTCATCTCCTCCGGCCGTGGCCGCCGCTCCGTCGTCCTCGGCCGTTTTACCTCGGAGTCCTTCGATTCCATTTACTCCGTGACGCACTGGCTGCGCGAGCGCGGCTTCGAGCCCGGCGCGTCCACGTTGTGGCTGGGGCGCTGCCCTGCTACCGATAGGGAGGCCGAGTTCCTGCGGGTAGAAACCGGCTCCCCCGTTATCTTTGTGCACCGCGTGCGCAGCGCCAACGGCATGCCCATCGCCATCGAGCGCATGTTCTTCCCATTGGACGTGGGCAGCCAGATCCTCAGCTTCGATGCCGACAATGAGTCCATCCACGATCACCTGCGCAAGCAGGGTGTGGACTTCGACAGCGTCAACCGCGAGCTCTCCCTTGCCTACGCCAGCGAGGAGGATGCGCGTTCCCTCAATGTCGAGCCCGGCATCCCGCTGTGGCGCCTGCACCTCGACATCTCGGATCACTCCGGACATCCCGTCGAGTGCACCGAAATCCTGTACCTCGGGGACCGCATGACGCTTGGTATGACGAACGTGCGCGGCACCACGTCCCCGCTCGAGGTCAAGCTGTCGGAAGGATGATGAGGGCCTGGATTGGGGCGCTGGGGGTGGTCGTGGGGGCGTCGTTAAGCGCGTGTTCTGCTGGCTCCACAGCAGTGGTTGATTCTGATTCCGCCGCGCTGACGCTGGCCACCACGACGCCGGCGACCTCCCTGGATTTCACCACCGTCGGCGGCGCCGCCATCCCGGCAGCCCTCATAAGCAACGTCTACGAAACCCTGGTGCGCATCTCCCCGGAGGGCGAGATCGTGCCCGGCCTGGCCGAGTCCTGGGAGGTGGACTCCACGCGCTACACCTTCCACCTGCGTGAGGCTTCCTTCTCGAACGGCGAGGCTTTCACCGCGCACACCGCCGCGTGGTCCATCAACGCGGTGAAGACGGAGTGGACGAACGGCATTAGCGCCCAGATGGACGTGGTGGAATCCGCCACGGCTGTCGACGATCACACGCTCGTTGTCACCCTTCACCGCCCCTCCGCTGGGTGGTTATGGTCTATGGGCACCGCTATTGGCGCGATGCGCACCCCCACTGACGCTGTGGGCACCGGCCCCTTCGCCGTCGCCGGCTTCTCCCCCAACGAATACATCGCCCTGCGCGCCCGCCCGGACTACTGGGGCACCCCGGCTGCCGAAGACATCACCATCCGCTACTTCCCGGATTCCCTCACCGCGGTTAACGCCCTGCGCTCCGGCGGGGTTGATGCGGTGTGGGGCGTGCAGAACCCCGAGCTGCTCGACACCCTCGATGACTCCATCGAAACCGCAGTCGGCACCACGAACGGCGAGGTGCTGCTGTCCATGAATAACCAGGCAGCGCCTTTCGACGATCCCCGCGTGCGCCGCGCCGTGGCCTACGGCATCGACCGTGGGGCGGCCAACGACATCCTCTGGGAGGGCCGCGCGCAGAACACTGGCGGCGCGCCCGTCCCGCCGACTGACCCCTGGTTTAGCGGGAAGGACTACTACCCTTATCACCCGGCGCGCGCCCGCGCTCTGATGGAAGAGGCCGGGGCGGTGGGCACGCCGCTCACACTCACCGTGCCGAGCTTGCCCTATACGCAAACGCTCTCCGAGTTCCTCTACTCGCAGCTCACAGAGATGGGCTTTGAGGTCAGTCTGGAAACCGCGGAGTTTCCCGCGGTGTGGCTGAGCCAAGTCATGGGCGCCAAGGACTATCAGATGTCGCTCGTCGCGCACGTCGAGCCGCGCGATATCCCCACCATCTTTGGCAACCCGGACTATTACCTCGGCTATGATTCGCCGCAGGCCCGCACGCTGTTGGAGCAGGATGACATGACAGGGGCCGTGGACCAGATTATGGAGGACATGCCCGCCCTGACCTTAATGAACATGCCCAATATCGTGCTCTACCGCGAGGGCCTGACCGGCCTGCAGCCCAACCAAATCACCGATGCCATCGAGCTTAGAGGTGTGCGATGAGAATCCTGCGCTTCCTCGGCACCATGTGGGCCGCCTCCATCATCATCTTCCTGCTCATGCGGGCCGTGCCCGGCAACCCGGCGCGCGTGGCCTTGGGCGTCAACGCCACGGACGAGGCCGTGGAGAAGCTGACCCACTCCATGGGCTTAGACCGCCCGCTTCTCGTGCAGTACCTGGAGTGGATGAAAGGACTGTTGACCGGCAACTTCGGAATCTCCCTGTCCTCGCAGCAGGACATCACCCCGCTGGTGATTGACCGCGCGCAGGTTACGCTGCTGCTCATCGGGCTGGCCATCGCCCTCGCCCTAGCCGGGGCTATTCCCATGGGCATCCTGCTGGCCCGCTTTCGCCTCCCTGTTCTCAATGCGGCCACGCAGCTGGGCATCGCGGTGCCGAGCTTCCTGGTCGGTATCCTGCTCGTTGCGGTCTTCTCCGTGCACCTGGGCTGGCTGCCGGCGAATGGCTGGCAGCTGCCGCGCGAGGGCCTCAGCCACCTGGTCCTGCCGGTCATCTCGCTGGCGCTGGTGCAAGGTGCGATGCTCACGCGCTACGTGCGCGGCACCCTCCGCGAGGAAATGGACAAGGACTATATCCGCACCGCCCGCTCCCTGGGTGAATCCCGCACCGGGGCGCTCATCCGCCACGGCCTGCGCAACGCCGCCCTGCCGGTGCTCACCGTCACCGGCGTGCAGCTGAGCACCCTGGTGGTGGGCGCGGTGGTCATCGAGAACGTCTTCGTGATTCCCGGTTTGGGCTCGCTGCTTCTCGACGCCGTCTCCACCCGCGACCTCACCACCGTCCAGACCCTCATCATGGTCTTCGTGACCTTCACCCTGACCGTCAACCTGCTCACGGACCTGGCCTACCGGGTCATCGATCCGCGACTGAAGGAGGCGCGATGAAACCCGGCTATATCCTGGTGGGCCTGACCATCCTGCTTGCGCTGGTCTCCCTGGTGTGGACGCCCTATGACCCGAACCTAATCTCCCCCGACCGCCTGGCCGGCCCCAGCCTGGAGCACCTCATGGGCACCGACCGCTTCGGGCGCGATACCTTCTCCCGCATCCTCGCCGGCGCCCAGGTCACCGTGCTGGTGGGCGTGGTGGCGGTGGCCATTGCCGCCCTCATCGGCGTGCCGCTGGGTATTATCGCCGGGATGCGCGGCGGCAGCGTCATCATGGCGGCCACCGACCTGCTGCTCGCCTTCCCCGCGCTCCTGCTGGCCATCGTCGCCGGCGCGGTGTGGGGCTCGTCGACGTTCACGGCGACCATCGCCATCGGCATCGCCGGCATCCCCTCCTTCATCCGGGTCACCCGCTCCGGCACGCTGCAAATCATGACGCAGGACTATATCGCGGCCGCCCGCATCTCGCGCGTGCCGCCGGCGCTCATCGCGTGGCGCCACGTCCTACCCAACCTCGGCGGCATCGTGGCCATCCAGGCCTCCGTCTACTTTGCGCTGGCCGTCCTCGCCGAAGCCGGCCTCTCCTACCTCGGCCTGGGTACCGCCCCGCCGACCGCCTCCTGGGGCCGCATGCTGCACGACGCCCAACCCCTCCTCGCCACCCACCCCCTCCAGGCGCTGTGGCCCGGGCTGGCCATCGCCGGCACCGTCCTCGGATTCAACCTGCTAGGAAGCCATGCTGACCGTCACTGATCTGCGCGTGGGCCCCGTCGGCCCCCTCTCCTTCTCCATCGCACCCGGCGAGCGCGTCGGCCTCATCGGCGATTCCGGCAGCGGCAAGTCGCTGACCGCCCTAGCCATCATGGGGCTGTTGCCCGACCACCTGCAGGCCACCGGATCCATTAACTTCAACGGCCAGGAGCTGCTGGGGATGCGCGACCGCGACCTGCGCAAGCTGCCGCTGGCCATGGTCTTCCAAGAACCCATGACCGCGCTCGACCCGCTGATGAAGGTGCCCGGCTTCAACCGCTTCCCGCACCAGCTCTCCGGCGGGCAGCGCCAGCGCGCGCTCATCGAGATGGCCATGGCCCGCCGCCCCAAGCTGCTCATCTGCGATGAGCCGACCACCGCCCTGGACCCCTTCACCCAGGAGGAGATCCTCTCCACCATCGTCGATGCCGCGGACAGCGAAGACACGGCGCTGCTGTTTATTAGCCATGACCGGGACGTCGTCAAGCGCGTGTGCGACCGCGTCGTGCGCATCGGTGAGCTCACCACTCCCGACCTCACCCCGCCGCCCATGCCCACCCTGGGCGAGCCCGTCATCGAGCTTAAGAACGTGACCAAGGCCTACCGCGGGGTCACCGCGCTTGACGACGTCTCCCTCACCGTCCGCGAGGGCGAACGCCTCGGCATCGTCGGTGGTTCCGGCTCCGGCAAATCCACGCTGCTCAAGCTGCTCACCGGTTTGGCGGAGCCAACCTCGGGAACGGTGGACGTCGCCAAGCGCGTGCACATGGTCTTCCAGGACCCCAAGGGCTCGCTCAACCCGCGCATGCCCATCTGGAAGATCGTGGCCGAGGGCGGCGGGACGCGCGAGGAGGCCGAGGCCGTGCTGCGTGAGGTCGGCATCGATGGCTTCGAGCGCTATCCCCGGGACTTCTCCGGCGGGCAGCGCCAACGTATTTCGCTGGCGCGCGCCGTGGTGGGCAAGCCGGAGATCCTGCTGGCGGATGAGGCCGTCTCGGCACTGGACGCCACCTCGCGAGCCCAGGTCCTCGAGTTGCTGCAGCGCGTGACGAAGGACATGACGCTGGTTTTTGTCTCCCACGACATTGACGTCGTGCGCCACTTGTGCCCCACGGTGGCGGTCTTGCAGGACGGCCGGCTGGTCGAGCGCGGCGAAGCGAGTAAGGTGTTCTCCCGATATGGAACACCCTCTGCCACAACGTCCTAACGCCCTTCAGCTCTTTACCGCCTTTAACACCTCCGCGCGCCGCTGGCCCGGTGCCCTGCGCGCGGCGTTGGCGATCATTATCCCCGGCGGGATCGCTGTAGCGACAGGCCACCCGGATGCGGTGCTGCTCATTTCCGCCGGCGCCTTCTCCGTCATCTACGGCGAGGGACACCCCTACCGCACCCGGCGCCGCGTGATCCTGACGGCCGGTGGGTTGCTCACGCTGGCGGCCACAGCCGGCTCCCTCGTCGGGGTGCATGGCCTGGCGCTGTCCGCGGTGTTTACGGTGGCTCTGGCAACCATCGGCGCGTTCGTGCAGAATGCGCTGCGGCTGCCGCCACCGGGTTCCTTCTTCATCGTGATGGTGGCCGGTGGTTCCACAATGCTGCGCGGGGTCTCGCCGTGGGAGGTGGCCGCGTGGAGCCTGGCCGGCGTGGCGGCCGGCTATGTGCTGGGCATGCTGCCGCGTTTCCGGGATCCGCACGGCCCGGAGACCCGCGCGGTGGCCGCGTTGGAGAAGGCCGCCGACGCCTTCGTGAACTCAGATAGCGATTTCCTGGCTCGCCACCACCAGGCGCAGTCCGCCATTTCCACCGCCTGGCAAGCGCTTGCCGACGCCGGCGTCATCCGCGGCGGCCGCATCCGCCACCCCGCCCAGGCGGAGCTAGTACACCGCGCGCTGGCCGCGCAGCAGCGCATCGTGGCGCACCACAAGCAGGTGGGTGGCAACTCGGATGAGCTCTCTGATTCCCCCACCTACGTTGACCCGGACCGCACCACCATCCCGCACACCAAGCCGACGATGCGCTACCGCTTCTACCGCGCCGCGGTGGGCAATTCCCACGCGGTGGTGACGGCGGAGAAAATCGCGCTGGGTGGCCTGGCCACCGCGTTCATCGGGCTGGCGCTGGGGCTTAACCGCCCGGACTGGGGCGCAGTCTCGGTGCTTTTGGTGTTGCAGTGGGGGCCAGACCGAGTGCCGGGAACGATTCGCGGCATCCAGCGCATGCTGGGCTCGGTCTTGGGCGTGTGCGTCTTTGCACTCATCGCGTCTTTCAGCCCGCACGGCTGGGGGCTGGTGCTCGCGTTGGCCTTCTGCCAGTTCTGCGCGGAGATTCTGGTGGTGAAGAACTACGCGCTATGCGTCATCTTCTCCACGCCGCTGGCGCTGCTCATGGGCAACTCCTCGGAGCACATGGCCCACACCATCGGCTCGCGTATGGCGGAGATCGGCCTCTCCGTGGTCGTGGCGATGCTCTTCTTGTGGCTGTGGAAGCCGCGAGCCCAGCTGATCAACCACTACCGCCTGCAAACGCGCTGCTTCGAGGCGATGGCCGCCCTGCTGGGCGCGCTGTTGATTAAGACCCCGGAAGAGGCGCTCGCACAGCGCCGCGACCTGCACTACGAGCTGCTCTCGGAACGCCGCAGCATCCAGTCGCTGGCGACCAATCATTCCGATATCAGCCAGTTCTGGGAGCGCCACACGGCCCTGCAAACCGCCGGCTACTTCCTCCTCGACTTCTGCGTGGTCAACCCGCTCACGCAGCCCAGCCGCGCGGAACTGGATACGCTGATTGAAAAGATCACCGCAGCGGAAATGCGTCAATGACCTCATAGCGGGGCCCACCGCCGCGCCCCTCTCCCAAGAAAGATTGGACGAGGCTGATTTCCGTGACCTCGAACTCGGGTCCGCGGTAGACGCTCAGCGCGTGCACCGCATCCGGGATGAGCCACGGATCCCGCGTCCGCCTCCCTGCCCGGGCCAGCGTGAGATGCGGGCGCGATGGCTCAAGCATGAGGTGTTTGACCTGCCCTTTGACGCCTGCCCACAGCACCTGTTTCTCAAAAGAGCCAGCCCCGCTCAGGCTCAGCGTGAGCGGCCCCGCTTCGATGCCGCGCAGCGCCTCGCGGACCTCCACTGCGTCATTGGGCTGTTCCCCGAAAAAGTCGAGGGTGATGTGCCAGTTATCCGGGTCCGTCCACCGCAGCCCGTTGTCCTTGAGCGGGCGCACGGCCCGCACCAGGTGCTCACGGGCCTCTGCGGAGGGAAAGAGGGCGCTGAAAAGGCGAATCATTTCACCGACAGCAACAGGTTCGGATCGAGTACGTGTTCCTCCACGAGTTCGAAGAGAGCGAAGGCTTCCTCCAGCTCACGGACATTCTCATCAAAATTAGGCAGCGACATGGCATTCCAATCGACGCAGAAATAGGTTCCTTCATCCTAGCTCACAACACTGTCATTTCGCGTACCTGCGATAATGGTCACCATGAACTCTCGACAAGCCACCGGTCCCCCAGTAGGCATCTATCCCCACGACATGCACCCGGGCTTGGTCCCCGGCATCGGCGTGGAGGACCAACGCAACGCTTTCGCCCTCGACAAAATCACCTTTTTTAGCACCGCTACCTTCGTCGTAGCCTTCATCGTGTGGGGCATTAGCTCGCCAGAATCCGTCTCGGCGGCGTCCTCCACCGCTTTTTCCTGGGCCATCACCAACGCCGGGTGGCTGCTCAACATCACGATGATGATGGCCGTTGCCACCATGCTCTACATCGGTTGCTCCCGCCTGGGCCGCATCAAGCTCGGTACCGATGACGAAGAACCCGAATTCGGCTGGTTCAGCTGGGTCGCCATGATGTTTGGCGCCGGCATCGGCGTCGGTATCTTCTTCTACGGCCCCTCGGAGCCGCTGTCGCACTACATCTCCCCGCCGCCCCACACCGTCGATGGCAACACCGTCGAAGCCCTCCACCAATCCATGGCCCAGGCGCACTACCACTGGGGAATCTCTCCCTGGGCGGCGTACGCCCTCGTCGGCGGCGCCATCGCTTATTCCTCCTACCGCCGCGGTCGCGTCCCGCTCGTGTCCTCGATTTTCAAGCCGCTGTTTGGGTCCCGCGATACCGACGGCCCGCTGGGCAAGCTTATCGACGTCCTCGCTCTCGTCGCCACCCTCTTCGGCACCGCCGCCACACTGGGTCTTTCCGCCATCCAGATCGGCCAAGGCGTCTCCATCATCCGTGGTGCCGGCCCGCTGACCAACTCCGTGCTCATCGTGATCATTGCGGTCCTGGGCTGCGGTTTCATCATCTCGGCGGTCTCGGGTGTCTCCCGCGGCGTGCGCTATCTCTCTAATTTCAACATCACGGTGACACTCGGCTTGGTCATCTTTGTCTTCTTCACCGGTCCGACCTTGCTCCTGCTCAATCTCGTGCCCTCCGGCATCGTGACCTACATCGACCAGCTTTTGCCGATGATGGCCAAAGGCCTGTCCTGGGGCGATGAAACCGTCGAGTTCCAGTCCTACTGGACTGCGTTCTACTGGGCGTGGTGGATTGCCTGGACGCCGTTCGTCGGCATGTTCGTGGCCCGTATCTCCCGTGGCCGCACGCTGCGCGAATTCACGGCCGTGACCGTCTTCGCCCCTTCCCTCATCCTCATCCTGGCCTTCACCATCTTCGGCGGCACGGCCATTACCTTCCAGCGCGAAGAACTACCCAACTTTGATGGCTCCGCCTCCGGCGAGCAGGTTCTTTTCGCCATGTTCGACAACCTGCCGCTGAGCAGCATCACGCCTTTCATTTTGATCCTGGTGCTGGCGGTCTTCTTCATCACCTCTGCGGATTCCGCATCGGTCATCATGGGAACCATGTCCTCCAAGGGCAATCCCGCCCCGAACAAGATCATCGTTATCTTCTGGGGCCTGTGCATGATGGGCATCGCTGTTGTCATGCTTCTGACCGGTGGTGAGGACGTGCTCACAGGCCTGCAGAACCTGACAATCCTCTCAGCGCTACCTTTCTGCATCGTGCTGCTCGTCATGATGGTGGCCTTCATCAAGGACCTGCGCTCCGACCCGGTATTCATCCGTCGCGCCTACGCGCGCGCCGCGGTAGAAAACGCCGTTGTGCGCGGCATCGAGGAGCACGGCGATGACTTCGAGCTCACCGTCGAGCATGCCGACGAAGGCCGCGGTGCCGGCTCCGACTTCGATTCCTCAGCGCACCGTTACACGGACTGGTACCAGCGCACCGATGAAAAGGGCGAGAATGTAGACTACGACTTCGACACCGATACCTGGGCCGATGGCTACGACCCGAACTCTGAACAGAAGGAGACCTAAGTGGGCATCCCCGACGATGTCGTCCTCGACGGCTACACGCTTATCGAACAGCACGAAGTGGACCACGAGTTCCTCATCAATGGCTCGCCGCTCGCCGTGGATACGCCTCTGCTATTCGCACTCACGATTGTTGGTGTTCTCCTCGTGGCGGCCAGCTTCTTTCTGCGCGGCAGTCGCCGCATCATCGCTGGCCTGCTCGGCGCGGTCCTCACTCTCACAAAGTTGTGGTGGATGCCCATTGCACTTGCCCGCCAGTTCAACGACAGCCAGGTCTTCGGCTACGCGCTGAAGTACTACCCCCAGTACTGGCCGGCGGCGTCCATCATCGTGATCGTCATCGCGCTGCTCGGCCTCGCCTCCGCGTTTATCCGCCGGCGCTAGCGCGATTCCAACACCGCAATCGCGATGTGCACCCGGTTGGTGCCACCAAGCTTGTCCAGGATGTGCTTGATGTGGGTTTTCACCGTCGTAACTGACACGTAGAGCTGCCCCGCGATTTCCTGGTTGTCTAGGCCCTGGGCCACTAACTCCGCCACCTCGTTCTCGCGCTGGCTTAAGCCCTCCAGCGGGCGGGGCCCAGGCGCCTTTGTCTCTGCCGGCGCGGGCTCGGGGTGCTTGAGCGCCAGCAAATTCTTCAGCGCCTTCGGGCTCAATAGCTGCTGCCCGGTAGCCGCGGCCCGCACCGCCGAGACCAACCCTTCCGGCTCGATGGTCTTGAGCAGAAAGCCCATCGCACCGGCGTGCAGCGCATCCACGATGAACTCATCCGTATCAAAGGCGGTAAGCATGACCACCGGGATATCTGGCGCGCTCGCGCGCAGTTGCCCGGCCGCCTCGATGCCGTCCATGACCGGCATGCGGATATCCATGAGGACAACATCCGGTTGCAGGTCCAGCACGCGGGCCACGCCGTCGCGCCCATTGCTGGCCTCGGCCACCACCTCGATGTCTGGTGCTCCCTCCAGGATGAAACGAATGCCGCGCCGCAGCGCCTGCTCATCATCGACCAATACCACTGAAATCATTACGCGCTTGCCTCCTCCGGTAGTTCGAGGACCCAGGTGAAGGTGGAGGCGTCGTCAAGCACTGTGAAAGTACCTCCCGCCAGCCGTGCGCGTTCCTCCAGCCCCAGCAGGCCGTTGCCGCCACCGGACTCTGGCTGCTCCGCCACCTTCTTATTCTGCATGGTCACCCGCACCTTATCCTCCTCGTTCTCCACGGTGAGCGTCACCTTCTTCCCCGGCGCGTACTTGCGCGCGTTGGTCAGCCCCTCCTGCACGGCACGGCCCAGCGTGTGGGCGGCAAGGGTACTCAGCTTATCGACATCCCCCTTCTTATAGCGCACCTTCGTCCCCGCCGCGCGGCGCGCCCGATGTGCTCCTCGATGCTCGCGCGCGGATCCACCCGATCATCCACGCGCAGCGCCTTGATCACCCCGCGCAGGTCCTCCACGGCGGCCTTGGCCTCCGACTGGATGGTTCCCGCCGCCTCGGCGACGCGCTCCGGGCCGGCGTCCTTGCGGTAGCTCAAGCCTCCCGCGTACACGGAAATAAGGCTGAGCCGGTGCGAAAGGGAATCGTGGATATCGCGGGCAATGCGATTGCGTTCCTCCAGGCGGGCGCGCTCCTCGCGCGAGCGCAGCTGATCCTCGTTGAGCTCCGCCAGGCTCACCAACGTGACCTCGCGCTGGCGGCGCTGCGCGCGCACCGAGCCCGTAATCCAGGCAACGATGAGAAAGAGGCTTCCATAAAACACGTAACCAAAGGGCGAGAAGATGTTCACCCGAATGTAAGGCACAGAGATAACGGTCACACACGAGGCCACGAACACCGCCGTCCCCGCCAGGGACCACCGCAGTCGGCCGCGCGAGATGATTGAAATCAACACCACCAGCACTGACAGCGACAGTGGGCGAAACCCGCCTAGCACCAGGACGAGCAGAGCCGCAATCAGCGCCACCGGATGGCCGGGGTACTCCTCGTGGATGTTGCGCTCCCGCCGTGAGTGGTGCAGGGCGAAGGGCAGCAGAATCCACGTGGCGAAGCTACATAGACCCATCAAGCCCATAACAAGGGCTTCCTGATCCGTCCCCTCGAAGTTTTCGATATGGGGGATCCATGCCGCCAAATCCGCCACCACGCAGAGGAAAATGAGCAGCACCGTTATCCACAGTGGCCGCGTCTTTCTCGTCATGGTTGCCACGATAGTTCTCCCTGCGTTCCGGAAAATCCTCCCTGCGGAGGATACCGGCACCCCAGACGCGGTTCATAACCTAAACCGCATGAGAAGAACACAGACTTTGTACGAACTGCTCACCGCCGCCGGGCTGGTGTACGTCGCTTATGATTTCTCCCACGGTGCTTTCGTCACTACCAGCGCGCTCGCCGCGGTGGCCTACGCCGCTGTTGCACTAGGCCTCACGCTGCTGGTTCTGCGCAAGCACCCGGGTATTGCGCACGGGGTGGTGTGGGGTATTGCGGTCTCCACTGTCGCCGGCCAGCTCAACGAGAACATGTACCACCTCCTCATCCGTACGGTCCCGGACTGGCTGGTCTTCGCTGGCATCGCCCCACTCACCGAGGAGGTCCTCAAATTCCTCGGCGTCATCTTCATTTGCACCTGCGTCATCCGGCCCCGCCACTGGGCGGATTACGTCTTCGTCGGTGTGGCTGTAGGCATGGGCTTTAGCGTGAGCGAAAACGCCGTCTACTACGTCAACATGACGCTGGAGAACCTCGATTCTGATATCATGGGAACGCTGCTGGCGGTGCTTGTCCGCTTCATCGCGAATCCGCTCATGCATTCCTTCTTCACCGCAATCGCGGCTTACGGGCTCTCCCGCAGGCAACCGGTGCGTTGGTTGCTCATCGCCATGGCGGTGCACTTCACGGCCAATTTCGGCCCGTCTATCTCTACCGCGTTTGAGGACGCCTTCTGGCCCATCTTCCCCACCTTCCTCATCCTCATCGGCCTGTGGGTCGCCACGATTGTCAGTATTGTGAAACTCCGCAAAATCCTCCCTGCGGAGGATACCGGGGTCAAACCGCAGCTCTTAGGGTCAAAAGCATGAGAAACACACTGATTTATTCCTGCATCGGCGTCCTCGCCGCAGTACCGCTTGCCGACGCCCTCCTCCCCGACCCCACTCCCGACACCACCCCCGTGCGCGGCATCCCGGAGCTCGAATGCCCGGAGGATCCGTACGCCTCCTCGCAGACCTGGAACTGCGGGAGCGCGACCATCATTTCTGAGGAAGGCAGCTCCTCCCACGAGGTCGAGACGTACCTGCCGCGCCAGCACCGCTCCTTTACCGGGACCAGCGCGCTGACCGACGCCCCCATCACCACCCAGGCTGCCGAGCTCTACCGCGTCGAGGACGGCGACGGCATCACGCTGTCTCAGCGGCACAACAACACCATCTCCTTCCTCCACATCTACGGACCGAAGGCACGTGACTTCGCCGACCGCGTGCAGCCGGAGGACGCATGAAGTACCTGTACTACCTGCTGATCCTCGGCGCGCTGGCCGTCACCGCCTTCCACTACGCGGGCGAGCCCTTCCTGCCCGCAAGTGCTCTGGCCGCCGTGATCTTCGCCGCCGTACTCGTCCCCCTCGCGCTGTTCTTCCTGCGCCGCCGGCCGGGAATTGCGCACGGCGTGGTGTGGGGTTTTGCCGTCTCCGGGCTCGCGGTGGAACTCAACACGAACATGACCCACCTACTCGCCCGCGCGGGCCTAGAGTGGCTGGGCGCTGCGGGATATGCGCCGCTCATCGAGGAAGTGCTGAAGTTCCTCGGCGTGCTGCTTATCTGCACCTTCGTCATCCGCCTGGGATCCAACCCGCTCTCCCACGCGCTGTTCACCGGGCTTAGCGCCTATGGCCTATCCCAGAAACAGCCTGTGCGCTGGCTCATTATCGCCATCGCGGTGCACGCCACGAAGAATCTCTTCCCGTCGTTAAGCACCGCGCTCGACGACGCCATCTGGCCCCTCCTCGCCGGCATGGTCGTCGTGCTCGCCGAGTGGGTAGCCACCATCTGGGGCACTATTGCGCTGCGGAAGAAGGCGGCTGCGCATCCGCCCCTGTCCCCTGTACCGGCGCGCGCATAGCCTTCGTGGCCGGCGAGGGGTGCGCATCCTCGGCGGCGAGGCGCTCAAAAGCCACCGCCGCTAGGGCCGCGGCTTGGTCTCCCAGAACGGAATCATCGAAGCGCACCAGCGGCGAGTGGTTCCACTCGCGCATGTGCTCCGGGGTGTGCGGATCCCCCGTACCGAACCACATGAAGGTGCCCGGAACCTGGGATAACACCGCGCCGAAGTCTTCCGAGGCCATCATCGGCGTATCCATGGTCAGCACGTTTTCCGCGCCGAACATCCCCGCCCACAACGACGCCGCGAACTGGTCCTCGCGCGGTGAGGTCTTCGTCGCCGAATACAGGACCTCAAAGTCCACCTTCGCGGTACAACGGTGCGAGGCCGCCACGGAGCTCGAGACCTCGATGATCATTTGGCGGACGGCGTCGATGTGTTCGTCGCGAAGCACGCGCACCGTCGCTCCCAGCTCCGCCTTGTCCGGGATGACGTTGACCGCACCGTCGCCTGCGCGCAGGTTGGTCACCGTGATGACAATCGGCGAGTTCGCGTCGAAGCGCCGGGTCAGCGCCACCTGCAGCGCCACCTGGATCTCCGCAAGGGCCGCAACCGGATCGATCGCATCGTGCGGGCGCGAGCCATGTCCGCCCTTGCCGTAGACGGTGATTCCCAAGTTGGACGACGAGGCCATCATCGGGCCCGCGATGTGGTGGAACGTGCCCCGATCCTGCGGGCCGACGTGCAAACCGTAGGCGGCAATGGGGCGGCGGCCGGCGGCGTCGAGCACGCCCTCATCGATCATCGGCTGCGCACCGCCCGGGCCTTCCTCACCCGGCTGGAACATGAAGATGACATCGCCCAACAACTCCTCGCGGTGACGGCACAGCATCTTCACCGCGCCGATCAGCCCCGCCGTGTGCAGGTCGTGGCCACAGGCGTGCATGTTGTTATTCGTCGAGGCAAACGGGCTGCCCGTCTGCTCGCGCACCGGAAGGCCGTCCATGTCCGCACGCAGCAGCACCGACACGGGGCGCTCGCCGCGCTTGCCGCCACGCAGCACCGCGACGACCGAGCTGAGGTCACGGCCCAGATGAATCTCCAGCGGTAGGCCTTTAAGGGCTTCGAGCACCTTCTCCTGGGTGCGCGGCAGATGCAGCCCCACCTCCGGGTTCTGGTGCAAATCGCGGCGGAACTCCTGCAACTCCGGAAGCAACTCCCGGCCTTCCTCCACGAACACCTGGCTGGCCAACCGCTCCCCCAGCTTGGCCGAAACCATCGGAAGCGGTGGCAATTGCTGACGGTGGCGCGGGGCCATCTTCATGGTGTCATCCTTTCCGAGCATGTGCGCCGAGCATACCGGAATCTGTAATAAGCTAGCCGTTTATGAAGCTCTTCTCCGCGCTGGTGGCCAGCTCCCTGATGTTCACGCCCGGTTCCTCCTACCAATTGTCGAGCCGCGACGAGGCCTCATCGCAGTGGGCCGTGGACACCATGTTCAACATCATCGATGGCTTAGGCACCTCCTCCCATCTGCTTACCGACGCATGGTCTACGGAGCAGGAAGAGTACCCATACCCGATTAAAGAAATCGACGAGGTTTCCCTCGTGGAGCGGCGTGCTACCGACGAACCAGGCCGTGAGAAGTGGATCATCTCCTCGCCGTCGATGGGGCGCGATATTCCCGTCGACGTCGTCGTGGGCAACGGCGGGCCCGTTGTGTACTTTCTCGAGGGCGTAGATTCCCCGGAGACCTCGAACTGGATCACCAAGGGCCACGTGCGCCGCGTGTTTGGGGATACGGATGCGAGCATGGTGATTCCGTCGCAAGGCGCAGGTTCCATGTGGACCGATTGGAGAGAGGATGACCCCAAGCTGGGGCGCCACAAGTGGGAAACTTTTGTCACCACCGAACTCGCCCCCGTCGTGGAAGCGGAGCTCAACCACAACGGCAAGCGCGGACTCATTGGGTTGTCCATGGGAGCGTCGGGCGCGGTAATGATGGCGAACAACAACCCGGGTTTCTTCCATGGCGTGGCGGGAATTTCCGGCTGCTATTCCACCACCAGCAAGGTGGGCCAGGGCACGGTGGACTTGACGGTGCGTACCAAGGGCGGCGACCCGACGAACATGTGGGGCCCGCGCGGTTCGGAGGATTGGCTGCGCAATGACGTCATGTCCCACCCGGAGGGGCTGCGCGGCACGGCGCTGTACCTCGCCGCGGCCTCGGGCGCATGGACAGACGAGGAACTGGCGGCCTACCCCGGAAAGTCCGTCAATGACCGCATCGGGGGCACCCTTTTAGAGGCCGGCTCGCGTCGCTGTACGGAGGAATTTTCCGCCGCGCTTTCCGACGCCTCCATCCCCCACACCACCGACTATCTCGCCGACGGCACCCACGACTGGGTGATGTTTGGCAAGCAATTGCAGCCGGCGTGGGATGCGATTAAACCAGCGCTGTACTAGCGACGCCCCACCCGCTTCGCTTCCGCGTCGGCTTACTCTCGCGCGTTTCCCGAGCCCGTGATTGGCGCTTATCCCGACCTGTCCCCCGTCACCCGTGGCGCACCCCTTCTAAGTAGGAATTTTGTTCTTCCGGTTGCGGGGTCGCGGGTGCTGGTTTAATCTTCGTGCCCATGGGGGATATCGAAACCTACCTCCGCCTCCGCAACTCGGGGATTGCGCTGGTGGAGCATATACCTGGCTCACCCGACGAGCTCCGCGCGCTCGGCGCTGACCCAGCCGATGCTGCCGAGCTGTCACAGCTACACCAGGTGTACTTCGGCCCCACCCGCTACACCGGCAAACAACGCAAGGCTCGCACCGCAGCGCTTGCCCAACGCCACAGTCTGGGCACCCTCACACTGATTGAAACCTACGTGTCGAAGGTCAAGAAGACCTTGGATGCGTGGAACCTCCGAGCCAAACTCGCCGCCACACCAGCACACCGCATCCCCACCGTTGCCACCACGAGGCTTAAAGAACTCAAACGTAAAAGAACCGCCAAACCAGGCGTGCGCATCACCTACCGAGAGCAAGGCCCTAACACGCTCTCCATTACTGACGATGCCACCACGATTGCCAACATGCGCGCAGTCCTAGAATCCGCCAACAACACCGACCTTCTACAAGCCGCCAACGACGTCTTCTTCAACCAAGCCACCGGCACTAAGCCTTCCGTGCGCACCCAAGTCATCGTCACACTGAATGAGTTGGACCAGATCATCAATGGTGACGGCGACGAGATCGAGCTCAACCTCACCAACGGCGCGCGCATGACAGGAGCAGAATTCCTCACCCACAAGTTTGCCGAAATAGGCTACGCCACCATCGTCCACCCCATCGAAGGCCCCATCAACACCTGGCGGCTAGAGCGCGGGGCAAACTTCAAGCAACGCCTTACCCTGCACGCCGAATTCCACACCTGTTCTAGACCAGGGTGTAATAAACCAGCTGATTACTGCCAAATCCATCACCTCATCCCTTGGCAGGCTGGTGGCTACACCAACATTAAGAACCTGACGTTTTTGTGCGCCTACCACAACGGCATTAACGACGATGACCCTTTAAAACCCACCGGGCGCGGCTACATGTACCGGCTGAATACCGGGGTTAGTTTCATCCCACCGTGGGGTACCCCGATAACCGCGATGCCGGAATACCAAGAAGCACTAGCCAGACTCAACACCGAACAAGCAGGACAACCACCAGAGGAACCACCCGACAGCAGTTAACACCCCAACCACCAAACACAAAAAGCGCCGGTAACCTGCGCCAACACCAAGCACCCGCCAATCGAAAGATGGTTGACGGGCATATCGGCGATCCTTAACCACGCTTCACTCGCCGCCGGATACAGCAGGGGCAGCCACGGCAGGATCCTTAAGCCCTTAAAGGCGAAGCCCGCCAAGCACAACAAGGTAGATGGGAAGCCGGCAATCCCTGGTTACGCCCCACCGTCCCAGTAGTGCGGGTGTCCCCGCTTCCCTTTTAAGGGACAACGTGCACTGTCACGAATGCGGGGAGCTTGTTAACGTGTTAGCAGCTGCAGGAAGCGCAACAACTCTTACGCATGAAAGGGCTATTCGTGACCAACCCAGTAAGCGCATGGAAGATTACCACTGCTATTGCAGTCGCAGGCAGTGTCCTCTTGCTCATTCTGTACGTGGGTTTAAGTCGCCATTACAACGCCCAAGAGCTCGCCATGCTTGTAGATGGTGCCAACGCCAACGGCCAGGACTACTCGGTGACAATCCACAACCAGCTCACCGGAAGCTACTCATTTAATGCTGAGTAGCTTTCATCCACAGCCGTAGATCACGCGGCATCTCGTAAACTCCAGCCGGCGCAGGATCTGAATCTGCCCGGTAATGGCAGCCGGCGCGAGGGATTTGAGCCGGCGGTGCCGGCCGTGGCCGCACCAGTGGTTTTGAGCACTGGCTGCCTTACTCGGCGTCGGTGGACAGCGCTGCCACGAAGGCCTCCTGCGGCACGGACACGGAACCGATGGACTTCATGCGCTTCTTACCGGCCTTCTGCTTCTCCAGCAGCTTGCGCTTACGGGAGATATCGCCGCCGTAGCACTTGGCGAGCACGTCCTTGCGCATCGCGCGGATGTTCTCACGCGCGATAATCTTCGAGCCGATGGCCGCCTGGACGGGCACCTCGAACTGCTGGCGTGGGATGAGCTCCTTGAGCTTCTTGGTCATCTTGTTGCCGTACCACTGCGCGGAATCGCGGTGCACGATGGCGGAGAAGGCATCCACCGGGTCACCGTTGAGGAGGATATCCACCTTCACCAGGTCCGCCAGCTGCTCGCCAGCCTCCTCGTAGTTGAGGGAAGCGTAGCCCTTGGTGCGGGACTTCAACATGTCGAAGAAGTCGAAGATGATTTCACCCAAGGGCATGGTGTAGCGCAGCTCCACGCGGTCCTCAGACAGGTAGTCCATGCCACCCATCTGACCGCGCTTGGACTGGCACAGCTCCATCGTCGAACCGACGAACTCCTCCGGCACGATGATGGTCATCTTCACGATCGGCTCGTAGACCTCACGCAGCTTGCCGCCGGGCCAGTCCGACGGGTTGTGCACCATGGACTCCTCGCCGTCCTCTGCCACCACGCGGTAGGTCACCGAAGGCGCAGTCGAAATCAGGTCCAAGCCAAACTCGCGCTCCAGACGGTCGCGCGTGATTTCCATGTGCAGCAGGCCCAGGAATCCGCAGCGGAAGCCGAAGCCCAGGGCGACGGAGGTCTCGGGCTCGAAGGTGAGGGAGGCGTCGTTAAGCTGCAGCTTCTCCAGCGCGTCACGCAGGTCCGGGAAGTCCGCCTGGGAGATCGGGAACAAGCCGGAGTACACCATAGGGTTCGGGTCGGCGTAGCCCTTGAGAGGCTCAGTAGCGCCATTCGACGCCCACGTAATCGTGTCACCGACCTTGGTCTCACGCACGTTCTTCACGCCGGTAATCAGGTAGCCCACCTCACCCGGACCTAGGCCCTCACACTTCTGCATGGTGGGGCTGACGATGCCCACCTCCAGCAGCTCGTGGTTGGTACCCGTGGCCATCATGGTGACCTTCTGACGCGGGGTCAGCTTGCCGTCCATCATGCGGATGTAGGTCACCACGCCGCGGTAGGTGTCGTAAACGGAGTCGAAGACCATCGCGCGGGCCGGGGCATCCTCGCCGAACTCGGACGTCGGTGCCGGGATGAGCTCCGCCACCTTATCCAGCAGCTCCGGCACGCCCTCGCCGGTCTTGCCGGACACGCGCAGCACCTCCTCCGGCTCGCAGCCGATGATGTGGGCAATCTCCAGGGCGTACTTCTCCGGGTCGGCCGCGGGCAGGTCGATCTTGTTCAGGACCGGGATGATCTCCAGGTCATTTTCCATGGCCAGGTAAAGGTTGGCCAGGGTTTGGGCTTCGATGCCCTGGGCGGCGTCGACAAGCAGGATGGCGCCCTCGCAGGCCTCCAGCGCGCGGGAGACCTCGTAGGTAAAGTCCACGTGGCCGGGGGTATCGATCATCTGCATGACGATCTCCTGGCCCTCGAACTCACCGGAGCGAGGAATCCAGGGCAGGCGCACGTTCTGCGCCTTAATGGTGATGCCGCGCTCGCGCTCGATATCCATGTTGTCGAGGTATTGGTCGCGCATATCACGCTCCTCCACCACCTGCGACAACTGCAGGATGCGATCAGCCAGCGTCGACTTGCCGTGGTCGATGTGGGCGATAATGCAAAAGTTTCGGATCTTGGACGGATCCGTAAACGTAGTGGCCGCGAAGTTTGTAGACATGTGTTTAGAATAGACGACATGTCTAGGTTGGCACGCATTCTCGGTATCGGAGGCCCTGAGCCTGTCGACGTCGGTCTCGAGCGCATCACCGAAGGCTTGGGGTTGAACCAGAATGATTCCGTGACGGAACCGCGCAAAGCCGCCGACATTCGCGTCGAGTGTGCCGCCGCCCACCCGCGCAGCGTCTTCTTCACCCCCGACATGGACGGCAGGCAGACTCCGGCGAGGTTGTCTGGGTGTGGGCGCCCTCGGATGGCAAGCAGTCCCCGCCGCGCGAGCGGGCCGTGCTCATTGTCTCGCGCACACGCACCACCGTGCTGGGTCTGCTCATCTCCCCCAACCCGGGCCACGCGAACAAAGAGGAATGGCTCGATATCGGCACCGGCGAATGGGACGAATCCGGCCGGCAGTGCTGGGTGCGGATGGACCGCGTGTTGGAAATCTCCGAGGAACAATGCCGCCGACAGGGCACGCTCTTCCCGGAACGCCGCTTCGAGCGCATTGCCAACCGGCTGCGCTCGCGTTATCACTGGGCCTGATTTGGGGATTCGGTCCGAGCCCTGCTAAATTTTTTGGGATGCCGGGGCACGCTGGCGGTCAGGACCTTGGGTCCGCCTTCCTCGGTTGCACATTCCTACGACTCTAAGAGGTATAACGATGGCAAACATCAAGTCCAAGCAGAAGCGCATCCTGACCAACGAGAAGTCTCGTCAGCGCAACAAGTCCGTACGCTCCGCCGTGCGTACCGAGATCCGCAAGTTCCGTGAGGCCGTCGCCGCTGGTGACAAGGCTGCAGCCGAGAAGCAGCTGCGCGTTGCCTCCCGCGCACTGGACAAGTCCGTGTCTAAGGGCGTCTTCCACCGCAACACTGCGGCTAACAAGAAGTCCGGCATGGCCACCGCCTTCAACAAGATGGCCTAAATGAAACCGCTCCTGAAGTGGGTCGGGGGAAAGCGCCAGCTGCTACCCGCTATCCACTCCGTGCTGCCCGAGAGCTTCGATACTTATGTCGAGCCTTTCTTGGGCGGCGGAGCGGTTCTTTTTTCTTTGGCGCCCGAACGCGCCCGGGTCAATGACCTGAACACCGAGCTCATCACCGTCTACGAGGTGGTCCGCGATAACGTGGACGAGCTCATCGCCCTGTTAAAGGGCTATCCGAATGATTCGGATTTCTTCTACGAGATGCGCGCCCGCGACCGCGAGCCGGGGTTTGCGCACTTGAGCCCCGTCGAGCGCGCTGCCCGCACGATTTACTTGAATAAGACCTGCTATAACGGGCTTTACCGGGTGAATAACGCCGGCCAGTTTAATGCCCCGTTTGGCCGCTATGCCAACCCGAAGATCTGTGATGAGCCCAATCTGCGTGCGGTTTCGGAGTACCTGTCCTCCCACGACGTGACGTTTTATAACGGCGACTACGCCGCGGTGGAGGCCAACGAGGGGGATTTCGTTTACTTCGACCCGCCCTACGATCCGGTCAACCCCACGAGCAATTTCACCGGCTACCAATCGGGTGGTTTTGGCCGCGCGGACCAGATTCGTCTGAAGGAAACCTGCGACGACCTCAACGCCCGCGGGGTGAAGTTCCTGCTGTCGAATTCCGCGACGGACTTCATCAAGGAGCTGTACGCGGACTACCACATCGACATCGTGGGGGCCACGCGCGCGGTGAATTCCGTGGCCTCGAAGCGCGGAAAGGTCGATGAGGTGCTCGTGCGCAATTATGCTTAACGACGCCGCCTGGGACCTCGTCTACCCCCACATCGCCGCCGACATCGCGGACCAGGGCTTTGTGGTATTGCCCGCCGCGAAGCTGAAGGAGCTATCGGGCCGCGAGCCGCGGTTAATGGCCAAGCATGACTTTTCGGCGGCGCGCCCCGAGGTGTTTCGAAAGCACGGTTTGTCCATGCTGCCGATTCGCCGCGATGCCTACCTGATTGGCCGCTTTGACCTGTACCAGCCTTTCCCGGAGCAGGCCGGGCCGCTGAAGTCGATGCCAGTTCCGAGCCACATCCAGTCCATTGACTTCGAGAACCTGACCTCGGAGGCAGCGGCACTGACCGCGGCGCACTTAAGCGGCATGCTCGATGATTTTCTGGGAGGGGAGCTGGTGCCCACGGTCAGCGGACGTATGTCGACGCTGACGCTGCCCATGCGCATCGGCGGGCGCGACGTGGTGGTCGACCGCGCCCAGATGGAGATCGATGCCGGCTTCGAATCCGCCAAGCACCTCGTGCTCGTGGAGGCGAAGAACCACCTCTCCCCCGACTTCAACATCCGCCAGCTCTACTTCCCTTTCCGCCGCTTCTCGCTGGCGTTGGAGAAGGAAGTGGTGCCGGTCTACTTGGTGTATTCCAACGGTATTTTCCACTTCTACCGCTACGCGTTTAGGCAGCCGGAGGATTTCCGCAGCATCGAGCTGGTGAGCGCGGCTCGCTATGTTTTGGGCGAGTCAGGCGTAACTGACGCGACGGTGCGCGCGGTGCTGGCGCGCACGCAGGTCGAAGACACGCGCGTACCTTTCCCCCAGGCGGACTCCTTTGCAAGGGTCATCAGCTTGCTGGAGAACCCTGTGGATAAGGCGGCGATGCCCGAGGAATTTGGTTTTACCCCGCGCCAGGCTGATTATTACACCAACGCCGCCCGCTACTTGGGCCTGAGCAAGCTCAACGGCACCCGCGATGAACGCAACCTCACCCTCATCGAGGCACTGGCCTGCCGCCCGGTGTTCCGGGACATGGTGCGGCACGTCGTGGATACGGGCCGAGCGGTGGATAAAGAAGAGGCAATGGTCTTCATGCGCGCGGCGAACCTGGGCCTGGGTGATTCGACCCTGCGCCGCCGCTCCGCCACGGTGGCGGCATGGTCGCAGTGGCTCGCGGAGCTGCTGGAACAGGCCTAGGCAGCCTGGATGCCGGCCCACACCAGAGCGCAGCCGGCCACCACGAAGAAGGCGCCGGAGGCTATGTCGATCCACGGGCCGGCGGCCAGGAGGCGGCGGCGAATCGCGCGGGTGGAAATAACCGTCGAGAGAAAGACGAAGAGCAGATAGCTCGACAGCGATAGGCTCAGCACCAGTGCCACCGATACCCACACCGGCGGGTGCGGCGGCAGCAGCGGGGCGACCATAGCGGCGAGGAAGAGCACGATCTTCGGGTTGGACAAGTTGGTAGCCAAACCCGTGCGGAAGACCTTGCCCACCGACCCCAAGCGTGCGGCCGCCTCCTCCTCATCGACGGGCGGCTGCTTGCGCAGCTCCAGCCCGGAGCGAATGGAGAGCACGCCCATAAACACCAGGAAACAGCCACCGATCACCTGAATCAACGAGAGGACACCGGGGAAGGCGGTGAGCAGGGCGGCCGCACCGAACACGGTCAGCGTGCACCAGAACAGCACGCCGACCTGAATGCCCGTCGCCGCTGCGATGGCGTGGCGGCGCGAGCGCGTGGCATAGCGCGTGACCAGGACGATGTCCGGGCCGGGTGCTGCCGCACCGACGAGATTCATCAGGAGGATGGCCGCAAACGCGGACCAGCTCATGACAGGCGCTCGAGAAGGTCCTCGCGGCCGAACATGCGGGCCGAGTCGAGGGCATTAGGCTGGCCGGCGGAGGGGTCGGCGCCGGCGTCGAGGAGGGCGTCGATCACCGCGTCTTCTTTCTTAAAAATCGCTCCGGCCAATGGCGACTGGCCACGGTCGTTGAGGAGGTTGACGTCGGCCCCCGCCGCGGCGAGCTGGCGTACCAGCTCCGCATGGCCGTGGTAGGCAGCAAGCATGATGAAGGACTGCCCGTCCTGGTTTACCATGTCCACGTTGACGCCCTGCTTGATGTACTCGAGCAGCGTGGCATCGCCGTTGCGGGCAAAGTCAAAAAGCTTGGTAGCAAAGTTCTGGATGTCATCCATGGAGGGTTAGTCTAGCGCGCCAGCTCCGCCACCCGTTTAACGGCCGCCTCGATGGCGAAGTCCTCGTCCCCGCCCTGGCCCTTGACCGCAGCATCCAGCTCCGCCATGAGGATCACGGCCTTGGTGATATTCTCCCCCGACCAGCGCCGCGCCACCGGTTGCGTGAGCTTCACCGCATAGGGCGCCATCCCGGTCTGGGAGGCCAGCGAGTACTGATCCCCGCGCGCGGAGTAGAGGCGCGCGATATTGCCCACCTTGTTAGCCAAAGCCGAGGCGATGGCCACGGGGCTCGCCCCCAACTGCAACGCCCGACGGCACGTGGAGACCGCCGCCTCCACACGGCCGGCCACGGCGGCATCCGCGATATCCCAGTTGGCTACCTCAGCCACGCCCACGTAGTACGCGTGCACCGCCTCGCGGGTTACCTTGCCGCCTGTGTCGAAGACCAGCTGCGAGATGGCGGAGGCGAGTTCGCGGAGGTCGGAGCCGACGCCGTCGAGAAGCGCCTGCACCACATCCGGTGTAGGCCGCACCCCATGCGAGGCGAACTCGCGGGTGGCCCACTGCGCGAGCTCGTTCGGGTAGAGGGAGAAGACCTCATGCACCTCGGCCGTCTTGCGCAGCGCCGCGATGAGCTCCGGCGGCTTCTTCTTTTTCTTCAGCGTCTTCGCCGTCACCGAGTAGATCAAAATGAGCGTGATGCCGGGCATCGGGTTGGCGCAGGCGTCGAGGAGGATCTTCGTGACCTCCTTGCCGGCCCGCTCCACATCACTGATGACGATGACGCGGTCCTCCCCAAACAGGGAGGGGCTGGTCGCTTCCAGGATTTCGCCTTCGCTCACCTCGGAGGCCTTGAGCTTGGTTACTTCGCCGTGTTGGATACTCAGGCGGGCGCGCTCGGCTAGGAATTCATCATCGCCGAGGATGAGGTGCACGGGGGCTGAAGACATGCCTGTCATCTTAGCAACGCCGCGATGATCCACCCGCCGAGCAACAGCACTGCGATGGGGCCGGCGGCCACGGTGGTCACGGGCATCGAGGCGGCGACGAAGTGGATCCAATCCGCTAAGGGCTCAATGAGGATCACAAGCGGCCTGCCCAGCCCCACCTGCGCCAGGGCGGCGGCGATAAGCCCCACGACGGTGATGACCGGCACGACCGGAGCCACCAACACGTTGGCGATGACAGAGACCACCGAGACCCGCCCGGACATCAGCGCGATGAGGGGCATGGTCACGATGTCCGCGGCGATGGCCACGGCGAAGGCGCGGGCGACAATACCTGTGCCCAGCACGCGCAACAGCAGCGGGGTCAGCGCCACGATGCCGGCGGTCGCCGCCACGGAGAGCGCGAAGCCGAAGCTGACGGCTAGGTCGCTGTCGGCGGCGAGCAGGAACAGCACGCCGAGGGAGAGCGCATGGAGCGGTTCCATCTTCGAGGAGTGGAGCACCGCCACCAAACCGGCCAGCCCAGCGACGGTGGCGCGCTGGACGGAGGGCTCCCACCCCACCAGCGCCACGAATAACGCCAACGCGCTTGCCGACGCCCCCACCCTCGCCCGCGGCCCCGGCACCACCAACGCGGCCGCGGTGCACACGATGGCGACGTTAGAGCCGGACACAGCACTCAGATGCGACAGCCCGGTGTCGATGTAAAGCTGCTTGTCCTCGGGGCTTTGCAGGCTGGTATCGCCCAGCACCATGCCGGGGATAAGGCCGTTATCGCACACGGCGCGGAAGTTCTCCGCCACCGCGGCGGTCCAGCTATGGGCGTGCGCGGTGAGTTCGCCGCTGAAGACGGTCTGCCCTACCCCTACCCGGTCAGACGGACCGGGGTGACCGTGCACCGTGACAAGGGAGCCGCTGAAGGCCTCCGGTTTTTCCTTGAGGAAGACCGGCAGCTGCGCTGGATAGCCGGGCACGCGCAAGCGCACCATCCATCCGGAGGTGGTCTGGGTGGCTCGGCGGCAAGTTTTCCCGTCACCTCCGAACCAATATGAAAGCCCGCCGCGCGCACCGAGCGCACATGCGCAAGGGTGGCGAAGATGGCCCCACTCGCCGCGCACAAGATGCCCTGGCCACGCCACTGCCCGCGCGCTAAAGCGAAGAGCACGAGCCCACCCAGCAGCCAGGGGTAGCCGAAAAGTACTGCGAGCGTGGCCAACCATGCGACCACCGCGGCGGGCACCAGCCGCAGTTCCCTCACGGCCGAACCTTGTCCTTGAGCTTCGCGAACTTCGCCGGGCCGATGCCGGAGACGTCCATGAGTTGCTCCACGGTGGTAAAGCTCCCGACTTCCTCGCGGTGCGCGATGATCGCCGCAGCCGTGGCCGGCCCCACCCCGGGAAGCTCAGTGAGCTCCTCCGCGGTGGCGGAGTTGAGGGAGATAGTGTCTTCGGCCGTAGCGCCTGGGGCAGCGGGTGGAGCGCCGACGGTGATCTGTTCGCCGTCGTTAAGCTTCTGAGCCAGGTTGAGGTTGTCGGTGGGCACGCGCGGGCGTGCCACCTCAAGGGCGTCGTTGATGCGCGCGCCCGGTGCCAAGGTCACCAGGCCCGGCTGCTCGACGTCGCCCACGACGGAGACCACGATGTCGGCCGCCGCCTCGCTGCTCGGCGCGGCAACCTCATAGGGGTTCTCCGCACTGCGGCTCGCCCCCAGCCAGGCCAGGAGTGCAACGCCGGCTACGCCGACAACAGCCAGCGCCAACCAGGGCGGGACGCGCAAGCGCGGAAAGTCGACGTTGAGCAGTTCTTCTTCCCCGGTCGGGCGGGTGAGGTCGCGGAGGCGATCAGCAATGGCGTTCATGCCCGCGACGCTACGCAGCGCCCACACCCCCGTCGAGGCTTAAGCCGCAGCCTGTGGATAACTTGTTGAAGACGTCAACAACGTCTTTGGCTCGGCTCCGCCGTCAGCTAAAGACCGCGGAAACGCCGATGGCTCCGGGGCCGACGTGGACTGCGAGGACGTCGGTAAGCGGCACCAGCATGAAGGAGGAATCCGGCAAGGCCAAACGCAGCAAGTCCTCCAGCCGGCGGGCCGAGACCTTGTCCTCGTTGTACTGCACCACGATGAACGCCGGCTTGCCCTCCGCGCGGGAGGCCACCAGATCCACGAGCTTGGTAAAGGCCTTGGTTTGGGTGCGGGTCTTGCCCACCATCTCCAGCTTGCCGCCCTCAATCGCCATGATTGGCTTGGTGGCCAGCAGCGCGGTCGACAGCATCGCCGTGGCCGCGGACATGCGCCCAGAACGGCGCAGCTCCTCCGTCGAGCTGAGATAGACCAAGGTGTGCCCGCGCTCGAGGGTGTTGATGGCGGCGGCATAGCACTCGTCGAGTGAGGCGCCTTCCTGGGCAAGCTTGGCCGCCGCCATGGCAGCGGCACCCATGACCATGCCCGCGGTGCCGGAATCGATGACGCGCACGGTGTCGGGGAAAACGCCGGAGGCAGTCACCGCCGCCGACCACGTCGAGGACAGTTCCTTCGACAGGTGGATGGCTAGCACCCCGTCATCGCCGGAGCGTTCCATCTGACGGCCATACAGGGCCGCTAGCTCCAAGGCAGTCAGACCAGAGGTGGACAGCTCCGCGCCATCTTTGCCGTGGCTTTCCATGACGTGCAGGTCCACGACGCAGATGTCGAGCTCCTCGACGATATCCGCCGGCAACCCCGCGGCGGAATCGGTGACGACGCGAATCACTAGACGTCCGCCCCGGCGCCACCAACGACGGCGCCGCCCATGTTCCAGCCGTCGAAGTACCACTGGGCGCGGCTGACGTTCTCCGGGGTGAATTCCAGCGGGGAGAGCGGACGAGCGGCATCGAACTCGGGCCGCGCGGTCAGCTGCGACCAGTGAGTGTTCTTCAAACCGGAGAGAATCCCGTACTGGTGGTGCTCAAGGCCCAATAGGTGGCAGGTCAGCGCGGAAATGGCGCCGCCGTGCGCGACGACAAGCACCGCGCCTTCATCCCAGTCGAAGTGCTCCTGCATGAGCTCATCAATGACCGGGCGGGCTCGGTTGGCCACATCGACGCGGCTTTCGCCCTGCGGCGGCGCCAGGTGGGGTCGTGGCGCCACAGCGCACGCGCCCCGGGGTACTGCTCATCCACCTCGGCGGAGGTCATCCCCTGCCACTCACCGAGGTGGGTTTCACGCAGGCGCTTATCGACGGTTACCGCAAGCCCCAAGTGACGGGCGATGATCTCAGCGGTTTCGCGGGCACGGATGAGGTCCGAGGCGACAACCGCGGTGATGCCTTTATCCTCGAGAAGGTCAGCGGCAGCGCGCGCTTGGGAGTACCCTACGTCCGACAGCTCGGTGTCCAGGTGCCCCTGCATCCGTCCGGTGGCGTTGTACGTGGTTTGCCCGTGGCGGATGAGGAGGAGACGGCGGGTCATAATTCGTCATCTTCCGGCTCTGGCTGGGCCAGGGGAATCTCATCGATCGAGTCCACGTCGCGCGGGTTAACTTCATCAGACCACTCGCCGGGGCGTTCCGGGGTGTCCAGACCGGGGATGTCGAGAAGCGGGCAGTCGTGGTAGAGGCGGTCCAGGCCGTAAAACTCGCGCTGATCATTGCGCTGGACGTGGACCACGATGGGGCCATAATCGAGCAAGACCCACCGGTTCTCGCGATTGCCTTCGCGGCGCTTGGGCTCAAAGCCCTGCTTGGTCAGCTCGTCCTCGACTTCCTCAACGATGGACGCCACTTGGCGCTCGGTATCGGCGGAGGCCAAGACGAAGACCTCGGTAATCGCCAGCACGTCGGAAACGTCAATAGCGGCAATGTTGGTGGCCAGCTTTTCATCCGCAGCCAAGGCGGCGGTTTCCGCCATCTGGCGTGCTTCATCAGTAATCGACATGACAATCCCTACACAAGTACTTTTCTCTTAAGAACTCTAGTCTTACACGACAAGGCGCATTTTCCTAGTCGAATTCCCCCCGCCTCTGCGCGGATACTACAGCGGTTTTTCCGGGTGCGGGCTGTAGAGGTGATTCTTGGCGATGTATTGCACCACCCCATCCGGCACCAGGTACCACACCGGCTGGCCCTGCTCGGCGCGGGCGCGGCAATCGGTGGAGGAAATGGCCATGGCGGGAATCTCGATCAGTTCGATGTCGTCTTGGGAGCCTCCGGCAACATGTCCTTGCGTAGCTCGTAGCCGGGGCGGGTCACGCCAACGAAGTGCGCCATCTCCAGCATCTCTTCCCAGTTCCGCCAGCTCATGATGGAAGCGACAGAATCCGCACCGGTAATGAAGTAGAGCTCGGCATCGGGGAAAAGCTCGCGCAAGTCCCGCAGCGTATCGATGGTGTAGGTGGGGCCCTCGCGGTCAATGTCTACGCGGGAGACCGTAAAGCGCGGGTTTGAAGCGGTGGCCACCATGGTCATCAGGTAGCGATGCTCGGCGGCGGTGACCTGCTTATCTGCCTTCTGCCAGGGCTGGCCGGTGGGCACAAAAACCACCGTATCGAGGCGGAAACGGTGGGCTACCTCGCTAGCAGCGACGAGGTGGCCATTGTGGATCGGATCGAAGGTGCCACCCATGATGCCGATGCGTTGTGGACTAGTCATGGCTGGTGAGTATACCGGCCACAGCATCAATGACCTGCACGTCCTGCTCGGTAGGCTCCCCCAGGAAGTAGGAGGCATGGCGCTTGGCCTTCGTGGCTAACGCTCGGTTGGCGGCTTCCGGGGAGAAGTCGCAGACGAAGTCACCGTCCAAGCAATAATCGACGGAGCGGTGCTCCGGTAGCCCGGCGCGGTTCTGAACCCACGGCACCTGGTGGAGCGGATTGCCGAACGTCAGCACCGCATGCAGGCGCCCGGTCTCAGCGAGGTAGCTTTGGGCGCTTGTCGCGACGAGCGCGCCCTGCGAGTAGCCAGCGGCCACCCAGCGCGGGCGGCAGCCGGTGGTGGATTCATAGTCTTCGACCACCTTCGGGGCGTTGCGGACACCGGTGCGCAGACTATCGACGGCCCCCAGCGTCACCGAATACGCCAAGTCCCCAATGGGGTGCTGCTGGAGGATCTCCATGATTCGCCGCACGACGTCACGCGGGCTGAGGACCTCTCCCTCCTGAGCCAAGGGCGGCAGGTTCATGGCGGCGGGGTATGCCTCCGGATCGAGCGCAAGTACATAGACGCCATCCATAGCGCCCAGGTGGCGCTGCTCGACCTGGTGAAACAGCGCAGCAAAGTTACGCCCCTCAAAGCCCGTGGATTCTGGCGCACGCGCGGAGTAGCGCTGCGGGCCCACGTATTCGCCTTGCTCCTCGTTCTGATCCGAGCCGCGCGCGACAAGCACTGCGGTCTCGGGGCAGGTGTCGATACCGCCCGCCGAGGCCGCAGGAACGTTCAGGAGAAACGCTGCTGCGCCAAGCGCGGCACACATGCTAAGAGAAAGAGGCTTCACCCTTTCCTGTTTAGCGGAAACGAACGCTGTCTACCATGCGGCCGATGGAATCGTAGACCTGGTTATCCCACTCGTGGTAGGTGAAGAAGTACTGGCCGTGGGAGCCGCCAGTGGGCTTAGCGGCGTAGAGGGTATGGGCGGAGAGATCGCACACGGCATCGAGGGGCAGGCAGTAGTCCACGCGGCTGACGTTGGCGCGCATCTGCGGGAAGTGGCCCATCGGGCCGCCCGCGCCCTGGGTCGCACCGACAACGGCCGGATCCCCGGCGCGGGTCAGCGGGTTGCCAAAGGTCACGACACCGGCGAGCTGGCCGCGGTGGGCTAGCTCCAGCTCGTGGTTGGACAGGACCATAGCACCTTGGGAGTAGCCGGACAGGATGTACTGCGGGTGGCAGCCGGTAGCGGCCTCATAGTTGTTGATGGCGCTGGTCACGCCGCGCTTGCCGGTCTGTACGGAGTACATGAACTGGTTGATGGCGGAGACCGCGGTGTTGATGACCGGGTTGGCGTACTGTGCGGCTAGGCGCACCAAGTCGGCCGCGGTGGTGGGAAGCGACTCGTTCGGCACGGAATACTCCGGGTACGTCGCCGGGTAGTATTGCGGCTCCAGCCCCAGCACGTAGACATCCTTCATCAGCGAGTTGCCACCGTGTGTTGCCTGATAGCGCGCTTCAGCGCCGTGCAACATGGCGCGAATGGATTCGCCTTCCCACCCATTGGAGGCTCGGCCACCCTGGTTGGAGTACTGCGTGGGATAGATCTGGCCGTTCTGGCCGGAGCCGCGCGCGGCGACGACGACCACGGCGGGGCACTGTTCGTCGGCATTCGCGGCGGGTGCAGATACGGTGTTCGGGACGATGAGGGCGGCCGCGGCCACGACGGCGGCGGCGACGGAGGAAGCAATGCGGGACAGCATGAGCGGAAGGCACCAATCAGTTCTTTGTTATTACCGCGCTTTAGAGTACCCAGTCCTGTCCCGCCGCGCAGCACGAACCCCACACAAGGCGAACAATCTACTCGAAAAGTTTTCGAGTAGGATGTTTTGCGCAGGTCAGGCTCGAAAAATTCCTTTCGAGTAGCTTTCGAGCCGCCTCTAGGGGCGCGTCTGGCCAGTGCCCTGCAGCACCCACCTAGTAGACGTCACCTGATTTAGGCCAATGTAGTGCGGAACAATCCCACCCCACCGCCGGAAACCACCAGGCAGCAGTGCCAGAGTCACGTTGCTCACCCACCCAAGACCTAAGTCAGGCCACAATGACCGTTTCCGTAGAGCACTGCACGTCTCTTCCCAAACGGATTACCTCTTCGCTCCCCTCGCAATGCGCAACGCCTGCGTCCCTCCATCGACATGCTGGAAGCATCTGACAAAAGGCATCAGTCATAAGGCGTTTTCACGGCTGAAAACGCCATTTACTCATTGCAGATGGCGTTTTTAGACCCAAAGATGCCCTTTGCCAGATGCCTTTTGCAGGGGACGCCTTCCGGACTTAAGCCATTTTAGTGCGGAACACCCCCCTCACCGTCAAACAACACCAGGTAGCAGTGTTAAGAATGACGTTGCTCACCCACCTATGCCCTAAGTCGGGTTAGAGTACCCAGTCCTGTCACGCCGCGCAGCACGAACCCCACGCAAGGCGAACAATCTACTCGAAAAGTTTTCGAGTAGGGTGTTTTGCGCAGGTCAGGCTCGAAAAATTCCTTTCGAGTAGCTTTCGAGTAGCTTTCGAGCCGCCTCTAGGGGCGCGTCTGGCCGGTGCCCTGCAGCACCCACTTGGTAGACGTCAGCTCCGGTAGAGCCATCGGGCCGCGCGCGTGCAACTTCTGGGTGGAAATGCCGATTTCTGCGCCCATGCCGTAGACCTCACCGTCAGTAAACGCGGTGGAGGCGTTGAGCATGACTGCTGCAGCATCCACCTCGTTGGCGAAGGTCAGCAGCACGTCAGCGTCCTGGGCGGCGATGGCTTCGGTGTGGCCGGTGGTGTACTCGGCGATGTGCGCGATGGCGCCATCAACACCGTCGACGACCTTGGCGCAGATATCCATGGAAAGGAATTCTTCGCGCCACTCTTCGTCGGTGGCCTCCACGGCGTCCTTAACGCCGAAGGCTTCGAGCTCCTTCACATCGCCGTGGATGGTGACGCCTGCCTCCTGGAGGGAGGTGATGATGCGGAGCTTTGCGGCGTCGTCAAGCGCGGCGTCGATCAGCACGCCCTCCGTGGCATTGCACACCGAGGTGCGGCGGGTCTTGCCGTTGATCACCATGTCGATAGCCTTGTCCAGGTCAGCGGAGGCATCGACGTAGAAGTGGCAATTGCCGGTACCCGTCTCGATGGCGGGGACGGTGGCGTTTTCCACCACAGCGTTGATAAGGCGCGCGCCGCCGCGCGGGATGACCAGGTCCACCAGGCCGCGGGCGGTGATGAGGTCCTGCACGGAATCGTGGGTCTCACAGGGCAGAAGCTGCACGCCTTCGCGTGGCAGATCGAATTCCACGAGGGTGTCTTGGAGGAGCTCCACGAGCTTAGCGTTGGAGTTCTTCGCGGACTTGGAGCCGCGCAGCAGCGGCACGTTGCCGGACTTCAGGGCCAAGCCGAAAGCATCGACGGTGACGTTCGGGCGGGCCTCATAGACCATGCCCATCACGCCGAGCGGCACGCGAACCTGCTTCATCTGGATGCCGTTATCCATGGTGCGGCCCTGCAGGATCTCCCCTACCGGGTCCTGGAGGGAGGCCACCTGGCGCAGGCCGCCGGCAATGCCCTCGATGCGGTCGGCGTCCAGCGACAGGCGGTCGATGAGTGACTCGGACATACCGTTGGCGCGGCCGGCTTCGATATCGAGCTGGTTAGCAGCGAGGATGTCCTCGGTGTGCGCGATGAGGTTTTCCGCGGCGCGATTGAGAATCTCGTTCTTGCGCGGGGTGGTCAGCTGCGCGAACTGCGGCGCCACCGCCTTGGCGGCGCGGGCTTTGGACAGAACTTCTTCACGTTCGGTGTTGCTCATGCCATACCAGCGTACGGAAGGTCTGCCCGCTTGTCAGGGATTTTGTGCAGCTATGGGCGCGGATCGGCCCTTAGTTAGGCCTCGAGCTCGCGGCGGCGCTCCGCCGCGGCACGCAGGCGCTCGGCGCGCTTTTTCTTTTCTCCTTCGGAAAGCTCGTCGAAGAGCTCTTCATCCGACTCGCTGAACTTCAGCACCCCGCGCGCAGCCCAGGAAGCGAAGAACGCGATGACTGGCGAGATCCAGAAATAGCTCCAGTCAAAGACGAAGAGGCCCAGGAAGAGCGCGATCATCGCCACCGACCAGATGACGGAATCCACTATCTGCACCTTGCGTCCGCGGGAGAGCATATCCTCCAGCTCCGCCTCGTGGCGGGTAGCGGGTGCTGTAGCACGTGGGGTGGAAAGCTCCGGCAGGTCCGCAAAGAGCTTTTCGACGTCTCCGCGCGTGCGCGCCGCGGCAGCCTCGCCGGTGCGCTGCTCGAATTCATCGGGGCCCAACGCTCCGTTGACGAAGTGCTGGCTCAACTGCTCTAGAGCCTCAGAACGCTCCGCATCACCAACGCGGATATCGGGGTTCTCCATTAATAACCTGCCTTCGGGTCAACCAGAGTGGGCAGCTCCTCCCCCGCCGCGAAAGCCTTGGCCACCTTAACGGTGTGCGCGCCAATCTTCTCGCGCACGGAGCGCTGCGTATTGGCAATGTGCGGGGTGATAACCACGCGCTGATCCCGCCACAGCGGGTGATCCTCCGGCAACGGTTCGGGGTCGGTGACGTCGAGTGCCGCACCCGCGATCTCGCCCGACTCGAGTGCCGCGACGAGGTCCTCGGTGTTGATGAGCGGGCCGCGGCCCACGTTGACCACCACGGCATGCTCCGGCATCTGCTGGAAAGCCTGCGCATCCACCATGTGGCGGGTCTCCGGGGTCAGCGGAGCGATAAGGACGAAGTAATCAGCCTTCGGCCAAACCTTGTCCACCTGGGAAATCGGGTAAGTTTCCTCAGCGCCCTCAACCGGGTTGCCGGAGCGGTTGACCGCGATGATGCGCGGCCCGAAACCGGAGAGCATGCTGATCAGGCGCTTGCCAATGCCACCGGCACCAATAATGGCCACCGTCTTGTCGTCGTAGAGGTAGGACGTGTGCGCCTCCATCTCTGCATAAGAATCAAACGTGCCGTTGACGCGGCGGTGCGCATGCAGCTGCGCCAGGAGCAGGGCGATGGTGGATTCCGCCACCGTGTTGTCATAGACTCCGGCGGCGTTCGACCACGGCACGGTGGTCGCCTTCATGGCATCCAAGACGTGATCCACGCCCGCCGAAGGAATCTGTACGAAACCGATGTTCTCCGGGAGCGGGTCCGGGAAATCAGTGCCGTTGCCGGTGTAGATGAGGAAGGAGGCTTCATCAAGCGGGGCGCGCTCAAACCCCGCGGCATCGAGCACCTCGATGGTTTCCTCCCAGGGGTGCGGTTCGATGGCGTACTTCATGAACATCCTCCTTGTTAGTATCCGGCGTCCGGGTCGACGCGCGTCGGCATATCCTCGCCGCGCTCCCACGCGGCGGCGTTGGCATTGAAGATAGCACCCAAGTGGTACTGGGCCACGTGATCCGAGGCCGCCATGTGCGGGGTCAGCGTGGCGTTGGGCAGATCGTAGAGCGGGTGGCCATCCGGAAGCGGCTCCGGATCCATGACCTCGAGGCCCGCTCCCGCGATCTCGCCCGTGCGCAGTGCATCCACGAGATCATCAGTCACCACGGTGCTACCGCGGCCGACGTTAATGAACACCGCCGAGCGCTTCATGGCGCGGAACACCGCAGCATCAAAGAGAGCTTCCGTGGCGGCCGTCGCCGGCAGGATGCTCACCACGAAATCCGCCTCGCCCCATGCTTTATCGACGCGCTCGATGGGCAGCGTCACGTCTGCGCCGTCCACTGGGCGGCCCGAGCGGTTCACCGCGGTGATGTGCGCGCCGAAAGGCGCGAGGTAGGCCATGAGCTGCTTTCCGATGCCTCCCGCGCCCACGATGAGCACACGCGTAGGCCCCTGCTGGTCATAGAGCCAGGCTTGGGATTCATCGAGCTCACGCGCCACCGACCACGACTTCGCCAGGGCGAAAGCCTTGTGGTGGTGCGCCTGGGAGAGCATGAGCCCCAGCGCGGATTCCGCCACGGGCTTGGCAAAAGCGCCCGCGGAGTTGCACCACGGCAGGCCATCGCGCCGGATGAACCCGGCCTCGATGTGACGGTTTACCCCGGTGAAGCAGTACTGCACCCACTGGATATTCTCCGGAATCTCCGGGGTCTGCGCCGGGTCCGAGGCGGTGTTCACAAAGACCTCGGCTTCCGCCAAGCTCTCGACGCGCTCGTGCCCGGCTGCGTCGATATCTGCCACGGTCGCTGCCCACACATCGGGGCCCATGAAATAGCGCATTAAATTCGGGACGCGAAATTGGACAGGTAGTCGGCGTGGACAACGGGGCGGCGCATGTCCTCCGGAAGCTCCTCGGTGTGCTTGCCCAGCAGGCTGCGCAGCGTGGCGGAGTCATAGCCCACCTCACCGCGGCCGATAACCTGGCCCTTGGGGCCCATGATGTCCACGATCTCACCGGCGCTGAACTCGCCCTTAATATCCGTGATGCCCACGGCCAGCAGAGAGTTTCCGCCGCGGACCACGGCCTCCATGGCACCCTCGTCGAGGCGCAGGGAGCCGCCGGTATCCGCGCAGTAGAGCGCCCAGAACTTCCATGCGGACAGGCGGCGCTCCTCACGGGTGTGGAAGACGGTGCCTACGGAGGCGTCGTCAAGCGCCTGTCCGATGTTATCCGCCGAGGTCAGCAGCACGGGAATGCCGCCGCGGGTGGCCAGGCGCGCAGCGGAGACCTTCGTGGCCATGCCGCCGGTGCCGACCTTGCCGCCGTCACCAGCAACGACCGCCTTGAGGTCCTTGCCGGTGCGCACCTCCTCGACGAACTTGGCATCGGGCTCCGCCGGGTTCTTGTCATAAAGACCGTCCACGTCGGAGAAGAGGAAGAGGGCATCCGCGCCGACCAGGTTGGCCACGAGCGCCGACAGGCGGTCGTTATCACCGAAGTGCATCTCGGAGGTCGCGACGGTGTCATTCTCATTAACGATGGGCACCGTGCGCATCTGGCGCAGGCGGTCAATGGTGCGCTGGGCGTTGCGGGCGCGATCGCGCTTGCCGACGTCCGACGCGGTCAGCAGCACCTGCCCAATGGTGCGGTTATAGCGGGCGAAGGACACGCCCCACTCGTAGGCGAGGTGGACCTGGCCCACCGCGGCAGCTGCCTGCTTGGTGGCGAGATCTGTGGGGCGTGTGGTCAGGCCCAGCGGGCCCATGCCCGCGGCCACCGCACCGGAGGAGACGATGATGATGTCGGAGACATTCATGCGGGCGCACACGGCATCAACGATCTTATCGATCTTCTCAGTCGAGGTCACGAAATCATCGCGCGTCAACGAGGAGGAGCCGATCTTGATGACGATGCGCTTGGCCTGTGCGATCTGGTCGCGCAAAGGCGAGGAAAAGCCGCTGGATTTTTCCGACAGCGTGGCGGTCTCCGGGTAGTCCATTTCCGGGGTTGGCCCCTCGAAGGGTTCGAGGGGAAGAGGATAGTCGATCTGGTTGTCGTGTTCGGATGACATACCGGCTCATTATACCGGGCTAGCCCTGCCAGCGATCGCGGTTCGCGGACTCGCGCGTGACCTCCCCGTCGGTGCCATAGTCAAACTCGTCGACGAGACCACGGCGCGCCTGGGAAGCGCGTTTACGCTCGGCAGCCGATACTCGTTCGGTGCTCATGAGGCGGCCGTCCTGTCCGCGGCCAACGTCGGTCGCGCGGCCACCAGCCATGGGCTCGTACTCGAAGGTGATATCCCCGATGGTCACGGGGCAGCCTTCCTGCGCGCCTTGGCGGTGCAGTTCCTCTTCGACACCGGCCTTGGCCAGACGGTCCGCGAGGTAGCCCACGGCCTCGTCGTTTTCGAAGTCGGTCTGGCGGATCCAGCGGTCGATCTTCTCGCCTTCGACGATGAAGCCGCCCTCCACCTCCGGATCCGGGGTGACGGTGAAGTCGGCGAACCTGCCCTTCTTTTTCTTGCCCACGGACTTCGGCTGAATAATGGTGTGGTTCTTGTCCGCGGCGACCTTGGGCTGAGCCTTGCGGTGCTCGTTGACCATCTCCATGAGCTTGTACTTCAGTGGGTCGAGGCCCTTGCGCGCGACTGCGGAAATGATGAAGACGGGCCAGCCGTACTTCTCCTCGAGGTCACCTTTGACAAATTCTGCTAGCTCTTCGGCCTCGGGAATGTCCGCCTTGTTGAGGATGATGACGCGCGGGCGCTCGCGCAGATCACCCAGGCCGGTGTCCTGCTCCAGCAGCTCTTGGTACTTGGCCAGCTCGGTCTCGAGCGCCTCGATATCGGAGAGCGGATCGCGGCCCGGCTCGATGGAGGCGGTATCCACCACGTGGGCCAGCACCGCGGTGCGCTCGATGTGGCGCAAGAAGTCGAGTCCCAAGCCCTTGCCCTCGGCGGCCCCAGGGATCAGGCCCGGAACATCCGCCATGGTGAAGGACTCATGGCCCATGTCCACCACGCCCAGGTTGGGTTGGAGGGTGGTGAAAGGATAATCACCAATCTTCGGTTTGGCCGCCGAGAGGACCGAAATGAGCGAGGACTTACCCGCGGAAGGGAAGCCCACAAGGCCGACGTCCGCCATGGACTTCAGCTCCAGGATGAGATCGCGCGCCTCACCAGGTTCTCCCTGCAGCGCAAAGCCCGGAGCCTTACGAGCAGCCGAGGCCAGTGCTGCGTTACCGAGTCCACCGAAGCCGCCCTCCGCAGCCACGAAGCGGGTTCCCGGGACCGTGAGGTCCGCGAGCATCTCCCCATCCTCGGTATAGACCACGGTGCCTGCCGGCACCTCCAGGATGAGATCCTTGCCGCGCGCGCCGTTGCGCCAGTCGCCAGCACCGTTGCCGCCACGCTCGGATTTGATGTGCGGGCGGTAGTGAAAGTCCATGAGGGTGTGGATTTGGGTTGAGACCTCCAGCAGGATGTCTCCGCCGTGGCCGCCGTTGCCACCATCGGGCCCGCCGAGCGGCTTAAACTTTTCGCGGTGAACGGAGGCGCAGCCGTGTCCGCCATCGCCTGCCTGCAGGTGCAAAACCACTCGGTCAATGAATCGTGCCATGCCCGCTAGTCTAACGGTTCCTGGCATACCGTCCTAGTTGGGCACTACCGGGGATCTGAAGCCCACGGCCCCTTTAGTCTTCTCCACGCTCCCCCGCCAAGGCGTCCGCGTAAAACGACAAAATCCCGAGCGAAAAGCTCGGGATTAAGCCATGAGGCTCTTAGGCAGTTGCTTCTGCAGCAGCCTCTTCAGCCGGAACAATGTTGACCAGACGACGGCCACGCTTGACGCCGAACTCAACAGAGCCTGCAGCGAGAGCGAACAGGGTATCGTCGCCGCCGCGACCAACGTTCTCACCCGGGTGGAACTTGGTGCCGCGCTGACGCACGATGATCTCGCCGGCCTTAACCTGCTGACCACCGAAGCGCTTGACGCCGAGACGCTTGGACTCGGAATCGCGACCGTTGCTGGAGCTGGAAGCACCCTTCTTGTGTGCCATGTGGTTTCCCCTCCTTCAGGGATGAATTAGTGCCGGTTAAGGCTTACTTGATACCGGTAATCTTCAGCGTGGTCACCGGCTGACGGTGACCGAGGCGACGCTTGTAACCAGTCTTGTTCTTGTACTTGAGGATGTCGATCTTCGGGCCCTTGCCCTGCTCGACAATTTCAGCGGAGACGGAGACCTTCTCGAGGTCTGCGGCCTTCGACTTGACGGTTGCGCCATCGACGAGCAGAACCGGGGTGAGAGCAACGGAGGAACCCGGCTCACCCTCGATCTTCTCGACCTTGACGAGGTCACCTTCAGCAACCTTGTACTGCTTTCCGCCGGTCTTGACGATCGCGTACATAGAGGGCTACCCCTTATCTAAACTCGGCTCGCTAGCAGCTGGGTGGTACCGCTAACGAATGGACATTGGACATTGGCGTTTAGAACCACATCCGCGAGAGACGTGCGGAAACCGCAGCGCGTCCCATCGAGCGCATTCATGGTCTAAACAGCGACTGTCAAAGACTACCCCGTGAGGGGGCGAAAAGGCAAAACGCCTTTTCTAGCGCGACCTGCGCCGTGCTACTCGACGCCTCCCGCGCCCGCCCCTGCGCCTTGTCGACGCCGTAGTCTCCTCGCGCTCCTTCGCCTCAGTGCTGTGCTCCGCGCCCCTACCGCGTTCCTTCGGTGCCGGCGCGGATTGGCTCTGCGCCATCTTGCGCACCACTCGGCGGCGACCGCGGCTGCGGGTCGCGCGCACGTTCATGTTCTCGCCCGACTCCGCGGCCTTGCGCTCTGCCTTGGCCTCCTTTTTAGAGGTGGCCAGCGGAGCGTCCTTGGCTGGGGTCTCGTCCTGTGCAAAGTCTTCGCGCTTCGGGCGAATATCCGAACGGGAATTTCCGCGTGTGCGGCGCTTGCGGCGCGGCGAGTTCTCGAAAGCCTCGACGGCTTCCTCGTAGGTTGGCTCCGAGCGCTGTGCGGAGGACTTCTTCTCCGCTTCAGCGTTCTTAGCGTTCCTATCCTGCTTGCCTTGCTGCGCGCGCAAGCCCTCACTCGTCTCCTCGCGCTGTGGCTCCCGGAAGGTACGCGTTGCCCGGCGCGGCTTGCGCGAGCGCTTCTGCTTGGATTTCGGCTTCGATCGCTTCGCTTCCAGGCTTTCCGCTACCGCGTAGCCAATGGACGCGCTATCCGGCGTCTCCGCGTCATCGTCGTCCACGACGACCACGCTGGCCACGAGTTCCTCCAGCGAAGATTCTTCGTCGCGCGCTGCTTCTTCATTGTCAGCACGGGCAGCCTCATGCTCGGAAGCGGCATCGTCGTCCTCGCGATGCATACGGACGGCGGCCGGGTGCTTCTTCGGATCGCGCTGCGGTGCACGGCGTTCCTTACGGCCGCGGCGCTGCGGCTTCGAGTTATCCTCTTCCGTCTCCTCATCAACCGGGTACTCGTGAATGATGATTCCTCGGCCATGGCAGGCCTCGCACTCGGTGGAGAAAGTCTCGATGAGGCCGGTGCCCACGCGCTTGCGCGTCATCTGCACCAAGCCCAGTGAGGTGACCTCAGAAACCTGGTGACGAGTCCGGTCGCGCCCCAACGCTTCCTTGAGGCGGCGCAGCACCAGATCCTGGTTTTCCGGCAAGACCATATCGATGAAGTCCACGACGATCATGCCGCCGATATCGCGCAGGCGCATCTGGCGCACGATCTCCTCGGCCGCCTCGAGGTTATTTCGCGTCACCGTCTCTTCCAGGTTGCCGCCGGAGCCGGTGAACTTGCCCGTGTTGACGTCAATGACCGTCATGGCCTCAGTGCGGTCGATGACGAGGGTGCCGCCAGACGGCAGCCACACCTTGCGGCCCAGGGCCTTCTGCAGCTGCTCATCAATGCGGTAGGCGCTGAAGGCATCCTCGCCATCGTGCTCGCGGGCGTCGTATCGCACCACGCGGTCGGCCAAGTCATGCGCCATGGAATCAACGTAGGCGCTGACCGTGTTGTAGGAACGCTTGCCGTCCACCACCAAGGTGCTGAAGTCCTCGTTGAAAAGGTCACGCACCACCTTGATGAGCAGGTCCGGCTCTTCGTACAGGGTGACCGGCTTGGCGCCCTTCGTTGCCTTTTCGTGCGCGGCGCGGGCGCTAATGTCCTCCCACAATGAGTGGAGGCGGTTGACGTCGGACGCGATGTCCTCCTCCGACACGTTTTCCGCTGCGGTGCGGATGATGGCGCCGCCATCCCCCGGGATGACGCGCTCCAGAATCCCCTTGAGGCGCTTGCGCTCCGGCGCCGGCAGCTTGCGGGAAATGCCCGCGCTGCGCCCGCCCGGCACATACACCAGGAAACGACCGGCCAGGGAAATCTGAGTGGTCAAACGTGCGCCCTTGTGCCCGATGGGATCCTTGGCCACCTGGACCAGGACTTGGTCACCGGACTTCAGCGCGTTTTCCACCTTGCGGCTGCGCCCACCAATGCCCAGGGCGCGCCAGTCGATGTCTCCCGCGTACAGCACGCCGTTTCGGCCCTGTCCGATATCGACGAAGGCGGCCTCCATCGAAGGCAAGACATTTTGCACGCGGCCCAAGTAGATATTGCCAATCTGGGAAGGGTGCGTCTCGGTCGTGACAAAGTGCTCGACCAGGAGATCATCCTCCAGCACACCAACCTGGGTGATGATGCCAGCGCCGTCGGTACGCTGCTTATCGCGCACCACCATGGTGCGCTCTACAGATTCGCGGCGCGCCAAAAACTCCGCTTGGGAGACGATGTGCTGGCGCTCGCGGCCCTTCTCCCGCAGCTCCGCACGGCGGCGACGCTGCGCCTCGATGCGGGTTGAGCCCTTAATCGCCTTCGGCTCGTCGATGTGCTCGACTTCCTCGCGGACTACCCCGCGGCCTTCTGCTCCGCGGCCACGAGAGGTACCGCGGCTGCCGCGACGGCGACCGCGCGGCTGGCTTGCCGGTGCCGAATCTTCCTCGATTTCTTCCTCGCGTTTTTCTGACTTCTGACGCTTGGCCAGCGGAGTGATCTTCGGCGCCATGAAGACCGGCGCGAAGTCGTACACGTCCGGGTCTTCCTCAGCCATCGGGGTGATCAGCGGAGTGAGCTCGTCGTCCTCGTCGCTATCACCGGCCTCGGCGAGCGCCTCGTGCAGCATTTCGGCATCGACCTTGTCGACGATCTGCGAAATCTCGTTATCAACGTTCTTGCGCACGCGCTCGCGCAGCTTTTCTTCTTCCTCGCTCAGCTGCTCCGGCTGCCCGGCCTGTTCAGTATCCTGTGTCGAGTCCTGTGCCTGTGCAGCTTCCTGCGGCTCCCCCGCGCCATCCTGTTGCGCAGCAGACTCTTCCGGTGCGGGTTCCTCTGCCTGCTCCTTCGGCTCAGCCTTCTTGCCTGCCTTGCTCACGCGCTTCGCCGCGCGCTTGGTGCGCTTCTTCTTCACCGTCTTCTCCGGCTTTTCCTCAGCCGGGGCTTCAGTAGTTTCTTCGACAGGTTCTTCGGGGGTCTGCGCAGCATCGGCCGTGACTGCAGCCTGCTCGGCGTCCTCGGCGGCGGCCTGATTGGTGTCCTCAGTGGCTGGCACGAGGGCATCGATAAGCTGACCCACCTCCTCCGGCGTAAGTGTGGATTGTGCGGACTTCTTGATGCCCATCTCCGCGAACTGGGCCACCAATTCCTTGGAGGCCACGCCCACCTGCTTAGCCAAGGCATAAAGGCGAGTCTTAGGCGCGAGCGCCTCGCGGTCAATCCCCGCTACAGCCGCGGCCAACGTCGATTCAGTGCGTGCTTCTTCTGTTTCTGTTTTCTTCTTGGATGCCATCAGTGGCTAATCTCCTGACGTTGTGCTCACCCCGGGCGCAGGTTGCCGCCACACGGCGGTGAGACTTTGAAAAAATTCTCTTCATCTTTATTTAGTTGTCAGTGCCTTCCATTCTGGCACAGAGCTCGACCGAGGCTCACATGTTAGTATCGCCGCTATGTCCGACAGCGCGCCCACAAACACACCGGCAGAGCGGAAAATACCTGTCCACGCGCCACGCACAGTGGCGCAGGCGCGCGCTCGTAACGAGATTGCACTGCGGGATATTGTGACCGTGGCCGTGCCCGCGGGCATCGCCTCCGGCCTTCGCGCCGTTGACCTCCCTTACCCCTACGCGGTCCCGGTCTACGCGGTACTCATCATGGTGATGCTCTACGGAGTCTTCCGCATCATTCGCAGCAAGCCAAAGTTCGTCCAAGCCGCGCAAGAAGAGTACCGGGCGGGCGATTACCCCCTTCTCGCCTACTTTCTACCGGTGCTTGCTATCTTCTCCCCTCTCATCACTGAGGGAATTACGTCCACCGGGATTATCGGCGATATCTCACCCAACCCCATCCTTATCGCCGCTGGGCTTACTGCCTTCTCCATCCCCGCGTTCATCTTCGGCGGCCGCGCTTTCGGCACGACCTCCTACCGAGTGGGCAAGCGACGTATCAAGGCCATCACCGAACAAGGAAGCCTCGAAGGCGTCACTCAAGCAAGCATCACCACGGTAGAAACTCACCCGGAAGTCCTCAGCGGGCTGGTCGCCGCCGGTGCAGTCACTGGCAATACCACCTCCATCTCTGAGCTGGGGCGGCTGATCGGCTACGAGGAGGGGCTCGAAGAAGAACTCCGTGAACTCGAAGCGGCCGGCGTGGTGAAACTGCCTGGTCTCATCAAGTGGAGTGGTGAGCGGACCTTTAACATCACTCTGACCGAAGCTGGCGTGCGCAGCATGGACGCTGCACGCACGCGCTAGCGCGGAAGAGTGGCATCTCCCGGGAAGAGTTTCGGGCCAATCCAAAGTATGAAATAGACCAGACCAACGAGGACTGGAATCTCAACAAGAGGACCAATCGTTCCGGCAAGGGCTTGAGCAGACATCGCTCCGAAGGTGCCGATGGATACTGCAATAGCAAGCTCAAAGTTGTTTCCTGCTGCAGTGAACGCCACGCTGGCAGACTGCGCGTAATTCATGCCAACGGCCTTTGCTACGCCCAGCGACAGCACAAACATGCCCACGAAGTAGATAACCAGCGGCACGGCCACGCGCACTACCGTTGCTGGCTGCTCCACAATGTGCTCGCCCTGCAGGGAAAAGAGCAACACAATTGTGTACAGCAGACCAATCATGGCCAGGGGCGATACGGCTGGGAGGAAGCGGTTCTCAAACCATTCCCGTCCTTTTACCTTTTCGCCCCACACGCGAGACAGCGCACCCAACAGGAACGGTATGCCCAAGAAGACGAGTACGGCCTTGACGATGGCCCAGAAGGAAAAGTCAGCGCTCGTCGTGTCCAGGCCCAGCCATCCGGGGAGGACGCGCAGGTAGAACCAACCCAGAACACCAAACATAGCGACCTGGAAGATGGAGTTCAGGGCGACAAGCACAGCCGTTGCCTCGCGGTCAGCGCATGAGAGGTCCGACCACACAAGCACCATGGCGATACAGCGAGCAAGGCCCACGATGATGAGGCCGGTGCGCAGCTCCGGCTGGTCCGCCAAGAACAGCCACGCCAGGGTAAACATAAACGCCGGCCCCACCAGCCAGTTGAGGACGAGCGATACCACCATGAGGCGGCCATCCGTGGCAATTTCCTTGGTCTTCTCGTAGCGAACCTTGGCCAAGGGTGGGTACATCATGACGAGGAGACCAATGGCGATCGGGATGGAAATCCCGCCGATTTCAACGGCGCCCAAGGCTTGGCCAATCCCGGGAATGAAGTGGCCAATGAGCAGTCCGGCAGCCATCGCCAGAATGATCCACATGGGTAAAAATCGGTCAAGAAAAGACAACTTCGGGCGCTGCGACACAGCCATGTCCCCCTCCTTCGACGTTAAACAATGGACAATACAAACATGCAATATACAGCACGTATTGATACGCGTCAATATAACGTAGGGTGCAAGGATAACCCCTATACTGATCGCATGGCTTCCTCTTCCACGCCCGAAACCAGCGCGCCCAGCACTGAGTGTTGCTCCTTAAGCACAGGCCCGCTCAGCGACGCCGAGGCGAGGCATTTTTCGCAGCAATTCAAAGTGCTGGCAGACCCTGCCCGCCTGCGTCTTTTGTCCATCCTGTGTGATGAAGGCTGTGGGCCCATGAGCGTCACGGAACTCACCGAGCTCACTGCGCTGAGTCAGCCCACGGTCTCGCACCACCTAGCGCGCCTGCGGGAAGCCGGCTTGCTATCCAGACAGCAATGCGGCCGCACCGTCACCCATCAGGTGCACAAAGACGCTTTTGCGGCCTTGCGCACGCTGCTGTCGTTCGACTAACCGGTACCTGATCGGATCTGCGCTCGAGCACACAGGACGGGTTCGGGTTAAGGGTCAGAAATGACAAAAGCCCGAGCGCTATGCTCGGGCTTCGTTACGCGCTCAGCGCGGTAATCATAGTTAGAGGTTCGGGAACCAGATGGAGATCTCGCGCTCAGCGGACTCCGGGGAGTCGGAACCGTGGACGACGTTCTCGCCAACGGTCAGAGCGAAGTCACCGCGAATGGTACCCGGGGTAGCCTTCTCCACCGGGTGGGTGCCACCGGCCAGCTGACGCCATGCGGCGATGGCGGACTCGCCCTCGACGATGCCAGCAACCAGCGGTGCGGAGGTGATGAAGTCAACGAGCTCGCCGAAGAAAGGCTTGTCCTCGTGCTCGGCGTAGTGCTTCTTTGCGGTCTCCTCGTCGGCGACGCGCAGATCCATGGCGACGAGCTTCAGGCCCTTGCGCTCGATGCGGGAGATAATCTCGCCCACGTGGCCGTTCTTGACGCCGTCCGGCTTGATGAGAATCAGTGTACGTTCAGTCATAGGGCACATAGTACAGAATGGGTGCTCCCGCGTCCTGCCAGTGGGCCAATTATTAAGCGCTACGTAAGACGTTGCACGATTTCCTCCGCGCGCTCATGGCTCGTGCCACGAAACCACAGCTGCACTTGGCGCACGGCCGTGCCGTATTGACCGCTCTCCAGCAGGCCTTTCAGATCCTCGCGCTGCCACTCCTCCAGATCCGCAAACTCCACCGGCTTCTCATCGCGCTGCTGCTTGAGCATGCCCACGACGAGGAACACAAAGGCCGGGAGCATCAGCGCAAGCGGGAGCGCAAAGCCCCCAACATACAGCTTGGCCACGAGTGCGGCGATGCACAGCAGCGCGGAAAGACCATAGAGGAGAAAGAGCATGCCCGTTAGTGTAGCGCGTCCAGCGTCGACTGCAGCCAGGCGCGAGAACTCATGAGCAGGCGCTTTGCCACCGCGGTATGGGGAGCCCACAGCTCGAAGGCATGCACGCCGCCGTCTACGACCTCGCATTGCGTGGGCACGCCGGCAGACTTCAGACGCTCGGCGTAGTCCACAATTTCGTCGTAGAAAAGCTCACTGCTCCCCGCATACAACCAAGCCGGTGGCAGACCTGCTAACTCCGCGCGGCGACCGGGCACGGCATAGGGTGCGTCTGGGTTGCCGTTGGTGTAGTAGCGCCAAGCCTGCGCATTGGAGTCCGCGTCCCAGATGGGATTGCGGTCGGTGGAGGCAGCGCGGTCATCGAGCATCGGGCAAAAGAGCCACTGCCCCGCCGGCTGAATTCCGCCTTCATCTAGGAGGCGCTGGCACAGTGCGGCGGCGAGCCCTCCCCCGGCGCTTTGGCCGGCGATGACGATGTGCTCTGGGCTAAAGCCCAGCTCCTCGGCGTGGTTGAGGAGCCAGTGGTGGGCCGAGTGGACGTCGTCAAGCGCGGCCGGATAGGGGTTTTCCGGGGCTAAGCGGTAGTGTGGCGCGACGACGGTGACTCCAACCTCCGCGGCGGTCTCCTTGAGGTGCTTGACGTCCTGGCGCGGATGCCCCATGAGAAGCCCGCCCCCGTGGATCCACAGCACGGCGCCGCGCGGGTTCTCCGGGCTATAGATGGTCGCGTGGATTTCGGCGTTCTTCACCCGCCGCGTGCGCACGCCCTGGATTAAGGGTGCGGGCCAGAGCGCTGGCACAATGCGCCCGGCACGGCGGATCAACGGATTGGTTGGATCCCACAGCGATATGAAGGCCGCGCCCGCGCGCAGCTCCGGGCGAATATACACCGCGGCGGCCTACTTCTCAGTTAGGTGCTGCGTGGTGAGGTAGCCGCGCTCCATGCGGGCGACGATCACCGAACGCATGTAGGCCGCGAGTGCCCAGAGCAGGGCGAAAATGATAAAGATCGTGGCGACGGACCAGTGGACCATGAAGCCGAGAACAATGCCGATGACGTGGAGGACAATCTGCACGCCGACGATCCAGGGCTTGTTCATGAAGGGGAAAGACGCCAGGAGTAGCACCATGAAGCCGATAACCACGCCGTAGTTGAACGGGGTCCACAGGGTGCCGTCGTAGAGCTTGTAAAGCATGGGCAGTGCCAGGACGAGAGTTAGCAGCTCTAGGGTGAGGGAGCTGGCCACCACCATGCCGCCGAATTGCTTGAGGGGGTCCTTGGCGGGGGCTTGGCCAAGTCCAAGCGGACCGATCTCATCCTCGGGAACGGGTTTGCGGGGGCTCATGCGGGCTCCTTTCCAAAGAGTGCGCGGGCGTCACCAGCGGTGACCACCGAGCCAGTAATCACGATGCCGGATCCGGACTGCACATCGGCGTCCTCCGCCAATTCAACGGCCTGAGTATAGGCACTGGGCAGGTCGGGCTCGACGCACACCCGTTCTTCACCGAAGATATCGCGAGCCAGCTCCGCTAGCTCATAGGCATCGCGGGCGCGCGGCGAGGTGTTCTGCGTGATCACGACTTCTGTGAGGACCGACTCGAGGGCTGTGAGGATGCCGGCGGCGTCCTTGTCCGCGAAGATGGACACCACGCCGATGAGGCGCGCGAAATCGAAGTCTCGGTCGAGCGCTGCGGCCAGGGCCTTAGCACCGTGTGGGTTGTGGCAGGCATCCAGGAAGGTCGTGGGGCTGGTGCGCACGCGCTCCAAGCGTCCGGGGGAAATGGCCTTGGCAAAGCCGGTGCGCACGGAGGCGATGTCGAGCTGATTGCCTGACGACGCCCCGAAGAAAGCCTCCACCGCCGCCAAGGCAACGGCCGCGTTCTTGGCTTGGTGCTCGCCGTGCAGCGGCAGGAAGATGTCCTCATAGAGGCCGCCGAGACCTTGGATGGTGAGCTGCTGGCCGCCGACGGCAATGCGCGATTCCAGCGCGGCGAACTCGGAGCCCGCGCGAGCCACGCCGGCACCGACGTCGACGGTGCGCTGCAGCAGCACGCGCATGGCTTCCGAGTCTTGCTCGGCGATAATCGCGATGTTCTCCCCCGGCGTGAGCACGTCGTCGGCATCGTGCTCGCGGGCCTTGATAATGCCGGCCTTCTCACCGGCGATCTCAGTGATGGTGTCACCGAGGTAATCCGTGTGGTCCAGGCCTACCGGCATGACCACGGCCACTTCCGCGTTAACCACGTTGGTGGCATCCCACGTGCCGCCGAGGCCGACCTCGACGACGGCTACGTCGATGGGGGCATCGGCAAAGGCTGCGTAGGAAATGGCAACAAGCACTTCGAAGGTGGACATGGGAATGTCGGAGCGGGAATCCACCATCTCCACATAAGGCTTGATTTCGCGCCAGATGCGCACGAAGTCGCGCGGGTGGATGGGGTGGCCGTCGATGCCGATGCGCTCGGTCACCAGCTGTAGGTGGGGGCTGGTGACGAGGCCTACGCGGCGGTGGAAGGAGCGCAGCAGCGAATCGATCATGCGCGCCGTCGAGGACTTGCCGTTGGTTCCAGCGACCTGGATGACGTGGAAGGAACGCTCCGGATTGCCCAACAGATCCATGAGCATCTCGATGCGCTCGAGGCTGGGCTCAATGATGGTCTCTGGGGCGCGCGCGTTGAGCTCCGCGGTTACCTGAGCCAGCTCCGCGAGCTCCTCCGGCGTGGCCTGCTCGGGCGCTGCCTCCTCGTAGTCATCCTCGCCGCCGAGGTTGAGTGTTAGGCCGGAGTCGGTGATTTCGACCGGCCCGCCATCGGTGCCCTCCGCGAGGGCATCGACGACCTCAAATTCCTCGCGGTCTTTCTCCCCCGCCACTACTTGAGTCCCTTCAGACGTGCGGTGATGCGCTCGACTTCTTCCTGGGCCACCTGCTGGCGAACTCGGATCTTCTCCACGACTGCCTCCGGCGCCTTGGACAGGAAGGCCTCGTTGCCCAGCTTCTTGCCGGTCTGGTCCAGTTCCTTCTGGGCCTTGGCCAGATCCTTCTCCAGGCGCTTGCGCTCGGCTTCGACGTCGACGGCACCGGAGGTATCCAGAGCGACCTCGACGGTGGCCTGGGACAGGCGCACCTCGATGGAAGCGGACGCGGTGAAGTCCTCGCCAGGTTCCGTGGTATTGGCCAAGTTGCGGATGAGCCCCTCCTGCTCCTGCAGGTCGGCCGCGGCGAAGTCGAGGCGGCCCGGGACCTTCTGGGAAGGCTTGACACCCTGATCGGAGCGGAAGCGACGCAGCTCGGTGATGAGCTTGTCGGCGTCCTGAATGCGGCGCGCGGCCACCTCATCCTTCTCCGCGCCACCGTTGGTGTGCTCCTGGGTAGGCCATTGCGCGGTGACGATGGTCTCCCCGCCAGTCAGAGCCTTCCACAGGACCTCGGTGACGAAAGGCATGGTCGGGTGCAGCAGGCGCAGAACCAGGTCAAGAACGCGGCCCAGAACGATCTGGGTGGTGCGTCCGGTGGCCTGCTCCTCGGCGCTCGCCGCATCGAAGTCGCGCGGGATCTGGGTCTTGGCAATCTCCAGGTACCAGTCACACAGCTCATCCCACACGAAGTGGTAGAGCAGCTCGTTGGCCTTGGCAAACTGGTAGTCATCCAGGTAGGCGTCCACCTTGGCGCGGACTTCTTCGGAGCGGTCGAGGATCCAACGGTCGGCGTCGGTCAGCGCGTCACGTGCCGGCAACTTAGCCACACCCGCGCCGTTCATGAGCGCGAACTTGGTGGCGTTGAAGAGCTTGGTGGCGAAGTTACGTCCGGCGGCGGCAGCGTCGACAGCCAGCGGCAGGTCCACGCCCGGGTTCGCGCCGCGAGCCAGGGTGAAACGCAGTGCGTCCGCACCATAGTCGCGCACCCAATCCATCGGGTCGATGCCATTGCCCAGGGACTTCGACATCTTGCGGCCCTGCTCATCGCGCACCAGGCCGTGCAGGTAGATGTCGGTGAACGGAACCTGCGGGCGGCCATCCTTGCCCTCGCCGAGCAGCTCCGGGGTGTGGGCGCCGGCGAAGGTGCCGAACATCATCATGCGTGCGACCCAGAAGAAGAGGATGTCATAGGCGGTAACCAGCACGTTCGTGGGGAAGAACTTCTCCAGATCTGCGGTCTTCTCCGGCCAGCCCATCGTGGAGAAAGGCCACAGCGCGGAGGAGAACCAGGTGTCCAGCACGTCCGGGTCCTGGACGTAGCCTTCCGGTGCTTCCTCATCGGGACCGAGGCAGATGATGTCTCGTTCCACTTCGCCAGACGCACTTGTGCGTTCTGGCCCGTACCAGATGGGGATACGGTGGCCCCACCACAGCTGGCGGGAGATGCACCAATCGTGCATGTCATCGACCCACTCGAAATAGCGCGGCTCCAGGGACTTCGGGTGGATGGTGGTATCGCCCTCGCGGACGGCGTCGCCGGACATCTTCGCCATCTTCTCCACGGCCACGAACCACTGCAGGCTCAGGCGCGGCTCAATCGGCTCGCCGGAGCGCTCCGAGTGGCCCACGGAGTGGACGTAGGGGCGGATCTCTTTGACAATGCGGCCCTGTTCGCGCAGCGCCTCACGGATCTCCACGCGGGCTTCCTCGCGGGTCAGGCCGTCAAACTTCGTGCCGGTATTCGCGATGTGTCCGGTGGTGTCCATGATTGTGGGCATGTCCAGGTCGTGGCGCAGGCCCATGGCGTAGTCATTCGGGTCATGCGCCGGGGTGATCTTCACTGCACCAGTACCGAATTCCATATCCACGTAATCATCGGCGATGATCTTCAGGCTCAGGTCATCGCGGAAGGGGTGCGGCAGCTCCTTACCCACCAGGTGGGCGTAGCGCTCGTCGTCGGGGTGGACGGCGATGGCGACGTCGCCCAGCGTGGTTTCCACACGGGTGGTGGCCACGATGAGGTGCGGTTCATCGTCGTTCAGCGAGCCATAGCGAATGGACACGAGCTCGCCCTCGACGTCCTTGTACACGACCTCGATGTCGGAGACGGCGGTCTCCAGCACTGGGGACCAGTTGACCAGGCGGTTGGCCTGGTAGATCAGACCCTCGTCGTAGAGGGTCTTGAAGATGGTCTGCACGGCGCGGGAGAGGCCATCGTCCAGGGTGAAGCGCTCGCGGGACCAGTCCACCGAGTCACCGATGGCGCGCATCTGGTTCTGGATGGTGCCGCCGAACTCTTCCTTCCACTCCCAGACCTTGTTGATGAATTCTTCGCGCTCATAGTCCCAGCGCTTCTTGCCTTCCTGCTCGCGCAGGCGGGCCTCCACCTTGGTCTGTGTGGCGATACCGGCGTGGTCAGCACCCGGCAGCCACAAGGTGGCATAGCCCTGCATGCGCTTGCGGCGAATGATGGAGTCGATCAGAGTGTGGTCCAGGGCGTGGCCCATGTGCAGCTGGCCGGTGACATTCGGCGGCGGCAGCACGATGGAATAAGGCTCCGCCTCCGAGGACGCATCCGGGGTGAAGTAACCGGCGCTTACCCAGCCTTCGTAGAGGACTTTTTCTACTGCCTGCGGCTCCCAGGACTGGGGAAGCTGGTCCGCGCGGTTGGTGCCAACGAGTTGCTCTTTATTCTGATCAGTCACCTGGCCAACTCTACCCTGTGCGTCAACTGGCACCAGCGCCGTGTCTAGAGTAAGGGCATGTCTCACAACCCTGGCCACCGCGCCCGTCTCCGCACCCGCCATTTCGCCCGCGCCAAAGAAAACTCTCAGGCCTTCGCGTGCCTGACAAGCTATGACTGCATGACCGCCGGAATCTTCGATGAAGCCGGGGTCGATCTCCTGCTCGTCGGCGATTCCCTGGCCAACGTGGTGTTGGGCCGCGAAACCACGCTCTCGCTCACGCTCGATGAGATCATTCCGCTGGCTCGCGCCGTGGTCTCAGCCACCTCTCGCGCCTTCGTGGTGGTGGATCTGCCCTTTGGTTCCTATGAGGCCGGCCCCACCCAGGCCCTGGAGTCTGCTGTGCGCATCATGAAGGAAACCGGCGCGCAGGCCGTGAAGCTCGAGGGCGGTGCGGAGCGCGCACCGATTGTCGCCGCGCTTGTCGACGCCGGCATCCCCGTCTGCGCCCACATCGGCTTCACGCCCCAGCAGGTCCACGCCTTGGGCGGCTTCGTGGTCCAGGGCCGCGGTGCCGGTGCGGAGAAGCTTCACGACGACGCCCGCGCCCTCGCCGAGGCCGGCGCCTTCGCCGTGGTGCTGGAGATGGTCCCGGCCGCGTTGGCTGGGGAGGTGACCAAGGAGCTGCCCATCCCCACCATCGGCATCGGCGCGGGTGCGCAGACCGATGGCCAGATTCTGGTGTGGACCGATGCCTTCGGCCTGGGCGGGCCCAAAGCGCCGCGCTTCGTGCGCCGCTACGCGGATCTGCGCGGCGCGCTGCTGGAAGGCGCGAAGGAGTACGTGTCCGATGTGAGCGAACGCTCCTTCCCCAACGCCGAGGAGTCCTTCGAGGACTAGGGTTTAGCCATGCAGATCCTGAAAACTAAAGCTGAACTCCGTGCCTTCCGCGCCGCAGTCTCCGGCACCGTGGGCTTGGTGCCCACGATGGGCGCGCTTCACGACGGCCACGCTTCCCTCATTCGCCGCGCCCGCGAAGAGAACGACACCGTGGTGTGCTCGATCTTTATCAATCCCTTGCAATTCACCGACCTCGGCGACTGCGAAGACTACCGCGCCTACCCGCGCGATCTGGATACGGATGCCGCGCTGCTGGACTCGCTGGGTGTTGATGCCGTCTTCGCCCCCAGCCTGGAGGAGATGTACCCGGGTGGCACCCCGCGGGTGTGGGTACGCACGGGCGAGATGGGCTCGGTCTTGGAAGGAGCCTCGCGCCCCGGCCACTTTGACGGCGTGGCCACCGTGGTGAGCAAGCTGTTCAACCTCGTACGCCCCGACCGCGCCTACTTTGGGCAGAAGGATGCCCAGCAGGTGGCCATTATTCGGCGCTTGGTAGCGGACCTTGACCTGCCGCTGGAGATCATCAGCGCGCCCATCGTTCGCGCAGCGGACGGCGTGGCCGAGTCCAGCCGCAACGCTCGCCTGAGCCCTGCCGAGCGAGAGCAAGCCGTGGCGCTGTCCCAGGCGCTCTTCGCTCTGCGGGATGGCGCTTCCCTCGAGGAGGCTGAAGCCCAGCTCGCCTCCTCCCCCGGCGTCATGGTGGATTACCTCACCGTGGTGGACCCGGCCACACTCGAGCCCGTTGATGCACAACACCGGCCCGCCCTGGCGCTGGTGGCGGCGCAGGTGGGGCCGGTGCGGCTCATCGATAACTTGGCGCTTGAGGCCTAGCCCTTGAGCAGGTGGGCTACGGCCTCGCGCTCCTCACGCAGCTCCTGAACGGAGGCCTCGATGCGTTCCTTCTGGAAATCGTTGAGCTCGAGACCCTGAACGATTTCCCACTTGCCGTCGCGGGCGACGGTGGGGAAACCTGCAACGAGGCCCTCGTCCACGCCATAGGAGCCATCGGAGACAACGGCTGCGGTGCGCCAATCCTCAGTGCCGTGGATCCAGTCGTGCATGTGGTCCACTGCGGCAGACGCTGCGGAAGCGGCTGAGGACTTACCGCGCACGGCAATGATCTCGGCGCCGCGCTTAGCCACCTTCGGAATCATTTCTTCCTTGTACCAGGTCTCATCAACCTCCGCGTTGGAGAAGGTCAGGTCCGGGAACTGGGATGCAGAGTGGTTGCCCCAGACGGCAACCTTGGTCAGCTCCGCGGTGGGCATGCCCGTCTTGAGGGAGACCTGGCTCTGGGTGCGGTTGTGGTCCAGGCGCATGAGCGCGGTGAACTGGCTCGGGTCCAGGTCCGGTGCACTGTTGGCAGCGATATAAGCGTTAGTGTTGGCCGGGTTACCCACGACGAGGACGCGGACATCGCGCGCGGCGACGTCGTTCAGCGCCTTGCCCTGCACGGTAAAGATGGCACCGTTGGCCTCCAGCAGATCAGCGCGCTCCATGCCCTTAGTACGCGGGCGGGAGCCCACGAGGAAAGCGGCCTTGGTGTCCTTGAAGGCCACGTTCGGATCATCGGTAACGGTAATGCCGCGCAGCAGCGGGAAGGCGGAGTCATTGAGTTCCATGGCCACACCCTCAGCGGCACCCACGGCGTCCGGGATTTCCAGCAAAGCCAGCTCCACCGGGGTGTCCTTGCCATAGACATCGCCCGCAGCGATGCGCCACAGCAGGGAGTAAGCGATATTTCCGGCGGCGCCGGTCACGGTGATCTTGACGGGTTGGGAAGCAGTCATGTGTGAATCCTTTCGGCTCGGTACTCACCCTCCCAGCCTAGTCCCGTTTTTCGCCCCCATGGGGTGTAATTTTACCCCCGAAAGATGCGAGTTCTTTGTACTTGAGCTCCATGACCGTCTTTTTTCGGCATAGTGGACAACTGTACGCATATTCATCGACTAGACGGGACTTTCCATGAGCACTGAGACTGCATCGGTCGACTCCGGCTCTGTTGAGCACGTGATCGATGTTGCGATATCGGAGTTTTCTGAGCATGGTTATGCCGAAACCAAGCTCGATTCCGTGTCGAAGCTGTCTGGGATGTCCAAGCGCATGATCCACTACTACTTCGGGGACAAGAAGGGCCTCTACCAGCAAGCCTTGGCGGCGGCGGCGCGGCGCCTCAACCCGCCGGAGGGCAGCCTGGAGATCAACTCCGCCGTTCCGGTCGAGGGCGTGCGCACCTTGGTGGATTGGCTGTTCCGCCAGCACGTGGATAACCCCGAGGCCATTCGGATGCTGACGATGGAATCCTCCCACAGTGTGCTGGAGTCCTCGCAGGCGCTTGTCGACGTTTCCGAGATCTCCCTCCACCTAGACCGGCTGCTTATGCTGGGCCAAGATTCCGGCGCGTTCCGCCCAGGCATTTCCGCCAACGACATCTTCACGTTGATTTCTGCGCTCACGATGTACCGGGTGACGAATCACGCGATGATGAGCAACCTGCTCGACATCGACATGCATACCCACAACAACACCGAAGGCCTACACCGCATGGCCGTCGATGCCGTGCTGGCCTTCCTCACAGCGAATATCCCCGACATCGGTTTTGAGTCCTACCTCGCTCAGAACGAAACTGAGCTTGACGCCGAGTCAGCACCCTTGGATGTCTACTCCACCGAGGACGAGGGCGACGTGCCCACGGGCCTGTACGGGTAGAGCCCTCTCCCAGCACCGAGCGAGCAAAGGCACCATAGTAAAGGAACCATCTGCACGCCGTCCCTAGCAAAAGACCAGGTCACAATCATGCGCCATGGCTAAATGGTCCCACTCATCTGGTTCCTTTACCCCGGGCACGAAGATGGCGGCGTTTTCAGTCCTGAAACGCCATGTAGACAGCGCAAAAGGCACCTTCAGTCTTGAAGATGCCTTTTAAGAGATGCCGTTTAAGCGGATTCCTTCGCCTCATCCGAGTAGACGAACTCCGGCTCGCCGCCGTCAGTCACGCAGTCCTTCGTGATGTGGACGCTGGCGATGTCCTCACGGTCTGGCAAGTCATACATGATGGGAACGAGCAGCTCCTCCATGATGGCACGCAGGCCGCGGGCACCGGTCTTGCGCTCGAGCGCAAGCTCAGCGATCGCCTCCAGCGCCGCATCTTCGAAGTGCAGCTCCGCACCATCCATGCTAAACAGGCGCTGGTACTGCTTGACCAGCGAGTTCTTCGGCTCCACGAGCACTTTCACCAGCGATTCGCGGTCCAGATTATCCACCGTGGCAACCACCGGCAGGCGGCCGATGAACTCGGGGATGAGGCCGAATTTCACCAGGTCCTCCGGGCGCACCTGTGAGAAGAAGTCGACTGATTCCTTCTCATCCTTAGTTTCCAGCTTGGCGCCAAAGCCCACGCCCTTCTTGCCCACGCGCTCCGAAATCACCTTGTCCAAGCCCGCAAAAGCACCGGCCACGATGAAGAGGATGTTCGTCGTATCCAGCTGGATGAATTCCTGGTTCGGGTGCTTGCGCCCGCCCTGCGGCGGAATCGCCGCCACGGTGCCCTCGAGGATCTTCAGCAGCGCCTGCTGCACGCCCTCACCGGACACATCACGCGTAATCGAGGGGTTCTCCGACTTGCGGGAGATCTTATCCACCTCATCGACGTAGATGATGCCGTGCTGCGCGCGCTCCACGTCAAAGTCCGCTGCCTGCAACAGCTTAAGCAGGATGTTCTCGACGTCCTCGCCCACGTAGCCAGCCTCGGTCAGGCTGGTGGCATCCGCGATGGCGAAGGGGACGTCCAACAAACGCGCCAGGGTCTGCGCCAGGTAGGTCTTACCGGAGCCCGTCGGCCCCAGCATCAGGATGTTGGACTTGGAAATCTCAACTTCTTCATCCTGTGCCTTCTTCCGGCGGCCCTCCAGGCCCGCGGCCTCTTCAGCCTTGATGCGCTTGTAGTGGTTGTAGACCGCCACCGACAACACGCGCTTGGCTTGATCCTGACCAATGACGTACTTATCCAGAAAAGCCGAAATCTCCGAAGGACGCGGAAGGCGCATCTCCTTCTCTTCGTCCGCCTCGGCCTGAGCCGCGCCGAGCTCCTCCTCGATGATTTCGTTGCAGAGCTCGATGCACTCGTCACAAATGTAGACGCCGCCGCCGGCGATAAGCTTCTTCACCTGCTTCTGGCTCTTTCCGCAGAAGGAACACTTGAGCAAGTCAGCGCTTTCTTGCATACGTGCCATGAAGGCCTTTCAACTCTTTTCTCTGGGGCTATGGTGGGGCGATTTTACCGCAGTTTGTTCCACTCTAGTAAACCACTTGGACCCAAGCGCTATTCCGCACGCGACGGCGCGCCCTTGAATTTAAAACGGCAGTTAGTAGACATAGACAGAGCGGTTCACTAACTTACATCGAAACCGCTCTATCCGCAGAAAGATTTTCATGGACATCCGCGAACTCATCGACCGCTCCCCCATGGGCGCGCGCCAGTGGCTCATCATCGCCATTGCCCTCTTCCTCAATGCCCTCGACGGCTACGACATGGTCGCCATGGCCTTCGGCGCCGGCACCGTCAGCGAAGAATTCGCGCTGTCCGACTCTTCCCTCGGCTGGCTCCTGTCCGCTGCCCTCATCGGTATCGGCCTTGGCTCGCTCTTCCTCGCCCCGTTGGCTGACCGCCTTGGCCGCACCACGCTCATCACGGCCTCGCTCGTCATCGACCTCGTCGGCCTCGTGCTCACCGCCCTCGCGCCTACTTTTAGCCTGCTGTTGCTGTGCCGCCTGATCACCGGCATCGGCGTCGGCGGCGTCCTCGTCTGCGTCACCGTGCTCGTCAGCGAATACTCCAACCTGCGCTTCCGCGGTCTCGCCGTCGCCATCTACGCCTCCGGCTACGGCCTCGGTGCCTCCTTCTGCGGTGTTGTCGCCTCTTCCTTCGATACCTGGCAGCCCATCTTCTGGGTCGGTGCCGCACTGACTGTCGTCGCCCTTCTCCTCACGGTTGCTTTCGTCCCCGAGTCCGCAGACTTCCTGGCTGCTCGCGGCCGCATGGATTCTGTCCGCACCATCGCTGCCAAACTCGGCCTCACGGGCGAGGTCAGCGTCCGCCCCCGCACCGCCTACAAGGCCTCCTTCAAGGACCTCGTCTCGCCGCAGTTCCTGCGCACCTCCATCAAGCTGTGGCTGGCCTTTAGCTTCATCATGTTTGCCTACAACTTCACCTCGCAGTGGACCCCGAAGCTCCTCACCGCCGAGGGCCTTACCGCCCAGCAGGGCATCATCGGCGGCATCATGCTCTCCTTCGGCGGTGCTATCGGTGCCATCCTCTACGGCCTGTTCACCACCCGCATCGACGCCCGCCCCCTGCTCATCGTCTTCTGTCTTATCTCCTCCGTCGTCCTCGTCGGCTTCATTAACTCCACTGCAGTACCTTCCCTGATGTTTGCCCTCGGCGTTGGCGTGGGCCTTACCCTCAACGCCTGTATCTCCGGCCTCTACACCGTCACCCCGGAGGCTTACCCCTCAGCGCTGCGCACCACGGGTACGGGTGCTGCCATCGGCATCGCTCGCGTCGGCGCGACACTCGCCCCCATCCTGGCGGGCTACCTCCTCGAAAGTGGCTGGACCCCCACCGGCCTGTACACCCTTGCTGGTGTCACCGCGGTGCTGGCCGCAGTCTCCCTCATCGGCGTGCGCGCCTACACGGCAACCACCAAGCAGACATCACCCGAGACCGTTGCGGCCTAGGCTGGAGGGCGCACACAGACCCAACCGCTGAGGAGCAGCACATGTTTGACCTTCAAGACCAGGTTGCCATCGTCACCGGCGGCGCCGCCGGCATTGGTCGCGGCATCGTTAGCGCCCTGCGCGAAGCAGGTGCCACGGTCGTCATCGCGGATCTCAACCTGGAGGCCGCGCAGAAGACCGCCGAGGATCTCGGGGCGGACGCCCTGCTTGTCGACGTCACCTCGCGCGACTCCGTCCGCAACCTTTATGGGGACGTCGTCAAGCGCTATGGCCGCATCGATATCGTCTGCTCCAACGCCGGTGTCTTCCCCAACTGCTCGCTCGAGGACATGACCGATGAGCAGTGGGACACCATGTTCGCCATCAACACGCACGGCACCTTCACCGTGGTGCAGGAGGCCCTGCCCCACATGAAGAAGGCGGGCTACGGGCGCATCGTCATCACCACCTCGATTACCGGTTCCCACACCGGCTACCCGGGCTGGGCGCACTACGGCGCTTCGAAGGCCGCGCAGCAAGGTTTCATGCGCTCCGCAGCGCTAGAAGTTGCCCGCGATGGCATCACCATCAATGGTGTGCTCCCCGGAAATATCCTCACCGAGGGCTTGGAGGGCCAAGGTCAGGAATACCTCGACCAGATGGCGCGCTCCATCCCCATGCACCGCCTGGGTTCCCCGCGCGATATCGGCAACGCCGCCGCCTTCTTGGCTTCCCGCGAGGCCGGCTACATCACCGGCCAGACCCTCATCATTGACGGTGGCCAGATCCTTCCCGAGTCCCCCGAGGCTATCCTGCCTCCTTATGAAGGCTAATCACGACTAAAGCCCCGCTATCTACTAGACAGCGGGGCTTTAGTCTTGCTCACTTAGGCATTGAGCTTGCGGTAATCAAAGACGGTATCGATGAGACCGTACTCGACAGCTTCCTGCGCGGTGAGGATCTTGTCGCGGTCGGTATCGCTGCGCACCTGCTCGGCGGTGCGGCCGGTGTGCTCAGCCAGGGTCTCCTCCATGAGGCGGCGCATGCGCTCGATCTCGTTGGCCTCGATCTCCAGGTCCGAGACCTGGCCCTGCGTGCCCTGCGTACGCGGCTGGTGGATCAGCACGCGGGAGTTCGGCAGAGCGGCGCGCTTGCCCGGAGCACCGGCAGCCAGCAGAACGGCCGCTGCGGAGGCAGCCTGGCCCAGGCACACGGTCTGCACGTCCGGACGCACGTAGCGCATGGTGTCGTAGATGGCCATCAACGCGGTGAAGGAGCCACCCGGGGAGTTGATGTACATCGTAATGTCGCGGTCCGGATCCTGGGACTCTAGGACCAGCAGCTGCGCCATGATGTCGTTGGCGGAGGTGTCATCGACTTGGGTGCCCAGGAAGATGATGCGCTCTTCAAAGAGCTTGGAATACGGGTTGGTGGTCTTCGATCCCTGTGCGTTCTGCTCAATAAACTCCGGCAGAACGTAGCGGGAAGAAGGCATCTGAAGGTTAGACATAGTGATAAAGCTCCTTGTTCCCTAGTTGGTGATAGGACCGTTGACGGACTCGATGACGTGGTCGACGATGCCGTATTCCTTGGCCTGCTGGGCGGTGAACCAGCGGTCGCGGTCCGAATCCTTGGTGATTTGCTCGAAGGTCTGGCCGGTGTGCTCAGCGATGAGCTCAGCCATCTCACGCTTGGTCTGCGCGAACTGCTCGGCCTGGATGGCGATGTCTGCGGCGGTACCACCCACACCAGCGGAAGGCTGGTGCATCATGATGCGCGCGTGCGGCAGCGCGTAGCGCTTGCCCTTGGTGCCGCCGGACAGCAGGAACTGGCCCATCGAAGCAGCCAGGCCCATGCCATAGGTAGCCACATCGCACGGCGAGTACTTCATCGTGTCGTAAATGGCCATGCCCGCGGTGACAGAGCCACCCGGAGAGTTGATGTAAAGCGAAATGTCGCGAGTGGGGTCCTCGGCAGACAGCAGGAGGATCTGGGCGCAGAGCTTGTTCGCAATCTCATCATCGACCTGGGTTCCCAGGAAGATAATGCGCTCGCGCAACAGGCGCTCATACACGCTATCGCTCAGATTCATACCCGTAGACGACGAGTTCATTGAAATCTTCTCAGACATTAGTGGTTCTCCTTCAAGTGAAGAATGCTTTAACTGGCCCCACCTTACCGGCATTCCTCTCAAACTTGGCCTCTGTTCGCTATGAGCGTTGGGGCGCAGCGCCAAAGGCGCATACGGAAGCTGGGTTAACATTTACTCATGTCTGTTTCCGAGCTGTCCACCAGTACCCAGAACTATTTGAAAGCTATCTGGGGGCTAAAGGAATGGTCATCCGAGCCCGTTACCGCCACACTTATTGCGGCACAGTTGGGACTCAAGCTCTCCTCGGTTTCCGATGCAGTGCGCAAAATGTCGAAGCAAGGGCTCGTGTCACACACGCCCTATGGCTCTGTGGAGTTAACCGAACTTGGCAGGCAGTACGCATTGGTCATGGTGCGCCGCCACCGATTGCTTGAGTCTTTTTTGGTTCAAGCATTGGACTACACGTGGGACGAAGTCCATAATGAAGCCGAAAATCTCGAACACGCGGTGTCCGACATGCTCATAGAACGTGTAGATAAGTTCCTTAATTACCCCACTAGGGATCCGCACGGCGATCCTATCCCTACGGTTGATGGACAGATCACAATCCCCAGTGCGCACCGTCTCACCGACAGCGGTGCACAACCGCAAGTGACCGTGGAACGCATTTCTGATTCCGACCCACAACTGCTGAAGTTCCTTGAAGAGCGCGGCATTGTCACAGGGGCTGTTCTTAGCACGCGCGAGGGAGCTCCCTTTTCAGATTCTCTCGAAATACAGGTGGCCGGCAGCACTCAGTGGGTAGTGCTTGGACGCCCAGCTACCGACGCAGTGTTTGTAGCACACCACAGCCGTTAGACCTTCCCCTTTGCATTAATCCTACTCTCACCTGCCCTTTTCAAAACTACGTTGGGCCGTAGTTGCAACTACGCCATTGCGTAGTTAGTCTTTTCGAATATCACCTATCCCACTTATGGCTAAGGCCAGGATGAGCAGGATTGCTATGTCAGACTCACCAGATTTGGTGTATTTTTCTAGCGTTTCAGAAAACACAAAAAGATTCGTCGAACGCTTAGATAGACCCGCGGTGCGCATTCCGCTGCGCCCCAAGAAAACCGGGATGATCCAGGTTTCACACCCGTACGTACTCATCGTTCCCACCTACGGCGGAGGCTCGCTCAAACGCGCAGTCCCCAAACAGGTCATCGACTTCCTCAATGACCCAATCAACCGCTCCTTTATCCGGGGCGTTATTACCTCAGGGAATACCAACTTCGGAAGTGCTTACTGCGTCGCCGGACGCATCATTTCCGCCAAGTGCCACGTACCGGAGCTGTATCACTTCGAGCTTCTCGGCACACAGAAGGACATCGCCGCCGTAAAGCAGGGCCTTCAGAAGTTTTGGGAGCAGCAAAAGCAGCTAACGATGACACCCCATTAATCCCCCGCAAGATGAAGAACCCATCCGCATCACACAGATTGGAAGACACAATGTGGCCTCTCGATGCCACCCCCACACAACCTCATGGCACTACGCTCCGCACCGCTTCAGCAGACAATGCCGGCGGTGTCGGCAAGCGCAAGAGCTACCACGCACTCAACGCGCAGCTGAACTTGTTCGACGCTTCTGGAAAAATCCAGTTTGACAAGGACATTCAGGCAGCACAAGACTATGTCACGCACCATGTCGCTCCCCGCATGCATCAGTTCGATTCCACCAAGCAACGCTTGGAATGGTTGGTTGATAACGAGTACTACGAGCGGGATTTCCTTGAGCTTTATGATGACGCCTTTCTGTGCGCCATGTATGACAGAGCTCATCGAGCTAAGCACCAGTTCCGCACCTTCCTCGGCGCATTTAAGTTCTTTACTTCATATGCACTGAAAACCTTTGATGGCTCCCGATTCCTAGAAGGCTACGAAGAACGTGTCGCCACCACAGCTTTATACCTTGCACAGGGCGACGAAGAGCTCGCAGAAAAGCTGGTGGATGACATCATGACCGGACGCTTCCAGCCCGCCACCCCTACTTTTCTCAACGCAGGCAAAGCCCAGCGCGGCGAAATGGTCTCCTGCTTCCTTCTGCGAATCGAAGACAATCTGGAGAGCATTGGCCGCAGCGTGAACTCTGCACTGCAACTATCAAAGCGCGGTGGTGGAGTGGCCTTGTTGCTGAGCAATCTGCGCGAATCCGGAGCCCCGATCAAAAAGATTGAGAACCAGGCTTCCGGCGTAGTCCCAGTCATGAAAATTCTCGAAGATAGCTTCAGCTATGCCAACCAATTGGGCGCCCGGCAGGGCGCTGGAGCCGTCTACCTGCATGCGCACCATCCAGATATTCTTCGCTTTCTGGATACCAAGCGGGAAAATGCCGATGAGAAAGTCCGCATTAAGACTCTTTCGCTGGGGGTTGTTATTCCAGATATAACCTTCCGGCTGGCCAAAGAGAACAAGGATATGCATCTTTTTAGCCCGTATGACATCGCTCACGAGTACGGCGTAGCCATGTCTGACATGTCCATCACCGAGTACTACGACGAGTTGGTTGCCAATCCGCGAATCTCTCACACGACCATTAAGGCCCGCGAGTTTTTCACCACGCTGGCTGAGCTTCAGTTTGAATCCGGATACCCCTACATCCTCTTTGAGGATACGGTCAACCGCGCTAATCCCCTCAAAGGACATATCAATATGTCCAACCTGTGTAGTGAAATCCTCCAGGTCAACACGCCATCGACCTACGGAGCCTCGGGTGACTACACCACCGTTGGCCAGGATATTTCCTGCAATCTAGGTTCGCTCAACATTGCGAAAGCTTTTGAATCACCGGACTTTGGGGAGACCGTCGAAACCGCAGTGCGAGCCCTCACGAAGGTTTCAGACCTGACGAATATCGAAGCTGTTCCTTCCATCGCTCACGGAAATGCCTCCATGCATGCCATTGGTCTGGGCCAAATGAATCTCCACGGCTTCCTTGCTTCACAGCGTATTCCTTATGGCTGCGCCGAGGCACTGGACTTTACAAATATCTATTTCCTCACGGTGACCTACCATGCGCTCCGCGCATCCCATGCACTCGCGGTTGAAAAAGGTCAACGATTCACAGGCTTCGAAGAATCCACCTATGCCACTGGCGCCTACTTTGACAAATACATCGACCAAGACTGGGTGCCAGCCACTGAACACGTAAAACAGCTCTTCCATGAAGCAGGCGTGCAGATTCCTCAACGCGAGGATTGGCTACGGCTCAAGAAACAAGTGATGCAAGACGGCATCTACAACGCCTACTTGCAGGCAGTTCCACCCACTGGATCAATTTCCTACATCAATGACTCCACCGCGTCCATCCACCCGATTGCCTCCAAAATTGAAATACGCAAGGAAGGCCGCTTGGGGCGCGTGTACTACCCCGCGCCGGAAATGACCAACGACAACCTGGAGTATTTCGATGACTCCTACGCCGTGGGATACAAAAAAATCATCGACACCTACGCCATGGCCACCCAACACGTGGACCAAGGACTTTCCCTGACCTTGTTCTTTACCGCTGATACCACCACGCGGGACATCAACAAGGCACAAATCTATGCCTGGAAAGCCGGAATCAAGACCCTCTACTACATCCGTTTACGCCAATCCGCGCTCCAAGGAACCGAGGTCGAAGGCTGCGTCTCCTGTGCTTTGTAGGAGCACGGCCCTCCCCTTGTCTACAACCATTCACTCAGAAAGAAGGAAGCTATGTCTTCAACATCAAACAGTGCTGAACTAACCAGCATTTCAGTTACTCCGCCGAGCTACCGGCATGATCCTTCAGCCCGCATCCGCGCCATCAATTGGAACCGGGTGAGCGATGACAAGGATCTTGAAGTGTGGAACCGTCTCACCGCCAATTTTTGGTTGCCAGAGAAGGTCCCGCTTTCTAACGATCTCCCGGCGTGGCAGAAGATGACGCCCGAGGAACGCAACCTCACCATGCGGGTGTTCACGGGACTCACCACCCTGGATACTGTCCAGGCCACTGTGGGGGAAATCTGTCAGATTCAAGATGCCCGCACCGAGCACGAGGAGGCCGTGTATACCAACATCGCCTTCATGCAGTCAGTCCATGCCCGTTCTTACTCTTCAGTGTTTTCTACCCTGAGCAGTACAAAGGAAATTGATGAAGCATACCGCTGGGCGGTGAATAACGACCTTCTCCAGGCACGCGCCAAGAAAGTGCTCGCGCACTATTTTGGGCCGGATCCACTCAAACGCAAGGTGTCATCGACGCTGCTTTCCTCGCTGCTTCTCTACGCGGGTTTCTATCTTCCCTTGCACTTTTCTGTCCACGCCACCCTGACAAATACGGCAGACATGATTCGCCTCATTCTGCGTGACAAGGCAGTGCACGGCTACTACTCGGGCTACAAGTATCAGCGCGGTTTGGAATCCACGACCCCGCTACGGCAGAAGGAAATGCATGATTTCACCATTTCTTTGCTCGAAGAGCTTTATGCACTAGAGCTGGACTATTCCGGCGAGCTATATGAGCCTTTGGGACTCATGGATGATGTAGCCGTGTTCGTTCGCTATAACGCCAATAAGGCACTCATGAATTTGGGCTACCCGGACTATTTCCCGCCCGAAGAAACGGAAGTGAACCCAGAAATCCTCGCGGCCCTAGCCCCCGGAGCAGATGAGAACCATGACTTCTTCTCCGGATCTGGTTCCTCCTATGTCATTGGTACTGCTGAAGAAACGAGTGATGATGACTGGGATTTCTAAACCTTTTCCGCGACCGGACCAAGGAAGCTGGCTTGAGACCATCGCGCTGTTTGAAGCCATCCGCGAAGGAAACCAACCCGCAGCCATGCGGCTGTTGAATACATCCGCCGCACGAGAGGCCGTCCTCGGGGGTCTTCTAGGGCTCATCGAACTGTACTTCCGCCATGAAGAAGGAGACAAAGTAGATGGCTTCCTCACCGCCGCCCACGCTGCCGGCCCACCACCGGCCTTTGGCTGCAAGCCTTTTCTCCCTTGACCACGTCTCCCTACACCCAACTAAGAAAGAAGGTTTACCATGACCACCCCACGTATCAGCGTTATCGTCGGCAGCCTGCGCCAAGAGTCATTTGCACGCAAGATTGCACACGAGGTGCTCACGATGATCCCTGAAGACTACGAGGCAAACATCGTGGAAATCCGTGACTTGCCGCTCTATGACTTCGACTACGATGACCCCGCCGTCACGGACAAGCCCACTCCGGCTGAGTACACCACCTTTCGCGAGACCATCAAGAACTCGAGCGGGATCCTCTTCATTACGCCAGAGAACAACCGCACTATCCCTGCCTGCCTCAAGAACGCAGTGGACATCGGCTCTAAGCCCAACTCAGATGTGGCGTGGAAGAACCTTCCCGCAGGTATCATTAGCCACTCTGTAGGCCGCATGGGCGGCTACAGTTCACAGAAGAACCTTCGCCTCGCCCTGTCCTACTTCGATATGCCGCTCCCTGGTCAGCCCGAAGTATTTCTGGGCCAATCCCCCACCCTTTTCGAAGAGTCCGGACATCTCAATCAACGCACCGCAGACTTTGTCAAGGATTACGTCATGCGCTTCCTGCAGCTAACCGACGAGGCCTGTAGAGCCACGAACGGCTAGCGATATCCCTAGCCAACACCCATCACGCCCTCTACAAAGTACTCAAAGACTCCTAGAGGGCGTTCACAATGACAAAACCCCGGATTCAGGCTCATCCTTGAGTTACCTGAATCCGGGGTTTCACGCGCGCACGCCACCACACATGTGGCAGCGGCACATTACAAGCGGGAGATTACTTCTCCTCGGAAGCTTCAGCAGCGTCCTCTTCTTCGATCTCACCGAAGTACTGGTCAACGTCAACCTTGTTGCCGGCCTCGTCGGTAACCTCGGCGCGGCAGATAGCCGTTGCCAGGGCCTTGCCGCGGCGAACGTCAGAGAACAGGTTGCCCAGCTGGTTGCTGGACTGCAGCTGCTGGATGAACTGGTTCGGGTCCATGCCGTAAGACTGCGCGGTGAACAGGATGTGGTCGGTCAGCTCCTGCTGGGACACCTCCGGCTCCTCGATCTCAGCCAGGGCGTCGAGGAAGAGCTGGGTGCGAACGGATTCCTCAGCGGACTTGCGAGCATCAGCGTCGAACTCCTCGCGGGTCGTGCCCTGTGCCTCAAGCAGCTGGGCCAGAGCCTTCTCGTCGTGAGCCAGCTGACCCATGACCTGGTGCAGCTGAGCGTGAACCTGCTCATCAACGATGGAGGACGGCAGCTCGAAGGAAACCTCTGCCAGAGCGGCCTTCAGGACCTCATCGCGGATGGCGGCAGCCTGCTCGGACTTCTTGGACTCTTCGACGCGGGTCTTAGTGTCCTCACGCAGCTCGTCGATGGTGTCAAACTCGGAGGCCATCTGTGCGAACTCGTCGTCGAGATCCGGCAGCTTGCGCTCCTTGGTCTGCTGGACGTGGACCTTCACGGTGGCCTCGTCGCCCTCGTGCTCACCGGACTGGATGGTGGTGGTGAACTCGTTGTCCTCATCGGTCTTCATGCCGCGCAGTGCGGTATCGAGACCCTTAATCAGGTTGTCGTCACCGATGCGGTAGGTCATACCCTCGTGGGAAGCCTCATCGAGCTTGGTGCCATCAACCTCAGTGGTGATGTCGATGATGGCGTAGTCACCGGTCTTCATCTTGCGCTTGGTGTCCTTGAGCTCACCGAAGCGGGAAGCCAGATCCTCAAGCGCCTTGTCGACGTCCTCTTCGGAGGTCTCCAGCGCCGGCACCTTAACGGAGATCTTGGAGAAGTCCGGTACCTCAAACTCGGGGCGGATATCTACCTCAGCGGTGAACTCGACAAAATCGTTGTCCTCCAGCTTGGCAATGTCGATCTCCGGCTGACCAATGACCTTGAGATCGTTTTCGGTAACAGCCTGCTCGTAGCGGGACGGCAACATGTCATTGACTACCTGCTCGAGGATGGGGCCACGACCAAAGCGGGCGTCGATAAGCTGGCGCGGAGCCTTGCCCTTACGGAAGCCCGGGATGGAAACCTGCTGCGCGATCGCCGCGTAGGCCTGATCGATTTCCTTGTCCAGCTCAGCGAACGGAACGTTGACGGTGAGCTTGACGCGGGTATCGCTCAGCTTGTCTACGGTGGTCTTCACGAGAAACTCTCCTGATTGTGATCGTTCAAAGATGAAATTAAGGGGCCTGGATGAGTGTCCAGGCCCCCATACGTCGGGGCGACAGGATTTGAACCTGCGACCCCCTGCTCCCAAAGCAGGTGCGCTACCAAGCTGCGCCACGCCCCGTATGGAAAGCCTCTGCGCCCGGAAGTTCCGCACGCAGCTGCGCTTCATACTGGGGCTAGTGTACCGATAGCTGCTTGACTATCCCAACACCGGCCCCAATTAAACTTTGTTTCCCCACGTCAGGGGCAGCTTTAGCGCTAGAAGTCGAAGTCGAAATCAAACATTCCGCCATCACCCCCGTCGCCGCCAAAGAGGCCATCGAAGAAGCCGCCTTCCTCGCCTCCCCCGGCGTCACCGGCGCCCATGTCTCCGGCACCATCCATGGCACCGGGGTCCATGCCGTCGGCGCCGCCCATGTCTCCGCCCCAGTCACCGCTTTCTGCGGCTGCGGCGGAGTAACCAACGCCGGACATGCCCGCGAACATCGCGTTGAACATCATGGAGTAGCCCACCATCCACACGCCGGTGGTCAGCGCATCAGCCCACCATGGACGCGAGTACCAACCGGCCGGGACCGGGCGTCCAGCCACGACACCACCCGGGTAGTAGTTGGGGGTTTCTGCAGATGCGCTTGGCGACGCCGTCAGCGTCTCCCCGTTTGCCTCCACCGTGCGGGTCTCCGTCACCTTGCCGGCCTGGCGCTGGCCCTCCAGCGGTGGCAGCTCCGGGCCCGGATCCATGCCCATAATCTCGCGCGCGGCCGCCACATAATAGAGCCCCTCCAACGCGGACTCGCGCGCTAGGTGCGCTTGCTTGACGGTTGTGGCGCGGGAAATTGCCGAATTGGCCGCGGTAAAACGCTCAGAGGCATCCGCCATAGCCTGCTGGGAGGCGGTATCCGTACCGCTCAAGTTCATCACCTGGCCACCCAAACGCTCAGTCCAGCGGCGCGCATCCGCCATCGCATCCTCAAAACGCTGGGATTCTCGCAGCTCTTGCTGCTTCTTCCCGTTGCGCGAAGAAAGGAACCAGGCGCCGCCACCGACGACGAGGACAAGGAGCAATACTGAGCCCACGAAAGCACCACTTTCATCTCAGAGTCGAATTGTGTGTTGTTGTAATTGTCTACCTACCCAAACTAACGCCCTTGGCCCCTTTCTAGTTCCCATTTTCCTTTCAGCGCCCGCGTGCGCTAAAGTAGTGCGCACGCCGATTCATTGGCTTTCAAGCGCAAGGCTTTCACAGTCGGAGCTTTGAAAGTTGAAGATCGTCGGTTGTGGGAATGTCGTATAGTGGCTAATACCTCAGCCTTCCAAGCTGAAGACGCGGGTTCGATTCCCGTCATTCCCTCCAAGCTAAACAGCCCTACTACCTGCACAAACAGGGAGTGGGGCTGATTTTGTACTGGCCTGTACTCGGGGCCATGGTAGCTGAACTGGTAGCTGAAGGCTCCGGGCTAGCCGCTCACCTCATAATCGAAGTCCGCCATCGTGTACGCCGTGCAGATATGCCCCATGAGGTCGGTGTACTCGGAGCTGCCTAGTGCCTCCCCTACTATCTCGTCCGTCAGCAACACCAGCTCCAGGCGGGAGGTCCTGAGCACAAGGCCCGGGAATTGGCAACGCTGCTGCAAGATACCGTTCCACGTGGCCCGTGTCGCTGGGGCTAGATTTGGCCTTTTTGGATGCCGATTGAATGGTTGTAGTTGGTGTCGATAGCGTTGTCGTAGAGGGCTGGTCGTCCTGTTTCGTGGTCGGCTTGGTTCTCGTTGTGGGTCAGGGTTTGTACTTTGGCGAGTTGGTCCTGGCCCCATTTGGACTGTCTGGCGATTTCTACGGGGTCGTCGGGCAGTTCTGTTTTTAGATACAGCCACCACTGTTCAGAAGACTGAAATGGTAGCGGTGTGGTGAGTATCTGGTAGCGCCTGAGTGAGTATCCGGTAGCGGTGTCTCACTCAGGCGTTGTTGGTGGTTATGCGTTGGTGGTGAGGCGCATGTTTGGTCCTTCGAGTGTGATGATCTCGGCGCCGGAGACGAGTCGGTTGAGGATTGACTCGGAGATCACGGCATCGGGGATGGACTTGTACCAGCTCCAGTGG
>NZ_LAYQ01000021.1 GCF_000988205.1 Corynebacterium minutissimum | reverse complement strand
TTCTCTTCGCATGATGCGTAGCGGCGAGCTCTACCGAGACATCTCCACAGTCCAACAGGCCACAGCAGCTTAGAACCAACAGCCCCCATCCAAGCCGATTGAGCAGCAAGCCCAATCGGCTCCTCGAGATGCCCGAAAACAACATTCACACGGCGAAGCAGAAGCCCTTCATGCCCCCAACAAGCCCACCCACGGAGTTGACAACCTATATAGGAACACCCCCCCCGAAGGAGCCTCCAGCCAGGAAAGCTTGGTGCCGCGCTCCATGGCGTTCATGCTGCCATCAACGTGCTGGGCGGCGACGTTTAGGTCGACGTTGGTGAGGGAGACGTCGTTAAGCACTGCCTTTTCTTTGAGCAACTCTTGGTGTGTACCGATGAGTGAGGGGTAAGTCTCCGCAATGAGTTGGGAGGTCTTGATGTCCTTGGCGAAGGCCACGGCGCGCTGCATGGGCTGGGCGTCTTCCTCAAAGCCGCCCTTCTTGCCCTGCAAATCGCCGGAGCGCTTGGCCAGGCCGTTCCAGGCGCCAATCATGGCAGACGCTAGAGAAAGGTTGACCTGGTTGTTCTCACTGTGGGCCATAGCTTGGGCAGCCACGGATTCATCCACGGTCATGACAAGCACCTTGTAGTCCGTGAGTAGGCCCTTGTCCACGGCTTCACCGAAGCCGAGGCGGTAGAACTCCGGGCCGTAGATGGCTTCATCATCCATGGAGGCCAGCTCCGCGGAGTGCTCTTCGGCCTTGCCCTTGACGGCTTCGTCATAAAGGCGTGGGGTGGCTGTCATGTAGAGGCGCTTGGCTGCCTTGATGTAGTCGGCATCGTGGACGCGGACGAAGTTGCTGGCATCCTCCCCGGCCAAGGTGATGCCGGTGGTGCGGTGGGCTTCATCGCAGATGACGAGGTCGAAATCATCGAGGCCTACCTGCTGGGCATCGTGCACCGCCTGGATGGACTGGTAAGTGGAGAAGACGATGTTGAGGCCCTTGGCGCGCTTGCCGGATTCAAAGCGCGTGGTGATGTCCTTGCCTTCGGTAGAAACTGGGACTTCAAGGTCGTAGACGGCGATGTCTTCGGCCTTCTTGGAGACCTTGCTATCAGAGCACACCGCAAAGGCGCGCATGTCCAGGCGGCCTTGGGCAGTCCATTCCTTCAGGGTTTGGGAGAGCAAGGAAATAGACGGCACAAGGAAGAGGATGCGGGCCTTGCCGCCGTTGTCCTCAGCGACGCGCTCCGCGAGGCGCAGGGCGGTAAAGGTCTTGCCGGTGCCGCAGGCCATGATGAGCTTGCCGCGTTCATGGGTCTTGAATCCTTCGATGGCTTTGTCGATGGCCGCCTGCTGGTGTGGGCGGGGCTCGAAGGTCTCACGCTGGGAGAGGTTGATCTGGATGGTCTTGTCGCGCACCTCTGAACCCGGGAAGGCCACGTCCCAGTTGATGGGTGATTCCGCGATGGCGGAAATACCCATGCGGCTGGTGGGAATGATTTGGTTGGCCAGGGCGTCCTCCGCATGGGAGGACCAGTGGTCCGTGGTGGAGATAATCAGGCGGCTGCCGAAGTGCTGGCGGCCGTCTTCTGTTTCGAAGGAGTGACCGGAGGCCTCGAAGAAGGAATCCAGGTGGGACTTCTGGATGCGCGCCTTGGAGTCATAGAACTTGCACTGGATGGCGGTCCACGTGCCATCATCGACGCGGCGGGCCACTAGGTCAATGCCGGTGTCAGCCTTGCCGCCGTTGTAGCGCCAATCCGTCCAGCGGCAGACCTCATCGAATTGGTTCTTCAAGGTCGGGTCAGTCTTGAAATAGTTGACCATCAGCTTCTCAAAGGCAATGCCGTACTTTGCCTTTGGTTGGTTTTCACGCAGCTGGTCTAGGACCTCAGAGAACTTCGACATGAGAACATTGTGCCCGAAGGTGTGCACGAGGTTCTGTCAACACACTGGTCTTAGCGTGGATCTGCTTTGCTGGGTTCCGTTGCGCTTTGCTCCGCTTTGGCTTGCTTGCGCTCAGCCAACCACGTCTTCACAGCTCGGGCGGCGTCGGCTGCGCGCATGTCGGGCACGTAGGCGTGTACAACGGCTAGTCCAATGGCGGGCAGTGCCAGCTCATCGTTGTAGGCCAGGTACCACTTGTGTTCTTCCGGCTGGAATTTGTGCTTGGAGGCGGCCAGGCTGCGGAAGCCGTAGAGGGGCTCCATTTCTTCGCCGAGGCGGGTGAGGAGGGCGTCGAGAAGCCCGGGCTCCTCCGGTGTTCCTGACAGGGGCGCACCGGAGAGCGAAATCCAGGCGCAGCCTTCGCCGGCGGCGATGATCATGGCCTCAGAAATGAGCAGCTCGATAGCGCCTTTGAAGCCGTGGTCGGCGCGGCGCATGACGTCGAGGGTGTAGCCCACCACGCTGCCGTTTTCACGAACAGGGAGCCAGGATGTCACGCCGTGCAACGTGCCGTCCTCCCCCAGCGCGAGCAGTAGCTTGGTGCCTTCCTCCCGCAGCTCGGTAACACCGCCCAAAGTAAAGCCCATCTCCGGGAGAGCTTTGTCAGAGACCCATTCTTCGGAGAGCTCGGCAATTTTGTTGCGGGTGGCAAGATCGAGGTCCTTCCACTCCGTCCACAGCGTGGTGACGCCCTCTTTGCCGGCCTTGTTGCGGGCGGTGCGAATGTTCTGGAATTTCTTGCCTTTGAACTCGGTGTTAGAGGTGTCCAGGACGGCTTCTTCGGCTACTTCGAGGCAGTGGAAGCCGGGACGGGTAAAGCTTTCCCGTACTGAGTACCAGGCTGGGCGCCAGCCTTGTTCGCGCGCGAAGTCCTCGAAGGCGGATGCGGTGGCTTGCGGGTCATTGCCTACTGGCTCGCCGAGGCTGAGCGCAATCCCGTTGTGGACGCGGTAGGCCACGTAGTTGCTGTCGTTAAAGAAGTAGCGGTTCCCCTTCCACAGGGTCATGGCGGAGAGGTGGTCACCACTGCCCTGTTCCAGGATGGCGCGGGCACGCTCGCGGGCCTCAGCGGCCTCAGGGTTAGCCGGCGTGGCAAACATGCGGTAAGCAACCCACGCTGCGTACATCCAGAATAGAGTGCCGGCCCACTCGTAGAGGGCCCAGGTCAGCCACGTGGTCGGTGCAAGTTCGAGCGGGAGCAGAGTGGCCACGACTGGTGGGACGTAGCGCAGAGGGAGTTCGGACAGGATCGATCCGGCAGTGGCTGTCTCGACGAAGCCGTCCTTGAGAAGTAGTGCGCCGACTCCCCAGAGAGCGGCTGTGAGGGCGAAGGCAGCAGCGATTTTGCCAGCGGCCTGGCCCAGCGCACCTGCGCTTTCGTGAATGTGGAACACGCGGTGATTCCAGATTAGTACGAGGAGGCAGGTGGCCCAGGGCAGGACCACAGCGGCGAGATTCACGCCGTAGAGCACCAGGCCTTCTTGGCTAAAGTCCCACAGCTGAGCTAGAAGCACAGCGATGACGAGTACCTGGGTAAGGACGGATAGCAACCAAGCAAGACGGCGTCCGCGGATGAGGCCGAAGCACAGTACGAGTTGGATGATGAGCGGCATGAAACTGGCGATGGCCGGACCCACGCCGTGGACGCGGGCAACGTCGAGGGCGGCTTGGCAGGCCTGGCTTATAGGGTCAGTTTGGCAGAGCTCAGTGGCGTGATAAGCAGCAGAGTTGAAGGACCACATCAGTCGGGTGACTGGGCTGAAGGGCCCTTCGGCCAGCGGGTCAAGGGCCACGAAGGCTGGGCCAATGGCTACCACGCCCAAGATGAGCGCGGTGAGCACTCGGCGCTCGGGCACTGAGGCACGATGGAAAACGGCTGGGCGCTGCGCGCTCGTGCGGGGCACAAAGACACTCCATGCGATACCGGCCGCGATGGACAGCACCGAGGCGCTCACGCCGAGGACATCGCTCAAAGTACCGCCATACAGGGCCATGGTGAGAGTCAGAGCAAGGATGCTGAGGCGTACGCGGCGCTGCCAGAGGCGCGGCATCCACGCAGAAGCGAAGCCGACAGTACTCACGATGAAACCGATGGGTGATAAGTCAGTGGAGCTCAGAAGATCATCGCCCCAGCGGTTTAGCCCGAGCTCTTCGATGCCGTGGGCGGCTACGTAGGCCAAGGGAACGGAGATAAGCTGCGTGACGATACCAACGGCGAGAGTGCGCAGGGAACCTAGCCGGTATTCCGAGGGGAGAACGAAAGCCAGGGCCATGAGGGTGAGTGCCACAACCGTGCCGAAGGTACGACCGGTCAGCCCGGTAGTCTGAGTAATACCGTCCAGTTGAGGTGCTAGGTACGTCACGATGGCTAGTGCCCACATCAGAAGGATCAACGCCCACGTCACCGGTGTGCGCCGCGCGAGGTGTCGGAAGTTGTTAGCGCTGAAGATCTGCATCTTGGACTCCATCAAAAGGATCGTTCACATCTTTCAAACCACCTTGGCGGGCGATCCAGGCGAAAGTTTCGCGCAGAGCCGGGCGCCACACCTCGAAGGAATGCCCACCCGGGCGGGTGGTGTAGAAAGTCCGCATGCCGGCGGCGCGGGCGGCATCACTCAACTGGCTGAGTGCTTTCACCGCGTTAGTGTCGCGGTTGCCGGCGATTAAGATGGCCTGGTGGTCGGGGTACTTTTTCGTCGCCAGCAGGTGTGCAGGATTAGCGGCTTGGTAGGCGGCTTCATCGCCACCATAGAACTTGGACACGGTGGCGGCGTGGTTTCCAATAGTGGGTTCGGCCTCGCCGGAGATGTCCACTGCCTGGCCATAGGCTTCGGGATGATTGGTGAGGATCTGCAGAGAGCAGGTTCCGCCGTATGACAAACCAGCGACGGTCCAATGTTGTTGATTCTCGTCGACACGGAAAGCGGTTTTGATTCCTGTCGGCACGTCGGTTGTTAGGTAGGTCATGACCTTGGCCACGGAGGTGTCCGCGCAGATGGGATTGGCGGTCTCACTGCCGGTGGCGTCGACCGCCACGACGATGGGGCTTAGTCCCCCATTGGCGCGTTGGAAGGCATCGGCGGTTTCGGCCGCCTCGCCGGAGCCGAACCACTGCTCGGGCCCACCCGGGTTGCCGTGGAGCAGGACTAGGACGGGAAGATTCATATCCTTCTTGCTCCAATAGGCCGGCGGGATATAGGCCGTGGCCTGGCGCGCGCTGAACCCTGAGGTGGTACCCGGAAGATCCACGTGCACAATCGCAGCGGAATCCGCGGACTTGATGGCCTTGAATTGGCCGTAGTCCATCTCTTGGGCTACCGGCGTGGGATCGAGCGAGGCGATGTCCGGATAGGACTGGTACTCCATATTGGCCAGGCCGGCCACCGCAAGTGCCGAGAATGCTGCTATCACGGCCATAAGGACACGACGGCCCGCATGGTGAATGAGGGAGATGAGCGCCGCGATGGGTACGAGCCCAGCCACGAAAAGGTAGAACGGGACGTCCCAATGCTTAAGCGCGAAGTAGGCCACGGTAGCAATGACTGCGGCGAGAAGGAAGGACACGAAGTCGCGCTTGCGCAGGCGCCACGCAATGAGCAGCGCGCTGATGACCAAGATAGCAATGTAGATCCCGCCGTTCACGGGGTCAGTCAGCGGCAAGCCCAGTACGGACTGGATGAAGTTATTCACGGATTAAACATAGACCCACGCCGAGTCGAAAGCGCTGTGGACTATCTGTGAATATGTCCGAATGACTGTGATCTTGATCGGATGCGCGCGCTAGACCGACCGGGCGCGGCGGATGATCTCCGGAAGCTCTGCCAGGACCACGTTGATGTCCTCTTCGGTGGTGAGGCGGCCCAGTGTGAAGCGCAGGCTGCCGCGCCCGTGTTCCTCGTCAATGCCCATGGCTTCCAGCACGTGGGACATGCGGTTGACACCGGCGTGGCAGGCGGAGCCGGCGGAGGCTTCGATACCGGCGGCGTCGAGAAGCATGATGAGGCTGTCACCATCCGTACCCGGGAAGGACACGTGCAGGTGGGAGGCCAAGGTGGGCTCGGTGGAGTTGATGATGACGTTGTCGATGCTGTCCTCAATGCCGGCCTTGAGCTTGTCGCGGAGTGCCGTCAGGCGGGTGTCTTCCTGCTCCATTTCCGCGACGGACTCGCGCAGGGCCGCGGCGAGCGCGCTCGCACTCGCGACGTCGACGGTGCCGGGGCGGATACCGCGCTCCTGGCCGCCGCCGAAGGCTAGTGGCAGTGGCGCCGGGGTACGGCGTGCGAGCAGCAGGCCGATGCCGCGGGGCCCGCCGAACTTGTGGGCGCTGGCCGCGAGTGTGGTGGCACCCAGCTCATGAAAGTTGATGGGTAGCTTGCCGGCGACCTGCACGGCGTCGATGTGCACAGGGGTGTTCTGCGCGGCGGCGCGCTGGATAATGTCTGCGACCGGCTGGATGGCACCGGTCTCGTTATTGGCCCACATGCAGGTGGCCACCGCGGCCGGGGTATCCAGGGCTGCGAGGTCGCTGACGTGACCGGTGGAATCAACCGGGAGCAGGTCAACGGTAGCGCCGTGCTCAGCGCGGAGCTTCTCCACGGTCTCAAGGACGGCAGGGTGCTCAATGGGGGTCGAGATGATGCGCTTCTCCGCCTCCGGTGCTGCGCTTTGCGCAGCACGGAAAAGACCCTGGATGGCAATGTTGTCTGCCTCCGTGCCGGAGGAGGTGAAGATGACCTCGATAGGTTCGCAGCCGAGCAGCTCGGCGACGGTCTCGCGGGCGTCATCCAGCACGGAGCGTGCCTTGCGCCCGGAGCCATAGGCCGAGCCGGGGTTGAGGGACCCGGCGGCGTCGACCCATGCGTCGATGGCGCACTGGCGCATGGGTTGGGTAGCTGCGTAATCGAGGTAGCGAGGCATTAGTTGCCGGCCCCCTTGCGGGACTCAAGCTCGGAGACCAGCGCCGGGGCGATCTCGTGGAGGTCGCCCACCACACCGAGGTCGGCGATCTGGAAGAAAGGCTCGTCCTGATCCTGGTTAACCACGACGATAGTCTCCGAGGTCTGCATGCCTGAGGTGTGCTGGATGGCGCCGGAGATGCCGAGGCCGATGTAGAGCTTCGGGGAGACGGTCACGCCGGTCTGGCCCACCTGGTGGGCCGGGTCGTAGAAACCTTCGTCCACGGCGTCGCGGGTGGCGCCGACGGCGCCACCGAGGACGTCGGCAAGCGGCTCCACCACGTCGGCGAACTTATCGCCCACGCCGCGGCCACCGGCGACGACGACCTTCGCGGAGGTCAGCTCCGGACGGGCGGTCTTCTCTGCCGGAGTGAAGGAGGTGACGGTGACGTCCTTCACGGTGGCGGCGGGCAGCTCGAAGGGAGCGGGTGCCGCGGTGACCGGCTGGGGTTCGGCAGCCACGGAGCCAGGGCGCAGAGTGTAAACCACGGAACCAGTGGCCGTGGAGGAGGTCTCGTAGGAGCCGCCGAAGATGGTGTGGTGCGCGGAGCCATCAGCATTGATGCCGTCGACGTTGACCAGGGCGCCCGAGCCCAGGCGGGCGGCGAGGCGGCCGGCGATCTCGTTGTTAGTCGGAGTCGCAGCCAGCACGATGGGCGCCGGGTTATTGGCGGCCAGGGCGTGGAGGGCGTCGACCTCCGGGGTGACGATGCGCTGCTCGTAGTCAGCGGCGGTGGCCTGAACTACCTGGGCGGCGCCCAAGTTGCCCAATTCGGCGTCGAAAGAAGCGGCAGTAGCGGCATCCTTGGCCACGACGACGGCGGAGACGGTGCCGAGCGCGCGGGCGGCGGTGATGAGCTCGCCGGTAACGGGGCTCAGCTGCTCTGCTTCGTGCTCAACTAGGACATAAACGTGAGACATGTGTTTTCTCCTTTAACCCTCGATGAGATTCTTGGCGGCCAGGAAGTCCGCGACCTTGGCGGCGGCCACGGCCGGATCAGTATCCGTGATGACCTCACCGGCGGTACGGGCCGGTCGCTGTGCGGAGGCGGTAACCGTGGTGGTGGACGGCACGCCATCAATGCCTAGGTCGGCCACGGCGAGCGTGGTGACCTCGGCCTTCTTGGCAGCCATCAGGCCCTTGAAGTTGGGGAAACGCGGCTTATCGGCCTTGTCGGTAAAGGACAGGATGGCCGGCAGGTTGGCGCTGAGTTCCCAGTGGCCGTGGACATCCTCACGGGTACCGGTGGCAGTGGCACCGGCCAGGGAGGCTGCCTTGAGTTCCGTGAGCGCGGGCAGCTGGCGGTACTCGGCCAGCAGGCCGGCGATAAGCCCGGTGGAGGCATCCGAGGAGTTATTGCCCAGGGTGATGACCTGGACCTCGCCGAACTTCTCGGCCACCTTGTTGAGCGCGGCGTTAAGAACCCAAGCGGTGGCCAGGGCGTCGGCGCCAGCGAGGGCGTCGTCCGTCACGTGCACGGCGTGGTCCGCGCCCATGGCCAGGGCCTTGCGCAGGGCCTCATCGGCAGCGGCCGGGCCCATGGTAAGCGCCACGACCTCATAGCCGGCGTCGGCGTTATCGTCGCGCAGGCGCAGTGCCTGCTCGACGGAGTACTCGTTGACCTCATCGATGACGTTATCCACCGAGGTGCGGTCCAAGGTGTGGTCCGCCTCGAGGGTCTTGGTTGACCACGTATCCGGTACGTGCTTGACCAGAGCCACAATGACTGGCATGTGGGCACTTCCCCTTCCGTAAATTTTGAAACTATTAGGGTGCGTAATTACCTTCGGTCGATACTACTCGCGGTCCGCACAACACCGCGACTCCCTTCGCACCGATGCGCGTGACCACGAGGGTCTTGGCCGTGGAGCCTTTCAGTTTGAGCTTCTTGCGCAGCTGGTCCGGGTTCACGTCTTGCCCGCGTACCAGGATTTCCAGCGAGCCGACGTCGTGGGCCGCCATGGCCGCCTTGAGCTTCTTCATGGGGACCATCTCGATGAATTCAAATCCGGACGTGCCGTGAGGCAGGCGGTCACCGGTGAGGTAAGCAATGCGCGGGTCCAGTTGGTGCAGGCCTTCCCGCGCGGCGTAGTGGCGCACCAGCCCGGCGCGCACGATGGCGCCGTCGGGGTCGATAAGGAAGCGGCTGAGCGGGCCGGCCTCAGGTAGCTCGTGCTCGGCGACGTCGTCGTCGATGACGTCCGTGTGGATTCCATCTGGCGTGGTACTGAGGACCACTGCCCTCTTCCCTGTTCCCAGGCCTGGGGTGTACAGGCAGGTTTCCTTCACCCCTCCGTCAAGGCTGACTACGCAGGCTAGGCCTTCCCATTCGGAGTGGTCGATGCCGGGTGCGCATTTGATGGCCATCTCGCCGTGGGTGGCCAGCAGATCTGCTGGCGGGGGCAGAAGTTGGTCCAGGCGAGTAATACGGTTGCCGCCTTGGCGCCGGGCGGGATCGGCGATGCAGACCTCGGCGGTGGTCGTGGTGGTCAGAGCATCAGCGCGAAAGACTGGGTGCTCAATGTTGTGCTGCGCCATGGCTACGCGCGAGGCGTCCAGATCGCTGCCCACGTAAGCGCCGGGGCGATAGGCCTGCCCTTCGGTACCGATAGAGCAGGTGAGGTCGTGGACCATGTCCACGTTGCGTTCCTGAAGGAACTGCGCGCGATAAGCCGCCACTGCGGGTGGAGTGGCTTGTTGGGCGGAGTCGTGGTCCATGAGCCACTGCCCCGGCAGCTTTCCGGAGCTGCGGGCTTGGATGAGTTCGGCCACGGCACGCCCGTAGTCACCAAAGTGGGCCTGCAGCTTGGCGACGTCCCGCAGGTGCGCCTTCTTGGTCCCCTCCAGGTCTGCTGCAGCGGTATCGATAGCGGCAGCGTGCGCGCGCAGGAAGGCAACTTCGTCCAGGGTGTAGCTCATGGTGCGCTTTTCTAGATGCGGTCGACGGGGAAAGTGGTGAAGTATTCGCGGTAGCGCTCGTCATCGCGCGGGTCGCCGATAATTGGGCGTAAGTCGGAGAAAGAGGCATCATCTAAAACCTCTTTAACGCTGGAATAGGACGTGAGGCGCTTGAGCTGCGCCCACGTCGGGATGGCCAGGCGCACCAGCCCGGCGCGCCAGCCATCAAGGACCAGTTGCGGGTCGAACCAGCCGGCGTCGTCGGCTTCGCCTGTATCCCCATCGGGTTCTTGGCCCTCGGGCAGTACACCGATGAAGAAGAAGGTGTCAAACCAGTGGTTGTTGTCTTCACCGGCCCAGCGGGACCACGGCAGTAGCATGTCGGCGTCGACACGCATGCCGTTGTGCTCAAGGAACTCGGTGAAGGAAATCTCGTGGGTTTCTAGCAGCTCGCGCTCGCGGTGGTAGCGAGAGGCGTCGGAAACCAAACCATCATCGCGGATGGCTAACAGCGTGCCGGCCTCCTCGAAAAGCTCCCGGGCGGCCGCGAAGACAAGGGCGTGTGCCTTGTACTTGGTCACGCCCATTCGCCGTGCCATGGAGACCACCGAGCTGCCCGCCCATAGTTCGCCGGAGTCCCAAGAACGCGGTGGGAAGTCACGCGGGTCTACCCCGCCGCCGGGAAAGACAACGTGGCCGGGGTAATTACGCATGGTGTGCACGCGTTCTTGGATCCACACGCGCAGCCCCTCAGTCGTATCGCGCAACAGGAGGACGGTCGCGGCCAGACGTGCCCCGTTAAAGCCCGTTGTTTCGCCAGGGTCGATGGCGTCAAGGCTGTCGTGGATGGACTGACTCATGCAACTTTCCGTGTCTGCAGGCTGGGGGCAGAATTCGAGAGGTATACGTCGAGGGTGTGTACCGAGGTTGTGTACTGAGAGTTATGTACTAGGGGTTAGCGGACTCGTCGGGCGAAGTACCTCTCCCCGATGCGATCCACCTGGATAGGTTGGTGGAAGGCCTTGGAAAGGTTTTCCGACGTCAGGACAGAGTTAATGAGTCCTTTGGCCACGACCTTACCCTCATCCAGGAGCATCGCATGGGTAAATCCGTAAGGGATTTCCTCCACGTGGTGGGTAATCATGACAATCGCCGGGGCATCCGCATCGAGTGCTAGGTCCCCCAAGTAGCCCACGAGGTCCTCACGGCCGCCCAAGTCCATGCCCGCGGAGGGCTCATCCAGGATGAGCAGCTCCGGGTTAGCCATGAGCGCGCGGGCGAGGATGACGCGCTTCTTTTCTCCCTCGGAGAGCGTGCCCCAGGTCCGCTCTGCAAGGTGTGCGGCGCCGACTTGTTCCAAGATCTCGTCGGCACGGGAGAAGTCCATGTCTTGGTAGTCCTCACGCCAGCGGCCGAGGACCGCATAGCCAGCAGACACGACGAGATCATCCACGCGCTCGTTGTCCGGGATGCGGTGCTGGACGGCAGCGGAAGAGATGCCAATGGCGGCGCGCAGATCGCGCATATCCGTTTTGCCCAGGCGCTCACCCATGAGGAAAGCCACGCCAGCGGACGGGAATTCTTCGGCGGCGGCCATGCGCACCAGGGAGGTCTTGCCCGCGCCATTGGGGCCGATGATGACCCAACGCTCATCGAGCTCCACCTGCCAGTCGACGGGCCCGACCAGCGTGCGCCCGCCGCGTCGTAGCTCGACGCCGCGGAAGTCAATCAACCAATCCTCGTCGGTTTCCATCAGTTCAGGGTCTTGCTGGCTCAATTGCTCTGGAGTGTTCACACGCACCATTGTGGCCGATATCCTCCTTCCCCGGTGAAACTGACACAGCTGCATTATTCTATGGGCATGACTCAACGCCTTGGTATCGACGATGTCCGCCCCTCCCTCTCCGGTAATGCCGCCTCGAAGGCCGTAGTCGGAGAGGTTGTTCCTGTCACCGCGCTGGTGTGGCGCGAGGGCCACGATGCCGTCGCCGCGACGCTGTCGGTGTGGAACACCGAATCCCCGTCCACCTCCGCCGTGACCATGACCGTGGACCCGGAAGACCAGGACCGAGTCCACGGGGTGTTTACTCCGGCGACTCCCGGGCGTTGGTTCTTCCGCATCGATGCCTGGTCGGATCCGATGTCCACGTGGCGCAACGCGGTGATCAAGAAGATGGAGGCGGGGCAATCCGCACAGGAGCTCAGCAACGATCTGTTGCACGGCGCCGAGCTCTTCGAGGAGGCGGCCATCCAGTGCCCGAGCGATAAGGCGGAGCTGCTCTTTCAGGCGTCGAAAGAGCTCAAGGATGACACGGTGGACGTCGACAAGCGCGTGCGCACCGCGCTGTCCGACGAGGTCGCGGACGTCCTCCACCACCACCCCCTGCGCCACCTGCTGGTGGAGGGTGACATTCACGAGGTCCTGGTAGAGCGCCCCGAGGCACTCTACAACTCCTGGTACGAGCTCTTCCCACGCTCCACCGGCGGTTGGGATGCAGAGGGCAACCCCGTGCACGGCACGTTTAAGACCACGGCACGGGCACTCGAGCGAGTGGCAGCCATGGGTTTCGATACCGTCTACTTCCCGCCCATCCACCCCATTGGCAAGGTGCACCGCAAGGGCCGCAACAACTCGGTGGTGGCAGAGCCCGGTGACGTGGGCTCGCCCTGGGCCATCCAGGACCACTCCACCACGCACCCGGAGCTGGGCACCATGGATGACTTCAAGGATCTGGTTAAGAAGGCCGCCGACTTGGGCCTGGAGGTGGCCCTGGACCTGGCTCTGCAGGCCTCCCCGGACCACCCGTGGGCCAAGACCAACCCGGAATTCTTCACCGTTTTGGCCGATGGCACCATTGCCTACGCGGAGAACCCGCCGAAGAAGTACCAGGACATCTACCCGCTGAACTTCGATAACGACCCGGATGCCATCTACGCAGAGATCTACCGCATCGTCATGATCTGGGTGGAGGCCGGAGTCACCACCTTCCGCGTGGACAACCCCCACACCAAACCGGCTAACTTCTGGAACTGGCTGATTTCCAAGGTGCACGTGACTCACCCGGAGGTCATCTTCCTCTCCGAGGCCTTCACCCGCGCCCCGCGCCTGTTCGGTCTGGCCAAGGCAGGATTTACGCAGTCCTATACCTACTTCACGTGGCAGACCTCCAAGCACGAGCTCACCGAATTCGCGCAGATGCACGTGGAACAGGCCGATATCTGCCGCCCCAACCTCTTTGTCAATACCCCGGATATCCTCCACGAATCCCTGCAGACCGGTGGACGCGCTATGTTCGCCATCCGCGCGACCCTGGCGGCCACCCTGTCCCCGTTGTGGGGCGTGTACTCCGGCTTCGAGCTCTACGAGCACCAAGCCGTCAAACCGGGCAGCGAGGAGTACCTCGACTCGGAGAAGTACGAGCTGCGCCCGCGCGACTTCCAGGCCGCCGTCAAGTCCGGTGACTCCCTGGAATCCTATATCCGCCTGCTCAACCTCATCCGCCGCGAAAACCCGGCCCTCCAGCAGCTGCGCACGCTGCGCTTCCACAACACGGATAACGAGGCCATCATTGCCTACTCCAAGGCCGATCCCGCTACCGGCAATGTGGTGCTCGTGGTGGTCAACCTCGATCCGCGCAATGCACAGGAGGCCACGGTCTTCTTGGACTTGGCCGCCGTGGGCCGCCACCCGGGTGAACACTTCACGGTGCAGGACACCATCAGTGGTGCCGCCTACGAATGGTCCGACCGCAACTTCGTGCGCCTAGAGCCGCTTCGCGACGTCGCCCACGTCTTCATCCTCCCGCCAGCCCACCATGACCTGCAGGAACGCATTGCGTGGCGACGTGTGAACGACTACCGCGCCTAAGTTTTAAAGCGACTGAAACCCCGCACTGAATCCGTACCCCCTTCATGGGTAGCGCGGGGTTTCTTTTCGGCCCCGCGAGCGGGTGTTCTTGGGTAATTTGGTCTGTATGAACATCCCGGCCTCAGACCTCGAACGCCTCAACCACTGCCGCCACCACGCGCCCCATGATTTCTATGGCTGGCACGACGGAACCGTCCGCACTCGCCGCCCCGGTGCCGAAGCCGTCGAGCTCGTCACCGCCTCCGACACCACCGCGATGCGCGCGGTTGGGAATGATATCTGGGAGGCCCCGCTCGCCGAAGAAGCGGACTACCGTCTGCGCATCACCTACCCGGGCCAGCCCGCCTTCGAGGTAGCGGACGGCTACCACTTCTTGCCCACCCTGGGCACATTGGATCAGCACCTCATCGGTGAAGGCCGCCACGAGCGCCTGTGGGAAGTCTTGGGCGCAAATCTCAAGAGCTACACCACCGACATGGGAGTAGTCGAGGGCACTGCCTTTGCTGTGTGGGCGCCCAACGCAGAGGGCGTGGCCGTGGTCGGCGACTTCTGCGGCTGGAACCCTACCCAGTACCCCATGCGCAGCCTCGGCTCCACGGGCATTTGGGAGGTCTTCATCCCCGGTGTGGGCGAAGGCGAGCGCTATAAGTTTGCGGTCCACGGCAAGAACTCCCCGCGCATTGATAAGGCGGATCCCCTGGCCAAGCGCACCATCGCCCCGCCGGAGACCGCCTCCGTGGTGGCCCGCTCCAGTTTCAAGTGGAGCGATGAGGAGTGGATGAGCAAGCGCACCGGGGACCTCGACATCCCGATGAGCGTCTACGAACTCCACGTCGGCTCCTGGAAGGTAGGTGCTAACTACAACACCTTGCGCGAAGAGCTCATCCCTTACCTGGTTGAGCACGGCTTTACCCACGTGGAGCTGCTGCCCGTGGCCGAGCACCCCTTCGGCGGTTCCTGGGGCTATCAAGTCTCCGGCTACTACGCTCCCTCCGCGCGCTGGGGCTCCCCGGATGAGCTGCGCGCGCTTATCGACGAATTGCATAACGCCGGCATCGGCGTCTTCGTTGACTGGGTGCCCGCGCACTTCCCCAAGGACGAATGGGCGCTGGGCCGCTTCGATGGGCAGGCACTCTACGAGCACCCGGACCCGCGCCGCGGTGAGCAGGCCGATTGGGGCACCTACGTCTTCGACTTCGGCCGCAACGAGGTGCGCAACTTCCTCGTGGCCAATGCCCTCTACTGGGCCGAGGAGTTCCACGTCGACGGCTTGCGTGTCGACGCCGTTGCTTCCATGCTCTATTTGGACTACTCCCGCGAGGAATGGCTGCCCAATATCTACGGCGGGCGCGAAAACCTTGAGGCAGTCCAATTCCTCCAGGAAACCAACGCCACGCTGAACCGTAACCACCCGGGCGTGCTGACCATCGCCGAGGAATCCACCTCCTGGCCAGGTGTTACCGCACCGACTCACGAAGGCGGACTGGGCTTTAGCCTGAAGTGGAACATGGGCTGGATGAACGACACCCTGGAGTACTTCAAACACGAGCCGATTCACCGCCGCTACCACCATGGCGAGCTCACCTTCTCCATGGTCTACGCCTACTCGGAGCGCTACGTGCTCCCCTTTAGCCACGACGAGGTGGTCCACGGCAAGGGCTCCTTATGGGAGCGCATGCCGGGCGATGACTGGAACAAGGCCGCAGGCCTGCGCGCGCTGTACGGCTACATGTTCTCCCACCCGGGCAAGCAGCTAATGTTCATGGGCCAGGAGTTTGGCCAGACCACCGAATGGGCAGAGGGCCACTCAGTGGACTGGTCCAACTTGGAGGGCTGGGGCAACGAGTGGCACCACGGCATTAAGCGCTTGGTGCGCGACCTCAACGCGGTATACAAGCAACAGCCGGCCCTGTGGACCCAGGACTTTACGCAGGATGGCTTCCAGTGGGTGAAGGCTGATGACTCGAATAACAACATGCTCGGCTACGTGCGCTACGGCAAGGACGGCTCCGCCCTGTTGGCGGTGTGCAACTTCTCCGGCAGCTCGGTGCCGAACTATGACCTCTGGTTGCCGCGCGATGGCGAGTGGGAGCTGGTCATCAACACAGACGACGCCGTCTACCAAGGTGCCGGCAATGACCTTGCCCACCGCGTGCGCTCCGAAGGCAACCACGTCCAGCTGCACCTACCGGCAAACTCGGTGCAGTGGTATGCCTTCCGCGGCTAAGCTGCGCGGCCTAGCGCCGAGCCTGGCTCGGCGCGTGCTCACGCTCATCGCGAGCAAGGCCTGAGAGACACAACTGCCCTAGTTGCCAAAGTTCTGGCCAGATCTTGAATCTCGGCGGGGATCTTTGGCAACTCGGGCAGTTTTAGTTTTCAGTCCTGCGCGTGAACATCAAGGAAAGCTCGTACGCGAGCATCAATGTCATCGCGCAGCGCATCCATTCGCTCATCTCCCTCTAGGCCGCGTACGGACGGGTCCTCAATCTCCCAACGCTCAGCCACTCCGTCATAGTCGGCATCACCGACGACGATGACGTGGTCCACCGAAGATGCGAGGTCGGAATCAATCAAGGTCGGCGTACCTGCCATGTCGGCGCCGACCTTTGCAAGGGAGGCCTGCGCCTCAGCATTAACGCCCTGCTCACGATGCTGTTCAGTGGTCTTTACTCCAGCGGAGTAAATCTCCCAATCGGGGGCGTGCTTCCTGGCTAAGGCAGCCGCCATCTGGGACTTACCGCGGTTGGTATTACAAAGAAAAAGTACGGAGGTCATGCCACCCTACTGTAATCGTGTTGCGGTGTGCCAGTAGGACCAGAGCGCTAGTTCTTCTTCACCGCGTAGTACACCGGCAGGGACTTCCAGTTGAACGTCACGTCCTCGACGTTCTCGGACCAGCCGCCGACCACGTTCGGGTAGAACAGCGGGATCGAAGGAAGGTCACGCAGCAGCAGCTCTTGTGCCTGGTTGTAGAGCTTCGCGGCTTCCTCCTCATTTGCGGCGCCGTTGGCCTTGACGATGAGCTCATCAAACTCCGGGTTGGAGTACTTCGAGTCATTGGAGGCCACGCCCGTGGTGAAGTTCGGCCCTAGGAAGTTGCCCATGGAGGGATAGTCGGCGAACCACGCCGTGCGGTAGGCGCCGTCCATGCGCTCGCTGCGGTAGGCATCGCGGAAGGACTTGAAGTCCGGGTAGGGGTTCCCCACGGCTTGAATTCCCAGCGTGTTGCTGATGTTGTTGGCTACGGCATCGGCCCAATCTTTGTTGTCGCCATCGGTGTTGTAGTAAATGGGGAACGAGCCTTCAAAAGCACCGTACTTCTTATCGGCCTCCGCCCAGAGCTTCTTCGCCTCCTCCGGGTTATAGTCCAGGTTCTCCGAACCGGGCAGGCTGTCGTTGTAGCCATTCAGGACCGGTGAGGTGAACTCGCGGGCCGGTGTGCGGGTGCCGTGGAAGATGGTCTCCGCGATTTCCTCGCGGTTGATAGCCATCGAGATTGCTTTGCGGCGCAGCGCGCCTTCTTCCCCACTGAAATGTGGCGTCTCCATGTGGATGGACATCTCCAGGTAGGTGGCAGCAGGCTTGGTTTCTTGGCGGTCCCCCAAGTCCTGTTCATAGCTTCCGAAGGCAGACGACGGGATGACTTCGAGGACATCGAGGTTATTTGCCAACAGGTCCATGTAGGCCGCGCTGGAATCAGCGTAGAAGGCGAACTCGATGCCGTCGTTCTGCGCGGCACGGTCACCCTTGTACTCCGGGTTCGGCTCGATGATCAGGTTCTGGTTGTGATTCCATTCCTTGATCTTGTACGGGCCGTTCGATACCGGAGTCTCGCCGAAAGACTTCGGGTCCTCAAGTGCGGCCGCAGGAACCGGGAAGTAAGCGTTGTAGCCCAAGCGGTTCGGAAAGTCGCTCTCCGGCTGGGTGAGCTCGATAGTGAAGGTGCGCTCATCGATGACCTTGAGGCCCTCCATTTCCTTGACGTCCTCCCCGTATCCCTTGATGGAGGAGAAAAAGCTCTCGTTGAGCTGTTCGTTGGCCACCGCGTAATTCCACGTATCGACGAAGGTATCCGCAGTCACAGCGGAACCGTCGGAAAATTTCAGGTCGGGCTTGAGCGTGACCTTGTAGGTCTTCTCCCCTTCCTTGTCGATGGACTCCGCCATCTCGTTGTGCACGTTGCCCTCGGCGTCGTAGTACACCAACCCGGAATACAGCATGTCGACGATGCGTCCGCCGCCATTCTCATTCGTCATTGCGGGGATCAGGCCCTGCTGCGGCTCGGTACCGAGCACGCGAACGTAGTTCGCGCCACCGGCGCTATCGGAGCTATCGCTTCCGCAGGCGGTCAGGGTAAAAGCAAGAGAGGCGGCGCCGATGACGCCGAGGAGCTTGCGCATGAGAGTCCTCCTGAAAGAGCTAAAACAAAGTGCGAGTTATGACACCACAATGCATTTAGCATGCGGTACCTCACATACTAGTGTGGACACAAAAAGACCCTCAGGAGAGGACTCAATCAGTCAATCCTGAGGGTTGAGGTGAGGTACAACAAGCGCCCACGAAGGCTGCAGCTGCTCGTGGGACTCCACGAGGAAGGGAAATTAATATAATGCACTAGCCAGCTTCGTGCGTGCAGCGAGCACGCGCGGATCACCGGAATCAAAGACCCCAAAAAGCTCCAAGAGTCGGGTCTTAAGCTGTTCTTTCTCATCCCCAGCGGTGCGCTTCATGGCCTCAATGAGGCGCTCGAAAGCTCGGTCAGGGGCACCGGCGACGACCTCCGCGTCGGCGGCGTCGAGCTGCTTTGCCACGTCCTCTGGGGCGGCATCGGCGGCGGCGATGGGGTCCTCGCTACGGTTAGCCGGGTCCAAACGCTTGAGCAGCAGAGTGGTGTCGCGCGCCTGTTTAATCTCGGCATTGTCCGGCTCGGCGGCCAGAATCTCCTCGTAGGTAGCGATGGCAGCGTCGAAATCGCCACGGTTGAGCGCATCCTCAGCCAGGCCCAGGCGCGGATCCGCTGCTTCTTCCTCGGGGTTGTCCCCCACCACATCTTGGTCAGGCAAGCCCTTGAGCTGGGGGCCGAGCTTATCGACGATCGCCGCGATCCACTGCTCCAGGTTCTCGCGCGGCTGCCCGCCTTCGAAGTTGGTGACGGGCTGCCCGGCAGCGATGGCAACGGTAGTCGGCAGATTCTGCACACCGAAGACCTGCGCCACCTGGGGCACGACATCAGCGTTGATATAGCCCACGATGAATTTCAGCCCACCGGCGGCCGCCATCTCCTCGAAGTCCTTCTTGAGCTGCTCGGAGGCCGGGGAGCGAGGCGAGCCGATCAGAGCGATAACCGGCACCTCCGCGGAACGGCGCACCAAGTCATTCTCAAAGTTCTGCTCGGTGACCTCGAAGAAAGGGGCAATTCCTCCGCCGGAGTTAGCAGCTCCGGCAGTTGCGGATTGAGCTTGCGCCCGCGCCTCCGCCTGCTGTTTGATGGCGCCGAGGTCGAGGGCTCCTCCTACGTACGGTCCGGTCACTTATTCTCCTCCAGGTAACGATTAACGGAATCTACTTTTTGGGTTATCTGCCCGGTCACGCCTTCGCGGATATCGGCTTTAATCACCAGGCTCGTGCGGGGCGAAACCGCGCGCACGGCATCGGTGGCTTCCTTGATAACCGCGAAGACCTCATCCCACTCGCCTTCAACAAGGGTAAACATGGCATTGGTCTCATTGGGTAAGCCGGAAGCACGGACAACACGCACGGCTTCGGCCACGGCCGCGGACATCTCAGCGCTCTCATCACCCACAACAGTGGGGGCTACGGAAAAGGCAACAATCATGCCCGCCATCCTACCGCCGGTCCCAGCAGTGCCGGTGCCAATGGCGACGGTCGTCAGCGCGCCCACCAGTATCCCGCGGCCACGCCACAATGTGCGCTACCCCAGGAGGGATGTTGTGGTTGCATCCCGGACACACGTAATACTTCTGGGCGGCGGCACTACCGACGTGCCGCATGAGAAATGGTTCGCCATTGGTCCAGCTCGGCCCTGGTACCGTCTGCGAGCCGAGGAACGAGCTTCCATCGCGCGGCAGGGAGCGCGGCTCCTCACGAATTCTGCGGTTGCGGCGTGGCACTAGAACAACCGCAGCTCGTTGGACTCGATGCCGCGCAGCTCTTGGTAGTCCAGGACGACGCAACGGATACCGCGGTCTTCCGCCAAGGTCCGCGCTTGTGGCTTGATTTCCTGCGCTGCGAACACCCCGTGGACCGGCGCTAGCAAGTCATCGCGGTTGAGCAGCTCAAGGTAGCGCGTGAGCTGCTCGACGCCATCAATTCCGCCGCGGCGCTTGACCTCGACCGCTACGAATTCATTCTTGGAGTTCTTGGCCATGATGTCCACCGGCCCGATGGCCGTGGGATATTCGCGGCGCACCAGCGAGTACTTCTCCCCCAACGTTTCGATGTGTTCCGCCAACAGCTCCTGCAGGTGGGCTTCCACGCCATCCTTGACCAAGCCGGGGTCTTCTCCCAGATCCATGTCGATCTCCTGGTGGATCTGGGCGATGGTGATGCGCAGCTGCTCACCTTTCGGGTTTTCTACCAGCCACAACTTCTCTCCTGTGTCCTCGCCGTCGATATCCTCAATCGCCGACTCCTCAAAGGTGCACGGCGGAGTCATCCAGTTCAGCGGTTTATAGGCACGGTCATCCGCATGGATAGACACCGAACCATCGGCTTTGATGAGAATGAGACGGTCCGCCATGGGAAGGTGGGCGTCGAGGCGGCCTACGTAATCTACGGAGCATTGGGCGATGACAACACGCATGCCCTCTACCCTATCGTTGGGCGCTACTTCTTTGGTAAGCGGGTAGCTCGCTGGCGCATCTGGCGATAATCCAACTTCTCTTGGCGCTTCGACGGCGCCGATTCCACCCACGCATTCAAGGCCATGATTCCGTGCGCATCAGAGGCAATCTCATAGTCCCGCCCATCGATGCTAATACGGATGATCTGGTGACCAGAGGGCATAAAAGAAGCCTCGTCATCATCCATTGGGCGGGTGCTGCCCAGTTCGATGTCGAGGCGATTAAAGCGTTTGTTGGCGCGCGGCAATACGGAGCGAAGCTTGAAATACTCCATGTACTCGCCGTCATAACGCACGAGACCGTGGCGCCACGTATGGGAGTCCTTCGAAGGAAGCCGGCGCAGAAGGATGCTCGTTCCGCGGGAACGCACCGTAAAAAACCGTACTGCGGCCAGAATGACGACAACCAGAAAAATCAGTGCGCACAGACCTAAAAGAATAGATAGCCCTTGGAGCACCTGAGAGTTCATGGGTTGATTTCCTTCACCGCGAGTAAGAAACGTTGCGTTGATTCTACCGCTCGCGGAGGAAACAATGCTAGTCCTTGCTTGACCTTTGGCGCAGATCACGAAGGAACCCCACCCCCTCTTAGCGAGGGTGTGGGGTTCCTAGGTGAGAGTGGGAAGGGCGGTCATTGCTGCCCGTCGTTTCCCTCTCCGCTCATCCGTTAGCTGTTGAAGCGGCGGGCGGCGCGCAATGCGGCATCGCCACGGGACCTCGTCAGCTCGCGCTCAGACTTCAGGTCTTCCTGTGCCTGTGCTTCATCGACCTCCGAGGCCCAGATGGCCCAATCGGCGAGGACGGTGATCTTGTTCTCGGACACGGAGAGGAAGCCACCCTGGACAGCGGCGACGCGACGCTCGCCGTCTGCCGGGTGGATGGTCACTACACCATTGTCGATCAACTGACCGACCATGGGCTCATGGCCAGGAAGCACGCCGATCTCACCCTCGGTGGTTTCAGCCGTCACCATGGTGGCCTTTCCGGTCCACAGCAGGCGCTCGACGGAAACCAATTCGGCGGTGATGTCAGCCATGTGCCTCTCCCTACTTCTTCTCGGTCAGCTTCTTGTACGCAGCCTCGACGTCGTCCAAGCCACCCAGGCCGTTGAAGGCCTGCTCCGGGTAGTGGTCGAATTCGCCGTTGCAGATGCGCTCGAAAGCATCGATGGTATCGGCCAGCGGCACGTAGGAGCCCGGCAGGCCGGTGAACTTTTCTGCGACGAAGAAGTTCTGGCCAAGGAAGCGCTCGATGCGGCGAGCACGCTGAACGGTGATCTTGTCTTCCTCAGACAGCTCGTCCATACCAAGGATGGCGATGATGTCCTGGAGCTCCTTGTTCTTCTGCAGGATACCGATGACACGCTGTGCCACCTCGTAGTGGCGCTCGCCCACGATGGACGGCTCCAGAATACGAGAGGTAGAGGTCAGCGGGTTCACTGCCGGGTAAATACCCTTCGAAGCAATACCGCGGTCCAACTCGGTGGTGGCATCGAGGTGGGCGAAGGTGGTCGCCGGAGCCGGGTCGGTGTAGTCATCGGCCGGCACATACACGGCCTGCAGGGAGGTAATGGACTTACCCTTGGTGGAGGTAATACGCTCCTGCAGCACACCCATCTCGTCAGCCAGAGTCGGCTGGTAACCCACGGCGGAAGGCATACGGCCCAGCAGGGTCGAAACCTCAGAACCGGCCTGGGTGAAACGGAAGATGTTGTCGATGAACAGCAGCACGTCCTGGTTCTGAACATCGCGGAAGTACTCCGCCATGGTCAGGCCGGACAGAGCCACGCGCATACGGACTCCTGGCGGCTCATCCATCTGGCCGAAGACAAGTGCGGTGTCTTGAAGAACGCCCATCTCCTCCATCTCGAGGAAGAGGTCGGTGCCCTCACGGGTGCGCTCGCCGACGCCGGCGAAGACGGAGGTACCGGAGAACTCGCGTGCGATACGAGTAATCATTTCCTGGATAAGAACGGTCTTACCCACACCTGCACCACCGAAGAGGCCGATCTTGCCGCCCTTCACGTACGGGGTCAGCAGGTCGATGACCTTAATACCGGTCTCCAGGATCTCGGTCTTACCCTCCAACTGGTCGAATGCCGGCGGTTCGCGGTGGATGCCCCACTGCTCGCCATCGCGGCCCAGACCCGGCTGGTCAAGGCAGTCACCGAGGGCGTTGAAGACGTGGCCCTTGACCACATCGCCCACCGGGACGGAAATCGGCTTGCCGGTGTCGGTCACGGCTGCACCGCGGACGAGGCCGTCGGTCGGAGCCATGGACACGGCACGGACGAGGTTGTCACCGAGGTGCTGAGCGACCTCAAGGGTGACGATCTTTGCAACAGCCTCGAGGGAAACCTCGACGGTCAGTGCGTTGTACAGTGCCGGCAGCCCGCCACGCGGAAACTCCACGTCGACGACCGGACCGATGACACGCACCACACGGCCGGCGGTAGCCGACGACTGTGTGTTCTGCTCTTGCAGAGCTGTAGTCATAATCTAGTCACTTTCTGCGCTTTCGGCGAGCGCCCCAGCGCCACCGACGATCTCTGTGATTTCTTGGGTAATCTGCGCCTGACGGGCCTGGTTGGCCACGCGCGAGAGGTCCTTGACCAGCTCGGTTGCGTTGTCAGTTGCAGACTTCATTGCGGTACGGCGTGCGGCGGACTCGGAGGCCGAGGACTCCAAGAACATCGCAAACAGGAGGCGGGACACGTACTGCGGAAGCAGTGCGTCCATGAGGGTGTCCGCATCCGGCTCGAAGTCGTAATCAGGAGTGATCTGATTGTTCGGCTCGGCGTCGGAAAGCGCGGACTCACCCATGTTGTAGTCCTCTTCCTCGATAACCGGTACCACCGGCAGCAGCTGCTGCACACGCGCGGTCTGGGTCAGCATGGACTCGAACTCGGTGTACACAACGTGGACCTGGTCAAAACCGCGAACGGTCTCGCCCTCCACGTTAATACCCTCGCGGGTCTTGGCCTGGCCATTCGAACCGGCGACGAAGCCGTCGATGATGTGGCGGCGCACGTCGTGCGTCTTCTCCCAGGTTGGATCCTGCGAGAATCCAGTCCAGCTGCCTGCGACCTCGGCCTCACGGAACTTGTAGAAGCCAACGCCCTTGTTGCCGGTCACGTAGCGGACGGTCTCGAAACCCTCACTCTTGAGCAGGGCTTCCAGCTCGGCCGCCTTCTTGAAGATGTTGTTGTTGTAGCCACCGCACATACCGCGGTCCGAAGAGACCACGAGAATGGCGGCCACCTTTGTATCTTCGCGTTCCCGGAGCATCGGGTGATCCAGGGACGTGTGCGCCGCCAGCTTGTTGAGCACGTTGGACAGTTCACGTGCATAAGGCTGCGACGCCTCTACCCTGGCCTGAGCCTTGGTAATGCGCGAGGTAGCAATGAGCTCCTGTGCCTTGGTGATCTTCTTGGTGGAGTTGACGGACCGGATTCGGTCACGCAGTTCACGAAGATTAGCCATGGTGTTCGCTCCTCCCTTCTTTATCTAGACGGTTAATTCTTAGAGCGTGCGAAACTCTATTTGGCCGTCTTGCGGGAGACGTTGAGCTCGGTCTTATTCACGTCATCCGCGGCGAGCGGGTCAACCGGTGCCTCGGTGCCGAGGTTGTGGCCCTCGGTCGTGCGGAAGGACGGAATGAAGTCCTTAGCAGCTGCAACAAGTGCATCCTTGGACTCGTCGGTCAGAGCGGTACCGCCCTGGATCTGCTCGAACACCTGCGGGGTTGCAGAGTTGAGGTGATCGTGCAGCTCCTTCTCGAAGCGGCGTACGTCCTCGACGGGAACGACGTCGAAGATGCCCTGGTCTGCGAGGAAGATGGACACCATCTGGTACTCGACAGGCTGCGGGGAGGACTCGGACTGCTTGAGCAGCTCGACGAGACGCTCACCGCGCTCCAGCTGAGCCTTGGAGGCCGGATCCAGGTCGGATGCGAAGGCCGCAAAGGCCTGCAGATCGCGGTAGGCAGCCAGCTCAAGACGCAGGTTACCGGCGACCTTCTTCATACCCTTGGTCTGTGCGGCACCACCAACACGGGAGACCGACACACCAACGTTAATTGCCGGACGGACGCCCTGGTTGAACAGGTCGGACTCCAGGAAGACCTGGCCGTCGGTAATAGAAATAACGTTGGTCGGAATGAAGGCGGAGACGTCGTTCGCCTTGGTCTCGATGATCGGCAATGCGGTCATGGAACCTGCACCCATGTCGTCGGAGAGCTTCGCAGCGCGCTCCAGCAGACGGGAGTGGAGGTAGAAGACGTCGCCCGGGTAAGCCTCGCGGCCCGGCGGACGGCGCAGAAGAAGGGAAATCGCACGGTAGGCCTCGGCCTGCTTGGTCAGATCATCGTAAATGATCAGGACGTGGTTGCCCTGGTACATCCAGTGCTGACCCAGAGCTGCACCGGAGAACGGTGCCAGCCACTTGAAGCCGGCGGCGTCGGATGCCGGAGCCGCCACGATGGTGGTGTACTCCAGTGCGCCGTGCTGCTCCAGGGTGTGGCGCACACCAGCAATGGTGGAGCCTTCTGGCCGATGGCGACGTAGATGCAGCGAACCTGCTTGTTCTTGTCGCCAGATTCCCAGTTAGCCTTCTGGTTCAGGATGGTGTCGATACAGACAGCGGTCTTACCCGTCTTACGGTCACCAATGATCAACTGACGCTGACCGCGACCAATCGGGGTCATCGCGTCAATAGCCTTGATGCCGGTCTGCATCGGCTCTTCCACCGGCTGACGCTGCAGCACGGACGGTGCCTGCAGCTCGAGGACGCGGTCCTCTTCAGCGGTGATCGGGCCCATGCCGTCGATCGGCTGGCCCAGGGGGTTAATTACGCGGCCGAGGAATTCCTCGCCCACAGGGATGGAGAGAACCTCGCCGGTCCTCTTGACCTCGTCGCCTTCTTTAAGCGACTCGAAGTTGCCCAAGACCACGACACCGATGGAGTTGGTGTCAAGGTTCTGTGCGACGCCAATCACGCCGCCGGGGAACTCGAGCAGCTCATTCGCCATGACGGACGGCAGGCCCGAAACCTGCGCAATACCGTCAGCTGCCGAAATGACCACGCCGACCTCCTCACGGGAGGCCTCCGCGGAGTAGCTCGAGGTGTAGTTCGCAATCGCGCTACGGATCTCGTCGGAGGAGATCGTCAGCTCCGCCATGTTCTTCCTGCTCTCGGTAGTATCTTCCAGCAATTACTTAATCGTTTCTGTCGTTTCGGCTTATGCCATCTGCGCACGAAGGCGAGCAATCTTGCCTGCCGTCGAGCCATCGATGACTTCGTCGCCGACGCGGATGGTCATACCACCGAGGAGGCTGGTGTCAACCTCAGAGTGGATGGACATCGCACGACCATAAATTTTGCCCAGCTTTTCAGCGAGTGCTGCCCGCTGGCTATCGTTCAGCTCACCCGCGGTGGTCACTCGCGCGATGGTACGGCCCTGCAGCTTGGCTGCGGTGTCCGCCAAACCGGCGAGATCATCAATCGGGTTCTGCTCCGGGCGGCCAATGGCCTGCAGCGCAAGCGCCTCAGTAACCATCGTGACCTTGCCGTAGAGCACGCTTGCCAGCAGCCCGACCTTGCGATCGGACGTAGCAGTACGGTCTGAAAGCAGCTGGGTCAGTTCGCCTTCGCGGTCAAGCACGCGCGACAGGGAGAAGAGCTCGTCCTCCACCTGGCCCAGCTTGCCCTCAAACTCAGCGCCACGCAGCAGAGCGCGGCGGCCGAGGATGATGAGGCCACGGGCGATATCACGCGGCGACGACCACTGTGCGGCGGCGGCCTCCTGCAGCACCTGGAGTGCAACCGGGGTGACCTTTCCGCCGAAAAGGGTCTGGGCCAGGGACTTGCGCTCCTCGGAGGTAGCGGCGTCGTCGGTCAGCGCGACACGCAGTTCGCGGTCACCGTCGAGGACGCGGACAACCTCGAAGAGGTCCTGGCCTGCCTGGGTAGCAGTCGCCACCGAGCGGTCGCCGGAGAGGAACTCATCCAGCTTGGACTCAACGGTAGCGAGTGCTTCGCGGCTAGCTGCCTTCATCGTTGCCTACTTTCCGGCCGGTGCCACAGTGTCGAGCTCGGACAGGAAGTTATCAATCGTGGAGGACTGCTTGGTGGCGTCCGAAAGTTCGCCGCCGAGCAGCTTCTCTGCCAGGTTGATGGAGTTCTGTCCGATGTCGGAACGCAGCTCAGACACGACCTGTGCACGAGAAGCTTCAAGCTGCTTCTCGCCGGCGGTCAGGATGCGACGAGACTCTTCCTCTGCAGCTTCCTTAGCCTCTGCCTCGATCAGCTTGCCGCGCTCGCGCGCCTGCTCGCGGATCTCCGCAGCCTCTGCTCGAGCATCAGCGAGCTGAGCATTGTACTTTTCCAGAGCGGCCTTTGCTTCGGCCTGCTGAGCCTCCGCACGCTTAAGGCCACCTTCGATCCGGTCTTCACGCTCCTGCAGCATCTTGTTGTATGCCGGAAGAACAAGCTTCCAGAACACAATCAGGATGATGGCGAACGGAATGATCGACCAGACCAAGTCGTACATCTTGGGCAGAAGGATGGAGTTGCCGCTCTCCAGCGGCAGGTGCTCACTTCCCTCTGCTGCAAGGTAGTAAATGACGTTGTTCATGGGGCTCCGTTCTTAAAGTTCGATTTACTTTGTGTAAAGCGCTCTTTAGAACAGGAAGCCTGCAACGAGGCCAATCAGGGCGAGGGCCTCAACGAAGGCGATACCCAGGAACATGGTGGTACGCAGCTGGCCGGCCATCTCCGGCTGGCGAGCCATGCCCTCGACGGTCTTGCCGACGAGGATACCGATGCCCAGACCCGGGCCGATGGTTGCGATGCCGTAGCCGATAGCGCCGAGGCCCTTGAGGGTGGACTCGTCAGCAGCCTGAGCAAGAATGATTTCGTTCATGATGAAAGTCGTTCCCTTTCAATGTTTTCCCGCGAATTGTTCCGCGGGGGAAGTGGTGATTTCTGGGGTATTTAGTTAACCGCGAGGTTCGCGTTGTTGTTAGTGCGAATCTGCATGCAGCGACAGTTCGATGTATACCGCCGTCAGCAGGGCGAAAATGTATGCCTGCAGGAAGATGACGATAATTTCGTACAGCGTGAACAGAACCGCTGCGACCAGAGTGAGGCCACTCAGTGCGGTCCAACCGTTGAACTGGAAGAAGAAGAAGTTCGTTGCCGAGTACAACAGGACCAAAATGAGGTGGCCAGCCAGGAAGTTCGCCATAAGACGAAGAGCCAGCGTGACTGGACGCATGACAAACGTAGAGAAAGCCTCAATCGGTACAACAAGCACGTGCAGCAACGGCGGAAGGTTAGGAATAACCACCGAGGACGTGACGAACTTGCCGAAGCCAAAGCGCTTTGCGCCGGCGTAAATCATGGCGATGTACGCAACGACTGCCAGCACGATTGGCATACCAATACGAGCATTCGGAGAGATGTTTAGGGCTGGAACAATAGTTGCTACGTTCCAGAACAAAACACCGAAGAAGATCGTGGCCAGGATCGGAAGGAAACGACGTCCTTCCTTACGGCCCAAAATGTCTTCTGCGATGTGAATTCGTACGAAGTCAATCGCATGCTCCGCTACGTTCTGCAATCCTTTAGGAACCAGCTTCGGGTTCCTGAAGGCGACAACAAAAAGGAGCACCAAGATAGCCGCCATAAACAGGCGGACCAGCATGATGCGATCCAAAGCGAACCAACCGTTGGCGAAATCGGCGAAAAGAAGATCGACGACTCCACCATCTTCGGTTACGTGCCCCGGGAAAAATTCTGGATCCAGTTCGGGTGCGTGAAACTCACCCTTCATGGCCAATGTCGTAACGCTCAGCGTTCTCTCCCGTGTTCGGGCCACACAGCTTGTCGAAGGCTATGTGGTGCGATGGACGTCTCAAGCTCTTTGCCCTGCTCACGGACTCCGTCGCACATCAGCGTAAACAGGGCAAGGATAAACCGTACTTTTTCGGGATAGCATGACGCTAACCCGCGGTAACCCGAAGAGAATGCTATCAGTTCGCCCTCAAGTTTTCGCACGTGGGGGCAGCGTTGTGAACCTAAAGGCACAGCCCAACGCCGTGCGGCCGCATAAAACGCCCACATTCTGCCAAAACCCTACTAAGTGTATTTGGTCACACACCCGCGTTTTCCCACCTTGACGGGGGTAATGAGCGCCCGAAGCGGCGTTATTTCGCTACACAAAAAGCCACCCTCCCGGGGTCACCGGGAGCAGTGGCTCACTGAAAAAGGTCGAGAAAGGCTAAGCCACGTAAGTCACGTTGGAGGTGACCACGCCCCATACCTCAGTTCCCAACGTCACCGCCAGCGCCAGCAGCACGGTGACGAAGAGGGCCATCGTGTCGTAGAACTCTAGGTCCTTGATCAGCAACAACACCATGATGAGGATGACGACCTTAAGCAACCAGCCACCTAGGACCACAGCCATCGTGGTCGAGGGTGTCGTGCGTGCGGTAATAAGCACCGAGGCCGCGGTAAAGAGCACGAAGCCGCCGCCGATGGCCGCGCCGACGAGTACTCCCCAAATTCCGGGCACTCCGCGAACGCCACCCCAGATGGACAGGGACGCGATGGTTACGACGATAAGGCCGATGACCCCGAGACGCAGGGCGCGCTTGAGGGGGCGACGATGATCGTCGTAGGGCGAAAGCTCTTCGGAGGTCGTTGAATCAGTCACAGCCCCATACCCTACCTCAGGAAGGATCAGTTTCCAGCACCACACTGGTAGCCCGCGGCCGACGCCCAATCTTGCCCTGGCGCAGCGGAATCAGGGTCACGCCGAAGGCCACGCCAAGCGCGAGAACCGCCAAAGCCACGGCCGCAGGGGCCGGAACGATAGAAAAGGAGACGGCCCCAAACGCCACCACGGAGACCCATAAATAAAGCACCAGTACTGTGCGTCGGTGCGTGTGCCCCAAGGAGAGCAGCCGGTGGTGAATGTGTGCCTTATCGGCAGCGAAAGGCGAGCGCCCCTGCGATACGCGGCGAATGACGGCCCAGACAAGGTCCAGGACTGGAATAAAGACCGCGGCGACCACGACGATGACGGGCGACATCAACGCCACAATGTCCACGGTGCCGTACAACGACATGTTGATCTTGCCGGAGGCGGACGTCGACGCCGCGGCGAGCAGCAAACCAATCAGCATCGCACCGCTATCCCCCATGAAGATGCGGGAGGCTCAAAGTTGTGAGGGAGGAACCCGGCACACACGCCAACAAGAGCGGCAGCGATAATCGCCGGCGGATACGCGGACACTGCACCGCCCTGGTCGTGCAGAACCGTCAGCGAGAAGACCAAGATAGCGCCGCCGGCGATCATGCCCAGCCCGGCCGCCAAACCGTCGAGCCCGTCGACGAAGTTGATGGCGTTAATGAGCAACACGGTGAAGAATGTGGTCAAGAGTGTCCCCTGGACCTGGTCCAAAATGACCGTAGTCCCATCGCCAAAAGGCAGGAAGAGAAGCGTCCACGTCAACCCCAACCCGCTCATGATGGCCGCGGCCACGAGCTGACCGATGAGCTTGACCAGAGCGCTCAGCTCCACCAAGTCATCCACCACGCCCACGAGGACGATGGCTGCGGCTGACCACAGCACAGCATTCATCTCAGGCGTGACGGGCATAAAGCCGCGAGTCAAGGCTGGAAGCTGGCCTGCGAGATAGACGGCGGCCGCAAAACCCGTGAACATCGCCACCCCGCCGAGCTGCGGTGTGGGCTGGGAGTGACTATCGCGCAGGCGAATCTCCGCCACCTGTCCGCTGCGCACTAAGAAGGTACGCACCAGTCCGGTGGTGAGGTAGGTAAACGCCGCCGCGACAAAGATCACCAACGCTAGCTCGCGCAGCGGCACTCCGGTTCCAGCCACTGATGTCTCCTTAAGAGGATTGGGCGCTCGGGCGGGTGCGCAAGGACTCTGCGGATACTCCGATGACCTCTCCGATCTGCTCAGCGCTCAATGCGCCTTCGCGCAAAAGATAAGGGCGGGAGCCAGACAGATCGATAATGGTGGATGGCTTTCCTACCTCTGCTTCTCCCCCGTCGAGGTAGACGGTGACGGCCTTACCCAGCTGCTGCTTGGCGGCAATCGCCGTGGTGGGTGGGGTTTGGCCAGAGATATTCGCGGAGGACACCGCCATGGGGCCGACCTCACGCAAAAGCTCGATGGCGATGGGGTGCAGCGGCATGCGCAGCATCACCGTGCCGCGGGTATCGCCCAAGTTCCAGGGAAGCGACGGCGCCTGCGGGACGACGATGGATAGTCCGCCCGGCCAGAAGGCCTCGATCAGCGTTTGGGCGGTATCATCCAACGACGCGACGAGGCCTTTGACGGTATCCCAGGAGCCCACGAGCACCGGTACCGGCATGTCTGGGCCGCGGTGCTTGGTGGCCAGCAGGCTAGCCACGGCGTCGTTATCAAAGGCATCGCAGCCCAGCCCGTAGAGCGTATCGGTGGGCATCACTACAAGCCGCCCCGACTTGGCTGCTTTGACGGCAAGAGCCATTCCTTCTTCGCGCTCGGCGGCGTCCGCACAGTTATAAATCTGTCCCTGCATTGGTCTCTCCTTTAATCCCGTTCTTGTCGGCTTGTCGACCAATCTTCGACCAATCTACTGTACTCCCCGCTGTGCCGTGACAAAGCGGGCGGTGCCAGTGAGATCCTTGAGCACCTCGATGTGGCTAAATCCTCCATGCGCGCGCAGGGCTTCCTGCACCTGTTGGGAGGTGTCGTCGTCGTGCTCGATGCCCACGCGGCCACCGGGGCGCAGCAGCGCAGCGATGGTCGGGATCATCGCGTTGATGGTTTCCATGCCATCTACTCCCCCGAACACTGCCTCGTGCGGGTCCTGATAAACCTCCGGTTCCAGGTCCGGGGTTTCCGGCACATATGGCGGATTCGTCAGCACGAGGTCGACGCTGCCGTGCAATTCCGGCAAGAGGTCTGCCTCGGTGACATCCCCTTGGACCACGTTTATAGTTCCCGCCCCGCCGCGCGCAGCGGTCGCGGCGTTGCGGCGGGTGTAGGCCAGGGCGGCGTCGGCAAGCTCTACTGCCCACACCTCAGCCTGTGGCACGTAGTGTGCGACGTAGAGCCCGAGCGCACCGGACCCAGCGCACAAGTCCACGACACGGGGAGATTCCGACGAGTTAGATTCCTTTGTCCCCAACGAGTTAAGTTTCGTCATCTTCCCCGAGTTAAGTTTCGTCAGAAACTTAACTCCCCAGTCGGCGAGCACCTCCGTTTCCGGGCGTGGAATGAACACGCCCGGGCCGACCTCAAGCTCGAGCGGACCAAACCACGCGACACCCAGGATGTGCTGGAGTGGTTCGCGCGCTTCACGACGCCCCACCAACGCTCCATAGGCCACGTCAAAACCGGGGATCGGTTGCTCGTCGAGGGGGATGTCCATGTGCCCGCAGTGGATGAGGTGGGCGGCCAACAGGCGCGCGTCCCATTCGGGTGAAGGCACCCCGGCAGCGCGAAGGCGCTCCGTGGCATCACGAAGCGCCTCCCTATAGGTGTAAAAAGTCACCGCTAATAACCGTGCCTTAGCCTTCTAGCCCTCGGCCTCGAGGCGCTCGGCGCGCTCCTGGGCCTGCAGGGCCTCGATGAGGTCATGCATGTCGCCGTTGAGAACAGAGTCGAGGTTATTGGCCTTGTAGCCGATGCGGTGATCGGTAATGCGGTTCTCCGGCCAGTTATAGGTGCGGATGCGCTCGGAGCGGTCCATGGTGCGCACCTGGGATGCGCGCTGCTCGCCGGCCTCGGCCTCGCGTGCCTCGCGCTCCATTTGATCCAGGCGGGCTTGCAGCACCTGCAGGGCACGCGCTTTGTTCTGGATCTGGGAGCGCTCCTTCTGACAGGTCACCACCAGGCCCGTGGGCAGGTGGGTAATACGCACGGCGGAGTCGGTGGTGTTCACGCCCTGGCCGCCCTTACCGGAGGAACGGTAGACGTCGACACGGATGTCCTTGTCATCGATGTTGACTGCTTCGACTTCTTCCGGCTCCGGGTAGACCAGCACGCCGGCTGCGGAGGTCTGGATGCGGCCCTGGGACTCGGTCACCGGGACGCGCTGCACGCGGTGCACGCCGCCCTCAAACTTGAACACGCTCCACGCGCCATCACGAGACGGGGTCTTGGATTTGAAGGAGATGGACATGTCTTTGACGCCACCGAGGTCGGACTCGTTGAGGCCTAGGACCTCCCACTGGAAGCCGGCCTTGTCGGCGAAGCGCTCGTACATGCGGGCTAGGTCGCCAGCGAAAAGTGCTGCCTCTTCGCCGCCGGCGCCGGCCTTGATCTCCATGATGATGTCCTCGGAATCCTGCTCATCGCGCGGAGCGAGCAGATCCGCGAGCTTCTCCTCCAGTTCCACGACGAGCGGTTCGAGGCGCTCAACCTCGGGCTGGAACTCGTGGTCCTCATAGGCCATCTCTTTGGCGTCGGCCAGGTCTTGGCGGGCCTGGACGAGTTCATCGTTGACAGCAACGATGGGGCGCAGTTCAGCGTAGCGCTTGGACAGCTTGCGGAACTGCTTCTGATCTCCGGCTACGTCCGGGTCAGCCATCTGCATCTCGATGCCCTGGTACTCGGAGACGATGTCATCAACGAGGGAAACCTGGTTCGACATTATTTGTAGTCCTCCTCATCCATATCTGCCGCCATGGGCGCAGACGAGGCCACCTGCATGAGGAATTCGCCGTTGGAGCGGGTCTTCTTGAGCTGCTTGATCAGCAAATCGATGGCAGCAAAGGAATCCAGGCCGGAAAGGATGCGGCGCAGCTTGGTCATGATGCGCGCCTCCTCCGGAACCAGGAGGAGTTCGTCCTTGCGGGTGCCGGACGGGTTGACGTCCACGGCCGGGAAGATGCGGCGCTCGGAGATGGCGCGGTCGAGCTTGAGCTCGGCGTTGCCGGTGCCCTTGAATTCCTCGAAGATGACCGTGTCACCGGTGGAGCCGGTTTCCACCATCGCGGTGGCGATGATGGTCAGCGAACCACCATTTTCGATGTTGCGGGCAGCACCCAAGAAGCGCTTCGGCGGGTACAGGGCGTTGGAGTCCACACCACCGGACAGGATGCGGCCCGACGCCGGGGAGGAGTTGTTGTAGGCGCGGCCCAGGCGGGTGATGGAATCGAGGAGGACGACGACGTCCTTGCCCTGCTCCACCAGGCGCTTGGCGCGCTCGATGGCCAGCTCCGCCACGGAGGTGTGCTCTGACGGCGGGCGGTCAAAGGTGGAGGCGATGACCTCACCGTTGACGCTGCGCTGCATGTCCGTGACCTCTTCGGGGCGCTCGTCCACGAGGACCACCATGAGGTAGCACTCCGGGTTGTTCGTGGCGATGGCGTTGGCGATGTTTTGCAGGATCGTCGTCTTACCGGCCTTCGGCGGGGAGACGATCAGCGCGCGCTGGCCCTTACCAATCGGCATGATGAGGTCGATGACGCGGGTGGTGAGGATCTTCGGGTCCGTCTCCAAGCGCAGGCGCTGGTTCGGGTAAAGCGGGGTGAGCTTGGAGAAGTCCGGGCGGTCCTTCGCAGTCGACGGATCCAGTCCGTTGACGGTGTCGACCTCCACCAGCTGGTTGTACTTGCGGCGGTTGCGGCCGTTGCCGTGGGTGTGGGTCGGGCCAGAAACCTTGACCTTGCCGGTCAGCGCGTCGCCGGAGCGCAGGCCCAGGCGGCGCACAAGGTTGTTGTTAACAAAGACATCGGAGCTGGCCGCGCGGTAGCCGGTGGTGCGCAGGAAGGCCACGTTGTTGTCCACGACCTCCAGGATGCCGCCGACTACCTGTACTTCATCGCCCTCGCGGATCTGCAGATCGTTGCCACCATTGCCGCCACCATCGCGGTCACGCCCGCGGCGGTTACGGCGGTTGCGGCGGTTACGGCGACCGCCGCCATTGTTGTCATCGTCGTTGCGGTGGTTGTCGCGGCGGTTATTGTTGTGGCCGCCACCGTTATTGCCATTGCCGCCATTGCCGCGATCGCCGTTATCGGAGTTGTTTCCACCGCGGGACTGGTTGTCCTCGGACTTGCCATTATTGTCCTCGGCACCGTTGTTGTTCCCATTGCCGTTACCCTTGGCCTCTTCGCGGGCCTCGCGCTCCTGGCGGCGGGCGCGGTTGCGGCGGGCGCGGCGAGCCTGGGAGCGGGACTCGTAGCGGTGCTCGTCGTTACCGTCGTTGTGCTCGGACTTATCAGCCTTGTCAGATTTGGCAGCTTCATCAGTCTGCTGCTTCGGCTGGTCCTGCTTGCGCTTCTTATCCTGCTCCGGCTGCTCGGACTCCTGGTCTGCGGCGCCGGCAGGGCGAGAAGCCTTGCGGGTAGCGCGGCGCGGCTGTTCGTCCTTCTTGGGCTCCGCTTGGGCTGCGGCCTTCGCGCCGCGCGCTGGCACCTGGCCGGTGGTCAGTGCGGTGATGAGATCCCCCTTGCGCAGTCCGGAGACGCCGCGAAGTCCACGCTCCGCAGCCAGCTTGCGCAATTCCGGCAGCTTCAGGGACGCGAGATCCTGTGCTGCGGTCTTGTCCGTATCGCTCACGGATATCCTTTCGTCGCTTCACCAACGCGCGCCGTCTGTTCAGCCGCACCCGCACTGTGCGTGGTGCCGCTCCACGTGGGCGTTGGAAGCCAGTGTGTAATTGAGATGGTCCGCCGCCACCAGCGAGTTCACGCAACCGCGATCCCCGTGGGCGGTGGTTTTCTTTGGCTCTCCCCCCTCTCCGGCCCTGCGGAGCAGAACGTGAAGAACTCCTTGCAGAACTCCGAAAAGAACTCAAGGAAGCGGCCGCGGGTCAATCGCGGGGAGATATTTTAAGAAGGCGACTGCGAGCGTATCTCTGCCCTCTCATTGCCGCGCGCACCGTTGGACTGCCATGAGTTTTTCACCGCAGGTGTGCGCACCGTGGAGGGAGCTCGGAGGTGCGAGGAAGGCTTTCCCCGCCAGTCGCGAACAACTATACCGCATCCATCCACCGCGCTCACACTGACACGGCTAAAGTGGTGCGCATGCTCTCCACAATGCAGGATATCCCGCTGTCCCTCACCCGCATCCTGGAGTACGGCTCCTCCGTCCACGGCCAAACCCAGGTAGTCACGTGGCACAGCGCCAATCCCGGCAACGAACGCGAAGAGACGACCTTCGCCGATATCGGTGCACGCGCCGCCGCTTTCGCCCACGCCCTGCATGACACGCTCGGCATCACTGGTGATGAACGCGTGGGCTCCCTGATGTGGAATTGCGCCGAACACCTCGAAGTGCTTTTCGGAACGGCCTGCAAGGGAGCGGTATTTACGCCGCTCAACAAGCAGCTCATGAATGATCAGATCCGGCACATCATCAACCACGCCGAGGTTCGCGTCATCGTCGCAGATGCCCGGTTAGCGGAGCAGCTCGCCCGCGTATTAGACGGAGTGGAGTGCGTGCGCGCGGTGGTATTCACGGGCGTCGACAAGCCCAGCATTGCCCTGCCGGGCAACGTTGAGGTTTATAGCTACGAACAGCTTCTGGATGGGCGCTCCACCGTGTACAACTGGCCGGTGTTGAATGAGCACACCGCTGCCGCCCTGTGCTACTCCACAGGCACCACCGGCGCTCCGAAAGGTGTGCTCTACTCGCACCGCGCCCTGTTTTTGGAGGGGATGCAGTTGCGCTCCTCCGACTCCCTGTGCGTGACCCATGGTGAGACCTTCTTGTGCTGCATTCCCATCTATCACGTGTTGAGCTGGGGCGTTCCCTTTGCGGCGTGGATGACGGGCACGCCGCTGGTGCTTCCCGACGCCGACGTCTCCCCCGCTACCCTGGCCAAAATCATCGCCGCCACCTCCCCGCGCGTGGCGCATGGCGTGCCCACCATTTGGATTCAGCTCTTCGTGCACTACCTCAAGAACCCGCCGGAGCGCATGACGCTGACGGAGATTTTCGCCGGCGGATCGCCCGTCCCACCGCAGCTCATCAAGAGCTGGGAGGAGCGCTACGGCGTGGACGTGGTTCACGTGTGGGGCATGGCGGAAACCACCACGGTGGGTACAGTGGCGCGCCCGCCCTCAGGTGCTTCGGGTGAGGCTCGGTGGGCCTACCGCATTTCCCAGGGGCGCTTCCCCTCCTCCTTGGAATACCGGGTGGTCAATGACGGCCACGTGGTCAACACCACGGACCGTAATGCCGGCGAGATCCAGGTGCGCGGCAACCTGGTGACCGGCTCCTACTATCACTCGCCCACCTCAGAGGACGGCGGTGCCGCCCACGAATTCCGCGGGAAGGACGTCGAAGATGCCGCCGCCAAGTTCACGGCCGACGGCTGGCTGCGCACTGGTGACGTCGGATACGTCAACGAGGATGGCTTCCTCACCGTGGAGGATCGCGCGCGCGATGTCATCCGTTCCGGCGGCGAGTGGATCTACTCCGTCCAGTTGGAAAACCTCATCATGGCCAACCCGGTGGTGCTCGAATGCGCCGTCATTGGCTACCCCGACAAGCAGTGGGTCGAGCGCCCGCTGGCCGTCACCGTGCTCGCCGCGGATATCAGCCCCACGATTGAGACCGCCGAGCGCCTGCGTGACGGGATGCGCTCTGAGCTTCCATCGTGGATGCTGCCGGAGTACTGGACCTTCGTAAAGTCCATCGACAAGACCTCGGTGGGCAAGTTCGACAAGAAGGATCTTCGTGCCCATCTTGCCGAGGGCGCCTATAACATCATCCGGCTGAAGGGCCCGGGCGAGGCGCAGCGCCTCGATACCGAAGAGGGCGCCACGCAGTAGAGGGGCCGTGCGACTATAGATCTGCTATTACTCCGGCTAAAGTGTGGTTAATGTCTGATCGCGTCTTTCTGCCTACGCCCTCCCCGCGCGGTTCCACCCGCGGCGGTGCCGACGCAACGCCTCCGGACCTGCCGCCTGCATTAAGCGATGGTCGCCGCGACTTGCTCGACCGTTATGGACGCCAAGCGCGCGACCTTCGAGTCTCGCTGACCGATCGCTGCAACCTCCGCTGTACGTATTGCATGCCCGCCGAGGGCCTCGAGTGGATGCCCACTGAACAGACGCTCAGCGACGACGAGACCATCCGCCTCATCAGGATTGCCGTAACCCACTTGGGCATTCGCCAGGTACGTTTTACCGGCGGCGAACCTTTGCTGCGCAAGTCGCTAGAGAAGATTATCGCCGCCACGACGCAGCTACGCACAGACGAAGAGTTGGCCCCCGCCACCGCACTGACGACCAATGGCTTGGGACTCCCCCGCCGCCTGGACGGCCTCATTGACGCAGGGCTGGACCGCGTCAACATCTCCCTAGACACCATTGATCCTGAGCTTTATGCCCGTCTCACCCGGCGCGACAGGCTTGGCGATGTCTTCGCCGCCATCGAAGCCGCCACAGCCGCCCACCGCGAAGGGCGTCTGGGCACGGTCAAAGTTAATGCCGTAGTTATGCCCGGAGTAAATGAAGAGGACATCGTCCCCTTGGCGCGCTACTGCCTCGAGCGAGGCGCGCAGCTGCGCTTCATCGAGCAGATGCCATTAGGCCCGCGCGAAGAATGGGAACGCTCCCGGATGGTCACCGCAGAAGATATTTTGGCTCGTTTGGGAGAAGAATTCGAGCTCACGCCTGTGCAGAAGCCCCGAGCTCCGCCCCCGCCGCACTGTGGACCGCGCAAGCGCGCGATGGCTTAATACAGGTAGGCCGAATCGGCGTCATCGCATCCGTGACAAGGCCTTTCTGCGGCAATTGCGACCGCACGCGACTCACTGCGGACGGCGCTGTGCGTAATTGCTTGTTCGGCAACTCGGAGACGTCCTTGCGGGACTTGTTGCGCAGCGGCGCTAGCGACGCGGAACTCGCCGCCGCGTGGGCGGGCGAAATGTGGAAGAAGCTGCCGGGCCATGGTGTGGATGATGAAGGATTCCTCCAGCCCGATCGCCCGATGTCCGCCATCGGCGGCTAGATTGGGTGCAATGACAAGCACTGGCACTGACTTAAGCATCGAGGAGTATTTCGACCGCCTCCACGCATTGATTCGCGCCCTGCCTGCTGAGCGCGCTCCCCTTGTACAAGGCCGCGTTCTGGCCAAGCCACTCTTCGCCCGTCTTCCCCTCCCGCCGCGGGATAATTCGGCGATGGACGGCTTCCTCATCCCAACTCCGGCGTCACCTGATGACTTACCCACCCCATTCACGCTGCCTGTTATAGGTGATGTCCCAGCAGGCTCACCCGCCCAGGTCCCGCGTCCTGGGACCGCGGTGCGAATTATGACTGGCGGGGAGGTTCCGGAGGGTTTTGATGGCCTGGTCATACCAGTAGAAAACACCGATGTGCCCCCGGGACCCGGGCCTGTGCCTGAAACCGTCACGGTGCACCACCTGCCCGACCGTAACCATATCCGGAGGCGCGGCTCCCACATCGACGCCGGCCACCAACTCGCCGGTTCTGCCACGCTTGTCGACGCCCCCCTTATCGCCGCCAGCCTCTCCGCCGGCGTTGACAGCGCCGTGGTTCACCGCATCCCACGAGTAACCATCATTGCCACGGGTAAGGAGCTGATCAACGGCCAGCTTTCCGATTCGAATGGGCCCATGCTCGAAGCCCTCATTTCTTCCACCGGTCTCTGCGAGATCACCCGCACGGTCTGTGGAGATTCCCCCATTGAGCTGCAGCGGCGCTTCAACGCGGCCGCTGCGGATTCCGATCTCATTGTCACCACCGGCGGCGTCTCAGCCGGCGCCTTTGACGTGGTCCGCGCCGTGATTGAGGATTCCGTGGAACGCGATTCTTACTGGTTCGGCCACGTCAACCAACGGCCCGGCGCGCCTCAGGGCCATGCGCTCTGGGACGGTATCCCCGTGGTGTGTTTGCCGGGCAACCCGGTGGCGGCGTTTGTCTCCGCACACCTCTACCTCACCCAACTGCTGCGCTCTCTGCGCGGACTGCCCCGCCCCGCGGGTGTCAAGGACCGGCCGTGCCTCACGGCCGTCGCCGGTGCGGACTTCCCCGAACCTCACCACCCGCTCATTCAGCCGTGCTCCATCACCATGACGGAATCCATTACCGCAAGCCCACCGCCGGGTCCGCGTATGCGCAGCCACCACGTTGCCGCCCTTCCGGGCACACACGGCTTTGCGCTGCTGACGAGTCCGGTCTCCGCCGGCGAGCAACTTACCGTCTACCCCTACTAGCTTCACAATCCGCCTCCACATCCCCACCCCTCCGTTGCTGCCAAAGATCGCGCATCTGAACACCCGGATCGGCCTACTCTTCGTCAGCTAGGCTAGGTCCACGCTAGGAAAGGATTCTTGTTTAGACATGAAGTTCACTCACCTCAATGCCGCCGGCTCCGCCTACATGGTGGACGTCACCGAAAAACAGCCCACGGTACGCACAGCTACCGCCCAAGGCGAGGTCGCGTGCTCACCAGAAGTTCTCACCGCGCTGCAGGAGGGAACCGTGCCTAAGGGCGACGTGCTTGCGGTTGCGCGTGTTGCTGGCATCGCGGCGGCCAAGAAAGTTCCTGATCTCCTTCCGCTGGCCCACACCATTGGGGTACATGGCTGTGCGGTGGATATTGAGCTGTGTGAAGACCACGTTTTCATCGAAGCCACAGTTCGCACCGCCGACCGCACCGGCGTGGAAATGGAGGCGCTCACCGCGGTGAACATCGCCGCCCTAGCGCTCATCGACATGGTAAAAGGCGTCGACCGCTCCGCCTATATCCGGCGCTGCGGCATCACCGCAAAGTCCGGCGGTCGCTCGGGTGATTGGTCCCGCGAACTGCCCGGCGCGGAAGGATAGAGAACAATGCCAGGTGTCATTGTTTTGGCGGGCGGACGCGGCACACGCATGGGAGGCGTGGACAAGGCAAGTATCACTCTCGCCGGTGAGCGCCTTATCGACCGCCTCCTGCGCCAGCTTCCTTATGGCGCGCCGGTAGCGGTCGTCTCGCCCTATCGTTTGGGCATGCCCCAGGTGTGCGAAAGCCCCCTCTTCGGCGGGCCAGCTGCAGGTATCGCCGCGGGCCACGCCGCACTGGCTGGTGACGCGAGGGCTACCACAGCAGTCTTTGCCGTCGATGCCCCGGATTCCCCGCAGGTACTGCCTGCCCTCCACAAGGCTCTGGGTAGCTCGGGCGCGGATGTCGCTGTGGCTACCTCGACGGGAGCCTACAACCGCTGTGTGCGCTGTGGCGTACTAAGGCCCTCACCCGCGCGCTGGAGGAGCTCGGAGATCCACGCAACAACCCGGCCATGCGCTTACTGAGGCTCGCGGGCACCATCGCCGAGATCGAGGCAACGCCCGCAGTACGCGATATCGACACCTTGGACGAGCTACGAGCGCGGCGCGAGCGACTTGCTACTCAACGATAATCTGGCCGTGTTGCCCCTTCTCCGCATTCGTCATGAGGTGGTTGACAAAGGAATAGGTGCCCGGCTCGTTGAAGGTCATCTCCACGAATCCGCCCTGGGCAGGTAGAAGGTCGAGCGCCTGGGAGCCGGAATCCTTCGCGCCCTTAATCAGGTAGGCGCCTTCCTTGTACACGGTGTCGAATTGTTCGCCCACGACGTGGAAGCTCAACGGCAGATCCGGGCCGAGGTTGACCACCCAGATGCGCACGGTATCGCCCACCTTGGCGCGCAGCGGAGCAACATCATACTGGTTGGGATAGTAATTGAAGGCCGTGAGGTCATAGTCGCCGTCGCTGACGCGCTGCGCGTTAGCGCCCTCAGCTTCCTTACCCGCAGAGGCTAGAAAGACCTCGTTCGCCGTCATGACGTACTCCGCATCGACGTCTGCCAGCGCGTCCTCCCCGCGAGGATCGATGATGACCGCTCCCGCCATGCCATTGGCAATGTGCAAGCTCATCGGCATGGTCGAGCAATGATACATCCAGATACCCGCCCTGTGTGCCACGAATTCATAGGTCAGCGATTCACCCGGCTGGATCGACTTCATGTTCTCATCCGGGTTGACCTCACCCGCGTGAAAGTCCACCGAGTGCCCCATCGAGCCCTCGTTTTTGATGGTGATGCGGAACTTATCCCCTACCTTGCCGCGCAAGGTAGGCCCGGGTGCTTGCCCGTTGAAAAGCCACCGGGTTTGGCGCACGCCTGGGGCAACCTCGACTTCTTCCTCAGTCATCACCCACGTTTCCTCATGGAGCTCGCCTTCGGCGGGGGCAAGGGAGGCATCAAAAGCCTTAAAGTTCTCGCGGGCTGCCATGCGCTCGGCAGCCGAGGGCACCGTCGCCGGTGCGCCGGCGGAGCCGGTGCTTTCCGACGCCCCCGCATGATCATGCTCACCGGATGCTGACTCGTCGACGTTGACCATGAACGTCATACCTTGCATCTTGTGCCCGGCGATCGTGCAATAGCCTTCCACAGACTCCTCGATGATTCCGGCGTCGAGCTGCACGGTCTCGCCCGGTTCCACCCGGCCCGTCTCCTCGCGCCCAATCTTGAGGTCATGAACCTGGTCACCGGTGTTGGTGAAATTCACTACGAGGTGACTGCCCGCTGCCACGTCAATGGAGGACGGGACAAAAGCCATGCCCTCCACGGAGACGTCAACAGTCACGGCGTCGGCGGATGCCACCGTAGCTGGGTCCTGCTTGCCTGTGGTCGAGTTGAACACAGCCAGCCCAATGACAGCGAGGAGCGCGACGATGATGATGAGCCAGGACGCCCACTTCTTTTCGGAATGCTCCTTCTTAACGGGCACGCTTGACATGAACTTCTCCTTGAGATGATGCGACGGCCCATGCCAGGGCCACAATATTGGCGATGAGTCCAAGCCCCATCATGATAAGCCCGGCTACAGACACACCTGCAATGCCGAGGAGGCTGAGCACACCGCCCACGTTAATGAGCCCTACTCGCAGGAACCCGGCAATATGCCCGTGCGCGGGACGGGCCGCCCCGGCCAGGATGGGCAGCATGTGATGGAGCACCCCGGTGACCAGCTGCAGCAGGCCGGCGCCCAGAAACGCCGGCATGAGCAGTAGCGTGACCGCGCGTGGGTAGGCCCCTGCGATGGTGGCCGCGGCGTCACCGGCGCAGAGCGCCACCATCCATACCAGCCCCGCCAACGCGGACACACTAGCCGTGGTCTTCTCACCACCAAGCGCACCGGCCAGCACTGGCTGGATGATGAGTACGGCAGCAAGCACGGTGAGCAGCTGCGCCATGCCGGCGGCGCGGGTGAGCCCGGAGGCGTCGGCAAGCATGGCCACCCCCAGCCCCACGCAATGCACGGTCAAAGCCCGGCTGCACCGCACCCGCGCAACCGCTGAGATTGGGGTTCGGGTCAACGTGGGCAACAGCGTGATGACCGTGCCCAGGATGGTAAGAAGGCCGAAGCCCCACACCATCCCGCGTGAGTGCGCGGCCACCAACAGCGAGTAATTCCCTACCCCGTGCGCAGCCAGAATGACCAGTAGCACCGAGAACACCATGAAGCAGGCCGCCGCCAGATAAAAAGGAACGGTCACGGCGAAAGAACCAGACAGAGAGCCCCGGAGCGTGGTCCACAGCGCCCACAGGTGCCACGCAACGGCAGCGATGACCAGTGCCGAGCCACTATCCGAGAGCACGCCCCAGTCATAGCCCGCGCGATCAACAAGGAGAAGAACCAGCCCCACCTGAACCAGGCCTACCCGCGCGCCCACCCCTCGGAAGCCGACCGCCGGAGTGCGGGTGAGCGCCTCCGTGAAGTGGGTACTGAACACGAGGATCGCGGTGGTCAGCGCGCCGAGGGTGAATGGGTGGATGAGGTCCCACCACACGACGGGTGCTCCCCCAAAACTTGCCACGGTGATTCCCACGCCGACCGCGATCCAGAACGCGACGAGGCTAAAGGCAAGGGTGTGCCAGCGCCGGCGCGAAGCCAGGGAGACATCACGCAGAGACATATCCGACATTCCTATTTGCACGGATATAATCGTAGTAAATTAGTTGCACGGGCAGCAACGCCCGCCGCCCTAGAACTCGAAAGGAATCCATCAATGAACTTGCCGCTTGTCGACACTTCCAAGGGCCGCGACATTCCCACCCTTAACGCGTCCGAAATCCCTCATGCAGTGCGCCACGGCGCTATCCATGGGGCACTCGGCACCCTCAACGTGGGCGAATCCATGATTCTCATTGCTCCACACGACCCGCTTCCGCTGCTCAAAGAAGTGGACCAGCGCGAAGAATCCTTCGACCGTGAATACCTCAAGAAGGAACCAAAGGAAGTCCATATTAAATTCACGCGGACCGCGTAAAGATGCCGTAACGTAACTCACCATGCGCCGCTTGAAAATTGCTGTCTCTGTTCTCGCCGCCGCGCTGACTGTCGGCGGCTGCTCCTCCAGCTCCGACGAGCCGTTGCAGGTATTTGCCGCGTCCTCCACCCGTGTGCTCAACGACGAACTCTCCAGTGCGTCTGAAACCCCGCTGGCGTTCAACAACGGCGGCTCTTCTGCCCTGGTACAGCAAATCAATGAAGGCGCTCCCGCAGATCTGCTCCTCACGGCTTCCCGGGAGACCATGGATGATGCGACCGCTCAGGGCACCGTCGACACCCCCGTGACCCTAGCCAGCAACGTCATGGTCATGGTCGTGCCGAAGGGCAATCCCTTGGGACTGCGCTCCGCGGCCGACCTGGATCCCTCAGCACACCTCGTGCTCTGCGACCCAAGCGTGCCCTGCGGCGCCATCTCTACGCGCATCATGGAGGCCAACAACTGGGACCTGCACGCTTCCTCCTTGGAGGGACAGGTAGCTGACGTCCTGGGTAAGGTCGCCTCCGGTGAGGCGGACGCCGGGTGGGTCTATTCCACCGATGCCGCCGCTAGCGAGGACGTCGAGGCCATTCCGCTGGACCACGCGGAAGACTTCCGTAACGAGATCATGGGCGCGGTGGTAACTGATTCACCCCGACACGACGAAGCTCAGGATGTCCTCAACCTCCTCGACTCGGATTTTGACAGCACCTGGGAAAAATTCGGTTTTAGCCCGGTGGACTAAGTGTCACGCGTGATATTGCACGAACAGCGCCCGCGGACAACGTGGCCGGTCATCGCCGCCGGCGTGCTTGCTGCGGTCTACATCCTTGCCCCAGTGCTCGCCCTCGGGGTGCGAGTGCCCTGGCCGAAGCTCGCCGACACGCTGAGCGCTCCGGCGACCCATGACCTCCTCCGCGTCAGCCTTTCCGCGGCGGCGTTGTCTACCTTGCTATCCACGATCCTGGGCACCTGTCTGGCTCTGTGGCTCCAGCAGCTGCGCCGCGTGTCTCACCTTGTGCGTCTGGTGGTCTATCTCCCTTTGGCCATGCCTCCCGTGGTGGGCGGGTTGGCACTCACCGCGCTGCTCGGGCGCCGCGGACTGCTTGGTCCGGTTTTGGAGCAGGCTGGGCTGCACGTGTCTTTCGCCTTTCCCGGTGTTGTGGCAGCTCACTTATTCGTCACCCTGCCCTTCGTGGTGGTGGCGGTGGATTCTGCGCTGCGGCAGCTCGACCCCGAAGTCGTGGCCAGCGCGCGGGGCATCGGCCTGAGCCCCAGCACCATTCTTCGGCGCATCATCCTGCCCGCTATCCTCCCTGCGGTGTTCACGGGCGGAGCACTAGCTTTCGCCCGCTCGCTGGGTGAATTCGGAACGACGATCACCTTCGCCGGCTCCCTGCCCGGTTCTACTCGGACCATGCCCAGCGGCATCTACCTTGAGCGTGAGGTCAGCGCGGACAATGCCTATGCGCTTTCGGCCGTGTTGATTGGGATAGCCATCCTCACGCTCACCGCCGCCGGAATGCCTCTGCTGCTGCGCCGCCGCCGCGAGCAAGCTGTGCGCGCTTTGCAGCCTATGGACACGGTTAAGCTCCGCACGATGACCTCCCCGCAGGTTTCTCCCTGCGATCTCGTCGTCACGATTGGTACCACCACCACGTCGTTCCGTGGCGGGCGCGTGACCGCAGTGGTTGGCCCCAACGGCGCGGGAAAGACCACGTTGATGCGTTTCATTAGCGGGCGCTTACAGGGAGCCCAGACAAATGCCGAGCGTGTGGTCATGCTCTCCCAGGACCCCGGGCTGCCTCCCACCGCCACCGTGGAACAAGCTTTGACCATGGTGACCAAGGATGCACAAAGGACCCAGGAGTTGCTGAACGCAGCTGGATTGCAGGAGCTGGGCCATGTTTCCGAGCTTTCCGGCGGGCAGGCCGCGCAGGTTGCCCTCCTGCGCGCACTTGCGGCGCGCCCGGAGGTCCTGGTCGTGGACGAGCCTTTTGCCGCCATGGACGTCGAATCAGCCGCCCGGTGGCGCCACCTGTTGCGCCTCTCGGCGGCCGACCGCACCACCATCATTGTCACTCACAACCGCGTGGACCTCACCACGTTGGCAGACGACATCGCTGTAATGGAAGCCGGCGAGGTCATCTCCCAAGGACCCGTGGATCAGCTACTGGAGCAGCCCACCACTCACTTCATGGCGGAACTAGCGGGCGTCAATCTGCTACGGGGTAGCCTCCGCGATGGGGTGTTCACTCCTGCTCGCAGCGGTGACCACTGGGCGGCCTTCCCCCAGAGCGCACTAAACTTCGACAGCACCGGGGCGCTGAACGCCACAATTCTTGCTGACTTAGGCAGCTCAACCCTGGTGGAGATCGATGGCCAACGGGTGACTCTAGACCAACCGGCATACAGCAAGGCCCCCGGTGAGGTTGTGCCTGTGTTCCTCGATTCCGCTGCTTTAAGGCTTTATGCGCTGAAATAGGGGAAGAGCTGCGAGCAGATGTAAGATCCTCGTAGCATTGTCCAAGGAGAGGCCGTTTATGTCTACGTCATCTGCGCATAGCCCGCGCTCGTCTACTGAGCTGTTTCCTGACACGATGAAGCTCTCCCCCAAACAGAGCGAGGTTCTCTCAACCCTGCAGACATTCCCGCAAGGAGCACGTGCCGCCGAGATTGCACAGGAACTGGGGATGCACGTTAACACCGCGCGCGGCCACCTTGATGAGCTCGTTAACGCCGGCGCGGTGCGGGTAGTTACCGCCCCAGCGCACGGGCGCGGGCGCCCCTCCCTGATCTTCCAAGTACGAGTACCCGACAACCGTTCGGTGGCGGAGGAATACGTCACGCTGATTAGCGTCTTGGTCACAGCGCTGGCGGATAAAGAGCAGCTCAATGACTTTTCATCCGAGCAAGCACGAGAGATCGGCCGCGCGTGGGCTAAAGCCACGGCGAACAGCCGCGGTGCTGAGGCACTGGCACCGCTCTACCGGACGATGCGCGATATGGGCTTTGACCCGGTAACCTCGGTGGAGCAATTCGCCGAGGAAGGCCGCACCACAGTGCAACTCCACGCCTGCCCGTTCGTCACGGCCGGAATTCAGCCCTCCCCCTTCGTCTGCGCCATCCATGATGGTTACCTAGATCAAGCGGCTGCCGATTCCGGCGGGCGGCTTAGCCTGAAGCTCATTCCTAAAGCCGGAAACGGCGTGTGCCGAATCGATGTGGAAGAGAGCAGCTAGCTAGGCTAACCGCGCTCGACGGAGACCGGCCCGGCGACCTCCAGCTCCAGCACGCGCAGGTTCTGCCCGCGGGCATCATCGAGGATCTCCTCCTCGATGGGCTCGGTGTGCAGGACCATGACGGTGGGGCCAGCGCCGGAGAGATAGGCGGCGTAGCCGCGGTTGCGCAAGCGGTTCACCCACTCCGCGGTGACCGGCAGGACATCAGCGCGATAGGGCTGGTGCAGGCGGTCGCGGGTACCCTCCCACAGCAGGTCCGGGTAGGTGGTCAGCGCCGCCACGTTTACTGCAGTGCGGGAGACGTTGAAGGCGGCATCGGCATGCGTGACGTGCGAGGGCAGCACGCGGCGCACGGCTTGCGTCGACGCATGAAAGTCCGGTACCAAGGCCGTGGCCTTAATGCTCGGGTGCACGTCCAAGGTCGCGGCACGGTACTCCGGCAGCGAGCGGCCGTCGACAGGCACGGTCGTCCAAGAGACCACGGCGTTGCCCAACACAGAGGCAGCTGCGTTATCCGGATGCCCTTCGAACGCCGAGGACAGCTGCACAACCTGCTGTTCCGAAAGCGGGAATCCCGCTAGGCCATTGCCCGCGGCCACGCCGGCCACCGCGGCAGACGCTGAGGAGCCCAAGCCGCGGGACTGCGGGATGTTATTCGTGCACACCACGCGCAGGCCGGTGACTTCGACATCGGCGGCCTTGAGTGCGGAGCGGATGGCCTTGACCACAAGGTGGGAGCCGTCGCGCGGCAGCTCTTCGGCGCCCTCGCCGAAGATTTCTACCTCCAAGCCGGAGCGGGTGACCTCGACCTCCACGGTGTCGTAAAGGCTCAGCGCGATGCCGAGGGTGTCGTAGCCCGGGCCCAGGTTGGCCGAGGAGGCCGGGACCTGAACCGTGACCTTGGTGCCTACTTCGATATCGATACTCATTGTTGTACCTAAAACCCTTAGACGCCGAGGCGGATGACGGAGTGGACAGCCTTGACCTCATCGAGCTCGCCGAGGGCAGCGACGATATCCTCAAGCACCGCTTCCTTCGCCGCGTGGGTGACCACGATGAGGCGAGCGGTGGCATCGCCGTCTTCCTGGCGCACGGTGCGCAGGGAGACCCCATGGCGGGCAAAGACACCGGAAATGGCGGAGAGCACGCCGGTGCGGTCTTCAACTTCCATGTCGACGTGATAACGAGTTTCCACTTCTCCGAACTCCGCAATAGGTAGGTTGGCGTAGGTGTTCTCCCCCGGCGCACGGCCGCCGTGGACAATGTTGCGTGCCGCACCGATGACATCACCCAGCACAGCGGATGCCGTGGGGTTACCGCCGGCACCATTGCCGTAGAACATCAGAGAGCCAGCGGCCTCCGCTTCAACGAAGATGGCGTTGTAGGACTGGCTGACCGAAGCCAGCGGGTGCTCCTTCGGAACCAGCGTCGGGTGCACGCGGGCATTAACGGATTCCGCACCGGTCTCCTCATCGACGAGGCGCTCGCAGATGGCGAGCAGCTTGATGGAGTAGCCAGCCTGGTTGGCAGCCTTGATGTCATCCGCGGTGATCTTGGAAATACCCTCGCAGTAGACATCGTCGAAGGTCAGGCGGGTGTAGAAGCCCAGGGAAGCCAGGATGGCGGCCTTGGAGGCAGCGTCGTGGCCCTCCACGTCAGCGGTGGGATCGGCCTCGGCGTAGCCAGGCGGGTGGCCTCAGCCAGTGCGTCCTCATAGGAGGCACCAGTGGACTCCATGGCGTCCAGGATGAAGTTCGTGGTGCCGTTGACGATTCCGGAGATGCGCTGGATCTTGTCGCCGGCCAGGGAACGGCGCAGCATGCCGACCACCGGGATGGCAGCGGCCACGGCGGCCTCGAAATAAAGGTCGACGTCAGCGCGGTCGGCGGCCTCAGCGAGCTCATCCGCATGCGCGGCCACGAGAGCCTTGTTGGCGGTAACCACGGACTTGCCGGCGTTGAGGGCCGCGAGGACGAGCTCGCGCGGGAAATCAATGCCGCCGATGACCTCGACGACGAGGTCGATATCATCGCGCAGGACAAGTGCCTTGGCGTCGTCGGTCAGTAGCTCCGCCGGCACGCCCGGGCGCAGCTTGTTCTTGTTGTGCACGGCGACGCCGCGGATCTCCACGGGGCCGCCAATGCGGTGCGCAAAAGCGTTAGCGTTTTCCTGCACGAGGCGGAAAACCTCGGCGCCCACGGTGCCAAATCCAAGCAGCGCGATTCCTACGGGTTCGCCTTCGGGTTTCTTGCTACGGTTCGTCATCGTCATGGTGTCCCCTTGTTGAAATTGCGAATGATTGTTACGTGCTAGCCCATCACTATACAGAACGAGCTGTCTATTTCTACGCGAAGTGGCCGGCACAACGCGCGACCGGCCATATCTTTGTGAATAAAATGCGGTGAGCTGTGGCAACGCCGCGCTAGTCGACGTCCAACGCCAACAAGTCCTCCACCGTTTCCCGGCGCAGCATGAGCGAGGCTTTGCCGTCACGCACGGAGACGACCGCCGGGCGCAAAGCACCGTTATAGCGCGAGGCCATCATGTACTGATAGGCACCGGTGGTGGCGAAAGCGAGGAGATCCCCGGTAGTGATATCCGAGGGGAAACGGCGCTCGTTGACCAGAATGTCGCCGGACTCGCAGTGGAAGCCCACGATGCGCGAATCTACGGGCTCGCCCTGGGTGCGGCGGTTGACCACGCGCACGTCGTACTCCGAGCCATAGAGCGCCGGCCGGATGTTATCGGACATGCCACCGTCCACGGAGAGGTAGCGGCGCATCGGCAGATCCGCCTTGCCGGTCTCCACATCCTTGACCGTGCCCACGCGGTAGACGGTGACCGCGGAGGCCCCCACCAGCGAGCGGCCGGGCTCCACCAACACGAAAGGCGGCTTGATGCCGAGCTCAGTAGCGGTGCGCTCCACGGCGTCGAGCAGGTCCTTGGCCAGCGTGGCGACGTCGAGGGCTTCCTCGTATTCCATGTAGGGAATGCCGAAGCCGCCGCCCAAGTCCAACTCCTCGAGGGCAACGCCGAGCTCGGAGTGAATGCGCTTGTACAGGCTCAGCACGCGCTCGGCTGCCAGCTTGAAACCATCGGCATTAAACACCGAGGAGCCCACGTGGCAGTGCAATCCCACGAGCTTAAGGTTCGCGGATTCCAGCACCGTGCGAGCCACCTCGAAGGCAGCGCCGGTGGACAGGGAGATGCCGAACTTTTGGTCCTCGTGAGCCGTGGCGATGAATTCGTGCGTGTGGGCATCCACGCCAGGCTTCACGCGAATCATCACCGGCTGCACGCGGCCGGCGGCCGCAGCAATGCTGTTGAGGCGCGAGAGCTCCTCCGCGTTATCCAGCACCACATGGCCAATCCGCTCGTTAACGCACAGCTCGAGGTACTCGTCTTCCTTGTTATTGCCATGCGCGGTCATGCGCTCGGGCGGGAAGTCCGCGGCGAGCGCTAGCTTGGCCTCATTGAGGGAGGCGACGTCGAGGCACAGGCCCTCCTCGTCTACCCAGCGCACGATGCGCTTGGTGATGAAAGCCTTGGAGGCGTAGTGCACGTGGTCAGGGCCGCCGAAGGCCTGGGCCATGTCCCGGCAGCGCGAGCGGAAGTCCTGTTCATCGAAAACATAGAGCGGGGTGCCGTATTCTTCGGCCAGCTCGGTCAGGGAAACGCCACCAATCGAGACCACGCCATCGGAGTCACGCGCTGCGTTGCGCGGCCACACGTGGGCCGGAAGAGAATTGAAATCAGTCATCGATACCTTTTCTTACATCTTCTCCGGTGCGCTAACCCCGACCATGGTCAAGGCATTGGCCATGACCTGGCGGGTGGCGCTGGCCAGGGCGAGGCGTGCGGAGTGAATCGGCTCGGTCTCTTCACCAGCCTTCGGCAGCACTTGGCACTGGTCATAGAAGCGGTGGAACACGGCGGCAAGCTCCTCGGCGTAACGCGCGATGCGGTGCGGTTCACGCAGCGTAGCGGCGGTGGCCACAACCTCGGGGAACTCGCCTAGGGTGCGGATGAGGTCGCCTTCCTTCTCGTGGGTGAGGAGGTCGAGGGGGCCGTCGGCAAGCGCGGCGGTGTCGAAGCCCAGCTCTGCTGCCTTGCGCAGGATGGAGCAAATACGGGCGTGGCCATACTGCACGTAGTAGACCGGGTTATCCGCCGACTGGGAAGCCCACAGGCCCAAGTCGATGTCCAGGCTGGAATCCACGGAGGAGCGCACCAGGGAGTAACGCGCGCCGTCGACGCCGATAGCCTCGACAAGGTCATCAAGGGTGATGACGGTGCCGGCACGCTTGGACATCTTGACCGCCTGGCCATCGCGGACGAGGTTCACCATCTGGCCGATGAGGACTTCGACGGCCTCCGGGTCATAGCCCAGGGCCTGGGCCGAGGCGCGCAGGCGAGCGATGTAGCCGTGGTGATCGGCACCGAGCATGTAGATGGCGAGGTCGTGGCCGCGGTCAAACTTATCGGCCACGTAGGCGATATCGCCGGCGATGTAGGCGGCGTTGCCATCGGATTTGATGACCACGCGGTCCTTGTCATCGCCGTACTCGGTGGACTTCAGCCACCATGCACCCTCGGCTTCGTAGAGCTTGCCGTTGTCCTTGAGCTTCTGGATGGACTTCTCCACCGCGCCGGACTCGAAGAGGGAATTCTCGTGGAAGTAGACGTCAAAGTCCACGCCGAACTCGTGGAGGGACTCCTTGATCTGGGCGAACATCATCTCCACGCCGGCAGAGCGGAAGGCTTCCTGCACGTCGGCGTCGCTGCCATCGAGAGCTGCCGGGTTCTGATCCAGCACCCCCTGCGCGATCTCCTTAATGTAATCGCCGCCGTAGCCGTCCTCCGGGGTGGGCTCGCCCTTGGCCGCGGCCACCAGGGAACGTGCAAAACGGTCGATCTGTCCGCCGTGATCGTTGAAGTAGTACTCGCGGGTCACCTCCGCGCCGGAGGCTTCGAGCACGCGGCCGAGCGAGTCACCCACGGCGGCCCATCGGGTACCACCCAGGTGGATAGGACCGGTCGGGTTCGCGGAGACGAACTCCAGGTTGATCTTCTTGCCCTGGTAGGTGGAGTTGCTACCAAAGTCCGCACCGGCGCTAAGGACTTGGGCCACGATGGCGCCCTGGGCAGCAGCAGCGAGGCGAATGTTGAGGAATCCCGGGCCCGCGATGGATGCTTCATCGATGGCGTCATTGCCGGCGAGGGCATCCGCCAGCCACTGCGCCAGCTCGCGGGGCTGGGTGCCGGCCTTCTTGGCCACCTGGAGTGCCAGGTTGGTGGCGTAATCGCCGTGCTCCGGGTTGCGCGGGCGCTCCACGCTCACGGTCTCCGGCAGGACGGAGGAGTCCAGCTCATGCTCGGTGAGCACGGCGGCGGCAGTGTTCTTGATCAGGACGGAAAGATCTTCAGGATTCATAGGGCCAAAGTCTATCGTCTCCGCCGCTTGGAGGCGCTACCAGGTCTCAGACGTTAGCAAGGTCACTCACCCCCATCGGGTGAACAATGCAGCACAGCGAAGCGCCAAGTTCTACCCTAAAAGGCGTTATCTGAATCGATTCAATCTTTCGCCCTCTCGCTCGGCCGAAACATGCGGTGCCGCATCCTGGGGATCTCCACGAGGACGCCAGCGGGAGCCAACTGGAATTGAGATTTATGTCAACCTTCAACATCACCACCGACGCCATTGCTGGCAACGTGGGGCTTACCGCGCTGGTGTCCACGCTGCCGCTCATCGCGTTCTTCATCATGCTCTTGGGCCTCAAGGCCCGCGCCCATACCTCGGGTGCGGTAGCGCTTCTCGTGGCACTCCTCATCGCAGTCTTTGGCATGGACATGCCCACCGGCATGGCCCTGTCCTCCGCGGTGCGCGGCGGACTCTTTGGCCTCTTCCCCATCGTCTGGGTGATCATCACCGCCATCTGGTTCTACGAAGTGACCGTGGCTTCCGGACGATTCAATGACCTGCGCAAGACCTTTGACTTGCTGGGCGATGGCGATATCCGCATCCAGGCCATCCTCATCGCCTTCTGCTTCGGTGGCCTGCTGGAGGCCCTCGCCGGCTTCGGCGCTCCCGTCGCGATTACGGCGACCATGATCCTGGCCTTGGGTGTTAAGCCGCTCAAGGCGGCCACCACGGTGCTCATTGCCAACACCGCGCCCGTGGCCTTCGGCGCGGTGGGCATCCCAGTCACCACCGCGGGCTCGGTCGGCGGGCGCACCGCCGAGCAGACCGCTGACATCGCCGCGTTGATTTCCCTCCAGGTCCTGCTCATTGCCGCCGTCGTGCCTTTCTTCATCCTCTTTATCCTTGACGGCATGCGCGGTGTTAAGGAGGCCGGCCCCGCCGCGGCCGTCATCGGCATCTCCTTCGCCATTGCCCAGTGGGCCGCGGCTACCTTCTTCGCCTACCAGCTCACCAACGTCGTGGCCTGCATCGTCTCCCTCGGCGCGGGCTTCATCTTCCTGCGTGTGTGGAAGCCCAAGGGTGTCGACAGCCTGCGCGAGCGCATGGAGCTGCCCGCCCAGGAGGAGGTCACGGATCTCAACGGCAGCCGCATTTGGATGGCCCTGCTGCCCTATGCCGTGGTCACCGCTGTCTTCGCCATCGCCACCGCATGGCCGGCCATCTTCGGCTTCCTCCAGGTCAACGTTGCCTGGCCGCTTCTCGACGGCACCGTCTTCGACGCCGAAGGCCACGCCATGGACACCGCCTTCACGTTCAACGTGCTGGGCAACCCGGGAACCCTACTGCTGATTTCCGGCATCATCGTGGCCCTTATCTACATGACCTTCAACGAGAACGGCCGCTACAAGCTGGACGCCTCCGCGCCGCTGACCAAGTTCGGCGAGGTTGTCTCCCGCATGAAGTTCTCCGCGCTGACCATCATCCTGGTCCTCGCACTGGCCTACACCATGAACTACTCCGGCCAAACCATCTCCATCGGCCAGTTCGTGGCTTCTGTCGGCGGCATCTTCGCGCTCTTCTCCCCCGTCCTGGCTGGATCGGCACCGCCGTCACCGGCTCGGATACCTCCGCCAACGCACTCTTTGCCAACCTGCAGGTCACCGCCGCCGAGCGCATCGGCGTCAATCCGGACCTCATGCTGGCCGCCAATACCTCCGGTGGCGTTGTGGGCAAGATGATCTCCCCGCAGTCACTGGCCATCGCCGCCACCGCCGTGCAGATGGAGGGCGAGGAATCCCGCATCTTCAAGGCGGTCGTGGGCTACTCCGTCGCCTTCCTCGCCGTCGTGTGCGTCATCGTCTTCCTCATGACCAACGTGCTGGGCTTCTTGGTCCCCTAAAAGGGTTTAGCCATAAAGTTCTACACCACTAACTACCCCCAGATTCGGGCGTCTTCATCGCCCAGTCTGGGGGTTGCCTCATATCGGCCGCGACCGCTGCGACCATCACCGCACGTTAGGAATTTCACAACATTAGTGTTGCGATAAAAAGCCAGGTAGGAGGGGTAATCCCGTGTCGATAATGTGAGTTTTGGGCGGTAGGCTCAAAGGTACACACTCGAAAAATGCCCAGTGCGGCTGTCCTGGTAGCGCGCATCCGAGCACAACTCCGCTGTGCACAGCACGGGACAAGCCACATGGAGGCAGATTAAGGAGCGCTCACAAATGCGAATAGCATTGTTTTCCACCTGCATCGGTGACTCACTTTTCCCCGATGCCCACAAGGCCACGGCCCTGATCCTCTCCCGCCTGGGCTACGACGTCGTCTTCCCCGAGGAACAGACTTGTTGCGGCCAGATGCACATCAACACCGGCTACCAGGAGCAGACCTTGGGCATGATCCGCACCTATGCGGACGCCTTCGCGGATCCCTCCATTGATTACGTGGTTTCTGCCTCCGGCTCCTGCGTGGGCGCCGTGCGCGAGCAGCACGAGATGATCGCGGACCGCTTCGGCACCTCCGCTGATGTGGACGGCGCCAAGAAGGCAGCCGGCAAGACGCTGGACCTTCCGGAGTTTCTTGTCGACGTCGCCGGGGTCACCAACGTCGGCGCCTTCTTCCCCCACCGCGTGACCTACCACCCCTCCTGCCACGGCCTGCGCTTCCTCAAGTTGGGTGACCGCCCCTACCAGCTGCTGAAGGAGGTCGAGGGAATCGACCTCGCCCCGCTGCCAAATGCAGAAGAATGCTGTGGTTTCGGTGGCACCTTCGCGCTCAAGAACGCCGAGGTTTCCGCGGCAATGGTCGGTGATAAGACCCGCCACATCCGCGAAACTGAGGCCGAGTACGTCACCGGCGGTGACTCCTCCTGCCTGATGAACATCGGCGGTGCTCTGGCTCGCCAGCGCTCCGGTGTTCGCGCTATCCACTTGGCGGAAATCCTCGCCTCCACCAAGGAACACCCGTGGACTCCTACCTCTGCGGCCTACTCCAAGGAGAAGATGCTCTAATGACTTCCTTCCTCGACACCACTCCTCCGCGCGCTCCTGAAGGCTACGGCAACCTGCGCGGCTCGAAGGCCTTCGTGCCGCTGGCTCACGTGGGCCTCAACAACGCCACCCAGCGCCGCAATCTGCACCACGCCACCACCACCATTCGTGACAAGCGCCAGCACGCCGTGGATGAAACCCCGGACTGGGAGCAGCTTCGCGACGCCGGCTCCGCACTCAAAGATGACGTCGCCGTGCGCATGGGCGAACTGTTGGTTCAGTTCGAAGAGCAGGTGACCAAGCGCGGCGGCATCGTCCACTGGGCACGCGACGCCAAGGAAGCCAACGAGATCATCGAGGGCCTTATCCGCGAGACCGGTGAGACCGAGGTGGTCAAGATCAAGTCCATGGCCACCCAGGAAATCGCCCTCAACGAGCACCTGGAAGAGGCCGGCATCCACGCCCAGGAAACTGACTTGGCGGAGCTCATCGTCCAGCTCGGCGACGACAAGCCCTCCCACATTCTGGTCCCGGCCATCCACCGCAACCGCGCGGAGATTCGTGACATCTTTGTCAACAAGATGCCGAATACCGATGACTCCCTCAAGGCCGAGCCGGCGGAACTGGCTGAGGCATCCCGTCAGTTCCTGCGCGAGCAGTTCATGAAGGCCAAGGTCGCCATCTCCGGCGCTAACTTCGGTGTGGCAGAAACCGGCACCATCAACATCGTGGAGTCCGAGGGCAATGGCCGCATGTGCCTGACCCTGCCGGAGACCCTCATTACCGTGATGGGTATTGAGAAGCTTGTCCCGACCTTCCAGGACCTCGAGGTCTTCCTGCAGCTGCTGCCGCGCTCCTCCACCGCGGAGCGCATGAACCCGTACACCTCCATGTGGTCGGGTGTTACCGAGGGCGACGGCCCGCAGAACTTCCACATCGTGCTGCTGGATAACGGCCGCACCGCTGCTCTGTCTTCCCCCGTCGGCCACGAGGCGCTCAAATGCATCCGTTGCTCTGCTTGCCTGAACGTCTGCCCGGTCTACGAGCGCGCCGGCGGCCACGCCTATGGCTCGGTCTACCCAGGCCCGATCGGCATCTCCCTGACGCCGCAGCTGACTGGCATGAAGGACCACAACGATCCGTCGGCAAGCTTGCCCTATGCCTGCTCCCTGTGCGGCCGCTGCGACGAGGTGTGCCCGGTGCGCATCCCGCTCTCCCAGGTCATTCTGGAAAACCGCTACCAGAAGGTCACCCACGCCACCCCGCCGGTCGAGGAGAAGCTCTTCCAGGTCGTGGAGCTGGTGTGGAAGAACCCGAAGATCTGGAACCAGATCACCCACATGGTGGCACTCGGCCGTGTCCTCGGTGGTTTCAACGGAGTCATCGACAAGCTGCCGCTGTTCATGTCTGGTTGGTCCGAGGTACGCGATACTGCCGTTCCGCCGAAGAAGTCCTTCCGCCAATGGTTCAACACTGACGAAGCTCAAGAACTCCTCGCCCAAGCCAAGAAGGAGGGCATCAAGTGACCACCGCCAAAGAGGAAATCCTCAACCGCATTTCAGCCGCCCAGAAGCAGGCCGGCCTGCCGGACCACGTAGACATCCCGCGCGAGTACCAGAAGGAAGGCACGCTCAACGAAGATGAGCTGCGCGAGATGCTGGTGGACCGCCTCGAAGACTACAAGGCTGATGTGCACGTCACCGATGAGTCTGAACTGAACTCCACCCTCGTGGGCATCCTCAAGGAGCGCGGCTGTTCGAACGTCGTCTACGCACCCGGCATGGACGCCGGGCTTCTCGACGGCTTCGAAGGCACCGTCACCCCGGATGACAATGCCAAAAACCCGCGCGAGCTCGACGCCGTCGACGCCGTGGTGACCGAATCCCACGTCACCTCCGCGCAGACCGGCACCATCGTGCTCGAGTCCAATGAAACCTGTGGCCGTCGCGCGCTGACCTTGGTGCCGGACCGTCACGTGTGCATCGTGCGTAAGGACCAGATTGTCTACGGCGTCCCGGAGATGGTCTCCCGCATGAACCGGAGCGCCCGGCGACGTGGATCTCTGGTCCGTCCGCAACCTCGGATATTGAGCTCTCCCGCGTGGAGGGTGTCCACGGCCCGCGCGATCTCATTGTGGTGATTGTTAAGTAATGTGACGTTCGGGGGCACCCGCCCCTTCCGAACACTCGGCTCACATCACCCCCGGCGCATAGGATAAGGCACGTACTAATTAACGATTTTAGGAGCCTTATTCTATGCGTCTTTCTCGCGTTTTAGGCTCGGTGCTGGGGCCCGTAGCTGTTGCTGCCGGCCTGGTTGCCGCGCCCGCTGTTGCTCACGCCGACCAACCCACCATCAACTGGGGGCCGTGCCCGGAAGGGGTCACCGAAGAGCGCGCTGAGTGCGGTCACGTGACCGTTCCGACCTATCACGATGCCCCGGAGAAAGGCACCATCGACGTCGGCCTCATCCGCCTCAAGGCCACCGGAAACCGTCAGGGCACCCTGTTTACCAACCCGGGTGGCCCGGGCGGCGACGCGTATGGCTGGGTGAGTAGCGCAGCGTGGCCGGAGGAAGTCAAACAGAGCTACGACATCATCGGTGTGCAGCCGCGTGGCCTGCGCGAGTCGGGAGAGGTGAACTGCACGTCCAGCGAAGTGGGCGGAAACCCGCTAGCGCAGCTGACGAAGATCGGCGCAATTACCCGCGATGACTGCGAGAAGAACACCCCGGCTACACCGATTCCCTGACCACGGAGAACACCGCTAAGGACTGGGAGGTTGTGCGCCAGGCGCTCGGCGAGGAGAAGATCAACATCGCCGGTCTCTCCTACGGCACTTTCTTGGGCTCTACCTATGCCACGCTTTACCCGCAGCACACCGACAAGGTCGTGCTCGACTCTGGCATGAACCCGAACATGGCATGGAACCAGATCTTCGCTTCCCAGCAGGCAGGCTACGAGAATGCGCTACATGACTTCTTTGCGTACGTGGCCAAGAATGACGCCACCTACCACGCCGGAAAGACCCCGCTGAAGGCCTACGAGCGCTGGTCCCAGATTGTTGCCGCCGAGGCAGGCGTGCGCCCGACTGTGCTTCCACCAAACGCCCAGATTGGTGACCTCCCGCCGGGGCTGGAGTTCGCCGGCCAGCCAGGTGCCAATATCATGACTGCTACCGGTGAGCTGCGCGTGCAGGCGGAGCACCTCGCCGGCAAGGTACGCAACCCGCAAGCTGTCCAAGCCTCCTCGCCGACGCTGTCCGCAACCCGTGAGCTGCTCCCCCGCCCGGAGGCCTGGGACACGCTGGCCAAGCACATCGGCGGCATCGAGCCAATTAACTTTGAGGAGCAGGCAGCACAGCAGCCTCAGCAGGATCCGCAGCAGGCTCAGCAGGACGTTCTCAATGCCGTGAGCATGCAGAACATCATCATGTGCAATGAGAACACCGCGCCGACGGATCCCACCCTCATTCCGGCGTTCCTCTGGTCGAACTTCGTCACGATTGACCCCTTCACTCTGTTCAACTCGATGTACGCCTCCGGCGCGGGTTGCGGTGGCCGCGCACCGGTCAACACCCCGATTGCCGTCTCCGGCCAGAACCTGCAGACCAAGCCGCTGCAGCTGCAGGCCACCGGTGACCCGCAGACCCCGTACGCTTTCTACCGCGGTCTCTCGGATCCGATGCAGTCCCGCGTGGTGACCGTCCACGGCCCGGGTCACGGCCACTTCGCGATGGGCAACAAGGCCGTCGACCAGATCGTGGTTGATTACCTACGCACCGGTGAGGTCCACACCGCGGATGCGCCGGGCTTCTTTGACCAGCCCCAGGCGCAGGAGCAGCCCGCCCAGTAACACAGGCTGCGAAACAATGAAGGGGCGACTTACCTAGCCGCCCCCTTCCTCCCGCCACACCCCCATCGGCGTGAGGCCAATTACTGCGCTTCAGTCTTTATAGGCTAGAATCGCATCGTTGGCATTTCGCCAGCAATGCCCTTGTAGCTCAGCGGATTAGAGCATCGGTTTCCGGTACCGAAGGTCGCAGGTTCGATCCCTGTCAGGGGCACTTTTTCATGCCCAAACCTCTCTCCCATCAGGCCGCACCGCGGCCCGCAATTTTAATGATGCCGCGAGTGCGGAAAGCCTTTCGCACTCTGCCATTCTGCATTCCCCCAGACCTGAAACCCGCAACCTGCAGGTGGGCGTCGCCCAGCGCTTGACGGCACCAAGCCACTCACTTGGAGGTTTCGGGTTCGAGGTCTGGGGATATGGAACTAACGCAAGCGCGCCTTAATATCCGCAACCACTTCTTCCGGATTCTTCGCCGAAGCGATGAGAGAGCTTCGGCCCTGCTCGATGCGCACGGTCGGCCCAGAGACGATGTAGGCCGGTGCGCCGTCGACAACACGCGGGCCCGCGCCTTCCTTGATCCCAGTCTCAGGCCCGACGCGGGCACCAGTGATATCGCTGAGTGGAATTCTCTTCGTGAAGATACCCAGGATGGAAACCGCAACCTCGTCGTCACTCACGACGATCTTCACTCGCATCATGATGCAGGCCACAGTTGCAGCGATGACCAGGGTGCCGAAGAGGATGGCTGCCCACGTGGAATCGATCATCGTGGGTACCACCGCGGCCACGACGGCAAGGCCAACGACGATTCCGGACCACAGGAGCGGGCCGTTGAGATAGCGAACGTAGATGCGAGAGTCCATCGAGTTCAGGCTATCAGACAGCTTCGCCCTTCGCGCTCACCGAAGCTGCGGGCGGCGGCTGATAAGGGCTCTCGGTGAGCGCGAAGGGCGAAGAAGCGATGACTCGGCAACTAACTCTCAGGCTCAACACTGCTCCAGTTGCCAAAGATCTGGCCAGATCTTGCGAGAGAGCGATGGTTTTGGCAACTAGGGCAGTTGCGCGGCCCGGGCATGGTTCTGCGCATGAGTGAAATCCTTCCCAAACCGCAATGACTTTGGGCTCAAAGGAACAGGTTGAGTGTTGCGGCAGGTGAGAAGAATGAAGCCCCAGCAGGAAACACTGCTGGGGCTTTAAGTCAAGCTACTCCCCGCTGGGCGGCAGCGTGAGGAGCGAACCAGTTACTGGGTGATGTACTGGTTGACGATCGGCTGGGTGATGTCCAGAGTGCCGTGCTCGACGTAGTACATGCCGAGCATCAAAGCGCCCAGCATCACCACGGAAAGAAGCATGGAGGGAATCCACTCAACGAAGACGGAAACCCAGCCATCAGCCTTGTCACGGGCAGCTGCTTCGCGCTGCTCCTGAGCCAAATCGCGCTCGACGATCATGTTTAGTCCTTTCACTTAGCTCCCTGTGCCTGAGAAGTTTTCGCGGAAACCGTCTCGTGGTGGCGTGTGGGATGCTCGCCCATTAACACAGAGTATCTTAGCAGTTTATGCAGAGCTGACCGTAGTTAAACGCAGATATTTCGGCCGCTATCCGCCTTTAGTATGACACCGACTGTGGGCTAGACCCCAGGGTCTTCATTGTTGTTGAGCGCTTCGACGAAGTCCTCACGATCCTGAAACATGCGCTCGATGTCATCCTCCGTGCCGATAATCCACAACTGGGAGGCATCATCGTAGGTCAGGGCCTCGTCCGGGTGCTGTTCGAGGGCGTTCTCGAGTGCGGCGGTTTGCTCCTCGCTGAGCTCTTCCAGGTCCTCGGCGGGGCCTACCTGAGCGCTGAGTTCCTTCAGCGGCGTGATGCCGTACGTGGTGTATTGGCGCTCTGGGTGCTCGAACAATTCTTGTCCCATCATGATGTGGACAGGTCACCTCCTGGTGCGTAAACGGACGGGGCCTACTCTACCCCGGTGGGCGCAGCTAGTGGTCACGAGTGCCCAGACGCTCGTCCGGCACGAAGCCGTCATAGCCCGGAAGGTTTTTCTCCGAGAGCACGCCTTCACAAAAGCGCAGAAGCGCCGGAACATCGGCGGGATCCAGATGGTCAAAGACCATGCGGCGCACGGACTCAACATGCTCCGGTACCGCCGCCTCAAGTCGCTCTCGGCCGGCCCGCGTCATGACGACCTCCACGCCGCGGGCATCGCCCGCGCACTTTTCTTTGCGTACGAGCCCACGCTTTTCCATGCGGGTGATCTGGTGGGAAGCGCGCGAGCGGTCCCACTCCAATTCTGTGCACAGCTCGCGCAGGCGCAGGGTGTGCTCGGGTGCCTCCGAAAGCGAAACAAGCACCGAATACTCGGCCGCCGAGATATCACTGCAGGCCAAGAGAGTTTCCTCCATGCCGCGATTAATCTTGCGAATGCTGGCCAGGAGTTGGCGCCACAACTCCTGCTCGCTGCCGGTGAGCCATCGAATATCCGCTGTCATGGCACTTACCCTACACTCCGGCTCTTAAGCATTCCTAAGCCTCTCCATGTCAAGGTCTATGCGCCCCGGTACCCAGGAATAGCGCTGCGGCATACAGGTGAGCACGATGACCTGTGTTGTCTTCCCTGCCTTAGTAAGCAGCGCAGCCATGAGCTGGAGGCGCTGCGAGTCGGTGGAGCCCAGCGCGTCATCGATCACGACGGGCACCGGTTCACTGGACACCAGCTGGGCGATGGCAAAGCGCGTCAAGATGCTCAACTGCTCCTTCGCGCCGCCGGAGAGCGCGTCGAAGGCCACGGTTTCGCCGTTGCGGCTCCGCGCCTGCACCTTGAGCTCCTCGGAAAGCTCGAAGTCCACGTCACCGCCGAACACGGTGCGGGCTAGGCCATTGAGCGCGGTGACGAAAGGCGCGGCATAACGCTGACGGGCGGCGTCGCGATGGCGCAGCATGAGCGAACGCAGGTAGCGCGCGGCCTCCGCGCGGCGCTCGATGGCAGCGTGGCGCTCACGAGCAACGTCGAGTTCGGCAGCGGCTTTCTCCTCATTTTCGGCTGCGCCCGAGTGCATATCGATAAGCCCGCGGAACTCACGCATATCCCCCACCGCCGCATTGACCGCTGTCTTCAGGGAATCAACGTGCGTATGCGCTCCCCGCGCCAACTGCTCCGCGGTGTCGACATCGACGGCGGATATCTCCTCCAGCGCTTTCTTCTCAGCAGCGTGCGCGGTTCGTGCTGCTTCGATAGCGGCGGTCACGCCGTCATCCGATAACTGGGCACGCGCCGACTCCACTGCCGCGGCTTTAGCATCGCGCTGCGCGGTGACCTCCTCCGCACGGACCATGGCCACCTCCAGTGCCGCGCCCGCCTTGTTTTCGCGGTAAGGACCCAAGGCGCGATCAAGCTCATCCAGCTTCCTGCGCAACTCCTCTTCCTCACGCTCCACCACAGTCAGCTCCCGCGGCTTCGCGTCGTCCTCAGTAGTCCCGCCGGCCTCCTCGGCGTCCTCAGCATCGGCCGCGCCCGCCTCAAAGCGCGCACGCAGCTCACCGAGGTCCTCCCCGCCCAACGCAGCATGAAGCTCGCGGGCAGCAGTATCCGTGGCGGAGGCCCGCTCCGCGTGCTTTTCGTGGGTGGCGCGGGCGGACTCAAGGTCTTCGCACCCGGCATCCTCCAGCAGGCGTGCGAGCTCCACGCGGGCCTTCTCCACGCCTTCCTCACCGCTATCACCTGCGCCGGCTGCATAGCGGGCGGTGATGTCACCGACCTTCAGCGTGGTGCCCTCGCGCAGTTCGACTGCCATTTCTTGACCGCTCTCCAGGGCACGTTCTTCGCCATCGACGCTAAAGGCGCCCTCACCGGAAAAATAAAGCTTGGCCGCCGCGGCGGCCCGCAGGCGCTCCTGGACAGTAACCTCGCGCGCCGCGTCCTCCAAGGCCTGAAGGTTCGGTACGTCGGGAGTCGCCGCCAGCTCGCGGCGGCGGGCCGCCAAAGTCTCTTCCAGCTTGCTCAGTGTTTCGAGTCGGGTGCCCAGAGCCTCACGTTCAGCGCGCTGCTGCGCGCGGCGGGCGCGCTGGCGTTCCTCGCGCACGGCCTCGTAGCGCTTGTGGACCTCGGCGCGCTCTTCTTCTAGTTTCGTGCGGGCGGCGGCCTCTTCCTCAGCACGTTCGCGGGCTTCCACAACCGCGGCGGCGGCACGCTCAGCAGCATCAACGGCTGCGTCATGCTCAGCAACCACAGCTTTACGGCGCTGTGCTTCCTCCTCCGCGTGTGTCACGGCCTCCGCCGCCCGAGTCACCGCAGCCTCCTGCGCGGTGACCTTCTCCTGTGCAGCCCGAGCGGCGACCAGCTCACCGTCACGACGCTCGCATTCTTCCGCGGCCGCCGGCAGAGCGGCTTCAGCCTCCTTCTTCTTCAGCTCGGCAGCCTCATAGCGCTCCACCACACCGTCGAGCTCGCGCAGCGCGGCCTCGGCGGCAGCGTGCTTCTCCTCAGCATCTGCCAACGCGGCAATGGCAGCCTTATAGTCTCCTGCCGGCTTGTCTGTCTTCGCGGTGAAATACTCCTTGTACTCCGCCTCGATGCGCGTGAGCAGCTCGGAGTCTTCCGCCGCGGCACTCGCCCCGGTCTGCTCCTCCAGCGCCGCGGTCAGGGAAGGAATACCCACCGCGGCGATGCCTTGGTGGTTGTCGTCCTGGCGGACGAAGAGGGCGTCGAGAAGCGCGCGGTCCACGTGCTCACTGAGGATTCGATCCAGCTCCCCATCCGCCTCGGGACCGGTCCACTGGCCCGGGCGCGGGGAGAAAACGTGCAGCTCCGAGGTACGTTTCTTCACCCACCGCTTGCGAATGCGGAAGCGGTAAGGCCCCACGGTCGCCTCCAGTGTGACCTCAGGTCCCACGTCGCGACCGGCAGGCTGCAGCGCCCGCACCGGCTTGGAATTGGCCGTGTGCTTTTCTGTAAGCACAAAATCGATGGCCTCCACCAACGTGGACTTTCCGGCCTCGTTCGGCCCACCGATAACCACCACCCCGGTCTCCGGCAGGTCCTTGACCTCCAGGTGCTCCACGCCCCGGACATTGTTCAGTTCCACAGAATGCAGCTGCATCATGGTTTAGGCTCCCTTCGCGCTGAGGCGGAACAGCAAGTTGGCAGCGTCGCGGGCGGTGGGGTTGTCCAAGTCCTCGAGCAGCTCCGCTAGCGCATTGGCGGCATAACCACTCAAACTCAGTTCGCTGAGCTCTTCTTCCGAGGGCGCCAGATGCAGGTCCATGGTTCTCTCGCGCGGCTTGAGGGAAGCAAAGACCTCCTCCATCTCCGCCAGGCCCTGCTCCAGACGGGCCTGCGCGCTCAAACCCACGGTGCCGCGCAAGCTGAACTTGACCGCGGTGCGAATCTTCTCCGGCACCGCGTCCAGCTGTTCCAGGAAGCCCTCGACATCCTCCATGGAGTCGATGTCCGCATCAATCGCCCGGAAGTCCCAACGGCCAACGCGGTGCTTGGCGACGTCCACCCGCTCCCCCTCAACAGTCACCACCAAGGCGTTGCCCGAATCGCGCTCCCTATCGTCGAAGGCCGTGGTCTCTGGGCTGCCCGAGAACCACACCTTGCCGGAGCGGCCCAAAGATTCGGTGGAATGCGTATCCCCCAGCGCCAAGTAATCGATAACACCCTTGTCCAGGCACTCCTCTACGAAGGCGAGGTCGATCGTATCCGCATCCGAGTCCTCGCCCTCGCCCGCGCGGGATTCCACCTGGCCGTGGCCCACCGCGATGCGAACCGCGCCTTCCTCGGCAGGCGGCAGCGGCTCCAGCGCGCGGCGCACGAGGTCATAGTTAGCCCGCTTGGACAGGTAAGGGGCACCGACGATTTCCACGCCCGGGCGCACCTCAATCGGCTCCGAATCAGCAATCACGTGCACGTTATCCGCAAAGGAGTTGAAGAAGATGGAATCCGCCACAAGAGGGTCATGGTTGCCGGGCAGCAGGTAGACCGGAACCGGCAAGCGCTTGAACATGTCCTTTGCGCGCAGCAGCGTGGACTTGCTCAAGGAGTTGTGTTCAAACACGTCACCGGCCACGACGATGAACTCGGCACCCGTCTCGGTGGCCAGCTCCCCCAGGCGCAACACCGCCGCCTCGCGGTCATCATCAAAACGCGATTGCGCCGCGGGACTTAAAAACCAGCGGGTCATGCCCAGCTGGAAATCGGAGGTGTGGATGAACGTGACCGCGGCCATGCAAACTCCCTACAACGTGGTCCAGGGCTGGGCGTGTGAGCCCCTCCCCTGATGGTGGCAATGTCTAGTGCGTCAGATGATAGTAAAGGTCCTCGACATCGGAGACCGCCCGAAGCAAATCTATGTTCGTATGACTGACAGATCTCATGGCCTTGCGCAGCAATTCCGGGTCGGAATCATCCACCGCAGGAGCAGTCTTCGGCTCCGGCAAGGGCGGGAGTTCTCGCCCCTCCCAGAACAAGGCATTGCGCTCCTCCTGAGAGATGTCCGCAGCCCCGCTCGCGGAGTAGGAATCCTCCGAGGCCGCCTTGGCCTGCTCCATGACCGCTTGCTCCAGCCGCGCGAAGTCGAGTCCGCGCAGGGCAAAAATCACGGAGGGGTCAGCATCCATCCGGGCCGCGAGGCGGTCCGCCACCGCCACGACGTGCTTGCACACGTACTCCGGATCGGGGCAGGTGCAGGAGAAACGGAGGTCGTCGGGGTACTCGGCGATGAGGATGTCGAGGGAGGCGTCGGCAAGCATGCCCTCCCTGGCCTTCGCCACGGAGTTGGGCGTGCGCGCGAACATCTCCGACAGCCGCCCGATGTCCTCATTGTTGCGGTAGGGCACTTGGATGAGCACCGCGAAAGGCTCGTTCTGGGAGCCAGCAACTTTGCCGTGCACAGCGCCGTTGCGCACATCGAGGCCCACGACGTGGCCCTCCGTGGCGTACTGGCGCCCGCGGCGAATTCGGCCGGAATCCGTTTGCTGGTTGACAAAGTTGAGCAGGCGCGTGGCCGCCGGCTGCATGGTGCGCACGCGGTCGACGCGGTTGACCTCCTCCGGCGTGCTCACGCGCTTGCGGGTGCCGAAGTTGGCGTAGATGACGTTGTTGTCCTCAGGACTCTTCGGTGCCATTTACTTCTCCTGTTCCCTGTAGCTCATGAGATCCGCCAGCTGCTCGGGGCTCAGTTCGGTGAGCCAGCCCTCGCCTTCGCCCACGACGGCACCGGCCAGCTGCGTTTTGCCGTCGAGGATGTCCTGGATGGATTCCTCCAAGGTACCGGCGGTAATCATCTTGTAGACCTGCACGTTGCGCTGCTGGCCGATGCGGAAGGCGCGGTCCGTGGCCTGGTTTTCCACCGCCGGATTCCACCAGCGGTCCATGTGCACGACTATCGACGCCGCCGTGAGGTTCAGCCCGGTACCTCCTGCCTTGAGCGAGAGCAGCATGACGGGTGCGCCGTTATCGGCCTGGAATTCTTCAACCATCTGGTCGCGCCGGTTCTTGCTGACCCCGCCGTGGAGGAAGGGAATCTCGCAGCCCAGCTGCTCAGACAGGTAGGGCTGGAGGACGTCACCGAAGGCCTTGTACTGGGTAAAGACCAGCACGCGCTCCGAGGATTCGATGGCCTGGTCGATGATCCGCATGAGTTCTTCCACCTTGCCGGAGCGGTGCTTGCCCTTGATGGTGACAGCGCTGCCATCGGCCAAGAAGTGCGCTGGGTGGTTGCAGATCTGCTTGATGCGGGTCAGTGACGCCAAGATGAGGCCGCGGCGCGAGATGCCCTCCTTCTTCTTTGCCAGGGCCTGTTCCACGTCATTGACCAGGGCCTTGTAGAGGGCGGCCTGCTCATCGGTCATGCGCACGGTGATGATCTGCTCGGACTTCTCCGGCAGGTCATCGATGATATTCGGATCCGTCTTAAGGCGGCGCAGGATGAATGGGCCAGTGAGCAGGCGCAGGCGCTCCGCCATGACTTCGCTGCCTTCGCGCTCGATGGCCTTGGCAAAGTGGTTGCGGAAGAAGGAAGCAGAGCCCAAGATCCCGGGGTTGCAATAGTCCAGGATGGAGCGCATTTCCGACAGGCGGTTCTCAATCGGCGTGCCGGTCAGCGCCACGCGGTGGCGCGAGGGGATGGCGCGCACGGCCTTGGAGGAGCGCGTGGAGGCGTTCTTGATCGCTTGGGCTTCATCGAGGACCACGCGGTCCCACTCCACCTTGCTCAAGGTCAGGAAGTCACGGCTGACCGTGCCATATGAGGTGATGACGATATCGGCGTTCTGCGCCGCCGTGACCAGCTCCTCGCCCTTCAGGCGCCCGGTGCCGTGTTGCACCATGACCTTAAAATCCGGTACGAAGCGCTTGGCCTCCCTAGCCCAGTTACCCACCACGGAGGTCGGGGCAACCACCAGAGTGGGCTTCCACGCCTCCGCTTCCTCAGCTGACTCATGGGCGGCCTTTTCTACCGCCAACAAAGACAGCAGCTGCAGGGTCTTGCCCAACCCCATGTCATCCGCCAGCACCGCGCCGATGTTGTTGCGGGACATCCAATACAGCCAGTCCACACCCCGGCGCTGGTACTCGCGTAGCTCGGCATGGACCGTATCGGGGATCTCCACGCGGTCGGGCGCGGTGCTATCCAGCCCGCCGAGCAGCGACGTGTGCCACTCGGAGCCGGTGAAGGCAACGGGGTCCTCCGCCATCGACTTCAATGCCATCTCGCGCAGATCCGCCAGCGTGACCGCTTCTTCCTGCTCGCCCTCATTGAATTCCTTGCGACGGCGCTCCACCTCGGCCACGAGCTCTTCCCAGCCGGGTTGTTCCAGCTGACGGGCCATCTCCGCGGTCGCGGCGAGTTGCTCCAGCTCCTTCAGGGCGCGCTTGCGGGCTGTGTCCGCCAACTCGCGCATGTACTGCGAGATCTTGTTCAAAGCCTGGGTATCCGCCATGACCCACTCGCCGCGCAGGCGAATGAGACCAGACTTGGAGGAGATGAGCTCGTGCATTTCGGCGTCGGTAAGCTGCGTATCCCCAACCGAGAGCTTCCAGTCATAGCTGAACAGCTTTTCCATGCCGATGTGCGCCTTGGTGGCGGCATCGGCTGGATCGCGCACCTCCGTGGTTTCCAGCTTGGCCTTGGTCTCCATGTGGGACCAGGACTTGGGCAGCAGCACGGTAAAGCCGGCTTTGCGCAGGGCGGCGGCGTCGTGGGTGACAAAATCCACGAGCTGCTCCGTGGTCAGGTACACATCCCAGTCACCCGCATTCCGGCTCGCCGGGGCGGAGTTGTACTTCAGCCGCGGTGCCACGTCGAAGGCATGGCGGCGGACTTCGCGCAGCTTCTCGACGCTCCCCCGATCCAACTGCTCCTGCCGCACCGGCATCGGTGAATCAGTCCCAGAACGAACCAGCAGGCGGATGGGCCACGCTGCATCCTCGACGGAGACATTCTCATTTGGTGGCTCCTCCACGAGGAACACCAGCTGGAGATCGACGGAGGTAATGGAATCCTTCCACTCGTTGAGACCGCGCAGCAACTGCGCGCGCCCCTTCTTCACGGGCGAAGTTCTCAACAGCGCCTGGGCGAAGTCATGCCAGGGTGCAGCGCGTGGGGCATCGATCTGCGGGCGCAGCTGAGTATAGGCAATCCAGTGTGTGAGCTCATCCGCCAAATCATCAGAGAGAGCCCGGTTATTAATGGAGAGGATGCCGGGCGCGGAGGCCAGCATCTCTGCCAGCCAGCTGCGCTCCCCCAAGCCCGAAGCCAGTTGCCACATCGGGTACCACTCGCCGGCTTGGTAGGACAGGCGGATGGTCACGCGGCCGGCCCGGACGAAACGGTAGAGGCCGCGGTAGGCGCGGATGAGCCACAGGAGATCTGGCGCGATGGTCGCGCGCTGCTCCGGGGTGGCCGCTTGGCTATCGGTGTCGAGGTATTCCAGCTTGGCCAGGGTCTCCACCGCTTCATCCGGGGCGAACATGGCCATGGGCACCATGAGGGAGACATCTTTGCCTTTTGGAGTGCGCAGGGACACTCGTGCTCGGTTGCGAAAGGTCTTCTTGCTCAGGATGGTGTCCACCGCATCCGGGAAGGTTCCCTCTGGGACTGCTGAGGGCATGATGATCTTGTGCCCTTCGACCTGTTCGATCCATAGACTCAGGCCGGAGACGGGCAGCCAGAGGCCATGCAGCAGGTAAGAAGCCATAGGGGCCAGTTTAGCAGCACACCTTTTGGGGGACGGGGTCGCAGAAAGTTCCCGAATCCTGCCTAAATAGACAATCGTTATAGTCTCGTTACATAACGACGTAACACCAGTAAGACCGTACAATAAGCTGTGACCAAGGTAACCAAATACTGGTCACGCAGCCAATTCTCAGTTGGGTCAGAGGAATCGCCTCGTTAGCGTGAGTAGGTCCTATTTATAAATCTCAATCTCAAGGAGAGATCAGTGCAAGACTCCACTTGGTATGTCGTTGCGATGATCATCTACCTGCTTGCCATGGCCGCCATCGGCTTCTGGAGCTACAAGCAGACGGATGAGTACGACGACTACGTTCTCGCCGGCCGCGGCCTTCACCCGTTCGTAGCCGCCCTATCCGCCGGCGCCTCCGATATGTCCGGCTGGCTGCTCATGGGCCTGCCGGGCGCTTTGTTCCTGACCGGTATGTCCGAGCTGTGGATGGCCATCGGCCTCCTCATCGGTGCTTGGGCCAACTGGAAGTGGGTCGCGCCGCGTCTGCGCTCCTACTCCGAAATTGCCGGCAACTCCATTACCGTGCCCTCCTTCTTTGAAAACCGTCTGCACGATAAGTCGCGCCTGCTGCGCATTATCGCGGCGGCCATCATTATCTTCTTCTTCACCTTCTACGTCTCCTCCGGCATGGTGGCCGGCGGCCGTTACTTCGAGTCCAGCTTCGGCGGCGACTACATGGTCGGCATGCTTGTCGTGGCTGCCGTGACGGTCTTCTACACCTTCGTCGGCGGCTTCCTCGCGGTGTCCTACACCGATACCGTCCAGGGCCTGCTCATGTTCGCCTCCCTCATCATCGTGCCGATCATGGTGCTCTTCTCCTTGGACAACCCGGGCGATATCTTCAGCTTCGCCGCTGAGAACCCCTACGCCACCGGTGGCGTGATTGAGAACCCCAATTACTTCTCCCTGTTCTCCGGTGTATCCGCTGCCGTCATCATCGGCAACCTGGCCTGGGGCCTGGGCTACTTTGGCCAGCCGCACATCATCGTGCGCTTCATGGCGCTGCGCAAGCCTTCCGACGCCCGCGCAGGCCGCTTCTACGGTGTGAGCTGGATGGGCATCTCCCTGATCGGAGCCATCTTCGTCGCGCTCTCCGGCACGGTCTTCTTCACTGAGACCAACCACTCCATCACCGACCAGGAGAACTACGAGACCATCTTCCTGGACATGGCTCAGGTCATGTTCCACCCGCTCTTTGCTGGTCTGGTTCTGACCGCTGTTCTGGCAGCCATCATGTCCACGATGTCCTCCCAGATGCTGGTGGTCTCCACCTCCCTCATTGAGGACCTCTACCTCATCTTCGCTAAGAAGAAGCCAAGCCAGAACGTCCTGATCAACCTGTCCCGTACTGCCGTCGTGGCCATCGCCATCGTCGCCGCTGTGCTGGCAATCAACCCGTCGGATTCGATTCTGGGTCTGGTCGGCTTCGCCTGGGCCGGCTTCGGCTCCGCCTTCGGCCCGCTGGTGCTGCTGTCGCTGTACTGGAAGCGCCTCAACTCCACCGGCGCCATCGCCGGCATGATCACCGGTGCCGTCGTGGCCATCGGCTGGGGCATGAGCCCGCTGGGCGATACCCTTTACGAGCTGGTTCCGGGCTTCATCTCCGCTCTGCTCGTATCCGTCGGTGTTTCCCTTGCTACCAAGGCTCCGGATGAGAAGGTCATCCAGGAATTCGAGGAGGCTACCCGCTTGGCCAAGCTCGTTGAAGAAAACGATGACTTGGACTTCGAGGAGGCCGCGGAGAAGGTTCAGAAGTAGCCTTCGGCCCCTCCCCCTCCTTCTTTTAAACCCCTCGTCGGGCTAGTTCATCACTAAGCTCCGGCGAGGGGTTTGTCTTGTGAACTGAGGTGCCCGAGACACCTTCCTTTTAAGACAGCGCTGCCTCAATAGCCTTGACGGATTCCTTAATATGCGGGACGGTACCAGCCACGTGGGAGCGGGCATCATTCGGAATGAAGGTCACGTTTGCACCACGCGAAGTCCACTGCTCAACCAGCTGCTCAGCGGTGGAGAAAGGAATCACATCATCGCCGCGGCCGTGCGTAACCACCACCGGAATCGACGGCGCATCGTAACCAATGTGCTGGTCCGCCAGAATTCGGTCAAAGGGCGCAGTAGCAATGAATTCGTCAACGCTGTTGCCCTCATTGCTGATCTGTTCAATGGTGGTTCCTGAAAAGCCAGCCAGCCCCAGGGTGCAGGTGTTGGTGGCGCGCTTGAGAATTGCAGCCCCCTTCTCATTGAGATGAGCGTACAGGTCTTCGCCATAGGAGTTACTCAAGCCCAACAACGCATAGGACTCAAAAAGGAAATACAGCGTGCCGTCGAGAGCCGGCGGCAGCAACGTCAGATCCGCGGGTGCAGCACCAATCGTTGCTAGCTTGACGTTAAGCTCAGGCGCGTAGTCATCATAGAGTTCCGCTGCTGATGCCGCTGCCCCACCTCCCTGCGAATAGCCGTTAATGAACACGGGGTTGTCACCACTAATATCCCAGCCGTTCAGCTGCTGTGCCGCACGCGCACTATCCAAGACTGCATGCCCCTGGGAGATTCGGTCCATGTAAGTGTGCATTCCTGGGGTACCAAGACCTTCATAGTCTGTCACCACCACCGCATATCCCTTCTTCAAGTATTGCTCGAAGAAGAACTGCTCATAATCCCCCACGCCTTCAGCAATCTTGCGCGACGGCGCACAGCGGTCTGCCACACCCTGGGTACCAGGGGCGAATGCTACAACCGGGCGTGGTCCCGGCTTCGTCCATGCTGCTTTGGGCTCAATAACAATGCCGCTGACTGCCGTTTTCTCTCCCGTGCGGTTGGTAGAGGAATACAGGATGCGCTGGGCCTTGTAGGGGCCGATATTTGTAATTCCGAGGGTATTCGCCGGGTTGCGAACAGGCGCGGAACGGAAAAGCTGGCCGGGGGTGGATGACTCCAGATCTACAGCATCGTGGTAGAAGGCCGAGTATTCATCACCGACCGGGCTGTTACTACCAGGTGCTGGTGCTGTGGAGTAATTCTTTAACCCTTCGGCGGCATCCTTAATGTCACCGGATTCGTCGGGGCTCTCCGTTGCTATGGGGTCTTTGAGGGCTTCCTCGGCGAGTGCAGATTCCGGCAGTTCCGGAGCGACGTCCTGCGCAAAGGCAAGAGGGCTTGCTGCAGCAACGAGACATGCCGCAGCAAGAATGGAGAGCGAAGATTTCACTGCGTTTCCTTTCCTTTAGCAGTGATAGCGGGATCAGTAATTTTGACATTCTTAATCTATTACCAAGCTAATTATTAAAACTATTCTTATTTTGTCAAGTTTTGTTGACATCGCACCCCACCTCATTGCGTGCTTGGCGGCTCCCCTCCGAGCCCTTCAGGAACCCCTCCACGCTGCGCACAGTCTAAAAGTGCATGAACCTGCGCGCGGCCTATATCGGTTTCCTCTCCATAGCCACGGTGGCCTACGGCGGCTTCCATCTCCTTCCCGGCCCGGACCTGGGTGTGGCTACCGTGCCCGCACGCGTGGAGGCCCCTGGCTACAACCGCGATGACTTCGGCGGCTGGGCGCCGGGCACCCGCGATAACGTCAAAGCAGCGCAGACCATCGACGGCACCCTCTACGATCCTTATGCCCGCGCACCCGCGCCGGAGCGCGTCGAAGTCGACCACGTCTTTCCGCTCTCAGCAGCCTGGGATCTCGGCGCATCAACGTGGCCGCGGGAAAAGAAGATGGCCTTCGCCAACGATCCGCTCAACCTTGTTGCCACTGCCCGCAACTTGAACCAAGCCAAGTCCGATTCCCTGCCGGCGGACTGGCTCCCGCCCGCCGACCGCTGCGACTATTCGCTGCGCCTTGCCGCAGTGGCGCGCAAATACCAACTCCCACTGCCTGCCCGCGACTATGCAGTCATGCGCCACCAGTGTCGATTCGATTTCATATCCCAGCACCGTTAGACTTTCGCTGGGATAAGCCCCGTACAGAAAGGTAAAGCGCACTCCCCATGACAAGCTTGCTCATCTTCCTTCACGCCTTCGCTGCCATCTTGTTGGTCGGTACCGTGTGTATCTCCACCTCCGCCTTCCCTGCCCAGCTGGCAAAGGCTGGCGCCGGTGATGCTTCGGCCGCAGGTGCCGCCGGCATCCTCAACAAGATCACCTCGACCTATGGCTACATTTCCGCCATCGTTCCGGTCATCGGTCTGGCTGTCTTCCTTACTGACCTGGCTGCCTACAAATCTCAGGTCCAGTTCCACATTGCCCTTCTGCTCTCCGTCATCGCCTGGGTCATTCTGCTCGTCGTGGTTATCCCGAAGCAGAACCAGGCCATGGCTGCGATTGCCAGCCCGGGCAGCGCCGATGTGGCCAAGCTGAAGAAGCAGCTGGCGATGTTCTCCGGTATCTTCAACCTGCTGTGGGTTGTCTGCGCCATCCTGATGTACGTCTAAACTCTTCGGTTTAGGCCTCAACAGATAAAACCTCCCAAGCTCTCAGTGAGAGTTTGGGAGGTTTTCTCGTGCAGCGTTAGGGCCGCTGCGGCGCCTAGCGGAGCCTAGTCGCGCCAGCCCCCGCGGCGCTCACCACGGTCGCGGCCACGTCCACCGCGGTCACGGTCGCGGTATCCGCCGCGTTCACCGCGTCCGCGTCCACCGTAGCCGCCGCGGCCACGGTCGTCATCGTAGTTCCGGCGCGGCGGGCGGCCGGTATCCTTCTGAATCTTGATGAGCTGTCCGGAAATGCGGGTGTCCTTCAGACGGTCCAGCACTGCCGGGTCTAGGTTCTTCGGCAGGTCCACCAAGGTGTGCCCCACCGCGATGGTGATACGGCCGAAGTCCTTGGAAGTCAGGCCACCTTCGTTGGCCAGCGCACCCACGATCGCACCCGGGCGCACGTTCTGGCGCTTGCCGACGTCCAGCCGGTACGTCTCAAAGTCCCCATCCGGGCGGCGCGGGCCGCGGTCACGGTCGCGGCCACCGCGGTCACGACCACGATCACGGTCACGCCCGCGGCCGTCGCGCTCGAAGCGATCGCGCTCGCGACGGTTCTTCTTAGTCACCGGGCGCTCCTTGAGCAGGAAGTCCGTCCCGCCCTGCAGCTGCACGGCCAAGGCCGCGGCGATATCATCCATCGCCACATTCTCCGCTGCGGAGTACTCGCGCACCATGTCGCGGAAGAATTCGAACTGCTTGTCCTCCTGCGAAGCGCCGATGGAAGCGAAGAACTTCTCCTTACGCTTAGCGTTGACCTCATCCGCGGTCGGAAGATCCATCTCCTCCAAGCGGGCGTTGGTCACGCGCTCGATGGAGCGCAGCATGCGACGCTCACGCGGGGTGACAAACAGGATGGCCTCACCAGTGCGGCCAGCACGGCCGGTACGGCCAATGCGGTGCACGTAGGACTCGGTGTCATTCGGGATGTCGTAGTTGACCACGTGGGTAATGCGGTCCACGTCGAGACCGCGGGCCGCCACGTCGGTAGCCACCAAAATGTCGAGGCGGCCATCCTTAAGCTGATCGACGGTGCGCTCACGCTGCTGCTGGGCAATATCGCCATTGATGGCGGCAGCGTTGTAGCCGGCCTCCTTGAGGCTATCGGCCACGTCTTCGGTCGCGTGCTTGGTGCGGCAGAAGACGATGATGGCGTCGTAGTCAATGACCTCGAGGATGCGGGTGAAGGCATCCATCTTGTGGCGGTGCGGGGTCAGCAGGAAGCGCTGCGTGATGTTGTCATTCGTACGGCGCTCCGACTTCACCGTGATCTCGGCAGGGTCGTTGAGGTACTGCTTAGACAGGCGGCGAATCGAGTTCGGCATGGTGGCCGAGAAGAGTGCGACCTGCTTGTCTTCCGGGGTGTCCTCAAGAATGCGCTCGACGTCTTCCTGGAAGCCCATGTTGAGCATCTCGTCCGCCTCATCGAGGACGAGGAAGCGCAGCTGCGAGATATCCAGGGAGCCCTTCTCCAGGTGGTCGATGACGCGGCCCGGGGTGCCCACAATGATCTGGGCGCCCCGGCGCAGCCCGGAGAGCTGGATGCCATAAGCCTGGCCACCGTAGATAGGCAGAACTTCGATGCGACCCAAGTGGTCGGCGAAGGACTGGAAGGAGTCCGCTACCTGGAGGGCCAGCTCGCGCGTGGGCGCGAGGACCAGAGCCTGCGGGTAGCGGGCCTCGGTATCAATCTGGGAGAGAACCGGCAGAGCGAAGGCCGCGGTCTTACCCGTACCCGTCTGGGCCAGACCGACGACGTCGCGGCCCTCCATGAGGATCGGGATGGTTTCTTCCTGAATTGGGGATGGCTTGGTAAAGCCCACCTTGGACACGGCTTCCTGAACGTCATCGGGAAGGCCGAGGTGTGCAAAACCCTGGGAGTTGTCGTTGGCTGAAGTTTCCTCAGCGCCGGTGTCCTCAGGGTTTTTCGCAGCCCCGGTGTCCTGGTTGGATACCTGCGAAGCGTCCAATGCTTCGCCACCTTGCGAGTTTTCCTGAGATTCCGACTTATTGAATTCTTCCGGCTCGTTTACGCCGCCGGTGGCGTTATCGGTAATGCTCATTGCTCAGACCAGAGTACGGCACCGGCACCCAATTAGCTATTTCACCGCTGAATTACCCGACCTTTTCCGCCTCGGGCTACTCCTTCGCAGCGTAACGCGTGGCGCGGTCACCGTGTTTGCCGCGCATCGTGACGTGCCCGGACTCGATGAGCTTGCCCAACGCGTAACGCACCTGGCCGCGGGTGAGCTGCGTGCTGTTCACGATGTCCACGAGCGAGAGCTCGCCGTTCCGGCGTAGTGCAGCAAGCACAAGTGCCGGGTTTCCGCCGAGCTTGGCGACGAGCCCGTCTTCCACCACACTGCCCTCCTTCGCTGTCTGTGCTGGGGCAAGCGCGGGCTGAAAGGAAGCAGAGGCGCTGCGAGTCGCGGGGGCGTGCTCGTCATCGCCTCGCCCCGCTCTCCAGAGGATCACGGTGAAGCGAACACCAGTGTCGATGAGGGTCGGCGGGCGCAAGCCGGCTTTGCGAAGGGACGAAAAGACGACCTTCATGCCTCCGCCCTGGCCCTCGATGACGCGCTCGCCATCCTCTAGACGCAACTTCGTGCTCAGTGCATACAGGCGCGGGTTTACAGCGACGGGTGACAGTACCCTTCCCTTGAGTTCTTCCACGGAGATGCCGCGTAGCCCACCCGGGCTAGTCACGATCAGTGCCTGGCGAGTCAGCCGAATGGTGACGAACTTCCCGGCACCTAAGCTTTCCGGCCCGAGGTCTCGGTGGACCACGGCATTAGCTATGACCTCTCGGACCGCCTCGAGGGGAAGCTCGGGAACCTCGCGCAGATGTCCATCCGTGCCATAGACCAAGTCGGTATCGATATTCCGGCGCACCCACGCCACGGCCGCATCCACCAGATCCGGGACGGGCCCATAAAACTCTTCCAGGTTCCGGGTGCGTGGTCCTTCCTCCCCCGCCGGGTATTGCACGGCCGCAGAAATATGCAGGTCAGGAAAGAATCCCTGCGGAAAGCGCCCCAGAGCGTACAAACCGGCCACACTCAGCTGTCCTTGGGCATCGACCACGCGGAATAGCTCCAGTAACTCGGCATCACTCGCACCCCGCAAACGAGGGGTGGCGTTGCGCAGCTCCGCCACTGCTTCTTTGAGCGCCGAATCATCACAAACTTCTAGGCTTGACCCGGGAACGGGTGCTGAATCATAGGCAATGGCCTCGCGAGCGTGCAGCTTATCCACCTCGATCATGCGGAGGTCATTGGCGCTCATGACATAGTCACCGTCCGCCATGCGCAGGTAGGGCCGCCCCCGATAGAGCGCCGGCCGCTGGTGCGGCAGCACGCCTTCGATGTGGCCGAGCACCACAGCACGCCCTTCGATATGGAGGGTCTGGGTCTCAATGTAAGGCGCGGGTTCCACGAGGGTGCGTGCCTGATCCGCCAGGGCGCTTTCGATAGCGCCAGGATCGTCCACGCCGTGCACCGCAAAGCCGGGCTCCGCCACTCCAATGATGACGGTGCCGCCACGCGGCATGTTGGCGAAGGCACACAGAGTAGCCCCCAGGGACTGCGGCATTCCGCCGCGTCCCGATTTCACCTCCACGGTCGTCGTATCCGACTGCAAGAGGCGACAGTGCTCGAGGTAATCCTCGAGCTGCTCTACTGTCCACATCATGCCTGCAGAATACCGCAGACTGCAAAGTTTTACACTCTAGAGTGCGAGACTTTGCTTTCTAGACCTCGCGGCCGCCGACGAAGGTCTTGAACGTCATCGGCATGCCCGGGCGGTAAGCCAGGTGGATAGCGCTCGGGGCATCGAGGACGTGCAGGTCCGCAGCAGCGCCGACTACCAGCGAGCCCTTGGCAGGGCGGCCCTTCGCATCCTTGCCCTCACCGACATCCTGGCGGCGCAGCGCGGTGGCACCGCCCAGAGTGCCAGCAGCAATGGCCTCATCGAGGGTGAGGTGCTGCTGGAGCACGGCCGTCGTGATGCAGAAGTTCATTGCGGAGGTGTACGAGGTGCCCGGGTTGAGGTTGGAGGCGATGGCGACGGTCGCGCCGGCATCAATAAGCTTGCGGCCCGGCGCCAGCGGCTCACGGGTAGACAGATCGCAGGCCGGCAACAACGTAGCCACCGTATCGGAGGAGGCCAGCGCCTCAACATCCGCGTCGCTGAGGTAGTTGACGTGGTCCACGGAGGCCGCGCCCAACTCCACCGCGAGCGCTACGCCAGGGCCCTCGCCGAGCTGGTTGCCGTGCACGCGCACGCCAAGTCCGCGAGCCTTGCCGGCCTCGAGCACGCGGCGCGATTGCTTCTCGTCGAAGGCACCACGCTCGCAGAAGACGTCAATCCACTGCACGTGCTCCGCCACGCCGTCGAGCATCGGGCCCACAACCTCGTCGAGGTAGGTTTCGGCCTCTGCTCCCGGCGGCACGAGGTGCGCGCCGAGGAAGGTCACGTCATCGACGTGGCGGGCCGCCACGCGAGCGGCCTCCACCTCGGATTCGGTATTGAGACCGTAACCGGTCTTCGTCTCCAAGGTGGTCGTTCCACCCCGGCGGGCAGCGGCGATGCGTTCCACCAGGAGTTTTTCCAGGCGCTCCTCCCCCGCCGAGCGGGTCGCGTCCATCGTCACGGCGATGCCGCCGGCCTGGTAGGACTCGCCCGCCATGCGGGCCTCAAACTCGGCGGAGCGGTCGCCATCGAAGATCATGTGGGTATGGGAATCCACCCAGCCCGGCAGAACTGCGCGCCCGCCCAGGTCGACCTTCTCGTCCGCGGCCGGGGCCTCGGAGGCTGGGCCGATCCAGGCGATGGTGCCGTCGGTGTTGGCGATGAGTGCGGCGTCGGCAAGCGTGCCTGCCTCCGACACCGTGCGCAGCTCTGAGATTCCAGTAAACAGGGTGGACATGATCTTCTTTTCCTCTCTTGTCTAGTCGCGGGCCTTGAATTCCATCGGGATACGCACACCGCGCTCGTCGGCGACTTCCTTGGCGCGAGTGTAACCGGAATCCACGTGGCGGATAACACCCATGCCCGGGTCGTTGGTCAGCACCGCGCGCAGCTTGGCGGCGGCCAGCTCGGTGCCATCGGCGACGGTGACCTGGCCCGCGTGGATGGAGCGACCCATGCCCACGCCGCCGCCGTGGTGGATGGATACCCAGGTGGCACCGGAGGAGACAGCGGTCATTGCGTTGAGCAGCGGCCAGTCAGCCACGGCGTCGGTGCCGTCGAGCATGGCCTCGGTCTCGCGGTACGGGGAGGCCACGGAACCGGAATCGAGGTGGTCGCGGCCGATGACGATCGGAGCCTTGATCTTGCCTTCCTTGACCAGGTCATTGAAGAGCAGGCCAGCCTTGTGGCGCTCGTTGTAGCCCAGCCAGCAAATACGTGCCGGCAGGCCCTCGAACTCCACGTACTCCTCGGCGGCATCGAGCCAGTTGTGCAGGTGCTCGTTGTCCGGGAAGAGCTCCTTAAGTGCTTGGTCGGTGACCTTGATGTCCTCCGGATCGCCGGAGAGCGCTGCCCAGCGGAAGGGGCCGAGACCCTCGCAGAAGAGCGGGCGGATGTAGGCCGGGACGAAGCCCGGGAACTCGAAGGCGCGCTGGTAGCCGGCCTTGCGGGCCTCATCGCGGATGGAGTTGCCGTAGTCGAAGACCTCAGCACCCTCGTCCTGGAATTCCACCATGGCCTGGACCTGGGCGGCCATGGCCTCACGCGCCTTCTTGGTGAAGGTGGTCGGATCTGCCTTGGCCTCGTTGTGCCAATCCTCGACGGTGATTTCGGTGGGCAGGTAGCTCAGCGGGTCGTGCGCGGAGGTCTGGTCCGTGACGATATCCACGGTGAACTCGCCCGCGCGCTGGCGGCGCAGCACCTCCGGGAAGACCTCGGCGGCATTGCCCACGAGGCCGACGGACAGCGGCTTCTTGTTCTCCTTGGCGTCGAGCACCAGCTTGAGGGCCTCATCCAGGTCGGTAACGACCTCATCGAGGTAGCGCTTGGACTGGCGGCGCTTCAGGCGGGTCTCATCAACATCGACGATGAGGCAGGCACCGCCATTGAGAGTGACGGACAGCGGCTGCGCGCCGCCCATGCCGCCGCAACCACCGGTCAGGGTGAACGTGCCGGCGAGCGTGCCGTTGAAGCGCTTCTTGGCCACGGCCGCGAAGGTCTCGAAAGTACCCTGCAGGATGCCCTGGGTAGCGATGTAAATCCAGGAACCGGCCGTCATCTGGCCGTACATCATCAGGCCCTCGTCCTCGAGCTTGCGGAAGTGCTCCCAGTTAGCCCAGTCGCCGACCAAGTTGGAGTTGGCAATGAGCACGCGCGGTGCCCACTCGTTGGTCTTCCAAACGCCGACCGGCTTGCCGGACTGCACCAGCAGGGTCTCGTCGGATTCGAGGTCCTTCAGCGACTCCACGATGGCGTCGAAGGCCTCCCAGCTGCGGGCTGCACGGCCGGTGCCGCCGTAGACTACGAGGTCCTCGGGGCGCTCAGCAACCTCGGGGTCGAGGTTGTTCATGAGCATGCGCAGCGGGGCTTCGGTCTGCCAAGACTTGGCGTTCAGTTCGGTTCCGCGCGGGGCGCGTACTTCGCGGGGTTCAGACATGACTTCCTTTCGCTCGTGCTTTTCGACGCCCTTCCAAACCCCCAAGGCCGGTTTCCCGGGGCTGTCCCTTGTGGGGCTTGGTCAGCGTCACACATCAGAAGCTACTGTGACGCAGCACCAACTTCTAGGGCTCTTTTGGCCTGCCTGTCTCAGATACAAGACTGTCACCCGACCAGTATTGGGCGCCGCGCTGCCTGCAATCCAGAGCCCAACCCAAAAGTGCAGACCTGGAAGTGCATTCACGCAGGTGGGCGTCGTCCAGCGCCAAGGCAGTGCTTTGCGACGACCAGCAGGTCTGCACTTCCAGGTCTGCACTTTTACAAGCGCGGGCCGCGTGCCAGGTGTTTGCCCACCGTCTCCTGGAAATAGTCAGGCCGCGAACTCAACTGTTCTGGGCTAAACCTCAAGACGATGTAGCCCTTGTTGAGGATGGCTTGCTGGCGCCGATGCTCCGCGCGAATTACCTCTTCGGCCTCGAAGCGGTACTTGACGTTTCCGTCAATCTCAATCACGAGCCACCCATTAATGACCAGATCCGCTCGATAGTTCTCAATCACATACTGCGCCTTGACCCAGCGCAGCTCCGGGTAGTCCGCCGCAAGAATCAAGGCACGGGCATAGGATTCCCACGGTGACTCCGCGCAATTGACGCTTTCAGCAACCGCCCGCCGCGCGGCGGCAACACCCTTAACTCTCCCCATAGCGCCGAGCGTCTCACTGATCCAGAACTGGCCAACATTGCGCGCCCGCACGTCATCGGCGGCAACGAGCCCCTCCTCAAATCCATAGAACCGCGCAATATCAATGGCCGTGCGCTCCAGGGTTGACACGCGAATCCCGTGAACCACCGTCTCTTTACCGCGCAAGTCCATGCGGCGATAACGGACAGTGGCTTTAGATCGTGGAGGTACCGAGTTCGAAGGCAACGTTGCCTCCCATTCGGTCGGCGGCACAACCAGCGGAATGCCGTGAATAAGGGCGGCGGATTTTCCCACTAATGTTGCCTTGGGCAAGGTCAACCCGAGCACATATGCCTTCGTGGTCTCCTTCTGCCACGGCTTGAGTTCGTGCCAATGCATCATCGGCAGTACGAAGCACCACGCCAGTTTGGCTACCTTGCCGGCGTGCACCTTCTTCCACCGGGGATCATCATTGGGTAGCTTGCGAAGGTCGATAAGATGCTGGTCTAAGAAGTTAAAGAGTTGTTCATTGTTCATGCACTACTCATAACCCAGCTTTGTGTGCCTCGCCACAGATAGGCTTCCGTTCTTCGCCTCCGCCGCACTACCTGCAATCCGGTGCCCAGCCAAAAGTGCAGACCTGGAAGTGCATTCATGCAGGTGGCGTCGTCCAGCGCCAAGGCAGTGCTTTGCGACGACCAGCAGGTCTGCACTTCTAGGTCTGCACTTTTAGAATTGAGACGGCACGAGAAAGCCCCATGGGCCGTGCGGACCATGGGGCTAGGGGTGGAGTTAGCGCAACGTACCGACGGCCCCCTCTACCGCAGCCACCAACGCACCTTCCTTGACCAGGCGCACGGTCTCCTCGATCTCCGGAGAGAGGTAGCGGTCGGTGCCCGGGCCTTGGACGGTCTGGCGCAGCGCATCGATGACCGCGCCAGTGCCCTTGGCCGGCTTGCCCTCGCGCATATCGATGGCGCGGGCGGCGGTGAGGATTTCGATGGCGAGCACGCGCTGCAGACCGTCGACAGCCTTGCGGAGCTTGCGGGCACCCGACCAGCCCATGGAGACGTGGTCTTCCTGCATCGCCGAAGACGGGATGGAATCCGCCGAGGAAGGGTTAGCCAGGCGCTTGAGCTCAGAGACGATGCCAGCCTGCGCATACTGCGCGATCATGTGGCCGGAGTCCACACCCGGGTCATCGGCCAGGAAGGCATTGAGGCCGCGGTTGCGGGCAACATCGAGGAAGCGGTCGGTGCGGCGCTCGGAAATGGAGGCCAGGTCCGCCACGACGATGGCCAGGAAGTCCAGTGCATAGGCCACCGGCGCGCCGTGGAAGTTGCCATTGGAGACCACGCGCCCGTCCTTGGCCACCACCGGGTTATCAACCGCGGCGGCCAGCTCGCGCTCGGCAACCAATGCGGTGTGCGCCACGGTATCGCGGAAACCACCAGCCACCTGCGGGGCGCAGCGCACCGAATAGGCGTCCTGGACCTGCTTCTTCTTGAAGTCCTCGAGGGCCGCCGCGAGAATCTCAGAGCCTTCCGCCACAGAGAGGATATTCGCCGCGGCATCCGCCTGGCCCGGGTGCGGGCGCAGCTGCTGCAGATCATCGGCAAAGACCACCAAGGTACCCAGCAGGCCCTCCACCGTCATCGCGGTGGCGATGTCGGCGGTCTTGGCCAGCTCGCGCAGGTCGGTAACGGCCAGGCAGAGCTGGCCCAGCATGCCGTCGGTGCCGTTAATCAGTGCTAGGCCTTCCTTCTCCCGCAGCTTGAGCGGCTCGATACCCACAGCCGACAGTGCCTCGGCGGCCGGGGTGACCTCGCCGCCATCAACGCGCACCTCGCCTTCACCGAGCAGCGCCAGCGCGCAGTGCGCAAGCGGCGCAAGGTCACCGGAGCATCCCAGGGAACCGTATTCGCGGACCACCGGGTGAATGTTCGCGTTGAGCACCGCGGCATAGGTTTCCGCCACCACCGGACGCACGCCAGTACGCCCAGTGCACAGGGTAGACAGGCGCAACAGCATGAGCGCGCGAATGACCTCTTGCTCAACCTCCGGGCCCGTGCCTGCTGCATGCGAGCGCACGAGCGAAAGCTGCAGCTGCGCGCGCATCTCCTCCGGAATGTGGCGGCGCGCTAGGGCACCGAAGCCGGTGGAAATGCCATAGACCGGAGTCGGATCCTGGGCCAGCTCTTCGACGCGCTCGCGCGTGGAGGCGATTTCCGCCAGGGCATCCTCAGAAATCTCCACCTTCGCGCCATAGCGCGCAACGGCCACGACCTCCTCGATGCTCAGCGCACCGATACCCACGGTCACGGTGGAGGGATAAGAATTAGACATGTAAGGCTCCTTTGACGTCGCCGCGATACCCCGCCCCACCACCCGCGTGGAAGAAGAAGGCACGCGAAAACACGTACTTGCTTTCACAAGAATAGAAAAATAGTGGTACGCGCGACAGCCTTACGCGTTGCGCTCATAGTACAACAGGCTGCCCGGCGCGCCAATACCCCGCGCACGACCAGTTAGCGGCGCCCGTACATTCTCTCCGCCACCTGCTGCGCTGCCGCGTGCAGTTGCTGTGCGACGTCGGCGGCGTCGGCAGTCCCCACCGGGAAGGTCACCGCCAGCGCCGCCGCGGGCCTGCCCACGTGGTCAACCACCGCCACGCCTACCGACGCCTGCCCGCGCGCCACCACCTCAACTTCTTCGGCCCATCCGCGTTCGCGCACCTGGCGCAAGATTTCCTTGTACTCCCCAAAACCTAAAGAACCGGGGACGAATGCTGCACGCCACTCTGCTTCCGGGAGCAAGGCCAGCATCGCCCGCCCAGAGGCCGTCCGCTGCGCCTGCAGCCGCACTCCCCTCTCCGTGACCAAGGACAGCGCCCCCGGCGCGCGAATCTCGTTGAGGTAGAGAATCTCCGAGCCCGCCAAACGCGACAGGTGCCCCGATCCCCCGACACTGCTGGCAATCCGCTCGAGGTGCCCCTGGGTTACCCGCACCAGGGGCTGCTGCGTGGCGTAGGCAGCAGCCATCGAATAGGCAACGAGCCCCAACCCGTAGGTTTGGTTTTCCGGCAGGTGCACCACGAATCCCGCGTCCACCATCTCCTTGAGCAGGTGATAGGTAGTGGAGCGCGGCAGGTCCAGCTCACTGCGGATGCGCGCCGCGGAAATCGGCACGTCGATAGTGGACAGCAGCCGGAGGATCTCCAGCGCATTGCGCGCCGCCGGGACTCGGGAGGTACTCATGGGCCCACATTCTAGTGAGCCCTCGTACAAGTCCCAGCTAAGTCACCAGGAAGGCAATCGGCGTCGCAATGATGATGGTCAGCACCACGCGCTCGAACCAGATGACCACGATCTGCCACAGCTTGATCGGAATCTTGGTGGCCAAGATGCACGGCACCAGCGCGGAGAAGAAGATAATGGCGGAAATCGCCACCACGCCGATGACGAACTTGAGCACCATGCTTTCAGAACCCGCCACGGCCGTCGCCGGCAGGAACATCTCCGCAATGCCCATGGCCGCGGCCTTGCCCGCCAGCTCCGGCTCCGGCAACTGGACAATCCACGCGAACGGGTAGAACAGGTAGCCCAGCCAATCGAAGAGCGGCGTGAAGTTAGCCAGCAGCAGGCCAATCAGGCCCACAGACATGATGGAGGGCACAATCGCCGACGCCATGCGCACGCCATCGCGCAGGTTCTCCCAAATGGCAGCGCCCAAAGACGGCGCGCGGTCCAGCGCCAGCAGCGCTTCCCGCCACGCGGCCTTAAAGAAATTGCCCTTCACTGGCTTTTCCGGGTCCGGTTGCACGCCGTCTACGTAGTCGTCGGGAATCCTGCTCAGCGGCGGAATCCACACGGTAATCGCCGTAACCAGGAAGGTCACCACGAGGGATACCGCGAAGTAGATGCCCCACATATCCATCAGGTCGAGCTGCTTGGCGACGATCACCATGAAGGCAGCGGAGACCGTCGAGAAGCCCGTCGCGATGATGGAAGCCTCACGCGCGGTATAGCCGCCGCGCTGGTACACGCGGTCAGTAATGAGGATTCCCAAAGAGTAGGAGCCCACGAAGGAGGCCACCGCGTCAATGGCGGAGCGCCCCGGCGTGCGCCACAGCGGGCGCATGATGGGCTGCATGAATACGCCGACGAATTCCAGAAGGCCGTAGCTGATGAGCAAGGCCAAGAACGCGCCGCCGATGGGCACGATGAGCCCGACTGGCGTGGCAATCGAGTTCCACAGGAAGGGCACGATGTCCTCGTTGCCCAGCACTCCGGGAAGCTTTCCGATGACCATCAGGAAGGAGACCACCAGGCCCACCACGTTGAGCGCAGTAAAGACCGCCTGGAGCGGGCCTTCTTTCCAGTTTTTATTCACGATGCTGCGCACCGTGCCGTAGAGCGCCAGCGCCAGGATGAACCAAGGCACCAAGACGTCCGCATAGGTGCGGATGATGGTGACCATGTGGTCAAGCGGGATGGATTTCTTTCCGTCGTAGCTAATGGGAAAGAAGAATACGAAAGCGCCGATAGCACTGTAGACGAAGAGGCGCCAGATACCCTTCTTGGAGGGGACGTCGTCCTCGCTCTCGTAGAAGGCGTCAACGATTGCGTCTTCAGATTTCATGTTCTACCTCACGGTGGTGGAAACGACACGTCATTAGCACGGCCACAACACGTCCACTACACGAACGCGCCAAGCACACCCTCGCCAACACACGACGGCGAGTGCTTGTAGCCATGCCCACGCGACAGCCACACGCAGGTCTTCCATATACTAATGCCACCCCGAACAAATGTCACATAGGTCACCCCCGAGCAGCGAATGAGTGCAGGGTCATAGGGCAGATCGACCTCTGCCCCGTAGCGGAATTGACCGGACACACTAACTAGAGGAAAGTAGCTCCCGGAATCACTCGCACCAACCACTCCCCTCATCCGCAGCGCTAAGACTAGCTAGCGCCACAACAGGGGCACAGAGGAGGACGCATCCCCGTGGCAGAAACCACCACCAAGCGCCCCGGCTTGAAACACCGGCACCTGCACTTCATCGCCTTAGGCTCAGCTATCGGCACCGGCCTGTTCTACGGCTCTGCCGGCGCCATCCAGGCTGCCGGCCCCTCGGTCCTCTTGGTCTACCTCCTCGGCGGGGCCGTGGTTTATTTCCTCCTGCGCGCACTCGGTGAGATGTCCGTGCACCACCCCGTCACCGGCTCCTTCGCCGAATACGCCCGCACCTTCTTAGGCCCCTGGGCCGGCTACATCACCGGCTGGATGTTCGCCTTCGAGATGGTCATCGTGGCTCTCGCCGACCTCACCGCCATCGGCGTCTACATGCAATTCTGGTTCCCCGGCTCACCCAAGTGGGTGTGGGTCGCCGCCACACTGCTTCTCGTCGGCGGCGCCAACCTCGCCACCGTCAAGGCTTTCGGCGAGCTGGAATTCGCCTTCACCATCGTCAAGGTCGGCGCGGTCATCGCGATGATCCTAGGTGGCGTAGCTGTCTTAGTCTTCGGCCTCTCCACCGCGGAGACCACCGGCCCGGCCAACCTGGTCAACGATGGCGGCTTCTTCCCCAACGGCGTCTCCGGTATGGTCGCCTCCTTCATCCTGGTCCTCTTTGCCTTCGGTGGAACGGAGATCGTCGGTGTGGCCAGCGCGGAGGCAGAAGATCCCGCCAAGTCCGTACCGAAGGCCGTCAACACCATCCCGGTGCGCATCCTGCTGTTCTATGTCCTGGCCATCCTGGTCATCCTGATGATCAACCCCTGGCGCAGCATCACCGGTGAGGAAAGCCCCTTCGTCCAAATCTTCTCCACCCTCGGTGTCACCTGGGCTGCCGCCGCACTCAACGTCGTTGTCATCACCGCGGCGGTGTCCGCCATCAATGCGGATCTCTTCGGCGCCGGCAACGTTCTGACCGGCCTGGCACGCCAGAACCTCGCACCGAAGGTCATGGCTAAAAAGACTCGGGGTGTGCCGGTGATGACCATGATCATCCTGCTCATCGTCATGATTATCGGCACCGGACTCAACGCGCTTATCCCGGATAACGTCTTTGAGGTCATCGCCTCCTTGGCTACATTTGCCACCATCTACGTGTGGCTGATGATCCTCTTGGCCCACGTGGCTTCCCGCCGCCAGATGTCGCCTGGGGAACGCGCCAGCTTGGAATACACCGTCCCCTTCTGGCCCTGGGGCCAGTACTTCTCCATCGCCTTCATCATCTTTACTTTTGGCATCATGGTGTGGCAGGAGCAATACCGCCCGGCACTCGCCACCGGCGTTATCTTCATCCTCCTGATGACCGCCATCTTCTACCTCACCGGCCGCCGCAGCGCCGCCGCGAGTGCCCCACAAGAAACAGCCACACAAGGAACAACCACGAAAGGATAACCATGAACACCGTTGACGCCCCCGCCTACTCCCCTGCCCCCGAGTGGTCCGGCCGCTCCGATGGCCCGGGCCCCGAGCATGCGCGGTGGCACAGCGTAGTTCGTCCCCTCGACCTAGCGAACCCCCAGGAACAACCCGGCGTGGCACTCTTGGGTTTTGCCTCCGACGAGGGCGTTGAGCGCAACCATGGCCGCCCCGGCGCGGCTGCGGGCCCGGCCGCACTGCGCAGCGCCCTGGGTTCCCTGGCGCTGCACCATACGCACCCGCTTTACGACGCCGGCACGATCACCACCCAAGGCACCGACTTGGAGGCCGCCCACGAGCGTCTCTCCGATGCGGTGGAGGCACTCTCACGCGTCGGGCACCTGCCCATCATCCTCGGCGGTGGGCACGAGACCGCCTTCGGCTCCCACCGCGGTGCTTTCCGCGCACAGGGCCCTCTGCAGATCATCAACCTGGATGCGCACTTTGATCTCCGCACCGCGGATGTGCCTACCTCCGGCACCCCGTTTAAGCAGATCTCTGAACTGGTGGGCCGGGAGGACTTTGACTATTCCGTCTTGGGAATTTCCCGCCCCAATAACACGCCCGTGCTTTTCGACGAAGCCTCCGCCCTCGGTGTCACCGTCGTCCTCGACGAGGATTTGCTCAACATGGATCGCTCCCAGCTGCGCGCAACCGTCGACAGTATCTGCTCCGGCACCAAGCCCATCCACCTCTCCATCGACCTAGACGTCCTCCCCGCCGACCAAGCACCGGGTGTCTCCGCCCCCGCCGGCCTCGGCGTACCCCTGAACATCATCCGTGAACTCGCGCTCACCATCGCCGCCACGGGACGCCTCGCGCTTGTCGACGTCGTCGAACTCAACCCCCAATTCGACACCGACAGCCACACCGCCAAGCTGGCCGCGCGGTTAATTGATGATATTGTGACGGCGCATTTTGTTGCTACCACAAAAACGAATTCCTAGATAGGACGCCGGCCAGCCGGCATACTAGTGCCCATGAGTTCACCGATTCGCGTCGTCGGAGCCGTCTTCGTAGACGGCAAGCGATTCCTGGCCTGTCGCAAAGCTCCAGGAAAATCACTCGCCGGCATGTGGGAATTTCCAGGCGGCAAGATTGAAGAAGGCGAGACACCTAAGGAGGCTCTCGCGCGCGAAATCGAGGAAGAGCTGTCCGTCATCGCAACCGTGGGTGACAAGGTCACCACGACTGTGTACGAGTACGATTTCGCCACCATCGAACTCACTACGTTCTTGTGCACTAAGGATTCCGGGGAACTCGTTCTTAGTGATCACGATGCCACCCGTTGGGTCACCCCTACTGAGGCCCGGGAACTCGACTGGGCCCCTGCCGATATCCCCGCCGTCAAACTACTTTCTTCGCGCCTATGAGTTCCGAATCCATCCTGCCGTTTGGCATCTACGAAACCCCAGTCACTGCTCGTATCCAGGAGCGAATCGAGGAAACCACGCGTGCCCGGCCCACGGCAGCAACCGGCATCGCCCCCGGTTCCAAGAAGGATGTCAACCCGCGGTTCGCCGCGGCGGTGTCCCAGCATTTTGCCAAAGTCCTCGAGCACAAGCTCACAGAGCTAACTAAGCCCGAGGAGCGTGTAGCCCTCATCAATGGACTGGCCCAGCACCTCGGGGAAGATGAGTCCATCTCCGCCGAAGAACTGCTTTACGCCATCTATAGTTCAGAGCTCGAAGAGGCTCCGAAACTCCCGGAAGTCTCGCTCAACTCCAGCGCCTTGTTCACCAACAGCGTGGACGACACGAATATGTCGGTCGAGATTGCCCGCGAGATCCGCACTGCGGACTCCGTCGATTTATTGTGCGCTTTCATCAAGACTTCAGGCATCGCGGTCATCAGCGATGAATTGGAATACCTCAGGGATCATCAGATCCCACTGCGTGTTATCACTTCGACGTACTGCGGGGCGACCGAGGCCGCCGCAGTACGCCGCCTCGTGGAAGACTACGGCGCTGAAGTCCGGATCTGTTACGAGCACAAGACCACACGGTTGCATGCCAAGGCCTGGCTCTTTCGCCGCCAGTCTGGGTTCGACACCGCATTCATCGGTAGCTCAAACCTTTCGCGCTCAGCGCTTGTTGACGGTTGGGAATGGAATGTCCGGGGCTCTCGCTCCTCCACTCCGGAGATCATCGAGAAGTTCATCAAGACTTTCGACAGCTATTGGTACGACACTCATTTCAAAGCATTTGACCCGGCCCAAGACTATGAGCGCCTCAAGGAGGCCCTCGGCAGTGCCAGATTTCTAGAAGCAAAGCCCGGTGAAAAGCTCGAGCTCTCAGGCCTTCGCGTCGAGCCCTACCCCTACCAGGAGGAAATGCTCGAAGCTTTAGACTCCGAGCGCGAAGTCCACGACCGCCACCGCAACCTGCTCATTGCTGCTACTGGTACAGGCAAGACAGTTGTGGCGGCACTTGACTACCGCCGCTTAAGTGAGAAGCTGGGGCGCAGACCACGACTGCTTTTCATTGCCCACCGGCGCGAGATTCTTACCCAGGCCCAGCGGACCTATCGCGAGGTGCTTAGCACCGCGGGGTTTGGCGAGCTCCTCGTCGGCGAAAAGAAGCCTGCCGAGTGGGACCATGTCTTTGCGAGCATCCAGTCTCTACACGGGAAGCGCCTGGCCCAAATTGCGCCGGATCACTTTGAAGTCGTCGTCATTGACGAGTTCCACCACGCTGAGGCCCCGACCTATCGTGCAGTACTTGACTACCTCCAACCGCGTGAACTCCTAGGACTAACGGCCACACCAGAGCGCGGCGACGGAGAAAACGTACAAAAGTACTTCGACTACCGCGTGGCCCATGAACTTCGTCTCTGGGATGCATTGCGTCTCCAGCTTCTCGCCCCGTTGCACTACTACGGAGTCGACGATGATACTGACCTGACAAGCCTGACCTGGAACCGCGGGAAAAAAGACTACCAGATTGCGGAGCTAAGCGAGTTCTATATCAAGGCCGGTGAGAAGCGCACCAGGTTCATCATCAATGAGCTCAACCGCCGTATCTTCGACCTCTCCGATATGAAGGCCCTTGGCTTCTGTGTGACCATCGCCCATGCCGAATACATGGCCGAGCAATTCAACCTTTTCGGCATCCCCGCCCAAGCAGTAAGCAGCAAGCTCAGCGTTGATGAGCGTCGTCGCGCCATCGAGCAGCTTCGCGAAGGCACGATCAAGATCATCTTCGCGGTCGATATTTTCAACGAAGGCATCGACATCCCAGCGGTCAACACGCTGTTGCTTCTGCGCCCGACGCAAAGCCCGGTGCTCTTCGTCCAACAGCTAGGCCGAGGTCTGCGCCTCAACGAAGGAAAGAACGCCTGTACCGTCTTTGATTTCTTAGGTCTCCAGCACGAGGAATTCGATTTCGAATCGCGTTTCAAAGTGCTGACTGCCGCACGTGGAAAGAACCTGGCTAAAGAGGTAGAGCAAGGATTCCCCACTGCTCCGCCGGGCTCCAACATCACCTTGGACCGAGTAACGACCGAACGCGTTCTCAAGAACATCAAGCGCTTGGCCCGTAACTCCGTTAAAAAGATACGAGCGCTCATTTCTGATTACGGCACAACCGATCTCGCTAGCTTCCTTAATAGCTCCGGTGTTCCGGTGGAAGATATCTACCGCCGTAAGGGAATTACGTGGACCACGCTGCTGCGTGATGAGAAGCTGCTACTTTCCAGCCCCGCGGGCGAGCACGAAGAATTCCTTCTCAGCCGAATCCGCGTGCTGTTGCACATCAATGACCCCAACCGCGTAGCGGCCTACAGCCTTCTTGTTTCCCCGGACGGTCCCAAGGAGAAGGATATGACTCCCGAGCAAACCCGATATGCCACCATGCTCGTGTTGGCTCTGTGGGCAAATTCAAATACGACGGTGCCGGAATCCCTTGATGAGGCCCTGCGTATCATCCGGGCCTGTCCTTCCTTCGTCGCTGAGGCAACTCAGGTCATGCAGCTCACGCTCGACCGCTCCCGCATCATTCCAGAGAAGTCTACGAATAGCGTCTTGGAGACTCACGCGGATTACAGTCTTGCCGAACTGGTCGGGGCGTTGGACGATGGCCCGTTACGCAAGCTCGCGAATTTGCCGCGCGAGGGAGTACGCCGCTTCGACGCCACTAATACCGATCTCTTCCTGGTAACTTTCCAGAAGGATGAGAATGTGAGTGCCTCCACGAATTACCGCGATTACCCACTGGCGCCTGATCGTTTGCACTGGGAGTCCCAATCCACTACGTCGCTCAAGTCCGCAATGGCCCGACGCTACATCCACCACCACGAACTCAACGGCAACATCATCATCGCCACGCGTTTTACCAAGCGGAACAAGGTGGACACGGCGTCGGCGTATACCTTCTTGGGCAATGTCGATTACGTCTCGCATCGAGGCGAGAAACCCATCCAGTTTGAATGGAGTCTTCGCCGCGATATGCCTAAGCAGCTCTACGCCGCCGGGCGCACTGTGGCTTAAACCTCAATTATGGTCAGGTTATGAAGTTGACGCCGTAAGCCCCGTTAAATTAAGATTTCCTTAGCAGATTAAGAAAAGATTAGTCTCTGATGCCTTGGTGCAGAAGCGTGGAGGACGGTTATGGCAGCTGCGAGCGAGCGTAGCCGGAAGAGGTGGAGCCGCCCTGATAACGTTTCCGAAACTTCCGTGTATGGCTTTACGCGTTTTCGGGAGCGCAGCTTCAAAACTGGCACCACCCCTCGCTGGGCTGCGTGCAGCAAGAAAGCGCGCCGCACCCACTAGAACTAAACGGCCCTGAAGACTCTGCCAGAAAGATACTGACGGAGCCTTCCAGTCTTTTGTCTATTAACGCCGCGGGCGGTAGCGGCGGCGCAGACCGTGCAGGATACCTTTCCTCTCCCCCAACGTGTCGCGGCCGAAAATCCACGCCACAACGCCAGCCGCGGCGATAACCGCACAGAAGCCAAAGGCCGTCTCAAACCCGTACCTATCCGCCAGCAGTCCAATGACGATGGGGCCTAAGATTTGCCCAAAGTCGCCTGCCATCTGGAATGTCGACAGCACCTGACCACCCGAGCGCTTCGAGCCGACGATATCCGCCACGGCTGCTTGTTGCGAAGGGGCAATGAGGCCCGAGGCCGCGCCGGACAGGGCCGAGAGGGCGAGGAGGGAGACGATGTTCGTCGCCAAGCCCAGTGTGCCCACGAACAACGCGGAGCCCACAAGTCCCGCAACGATGAGTGGCCGGCGCCCCACGCGGTCCGACCAGGAGCCGGAGAACTGCAAGACGATGGCGTTGCCCGCGGCAAAGGCCGCTAGCGCAACGCCTGATGTAGATGCACCGTTGGCAAAAATGGCGGCCGCGAAGAGCGGGAGAACCGCCACGCGCACGCCCATATTGATCCAGCCCTGGGCAAAGTTCGACGTGAGCACTGCACGGAAAGCAGTATCCTCCCAAGCTTCCTCCAAGCGCATTGGAGTTAGGTGACGCCGACGTTCATCGGTCTCATTGACCGAGGGCATAAGGATCCACACAACGAGTGCGGCGATGGCGACGCCAACGCCATAAATGAAGAAAGGCCAACGGAATCCCAAGAAAGAGAGGCTTGCGCCCACGAGCGGGCCAATCACGTTACCCAAGAGGAAAGACGTGGCATAGGTGGCCGAACAGCGCCCGCGAATGCTGGGTGGTGCCAGGCGCACAATGAGCCCCATCGCCGCGACGGTGAACATCGTCGAACCAATGCCGGCGATAGTGCGCAGCGCAACGATCTGCCAATACTCCTGCGCCACGCCCACCAAACCGGTGGTCACTGCCACGGTGAACAGGCCCGTCACGTAGACGCGGCGCGTGCCCACGCGGTCGATGAGAAACCCGGCGGCGGGTGCGAAGACCAGGCGGCTAGCTGAAAAGACGGAGACTACGAGACCAGCCGCAGCCATTGAGACGTCGAAACTGACAATGAACTGCGGCAGCAGCGGTGCAATGAGCCCGTACCCCAAGGCGATGATGAACCCGGCGGTGACCATGACCCAAATTTCCCGCGGGATTTTTACCTGCGGTTCTGCAGTATTTTTCATATCGCCACTCACTCTAGCCCACGACGTCAAATCGTCGAACAATAGTTCGACACTTTGACGTGGAATGTCCTCACAGGCATCTAGTGTGTGCGCCATGAAGAATTACAGCAGCATTCACCAGTCCGTTCAGTCCCCGTCCACGCTCAGCCCCGGTGAGCTGACCACGGAGATCCTCTACCACCACCATGAAACTCTTCGCTCCATTGAAAGCATCATCCGCCATCCGCGATCGCTCGCGCGGCCCACTCCGCAGTGGCGCCCACCGTCCAAGGTGTTGCCACCAGTGGATATACAAGGCGGCGAATCACTACCGCTGACCTTTACTGTCTCGCGTCACCGCGTAGGTGAGCGGGCAAAGGCCCGCGTATTGGGCTATGGCGAAAGGCGCGTGCCCGCCTACCTCATCACGGTGCGTATCACCGATCCGGCCGGACGTCCCGTCGCCCCTTCACTGGCGGAGGCGTGGGTGCGGGCATTGGTCCCAGAGGAGCTTGTCTCCGCAGTTCATGAGATTTCCAGCAGCAGTGCGGCAACGTTTGTGTGGCTGGTGGATAGCACCTATACCCCGGTGCATTCACCGCTTTCCCTCTTTGAAGGTTTCAGCGAGGCCGCTTAATGCCCTTTCTATTCAGGTATCGACCTGAGTAGGCGGGACTGCGACTCCACTTAGAAGTAGCGCTGAACTCGCTCTAAGAGGTTGCGAGGCGGATCTTGTTCAAGATAAAGCGTGAACCTGTCCTCCGTTAAGACGCGAGCACGGGACGGGCGAGTCTCCGGGTAGTCATAAAGACAGAGAAGCGGTTTCGGTGCGAAGCGGATGGCTGCGCAAACCACCAGAGTCGTGAGCGTCTTATCAATCACGTCGGAGCTCAGACTCTGCATGAGAACTGCCAGGCGTCCGTCATGCAAAATTAGCTCCCACAGGGCCATGAGCTTGCTGGGTCCGCTTTGTCCATACTCACCGGGCAAGAGCAAGGTACACATCGTGGTCAACAGCCCAGCAACTACTCCCACACCAGCGCCGGCGAGCATCATGACCATCATCCGCTTAAAGGCACCACGCGCGCCAGCCAGCCGAATAAGTAGGCCACCACCAGGGCCACCGGTAGGTACACCAAAAGCAGCGGGTTGTTGATGCTGGCCAAGCACGCAGTCAAAAGCGCCGTGCCCATTCCCAAGACGGGTCCGTAGACAATTGCCACGAATGCCGTGCCCATCATGTCCAAGTACAAGGGAACGCTCACGTTAAAAATCAACGAGGACAGCACAAGGTTCACTACCACCGCCAGCAACGGGTTAAGCAATGCGTGATGGCCTAAAGAACGCCATTGTGCGGCAAGGAAAAGAACGGCGCCGAGCAGTGTCAGACACCACACACTGATGGAGAGGACGGAGCCAAAAACATAGTCCCCGCTACCGTAGTTCGAATTCAGCGACAGGACCCAAGCCAGAGCCGCACACACTAGGGCGGAGCCAACACACAGGTGTTGGCTCCGCGATGCCTTCTTGTCCGGCATGTGTTTTGGTTGCTCCTCATTAACGTAGGGAAAAGTACGCACCTACCCTACCCTGGGAGCTTTTAGTCCTCGGAGTCACCGTCGCTATCGGCGACTTCTGCTCCGTCCTCGTCGTAATCATCATCGTCTTCGTCATCATCGTCGTCGAAGAGAACGTCATCATCGTCCTCATCATCGGCGCCGAAGATGTCATAGACCTCAGGCTCGTCGAAGTCATCGTCATCGATGCTCACCAGCTGTGCTTCCCAATCTAAGGCTTGATCAGAAACCAGGCTCAGCACGTCGAAGAGACGGTCGAAGTCGGTATAAGTCCCCAGTTCAAGGGCCTCGGCGGGAACCTCAATGATGGGGGCTAGCCCGCCGTCTTCGTCGTCCGCATCACCGAAGATGGCAACGCGCTCTTCCTCGCTGATGTCCTCCGGGGTATCGATTTCCCAGAGCTTGCTGATCGCCTCATCCTCCAGCTCATCGAGCTCTTCCTCATCGAAGTCGAAGGAGAGGAAACGCACGATCGCGCTCGGGACACCGTCGATAGTTTCCACGAGCACGCGCAGCTCCGAGTCGTTGGCCACCTCAGCCACGACCAGGTTCGGGTTGAACTCATCCTGGAGAAACTCCAACTCAGCGATGCGTTCATCGGTGCCCTCCAGCAGGTCACGCAGCACCGTCACCACCTGGTCGGTAGCGATGTGGCGCGATACAGCCTCGACTGCATCCTCCACGGAGAACGCCACGGAAACTAAAACTGCCTCGAAGTCTTCATCATCTTCATCCACATCGGCTGCGGCAATGTAGACGTTGGCCGCCGGCAGGATGGGGTCAATTTCCACAAACTGGATTTCCAAATCGGAGGTGATGGGCACGAACATCACATCGTCGTTGACGCGGGACTCAATGCCCTCCCCGTCCAGCGCAGAGGCGATATCTTCAAAAAAGCTCATGTGATTAACATCCGTCCATGTGGGAGTCTCACCCGGGCTGCTGCCAAGGCCCCACACATCTTACCTGCGATCCTCGTCAATAGCTCTCCTCATCGAGCAGGAATCCCAGTTCCTTCAGAATCTCCGGGCGCCCAGTACCCCACTCCAACATGTCATAGGCCTCCCATGCTTGACGACGTCCCTCCATCGGCGCCTCCTCCACGCGCGGCTCCACATCGAAAACCATGGTCGAGCGCTGCGGCGCGCGGTATTGCGGCCAGTTGTCTAGAGGCGCGCCGCCCCGAATGAACTCGCCCCACTGCGCCTGCATGGCCTCGGTCACGTCCTCCATCTCGGAAGGCTTGGCAATGCTGTTCAGGAAGGAAACACGCGATGCCCTTGGATCGCCAAAGATATTGGAAAGCTCCATCGAGTGCATCGCCCCCAAACCCAACCAGCGCAGTGCCGCCGGTGCGAAGTCGAAGCGGTACATCCACGTCGGGAAGCGCCGTGCGTGTTCGGAGGCCACGCGGACAGTAGGGGCCCAAAAGAGGGCGTCGGTCAGCAAGTCCCCAAAGTCGCGGCGGGAGACCGCACCGCCGTATGCCGCGATGACATCCGGTGCGCTCTCCGGATCAAAAGAAGCGAGCAGCCGCAGGGCCGCGCGCTCCCGGGCGCTCTGGCGTTGGAAGAGAAACTTTCCAAAGCTGGCCTCACCGGAGTTGGTTCCCACCAGCAGCGGCACCGGGTGTTGGTTGCCGTCCTCAAAGGCTTCGATGGGATGTTGCGGAATAAGGTCGCCGTCGACAGTCGGCGCATAGCAGGAATTCAGGTACAGCAACTCGCCCGCGCGCCACATCATGGACTGGCCAGAGCGCACTAGGTCCGCGAAGTCCTCGCAGCGCAGATCATCAGCTGTGGTATCGCGCGGCAAGGCCATCTTGTGAACCAGCTCGCGGGCCCAAAACACCGACTGCGCTCGTGAATGAATCATGCCGATCGGCGGCGACTGCGCAATCGCGCGGTGAAAAAGCCCTTCTGCACGCGGCACCGCCATGAGAGTGAGGACGGCCGCGCCGCCGGCGGATTCACCCATAAGCGTCACGTTGTCTGGGTCCCCGCCGAAGGCCGCGATATTTTCGCGTACCCATTCCAGCGCTAAGACTTGATCCGCCACAGCCGGGTTGGCACAGGCCTCACCGCCAAGACTGCGGACATCGAGGTAGCCCAAGGCGCCTAAACGGAAATTCACCGAAACATAAACAACGTCCATCTGGGCTGCGAACTCGAAGCCGCGCAGCATCAGCATGTGGGAGGAACCCACAATGAAACTGCCACCATGCAAATACACCACGACGGGCAACTTTTCCCCTGCCGTGGAATCCGCCGAAGCTCCAGAGCCTGCCAAACTTTCCGAAGGACCTGTACGGTGTGGGCGGACAATATCAAGGGTCAGGCAATCTTCTGCACCCTCGATGCGGTCGGTCCAGGAGTACACCGGCTGCGGGGCCACGTGCCCGAACTCGCGGCAATCCCGGATTCCTTCCCACGCCGGGACTGGCCGCGGTTCCCTGAAACGGTTGGCACCCGAGGTATCTGCGCCAAAAGGGATACCGCGCCACGAGCGGACAGGAGCGCTGAGTGGGCGGTCCGTGCGCAACTCTTCCTCGATGCAACCTCGTACCCAGCCGCCGGTGGTGAGCACCGTGAGATCGTCGGCAAGCGCGGTGCGTGCCGCCTCCTGTGCGGCGAGGGCACGGGCGTGGAGGGAATCTGCAAGCAAGCGCGCCGCAGCCGCGCTGACCTCACGCGGAGGGAAAGGCTCAAACTCGCTCATGTCTCATACCCTAGTGCGCCACCCTGCTAGCGCGCTGGATAAAGCTTTTTCGATACGGTGGTAAACATACAGTTCAGATTCACAATCAGATTTAGTTAAAAAGTTAGGTGAGACAATGTTGGACAAGGTCTTTAACAAGGAGAAAGAGGGCAAGGACATTAGTCGCCGGGATGCATCGGTCGATCAGGCCGGCTCCGCAGAGGCTGTGGGAACCTTGGAGGTGGATGAGGCCAACCGCATCACCAAGGGATTCCTGGCGGCCATCGACAAAGTCGTCTCCGTCCAGTCCTCCGTCATCATCAACTATGTCGAGGGCCTAAAGAAGCGCAACCCCGACGCCAGCCCTGCGGAGCTGCAAGAGCTCATTGACAAGCATTTCATGAACATCATCACCGGTACCGGTGCTGCCGCGGGTGCCTCCGCGGCTATCCCTGGCATCGGCCTGGTCACCGGCGCAGCCACTATCGGCGCGGAATCCCTGGTCTTCCTTGAAGCCGCCGCCTGGTACATTCTCGCCTCCGCGCACCTGCGCGGTGACAACATCCGGGATAAGGAGCGCCGCCGCGCGCTGGTCTTGGTGGTGCTCACCGGCTCCCAAGGCAGCGCGTTGGTCGATACCTTTGTGGGTGATGCAACCTCGCTGTCCGGCGTCACCTCCGCAGCTACCCTCTCGCGATTCTCCGGCCCCACCCTTAGCGGCCTCAACGGCCGCTTGACCAAGCTATTCATGAGGCAGGCCACCAAGAAGCTCAAGTGGGCATGGGTGTCCAAGCTGCTGCCGATGGGTGTGGGCGCGGTGCTGGGAACGACCGCCAACCGTAAATTGGGACGCCAAGTGATCAACCATGCGGGCACCCAGCTCTCCCCCCTGCAGGGGGAATAAAAGGGGCGAAACCCGCCCAGGGTAGTGAGCAAACTTACAAGGGCCGTATCATAAGGGGAGACACTTTTCGGGGTGCCTTTCGCACCCGTGGATTGGCCTACTAGAGTCGAACAAAGACAAACTTAGAAGCACAGAAAGAGGCGAGCATCTGCCGTGAGCAACTCGAGCATCTATGGCCCGAATGCGTGGCTGATTGACGAACAGTTTCAGCAGTACTCCAAGGACCCGAACTCCGTAGACAAGGAGTGGCGCGAGTACTTTGAGGCCAACGGGGCACCGAAGTCGGCCGCACAGTCCAAGGCTGCGAACGCTCAATCCAGCACCCCCACCCAGAAGAAGAGCGCGGCACAGGCCGCGCCGAAGAAGGCCCAGGCTGCGGAGAAGTCTTCCGCTGCTCCGAGTGCTAAGGCACCGAGCGATTCCAAGGCTCCCGCCGCCGAGAAGGCTGCGAAGAAGACGGCGAAGAAGTCTGAGTCCCCGCTGGACCGCATCAAGGAAGCACCGGAGCCGGGCTCCCGCGTACTCAAGGGCATGTTCAAGGCAATCGCCAAGAACATGGACGAGTCCCTGGAGATCCCCACCGCTACCACGGTGCGCGATATCCCGGTCAAGCTCATGTGGGAAAACCGCGCGATGATCAACGATCACCTCAAGCGCACCCGCGGCGGCAAGATCTCCTTCACCCACATCCTAGGCTACGCGCTGGTCAAGGCCGTGCAGATCCACCCGGATATGAACGTGCGCTACGAGCTGCAGGACGGCAAGCCCACCGTCGTCCAGCCGGAGCACGTCAACCTGGGTCTGGCCATCGACCTTCCGCAGAAGGATGGCTCCCGCGCCCTCGTCGTCGCTGCCATCAAGGAAGCGGAGAACAAGACCTTCTCCGAGTTCATCGATGCCTACCAGGACATCGTTGACCGCTCCCGCAAGAACAAGCTGACGATGGATGACTTCTCCGGCGTCACCATCAACCTGACCAACCCGGGCGGCATCGGCACCCGCCACTCCATCGCCCGCCTGACCAAGGGCTCCGGCTCCATCATCGGTGTGGGCTCCATGGACTACCCGGCCGAGTTCGCCGGTACCTCTGCCGACCGCTTGGCGGACCTCGGCGTCGGCCGCCTGGTTACCCTGACCTCCACCTACGACCACCGCGTCATTCAGGGCGCGGAGTCTGGTGAGTTCCTGCGCACCGTGGGCCAGCTGATTCTGGACGATGCCTTCTGGGACGAGCTCTTCGAATCGATGGGCGTTCCCTACCAGCCGTTCCGCTGGGCTGCCGACGTCCCCAACACGGGCGTCGACAAGAACACGCGCGTTATGCAGTACATCGAGGCCTACCGCTCCCGTGGCCACCTGCTCGCGGACATCAACCCGCTGGGTTGGAAGCAGCCGGGCCTGCCCTGGCCGGACCACCGCGACTTGGACCTGGCTACCCACGGCCTGACCATCTGGGACCTGGACCGCACCTTCAACGTCGGCGGTTTCGGTGGCAAGGAGACCATGACGCTGCGTGAGGTGGTCAGCCGCCTGCGCGCCGCCTACACCCTCAAGGTCGGCTCCGAGTACGCCCACATCCTCGACCGCGACGAGCGCGGCTGGCTGCAGGAGCAGATTGAGGCCGGTATGCCGAAGCCGACCAACTCCGAGCAGAAGTACATCCTGCAGAAGGTCAACGCCGCTGAGGCATTCGAGAACTTCCTGCAGACCAAGTACGTGGGACAGAAGCGCTTCTCCCTGGAGGGTGCTGAGTCCCTCATTGCCCTCCTGGATTCCATCGTGGACACCGCCGCTGGCCAGGACCTCGACGAAGTTGTCATCGGCATGCCGCACCGCGGCCGCCTCAACGTGCTCTTCAACATCGTGGGCAAGCCGTTGGCGGATATCTTCGGCGAGTTCGATGGCAACTACAAGGGCGGCCAGATGGGCGGCTCCGGTGACGTGAAGTACCACCTGGGCGCTGAGGGCGAGCACCTGCAGATGTTCGGTGACGGCGAAATCAAGGTCACCTTGGCCGCTAACCCGTCTCACCTCGAGGCTGTTGACCCGGTCATGGAAGGTATCGCACGCGCCAAGCAGGACATCCTGGACAAGGGTGCCGGTGCACACACCGTGGTGCCGATCATGCTCCACGGCGATGCTTCCTTCACCGGCCTGGGCGTGGTCCAGGAGACCATCAACCTTTCACAGCTGCGCGGCTACACCACCGGCGGTACCGTCCACGTGGTGGTCAACAACCAGGTGGGCTTCACCACCACCCCGGATTCCGGTCGCTCCACCCACTACGCCACCGACCTGGCCAAGGGCTTTGACTGCCCGGTCTTCCACGTCAACGGCGATAACCCGGAGGCTGTTGTCTGGGTGGGCAAGCTGGCCACCGAGTACCGTCGCCGCTTTGGCAAGGACGTCTTCATTGACCTGGTGTGCTACCGCCTGCGCGGCCACAACGAGGCCGATGACCCGTCGATGACCCAGCCGCAGCTCTACGACATCATCGATGACCACAAGTCCGTCCGTGAGCGCTACACCGAAGAGCTCATCGGCCGCGGTGACCTCTCCGACGAAGAAGCAGAGGCAGCTGCACGTGACTTCCACGACCAGATGGAGTCCGTCTTCGCTGACCACAAGAAGGCAGAGGAAGCTGGCCCGAAGGAGCAGACTGGTATCACCTCCTCCCAGGAGCTGACCCGTGGTCTGGACACTTCCATTACCGCCGAGGAGATCGCCGAGATTGGCGAGGCTTACGGCAACCCGCCAGAGGGCTTCGAGTACCACAAGCGCGTGGCCAAGGTGGCCAAGGAGCGCCAGAAGACCTCGCGCGAGGGAGGCATCGACTGGGGCTGGGGCGAGCTCATCGCCTTCGGCTCCCTGGCCAACTCCGGCAAGGTTGTGCGCCTGGCTGGTGAGGATTCCCGCCGTGGTACCTTCACCCAACGCCACGCCGTGGCCTTCGATCCGCACACGGGTATGGAATACAACCCGGTTGCACACCTGGCCACGTCCAAGGGCAATGGCGGTAAGTTCATGGTCTACAACTCGGCTCTGACTGAGTTCGCCGGCATGGGCTTCGAGTACGGCTACACCGTGGGTAACCCGGATGCTGTCGTGGCTTGGGAGGCACAGTTTGGTGACTTCGCCAACGGTGCGCAGACCATCATCGATGAGTATGTCTCCTCCGGTGAGGCCAAGTGGGGTCAGCTCTCCAGCCTGATCCTGCTGCTGCCGCACGGCTACGAGGGCCAGGGCCCGGACCACTCCTCCGCCCGCATCGAGCGTTTCCTGCAGCTGTGCGCTGAGGGCTCCATGACGGTGGCCCAGCCGTCTACCCCGGCTAACCACTTCCACCTGCTGCGCCGCCAGGCTCTTGGTGAGATGAAGCGCCCGCTGGTTGTCTTCACCCCGAAGTCCATGCTGCGTAACAAGGCAGCGACCTCCTCCGTCGAGGACTTCACTGAGGTCAAGAAGTTCCAGTCCGTCATCAACGACCCGAACTTCGTTGACATTAACGGCAAGAAGGTCGGCGATACCGACAAGGTCAAGACCATCATGCTGGTCTCCGGCAAGCTCTACTGGGAGCTGGCCAAGAAGAAGGAAGCCGATGGCCGCGATGACATCGCCATCGTGCGCGTGGAGATGCTCCACCCGATTCCGTTCAACCGCCTGCGTGAGGCTTTCGAGGCCTACCCGAACGCAACGCAGATTCGCTTCGTACAGGACGAGCCGGCCAACCAGGGCCCGTGGCCGTTCTACAACGAGCACCTGCGTGAGCTCATCCCGGACATGCCGGAGATGGTCCGCGTGTCCCGCCGCTCGCAGTCCTCGACTGCTACCGGTAACGCGAAGGTCCACCAGATTGAGCAGAAGAACCTGCTGGAGGAAGCCTTCGACATCTAAAGGCACTTAAAGCCGAAGGCGCTGGCACACAGCATAGCGAAGCTAGCAAGGCCCCGGCCACCACGAACTCACAACGAGTGTGGTGGCCGGGGCCTTTTATTTCGCTAGAAAGAGACCCGAGGGCTACAAGCCAGCCGGACCGCCGCGCGGGGGCTCCACAACGATCTCGCGCGTAGGTGCAGTGCCACAGTTTCCAGTGTCATATCGACCAACCAGTCCCCGCGACCATGTCTGTTCAGAAGACTGAAATGGTAGCGGTGTGGTGAGTATCTGGTAGCGCCTGAGTGAGTATCCGGTAGCGGTGTCTCACTCAGGCGTTGTTGGTGGTTATGCGTTGGTGGTGAGGCGCATGTTTGGTCCTTCGAGTGTGATGATCTCGCGCCGGAGACGAGTCGGTTGAGGATTGACTCGGAGATCACGGCATCGGGGATGGACTTGTACCACTCCAGTGGGGTGAATT
>NZ_LAYQ01000020.1 GCF_000988205.1 Corynebacterium minutissimum | reverse complement strand
GCGAGCACCCGAGCTGGTCTTCAATCTGGCGTAAGAACGCTTCCTAATCAGCAGCGTCATCACCGCACGGTAATCCGGCATAAGCGGACTCCTTCCAGTACACGCCGCACCCGAGTGGTGCGGCTACCGGAAGTATCATCCCGAGCACCCTGAGCTGCTACCAGAAACCCACTGAAGCGCTACCGGATAGTCACGACACTGCTACCAAATAGCCGGTCGCAACAAAGATTGACTAGTGCCTTAATTCAGTGCGAGCGTCAGGATGAGCACACCGATTGAAAGCGCGAGCATGCCTAAACAGTTGGCCCAAAATGCACTGCCGAGGAAGTGGGCGCGGACATGGGCTGCTGCGGCTGCGCAGAAATATGCGATGACGCCAACCATGGCTGCGATACCTACGCCGGGGAACCAGAGGCCGGCGATGAGTCCTGTGGCTGCGAGGCATTTGATGACAATGAGTGCCCACCACCAGTCTTTGGGGAGTTTGACACCGCTGAGGCAGGCTTCGATGAAGGGGACTGGTTTGAGGGAGAGAGGCGGCGTCGCCAAGCAGAATGGCTGCTGAGTAGTAGGGAGGGCCAAGCTGGGGAAGATTCTAGGATCATTGGGCAACTCCGAATGCGGTGTTGAGGCGTTCGATCGACGAGGCGGCTTGGGATGTGAGGTGCTCGGTGTCGTAGATTCCGGCGGCCCAGCCGATGAGCAAGCCGAGGTAGACGTTGTACAGCAGGTTGGAGTACTCGGCCGCATCGTCGCTGCTGAGTCTGGAGCCGAGGCGCAGGGTGATTTCATCGGTCAGGAGCGTTTTGAGCGCGGTGAGCGCTTCGCCTTGGTTGCCTTGTTGGATGAGTGCCGCGCCGAACGCACGAGAGAGTTCTTCGTGGCCGGTAAACATCTGAAGGAATGGTTTGAGGACGTCGAGGAGACTATCGGATTGTCCCCGGATGTCGTCGTGGAGTTCTGAAATGTGTTGGCCAATGGTGCGAATGAGCAGCGTTTGTTTGTCGCCGACTCCCATGACGGTTCCCACGCTGACGCCAGCTTCGGATGCGATGGTCCGGATGCTGGTGGTGGCGTAGCCCTGGGTGAGGAAGAGATCATAGGCGGTGGCCAGGACCTTGCTGTCGGTGCCAGCTTTGGCGGCCGAACGCGACGAGTGAACGTGTTCAGTGAACATGTTCAAAAGGGTAGCTCTTGATGGTTTCGGGGTCAATGGTGCCGAGAGGCTGGCGGCTAGATCAGTGCGGGGAAGACGCGGTCACGCAACAGATGCGCAAGCTCGCGGTCGGGTGCTGCCGGGTTGACCCAGGCGGTGTCGCCGATTTCGGCGGCGGCGTGGGGGTCGTCGGTGGTGACGGTGCGGGTGCAGGTGAAGATGGTGCCGACAATGACTGAAACAGCAGGTAGGCCGAAGCCTAAAGGAGGCTAAATGTCAGCAGGGGGAATTGCAGCACGATACGCCTTCTTGCGGGCTCTCGCAAGGATTTATGGGGAAGTGTATACGTTTGTCTACGGTTTCCATTTTTGCTTCCAAATTTGTCTACCACATGTAACTCTAGGGGTGTCCGAGTTCGTAGCCATCTTCCCGCGAAAGGGATAAGGGCATGTATTGCCCCAATAAATGTGCGCCTCTGGTAGTGCTGATTGCGGCAGCATCAGTTCTCGCTCCAGTTAATGCACGTCCTCAGCGGGTAGGTTTTTAAAAGCTATCGTTGCACTAAGTGGCGAAGGTTTTAGGGTCGCGTGCTTGGAATTTCGCCATATGGACGTTGCTGAACTGTCTGGAGAGCAGTCAGAGAGAATTTACCGGTTAGGGAGAATAAATTATGTGGAAGAAAATCTTGGCCACTATTGGCGTTATTCTGATGGCGCTTTCCGTTTATGTTCAATGGCCGTATGCTGTCACGATTGCTCTAGCAGTTTTGGTCATTGTCCTTGTGTTTCTTCCCAGCGGGAAGAAGTAAATACCTGAGTAGGGGTGGGTATTTCAGCGGACCTGCCTCTGTTTTATGTTGATGAGCCGAGAAAATGGGCGCGGAGGTGCGCTGCTACAGATGTGTAGAAACAGGCGATGCGGCCTGTGGCTTCGAGGTGCTATTTACGAAAACGTACCTACCCAGCCAGCGCGGGGAAGACGCGGTCACGCAACAGATGCGCAAGTTCGCGGTCGGGGGCTACTGGGTCTACCCAGGCGGTGTCCCCAATTTCGGCGGCGGCGTGGGGTTCGTCGGTGGTGACGGTGCGGGTGCAGGTGAAAATCGTGCCGACGACGACCTCGCCCGGTTCGTTAGCGGCAGGAGCGTCGAAGGTGCCGAGTTCGTTGAGGTTCTCGGCGTCGAGAGTGAGGCCTACTTCTTCGGCGACTTCGCGCAGGGCGGCGTCGACAAGCGCCTCGCCCGCCTCAGGCTTGCCGCCGGGCAGCTGGTACTTGGTGGAGGACTTCTTGCGCACGGTAAGCACGTGACCTTGCGGGTTGCGGATGACGACGGCTGCGACTTCAATCATGGCCGCCGATTGTAGTGGGGTAGCGAAAGCGTTAGAAAATTTTTGTTTGTCGATACAAGTTGGCGGGGTGTGTGGGGGGGCAAGGGTTTTGTTTCAGCAAACCATATCAACCTTTAAGTATTAATCATGGAAATTACTTTATTGGTTTCGGCAGGTTAGAGACTCGCAGCTTCAACGGGTATACTGCCTTCAGTGCGCCAAAGTTGGAAGATTTTTATCAGAGATGTAGCCAGGCTTGGCCGCGTCCCCAGGGCGTGGATCATCCTCATCGGACTCATCATCACTCCCGCGTTGTATTCATGGGTGAACATCGCGGCTTTTCGTGACCCTTACGGCCATACCAATAACATCAAGGTGGCCGTGGTCAACGAGGATAAGGGTGCTAACAACGAGCTGACGGGGAAGATAGATGTCGGCAGTGAGGTCATTGAGAAACTCAAAAAGAATGACCAGCTAGGCTGGCAATTCCTTGAGCGCGACGAAGCCGAGAAAGCCCTTTTAGAGGGGGACGTGTATGCCTCGGTGACGATTCCGGAGGACTTTAGCGAGAACCTCGTGAGCATGCTCGACGGGAAGTTCACGCAGCCCCAGTTGGTCTACCGCGTCAATGAGAAGAACAATGCCATCGCCGTGAAGATCACGGATGCCGGTGCCAAAGGTCTGGACAAGCAGATCACGGCGGCCTTCAAGGAGCAGGTGGCCACCGTCGCGGCGGAGAACATCAAGGACACCGGTACCGACTTCGAGCGAAAAGTCACGCGCGCGATGAACAACACTAGTTCGGCCTTCGGGGAGACCGCGCAGGAGATTGACGGCAACCGTGAGAACCTCGCGCGCATCCAGGGAAAGCTTGACGCCGCCGCTGATTCCACGTTGGGCGCCAAGTCCACGGTGGCTGATGTGAGTGCTGCGCTGGGCGACGCCCAAACCGCCCTCGCCGAGGTCTCCTCCCTAGTCGAGCAGGCCCAAGGGGGCATCGGTGACTTCACCGACCAGACCACCGGTGCCTTCGTCAGTGGTGCAAGTGCGGTGGCGGACGGTACCGCCAAGGCGCAGGAATCCATCGCGGATGTCACAGCTGGCCTGAACCAGGCCGGTGACCGTTTCGATTACGCCACGCAGCGGGCGAACACTGCTATTGACGCGAGTGCGGAATCGATTGCGCAGCTTAAAGCCCTGCGCGATTCCGCAACGCTCTCACCGCAGGTGGCCAAGGAAATTGATGACGCCATCCAGCGCCTCGATGAGGGCAATGAATCCAACCGTCAGCTGGTGGGGAACCTGACTGCGCTGAGCAAGGATACCCAGGCCGCAGCGGACAACGTGCAGGCTAGCGCGGAGGCCATCAACCAGGCAGCGGCCGATACCAAGGCCACGTCGCAGACGCTGCGCGATACCGTGACCACCGCCGTGCCGGAAATCAACCGTGCCATGAGCAATCTGAGCTCCATGGCGAGTGCTTTGAGCTCCACCCTGGAAGCTCAGAAGGGAACCATGCAGGAGGCCAATGGTCTCCTGGACGGCGTGGCCCAGCAGCTGCGCGCCACGAAGGACACCTTGTCCGATTTCGATACCAACCTCCTGGCCCTGCAGGACAGCCTGCGCGCTATGCAGGGCGATGTGGGTTCGCTGCGGGCTGCGATGAACTCCAAAGTTGTTCAAAATGTCACCGGGCTGGACGCGGAAGAAATCGGTAAATTCTTTGCGGAGCCCATCGAGCTGAAGACCGAAACCGTGTACCCGGTGGACAGCTACGGCTCCGCCATGGCGGCGCTGTTTACTAACCTCTCTCTGTGGATTGGTGCCTTCGTCCTCATGGTGATCTTCCGGGTTGAGGTCGATAAGGAGGGCTTCGACCGCATCACGGTGGGCCAGGCCTACTTGGGCCGCTTCCTCCTCATGGCCCTGATGGTCATCATCCAGGCCGTCACGGTGACCGTGGGTGATCTGCTCATCGGCGTGCAGACCGTGAACGCGCCTGTCTTCATCCTGACGGGCGTGCTCGTGGGACTGGCCTACTTGAGCATTATCTATGGGTTGTCGACGTCCCTGGGTCACCTCGGCCGCGGCCTCTGCGTGGTCTTTGCCATCATTCAGATTCCAGGTGCGTCGGGCCTGTACCCGATTGAGCTGCTGCCCAGCTTCTTCCACAGCATCTACCCGCTGCTTCCGTTCACGTACGGCATTGACGCCATGCGCGAAACCATCGGCGGGTTCTACGGCGACCATTACTTCAAGAAGATGGGCGTGCTCGCCTTCATGTTCATTCTCTTCTTCGTCTTCGGCCTTCTACTGCGCAAGGCGTTGGCGCACTTCAACGTCATCTTCAACCGCGAGCTGAAGGACACCGAGCTCTTCGACTATGAAAACGTGCAGGTTGTGGGCTCCGGCTACCGCATCGCGGACGTCATCCAGGCGCTGGATAGCCGCAGTGGCCTCAAGAGGGATTTGGACCGTCGCGCTCATAACTGGGGGTATTGGCTCAAGATGGTGGCCATCGCGGGCGTTGTCGGCGTGGTCATCCTCATTGTTGTCTCGGGCCTCTTGCCCGACCAGAAGCCGTTGCTCTTGGGCATTTGGACGGCGTGGTGCTTCCTCATCATTGTCGCCGCGGTCACCCTGGAGTACCTGCGCATCAGCTTGAAACAGTCCGCGGAGCTCGTGACGTTGGATGAAGATGACCTTATTCATCCGTCCAGCATCGGCGCGGAGTCCACGGAGGGGGATAACTAATGCGTGGAACACTTGATCTTTTCCTCAACGACATGCGCACCGCATGCCGCAACGTGATGGGCGCTGTGATGCTCGTTGGCCTTATTGTGATCCCGATGCTGTTCACGTGGTTCAACGTGTTGGCTAGCTGGGATCCCTTCGATAACACCAGCCAGCTCAAAGTGGCGGTGGCCAGCAAGGACACCGGCTATGAGAGCGATCTGCTGCCGGTGCCCATCAACGTAGGCAACCAGGTGCTCAATGAGCTGCGAGCGAACGAGCAGCTGGATTGGGTTGTGACCACCTCCGATGAGGCGATTGAAGGTACCAAGTCCGGTGAGTATTACGCAGCCATCGTGCTCCCGGAAGACTTCAGTACCGACATGATGAACTTCTACACGGATGGTTCCCAGCCCGCGGATTTATCCTTCTATATGAATGAGAAGAAGAACGCGCTGGCGCCGAAGATCACCGGTCAAGGCGCAGAGGGCGTGTCGGCTCAAGTGGCTGAAGCTTTCACCACGACGGTCGGTGACGTCTCCTTCGATCTGGTCACCTCACTCTCCGATTTCTTGAGCCAGGGTGATACCAAGGCTGTGTTGGACCGGATGCAGGCGCGCGCGGATGGCGTGCAGACCCAGCTCGATATGGCCGCCCGTACCGCGCGCTCCCTGGCTGGACTCGTGGATACCGCGGTTCCGCTCATGGAAAGCGCCCAGCGCATTGCGGACTCGGCGGACCTGCAGCTTCCGGAGATTCAGTCTTCCTCACTGAACGTGTCCACGGATGCGCTGCAGCAATCGCTCGATGCCACCAGCGCTAGTTATGACGTGGTGCGCCAACGCATTGATGCGCTTTACGCCGACGCCTCCGCCTCCCGCGCCGACCGCGTCGCCGCGCTCAACACCTTGGCCGGCCAGGTAGAAGGCACCATTGCCCAGTATCAGAACCTGCACGGCCACATTGAGGCCCTGCCAATTCCTGCCGGGGATAAAGAGAAGGCGCTCAGCCGTATCGAGGAGGCCATCGACGCGCAGCGCACTCTCCACGCGCGCCTCACTGCGGCCGCGAATGCTCCCGAACCCACGAAGCCGGATCTCTCCAGCATCGACAATGCCAAGAAGGCAGTGGAGGGAATCTCCACCTCTGGTCTGCGTGAATCCCTGCGTGCGCTGCAGGACTCCCTGGGCCAGGTGAGCGCGGATCTGGATACCGCGAAGACTCCCGTCACCATTGATTCCTCTTCCCTGACGGATGCTCGGGATGCGGTACAGAAGCTCGCCTCTGGCCTGCAGGATAAGGCCAACAAGTTCGGCGACCTGCGGAAGGATATCGACTCCGCTGCGGCATCTGGTGACCTGAAGAAGTTGGCGGACCTCATTGGTTCCGATCCGGATGCCTTGGCGCGTGCGATTGCGGCGCCGGTGGACGTCGACAGGCAAGCGGTCTACCCGGTTAAGAGCTTCGGCGCCGGCATGACGCCGATGTACACGGCGCTGGCGCTGTGGGTGGGTGCGCTGCTGACTGCGGTGAGCGTGCGCACGGATGTGGTGGATAAGGATACATATTCGCCGATGCAGCGCTTCTTCGGCCGCTTCGGAATGTTTGCCGCGGTTGGCCTCGTGCAGTCGACGATGCTGATTCTGGGCCTTATCTTCTTCGTGGGCATCGAGCCCGCGCACCCGATTCTCATGCTGTTGGCGGGCTGGGTTAGCTCGCTCATCTTTATGCTGATTTGCTACACCTTCGTGGTCTCCTTCGCCAACGCAGGCAAAGCCTTGGCGGTGCTCATGCTGGTGGTCCAAGTATCGTCGTCGGGCGGTGCCTACCCCTTGCAGGTGCTCCCGGACTGGTTCCAGAACATTAGCCCGTGGTTGCCGGCGACCTATACCATCCGTGCTTTCCGCGCGGCCATCGCCGGAACCTACCACGGTGATTACTGGCTGGCGTTGCTGTGCTTGCTGCTCTTTGCTGTACCGATGCTGGTTCTGGGCGTGGTCTTCCACAAGCCGTTGGAGAAGTTCACCAACGGCTGGGTGGAGACCTTGGACAAGACCAAGCTGATGTAGCGCTCCGCCGATGCTATTTACATAAAACTGTGGAGATATTCACAGGTTTGTGGGGTCCCGTGAGACGGCATCCAGCGGTAGGCTGAACCGCTGTGAATCGCGGTCATTTCCTGGGCCCGGCTCGGCTCACCGCCGTGGGCTTTATCCTGCTCATCCTCGTGGGAACGCTGCTGCTGATGCTGCCGATTTCCGCCAACGTTCCGCAGTGGACACCGTTCCTGCCGGCGCTGTTTACGGCGACCTCGGCGGTCTCTTTGACGGGCCTCGTAGTGGAGGACACGGGTACCTATTGGACCTCCTTCGGCCAAGCGGTCATCATCGCGCTCATCCAGTTGGGCGGCCTTGGAATCATGAGTTTGGCGTCGCTGTCGGGCATGCTGTTGACCGGCCGTATCAGCTTCAAAGCCCGCCGGACCATGGCTGCGGAGGGCCGCGCCGTGGCCTCCGGCGGCATTCGCCGCGCGCTCTTGCTTACCGTGGTCATGACCCTGATTTGCGAGGCCATCGTCGCTGTGTTCATCGGCGTGCGCCTAGCCACCGAACACGGCGTGGCACCAGGGCGAGCAGCGTGGGAAGGAGTGTTCCACGCCATTTCGGCCTTCAATAACGCAGGTTTCAGTACCTATTCAGACAGCGTTATCTCCTTCGCTGCTGATGGCTGGATCCTCCTTCCCCTTGCCTTCGCCCTGATCATCGGTGGCTTGGGTTATCCCATGCTGGCGGAGTTCGTGCGACGGGCCCGCGCACGGCTAACGCGCTGGCGCGGCGGCACGCCCCGCATTCACCGCATGTCCATGACCGCCCGGATGACGCTGGGCGCCACCGCGTTCTTGTTGCTGGGTGGCACCGTGGTCTTCTTCCTCTCCGAGGGTTCCGGTGTGCTGCATGGAATGCCGCTGGGCCAGAAACTGATCAACGCCTTCTTCATGAGCGCTTCGCCCCGAACGGCAGGTTTTAACGCCATCGATTACGGTGAGGCGCACCCGTTGACGCTGATGGTGACGGACATCTTGATGTTCATCGGCGGCGGCTCCGCCGGTACTGCGGGCGGCATCAAGGTCACCACCACATGCGTTCTGGGCGCCGCGATGATCTCGGAATTCTTGGGCCGGGAGGACACCTCCATTGGGCACCGGCGCCTGCCGCTGTCCACCTTCCGCCAAGCCCTCGCGCTCACGGCCGCCGGAATGGTGGTCGTGGCCCTCGGCGTGGCAACGCTACGCATCTGGGACCCCGAGTTCACCGCGGACCAGGTCACTTTCGAAGTCATGTCTGCCTTCGCCACCGTGGGTTTGTCCACGGGTATTACCGCAAGTTTGTCAGCACCATCGCAGCTCATGCTGTGTCTCATCATGTACGTTGGCCGCGTAGGACCCACCACCTTCGTGGCTGCACTGGCCGCCCGGACCATTACCCTGCGCTACCGCTACCCAGAAGAAAGGCCGTTCATTGGCTAACATGTTCAGCGCCCTGCGGCGTGAAAAGTCTTCCATCAATATCCCACCGGTCGTCGTCATTGGTATGGGCCGGTTCGGTTCTTCCCTGGCCCGCGAGCTGATGGAGCATGGCGTGGAGGTCCTCGGCATCGATGCTGAGGAGAAGCACGTGCGCGAGCACGCCGCGTTCCTCACTGAAGCGGTGACCGCGGATACCACGGACGCTGAGGCGCTTCGCCAGCTCGGCGTCGATGAGGTAGAGCGCGTGGTCGTGGCCATCGGCTCCGATTTGGAGGATTCTATCCTTACGGCCTCCAACCTCGTGGAGCTCGGGGTGAGCGATATCTGGGCCAAGGCTGATTCAGATGCTCATGCCCGCATCCTGCGCCAACTCGGAGTGCACCACGTGATCCGCCCGGAGCGCGATACGGGTCGCCGCGTGGCGCACCTGTTGGGCGGGCGTTTTGAGGATTTTGCGGAAATCGCCACCGACTATGGCGTGACGGCGATGACCCCGCCGGCGTCGATAAGCAAGCGCCCGCTCAACCTCCACCAGGTGTGGGAAGAGCACAACGTTCAGCTCATCTCCCGCTGTGAGGGGCCGGGCCAATGGCGCCCGCTTGTCGACGGCACCGAGCTCACCCACCGCGACCTCATCGTCGTCGCCGGTAGCCCTGCGGATCTGGAGGCCTTCTCGCAGTCCTAGTCGGCGCGCTCTGGGCGCCTCACACTGTGCAGTGAGGAGCGGGGCGCTACAGTAGCGCCTATGACGAAGGCACGTTTCCCGGGCTCGGTGTATGGAACAGGGGAGGAACCCGACCCGCGCTTCAGCATGGCTAATGAGCGCACCTTTTTGGCGTGGATCCGCACGTCCTTGGCCTTTATCGCGGGTGGTGTGGCGCTGGAGACCTTCGAGCTGCCGCTGAACACCACGCTGACCCGCGTCGTCTCCGTCATCATGCTGATCGTAGCCATCATCCTGCCGGCGGTGGCATGGTTTCACTGGGGTGCCTCCGAGCGCGCGATGCGCCATGGGCGTCCGCTCCCAGCTAGCCCGGCGTTGGCGTTGATTGTTGGTGTGGTGATCATCATCGGCCTGATGATTCTGGTGGGCGAGCTGCTAGCGTGAGTGAGCTTCTTGATCCCGGCCTCCAACCCGAGCGCACCCGCTTAGCCTGGCAGCGCACGGGTCTAGCCGGCCTCATCGCGGGTTTGCTCGTCGTGCGTTCCGTTGCACCATGGGCCGCACTGATTGTTGGGGTAGTGGTGGCCGTGGTGTTGTGGTTGGCCACCGCCAAGCTTCGCGACGCTGACGAGATCCTGGCCCGGGCCGAATCACCCGCCCTGCCCGGAGCTTCGGCGCTCGCCGCCGTTGCGCTGGGAACGATGCTTCTCGGCGCGGTTGCTTTCTTCGCGCTGTGGTAGCGCAAACCCCCAGACCTCGATCCCGAAACTCCCTGGTGGGCGGTGGGGCGTCGGCAAGCGCTTGGCGACGCCCACCTGCAGGTTGCGGGTTTCAGGTCTGGGGATCTAGCGGAAGTTTCGGGGGCCCGCAGCTAAGTGCCGTGCGATGGTGTTGATGAAGTCTTCTGGAGCTTCGCGCAATTCTTGGGGAGAGAAACGTAAGACGACAAAGCCCTGGTTGAGGAGTGCCTTTTGGCGTTGGTGCTCGGCCCGAATCACCTCATCCAGCTCGTTCTCGTATTTCACGTTGCCGTCGATCTCAATGAGGAGCCAGTCATTGATCGCGAGGTCGGCGTAGTACTGATTGACTCGGTATTGGGCGCGCAGGCTGCGAACCGCCGGAAGGTCCGCGTCAAGGATGAGCGCCCGCGCGTAGGACTCCCAGGGAGATTCGGAGCTGTTGACGCTATGTTCCACGGCCCGGCGTGCATCCGCGACTCCTTTCACGCGGCCCATGTCGCCGAGTACCCAGTTGAGAGTGTCCTTTGATACCCGTCGTGACCTTACGTAGTCTGCGGCGACGAGTCCTTCGACGAATCCATCGAATCGTGCGATATCAATCGCCGTACGCGCGAGAGAAGTGACCCGGATGCCGTGGACTTCTGTGACTTGATTGTTGAGTTTCGTTTGCTTGTAGCGGAAGTATTGGCGCTTGGATTTTTGGGGAACGGAGTTGGAGGGGACTGTCGCGAAATACTCGCTCGGCGTTGTGAGCGTAGGGATGCCGTGGATGCGAGCCGCCGCTTTGCCCAGGAGAGTTGCCCGCGGTGCGGCACGCGCATGGGCATAGACCTCTGCGGTTTCTCGCTCCCAGGGTTTCAAGTGCAGCCATCGGTGCAGGGGAATGGCATAGCACCACGCGAGCTTATGGAATTTCCTCGCGTGAATTTTGCCCCATCGGGGGTCGTCGTTGGTGAGCGTGCGCAGATCGACTATGTGGGTGTCTATGTAGTGAAAGATGCCTAGGTTGTTCATGGCTTACTTGTAGCGCATTGGCGTGGATCGCGCGCGGCGAGCGGTACGCAGCGCTAAACCCCCAGACCTCGATCCCGAAACTCCCGGGTGGGTGGTGGGGCGTCGGCAAGCGCTTGGCGACGCCCACCTGCAGGTTGCGGGATCGAGGTCTGGGGATCTACGGAGGCGGGGAATTGAGTAAGGAATGCCCACACATTGGTGAGCATTCTTTGCAGCCAATCTGCAAAAGATTTTGCTAACAGGGGTGAATCTGTGGCTTTAGTGGGGGTAATGGGGCGAAAGTGTTTGTTGGCTGTCTGTGGTCTCGATAGCCTGAACGTGTAGGCCCATTCAGTGATCTCAATAACTCTCTCAGCTGAATGGGGGCTGGTTAACCAGGAAAAGGAGGGGGCACATGACTACCCCACAAACTCACGTCTCAACCGCACACACAGAAGGTGAAGACGACCGCGGCGTCGATACGCGCGAATGGCGCCGCATGGCCATTGGCCTCATCCTCGGTCTCGTTTTGGCCGCTCTTGTGTGGTTTCTCTTTCCCAGCAACGCCGTAGAAACGGTGTTGCAATCGCCCGGTGCCAAAGAGGACACCGAATACACTCAGGGTGCACTGCGCGCCGTAGCCGCCGTGACCATTCTCATGGGTGTGTGGTGGATGACGGAGGCCATCCCGCTGGCCGCCACCGCGCTTTTGCCGCTGGTCATTTTCCCACTGGCCGGTGTTGGCACCATCAAGGATGTGGGCGCACCCTATGCCTCATCCACCATTTTCTTGTTCATGGGTGGCTTCCTCATCGCTTTGGCTCTGCAACGCTGGAACTTGCACCGCCGCATGGCGCTGTTCGTGGTGAAGGTTGTTGGTACCTCGCCGAAGCAGCTGATCCTCGGCTTCATGCTGGCCACCGGCTTCTTGTCCATGTGGGTGTCCAACACCGCTACCGCAGTGGTCATGCTGCCGATTGGTATTTCGGTGCTTTCGCTGACTGCCGACGCCGTCGGTGGCATGGCTAACCAGAAGAAGTTCGCCACCGCTCTCATGCTGGGTATCGCCTACGCGGCGTCGATTGGCTCGCTCGGCACCCTCATCGGCACCCCGCCGAACACCCTGCTGTCGGGCTACATGAAGGAAACTCACGGCATCGTCCTCGGCTTTGGCAAGTGGATGATGGTGGGCATGCCGCTGGCATTCATCTTCCTGTTCATTGCCTGGTTCATGCTGATCACCGTGTTCAAGCCGGAGATGGACAAGATTCCAGGCGGCCGCGAGCTCATTGATTCCGAGATTGAAAAGCTTGGCCCATGGACCGGCCCGCAGATCATGACGGGCATTATCTTCCTGGGTGCGGCCCTGGCTTGGGTGATTATCCCCCTCCTGGTGGGCAAGGAGTCGAACTACGACGATGCCATCGTGGGTATCGCTGCTGGTCTGCTGCTGTTTACTATCCCGGCTGATGCCAAGACCGGTGTGCGCCTTCTGGACTGGAAGACTGCAAATGAAATGCCGTGGGATGTGCTCCTGCTCTTCGGTGGTGGCCTGTCCCTGTCTTCGATGTTCAACAAGTCCGGCCTGTCTCTGTGGATTGGTGAGATGGCCAAGGGGCTGGGTGGTCTGCCGACCATCCTGCTGATCGCTTCGGTGGCACTGCTCGTGCTCTTCCTGACGGAGATCACCTCCAACACCGCAACGGCTGCGACCTTCCTGCCGATTATGGGCGGTGTGGCCGTGGGCATCGGCCTGACCGAGAATGGCGACATCAACGTCCTGCTGCTCACCATCCCGGTGGCGCTGGCCGCAACCTGTGCCTTCATGCTGCCGGTGGCGACCCCGCCGAACGCTATCGCCTATGGCTCCGGCTACGTCAAGATTGGCGACATGATCAAGGGCGGCATCGGCCTCAACCTGATTGGCTGCGTGCTCATCACCATCACCGTTTACTTGCTTGCCGTTCCGGTCTTTGGGTTGGTCCTGTAGCCTACCGATAATGAAAAACGTTATCATTACGGGATGGCTACACCCGTTACTGTGCTGTCCGGATTCTTAGGCAGCGGAAAGACCACCCTTCTCAACCACCTGCTTGCTAACCGTGAGGGGCGCAAGCTGGCGGTTGTTGTCAATGACTTCTCCGAGGTCAACATCGATGCCGCCCTCGTCGCCGGCGAGGGCCATCTTGAACGCGGCGAAGACCGCTTCGTTGAACTCTCCAATGGCTGCATTTGCTGCACGTTGCGCGAGGACTTGATTGAGTCCGTCGGCAAGCTGGCTCGTTCCGGCCGCTTCGACCAGATAGTCATCGAGTCCACCGGCATTTCTGAGCCCATGCCCGTTGCCGCCACTTTCGAGTGGGAGTTCGGGGACGGCACCACGCTTGCCGACGTCGCCCCTATCGACACCATGGTCTCCCTCGTGGACGCCTCTACGTTCCTTTCTCAATTGCGCCGCGGCCGCAGCCTGGTCTCCGAGAATATCGAGGCCACGCCTGACGACGACCGCACCATCGCCGATCTCTTCGTGGATCAAGTCGAGTTCGCCGATCTCATCCTCATCACCAAGACGGACCTGGTGGAGGCCGCCGAAACCGAGCGCGTCATCGCCACCGTGCGTGCCATGAACCCCCGCGCCCGCGTCGTGCCGGTGACCAACGGGGTCATCGATCCCGCGCTGGTTCTCGATGCCCACCTTTACGACGCCGCCACCGCTGCGGCCTACCACGGCTACGCCGAGGAGCTGACGAACCCGCACACCCCCGAAACCGAAGAGTATGGCATCTCTTCGGTGGTCTTCCGCGCTGACCGTCCTTTCAACCGCGAGCGTCTGCTCAAGGCCTTGCGTGCTAGCACTGGCTTAGTGCGTTCGAAGGGTTATTGCTGGATTGATGCTGATCTGCGCGTGGCCCACGCCTGGCAGCAGGCCGGTCCCAACCTGCAGATCGTGCCGGCCTCCCTGTGGGCGGCCAATGGGGTTACGCCCGGCACCGAGCTCGTGCTCATTGGCATCGACTTCGACCACGAGTCCACGCTTCAGTCCTTCCGTGACGCCGTGCTTTCCGACGTCGAAGTGGCCGCCCTCATCTAGCCCCTTCTTAAGGTGAACACGGGGTGAATTGCTATGCCCATTTCTTGGGTTGAAAACATGCATTGACATCGGGATTTGTTAGTTTTCTGGAGTGTGGGTATAGTTATTCCTCGTTGCACAGCAGAGCACACACGCTCCGGCGTTAAGCACTGCGAACCAACGGACTGCGCCCGTAGCTCAACGGATAGAGCATCTGACTACGGATCAGAAGGTTGGGGGTTCGAATCCCTCCGGGCGCACCAAATCTCAGCCGCCTTCGGGCGGCTTTTCTCGTTTTCTACTCCGCGGGTTGGGCAAACCCGGTAGTGTTCTGAAATATGATCAAAGCGATTCTCACCGCCATTCTGCTATTCATCTCCTCGCTGTTTTCTAACGCGGGCTCCTCGGAGCTGGCGGGGAGCTCGGAGGCGTGGGGGCTAAACGTCGCCCAGCACGGCATCATCACGGACGCACCCGGGGGACTGGTTGAAGCAAACGATGAGCAGATGGAACATATCACTGCTTTCAGGTGGGAGTCTGCGGCGAGCCCAGAGGATTTCTCCTTGAATTTCCAGGACCAGAGGGTGTGGTTGCCCTGTAACGGCGGTGACTTCACCTTGGTTGATGGCGGCGTGGAGCTCAGCATGTTGACGGATAAGGCCTGCCCTAGAGGAAAAGTCGACCTTCCCTTCATTATGTTCCTGTCCGAACCGGCGAAGGTGAAGGTGGACCCCGATGCCTCCGCAACCCCTGAGCGCATTTACCTTGTAGGCGATGGCAAAGCTATCACGCTCACCCGCTGAGACGCATATCGCGCAGCGCTGAGTGAAACGCAGAGCTGACAACAAACAGAAATGAGAAGACCGGCCAGAGCCACTGGTTGGTCGGTTGGGAGTGATACAATGATGCCCATGATTCAAGCGATTCTCTCCGCTATCCTGCTTTTCATTTCCTCCCTCTTCTCTTTTGCCGGCTCCTCGGAGCTGCCGGGAAGCTCGGGCATAGCGGAAGCTGGATCCTCGCAGCGCAACATTGTTACTGGCGTGCCCGCAGGCCTGGTCACCGCCAATGCGCAGCAGATGGAGTTCGTGGTGAATTCCGAGTGGGAGTCCGCGCAGCAGCCGGATTCCTTTCGCGTGAACTTTAGGGATCGGGTCGTGCAGTTCTCCTGCGATATCCTCAGTTTCCACTTTGAGAGCAACGGAGATGGTCAGCTAGAAATCACTCGGGATTTGAGGTTGGACAAAATCTGCTTTGGCGCGCAACCTGACGGGGCCATCATGAAACTTCTTGCAGGTCCAGTAACGGTGATGGTGGACCCCGATGCCTCCGCAACCCCTGAGCGCATTTACTTCGTGCGCGATGGCAAAGCCATCGCCCTTAGCCGCTGAGACGCATATCACGCAGCGCTGAGTGAAATGCAGAGCTGAAAACGCACACAAATAAGAAGACCGGCCAGAGCCACTGGTCGGTCTTTAAACGTTTTCAACTGCAAGGAGATGAATAGGTGTCAGCGCGTGCCCGAATAGTGGGCCTTGATATTGCACGTTCCTTGGCCATCATCGGGATGATTATTCTGCACATGGCCAACCTGGTGTGGAGCGCCAAAGTGGTGCTCTCCGGGCTGCCGGCGGCGGGCTTTGCCATCATTGCAGGTACCACGATGATGATCCTTGCCCGCGATTATTCGCTGCGGGTCTTCCTCAAACTGGTCGCCCGCGGTCTGATAGTCATGCTCATCGGCGTGGCGCTGTTGCCCGTCGGCGGCGAGATTCAGGTTGTCCTCGTCGTGATGGGCGCAGCCATGGCTCTTACCGCTTGGGTGCCGCCGCTCGCCACTGTGTGGAAGGTCCTGCTCTTCGCGCTGGCCACCGCGGGCGCCACGGTGCTCTACGCGCCCTATACCCTCCCGCAGGTCTATCCCCTCGTGGCATTCCTGGCGTACATGGTGGCAGGCATGCTGCTTTACGACGTCTACCTCACCCGCCCCACCCGCATCCAAGCCGTTGTGACCGCGGTGGCCGTCGTCGTTGCCGGCATCGGCCTGTGGCAGCGCTTTAACCCGGATATCCCCAGCTGGCTACGCTTTACCGGACATACGGGTGTGCTTGGTGAAATCCTTCTCTCCGTGGCAGTCACCGCGGTGGTGTTGCACCTGTGCCTGATTATCGGCCGTCAGTTGCCACGCTTGGCTTTCCCCTTCGCGGCATTGGGCTCGATGTCGTTGACAATCTATATCCTGCACATTCTCACCGCTCGTTATTGGCAAGCACACGTCTCGCTGCACAACACCATGGCGGCACTGGGCTTTGTGCTCGCGTTCCTGGTGCTGAGCGCGCTGTGGAAGAAGTTCTGTGGAAAGGGTCCGGCCGAGAGGGTCGTGGCTTGGGCAATCAAGGAGGTGGCCGCGTAATGGTGGCACGAAAGATAACTGCTGTTGTGGCCAGCACTCTGGTCGTGGGGCTAGGTGCTGCGCCGGCTATGGCCTTGGAATTCGCCCAGCCCGCACCGCAATCGGAGGAAAGCGCTGCCGTGGCTGCGCTGCGTATGGGCAAGATCGGAAACTTCGGCGATTGCACCGGCACGCTGGTGGCTGAGCAGTGGGTGCTGACCGCCCGCCACTGCTTGGAGTCCGTCAACAACGAGGGCTCCCAGGCACGCTTTGGCCAGGGCAAGGACACCCGCGTGTATGACGTGGACTCCTGGGCTGTTTCGCCGACTATCGACGCCGGCCTCATGCACCTGACCGAGCCCGTCAAGGGCGTTAAGCCCGCCAAGCTCGCGGACGCTGTCCCCACCGCCGGCGAGAAAGGGCACTTCTATGGCTGGAGTAGTAGCTCCCGCATGGCCCGCAAAGGCCAGCTGCCGATGGCAGAGATGGAAGTAGGCGAATTGCTATCCGGCGGCACCCCACCGGCCAGCCCAGATGAATCCGGCGAGAAGATGACGCCGGTGGTGCCAGGAGATTCCGGGGCTATGGCTCCTGGTGACATGGCAGTGCCTGCCCCCGGTGGAATGGTCGCTCCCGCCCCTGGTTCGTCCGATGCGCCCCAGGTGATGAAGGGCGGCGACATGCCAGAGATTGCCGTTGGACCTGACGGCGCGGAAAGCATTCCCGCCGGTGAGCTTGGGGGAGTGGGGCCGATGATTGCCGCTGCCATCATGGACGTGAAGTCCCTCAACGGCGAAGGCATGCAGGGCGGCGACTCGGGCGGGCCGTTCTTCGTAGGCGGTCGCCTTGTGGGCGTGGCCACGGCTGGTACGTCGAACGCGGATCCGGATCTGCCTTCCCCAACAGCGGCGATTACGTCCGTGGTCGAAGTTCGCGACTGGATCGAGGACGTCACCAGCGGCCGTGATACCGACGGAGTTCTCAACGCCGATAACTCCCCGGCGCCGCCGGCAACGATGCAGGTCAGTGCGCCCGTAGCTCTGTCCGCTGGCGTGACTGGGGTGGTGGGCCTGATCGTGCTAGCCATCGCTTCACGTTTGCTTCGCCGCAAGTCTGGCGCTGAGCGGGGTAGCAACTAGGCTGTTTCTTCATGAAGGAGAAACTCGTTCCGTGTCTGATTGCCGGTGCCATCCTTGGTGTGGTGCTGTGGCTGGCCTCCGGCATGCTCTGGATGTTGCCGGTGGGCCTAGCGGCGGGCCTCGCGGGCTACCCGCTGCTCGGCATCACGCGCGATGAGTCCCAAGCCCGCAAACGTCGCGACGACACCTTCCGCGACTAAGCGTCCCGCACCGCCCCACGCCACCGCACTACGCCGCCCGCCCGCCACCACGCACGCTCCTCGACGGTCGGTCGCTAGATGGCACCCCACAAACCGTCGCCAAATGGCGCCCCACAAAAGACATCCACTAAAAGGCATCTTTGGGGCTGAAAACGCCATCTGCACGCCCCAAAAGGCGTTTTCAGGCGAGAAAACGCCTTTTGACAGATGCCATCTGCAAAATGCCATTTGCAAGACGCCTTTTGGAAACTGCCCCATGCCCAGCAGCACGCAAAAGGTTCCACTCAGAAGTCATTAGTCAAAAGGTTCCCTTGGAGGCAAGTAAACCATCTTTAACCAGGTAGAAGGTTCGTTTGGGGGCAAACAAACCTTTTGACTGGAACCATGTGCGCGAACCCGTCGAGAAACCGCCTGCTAGGGCAGAAGGTCAGGCCTAGAAGCCGACCAGCCGGCTAGAAAATCTCGATGCGCCCGCCCAAAGACTCCGTCTGGCGCAGCTGCGCCACCCAGTTCGGCGCACCCGGGTGCAGGCGTAAGACTGGGCGGGAAGAGATCTTCACCGGGGAGACCGATTCCTTCCGAGCACCGGATCGGGCTTCGATGCGGGTGCGGGCGCGGAAGCCAGCGTCGGCAAGCGCGGCGATGGAAGGCTTATCCGAGGCCAGCGATTCGCGCGCATCCTGCAGCAACTCAAGAGCCTCGTCGAGGGCCTGGACCAGTGCCGGTGCATTGGTCTCGCACATCTGGCGAACCAGATCCGGGCGAGTGCCCGCCACGCGGGTGCCGTCCTTGAAGGAGCCGGCCGCGAGGGACTGCGCCAGAATGCCGCCATTATCGCCGACCACCGCGAGGGTCTCCGCCAGCACGTGCGGCAAGTGCGAAATGCGGGCAACCGCGGCATCGTGGTTCGCCACGCGCACCGGAACCGCCTCCGCGTGAACCATCTGGGTCATGCGGACCACGTCCGCAAAAATGTTCTCCCACTCGGCGGGGATGCGCTCGCCGCGGGCCTCGCACTCGGCGGCATAGTCATAGGTGATAACCCAGGCAGCGCGGTTGAACAGCCCGGTGTGGGAGTTCTCCCAGCCGGACTTGGAGGTGCCGGCCATGGGGTGGCCGCCCACATAGCGCGACTCCATGTTGCGCTCCACAATGAGCTGGCGCACCTCGGTCTTGACCGAGACCACGTCCGTCAAACCGCAGCTCGGGGCGTGTGCCTGGATGGCGTCGAGGACCGAAGCAACCGCATCCATGGGCACCGCGATGACAATAAGTGCATTGTCGGCTTCAGCTCGGTGCAGGATGGCCGGCAGATCATCGGTGACGTCGTAGCCCTGCTTAATGGCCGTTCGCGCACCAGAGGTGGAGTGGTTGTAGCCGTACACGGAATGGCGTGCAGCAGCTAGGTCACGCAGGAGGGAACCTCCAATGAGACCGAGGCCGATAATGCAGACGGGGCGTTGAACATCTTGAGAACTCACGGTGACAATTGTGGCACAACCCGACTAATCTGACGAGGTATGAGCCACGACGATCTGTCCTTTGCCATCACCGTCGCCAGTGCCGAAGGCGGCTGGGTGATTCGCCCTTTCAAGGATGACTTCACCGACGTCAACACCTCCATCAAAGCGGTGCGCAACCTGCGTTCCGAGGGGGCGGCATTCGCGCTGCTGTGCGTGGAGGATGACTATTTCGTCGTCGTGCGCCCGGTGCCGGGGGATGTGCGCATGCTGCTTTCCGACGCCACCTACGCCTCCGAAGACGACTTCGCCGCGGATTTCCTAGACCTGCGCGATCTCGAGATCCCGGATCTGGACGAAGACGAGTGGGAGGACGCCGACCCGTACGGTGACGGCGATTTCGATATCTTCGCGGACCTCGGCCTCGATGAGGACCAGGTGGGCTACATCATCGACAACGATGAGGACTGGCCTTCCGATATGCTCCTGCGCATCGCCGGCGAGCTGGGTTTTGGCGATGAGCTGGAGGATTTCATCGACGGCCTCGACTCGGATGACTCTTAAACCAGCAGCGGGGCTGGTGCGCGCAGAGGCCCGCATGCGCCGCGCCCTGGAGGTTGCGCGCACCACGCCGGCGGGGGATATCCCTGTGGGTGCCGTGCTTTACGACGCCTCCGGCAACGAACTCGCCACCGGCGTTAACCGCCGCGAGCAGCTCAATGATCCCACCGCGCACGCAGAGGTGGAAGCCATCCGCCAGGCGGTGCGCGTGCATGGCGATGGTTGGCGTCTGGAGGGCTGCGAGCTGGTTGTCACCCTGGAGCCCTGCGCGATGTGCGCGGGCGCGATTCAGGCTTCCCGGGTGTCTTCGGTGGTCTTCGGGGCCTTTGAGCCGAAGACGGGGGCGTGCGGTTCGCTGGTGGAGGTATTGCGCGCCCCGGGCGCCCTCCACGTTCCCGAGGTGCGCGGCGGTGTGCTGGAGGAGGAGTGCGCGGAGCTGCTCACGGGCTTCTTCGGGGGTCTTCGCGGCAGCGGCGCTTAGCCCTTGAATTGGTTAGTGACCCCGGAGCCACCTTCCGATTCGCGTGTAGGCTGGGTGGCCCACGTGAGAGAAGTAGAGAGTAAGGAGAAAACCATGGGTGATTTCGAGAACAAGAAGGACGAGTTTGTTGGCAAGGCTAAGGAAGCCGCTGGCGGCCTGACCGATAACGAGAAGCTGGAGAATGAGGGTAAGGCCGACCAGGTCACCTCCGAGGCTAAGCAGAAGGCTTCCGACGCCGTTGAGGGCGTCAAGGATAAGGCCAACGAGGTTATCGGTAACCTCAAGGACTAATTTCTAGCCTTATATAGCTGAATCGCTGCCCCCGCCGTGTGGCGTGGGCAGCGATTTTGTCGCTCGGGATGACTCCCGTAATCTGGAACGCGGTGGCGTGTCCGAGCGGCCGAAGGTGATCGCCTCGAAAGCGATTGTTGGGTAACCCCCAACCGCGGGTTCAAATCCCGCCGCCACCGCCACAGCCGGCACTCCAGTTCTTAGCTCTGGAGTGCCGGACTTTTTATGTTTTAGAAGCCAGCCCGCCCCTTCTTGGGCCTTGGGCTTCGGCCTGTATGGCGGGCGATATCAAGGGTGGATATCACTGTCTGGGGCAGAAGTGTTTTCTTCGCGTTTCTTTGTCCGCAGAATCATGTCGACGATAGCTCCCACGATGGTCGCCGAGAAAAAGAAAACTACCCAGGAGAATGGCGCGGTGAGGTCAATATAGGAGAGCGCTACAAAAGCAATGATTCCTCCCGCTAGTAGACCGATAGAGATGCCCAATAGAATTTTTCCCATTTGCTCCTGTACCTTCTTTTTGTCACACATTTAGACCCCTAACCCCTGAAAAAGTGAGGCATTCAGTAGGCGATGCTTTAGGTATCGCCTTGGCGGGTTTCTTCAATCTGAAGGGCTAGAAGTTCATTTGTTTTTCTACTTCTTTGACCAAGAAGTGAAGCCGTGCAGCTATGAAAGCTACCAGCAGGATCAGAAAGATTTGCACAGTCATTCCTTAGGGGACAGTGTTCACGTAAACGTACGGTGACCATTGTCCATCTGCTTTGATGCGTCCGCAGAATTGGCTGTTGGACGCTATTTTTTGAGGCAATCCTAGGCACTCCTCCCTTCGGCGTGCGCAGGAACGGTGCTCAAGGATGTCGTGAGCGTGGACTACGCCGCCACCGCCACATCCGGCACTCCAGCTATTAGCTCTGGGGTGCCGGTCTTTTTGTGTTTTAGAAGCTGGCCCGGCCTCTATCAACATCTCTTTGGAAATCCAGCGCGGCCTGGCGCGCCTCGGGGTCGTGGTCTTCAGTGCGTTTGTGAATCCGTCGGTTCATCATGCCTGCTGGGATGGCAATGAGAAGGATGGCCGCGATGGCAACGATGACGAACGTAGACATGGGGGTCTCCTAGAGCACTTCAGTGGTTAAAACTTTGACTGGACAGGGGGGATGTATTCTGGCTCTCTATAGTTAAATACTATGATGTGTAACACTATAAAATGTTGAGGTCGATGAATAGTCTTTCTTTTAAATCTACGTTCTCGCTCGTCTTCGCAGCCGCTGTCGTTTCCGGGTTAGGTGACGGCCTCATCCCGATTGCTTTTGCGCTTCAGGCACACCGAGTAGATCCGTCGGGGCGCGGCTTGACGGTGGTGCTTATCGCGCTGTGGGCGGGCCGTTTCCTTAGTTCTTTAGTGGTCCGAAAGCTGCCGCCACCTCACCGGCCAGTGACCTGGATGCTGGGTAGTGATGTCGTTCGGATGCTGGCACAGTGGGGACTTGTAGCGTGGGTGGTTGCTCGCGGCGATTCCATTGCTGCGTTCGCGCTCTCAAGCTGCGTGTACGGTTGTGCCTCGTCATTCTTTGGGCCAGCAAGGTTTAGCCTCTTGTCGCAGCTGTTTTCCGATGAGCAGCGCACTCGCGTCAATGGAACCCTGTCGATGCTCGGTGATGTGCTGTTTATCGCCGGCCCCCTCATCGGTACTGCCGCAGTGCTCACCTTGGGATTTAACACGGTATTACTCATCGACGGCGCCACTTTCCTCGTGGCCATGCTCTTTGTTCTTCCGTTTCTCTCAGTACGTAGCGAACCAGCAGGAGAAAGCTCTAATAGCGCAGCGGCTGAACCAGAACCGGACAGCGCAGGTTCAACGACTTCGAACGAGCCTCTTGCGTCCCCAACGCTCCCGAGCTGGGTGCGGGTAGGGCTCGGCACCTGGCTGGTCGCGGCAGTGGTCAACGGCTTCCTGGGAAGTGCTGGCCCTACATGGATTATGAATACTTTCGACGAAAAGTCGTGGGGGTTTATGGCAACTGCGCTTGCGGTCGGTTCGCTGCTTGGCTCAGCCGCAACAATTCTGAAGGCATTAGATCGGGTGCGCTTTAGCACCTTGCAAATCCTGATGCTGATTCTTCTGGCCGGGCAGATCCTGGCTTTGGCATTCTCCTCTGTCTTCGTGCTCATCGCCGCAGTTGCTGCTGCTGCGTCCTTGTTGATGACTGCGGCAGGCATTGCGTGGGATTCTCTCGGGCAGTCTTTGGGGGATGATGGTCTGGTGCATCAGTTCGCTACGAAGGATCAGCTGGTCTTTACCGCCGGTACCCCACTTGGAATGATTCTTTTCGCGGCACTTTCTTCTCATCCTGGTGTTGCGGCGGTTGCCTTGGCAGCTGCGTTGGTAGTTGCAGCTGTTGCGTCGTCCTTGCCCGTGGCGCGTTCGCCGCGTACTGCAGATATGGCTCAGGCGTAGCGGAGATTGCTTAACTCTCGGCCACGTGGTGGTGCTTTGCTGGGGCGCGTGATGTCGTTAGGGCTTCACAGTCCAACTGGTTAAACTGGTGCACATTCGTGTCCACCACCAAAGCTTCCGCGAGCAATAATCGCGCATGTGAAGGGGAATTTCCGTGGCAAAGCTGCTCTACCACCTAGGCCGCTGGTCTTACATCAACCGATGGAAGGTCATCATCGCCTGGATCTTCATCGTGGCGGCCGCGGGTGGAGCAACCTTGAGCTTGATGAAGCCGATGACCACGGAGTACTCCATCAGCGGCACGCCCGCTATTGATGCCACCCGCCGCGCGGTGGAGCTCTTCCCGGAAAATGGTAATCCGGCAAATGCGCCGTCGGTTAACCTCGTCTTCAAGGCCCCGGAAGGGCAGAAGCTCAGCGATCCGCATAATAAAGAAGCGGTCGAGGACGTGGTGCACCACATTGCTGAAGGCCTTGATATCCCGGAGGCAGCCAGCAGCGTTGGGGCAACCCGCTTGAGGTATCGCCAGCACTTCAGCAGCAGGTCATTGAGCAGTTCACCTCCATGGGTTTGCCGGAGGAGACCGCGCGGGCGGATGCCGATAACCTGGCCATGGTCAATGCTGATGAGACCATCGCTTACACCACCTTCGACTTCGATGCGGAAAGCCCCTATTCGGTGGACCCCGCGGATAAAGACGTGGTCCATGAGGCCATGGATATCGGCCGCGCGGCGGGGCTGGAAGTAGAGGCCGGCGGCGCGGGCTTCGGTGATGAGATCCAGATCAATTCGATTTCTGAGGTCATCGGCCTAGCCGTGGCGTTTATCGTCCTCATTATTACTTTTGGTTCGCTGGCCTCCGCAGGCATGCCGCTTATCTCCGCGGTCGTGGGCGTGGGCCTGGGTGCGATGGGCGTCATGATCGCGACCCACTGGATGGAGCTCAACAACCTCACCCCGGTGCTGGCCGTCATGATTGGCCTGGCCGTGGGCATCGACTATGCGCTGTTCATCATGTCGCGCTACCGGCAGGAGCGCTCCCGCATGGATGGGCCGGATGCCGCCGGCATGGCCGTTGGCACGGCGGGTTCCTCGGTGGTCTTTGCCGGCGCGACGGTCTTCATCGCGCTCTTCGCGCTGCTCGTGGCGCGCATTAGCTTCCTCACCGCCATGGGCCTGGCCGCTGCGGGCACGGTCTTCATGGCCGTGCTCGTGGCGCTGACCTTGGTGCCCGCGATGCTGGGACTGCTCGGTGATAAGGCCTTCGCCGGGCGCATCCCTGGCGTAGCCGGCAACCCCACGAAGCGCCGCCCTCGCCGCACGAAGCCAACGATGGGCAACCGTTGGGTGCGCACGGTCCAGCGTGTCCCAGGCATCGTCATGGCGCTGGTGGTGCTCGGCCTGGGAGCTTTGACCGCCCCGGTCCTGCACATGGAGCTGGCCCTGCCGGCGGATACCACCTCCAACCCGGATACCACCCAGCGCAAGGCGGCGGACCTGCTTTCCGAGGGCTTCGGTCCCGGCATCAACGGCCCCTTCCTGGTGATCGTGGATGGCGCCAACGCCAACCCGGAATCCGCGGCATTGCAGCCCTATATCCAGGGCCAAGAAGGCGAAGAAGATGAGCAGAAGAAGGCCGCTCTTTCCTCCTTCATCTACTCCGTGCAGCGCCTGAACCAGGTCGGCGGCGTTAAGCACGCCCAGCTGGTGGGCGTGAGCAAAGACATGAAGGCTGCGCAGATTATGGTCAGCCCCACCACAGCGCCGACGGATGAGGCCACGGTTGGCACCGCCTCCGCCTTGCGCACCGCCGGCGCGGAGCTGGAGGATGCCACCGGCGCCGAGATCGGAATGACCGGCCTGACCGCGGTGCAGCTCGACATCACCGAGCGCCTCGAAGAAGCCATGGGGCCGTACCTTGCCATCGTGGTAGGCCTGGCCATCTTCCTGCTGTTGGCGGTGTTCCGCTCCATTTTGGTTCCGCTGGTGGCCGGCTTGGGCTTCCTGCTCTCCGTCGGCGGCGCCTTCGGCCTGACCGTGCTGGTGTGGCAGGACGGCCTCACCGGCCTAGTACCCGCGCCCGGCCCGCTGATTTCCTTCATGCCCATCTTCCTCATCGGCGTGACCTTCGGCCTGGCCATGGACTATCAGGTCTTCCTGGTCACCCGCATGCGCGAGCACTTCTCCCGTTACCCGCAGGCAGCGGCGGGAAGTACAGCAAGTACAACGCCAACGACGAGGCCACCATCGCCGGCTTTACCGCCGGTGCCCGCGTGGTCACCGCCGCGGCCATCATCATGATTTCCGTCTTCGTGGCCTTTATCAGCCAGCCCCTTCCCTTCATCCAAATCTTTGGCTTCGCGCTGGCAGCGGGCGTGCTTTTCGACGCCTTCTTAGTCCGCATGTCGCTTGTCCCCGCCACCATGTTCCTCATGGGGCATACCACGTGGTGGATGCCGAAGTGGCTGGACAAGCTGATCCCGCAGCTGGACATCGAGGGCACCGCACTCGAGGAAGAATGGGAGCGCAAACACGCAGCAGCATCCCGTGAAGCAGAGGATAAGGCAGCGCAGCCCGTAGAATAGTTCCCTATGACTCACCCTAAGCCGCTGCTGGAGACCGACCTTTCCTTCGACGTGAAGAAGGAGCTGGACTTGAGCGGCCCAGCGCAGCCGGGAAAGCACGGCCGCACCGGTGTTATTCACACACCGCATGGCGATATCCAGACCCCGGCGTTCATCCCGGTGGCCACCAAGGCCACGGTGAAGACGCTGACCCCGGAGCAGATTCGCCTGACCGGAGCGCAGGCCATCCTGTCCAACGCCTACCACCTTTACCTGCAGCCGGGCCACGACATCGTGGACGAGGCCGGTGGTGTGGCTACCTTCGAGAACTGGCACGGGCCGACGTACACCGACTCGGGCGGATTCCAGGTCATGTCCCTGGGCGTGGGGTTTAAGAAGGTCCTGGCCATGGACGTGGCGGAGCTGACGGATTCTGATATCCGTGCGGCGAAGAAGGAACGCATGGCACAGGTGGATGAGGACGGTGTGGACTTTAAGTCCTTCATCGATGGCTCCATGCACCGTTTTACCCCGGAGGTCTCCATGCAGATCCAGCATGGCTTGGGCGCGGACATCATGTTTGCCTTCGATGAGCTCACCACGCTCGTAGATACCCGCACCTACCAGGAGGAATCCGTGGAGCGCACGCGCCGCTGGGCGCAGCGCTGCCTGGATGAGCACGACCGACTGACGCTCGCCCGCGGCCCGCAGAAGCCGCGCCAGTCCCTGTGGGGCGTGGTGCAGGGCGCGCAATACGAGGATCTGCGCCGCCAGGCCGCGCGCGGGTTGGTGGAGCTTTCCGATCGCGCCGAGGCAAATGGCCGTCGAGGATTCGGTGGCTTCGGCATCGGTGGCGCATTGGAGAAGGAGAACCTGGGCACGATTGTGGGCTGGGTATGCGATGAGTTGCCCGTCGATAAGCCCCGGCACCTGCTGGGTATCTCTGAACCGGATGATATTTTTACCGCCGTTGAGGCTGGTGCCGATACTTTCGACTGCGTGGCGCCGACCCGTCTGGCGCGCCGCGGTGGCGTCTACACTCTCGACGGACGCATGAACCTCACTAATGCGCGCTTCAAGCGCGACTTTGCTGGTGTGGACGAGGAGTTTGGCGGTTACGTCTCGGAGAACTACTCCCGCGCCTACATCCACCACTTGCTCAAGGCCAAGGAATTCCTGGCCGGCACGCTGTGCACCATCCACAACCTGGAGTTCATGATCCGCCTGGTGGATAACATTCGGGAGTCCATCGACGGCGGCTATTACGAGGCATACCGCGATGAATTTATGGGGCGCTATTACGCCAAGTGACCGGTGACGATGACGTTGTACTCCAAGTCAGTGGTGCCGTCTACCGCACAGGCGATGAGTACGATGCGCCCGGGAACCTCGGTATTCATCAGGTCCGCGTCGCTTCCTAGTTGTTCCTTATCAACTAGGAAGGCGTTATCCACGATCCACTCGCGCCCGGCACCGCCCTCGGAGGTCATGCGGATGTGGGAGCCGTTGAGGATGGGCGTCGTAAAGCGCTGCACCTCGACGCCGTCGAGGCTCTCCACGGTGGTGGGGTTGCTCAGATCGACGTCGGCGGTGACCACCTCGGAGAAGGGGTTGAATACCAGTTTCTGCTGGCCCCAGGCATGGCCCAACACGTAGGTGGTGCCGTGCTCTGCCGTGGCGGGGGACTCGCCCCAGTCTTGCACCCAGCGCACCATGGTCTCCTGCGGACCGGCCGGGTTGAGAGGCAGGACGAAGGGCATCGAATCATAGGTCGCGCCCGTGATGGTGGCTGGGCCATCCATCTCAAACGTGCCGGTCAGAGCGGGTGCTGGGCCTTGGTTGAGCGGGGGAGGGGTGGTGCTGGGTGCTGCGCTTGACGACGCCTCACTGCTCACCGCCGTCGTTTCCGGTGCCGCGTGGCTCGTCGTTTCAGACGACGTGGTGACTTCCTCTGTACCCGAGCATGCCGCAAGGTTGAAGGCTGTAGCCAGGCCAAGGATGGGGAGGAGGGAACCTCGTAGATGCTTATGCATCGTAGATGTCCTTCCGGTGGCCAATAGCGAATACCTCAATCGTTACTTTCTGGTCGTGGATGTACGCCAGAATGCGGTAAGAACCGACCCGATAGCGCCATTCACCTGAACGGTTTGAAGTCAATCCTTTTCCGAGAGCTCGAGGGTCTTCGCAGCCCTCGAGGTTCTTTTGGATCCACGTCACGATGATTCGCGCATCGAATCGGTCAAACTTCTTTAGCTGTTTCCGGGCTTTCGAAGTGAATTCGACGTGATATGAAGTGATTCCCTCCGACATCTTTAGAGATCCTCGAGGACCTCATCAAGGCTAAACCGTTCGCCAGAATCCTCTGCCATTGCTGCGCGCAGTTCCTGAAGGTCGTAGTAGTCTTCGACCCGTTCTAAAAGCGCTGCTCGGGCAAAATCAGATATCGTCCGGCCTTCAAAGGCGGCTAAATTCCGAACGAGTTCCGCGTCGTTATCATCCATGCGAATTGTCAAAGTAGCCATATCTCCTCCTTAACCATCGTGAATACATTGTATTCTATGGGGAGGGTGAAGGGAAGAGTGAAAAATCCCCCTCAGCACAGTGCGTGCCAAGGGGGTTAAAAGTCTGGGATGCTTCGCTGCTACTTAGAGGGCGCTGCCGTAGGGGTTTCGGTCTCGTCGATAGGCACGTAGTCCTCGCGGCGCTTGACCCAGGAGATAACCAGGGTGGTCAGTGGAAGCATGATGACCTCGCAGGCGGTCTTCCACAAGAAGCCCACGACGACGTAGTTCAGGAAGCCACCGAAAGAGTCGATACCGATGACGGGTGCGGCGATGGCGCAGAACAGCAGGGTATCGCCGAATTCGCCGACGACGGTGGAAGCAACAAGGCGAGCGATGAGGCCCTTCTCGCCCGAGCGGGCCTTCATCTTCACCAGGGTGAAGGAATTGAGCAGCTGGCCCACGACGTAGCCGACGAGGGAAGCCAGCAGGATCTGCGGAACCAGGCCGAGCGTGGCGGCGAAGGCTTCCTGGCCTTCGTAAAAATCAGCCGCGGGCAGCCAGATTGCAATATAAAAGGAAACTGCGGCCAGAAGCGCCATGGCAAAACCGATGTACACGGCTCGGCGGGTGGACTTGAAGCCATAGCATTCGGAGAGAACGTCGCCCACGATGTAGGCGATGGGGAAGAGGAAGAAGGCGCCATCGGTGATGAGCGGGCCGAGCTGGACGCCCTTCGTGGCGTTGATGTTCGAAATGAGGAAGGTAACGACGAACACCGCGACCAGCCACGGGTACAAAGTGGAATGTACCGGGATGAATCGGATGCTCTCGCCACCGTTTGTGGTGGTTGCGGTTGCCGATTGAGTTGTCATGACACAGCATTTTTCCATGAAGATGGGGGAAGCAGAAATGGGGGAAATTGATTCCCGTCAGACGGGGAGTACTCCCATTCCTCCTCGTTTCTTAAGAAAGAGCAGTTGAGCTGCACCTTTCTGGGAAGTAGTTCCGGTTGTCCACCCATAAAGATCTGTGAAGTGGGCAGAAAAAACGCTCCTAGTGTGGCATTCTTTTGCTTGCAGTGTTTTTGTGTTCCCTGCACGTTACCTGTCTACTGTGCCACGGTGCGCGCTCGAAGAGATTCGGGCGCGTTCGAATTTCGGGGCTACTGAAGGTCAGGCCGTGTCAGGGGGCACGGCTACCTTGGTTCTAGTCCTTAAGCCTCCGGCTGGTCTTTTCGCCTTCTGCGCCTTGCGATGGAGTAGGTAGAGGCTAGTCGGTGGCATAACTTCGCATTAGGGAAGGTCATCGATATGACGTTTGGTTCCCCAGGCTCGTCACCACAGTTCGGCGGGCGCCCGCCACAGGGGGCTCCCCAGCCAGGCACAGGGTCCGGAAACAGTTCTGGCTCTGGGTTTGGCGCGCCCGGTGGACCTGGCGGATTCGGTGGCTTTGGCGCACCGAATCCTGCGCAGAATCCCGTACAGAAGCCTTCCTCGGGTTCTGGGTTTGGCCAAGGTTCCGATTCGGGTGCCAGTGGCTCCTTCGGCGCGCCGGGCTCGCCGGATGGCTTCGGCCAGTCTTCCCCGGCGCCGGACTACCGCCGCCAGGTGGCAACACCCACGGGCCCCACGAAGGGACCATGGCCGCTTCTCATCGCAGCGGGCGTATCTGCGGTCATTGCGCTGATCCTGTTGATTGTCGCGCCGCTTGTGGCCGCCCCTACACAGGTCTTGTTCTTTGGCCTGGCTATTGGCGGCTGGCTGCTGGCTGGAATCGTGTCCTTCATCCTTTTGGGTATCTATACGCTGAAGAACACGCAGCGCCAGGCTGAGACGTTTTATGTAGAGGACACCACGCAAACCTTGCTGTACCGCCTCATCATGGGCGGGAGCTTTGTCCTTGTTATTGTCGCTGCGGTGGAAATCGCCTTCTACGTAGGAAAGGCGGTTGGCGTCTAATGAAGAAGCTCACTCGTGTACTTGCCCTGTCCGCGGCGATGGCACTCGCCGGATTCGGCGGCAGCCTGGGAGCGGTGGCGCAGGAGGCTCCTCCGGCCCCAGACGCCCCCGCGCCGGAGGCCCCTGCACCAGAGGCCCCGGAAGCTCAGCCGGAAGAACATAACGGGGAGAACCCAGAAGACCACGGCGGAGAGAATCAGCCGCCGCAGGAGCACGTTGAGGGAATCGGCTCCGAGTCGGCGCTTTCTGAGGTCTCGCAAAAGAACCTCTCTGATTTTGGCTCCTGCATCGCCAGCGAAAAATCCGCGGACCTGTTGTTCGTTCTTGACCAGTCGGCCTCGCTGGTTGGCTATGAGGGATCGAAGCCGACGGATGCTGATTTTTTCCGCGTTGACGCCACGGCGGACATCGTCAAGCAGCTGGCTAACCTCGGGGAGGACAATGGCGCAGACATCAACGTCAAGCTCGCCGGTTTCGGCTCCGAGTACTACAGCGATCCGGCTGACTATGGCGGGTGGACCAATGTCTCCGGCAATGGGGATGCTCTCAAAGGCGAACTGGACAAGTTCCGACAGGAGGACCGTGTTGCGGATCTAGAAACCAACTATGGCGTGGCCTACAAGGGAGCACTCAAGGAACTGGCTTCCCACCAGGGCAGCAGCTGCCGCGCCATCGTGTTCTTTACCGATGGCAAGTACTACACCGATGCCGAGGCTCATGATCTCCAGGGAGCGCAGGACAAGCTCTGTGAGGTTAATTCCTCTGTCACCGCGTTCCGCAACTCCAATATCCGCCTCTTTAACGTGGGCCTCGTGCCGGCTGCAGAAGCACAAGATCAGGTCCGCCAGCTCACCCGCATGGCGGAGGGCGAAGACTGTGGCCAGGGCGCTCCCAACGGTGCTTTCTTCGACGCGGGTGAGGATCCAGCGGCGCTGTTCGCTGCCTTCCGTAACCTCATCCCCACCTCGGGTGGTGTGACCAAGGAGGGAAACCTCAAGGACCAATTCGATTTCGTCCTCGATAACTCCGTGTCCCCAGTGCGATTGTCGGCGGTGCCGAAGAGCTCGGTTGGGGAAGGAGAGCTCATCCCGACTCTGACTGGGCCCGATGGTGAAACCGTTGAGCTCAAGCCTGATACCACTCACGTAGCCGGCGCGAAGGTCTCCGTGACGGAGAACAGCAAGCTACCGGGCATGGTTGATATCGCGATGGAGAAGGACGGCGACCCCTGGGCAGGCGCCTGGACTTTTGGCTACAAGGTGGCTGAAGGGACTGACGGTGAGTACCTCGCGTCCGTCGTTATGGTGCCGGGCCTCAACCTGGACCTCAAGACGGAAGACGGCTCCAAGGTGGAAGGCGGCATCAACTCGGACCAGGTCCTGAAGGGGCAGTTGGTCGATGGCCAGGGCGAGCCACGCACGCTGGAGGGCGAAGGTACCCTCCACGCCGAGTTCGTACCGGAGGACGGCTCCCCGGTTACCCTCGTGGACAATGCGCCCATCACCGATGGGCAGCCAGTCGATATTCCCCTGGACCAGGTGGAAAACGCCGCATCCGGTCAGCTGGTGACGCGCGTGGAGATCACCACCAAGGGCACCGATGAGCGCCCAGGTTCGAAGCTGGATCCCATCAACGCGGAAACGCCGCTGACCGTTACCCCGGTTAATATGCCGACGGTGGGCTCGGCGCAGACGATCACCATGACGGAAAAGGAAATTACCGTCGATGTTCCCGTGACCGGTCCCGGCAAGGTCTGGGTAGCAGACCAGACCGTGGATTCCGCTGACGGCATGCTTCCCGCAGGAGTACCTTCCGTTTCCGTGAGCTCCAAGCACAATTCTGAGGATTCCGCGCTGGAGCTCTCCAAGGATGAGAAGACGACCATCCCGGTGACGGTGAGCGTTGAGGAGATGGCGGATGGCCCGCTGCGCGTGGAGCCGGTGATTAACCTGCAGTCGGCTGAGGATAACCAACAGCTGGAGCTACCGCTGACGCTGCAGGGCTCGATGAGCGCGCCATTGAACAAGTCCGCGTTCGGTCTGTCCTTCGTCCTTGCGGTTGTGCTCGCGCTGCTGATCCCCTTGGGAATTCTGTACTTGATGAAGTGGATTAGCGGCCGCATTCCGGAGAAGCCGCGCATGTTTGCGAAGACCATCCCGGTCAAGCGCGATGGCGCGAACCTCATACGTACCGATAATGGCCGCCCATTTGCGGTGTCCAAGGATGAATTCCAGGGTGCTGTTCCGGTTGAGACCTCTGCACGTTCTGTTCGCCTGGGTGGCAACGACGCCAAGGTAAAGATGGGCCTGAGCCCTTTTACCGCCGCCCACGTGGAGGTTCAGCGCGATGGCACTATCTCCGGTAAGGGCAAGAAGTCCGGCTACCGCGCAGTGCTGCCACTTGCTGTGCAGAACACGTGGTTCTTCGTGGGCAACGTGAAGGACCGCAACTCCGGAGAGATCGTCCTGACTGTCGATACGTTGGCGCAGGCCAGCGCGTACGACGAGATGTCGAAGGAGATCAGCCGCCAGGCCCTGCAGCTCTTCGACCAAGTGGAATTCCCCGCCGAGAAGTCACAGTCGCAGACACCGCCGCAGACACCGCCGCAGACGCCGCCGCAGGCGGGCCAGCCTGGCCCACAGCCGCCGAATGCCCCGCAGAGCGGACCACACCCTGGCCAACCACCTACGCCGCAGCGCGGCCCGCAGAGTGCTCCCCGCAATGGTGCGCAGCAGCAACCGCCGCAGCACGGAGGCTTTGGGCCGTCCCAGCCATCCGGTCCACCGAATCACGGCCAGCCAGGGCCCACAGGCGGGCCAGGGCGCCCCGGCTTTGGCGGTGGCCCCAACGTTGGTGGCGGATCCGGCTTCGGTGGAGGCCCCGGTTTCGGCCAGCCAGGCCAGCAGCGCCCGAACAATCCTGGTAACCCTGGTAACAATGGCGGCTGGCCCCCGAGCCCGGGATTCGGATCCCAGGGCTAAGCCGGTTGAGCATCACACACCAAACCTAATTAGAACAGAAGCGAACCTCCCCTTCGAAAGGTAATTAGAGATGAAGAAGTTCCTCGTCGTCGGTTGCGGTGGCTCCGGCGCCAAGACACTGGCGTTCATGATGGACCAGCTCAAGGCCGAGCTGCGAAGCATCGACCCGGACTTAACCGAGCTGCCCAAGGCTTGGCAGTTCGTCAACATCGACGTGCCGCTCGAAGAGGAAGCCGGCCCGCAAAAGCTGCCGAACGTTACGCAGAACGGTGGCCACTACGTTGGCATTGGTTCGCGCCAGAACTACAACACCTTCGATGAAGGCGTATCCAGCATCCTGGGCCGCTCCGGCAAGCTCGGGGAGATCGCAACGTGGGCCACCCGCAACCCCTCCACCAATGACGTGAAGCTGGCTGACGGTGCCGGCCAGTACCGTGCGATCGGTCGCATGCTGACCCTTCCGCACCTGAAGGAGATTCGCCAGGCCCTCAAGGATGCGGTGGATGAGATGTTCACGCAGGAGGCGATCCAGGAGCTCAACCGCCTTAATTACAAGCAGACCAAGCTGGACTCTGATACCGGCGATTCCCAGCCGGTGGTCCTCGTGGTCTCCTCCATGGCAGGCGGTGCAGGTGCTTCGATGTTCCTCGACGTGTGCCGCGTGCTCACCACCATTCCGAACGTGAACCCGCAGGGCACGCTCGTCTTCATGTACACCCCGGAGATCTTCTCCGATAACAAGGCGGATGACATGGCCGGCGCGTGGCCGAACTCGCTCGCGATGTTCGGTGAAGTCGTCGCCGCACAAATGGGCAACTCCAGCGACCACGACCGCGCCGTCTTTGAGGCCTTCGACATGGGTACCCCGCCGGAGGGCCAGATCTTCAGCCGCATCTTCCCGATCGGCTCCAAGATGGGTACCACCAGCGCCCGCTTCGGTGACGGCTCCGCCATGTCCATCTACCGTGGCCTGGGACGAGCCTTGGCAGGACTGATGGCCTCCACCAAGGCCAGCGATAACTTGGTGTCTTATGCAATGACTAACACTCCGGCCGGTGACGGCGGCCGCCGCTTCTTCGGCTGGGATAGCCCGACGGGTGGAACCCCGTGGGGCCGCCTGCCCTGGGGTTCGCTCGGCTATGCCCAGGTGTCGATGGGCCGCGATCGCTTCGCCGAGTATTCCTCCCAGCGCCTTGCGCGTAGTGCCTTCGAGCGCCTCTTCAACGGGCACCTCGACCCGCAAAACCCCGAGGCCGGCGAGATGCAGATTGCCAAGAAGCTGGAGGAGCGCCTGCCCAATGCCTTCGGCTCCATCACGCTCGATCCTTCTTGGGCGCATGGCGGGCAGATCGACAGCGGCAGCGTGTGGAACTGGCTCAACAGCGTGTTTGGCGGTCAAGCCCAGCAAGCCGCTGATAGCGCCACGAAATACCTGCAGAGCTTCATCCCCGTAGGCCAGGGCCGCAACGTTAACGAATGGCGTGAAGAGTTCGAGGGCAACATGGCGGATCCGCGCAACGAGCAGGCCATCGCATCTGTTCTTAACAATGCCGCCTATGACATCGTCTACCGCTACGCCAACTTCTTCAGCGATAGCGTCCTCGCTGCCGTGGAGGCGGAGCTGGCCGCGGTGGGCGTTCCTTATGTGCGCGAGATGCTCTCCAAGATCACGGACGTTCTCACCAACTCCGACCGCCTCCTGCCGTGCCTGGCTGAGTACTCCGGCTACTACCAAAACACCCGCGTGCTGACGAAGCCGGAAGGCGCGGATCCCATCCTCAGCCCATTGACCGGTAAGGGGCAGATGACGGATCCGACCCCCACCGTCAATGCGCTCATGGGCCTGTACTTCAACCAGTTCTACAGCTACGCCCTCATGGCCATCGCACACCTGCTCAAGGACGTCCTTCAGGATTACGCCGATGAGAACCTCTTCCATCTCAAGCGCGAGCTGGGAGATGCCCATGCGGTGTTGGAGAAGGCCGTGTCGAAGCGCCCGGAAACCAACAAGCTGGCTGATGTCCGCACCGATGAGGTCAACTCGTGGCCGACGGAGTTCGATGAGGTCGTGGAATCCCGCTTCAAGGGCGCGGAGAACGAAATCATGCTGACCGACGTCAACTCCTTCATCTCGGACTATCGGGACCAGATGCTGCGCACCATCCAGGGCCAACAGTCCACCGCGGATGTCACCAACTACGAGCAGGCCTACCCCTTTGCCGTGCGTGCCGTCATCCGCGGCGAATGGGAATCGCTCGATGCGGCCCAGGCGCCGAATGACACGTTGGCGCCGCAGAAGCGCACCAACGATGCCTACTCCAACCGGGCCGGCTGGGTATCCAAGTACCTCTCGCGCCATCCGCAGAATGGCGAAACCCGCGAATCACAGCGTGCGCACTACCGGGCGAAGATTCGCCCGACTGACCTGCTGGAGCGCTCGCGTCAGTGGATTAACCGCCGTGACTACGAGTTCCAGAAGTTCAACTCTGTGGACCTGCGCCGCTACCTCACGCTCACCCCAGACATCAACGAGGTTGAGCACGCGGAGCGTCAGCGTCGCTTCATCGAGGCTTTCCAACTGGCCCTGAGCTATGCCCGCCCGCTGGCTGCGGTCAACGATGAGATGGTCCAGCGCATCCACGGCAAGTCGGTGCAGTACACCTACTCTTTCTCCGATATCCCGTTTGCGGAGCTGGGCTCTGCGGAGACCGGCATTGCCGCTCAGCTGGAGTCAGTGCTGAGCCGCCCTGAGATTGATGGTCCTTCTTCCGTGGCTTTGCGCAATTCGCTCAACATGTCGGACCACGTCCAACACATTGAGATCTTTGGTTCCTACCCGAACTACTCGCCGATCGTCTTCTCCTCCATGTTCAACTACATTGCCAAGGACATTGAGAAGCAGGACAATTTCGACGGCTCCTGGTGGTCTGAGCGCCGCACCCGCCCGTTGCCGGCAGCACTGCCTTTGACGAACACGGAACGCCAGGCCATGGTGGCTGGCTGGATCATCGGGCGTATCACCGGCCGCGTCTACATTTCGAACCCGGATGCCGCCAACGCTGCGGCCCACATTTTCGATGACACGGATGGCGGCGTCAACGATTGGGTGGACTTCCCGAACCCGCTGCTCATCTCACCACGCCGCATGATCAAGAAGTCGGACTGGATGTCCTCGGTGCTGGAATCCATCTTCATCGCCTACGCCAAGGTTCAGGAAACCGGGCGTTATGGTTTCGCCTCCTCGCTGTACCCGTACCAACTGTTGCGTGGGCTTTTCGACGACGGCCTCGACTTCGCCCACTCTGGCGCCTCGACGCACCCAGTGGTGCATCGCCTGGCACAGTTCCTGGCTAACGGTGACGTCCCGAACCGCGGAGTTGTAGGAACCTCCATTCAGGATCGCTACGAAACTTTCGTCAACGAGCTGGACAAGTTTGCCCGCGGCGCAGACCACTTTGTGCCGGGGCACTCCAATGCTCTGCCGGGCCAGGGCCGGAAGGAAAAGCCTTTCGCTGAGATCCGTTCCCGCGAAGTTGCCTCGATAACGCCGTACTACCGTGACTTGGCGCTGGACGTCATCGCGATGGTTCCGGTCATCCGCAACTACCTGGATCAGGCTAAGACGGTGGCGGAGAATCCCGTGGCCCAGCCGGAGCCGCAGGTGCGTAGCTCCGAATCAGGCTTTGGACAGCCCACCGCACCGGAATTCAACCTCAACGACCTGGATGACACCTTCTAATGACGAACGTAATTATCTTCGGACACGGCGCCACTGCGGATGACATCCGCTCCCGCCTGAGCGATCTGCGTGCGGTTGGTCTCCTGCAGAACTTCCTCTGGATCGACTATGCCCACCCCACCAGCGGGGCCGTCGTGCGCTCCTTTACAGAAGAGGGAACGGCGCGCTTGTCGACGCTCGACGAGGCCCTCCGCAGCTTCAGCGGGGACGTCCTCCTCGCCACCATTGACCCGATGGACGCGGAACAACCGCAGGACGTCGACAAGCTCACGGAGTGGGTCAGCGCCGTCGATCAGCGGCTCATCCAGGCCTCCAATCTGCGCGTGCGCCTGTTGCTTTCCGCCCTCCCGCGCGAAAGCGTGGACATCGCCCCGTTACAGGGCTGGAGCAACCTCGTGCTCTCCCCGGAGGAGGGCGGAACCCCGGCGTCGTCGCGCATCCGTCCCATTAAGCGCACCGCGGACGGCTTCGAGTTGGCACAGTTCGCAGCCCCGGCCGTGGCCAGCATTTTCGGTCTGTGGCGCGGCATGCCGGAACCGGCGGTGTTGGATCCGGAGACGCACCGCGTCATCGAAACAGGTGACCGGCAGCGTTTCCGTCTCGTGCGCGCTTTCCACCGCACCATCGATGCCAATGACATCGAGGACAAGGTTAAAAAGGCTGTCTTCGATCCCGCCCAGCGCCTGCCACAGCCGCAGGTCAACAACATTTCGCGCACCGTGCATTATGCCAACCCGGAGCAGCTCACGGAGCAGTGCGCACAGATGTTCATCAACCAGGAGATTGCTCCGTTGGTGAGCGCCCCGACCGCCTATGAGGAGCTGCAGTCCCACAAGGTCAGCGGCTGGGCAGCACTGAAGGATAATCTGCGTTTGTACTGGTCCACGGTGGTCGGCAAGCCCCAGGATTGGGTTGAGGGCCAGCGCGGTGCGATGAACAAGAACGCGGCTACCTTCTTGCAGAAGATGCTCTACGGTGAGGACTCCAGCGTGGAGGTCGTCTTGGCGGGGCACTCCGGCAAGGGCAGCGGCGCGACGAGCGTCGAAGAGCTGCGCCAAGCCAGCGAGCACACCATGCGGGTCGCCCGGGAGCAGCACTTTTCTCTGGGACAAGAACCGCAGTTGTCGCGCACGTGGGAGGCATACCACGACTATGCACTCGGCTTGGTCGATGGCTCGTGGCGCGAGAGCATCGACACCAAGGGGCTGCGCAATAACCAGGGCAACATGTACATCGTGCAATACGGTGGCCAGTCTGTGCAGGATGTCAGCGCTTCCTTCCAAGGCTTCCACCCGCTGATGACCAGCACGCTGGGCTACACACACGAGTCCCAAGCAACCGTCGCGCCTTTCGATCCGGTAGGTGCCGAGCGTTTTGCCGCTGACATCGAGTACACCAGCCAGCAAACCCGCAACGAGGCGGTGAGCCGCAAGAAGCACGAGTTTGCGTCGTGGCGAGCAAAGAACAGCACCACCTTCGCCTGGAAGGTGGGCCAGGGCCTATGGGAGAAGCTGGGGCATGCCCAGCAGAAGTACCGCGACGCGCACGCCAAAGCACGCGAGCTGCAAGAGCTGGCCAATAACTTCCAGGCGCGTGATTTCAACGCGGAAAACAAAGCACTGACCCGGAAGCTGCGTACGATGTGGATCGTGCTCTTCGTGGCGCTTGCCCTCATGACCTACATGGTGGCCGGGCGCTACAACCCAGACTTGCCGCTGGGTGAGTACCTACAGTGGTTCGACTGGCCGTGGTACGTCGTGGGCATCATCCTGGCGGTCGTGCTTTTCCTCGTCTGCTCCTGGGCGGTCTTTACTAAGGCGCAGCGTGAAATCTTTGACTACGTGCAGAGACGAAAGCTGCTCAACCGCAATCAGGAAATTGCCGCCCAGAATCTGGCAACCTCCTCCGCGGAGATCTCGCGCATCTCTAATGCCTATAACCAGTTCCTGAGCTGGTCGGCGCTGCTGGGCCGTGCGATCTACGCACCTTTCGGCCGCAAGGAGACGTCGAGCGATCGGTTGCGGACACCGCAGTCGGGTCTTCCGGAGAACGCTCGTATTGCCCAGGCCGTGCTCAACCGCGACGATGCTGTGCGCATGACGGATGAAATCCGCTCTTACATCTTCCAGACGGAATGGGCGCACCGTTCGCTTAAGTCGCTGCTCGACGACATGAATAACACCTTCGAGCGCAACCGCACTGGCCACTCGGCCGTGGCGCTCAATGAGATGTGGGGCATGGCTGGACTGGGGTCCAGCACTGCCTTGGATAACCTGTCGCGCAACCTCGATCACGCGTACATGCAGGACCGTGACCTGAAGCAACAGGAATGGCAGAAGGTCATCACGGACCCGCGGATGACCCGCAGCCTGCAGCGCTACCTAAGCCGCGTGACCTTCCGCGAGGAGGGCGGCAGCCGCGTGCAGAGCACCTCCGAGTTCCTCGCCGGAATGAACCAGGAAAAGGGAGCCCTCCAGGCCTTTAGCCCCAACGCACTCACCAGCGCTGGCGGCGCTGAAGGTTATACCGAAATTGATGGCTCCCGCACGCGCATCGTGGAGGTCGACAGCCAGACCGCGCTGACCAGCCAGCTTTCACGCTCTGTGACCGTGGTGCAGTACGGAAAGATTACGGATTTCAAGTACTTGATTCCGGATGCGTCGTCCAGCGCACAGTCCTTTGCTCAGCCCTCGGATCTGTCCTTGGATGAGCTGGATGACACGAATCACATGGACTTTAAGTCGCCGGTGCAGGAGAACAACGAGGGGTCAGCCGCGCGGCCATTCTTTGGTCAGCCGGCAGCCCCGGACCTCTCAGACCTCGACGAAACCTTCTGACGGAACCTCTTTAAGGAACGTTGATGACACACAACCCGAAACCTTCGATTGCGGACGTGCCGCTGAGTGAGCTGAGGACGCTGCACGAGCTCAAGCGCGTGAGCGCCGATGATGTGCGCGACGCCGTATCAGCACCGTTTAGGCAGTTCGCTGAACAGATCGCCGCCACGTTCAACGGCGAAGAGGTAACGCATCCGGAGCTGAGCGCGGAGGCGCGCAACGCTGCGGTGACGCAGGAAGAACGTGCCGCGCGTGAACGTGCCGCGCGTGAACGTGCCGCGCGAGAGCGCGCGGCCCAAGAGCGCGTGGCACGAGAAGAAGCGGCACGAGTGGAGGCAGCCCCGGCATTCCCCCAGCCACAGCAGACACAGAAGGCACAGTCTGTGTCGGCAGGTCCTCGCGACTTCTTCGCTGAGTGGGAAGCACTGCAGGCTGAGGAGGAGCAAAAGACTCAGGTCAACGAAGAGGACTACATCACTATCCCGGGCTTCGGTATCCGGGCGGAGTATCAGTACCGCCAAGAACCAGACTGGGTTCCACCGGGCATCAACTTCGAGGTTGAGGTACCGCTTGAGGCACAGCCGGAACAGGATTCTCAAGAAGAGCCTGGTTATGGCGTGGAACCAGAACCGGTTCCAGAGGACACCGACCAGCGCCATCCGGTGCGCTTGTGGTGGCCCGAGCTGAAGCACACGCCGGATGAGGTGGTCTTCTACCGAGTGGTAGCCGATGATTCTGAGATGGTTGCCTCACCCGACGCGGGCGACACCCTCGTCTACACCAAGGGGACCGCCTACCGTGACCACACCCCGGGCGAGGCAGGTCTGCGCCACTACGCGGTGTGGGCCTACAAGGGCCGGGACCTTCGTGAACTCATCAACAGCCAGCCGGTCTTTATGGGAGACACCGGCGTGGTCTTCCCGCCAGTCAACGTCCAGGTTTCCACTATCAAGGGTGCTATCCAAGTGTCCTGGGACCTGCTGCCGGGGCACTCGAGCGCCATGGTTTATGCGTGCCGGGATAGTGAGAAGGAAAAGCTGTCACCGCGCTTCGAACAAGACGTGGACAGCAGCGGGCGCAAGGCCACCATTCCGGTGCAGGAAGCCGGGCAGACCGTGGTCATTTCCCTGCTGGGCCAAGCGGAGTTCCACGGCGCTACCGAGCAGAGCCAGGACGAGGTTGCCGTTCAGCGTTCGGTGAAGCTGGCTAGCGAGCTTGAAAAACTGGAGCTTTCACGCTGCGAGCGGCGCAGTGACTATGGCCAAGATTCCATTGAGGTGGACTGGTATTCGCCCAAGACCGGTGAGGTAAAGATCTATCTCACACCGACCGCCCCGCAGGCGGATCTGCGTACGTCGGCGGTGCCGAAGACGTACGTCGAAAGTGCGCTGTCGAGTGCTATCAGCGAGACCCGCGGTGTGTCTGAGCCGGGCTCCTTCCAAACCACGACGGTGCCGTGGCCGCCGGATTGGTACGAGGTCTATATCACCCCAGTGAACTTCAACGACGCTGATGCCTGGGTCGGTGAATCCAAGGTGTTGCAGCGCGTGCAGTCCATCGAGGATGACCAGTTCCAGCTGATTGAGCGCGTGGATAGCCAGCTCGTCACTTTCGACTGGCCGAAGGGCGCGACCGCCGTGGAGTACTCCACCAACCGCGAGCACGATCAGATTCGTGAGGAAGACTACGACCTCCAGGGAGGCATCCGCCTGCACCTGGATCAGCACGGCGATACCGTGCGGCTGCGGCCCTATGCGGTCTTCGCCGGTAAGCGCACCGAGGGAGAAGAACGTGTGATTCAGTACGAGGGTCTGCGCCCGGTGACGTATGACTTCGAGGTCGATTACTCCCAAGGCCAGGTCCGGGTGTTCCTCTGGAGCTTGGGCAACGGTGATAAGCGCCAGTTCTCCTGCCAGGTGGTCTACCGTGCTGACCGTCTGCCGCTTTTCCCCGAAGACGGCGAGGCGCTTGGCATCGTGGAAACCAACCTGCAGAGCACCACGCACGTTGCTCATGGTTTAGGTCCGATGCGTGGGCAGCATCCGGATTTCACGGTGTCAATTGGTGAGCACGTCCAGCGCGGGGGTTTTATCCGCCTCTTTGCGGTTGAGGGCTTTGACAGCCACGTTGATAGTTCTTTCGATAGCTTCGGCGGGCAGGATGCCTTCAGCAGTTTCTCCGAAAGCTACAGCGACCCCGCCCCCACGCTGAGCGCACTGGATAAAGCCGTGGTGGTGGAAGGCGATGTGTCCTACAGGCTGGTGCTGTACCCACCAATGCAGAATCAGACTCCCCACTATGACCAGAACTACGGTCAGCAACAGTATGAACAGCAGAGCTATGACCAGCAGAATTACGGTCTAGATTACAGCCAGGACCAGTACTACCAAGGGGGCCAGTAGGTATGGGCGGCGCATTTAGCTATGCATCATTCTCCCGCGCCAACGGCCGCGCCGGCGGCTGGGGAGTAGGGCAGAAAACCGGCGATATCACCCAGGAGGAGTTGGCCGAGCTGGTGTCCTTCGTACCGACATCACTCAACAACGGCACGACGATCCCGGATTTTCCCTCCGCCCAGCAGCGCGCGGAGCTGGTCCGCCGTACCGCGGTTTTCGCGTTGACTCCTGAGGCAGAAAAGTGGGTCACCATGGTGTCTGTCCCTGCCGGGCTGGATGCGACCGGCCGCGGTGGCAACGTCTTCACCTACACGTCGATTTCGCGCACGGGAACCCCGCCGGCACCGGCGACGGTCCTGTTTTCTCCTGACGTTCCAGCGCCCTTTTCCATCTATGAGGTGGATAAGGTGCAGATACCGGAGGAGATCTCGGCGCGCGGCCCGCTGCACTCGGATGTGCTGCTGGAGGAATTCCTGGATGGGGAGTTCCGCCACCCGGACAAGCTTCCCGCGCCGTTCAAAGCGGTGAGCCCGAACCCGAACCCAACCTTCAACCGCGCATTGGTATCTGCCATGGCGACGGTGTTGAACTCCCGCAATGGCTTAGTCATCCTTGTCGCGCCCGACAACCAAGCTGCGTTGTGGATTGCCGCCACCGCCCGCGAGGTGGGAGAGGACGGTTTCGGGTTCTCCACTTTTGAGAAGGCAGCTGCCATTAAGGAGTTCCCGCTGAGCACATCCACCATGCTCGTGGTGCCGCCGAGTGAAAAGCAGCGTCTAGCGGAGACAGCGATCCCCGGCAATCCAGTCGTGTTTGCGCTCGATGAAGCCCTGCCAGACGTCAGCGCTTATGAAGCACGTGCTGCGGAAGAAGCTGAGGCTGTGGCCCCGGAGCCACAGGAGGAGCAGACTGAGCAGGGTGCTGCGGCCAGCAGCACACCCGAGCAGGCCACCACACCGAGCTTTGATGATTCCTGGGGCCAGGACCCGGCGGACTTCGGGTCACCACTGACGGAGTCCTCGCCTTTTGCGGCGTCGGCCGAATCCCCGGCAGGCTTTCCGCCGAATCCGCTTGATAACCCCGCGCCGAGCACACCGCAGGAGAACCCCTTCGCCACTACACCGGAGGCCGCACCAGAACCCGGGGGAGAAGCATCCGCCGGCCAGGCGCAGCCACAAGTAGCTACCGGCGGCAATGCCAACGTTCCTGGCTCAGCGCCGAGGAGTGGCACAAGCTTCGGGAATTCGATCCGCGCTGGTGGATCGAGCACCTTGATGTCAACCGCGGCCGCTCAATCCAGTTGGCCTACCTTGATAAGTCTTCGTTGGGGGAGGGGCTGGACAAGGTGTTGATGTCCGCGATAGTGGCCTCCTGGGTGTTCTATTTCCCGCGGGACTTCAACCTCTTGGCAGAGGATGCACTGCAGCCTTGGGAGAACCGCGAACTCGAGCACATTGGGTACCTCACCGCTACGCATTTTGCGGGAGTCATCGCGCTGGAGCATTGCGAGCGCTATGCCACGGGGCGCGTCGCCATGTTGCTGGATGGTACGACACAGTTGCTGGCGGAGCGCTCAGCTCCCCTGCAGCAACGGCCGGGGCCAGCGCAGTTTGCACAGCACACAGCGTGGCAGCACCGAGGCGCAGCTCTCGGTGAGCACGGGCGAAACACGGGATTCCACGGAAGGTAAGAGAAGGAAAGAAGCGTCATGGCTAAATACACACTGCGGGACGGCGAGTCCCGCCGCATCGGCTCAGACGGCATCCTGCGCGTCGAAGCCTTCGAGATGGGAACCGGCGGCGCCTCGATGGAGCTAGCGATCCTCGGTGAAGGCGTTGACGCCGTGCGCGTCCACGATCTCTCCCTCATGGTGCACTCCTTGCCTGAGCGCGCCACCATCGTCGTGCGCCCCAAGCGGGGTGGGACCTTTGGCCTGCGCAGCGAGGTGCGCCTGACGGTGAGCAACGCGGGCGACTCGGTGACGTTCCCGCGCGTGCTTATCGACGCCGCCGAGGACTCCGCCGAGCGCCTCGCCGAGGTCACCCCGGAATCCGGCAGCTATCGTCTGGAAGCATTCGGCACCACTGAGGCGCCGGAATTACCGACTCCGCCCGCGAGGTGCGCTCCAAGATGCGCCGCGCGGAGCTGGACGTCGCTGGCCTCGATGCCGTTACCGTGGTCGTCGATGGTTCCGCCTCCATGCAGGTCAACGTCACACCGAAGATCGTTGAGGCGGCCGCCAAATACATCGATGCGCTTTCCGATGCCTTCCGGCATTTCCGCGCCACCGACGGCCAGGACAGCATCGAGACTCACAAGGTAGACGAGCTCACTCGCTTCATCGCGGGCGTTATCGATAACGGAGCGGAGCGCGTCGGCCAGCGCCCGTGGCGTGGGCCGACGGTGGCTTCCACAGCCTCTCTTGCCATCTACGTCACCGATTCCCCCGTGGCCTCCATGCTGGACACCCAGGTGCCCACCGTCGTGCTCATCACGAGCGCCATCGGGCGCCAGGAGTTGGAGCTCGCGCACATCAACGGAACCCCGGCTCATGTGGCGTACGCGGTGATCGACGGGGACGTCGTCAAGCAGCTCGATACCGGCGCCAACACGGAGCTTTCGGAACTGACCGATCGCGTCACCGCCATGCTGAAAGAGAGGAACTAATGAGCCAGGCACGTTGTCCGTGGACCTTTAAACCGCTCGAGGATGGTGTGACGGTGAGCCCGTACACCAACCGCGAGCTGCCGCAGGGATGGACCGACGCCGTGACGCATTGCGTGGCCATGGCCGGTGCGCGTAACTCCGGTAAGTCGCTCTACACCGCAGTGATGATCAAGCAGCTCAAGCAGCTGGCGCACAAACACAACCGTTCCGTCCAAGCGGCGGATGAATCCACGCGCGAGCGCTACGCGGAGGTCTATGAGCGGCCGCTCTTCGAGGAGATGCGTGCCATGGACCCCACACCAAGTGCGGTGGCTACCGACGCCTACCAGCGCGATCCGCTGATTTTTGAGCTGGGCAAGTGGCCGGATGAGCAGGGGCGCGAGCGCATGAATTACCTGGTCTTCCGCGACGTGGCGGGCGAGGACTTGGAGAACCCGCCGGAGAACGAAGCGGACCGGGAGAACCTGGCGTTCTTCTCCCATGCGGATTTGGTGATTTTCCTTTTCGATCCGCTCCGCGTGCAGCAGATTCAGGATTTTATCCACGGCCTGATTCCCAACATTGGTGAGCTGGGCGCGGACTCTTTGCGGGTCCTGGATAACCTGCTGGATTTGCTCGATACGGATACCCCGCCGCCGCTCGCGGTGACCATCTCGAAGTTTGACACGGTGCAGAAGCTAGAGCAGGTGGATGACGTGCGGTGGAAGAAGCTCATGGCCAACCGCGGTGCTGCCTTCCGTCGCGACACCGGGTGGAATTTCCGCGATTCGGACCGCTGGATGGTTCACCTCGAAGCGGAATCGCTCTTGCGCTTCTTGGGCGCCAACGATCTGATCAACAAGCTCTATTCAGCCGCGCCGCGCGATGGCAGCTTCTTCGTGGTCTCCGCCTTGGGGGAGGCCCCGACGGGCCGCCAGCTGGCGCGCAGCGGCATTGCGCCCTATCGCGTGCTGGATCCCATCCGCTGGCTGCTCAGTCGCCGCGGCGTTTTTGTGCAGGACGTCTCATGACCTTCGGCAGCCCGCAGTCCTCAGGAACACCACCGCCTGGCCCGCCTGCCGGGACCGCGCCGGACTATCGCTATGGGCAGGTCAGCGACACCGTCCGCCAGGCCCGCCGCGCCGCCGATATGAAGGCGCAGTGGGCACCGTGGCCGCTGAAGGTCGCAGCGGTGCTGGAGGTCTTCATCACCAGCTACGCCGTCTACAACATCTGCCGGCTCGTGGCCTTTGAAAACAGCTCGGCGGCGGTAAGCCGCACGGACCAGCTCTCCACGGAGCTCGGTGTGCTGCTGGGCGTGCTGGTCCTTCTCGTGTGTGTCATCACGACCTATGTGCTGCACGCGCAGCAGTCGGCGCGGATTGCCTTGACCGCTATCAGCGCCATCGTGGTATTGCTCATTCCGCTGAGTTCGGTGATGCCCGCGTCGATCGCCTCCGCAGTCGTCATCGTGTTGCTGTGGCTGCCGGCGAACCGGCAGTGGTTCGGTGGGCAAACGCCACAAACCTAGGCCTTCTTGCGTAGCTCCTCGAGCGCGCGGGAATTGCCCGCTGCGGCAAACAGATTAAACGCAAAGTGATACATGTTGCGCGCGCGGTCTGCCGCGTTGGCGGCGGTGTAGCGATCCCCAAGAAGCTCGGCTACCTCTGCCATGGCGTTTTGCTCCGAAGACGTGGTGGCCTGGGACGCGGGGTGCTTCTCCAAGAAGTCGAGCAACACCTGGGTGGATTTGAACATGTCCTGAGCCTGCGTGCGCAGGCTCTCGGAATACAGAACGGTCCACTTGGCGGATACGGGAAGGCGCTTGAGCTTCGTGGAGTCCACATAGCGTGAGGCCAGGATGTCGTAGGCCTCCTCTGGATCGCGGTGGCGAACATCGAGGGCCACGGTTTTGAGGAGGGCGTGCAGCTCACCGTCGAGGTCACCGCAACGTTGGTACTCGCGGGCAGCGGCGGCAAAGCAGGCCACGCGCTGCTCTATATCGTCGGGGGAGTGTTGTGCGGCATCGCTGTAGAAGCGGGCCAGCATGGGCGCTGGGAGCTGCTGGTAATCCTCGTCGCTGCGTGCGTTGGAGAGAATGGTGAAGGACTGCGCAGCTACGCGCTCACAGTCGGCGGCAGAGTTAGATGCCCAGAGTGCGCCCACGGCCGATTCGAGGATGGCTTGAAGGATTGCGGCCATCGTGGCACCCGCTCCGTCGAATTTGCCTCCGGTCACAGCATCGTTGACAGCCACGAAGTCGGCCGCATGCGCCTTCGCATCGCCGTTCTTTGCGAAATCTAGTAGTTCCTGCAGATCCGAGAGCGACGTCGTGCTGTCGGGGCTGATTGATGCATTCTCGCTAGCGGGGGCGGACTCGGAGAAATCCTTGTGGCTGGCCGCGGTGCGGGCTGCGGCGATCTCGCTCAGCGCGGTGTCGTCACCAGCCGCTGCTGCCTTGGCCGCAAATTTCTCTGCTTCTTCGGTGTTGTCGTTGTCCAACCATGCGCGGGCCACACGCGTATAGCCAGTAGCTACGAGAGACGGCTGCCCGGTCAGCGCGCCAATCGAGGCAATGGTGAGAGAATCGTCGATGTTCTCGATGGTGCCAGCAGCCACGCGAAGTGTCTCCCGCGCCTCCAAGTAGTGGGCGGCAGGGACGGCATCCTCCGCACAGCCTTGGAACGTGTCGTTGGACAGCACGCGGTCGATCTGCTTGTCAATGTGGGCGGACTCAACGGTGGGAAGAGAAAGCCCCGGCGCCTGGGCACGCGCATAGGCGAGCATGCGCTCGGCGTCGGCAGAATCAAGCAGGGGATACGTCGCGTCAGAAGCCATGGGGGAGATTCTAGTAGAGGACTCCGACGCGCGCGGGCCTCCTCGTAGACTGGTGGGCATGGATTCTCTCAGCCCCGCCGGGCGCTATGCCCCGAGCCCGTCCGGCGATCTGCACCTGGGTAACCTCCGCACGGCGTTGCTGGCTTGGCTCTACGCCAGGAGTAGCGGGCGCCGCTTCCTTGTGCGCGTCGAGGACATTGACACGCAGCGCTCCTCGCGGGAGGCGGCGCAGCGCCAGCTGGAGGACCTCGCCGCGCTCGGCTTGGACTGGGACGGGGAAGTTATCTATCAACAGGATCGCTACGCAGCCTACGAGGAGGCACTCGCCCAGCTTCCCACCTATGAGTGCTATTGCTCGCGCAAGGATATCCAGGAAGCCTCCCGCGCGCCACACGCCATCCCAGGACAGTACCCGGGCACCTGCCGCGCGCTTAGCGACGATCAGCGGGCCGCCAAGCGTGCCGAACTCGCCGCCCAAAACCGCGTGCCCGCCATACGCCTGCGCGCCGACGCCTCCTCCTTCACCATCCACGATGCCCTCGCCGGCGAGTACACCGGGGAGGTGGATGACTTCATCCTGCGCCGTGGCGGCCAGCCCCCAGCGGATCCGAACCAGGGCATGGACTGGGCCTATAACCTGGCGGTTGTTGTTGATGATGCCTTCCAAGGCGTCGATCAGATCGTGCGCGGTGATGATCTACTGTCTTCGGCCCCGCGCCAGGCCTACCTGGCGCACAAGCTGGGCTATCCGGAGCCGGAGTTCGTCCACGTGCCGCTCGTGCTCAACGCTGAGGGTGTGCGTTTGTCCAAGCGCGATGGGGCGGTGACCCTGCGTCAGCTGCTCGATGGGCACGGTAGGGATGCGGGGGACGTCGTCAAGCTCTTGGCCCACTCCTTAGGGTATGAGGCCTCTTCCGTACAGGAGCTGTGCCAACAGTTTCAGCCGGAGAAGCTATCGCGGGAGGCCTTCGTCTGGGATGGCGCTGTGTAGCTCCTCCCCCTCGCCGGCTGTACAGCGGTAGTCTGAGAACAAAAAATTTAACGGAGAGAGAAGCTCAGCATGGAAGTTTTGTTTGTCCTTATTGGCCTGATGCTGTTGACCGTCATCGTCAAGGCGGTAGGGGACAAAATAGGACTTCCCTGGCCGGCGCTTTTGACTATCCTTACGGCGGTGGCGGTTTCGGTGTACGCCACTTTCTCGAATGGCACATTTGAATTCTCCGTGCCTGCTGACCTCATTCTTCCCATCTTCTTGCCGCCATTGTTGTGGGCGCTGGCAAGGAGAACATCGTGGGGTGTCATTCGTGAGCAGTGGATGACCATCCTGGCTCTGTCCGTGCTGCTCGTGGTGGCTACGACCCTGGCGGTGGGATTCACCGCCCGTGCTTTCATGCCGGGCTTGGGGCTCGCTGCCGCCATCCTTATCGGCGCCGCGATTGCCCCGCCAGATCCGGTGGCCGTCGAGGCCGTGGCAGAACCAGCCGGTATCCCGCGGCGCATCATTTCCGTGCTGCAGATTGAGGGCCTGTTCAATGATGCTGCGTCTATTGTGGCCTTCCACCTCGCCCTGGAAGCCGTGACGAGCTCGGGGGAGATGCACGCCGGGGAAGCGGTGACGAGTTTCCTCTACTCCGCGGCGGTAGCCACCATTCTCGGGCTCGTCGTGGGGCGCGTGTCTTCGTGGTTCGTCGGCGCGGTTCACGAGGTTATCGCTCGCAACGCGTTGACGTGGGTGATTCCTTTTGCCGTGTACATCGCCGCGGAGGAGCTCGGTGCCTCCGGTGTCATCGCTGTGGTGATTGCTGCGGTGGAACTGCACTCCCGCGCACCGATTCAAGCCGAGGACCGACTCTCCGGTCAGTCATTCTGGGAGACCGTCGAGCTGCTTTTCACGGGTGTGGCCTTCGGCCTCATTGGCTTAACCGTGTTCAGCGCCATCGACGCCGCGGGCGCGGATCTCTGGCATGCGGTCATCATCGGCGTCATCCTGTCCGTTGTTGCCTTCCTCGTGCGCTTGGTGTGGATGTACGCCTTCTATCTCATTAACAAGCGCCGCGGAAAGCCGCGTCTGGCGCCGCTGCGCCTGCAAGAAGTGCTGCTTATGACGTGGTCCGGCATGCGCGGTCTGGTGACTCTTGCGCTGGTTCTGTCTGTTCCAAGTGGTTTGAGCTTCTATAACGAGTTGACCGTTATCGCCCTCGTGGTGCTGCTCATGACCATGGTGATTCCCGGCCTGCTGCTGCCGTGGCTTATGCGTCAGCTCGACCTCACTACGTATTCGCAGGCAGCCACGGATAAGATGCGCGCGACCATTACCTCCCGCGCGCGTAAAGCCGGCATTGCTGCGATGCGCGCGAAGTATGAGGAACTGGACCCCGACACTGCGGCAAATATTGCCCAATGGTTTGAGGACCGCCTCGGTGAGGATGAGGATGGCGAGGACGCTACAACTCGCCTGCGCATGGCCATCGAGGCCCGTGAGGTGGCCCTCGCGGCGCGGCGAACAGCTCTTGCCGGTGCCCAACAGGAATTGCTGCGCCTGCGCCGCGATAGGGAATTCAACCCCATGATTGTGGACGAAGTGCTTGCCGACGTCGACCGGATGTCCCTCGGCGCAAAGAAACACAGTTGAGGGGAGTGCTGATCCGTGACTAAGAATGGTGGCGAGAGGAGCGAATCAATGGACGCCTATGAGTACGCCCAGCTGGAAGACGGCCTGGATTATCTCTACGACTTCTTCGACGCTGACTTGGAGGAGCGCGTGCGCGCCGGGCGTGAGCTGCTGCCAGAAGGCATGGAAGACATCTTGGGCGACCACACCTTGGAAGACTACGTCTGGCTGTGGATCAAAGAACCTGGCCCCCGCGGTTTCCGCCAGTTCTTGCGCGATGGCGGCTATGGCGAGGCCGAGGTGAAGGAGGCTTTCCTGCTCGCCCGCACGGAATGGGGCATGAACACCCCGCCGCACGTGGAGTGGCTCAAGGAAGACGGTTTCGCGGCCCCCGAGTTCGAGTAGGGGCGGTTGACCATGGGCGTTCGATGGAGGTGCCCAGCTCGAGTGCCCAGCCGCAAAGGAACCAAAGTACTGGCACCTTATGCGAAACTCCGCATGCAATCACCTGGGGTTTTTCATCCTAGGCCCCGCAAATGGTGCCTTTGCTTTGGTTCCTTTGCTTGAAGGCTCCAAGCCACCGCATGAAGAATCCAATAGCCTCGATTTCTAATACCGCACACGGGCAAAGGGCATTTGGAATAATCGCGACTAATCTTTGGCCCAGCGAGAAAGGTTATGCCAATCATGCGATTCGATCATTTGACCATCTTGACCCGCAATATCGAAGCCTCATGGGAGTTCTACCATCAACTTCCAAACTCCGAAGCAAAGCCATTGTCTGCTGAAGAAGGATATTTTGAAGTGTCGTTTGATGACAGCGTAATTGGCGTATTCGATTCTTCAGTTTTTGCTTCAGCCACTAACACTAGTCCGGCAACCCCCGGCGGAGCAGTAATCCAATTCTCTGTTGAGGACGTCGACGAGTACTGGAGTCAACTTCCAGATTCCTATCGCGAGACTTCTGCCTCACCCAAGAAAATGCCATGGGGTTCTTATTCCGCCTACATTTCGGATCCAGACGGAAACATCTTGGAGTTCTATACGTGGTGAAGTCAGTTTGCTGCTTCGCAGAAATCGGCTTCTGAGAATTAACGGCTTAAGGGACTTTTCGTGTGGATAAACCGATACGGATTCCCAAGGCAGCCTGGGATAATACGGTGATCTTGATTTTGAATCGGTTCCAACAGCCTGATCGGTGAAATCGACATCGGATAGCCATAGACCTGTGGTGGGAGGACTGCTGCTGGTGCGGTAATGCCAATTCATATGGCTAATAGGAATCGGCTGTCGTGCGATATGTGCGGCCACTTTCTGGTTAAGAACAACAAAACTGCGGCAGGACCCCAAGGCCGGCTATGCCCTCAGTGCAACGTTTTCATCGATTAACACCCGCGCACACCAGTGAGATTCGGCATTTTAAAATCTTTATTGACTGGGTCCTTTCTGGGGAATCCGCAGACCACTTGGCCAAACGCCTTGGGATAACAAGGCGGACTTTGACCCGGTGGTTTAAGCTGCTGTGGTTTATCATCGTGCCAACAGCAGCAGATCCCTATCGTGTCTATGACCAGCTCTTTATCGACGGCACCTACTTTCACAAGAAATTCCTGCTGGTAGCCTGCACCGAAACGCACGTCATCGCCCGACATTGGTGCCTGCGTGAAAGCTCAAACGAGTACCTGAAACTGCTCGACAAAATCGCGGAATCGTACATCGTTACCACCGACGGGTCGGGGGGAGTGAACCTTTGCTGATCGGGTGGTTGAGTTCCACAGTGCCGAGTAATGGCATACACCTATTTTCCCTTTCATGCACTCTTCAAGCCATAGAACCCGAGAAGAGTATACGAAAGTTCCAAATTTAGGTGGGGGGGATCAATTGTGAGTAAAGAATTGTTATTCTCATGGGGATTCCTGCCTTCGGGCGATGACGGAAGTTGTAAGGAAGATGCGGAAATGAAACTATTTAAAGTCTTTACCCTTGTCATTCTCATTGCAGGCGCTTTGTTGTGTATAGCGGGCTTATTTTGGGAAACTCGGCTTACTAATCTTGGGCTTCCTATGGCCCTTCTAGGAATAGCTCTTTCAGTTGCTGCATCAGCTAAAAGGAGGAGTAAAGAGTAATAGGGATATGCTCAGTCTAGGTTTGTCATATAGAAAGACGCCGACTCATTGAAGACTGAGGTAGCGCCTTGCCGGTTGTTGTCTGTCAGCTCAAGCAAGTAGAAGCCCCTAGCGGCAAGGCGTAGGCGATTTCGGAAGAGATACCATGCGACAGCACGGTCGACATGATCACAAATGTTCCACCCATTCCTGGCTACCTCTTAGCCAAACAGCTCATGGGATATCTCGCTGTCCGCAGTCGTATCGACAATAGTCGCCTACGACTGCGGGAAACTCGGCCTACGTGGTTAAGAAGAAGACCACGCGCAACCCTAGGATTTGCAATACCAGCCGAAGAAATGGCCGAACTCCTAGGCTATGCCAACGAAATCTAAAACCGTGTATCCGCGACCACTAGAATCTGCCACCTGCGCATGAGGAGAAGTCCCCCGGATGATGACATCCAGGGGACTTCCCAATGGCGGAGGATAGGGGATTTGAACCCCTGAGGGATGTGACTCCCGCACGCGTTCCAGGCGTGTGACATAGGCCGCTAGTCGAATCCTCCGCTGGAAAACATTACATGAGCCCCCTAATGAAGCAAAATCGCCAGGTCAGGGCGGAAAACTTAAGAATCTAGTGGCTTGAGGTGGGGAGTGCGCTTGGAAGAGGAGTGGGGAGTTGGGTGGCGGGGGAGCGGTTTGGCGTCGACAAGCAAGGCGCGCTAGGCTAGACCGCAGGATTCCGCGTGGCGTCCATCCTCTGAACTCCCCCAGGGCAGGAATGCAGCAAGGGTCAGGAGGCTCTGGCGGGTGCGCGGGGTCCCCTTTTTATTTGTGTGCTTTCACACGGGGGATGTGACGGGGCGTTAGTATGGTTGCCATATGTCCGCACTACGTCCCGGAAGGAAGACGGATGTCTCTTCTTAATCTTGAAAAGTCCGAGCTTGATGAGCTTGCCGCGCAGGTGCGCAAGGACTACGAGGCCCTCAAGGCTGAGGGGTTGGATCTTGACTTGACCCGCGGTAAGCCGTCCAAGGCGCAGCTTGATCTGTCCAACGATCTGCTCGTTCTGCCGGGGCGCGGCCACTACACCGATGCTGCGGGTAATGACCTGCGCAACTACGGCAACCAGAAGGGCATCAAGGAGCTGCGCGATCTGTGGGGCAAGCTCACCAACATGGATCCGGAGCTCCTCATTGCGGCGGACTCTTCCTCCCTGAACATCATGTATGACCTCATCCTGTGGGCCTACACCTTCGGCACCAACAGCTCTGAGAAGCCGTGGTCCAAGGAAGAGACCATCAAGTGGATCTGCCCCACCCCGGGATATGACCGCCACTTCGCCATCACGGAGTCCTTCGGCTTCGAGCTGATTTCGGTGCCGATGGAAGAAGATGGCCCGGACATCGAAGCAGTCGAGGAGCTGGCCAAGGACCCGCAGGTTAAGGGCATGTGGGTTGTGCCGATGTTCTCCAACCCCACGGGTGCCGTCATCTCGGAAGAGAAGACCCGCCGCCTCGCTGCGATGGAGACCGGCGCACCGGACTTCCGCATCGTGTGGGACAACGCTTATGCCGTGCACACACTGACCGAGGACTTCCCGGAGGTTCTGCCGATTTTGGAGATTGCGGAACAGGAAGGAAACCCGGACCGCTTCTGGGCTATGTCCTCGTCGTCGAAGATCACCTTCGCTGGCTCCGGAGTGAGCTTCTTCGGTTCCTCCGAAGATAACCTCGAGTGGTACCTGGAGCACGCCGGTATCCGCGGCATTGGCCCGAACAAGATCAACCAGCTTGCGCACTACGAGTTCTTCGGTTCCGCCGAAGGCGTGCGCGCGGTTATGCGCCGCCACGCTGCGCTGCTGGCGCCGAAGTTCGAGGCGGTTCTTCGCATCCTGGATAAGAACCTCACCCACCATGAGATCGCGGACTGGACCCACCCCAAGGGCGGCTACTTCATCTCCCTCAACGTGATGGAGGGCACCGCCACCCGCGTGTGGGAGCTGGCCCGTGACGCCGGCATTCTCCTGACCCAGGCTGGTTCGGCGTACCCATACGGCGAGGACGAGAAGGACCACAACATTCGCTTGGCTCCGTCCCTGCCCCCGCAGGAAGAAGTTGAGGCAGCCATGGATGGCGTGGCCACCTGTGTGCTGCTCGCCGCACTAGAGAAGCTGGGGGTATAAGGCAATCAACTCCGACGAGACGGCCTACTGGCTTGACCAGATCATCCCGGCTGACCTCGAGTTTAAAAACGTCGAGGGGCAGCGCCTGGGCTTAGCCTCACTGGAGGGGGATCAGTCCCTCGCCGTCACGTGTGAGTTTGCCGCCGTCGACACCGGGCTAGCGCACGCCGAGCAAAGCATCGACGTGCGCTGTGAGCTCCTCACCGTCGCCCGCACCGGGCAGGTGGAGGTGGCTGCCGCAGTGAGTGCTGCGGCAGCGTTGCTCACGGAAGCCGCAGGCTTGTTGCCCGCGCAACCGGGCCTGCTCTTGCCCAAGCTCTTTGCCGAAGACGATGAGCGCTTCGCTCACTTGAGCGTGCGTCATGGCATGCTCATCGCCCCGTACCTGTGGGGCGGCCAGACCCCGCAGGTGGCGGAGGAGGGCCGCCTGACGCTGGTGTGCCAACTGCTGATGCTGAGCGACGCCGAGTATGCCTACGCCGTCGAGGAAGGCGTGCCGGCGCTGCAGCAGGCGGTGGCAGAGCAAGGCATCGATCTGCTGGATTGGCAGCGCTCGGAGTGACGTGTCGGGTTGAGACGCTACACTGACTAACCGTGGCTCTATACCGGAAATATCGTCCAGCAACCTTCGCGGAAGTGGTAGGCCAAGAGCAGGTCACCACGCCTTTATCCGCTGCCCTCGACGCAGGGCGCATTAACCATGCGTACCTCTTTTCCGGCCCGCGTGGCTGCGGAAAGACGTCGTCGGCGCGCATCATGGCCCGCTCGCTGAACTGTGAGCAGGGGCCAACGTCAACGCCGTGCGGGGTGTGCGATTCCTGTGTCTCGCTGGCCCCGGGTGGGCCGGGCAACTTGGATGTCACGGAGCTCGACGCCGCCTCTCACAATGGTGTCGAGGACATGCGTGAGTTGCGTGACCGCGCCTACTACGCGCCGGCGGAGTCGCGCTACCGCATCTTCATCATCGATGAGGCCCACATGATTTCCGCCTCGGGCGCGAACGCCTTGCTCAAGGTTGTCGAGGAGCCGCCGGAGCACGTGATCTTCATTTTTGCCACGACGGAGCCGGAGAAGATCATCGGCACCATCCGTTCGCGTACCCACCACTATCCCTTCCGCCTGCTAACTCCACCGGCGATGAAGGGGCTGCTGGAGCGCACCGTGGCCTCGGAGAACGTCCACGTGGATGACACCGTGTACCCCATGGTCATCCAGGCCGGCGGCGGTTCGCCCCGCGATACCTTGTCCATCCTGGACCAGCTGTTGGCGGGCGCAGGCCCCGATGGGCTGACCTACGACGTGGCCCGCCCGCTTCTGGGTGTCACGGACGTAGGCCTGCTGGATAACACGGTTGAATCCCTGGCGAACCAGGATAAGGCTGGGCTCTTCCGGCTTGTCGACGATGTCATTGAGGCCGGCCACGACCCTCGCCGCTTTGCCATTGACCTTTTGGATCGTTTGCGGGATTTGATGATCCTGCAGGCCGTCCCTTCAGCGTTGGAGGAGGGGTTAGTCTCGGCGCCGACTGACCGCGGTGAGATCCTCACTGCCCAGGCGCAGCGCTTCTCCGGCCCACAGCTGGCCTACCTGGCGGAAACCGTCAACGAGCGCGTGTCCTCCCTTCGTGGTGCGACGTCCCCACGGCTGCTCCTAGAAATTCTGTGTGCGCACCTCATCGTTGGCTCGGGGCCTGCAGCGGCAGCCTCTGGTCAGATGCCCACTGCTGCCCCGCAGGGGGCGGGCGTGCAGCCTTCCGCTCCCGCTGGGCAGGGAACTCCGCCTGCGCAACGCCAGCAATCTGCGGTCGCTAGCGCCCAGGATCCCGCGGCCGCCGCCGCGGCTATCATCGCGCAGCGTCGCAGCCGTCAGGCTGCAAAACAGGAGGCCCAGCAACAGCAACCACAGCAGGTCGAAAGGACTCAAGAAGCAGCCCAGCAGACGCAGCAGACCCCAACCCCTGAGGCTGCGCAGCCTCAGGCACCGGTGGAGCGCCCTGCACAGCCGGAGGCGCAGCCTGAGCCGCAGTCAGAGCAGCCTGTACAGCGCCAAGAGCGACCGGAACACCAGCAACAGGAGCAGCACGAACAACCGCAGGAAGCGGAACAGCCGGAACAACAAGAACGGCAAGAACAGGCTCAAGGACAGCCACAAGAACAGCAGCCTGAGCCCGAGCAGCCTCAAGACCCAGCCGCGGAAATTCGCGGGCTTTGGTCTGACCTGCGGGCGACGATTGGGCGCCGGAACAAGGTCGCTGAAATCATGCTCGCCGAAGCCCGTGTCCTCGGCGTGCGTGATGACACCTTGGTTCTTGGCCACACCACCGGCGCGCTGGCGGAACGCATCAACTCGCCAGGCACCAACGAGGTCATCGTGACCGTCCTTAAGGAAGAGCTCAACCGCAACCTGAAGGTCACGTGCGTCATCGGCACCGACCCGAAGGCCCACGGCTTCACGGTGGCTGAACCAGCCCAGCGCACCCAGTGGAACCCCAACCAGCCACCACGCGAGGCCGCCGAGCCCGACGAGGAGGCAGAGAGTCCGGAGACTCCGAACAACGCTACTGATTCGCACTCTTCCGACACTGTGCCTGCTTCCGCGGCAGCAACAGAATCTGAAAGAGGAGACAAGCCCAGCGAGTCCGAGGCGAAGGAACCCAGCAATGCCAGTGATGACCCGTGGGGTGCGCCGCGCCGGATCGGGCAGCAGGCTCCGTCTTCTGCAACGACGACGGAGCAGCCGCGTGAGGCAGCTGAGTCGCAGCCGCCGGCAGACCCGCGACCGCCGGCAGAACCACAACGTCCGGACGTCGCCCCGCGCGGGGCGACGGTGCCCCCAAAGAGGGAGGCCCGTGGTAGCCAATGGCGATCACGCATCGCGCAAGCGAGCCAAGTAGCGGCCCAGCGGGATGAAGAGTTTTCCAAGGTTCCCAAGTTTGGCAACGGCGTTCCGCTGCCACCCGAGCCAGGCCCGGAGGACGGCGAATTCGAAGCCCCACCGGAGGAGTACGGTCCGCCGGCGGGGATGGGTGGGGCCTCGGAAAGCGCAGGCCAAGCGCCTGTTACGTCGCAGCAGCCTGCGCCTCAGCAAGCTCCCGCTCCGCAGCCGGAGTACACCCGCGCGGATGAGGAGCGCGAGATGATGGAGGCCGCGCAGAATGCCGGCGAGATGGACCACCGCAACGCCACGGAGGTGGCCATGGAGCTCCTCGCACAGGAGTTGGGAGCGCGGCGGCTCTAGCGTGGCATCTGTACACTTGGCGCGTAGTGAAAATAATCGTGTGAAAGGATTTTTAGCATGACTGAGAACGACCCGATGCAGCAGGCAAATGACATGAACGAGATCCTGGCGCAGGCAGCCCGCGTCCAGGCAGAACTGCAGAAGGCACAGGAAGAGATCCTGGCCTCCACCGTTGAAGGCACCGCCGGCAACGGCTTGGTGAAGGTCACCATGACCGGCGGCGCTGAGCTGCAGAACGTTACCATCGATAAGTCCGTGGTCGACCCGGAGGACATCGATACCCTCCAGGACCTCATCGTTGGTGCCTTCAAGGAGGCCCACGCTGCTGCTGGCCGCCTGGCCCAGGAGAAGATTGGTCCGCTGTCCCAGGGCATGGGCCAGTCTCAGCAGAACTACGATGGCCCGTCCTTCCAGGATGTCTTCGGCGGCAACCAGTAAGCCGCGCGTTAGACTTAAAGGCCGTTGTTGCTCTCTTCGTGGAGAGCAGCGCGGCCTTTTATTGTGTCCCCGGCCGTCGAGGTCTGAGGGATTGTTGAGTGAGGGGAGCATTGCGTGTTTGAAGGACCATTGCAGGATCTCATCGATGAGTTCTCGCGCCTGCCGGGTGTTGGCCCGAAGTCAGCGCAACGCATCGCCTTCCACGTGTTGCATCAGGACCCAGAGGAGATTGACCGCCTCCAGAAGGCGCTGGGAGCAGTGCGTGATGGGGTGACGTTCTGCCGCATCTGCTGCAATATTTCCCGCGAAGAAGTCTGCCGCATTTGCATCAATTCGCAGCGCGATGCTTCCACCATCTGCGTGGTGGAAGAGCCCAAGGACATCCAGGTCATCGAGCGCACCGGCGAATATGACGGCCGCTACCACGTACTGGGCGGCGCGCTCGACCCGCTGGCCAACGTGGGCCCGAAAGACCTCAACATCTCGCAACTGCTGCAGCGCCTCGGCGGCGTACTACCGGACCGAGAGCTTGCGGATTCCACCCCGGAGGAGCCGCTTTACGACGATTCCCCGGACATCACCGAGGTCATCCTCGCCACCGATCCCAACACCGAAGGCGAGGCCACCGCGGCCTACCTCGTGCGCTTGCTGCGGGACTTCCCAGGACTGAAGATCACGCGCCTGGCCTCCGGCATGCCGCTGGGAGGCGACCTTGAGTTTGTCGATGAGCTGACGCTCTCGCGTGCGTTGAGCGGCCGCCTGACGGTCTAGCGCGGTGCTTCCTAGCGCTGCGAGCGCGGCGGCTCCGAGGCGTTAAAGCGCTCGGTGCGTAGCTGGTCAATAGCCGGGATATCCAAGGGCTCAAGTTCGCTGAGCGCGACTCCCATGGCCTTGGCCAGCAGCAAATCCGCCAGCTGCGGGTTGCGCGCCAAGACAGGGCCGTGCATGTAGGTGGCGATGACGCTGCCCTGTACCGCGCCCTCGGCACTGCGCTGGACGGCCTTGTCGGAGAGGTCCAGGATGGCGGCGGTGTCCGCATTGCCGGTTCCGCGCGTGAGCGTTCCCAGTGGTTGGGCGGCAGGGCCCAGGATGGTGGCACCCATGTGGTTTTCAAAACCGGTGAGTGGCTCGGTGAGCTCAGCGGTGATGCCGGCCTTGGTGGGTTCGGTGGCTACCTCGCCGATGGCGCGCTCGGCCATGGAGGCTGTGGTGGCGTCGATAAGCCCCACGCCATCCACCACGCGGCCGGATGCACGGAAGGATTCGCCGAGTACCTGCAGGCCCGCGCAAATCGCCAGAATCGGGCGACCTGCGGAGGCAGCGCGGGTGAGGCCACCGTCAGCGATGAGGTGCTCCGCGGCGAGAATCTGCGCGGTGTCCTCGCCGCCGCCGAGGGTGTAGACATCAAAGGATTCCGGCACCGGCTCACCCAGCTTGATGGGGACAATCTCCGCCTCGTGGCCGCGCATGCGGGCGCGCTGGCGCAGGACTAGGGCGTTGCCGTCATCGCCGTAGGTGCCCAGGATGTCAGGGAGGATGAGGCCAATCTGCAGGCTAGTCATTCGAGTGCTCCTTTGCTGCTGCGGCGGTGAGTGCCTTCTTCAGATCGCGGAAGGCGGTGTAGTTGGCCAAAACCTCGATGCGGCCTTCCGGACAGGATTGAATAGCGGTGAGCGGGTCCGCAATGAGCTCGTGCGAGATATCCGCATAGACCAAACGCACGGCTAGATCCGTGCCGCGCTCGCCGGCTGCCTTGACAGGGATGCCTTCGAAATCCTCGAAGCGCACGTCCCAGAGCCAGGACATATCAATACCGTCGGCCACGTGGCCGTTAGTGGCGATGACCAAGCCATCGGCGTCACGGTCCACCATGGACAGCGCCTCCTGCCAGCCGGCCGGATTCTTAGCCAAGAGCAGGCGGATCTCGCGCTTGCCCAGCGTGATGGTGGAGTAGCGTCCGGCCACGTCGTTGACGCCTTCGGCAGCGGCGATAGCCTTGTGGCGGTCCACGCCGAAGGCCTCCACGGCAGCAGCGACGGCCTGGGCGGCGTTACCGCGGTTGGCCCGTCCCGGTAGAGCAAGCTTGAGCTTGTCGACGCCCTCCGGGCTCACCAGCCCTTCCTTTGTTACCGCCCAGGTGGGCGTGGGGCGGCGGAATTCGCGGCCGTCGGCAAGCGGCTTGACCGCGTGCCAGTCCTCGCCTTCGCGCACGATGTGTCCTCCGGTGCGCGGGCAGGTGACGGATTCACCCATCCATCCGGCACCAGCGGAAACCCAGATGACGTTCTCCGCGTCATAGGCCACGGAGGTCATAAGCACGTCATCGCAGTTGGCGATGATGAGCATATCCGGGTGTGCCTCGACTGCGCCGCGCAGGGCCCGCTCGATCTTGTTAATTTCGCCCACGCGGTCCAGCTGGTCGCGTGAGAGGTTCAGCAACACCAGCGCGGTGGGGTTGAGGTTATCCGCGACGTGGGGAACGTGGAGCTCGTCCACTTCCAGCACCAAGTGGCTCGCGTCCTTGCCTGCTAGAAGCGCGGAGATGATTCCGGCGTCCATGTTGTCGCCGCCATCATTGGTGGCCACGGAGTGCTCGGTGCGCACAGCGGCGGCGAGCATGCGCGTGGTGGTGGACTTACCGTTGGTTCCGGTCACCAGGATGGCTGGGCGCTGCTTGGCCAGGTTCTGCATGATGGTTGGGTCGATGGCGTTGGCGATGAGCCCGCCAATCATGCCGCCGGCGCCGCGGCCCGTGGCGCGCGAGGCAGTGGTAGCCAGCGTCGCAGCGGTGGTGGCAACCGCAGTGCGCGCGGAGGAGAACGCGCTTCGGAAGTTAAAATTCATGTTCCCCAGGGTAGTCGGGGGACGCTAGTTATCGGTGTTGCGGGAGCGGTTGTGTCCCGAGTTTTGTTGGCCCTGCTGGTTGCCATTACCGCGGCGGCCGCGCCCACCGCGGCGGCGACGCCTACGCCCGTGGTTTCCGCCTTTGTTTCGATTGTTGTTGCCAGAGCCCTGCGAACCTTGGTTATTAGCCGAGCCCGAGTGAGCAGGCTTGTCGCCTGCGGAACCCTCGGTTGAAGGGTTCTGGTTCTTCTTATCGTTGTGCCCTTGTTTAGCGGGCTGATGATTACCGGAAGATTTACGGCGGGAGCGGCGTCGATTCTTGTTCGTGGAGCGGTTGCGGTTGGACTGCCCACCGGAGCGTCCCTCGCCCTGGCGCTTCCCCGAGTTGCCCGCCCCACCAGATGTGGACTGCTCTTCGGGTTCCGTGGGTTCCTCGATGCGCTCGAGGGCCGCGAGGAAAGCGGTGTCGGACATCAGGGGAATGTTCTTGCGGTGGGCATGCATGGGCTTGCCCACGAGGTCCGTGGTGATATTGCAGACCACCAGGGAAGTCTCCCGGGTGAGTTTTTCTGAGTAGTTGAGCTCTTCCCGGGCGAGTGCGGCAATGATGGTGTCGGGTTCCTCGGTGATCTCCGGGGCTACGACGATCTCCATGCCGCGGATGAGCTCTTTGCCGGGCACATACGGACCGGGGTTGTGATGCTGACGAGGAGCCTCGGCGGCGTCGACGCGGACGTGGGAGCGCTGCAGCCCAAAACGATCCGCTCGCAGGTCATCCGGTGCGGCGCTGCTGAGTGGGCCAGCGCTTTGCGCGCGGTAGAGATCCACGAGCAGGCGGGTTGCTTCGCGGGAGGTATCTTTTTCTGCTCTCTGTGCACGCTCGACGCTGGCCGTGGGGTCGGGTGCAGAAAGGCCGGTGTCACGCGCGACGGCCGCCAAGCGGATGTCGGTGCCCCACACACTTTGGCGGCGGGCGGTGGCGAGGGTATCCACGATGGCGACTGGGGTGGGGACGTGTCCTACCTTGAAGCGGCGGCGTCGGCCCTTGCCCCGGTTGCGATTGCGCGCGCGGTTCTGGCGGGCAGCGGCGGTCATCGCACGGCGCGCTTCGGAGACGATGAATCCCCAGGTATAAGGGGTGTCGTGGACGATGAGCGTGCGGCCATCAATGAGCCGGTCCAGAGGCTTGAGCAGCATGGAGAAAGACTGCCCAGCCTGGATTTCTTCGACGCTTAACCCGTGGAGGTGCCGCGGTCCGGGGTCTGCGCCTGGGTTGATGACGGCGTGGAATTCCTGGCCGATCTCCCCAGCGGCGTTGAGAGTCAACGCATCCACGGTGAGCAGGCGGCCGGTCGAAGGGTGGATTCCGGTGGTTTGGATGGTCAGCGCCACGTAGGGAAAGGCGGCGAGAGCTTCCTCGCGGGCAGAGGCCTTGTGCTCCCTATCGGTCTGCTTCTTATCTGCCTGGTGGGGGCGCGGGCCCGGCTTAGGGGCGCCGGTGTGTGGTGACGCCGCGGCCGGCGTCTCTGCAGCGCTGAGCTGCGCTGCAGGCTCGGTGGGGCCGGGTGTCGTAGTCATTGTTCACAGTTTAGTACCCAACTGCGAGGAAGCTGGAAAGGGCACACGAGAAGGGGGTTGTATCCACTGAGTCGCGGTGAAGGTAAGCACGCTGCGGACTAGCCAAAGTCGATGATGATGACCCAGCCGCCGCGGTCGGATTGCTCGGGAGTGGGGTCAGGCTCGCGGCTGGGCTCGGGCTCTTTAGTCGGCTCGGGCTTTCTGGTGGGCTGAGGTTGAGTGGTCGGCTTGGGCTTGCTAGTTGGCGTGGGCTTAGCGGTCGGCGTGGGCTTCGTGGTGGGCTTGGGCTTGCTAGTTGGTTTGGGCTTGGTGGTGGGCGTTGGAGTTGCCGGAGCAGAAGTAGTCGAGGGCGCCGGAGCCGCCGTGGGTGGTGTGCTGACGCGCGTGGTCACAGGGGTAGTGGCCGGCGGCGTGCTCGGGGCAGTTGGTTCGTCGTGAGGTGCGGTTCGATCTTCGCCCACCGGAGTGGTGGTGGGAGCAGCCTTTGACGTGGAGCGCGTGGGTTCAGCTGGTGGCTTCGGCGTAGTCGTCACCACAGTCGCGACGGGGTCGCCTGAGTTTGTGGGGTGGGACGGGGTACGTGGATCGGCGGCGTTGTGCGCGGCCGCGAAGTAGTGCTCAGCGGGCGCGTGGTGGTCGGCGGCTCTGCGGAGCGACTGACCTCACGTGAAGTGGTTGATTCCGTGCTTTTTACGGTGCTCCTAGGGCTGGAGCTGGGAGCGGTGAACGCCTCAGTGCGGCGAGCCTCCGGAGCGTCGAGCTCCTCCGCTGTGGGTTCGGTGGTCCGAGGTGCTGCTGTTGTCGGTGCTGTATGCGGCAGGTGATCCGCCTGCGGTGAAGTAGCAGCCTCCTCGGCAGCAGGCAGTGGGGTACGTTCCGTGGGCTCAGCGAGCTCCGTGGGTTCTGCTGGTTCGGTCAGCTCAGTAGGCTCTGTGGGCTCGGAAAAACCAGTCGGGCTAAGCGCTTGCGTAGCGTCCGTATCATCCCGCTCCTCGGGGAGGTGGGCGTCTGCAGCCACAATGTCCGTAGTGTCCGCGACGTCGGAGGCCTTGTCCTCAATAGCAGCAGCGTCGGCGTCGGCAGAGTGTGACGTGGATACAGCGAGAGTGTTTTCCTCAAAAGCCGATTCGGCGAGGTTATGGTGGTGTGAACCGGAGGAATTCCCGGAAGATGCGAAGTTGGCAGCCCCGCCGACCACGACGGCTACGCCAGCAGCACAAGCTACCTTGAGCCCAGTGCTAGCTGCAGCGATCTTTGTTCCGGTCACGGCAGCCGCCCCGGCAGAGTTGAGGGACAGGGCTTGTGCACTCTGCGTGGCAGCAGTACCGGCGGTCTTCGCTGCGCCGGTAGCCTCAATTCCGCCAGCCGGCAGGCTGGCTGCGTGTGCCTTGCCACTGTTGGTGACCTTCACGGCCGCTGCGCCCGCGGCGGCAGCGATGATTCCGGCGGTTCCCACGGCGAAGTGGCTTTCCGGCGTGCCTTCTTCGGAATAGACGGTGAGGGTTGGTTGTCCATCCGATATGAAATATGCGCGGGCGACTGCGATGAGACCCTCGTGATTGAATCCTGCGATGGTATCGCTCAGCCAGGGAGCCCGCTCCCGCGGAATCGTGGCGACGAGTTCGTCATCAAGGTGAACCTCGATGGAGCGTCGGAAAAAGTGCCGGTTGTTGGTCAAACGCACAAGGAGGTGCGCAGGGTGCGTCGGTAGGGAACTGGACGGGACTGCAAACTCGGTGATGCGCAAAGCGCGCTGGCCGCTGAGCATGCCCCACCGCTGAGCCGGGGGAATATTGAGCGGAACGCACAGGCCAGGCTCGGGGAGGAGGACCTCGAAAGCAGGAATGGTTTCTTCCGCCGCATCCTCGCGGAGTGCGATCTCCGCGGTGGCTTGTGGGTTTAGTCCCGCATCAATGATCCAGTCCAGTTCCGTGTAATCAGCAGTTTGGGAGGCAGGGATCTCGCCCACGATGTCTTCGCCGTGATGGACGCGAAATCCTGTACTTGAATGTCCACTCAAAGTGACGGGGAGATGACTGCTTTCAGTTAGCGAAAGCAACTGCAGGAACATCTCCGGGTTTACGGTGTCAACCGTCAGGCGACGCGGTGTGCCAAACCCGTGGTGGGGAACCACATAGTTAGTGACCGTCATATTGCTCGCCTTCGCTGAGTAGACCACGTCGGGTGCATACGGCTGGGCGGGTCTGCCGTGAGCATTGGGAATGCCGAAGCCCAGACTGAAGCGCTGACTAGCCGCACGAAATGTTTGAAAAATCTTTATTGCAGTGCAGTTATGCTGCTTAACTATATCGCTCTGAGTTCTGGCCTACAAGAAAGCGCATTCAGCGGGATATGGTGACGAGGTAATTTTGCGCATAGCTTAAAGCTCGGATGCTGGAAGCTAGGGAGGAACGTGCTCCTCCCTCCCTAGCTGCACTGTTGTTAAGTCTGGCTTTGCCTGGCTTAGTCTGCGCGGTTGACTGCGGACGTAATCGCGTTGATGGATGCGCGCGTCGTCGAGCCAGCGATGCCCGCGCCCCATACCTGGGCGCCGTTAACCTCGGCGGCGATGTAGCAGGCGGCCTCGGCGTCGTCGCCAGCAGTACGGGATTGCTGGGAGTAGTCGATGACCTCGAAATCAATTCCGACGTCCTCCAGCGCATTGGCGTATGCGGCGATGGGGCCATTGCCGATGCCGGAGACAACGCGCTTCTCACCGTTGAAGACGATGGTCGCGGTTACCTTGGCGTCCTCGCCCTCTGTGGTGGAGTTGTCCACCTGGAAGGAAACCAGCTCTAGCGGGGAGGTGCGCTCCAGGAATTCGTTGGCGAAGATGTCCCACATGTTCTTGGAGTTGACCTCGCCACCTTCGGCGTCGGTCACCGCCTGCACGACGGAGGAGAACTCCGCCTGCATGGCGCGCGGCATGTTGATGCCATGGTCGGTCTTCATGATGTAGGCTACGCCGCCCTTGCCGGACTGCGAGTTGACGCGGATGACCGCCTGGTAATCGCGGCCGACATCCTTCGGGTCGATGGGCAGGTAGGGAACTTCCCAGGTGGTTTCCTGCAGTTCCTCCCACGACACCTCGGTGTTGTTGGCGCCGGGGCGTACCTCCTGGGCCAGGGCATCCAGGCCCTTGTTGATGGCATCCTGGTGGGAGCCGGAGAAGGCCGTGAACACCAGCTCGCCGCCGTAGGGGTGGCGCTCCGGTACGCGCAGCTGGTTGCAGTACTCCACCGTCTCGCGGATCTTGGGCAGATCGGAGAAATCGATCTGCGGGTCCACGCCCTGGGTGAGCATATTCAGACCCAGCGTGACGATGTCTACGTTGCCGGTTCGCTCACCGTTGCCAAACAGGCAGCCCTCGATGCGATCTGCGCCGGCCATGTAACCCAGCTCGGCGGCGGCAATGCCTTCGCCGCGATCGTTATGGGGGTGCAGTGACAGGATGATGGAGTCACGCTTGGCAAAGTTGCGGTGCATCCATTCGATCTGGTCGGCGTACACGTTCGGGCTAATCATCTCCACCGTGGACGGCAGGTTGATGATCATGGGGTTGTCCGGGGTGGCCTCCATGATGTCGACGACGGCATCGCAGACCTCGACGGCGAAGTCCAGCTCGGTTCCCGTGAAGGATTCCGGCGAGTACTCCCAGCGCCAATTGGTATCCGGGTAATCCTTGGCAATGCCCTTGATGAGCTCTGCGGCATCCGTGGCCAGCTTCTTGATGGCCGGGCGGTCCTTGCGGAATACCACGCGGCGCTGCAGTTTCGAGGTGGAGTTGTAGAAGTGCACGATGACGTTCTTCGCGCCCTGGCACGCCTCGAAGGTGCGCCGAATCAGGTGCTCGCGGGCCTGCACCAAAACCTGAATGGTGACGTCTTCGGGGATCTTATTGCCCTCAATAATCTCGCGGACAAAGTCGAAGTCCGTTTGGGAGGCAGAGGGGAAGCCCACTTCGATCTCCTTGTAACCCATGGCTACCAGCAGGTCGAACATGCGGTGCTTGCGCTGCGGGGACATCGGATCAATCAGGGCCTGGTTACCATCGCGCAGATCCACCGCACACCACTGCGGGGCCACAGTAATCTTCTTATCCGGCCACGTGCGGTCCGGCAGCGTGACGGGCTCGACCTCCTGGGCGAAGCTCTGGTAGCGGTGGACCGGCATCGAGGAGCCGCGCTGCTTATTCCAGGCGGGCTGGTTCTCGTTGCGCGGGCCGGCCGGGGTGGTGATTTCGCGGGGAGCGGAGATGAAAGAATCGTTGGGGGACATGGTGTTTGTTCTCTTCCTTGTGTGTGGCCTGAGGCGTTTGTTTCGCTGCGTTGCTGTGATGAGCAACGATGTAGTGAATTGTGGGGACGGCCAGCTGTGGTGTGTGTTGGCATCACCACGCTCCGCGACGGGGCGCTGGCCGTAGAGTTACAAACCTAAATCCCGCCGCGGCTACTAAGGAGAAGAGTGTGCCGCAAAGTCATGTGAGCCACAATACAACGCTTCCCACTCTGCGGCAACTGGTTTCACATACTGGGATGGGGTCGCGGGTGGCTAGGATGTGTTGCGTGCCTGAAGAAAACACCATGACGACTGCTCCGGAACCTGGGAAGAAGACCGCGCCGGGCAAGGAACCGGATGCTGCCCCGACCCCTGAAGGTACGCCAGGGGTACTTTCGCTGCTGCCGATGGCCGTGCTGGTCGCGGTAGTGGGCACTGCAGTGCGCATCGCTGTGCTGAGCGGCATCGCAGCCGTTAACGAGCAGGAGCTGTGGGATCAGCTCACGGCCTGGGACTCTAAGTACTACCTGGAGATTGCGCGCGTAGGTTATTTCGATGCGGACATCCATACGGATGGGCCGGTCCATGAAATCACTATGGCTTTCTTTCCGGGTTTTCCCATACTGTTGCGGGTTCTGGGGTGGACCGGGATCAGCCTTGAGGTAGCTGCCCTCCTTGTGAATACTCTTTTTACCGCGGTGATGGCTGCTGGAGTCATGGTCCTAGCGCAGCGCCTGGGGGCAGGGCGCCGTGGGCAATGCGCCGCGGCCATCGTGGTCAGCAGCGCTCCGATGTCCATTGTGTTTTCCATACCCTATACGGAAGCCCTCTTCGGGGCCCTTGTGGTGTGGGGGCTCGTGGCGCTGGATGAACGCGATTGGTGGAGCGCTGCAGCTTTCGGCATCGCCTTGTCCTTTGTCCGGCTGACCTCTGTGGACTTCCTGGCAGTTTTTGGCCTGTGGGTGCTCCTTTACGGGCGGCGTTCCTGGCAGGCGTGGCTCAGTCTGATCGTGGCGTCGCTCCCGCTGCCGGGGTACTTGCTGTGGACACAGCGTTACTTGGCGGAGGCCGGCGGTTACTTCGGCATCCAAACCGAACACTGGAACTCCACCTTCGACGGGGGCGTTGCCACCGTGCGGTTCGTGTGGGAAACCTTGACGGAGAACAACGATGTGGGCTACCTGCTCACCGTGCTGGTGATCCTCGGTGCCCCCGTGTTGCTCATCGCGGCCTGGGGGAAGGTTAACCCGGTCGCCTGGTGGTTTAGCGCTGCGTTATGTGCGAATGTGCTGCTTTCCGACGGCATTATGCACTCGCGCCCGCGACTTCTCCTGCCCGCGATCATTCTGGTGCTGCCGTGGGTTGTGCGCGCCGCCACAGCGTGGCGTCCACGCATGCTGTGGGCTGCCTGTGGCGCATGGGTCCTGTGGTCGGCGTGGTTCTCCGCCTACATGCTGGTGGTCTTTGAGTGGGCGATCTAGTGCGGGCTTTGTTCCGCGAGCCGCGTGCTTCCCGGGTTGACCGGAATGCGTGACAGGACGATCGTGGCGGCGATCATGATGATGAGCGAAGCCCCCATCACGCACCAGCCCGCGATGCTCTCGACCTGGAATTTCTCGCCCAGGACCCAGTAACCCAGGCCGAAAGCCACGATGGGTTCCATGATGGTCATCGCGGGAAGGGAATGCGCAAGAGCGCCGGCGTGGAAGGAATACTGCTGGATCACCGTGCCGGCAGCCGCCAGCCCTATGAGCACGTACAGCTCCCAGCTCGCTAGCAATGCTGCGATGCCTTGGTGGGAGAGGACGTCAACCACCGCTTTCGCTACGAGCGCCACGTAGCCGTAGAGGATGCCGCAGGCGCTGCCGAGCGCGAGTGCGGATTCCTCCGGCCGGTTATAGGCCGCCACAAAGAGTGCGGCGAGTGTCAGCGCGCCGAGGGCGAAGGCGGGCCACCACTGGGACCAGCTGGGCGTCGTCAAGCCTGCGGTGGGGCGCCCATAGACCACCATGATGCCCACTGCGACGGTCAGTGCCAGGCACCAGAAGACCTCCCGCGCCGGCATCGGCCGCCGGGAATACCACGCGGCGAGCGGCAGCGTGAACATGAGGGACAGGACGAGGATGGGCTGAACGATGAGCAGCGTGCCGAAGTGGAGTGCGATGAGCTGCAAGGCATAGGCAACGACGGCGGCTCCGGTGCCAATCCACCACAGGGGAGTGCGAATTGCGGTCCGCATGACGGTCCTGGAGCTGGCGTCCAACACGATGCGGTGGCGTATGACAGTGCCCCAGGCCACGACTAGTGCCGAGGCCAGTGCGAAAGCAACGGCAACCAGGTTTGAAAGCATCGTTTCCACCTTACCTGGAATTAATATCCAGCACGTGTTTCGATGGTAGCCAAAGGGCGGTAGTCTAAAGGAGTTGACTGCCGGTCTATAGGTATTGGGCGGTGAACAGGTAATGGCCCTCACAAACAGGAAAGGTGGGACCGTCAGTGGCCCTAGTCGTACAGAAATACGGGGGATCCTCCCTCGAAAGCGCAGAGCGCATTCGCGCGGTGGCGGAGCGCATTGTGGCGACGAAGAAACAGGGCAACGACGTGGTTGTCGTGTGCTCCGCCATGGGGGATACCACCGATGAGCTCCTAGACCTCGCCGCCCAGGTCAACCCCGTCCCGCCGCAGCGCGAGATGGACATGCTGCTGACCGCTGGCGAGCGCATCTCCAATGCGCTCGTTGCCATGGCAGTGGAGTCCCTCGGTGCGCAGGCTCAGTCTTTTACCGGCTCCCAGGCCGGCGTGCTCACCACTGAGCGTCACGGTAACGCCCGCATCGTCGACGTCACCCCGGGCCGCCTTACCGAGGCGCTGGATGCAGGCAAAATCTGCATCGTCGCGGGTTTCCAGGGCGTCAACAAGGAATCGCGCGATGTCACCACCCTCGGCCGTGGCGGATCGGACACGACCGCGGTGGCGTTGGCGGCAGCGCTCAAGGCCGATGTGTGTGAGATTTACTCCGATGTCGACGGCGTCTACACCGCTGATCCCCGCATCGTTCACAACGCCCAGAAGCTCGAGCAGCTCTCCTTCGAGGAGATGCTCGAGTTGGCCGCCGTGGGCTCTAAGATTCTGGTCCTGCGCAGCGTCGAATACGCCCGCGCGTTCAACGTTCCCCTTCGAGTTCGCTCGTCTTATTCAAACGACCCCGGCACGCTCATCGCCGGTTCAATGGAGGATATCCCCGTGGAAGAAGCAGTACTAACCGGCATCGCAACCGACCGCTCCGAGGCCAAGGTCACCGTCCTGGGAATCCCGGACCGCCCGGGTGAGGCCGCTAAGGTGTTCCGCGCTATCGCAGACGCCGAGATCAACATCGACATGGTCCTTCAGAACGTCTCCTCCCTGGAGTCCGGCACGACCGACATCACCTTCACTTGCCCGCGCTCGGATGGGCCGAAGGCAATGGAGATTCTGGCCAAGCTCAAGGAAGACGGCCACTGGAGCAACGTGCTTTACGACGACCAAGTGGGCAAGGTTTCCCTGGTCGGTGCCGGTATGAAGTCCCACCCCGGTGTCACCGCGGACTTCACGGAGGCATTGCGTGACGCAGGGGTCAACATGGAGCTCATCTCCACCTCTGAGATCCGCATTTCCGTGCTGACGCGCGAGGCGGACCTCGATAAGGCAGCCATTGCTTTGCACGAGAAGTTCCAGCTGGGTGGCGAGGAAGAGGCCACCGTTTATGCTGGTACCGGACGCTAAAACTTAAGGAGTAAAGGTCATGACCACTGTTGCAGTAGTAGGCGCCACCGGCCAGGTCGGCCGCGTGATGCGCACCCTCTTGGAGGAGCGCAACTTCCCGGCCGAGACGGTCCGCTTCTTCGCCTCTGCGCGCTCGGCGGGCCAGGAGCTCACCTTCCGCGAGGAGAAGATCGTCGTGGAAGACCTGGCAGAGCAGACCGTAGAAAGCCTCGCTGGGATCGACGTCGCCGTGTTCTCCGCCGGCGGTTCCACCTCCAAGCAGTATGCGCCGCTCTTCGCCGAGGCCGGCGCCATCGTGGTGGATAACTCCTCTGCATGGCGCAAGGACCCGGACGTGCCGCTCATCGTCTCGGAGGTAAACCCGGAGGAGAAGAGCAACACCCCGAAGGCATCATCGCGAACCCGAACTGCACGACCATGGCGATAATGCCGGTCACGAAGGCGCTTCACGACGCCGCCGGTCTCACCACCATGCGCGTCGCCTCCTACCAGGCCGTTTCCGGCTCAGGCCTGGCAGGCGTGGAAACCCTGGTTAAGCAAGTAGCGTCCATCGGCGACCGCAACGTTGAGCTCGTCCACGATGGCTCGGCGCTCGAGGTCTCCGAGGAGGATCTGGGCCCCTACGTCGCCCCGATTGCGTACAACGCGCTGCCGCTGGCCGGCAACCTCGTCGATGATGGCACGGAAGAAACCGACGAGGAGCAAAAGCTGCGCAACGAGTCCCGCAAGATCCTGGGCATCCCGGAGCTGAAGGTCTCCGGTACGTGTGTGCGCATCCCGGTATTCACCGGCCACACCATGGTGGTGCACGCGGAGTTCGAGAAGCCGATTACCCCGGAGCAGGCTCGCGAGGTGCTGTCCTCCGCGCCGGGCGTCAAGGTCGTCGATGTGCCGACGCCGCTGGCAGCAGCCGGCATCGACCTCTCCTTGGTCGGGCGCATCCGCCAGGACCAGGCGGTCGAGGACAACAAGGGCCTTGTCTTCGTAGTCTCCGGCGATAACCTGCGCAAGGGCGCCGCGCTCAACACCATTCAGATTGCGGAGCTGCTGGTCTAAAGAAAAGTTGCAGCGAGTTTTAGAACCCGCATAAATAAGAAAAGTCCGCCCCCAGAGTGATATCTGGGGGCGGACTTTTTGTGACCTGACTTAGGTCATGGGTGGGTGAGTAACGTCACTCTTGACACTGTTACCTGTTGGTTTTCGTCGGTGGGGAGGAATTTTTCCGCACTAAGTGGGTAGTGCCGGGGGTGTTCAGTAGTCTGATTTTTGTGAGTCCTTATATTCGCACTGTCAAGACCGCTTCTGGGGCGATGGCGGTGCAGGTGGTGTTCTCTGAACGCAAAGGTGCGAAAAGGATGAAGCATATCGGTTCAGCGCATTCAGAGTCTGAGCTTGCGCTTTTGCGGGCTGAAGCTCAACGCATCGTCGATGGTGACCAACTCGCATTGGACTTCGGCGAGGTTAGACACATCCCTCCGGCAACAGGCAGCGTTTCCAACCCGCTGCCGGTTACCGGTCAGCGGGCCGGATACTTGCTGGACTGTATTGATGCGTGTTTCAACGAGTTAGGTCTTGCTGCAGCAAGCGGTGATGATCCGGTGTTTCGCGATCTGGTGCGCGCTCGGTTGATTAATCCTGGCTCGAAGTT
>NZ_LAYQ01000002.1 GCF_000988205.1 Corynebacterium minutissimum | reverse complement strand
TTTCAGTGTGTAAACAACAAACACAACAGTTAATTAATCACACTGTCGCTTGCGTCCACTACACAGTATCTGACACAACACACGTCAACCAGAATTTGCTCCGTGTGTTTGTCGGTGGCCTATAGCAGCAGGGAAACGCCCGGTCCCATTCCGAACCCGGAAGCTAAGCCTGCTAACGCTGATGGTACTGCAACCGGGAGGTTGTGGGAGAGTAAGAAACCGCCGACACCAAACAAAACAAACAACTAAATACAAGGTTGAAGGACCAAGACTTATTCAGTCTTGGTCCTTCAATTCGTTTTACAACCATTGTGTGTTGCAATTGAAAGTCTATTTCTGATTCCACACGAACCACCCGAGCCGTTGCTTATAGACCGCAATGGATCCCTGCACCGTTCATACGCGCTAATTATCCCAGGTGAAACGTCCAGGGTCACTGACATCAATCCTCAGGTAGCGCCTTTTGCGACCGCCCAGTCGGACCCCTACCGGATATATATCCAGGGCCTTGATATGCTGTGCTGCATCGCGCTGGTCGATGTAGTAAGTATCATGCGGCATCGCCAATCAGGCAGCCACAACCGCGAGTATGGAAGTGCAGAACCGGTTTCCTGGCGCCACATCACTCCACAATGGAAAGGGCGATGCTTTTCGGCACTGCTCGTGGAATGCCCTGATGACGATGAGAATCGGTGCAGATGCAGCTGAACGCATTGCTACTAACCACGAAACTGTCGCTCAGGGGCCAGCGGATGAGACCAGCATGGATCTGTATAACAATGCCCAAGGTCGATTTCTTGGATCTGTTTTCGCAAGTAGTGGCGACGAAGCTTCTGCTCTGAACCACTTCGCCCTCTGGGCTAGCATTGGACTGCTATCTACACTTTCCTAGGATAGGCACGAGAAGGGAGTTATGTTTATGAGACGCATGATGGCGCGGATAGGGTTCACTAGTATTGTCTCCCTATTACTCTCCTCTTGTAGTTTTGATGACCCATTGGCTTCTCATCTCGCGTCCCTAGGACGATCGGGACATGCGATCCCCGTTACTGAGTCCATCACACTGGAGGAACTCTACGGACCAGAGTGGACTGAGTTTTCGCTCGTGTGCCCATACACTCCGTATCAAACAGTCAAAGAAACACTTATGGCTGATGATCCCCCTGTTCCAGAACACGGCTTCTCCGATCACGAAAACTTCCTCTTTCTTAGAGGAAAGGGCGACAGCGAACAATGGGTGAAGTTCTCTCGAGAGGCTCTCGATCTGTGTTCTCCATCAAGTCCGTCTTCTTTAATCATGGAGTCAACGTCAGTTGCTCTCAGTTTTTCTCTGGATAATCCGGGTAGTGCTTGGATTCTAACCGGCTTGAACAAGTAGTCATATGGGCGCGCTGCCCGTTGAATCCAAGAAGCTGCAGTACACCCTGGACTGGTCAGATGCGGCCAAGATTGACTGGGGCACCATCATATTGTTTGGTTGCGGCATGATCTTCGGCGCCATGCTGGGCAGCTCCGGTCTAGCAGAAACTATCGGTTCCGGACTCGACAGTATGTTGGGCGTATCTAGTGCCCTGGTCATCACTGCCATGGCGGTGTTGCTGGCCATCCTCATCTCTGAGACCACAAGTAATACCGCGGCAGCGGCTGTCACTGTGCCGATTGTTGTTCCACTCGCCATGGCTGCGGGAGTAGACCCTGTTATCCCGGCGATGGCCGCTACCTTTGGCTTCATGCTTCCAATTTTCACGCTGCAAAATGCCATCGTTTACGGCTCCGGCTGCGTTTCCATCGCGCGTATGATCCGCACAGGCATCAGCTTCGACATAATCGGCGGCGCGCTGATTATCTTCTTTCTCCCAACTGTTGCCGCCTTGGTAGGCATCGGATAGGGGATGAAGAAGACGTAGCCCTCGGCCGCCGTTATGACGGGCCGGGGGCTAGCGCTGCAGGAAGGGGTCTTCAATCGGCGCTATCGTGTTGCGACCGGCTATTTGGTAGCAGTGTCGTGACTATCCGGTAGCGCTTCAGTGGGTTTCTGGTAGCAGCTCAGGGCGCTCGGGATGATACTTCCGGTAGCCGCACCACTCGGGTGCGGCGTGTACTGGAAGGAGTCCGCTTATGCCGGATTACCGTGCGGTGATGACGCTGCTGATTAGGAAGCGTTCTTACGCCAGATTGAAGACCAGCTCGGGTGCTCGCACCGC
>NZ_LAYQ01000019.1 GCF_000988205.1 Corynebacterium minutissimum | reverse complement strand
GTTCGCCACTCGAGTACCAGTGCAAGCACTGGCCTTTCCGTTCGACTTGCATGTGTTAAGCACGCCGCCAGCGTTCGTCCTGAGCCAGGATCAAACTCTCCACAAAAAAGGCCGTGAAAAGCCCAAACCTAACAAACAGACAAACCAAACCGTGCACAGCACGGACTGGCTATCCAAAAATTACATAAAGAAAAAATCCAACCAACCCCCAACCCGACGGGGATACAGGGAGCTGGCCTAGTTAGAAGATTTAAATCAATACGCCCAAACAACTTAATATTATTTACAATGACGCCGCTTAAAGGAAAAGCGCCATCCGGCATACACCAACCGCAACACACATACAACGCATCACGGCCAGAACAATAAAAATCAACCAACACAAAAAGTACATTGGCACACTATTGAGTTCTCAGACATCGTCACCACACAGCCGTACGGAACGCCTTTGGCGGTACGCAGTACTGCGAGTAAAGAAAATATTTGTTGTCAGGGCCTGTTTTCCTACCGCCTCGCTTCAAGAACCTGAGTTCCTGTGGGGCGCTGTCGGTCGCGCTGACTCATATAAAGTTACACACGGCCTTGATAAAACACAAATATGCACTTCAATGAAGGTTTTTACCCCTTCTTGAAGTGCACTAAAACAACCTTTTTAACGCAGACATTGGATGGCGCTCAGTGTGCCCCAAACCAGCCCATGAGGCCCGGGCTAAACACGTTGGTCTTTTTAGCCATCCGGGGATATGCGGCAACCCACACGACGTAGATGATTGCCATCCCTGTGAGCGTCCACCACACAGAGATCTCAGAGTTAAGTAGCCACGCAAGCAACACGGCAGCAATGGCTCCGACCGTGACAGCCGTATAGGGCCATGTCTCTTTGTCGGTGATCGCAAAGCTCACGAGAACGGCAGCCATTGCAAGGGGAACGATGGTGAATCCGGCGAGGCTTCCGGTCCACATCAACGTCACCACATCAGTGACAGCTCCCAAGCCCACTGGAATCGCGGTACACAATAACGTCGCTGTGGACCAGGCCGCGCGTGGAACGCCAAAGGTCACCGCATCCTTCATCGAGCTGCGAACCGCGTCAGCCACTAGCGGCAGGACAATCAACGTGACTATGGCGCCTACGATGCCCACACCCTTATCCCACAGCTTGCTCACCACGATGTTTATCGCAGTTGCGATGGCTATACCGAATGCAGCCCACATCCACGCGCGAGCTTGAGGGCGCAACACAATCTGGGAGACCGGGGACGCTGAGAACCAGCCCGTCGAAGAATCACCATCGCTGCCTACGATGAGGGAGCCAGTGGTCAGTCGTGATGGCTCAAAGCGTTTCGTCATGCACACCACCCACATGAGCGCCGGCGCAATGAGGACCCACCACGGGAAAGCCCAGGGTGCGCTGACGAGAAGGAGCAAAAGCGCCAGGGAGGCATTGATTCGCCGGTGCCCGTTCCAGACGCGCGTACTGAGACCAAAGGTGAGGTAGCGCGAGAAGTCAGGCTGGACCAGGTAGAGCTGGAGCGCCATAAGGAGTGAATACCCGATGGCCCAGCCTTGCCCACGGTCCATTCCCAGCACCGGAAGGATGACAATCCACAAGGCGTAGAAGAAGCTGATCCAGCTCAGCGCCATATGCCTATAAAGCTTCATCACGCCTCCCCCAATGCCAGAACTGCCTGTTCGAGGGATACCTCGGTGGCGCGAAGCCCCATTTCCTGGGCCATGGCAAAGACGTTGGCGGTGTGGTTGGGGCGGGCGTCGACAAGCACACGGTCAGCGACGGCTGAGGTTTCGCGCTCAAGCACCGGGAGCTGCAGGCGCCCCAGCGCGCGATCGAGGGCTTCGGCAGAGCCAGTGAGCTGGACGACACCCTCGATGAACTCATCGATGGGGCCGGACAAGGGGTTGTCCCCCATCAGGGCTACGGTATCGAGCAAACCGGAAAGCTCGTTGAGGTGGTGGGTGGAGACGATAATGGTGCGGCCGTGCTCTTCACGCAAGACCTCGTAGAACACCTCCCGCTTGGCGGCGTCGAGGCCGAGGTAGGGTTCGTCGAGAAGCATGTACGGCACCCCCGAGGCCACGGCAACGATGAAGCTCGCTGCGGACTTTTGCCCGCGGGAGAGGCCCGAGTAATTCTTCATCGGAAGCTCGAAGCGCTCGATCAGTTCCTCGGCGCGCTCCTTGTTCCAGGTGGTCCAGCGCAGGCTGGATACAGTGAAGACCTTCTTCAGGTTCCAGCCTTCGGGCAGGGGGTTATCGATACCCATGAGCACGATCTTGTTGAGGACTTTTTCATTGTCGTAGGGCTTGCCACCATCGACGGTGATGCCGGAAGCATTCAGCTGACCGGCGATTTTACGCAGCAAGGTGGTTTTGCCAATGCCGTTGGGGCCGACGAGGCCGTGCGTGAGGCCGTCGTCGAAGGTGAAGTGCGGAGTAGAAATCATGAGTAGAGTCCTCGACTTTCTGCGACAAGGTCGATGAGGTCATGGAGTTGCTGGCGGGTATAGCCCAGGCGCACGGCTTCGTCGATAAGCGGCGCGGCGTACTCGGCCGCGAATTCCTGGCGACGCCGCGCCCGGATCAGTTCGGCGGCGCCAGAGGTGACGAACATGCCGATGCCTCGGCGTTTTTCGAGGATTCCGAGATCCACGAGGAGGGTCAGCCCCTTGCGGGCGGTCGCGGGGTTGATGCTGTGGAAGGCGGCGAGCTCATTCGTGGACGGTGCCTGGGCACCCTCAGCGAGAGTGCCCTCGATGATGGCGTCCTCGATGAGCACCGCTATCTGACGAAAGAGCGGCTGCGCGGAGTTGTCCATGCAGACCCCTTAGCTGGTTGGTTACTCATGTAACTAACCATATAACCAACCTTCGGCCAGTGCAAGGTCTCCCCATTCCATATCTTTGACCTGGGAATTTCCTCAAGGTTATCGACGTTTTGTGGCTAATGGGGCACACTGGACTACACCGGCCGTAGGCTGGAAGACCTCACAGAAGTGACCTAAGAAAATTAGTTAGAAGAAATAGAACGGAATTTAGGAGCCATGCTTGAACGAACACTTGTCTTCGTCGACACGTCATATCTACTCGCCAGTTTCTATAACTCCTGGGAGACGGGCGCCCGTGCCCAGCTAGAGATTGATTTACCCGAAGTGGTCAGCTCCCTCGGTTCGATGATTGAAACCCAGGTGGGCAACCGCGTTCACCGCCAATATTGGTATGACGGAATCCCGGATACCGGCCCCCACCGCTACCAACGCGCACTGCGCGTCTGCGACGGCGTCCAGCTACGCACCGGCCAGCTCATCGAGTGGGGCGAGCGTCGCACACAGAAAGCCGTGGACACCCGCCTTGTCGCCGACATGATCGTCTCCGCCATGAAGGGCCAAGTCACGGACTTTGTTTTGGTCTCCGGCGATGCCGACATGATTCCCGGCGTCCAAGAAGCCGTGAACAACGGCGTGCGCGTACACCTCTATGGCTTTGGCTGGGATTCGATGTCCTCGGCGTTGCGCCATGCGTGCGACTCCACCACCATCCTGGATCCGCGGGAAGACTTCGCCGACGCAATGGAGCTCGAGGTCCTCGAAGGGCCGCTGCCGCCGACCATCCGCGAGCCCCAGCACTCCGAGGACGGCAGCGAGGGCGAAGCCGTTGCCACCGATGAGCACGCAGAGGAGTGCGACGAGCCCACCGAGGCGCAAGCCGCCTTCCCCTCCGCCCCCAAGCCCGGCCCGGCCACACCTTCTGCCGCCGCGACGGACGTTGCCGCGACTGCCTCTCATCCCGAATCGGCTGCGCCCGATACCTCCCGCAAGGAAGAGGAGCCTCTCCCCTCCGGCGAGCAGCCTTCCGCGCCCGGCATCGACTCGCAGGAGCCTGCGGGCGAGGAAGCGGACGCAGCCCCCGAAAGCTCGAAGCCAACGCCCAAGCCAGCTGCGCCCAAACCTTCGATGATGGCGCCGCGCCGCAAGCTGCGGTCGAAGTATGTTCCGCTCCCCGAAGAAGTGTGGAGCTCCGCCGGGTTCCAGTCCCCCTTTGACGTGGGGCAGCAATATGCCTCGTGGTGGTTCGACAACGCCGCGAGCGCCGATCAGCGCGACCAGGCCCACCTGCTCTCGGGCGGCGGCCTGCCCCCGGAGATCGATCGCCCGCTGCTGCAGTTCGCCTGCGAAACGCTGCACGAGTACACGCTGACAGAAACCCAGCGCGTCAACCTGCGCGATGGCTTTCACTCGGGCATCCGCGGCGTGCTCATCAATATCCGCCGCCAAGATAGCTAAACCGAAAATCGTCAAAAGGGACCTTGGAGAGCGTGGGGTTCTGAAACACCCCGGCCGCGCTGCGCGGCCCGCTCTAGAAGGTCCCTTTTCTGTGTAGTGGCTTGCTTCGCAGTGGCTACTGCTTGCCCTCGGCGGAGTCCGATTCGGCGTTGGCATCACTAGCATCAGAATCGGCGCCGGCCTCAAGCGCTTGGTCGCTGGCGAAGGGCGAGTTTTCCAGCTCCTTGCTCTTGGCCATCTCGGCGCGAATCTCGTCCAAGCGGGACGTAGCGGCCATGTCGTGGCCTGCAGCCGTGATCTCCTGAATGCGGCTACCCCCCGCCGCCTGATGGAGCTCCTGGGCGCCGAGCGCATCCGCGTAGCGCTTCTCAATCTTGGCGCGCACCGAGTCCAAGGTCGGCGTGGAATCATCCGGCTTGAGCTCGTTCATCGAGTTCAAAGCCTCGGCGTTCTTTTCCTGCATCGCTGCCTGATCTGCCTGGGACAGCAACTGGTCCACCTGCGCCAGTTGCTCCTTCAGACGGGCCTCCGACTGCTGCTGCTGGGCCTTCGCCTGCTCAGCAGCCTGGGTAGCCGCCTCGTGCTGCGTTTTCAGGTTAGCCAGCTCGTTTTCCACGGCGACCAGCTGGCTCGCTACGACCTCTGCCGCCTGGTTGTACTCGGCGGCCTTCTGCGGATCCTCAGAGGCATCCGCCAACTCCAGCGCCCGGCGGGTCTGGTCCTGATAATCCTGCTGCGTCTTCACCAGGCGGTTGAGCTGCATTTCCAACTGGGTCTTGCGTCCAATAATCTCCGCTGCGTGTTCGGAAATCTCGCGATGCTGCTTCTTCGCGCCTTCCACGGCCTGCTGGATCTGGACCTTGGGGTCAGCGTTCTCGTCGATCTTCTGATCGAAAGAAGCCATCACATACTTCCAGCCTTTGCTAAATGGATTTGCCATCGCACTCACTCCTTTGTGGTTCCTGCAGCAGTAGTTAATGCAGCTCTTATTGGTGCCCTATATAAAAAGACGCTTTCCTGCGAGTGTAGCGATACTCACAGGAAAGCGCGCGCGGCGGGGCCACCGGGACCTCACCGCAGACAAGGACTAACCAGTTCTATTCCGCCTGCTGGCTCTCCACCTGGGCGCGGACCTCGTCCATGTCGAGGGCCTTAACCTGGCCAATGAGATCCTCCAGTGCCGCCGGCGGCAGAGCGCCAGCCTCGCGGAAGACCAGGATGCCGTCGCGGAACACCATCAAGGTGGGGATGGACTGAATCTGCAGCTTCGCGGATAGCTCCTGGTTGGCCTCGGTATCCAGCTTGGCGAACGTGGCATCGGGGTGCTCTTCAGATGCCTTCTCAAAGACTGGGCCGAAGCGCTTGCACGGGCCGCACCATTCCGCCCAAGCATCGACGAGCGTAATGCCGTCGCCGGAAACGGTCTCCTGGAACGTGTCCTCAGTAATGTCAATCGTTGCCATGTCTTTTCCTATCAGTCTCGGGGATATTTCTCGGTTCTATCAACCCCCAACGGTACACAAGACTCGATTATTCCTTGCCCACATACCCCAGGGGGTATATCCTCGACAGTGACATTAACCCCCAAGGTAAGGAGAAGGATCCACCACCATGAGCACCACAACCTACACCGTTAACGGCATGACCTGTGGCCACTGCGAGCTTTCCGTCAAGGAAGAGATCTCAGAGATCAGTGGCGTCACCGACGTTACGGCCGACCACACCACCGGCGCCGTCACCGTGACCGGGGAGGGCTTTAGCGACGACCAAGTCGCCGCCGCCGTCGTCGAAGCCGGCTACGAGTTGGCCTAAACAGCATGACTACCAGTCTCACCCTCGGCATCACCGGGATGACCTGCACGTCGTGTTCCTCCCGTGTCGAACGCAAGCTCAACAAGCTCGACAACGTTGAAGCCACGGTCAACTTCGCCACGGAGTCCGCCTCCGTGAGTTATGACCCTGCAACGACGACGCCTGCCGATCTCATCGACGTCGTCGAAGGCGCAGGCTACGGAGCGTTCACCCTGGATGGTGAGGGGGAGACGTCGACTAGCACGGCGGAGGACGCCCGCGAGAGCGAAGCCTCCGATATCCTGCAGCGCACTCTGATCTCCGCGGCGCTCTCTCTGCCCGTGATGCTGCTCTCCATGGTCCCAGCGCTGCAATTCCAGCACTGGCAGTGGGCCTGCTTGATGCTCACGACGCTCGTCTATGTCATCGGCGGAGCGCCCTTCCACCGGGCCACCTGGGCCAATCTCAAGCACGGCGCCGCCACGATGGACACGCTCATCACGCTGGGCACCACCGCCGCCTTTGGCTGGTCGCTCTACGCGCTTTTCTTTGGCGATGCCGGGATGCCCGGCATGACCATGCACATGACGCTGCGCTCCAATGACGCGCAGATGGACCATATTTATCTCGAGTCCGTCGGCATGGTTATCACGTTCCTGCTGCTTGGACGATGGTTTGAGCTCAAAGCTAAGGGGCGCTCCTCCGAAGCGCTCACCACGCTGCTGACCATGGGAGCTAAGGAAGCCACCGTGCTTCGCGACGGTACCGAAACCCGCATTCCCGCCAGCGAGCTCCGAGTAGGCGATGTTTTTGTTGTCCGCCCCGGCGAGAAGATCGCCACCGATGGCGTGGTCCTCAACGGCCATTCCGCCGTGGACGAATCCCTTCTCACCGGCGAGTCGATGCCGGTTGAGGTTTCTCCCGGCAGCACGGTGACGGGCGCGACCATCAACGCCTCGGGTCGGCTCGAGGTACGCGCCACCCGCGTCGGGTCCGACACCGTCTTGGCCCAGATGGGCGCGCTCGTCACTGCAGCCCAGACGTCGAAAGCCCCGGTCCAGCGCCTCGCGGACCGTATCGCCGCCGTCTTTGTCCCCATCGTCATCGGCATCGCGCTCCTCGCGCTCCTGGCACACCTGTGGGTCGGCGGCGTCGCTCCGGCCTTCGTGGCCGCCGTCTCCGTCCTCATCATCGCGTGCCCGTGTGCCATGGGCTTAGCGACGCCCACCGCAATCCTCGTGGGCACCGGGCGCGGCGCCGAACTGGGAATCCTCATCAAGGGCCCAGAGATTTTGGAATCGACGCGCCGAATCGACACCATCGTGCTGGACAAGACCGGCACCATCACCGAAGGCCAGATGTCGGTGGGAGCAGTCCAACCTACGGCAGGACGCACGCAGCAGGAAGTTCTCCGCCTCGCGGCCGCCGCGGAACAGGGTTCCGAGCACCCCATCGCACGAGCCATCCGCACAGCCTACGACGATGAGCTCCCCGCGGCCGCGGGCTTCCACGAGCTTCCCGGCCGGGGAATCGAGGCAACGATTGAGGGCTCCCGGGTGCGGGTGGGCCGGCCGCCTGCGGGCTATGACGGCACCGGGACGCAGGTGGGCGTCTACGTGGACGATGACTTGGTAGGAACCATCGAGCTACAGGATCGCATCAAGGAATTCTCCGCCGCCGCCATCGCCGCAATGCACAAGCTAGGGCTTACACCCCACCTACTCACCGGGGACAACGCCGGCGCGGCACATGCAGTGGCGCGGGCCGTTGGCATTGATGATGCCAACGTGACAGCGGAGGTCATGCCCGCAGACAAGGTAGAGACTATCGCTCGACTGCAGGAGCAGGGGCGGACCGTGGCCATGGTGGGCGATGGCGTCAACGACGCCGCGGCGCTCGCGCAGGCGGACCTCGGAATTGCGATGGGCGCGGGAGCCGACGTTGCCATTGAAGCTTCCGATATCACGGTGATGAACAACGACCTGCGCTCCGTCGCAGAGGCGGTGCGGCTCGCGCGCAGTACCCTGCGAATCATCAAGGGCAACCTTTTTTGGGCCTTCGCCTATAATATTATTCTTCTTCCCGTGGCCGCGTTCGGGCTGCTCAACCCCCTATTAGCGGGGTTGGCAATGGCCCTGAGCTCAGTCTTTGTGGTGACCAATTCTTTGCGACTTAAAAGCTTTACCCCCGCAGAGTAAGCTTAGCCTGCATGAATCGACTTGATCATCGCTCTATCTCACGCACGGAGAGGCTCGACCGCCTTCCCGTCACTGGAAAACACAAACGTCTCCTCTTCGGCTCCGGCATTGGCTGGGCGCTCGATGCCATGGACGTGGGCCTCATCTCCTTCATCATGGCCGCTCTGGCCGTGCACTGGGGGATCACGCCGACCCAGTCCTCGTGGCTGGCGTCCGTGGGCTTCATCGGAATGGCCTTGGGTGCCACCTTCGGCGGCCTCTTGGCCGATAAGTTCGGCCGCCGCCACATCTTTGCGCTAACCCTGCTGGTCTACGGCCTCGCGACGGGCGCCTCCGCCCTCGCAACGGGCCTCACACTCCTCATCATCCTGCGCTTCTTCATCGGACTTGGCCTCGGCGCCGAGCTGCCGGTGGCCTCCACGCTGATCTCCGAGTTCGCACCCCTCAAGGTCCGCGGGCGCATGGTGGTCTTGCTGGAGGCCTTCTGGGCCGTGGGGTGGATCCTCGCTGCGGTAATTGGAACGTTCGTCGTGGGGGCGTCGGAAAGCGGCTGGCGCTGGGCCCTGGCGCTCGGCATGGTGCCCGCGCTCTATGCCTCTATGTGCGCCTTCACTTGCCTGAATCAGTGCGCTTCCTAGAGTCGAAGGGCCGCCACGAGGAAGCAGAAGAAATCGTCGCCTCCTTTGAGGCCGAGGTGGATGAGGCGGACATCGACCGCACGACCCCGGCACCGACCTACTCCGAGGAGGACGTCACCGCCACCAGCATCTGGTCGAAATCCCTGCGCGGGCGCACGCTGGCGCTGTGGACCATCTGGTTCTGCGTCAACCTGTCTTACTACGGCGCCTTCATTTGGATTCCGTCGCTGCTTGTCGCGGACGGTTTCTCCCTGGTGAAGTCCTTCAGCTTCACGCTGATTATCACTCTGGCCCAACTGCCGGGTTACGCCGCAGCGGCCTGGCTCATCGAGGTCTGGGGACGCCGCTCGACGCTGGCGACCTTCCTCGTGGGCTCCGCCCTGTCCGCCGGATTCTTTGGCTTCGCCAACACTGAGGCCATGATCATCCTGGCCGGTTGCCTGCTCTCCTTCTTCAACCTCGGCGCGTGGGGCGCGCTGTACGCCATCGGCCCGGAGCTCTACCCCACCGCCCTGCGCGGGCGCGGTACTGGTGCGGCCGCGGGCTTCGGCCGACTCGCCTCCATCCTGGCGCCGCTTATCGTTCCGCCTCTCATCGCGGTGGCGGGCACGGGCTGGCTCTTCGTGCTCTTTGCAGCAGCCTTCGGCATCGCGGCCTTCGCGGCTCTGACCCTGCCAGAGTTCAAGGGGCGGGCCCTTGCTCAATAGGGTCGCCCTCGGCGCGTGGGTCGCGGTCATGGTCGCGCTCACCACGCTCAAGCCCTTCTACCAGATCGGCTACCTGTGGAAGCCGGAGAACCAGCGGGTCCGTGACCTGCGCTTGGTGCCGCTTGATGAGTTCTCCGGCGGCACCTGGTTTGGCCCGCTTTTTGAGTATGCGGGCAATACCGCCTTCTTCATTCCTTTTGGCATGCTCGTCTTCAGCATGTGCCGGTCAATCAAGGCCACTGCCGCATGGGGCTTCGCGCTGAGCTTGGCACTGGAAACAGCGCAGTATGCATTCACGCTCGGGCGCACTGATATTGATGACCTCATCTTCAATACCCTCGGCGCACTCATCGGCGCAGGGTTTGCCAGGCTGTGCGGCGAGCGCTTCTTCCCGGTGTGGCGGTGGCTGGCGCTCGCCGCGGCTGCGGTCTTCCTAGTCTTGGTCATCCTCGGCCCACGGTTGGGTGACCCCAATGCCGTGGTGGACCTGTAATTTAGCCGTGCGCCATGTTCACGAACTTGGAGTAGTGCAGCTGGTGCGCGACCTTCACCGTGTCGATCGGGCCGCCGCGGTGCTTAGCCAGGATGATATCCGCCTCACCGGCACGGGGATCATCGCGGTCTTGTGAGTCCGGGCGGTAGAGCAGCATAACCATATCGGCATCCTGCTCCAACGAGCCGGACTCACGCAGATCCGCCAGCTGCGGCTTCTTGTCAGTACGGGATTCCGGGCCACGGTTCAGCTGCGAAATCGCGATGAGGGGCACCTCGAGCTCCTTGGCCAAGAGCTTGAGCTGGCGCGAAAACTCCGAGACCTCTTGCTGGCGGGACTCCACCTTCTTACCCGAAGACATCAGCTGCATATAGTCCAGCACAATGAGGTCGAGCCCGTGCTGCTGCTTCAGACGGCGGGCCTTCGAGCGGATCTCCATCATGGTGAGGTTCGGGGAATCATCGATGAACAGTGGCGCATCCTGGATGCGGTTGAGGGTGTCATCGATCTTGGCCCAATCCTCCGTGGACACGCGGCCACCGCGCATATCCGACAGCTTCACTTCCGCTTCCGCGGACAGCAAACGCATGACGATCTCGGAGGCGGACATCTCTAGGGAGAAGACCACGGAGGTCTTGTTGTGCTGCAGGGAGGCCGAGCGCATGAAGTCCATGGCCAGCGTGGACTTGCCCACGCCAGGGCGGGCGGCGACGATAATCATCTGGCCGGCACGCAGGCCATTGGTCAGGTTGTCGAGGTCGATGAACCCTGTGGGCACGCCCGACTCCACGCCGTTTTGTTGCAGGGCGGCGAGCTCATCGATCGTGGGGTCGATGAGATCACTCAGCGCACGGTAATCCTCGGTGGTCTTCTTTTGCGCCACCGCGAAGACTTCCTGCTGGGCGCGATCCAACACCGACTCGATCTCCATGTCCTCAGAGCCCTGGAAGCCGAGCTGGACGACTCTGGTTCCGGCATCCACCAGCTTGCGCAGCACCGCCTTCTCCGCGACAATCTCCGCGTAATAGCGGGCGTTAGCCGCAGTGGGCACCGTGGCCAGCAGGGTATGCAGGTAGGGCGCACCGCCAACGCGCTCGAGGTTGTTATAGCGATCGAGCCGAGCCGCGACAATCACCGCGTCAATATCCGTGCCTGCCGCGTAAAGATCGATCATGGCCTGGTAGATGAGCGTGTGCGCAGGATAGTAGAAGTCCTCCGGCTCCAGCTCCTCAATGACCTCCATGACCGTATTCGGGCTCAGGAGCATGGCGCCGAGGACGCCCTGTTCGGCCTCGCGGTCCGCGGGCGGCTGGCGAAATTCGCCGTAGCGCTTCGGTTCTTCCTGCCGGTAAGAGCGGCGAGGTTCCTCCTCTACCGGCTCCGGCGGCGGTGGAACGTGGTCGTCGTCAAAACTGGCATTAGTCATTGCTCATCAATCCCACCGTTCATTAGTCCCACCCTGGCCGTGCCTGAAGTTCTCACTCTTCTCCGCGCCGGACGGCCAGGCTTCGATGCAGTGCCAAGCGGCAACCGCGCGTAGTACACAACAGTGTAGCCGAGGGTCAAGACACTACCCCTTGGGCATAACTCTCACAGTTATCCACAGAGAGCTGTGGAATTCCCAGGTCAGCAAAGACATGGCGTACAAAGCCAGAGGTCAGGGCTGTGGATAACTTTGCACCGCTGTGACCAGCGCAGATTATTCCTGCAGGTCAAGGCACGTTTTTTGAGGTGTGAAAATACGCACACATCCCGTGGAAAAGTAGGAGCATTACCCCGATATCGCCGCTACCAGCGGGTTAACACATAGCGGCATGAGTGAATTCACCGTTAACTGAACGCAGGTTTATCCACAGGCTGGGCGAGTTATCCACAGGCCGCGCTTGGCGACGTTTCCCTGCCTCCTGCGGTGCTAGATCCCCAAAAGGCGACCCCGCGTAAAACGGCGCAAGGCCGTGCTTCCTCTCACCACCTCACATAGTGAAAGGAGCACGGCCTTAAAGCCTTGCTGTTGTCTTAAGGTCACGTCCTGCGTACCGGCACCGCGCCTCACACGCGGGCGAACGGAGGGTGACCGTCGTGCGCCTTAATTCTTAGGCAGCGACGACCGAGAAGTTCACCTTGCCGATAACGTCAGCGTGCAGCTTCAGCTCGACTTGGTAGTTGCCGGTCTTCTTGACCAGGCCCTTGGGCAGCACAACGATGCGCTTGTCCAGCTTCGGGCCGCCAGCGGCGGCAACGGCGTTCACGATGTCCTCAGCGGACACGGAGCCGAAGAGCTTGCCGGACTCGGAGGTCTTCACGGGGACGTTAACGTCCTTGAGCTCCTCCAGCTGGGTACGGATCTCGCGTGCGTGGTCCAGGTCGCGGATTGCGCGAGCTTCCTGGGCGCGCTTGATGCCCTCGATCTGCTTCTCAGCACCGCGGGTAGCAACGATTGCCAGGCCGCGCGGAAGCAGGTAGTTACGTCCGTAGCCGTCCTTAACCTCTACAATTTCGCCGGGGGCGCCGAGGTTCTCAACGGCAGCGGTGAGGATCAGCTTCATGATCCCTGCCTTTCAATTGAGTTAAATGAATACTTGCGTGACAGTCTTAGAACGGGGGTTCTGCATCCGCACCACCAAAGCTTCCCGCTTGGGGTGCAGAATTCCACGGATCGTTACTCGGAGCCGACTGCTGCTGAGACTGCTGCGGGGCAGAGGACTGGGACTGGTTTCCAGAGAAACCGCCCTGGTTTCCGGAGAAACCACCTTGGTTGCCGCCGCCGTAGTTAGCACCACCCTGCTGCTGGCCGCCACCATAGTTGCCGCCGCCGTTGCCGGACTTGCGGTTAACCTGTGCGGATGCATAACGCAGGGACGGGCCGACCTCATCAACCTCGATTTCAAAAACAGTGCGGTTCTCGCCCTCACGGGTCTGGTAAGACCGCTGGCGCAAACGGCCAGTAACGATAACGCGCATGCCCTTGGTCAAGGTCTCCGCAACGTTTTCTGCGGCTTGGCGCCACACGTTGCAGGTGAGGAACATGGCCTCGCCGTCCTCCCACTGGGAAGTCTGCTGATTATAGCGACGCGGGGTGGAGGCAACACGGAAATTTGCCACTGCGGCACCCGCTGGGGTGAAGCGCAGTTCCGGGTCGGCCACAATGTTGCCGACAACCGTAATGTTGGTATCTCCCTGAGCCATGTCTTTACTCCTTAATATCGGTTACGTGGATTGCTCGAAACCCAGTATCCGCTATTTGCTGTCGGTGCGCAGAACCTTGGTACGCATAATGGAGTCGTTCAGGTTCAGACGGCGATCAAGCTCGAGAACCGAGTGGGATTCACACTCCAGCTCCACGACTGCGTAGATGCCCTCTTCCTTCTTGTTGATCGGGTATGCAAGACGGCGCTTGCCCCACACATCAACCTTTTCGACTTTGCCGCCATCCTTGCGGATCGTTTCGAGGAACTTGTCTAGGGACGGGGTTACGGTGCGCTCATCCTGGTTAGGATCCAGAATGATCATGACTTCGTAGTGACGCACGGACCTCATCACCTCCTATGGTCTAGTAATTGGTATCGGCCATATCACCTTTGCGGATATGGCAGGAGGGTCTGTTGCGTCAAGCAACCCTCACACAGTACCGCACTGACCGGCGGAAAAGGAAATCCCCCATCTCCTCGGCTGCCGCTAGTGGGTCGCCGCGACGAAGATCGCCGATCCCGCCGGGATCACCGTGAGAAACAGCAAAGCCAGCAAGCCCAGCACAACCGGCCAGGTGCGGTCTTGAGAGCGCTGAAACAGGTAGTAGGCGCTCAACACACAAAGGAAGCCCAGCGTGATGGAGACGATGCCCACGATGGTGATAGTCATCGTGCAAAATCTCCCGCCAACGGGTCCCTGCCGCCATGAGCGGCGCGGACCTTGTCCTCAGACTTGCCCCACATCTGGCGGATGATGAGCACGCCGATGGCAATGATGAAGCCATCGCGCGTCAGCACCGCGATATCGAGCATCTCGTGCGGCAGGCCCTTATTATCCGAGCCGAGCATGTGCCAGGTGAGGATGGGCCAGAGGAGGGCGTCGGCAAGCGCCCAGCTAAAGATGAGCCGCCACCGCGGAAGCGCCAGGAGTGCCGGGACGACCAGCCACAGGGAGTACTGCGGGGACCACACCTTGTTGAAAATGAGGAAGGCCATGATGATGAGGTAGATCATTTCGGCTACTCGCGGCGCGCGCGGCGCCTTAAGACCCATGATGGCAATCGCCCCGCAGCTCACCAGAAACGCCACGAGTGAGAAAGTGTTGAGGAATTCGGGCTCAAAACTCACGCCCGCGACGCGGCTCAAGAGCGCATAGATCGTGGTCCACTCGGCACCGCGTTCTTGATTGAGCCGGAAGAATTCGCGCCAGGCCTCGGGGTAGGCCAGCGCCACGGGAAGGTTCACCACGAGCCACGTCGCGGCGGTTGCCACGAACATCTTGAAGAAAGGCGCCCAGCGCTTGAGGCGGATGGCCAACACCAGAAACGCGCCTAAGATAAACAGAGGCCACAGCTTGAATGCCGTGCCGAGCCCAATGAGAATGCCGGCGAGCCAGTTCTTGCGCTTCTTCACTGCGAGAAGGGCGCCCACCATGAACGCTACCGACGGGATATCCCAGTTGGTGAAAGCGTGGATAACCACGAGCGGGCTGGCCGCCATGAGAACGGTATCCCATGCCCGGTTGCCCGTGAGCTGGAATACCATGACCACGGTGCCGACCCACACGAGGGACAAGATGAGCGTGGTCAGCCCGAAGTACCAGCTGACCTCGGCCATACCAATCCACTCGACGGCCGGATACGTGGTGCGCGCCAGCCAGCCGACGACGCCCTGGAACAGGCCCGCCAGAACGGGGTATTCCATGTAGCGCGTGAGGTCTCCCTCCGCCCAGGAGTAGGCATAGGGAAAGCCAGGTTGATCCAAGCCGCGCCCACCATAGAGCGGCACGATGTCGTTATAACAAAAGGACGTGTACTGGCGGTTACCATCCCAGTTCAGGCTGATGAGGCCGTCCTCGCCCCGGCGGCTGCCCGCGCAGGTTGCCTTACTCAAGAATCCAAACGCCAGGAACGTCCACGCCAGTGTGATGATGACGCGCAGCGGCGTCCACCAACCAGAATGGGCCGAGCGGGCGAAGCGCCCCGTCGGCCCGCCGAGGGCATCGATGGCGCCACGGGTCATCGATTCGGATGAGAGTGGCACAAGCTGCGAAGAAGTGTGATGGCTCACCGGGGGATCAATCTCCTATTGGCCAAGCAATTGGTCGAGGCCATCTCCATTAAGAATGTCATCGAGTGAAGGTACTTCAGGGTTAGCGGGTTGCTCAGGCTGCTCAGGCTGGGCCGGCTGCTCTGGGCTACCGCCCTGACCCTCGTCGTGGTGCTCGCCGCCCTCGTCAGGTGTTTCCTCTTCACCCTCGGTGCTGTCGCTCTCCGGGCTCGCCGGCGTCTGGTTCCACGTGGTGGTCTGGCTCGGATCATAGACATATCCCGAGCCCCAGCTGCCGACGCCGTAATGAACCGGATAAGCCTGCGGGAAGGGCTGTTGCTCCACGTTGGCCAGAGAGGTGTCCAAGATGGACTTCCAGATCTTTGTCGGTGCATCCGAGCCGTACATGATTCCACCCCACTGATTAAAGATTGCGGAGGTGTTGTCGGCCGTGCCTACCCACACTGCTGTAGCCAGCTGCGGCGTGGAACCGACCATCCACGCATCCTTGTTCTGGCCCGTATCGCCCAGCTGCGTCGTACCAGTCTTGGAGGCAGACGGGCGTCCGCCAGCTAGCGCACCATTGGACCATGCGGCAATTGGCTGCATCGCGGAGATCACGTTGTTGGCCACGTTGGCGGAGACACGGCGTTCACCGCCGTCGGTCGGGTTCTCGTAGAGGACTTCGCCGGCAGCGTTTTCTACCTTTTCCACGAAGTGCGGCTGATGCCATATGCCTTGGTTGGTCAAGGTGGCCATTGCCGTCGCTATATCGAGCGGACGCGACTGGTACTGGCCCAGCACGATGCCCTCGTACGGCGTTCCACCATTTTCAGTGAGGGTCTTTTCAATCCCCGGAAGACTGCGCGGCACGCCCAACGCATGCGCCATATCCGCGGTGTCCTGCGTCTTGTTTTCCAAGTCATCCTGGAGGCGCAGGAAGGACGTGTTATAAGAATTCTTCATTGCCTCAGCGATGGAGCAGCTACCGCAGCCGGCACCCACGTCGTTGGTCACGAGCTGCGATCCAGGCAGCTGGTAGGGCGCCGAGGAGTAATAAGTATTGAGATCGATGCCCTGCTGGAGCGCTGCGGCCAGGGTCATAATCTTGAAGGTTGAACCTGTCTGCAGCGGGGAATTGGCATAATCCCAGCCGTTGGAATCGTCACCGCCGTAGTAGCCACGCACGGCACCCGTGGCCGGGTCAATGGTGACTGCTGCCGCGCGTGCATCTTCCTGCAGCACTCCCAGCTCTGCGTGGGCAGCATCCGTCGATGCATTCTGGACGGTCATATCAATGGTCGTCGTCACCTTCAGACCACCGGTGGCCAGCTGGTCCTCGGTAATACCCACGCGGGACAGCTCATCAATGACCTGGTTCTTGATGTGACCATAGGCACCCGGCGCTTCGGTATACGCGGAATACTCAGACGGATCGCGGGTCTCCGGGAAGACGAGCTGATCGCGTTCAGACTGATCCAAGTCACCCATCTCAACGAGGCCATCCATGACGTAGTTCCAGCGAGCTTGGGACCGTTCCTCATCTACCCACGGATCAAGGACGGACGGGGACTGGATAACACCCGCCAGCAGCGCGCCTTCTTCCTTAGTGAGGTCCTTGGCGTCCTTATTAAAGTACGCATTGGATGCAGCCTCGATGCCATACGCGTTGCGGCCGAAGTAGACCGTGTTGAGGTAGGCGTTGAGGATGTCCTCCTTGGACCATTCGTTGGTCATCTTCACCGAGTAGATGAGCTCACGAATCTTGCGGACGTAGGAGTACTCGTCACCAACGAGAGTATTCTTCACATACTGCTGAGTAATCGTCGAGCCACCACCAGCGGAAGCATCACCGGTGAGCTTGCCCAAGACGGCACGGCCCAGACCTGTAAAGGAAAAGCCCGAGTTGGTCCAGAACTCGCGGTCCTCGGCCGCGAGGACAGAATCCTCAACGTAATCCGGGATCTCATCCAGGGTCACCTGGCGGCGGTTGCCCTCCGGTGGAACTAGTTTGGCCAGCTGGGTTTCGCCGTCGCCGGCGACAATCGTGGAAATCTGGCTCGGCTGCAGCTCCTTGGGCTCGGGGACGTCGTATTGCGTATACGCGTACCCAAAGAGCAAGGCGGGGATGCCGACAATTACGAATAAGACAGCGAGCACGATCCACGGCCAGCGGCGTGTGCGGCCGGACGAACGCCTACTCCTGTGCGAGGCGCTCTTCTTGCGATTACCTGACTTTCGCCCGGAGGTTTCCTTCTCGGTCACTAATCCGTGTCCTCATCAATCCTGTACAGAAACTGTAAATACATGCAGCTTACCGGCGTGAACTGGGAAGCCAAAACTACCTTCGAGCATAGACCGTGGCCGCTCGAAGCAGATGATTCCAGCGGCATGCCGGGCACACTTCCACGAAATGCACTGTAAACTCCAGCCCCTCGGCCGCCATTTCTGCAATTTCCGCCGCGCTGCGCGCGCTTCCCGCACGGCGCTTTAAAGAGTCGCCATAAACCCAGCGGGTCAGTCGCAGCGCTTCTCCGCACACCGGGCACGGCTTCTGCATGTCAACGCCGTGGTGCTCCGCCGCCGCACGGAGAAGAAAATCAGCATCACACAGTTCTTCGCGCGTCACTTTTCCCGCGCGAAGCTCGCGCAGATGCTGCGCGCGCTCCCATTCATAGGAGACTTCGTTGCGGTAGGCCACTTCTGGCCTTGTCTTTGCAGACTCTGCCTTGGACGGAGAATTCACGCCGGACAGTGTAGTGCGGGCAGCGTCAACAATCTAGGCTCCCCTTGGGCACTTCGCGACGCAAAACCTAATTTTTTAGTCGGCTAACTACCGCCGCGAGTGGATCGTAGCTACACTTATTTTCCATGAGTGAAGAAACTATCGAATCCCCGATCCCCTACGAGGACGCCCTGGATGTTGCCCGCCAGATCCAGCCCGCGCTCAATAAGCTCATGCTCATCTTCCAGCGCACAACGGAGGGCACGTCCCTAACCACCTCGCAGGTCTCGATCATGAATCAGCTGCGCCTGCGTGGGCCCTCTCGCGTCAGCACCATTGCCCAAGCAGAGCTAATCCGGATGCCCACCGCGTCCAATGCACTGTACCAATTGGAGCGCCAAGGCTTCGTGGAACGGCACCGCGACGAAAAGGACCGCCGCGGCGTTCTCGTCGCCCTCACCCAGCTCGGCGAATCCGAGCTGACCATCGTCTCCCGCCAGCGTGCGGCAGCTTTGGCCGAGATCTTGCGCTGGCTTGAACCGGAGGACATCAAGGACGCCAATTCTTTGGTCAACCTGATTTCCAAACTCGCGGATGTGTACCGCCCCACCATGGACGGAAAATAGACCAAAAAGTGCCGGTAGAACAGATTTTATTTTAAAGCGTGAAGGGTCGATAATGAAGGAAACGACCCCGATCCTTTTGATGAATGGCTAAGAAATCTTCACACCCCGCGGAAGGACAGTCCTCCTCGGAAGACCGTATCCCCCCGCTTCGCGTACTCGTCTCGTGGAGTCCTAGCTCCACAGGCACCGAGGCCATCGAGTTTGCCGCATGGCTTGCGCGTTCCACGCCCGTTCAGATCCGGGTTGTATCCACGATTTCGCAACCCCTCACCGTGACGTCGCTCAGCAAGCTCAGCGGCTCCTATAAGCAGTGGTTCAAGAAGGAGCGCGCAACCTGCGAACGCGCCGTTAAGCAGGCCTTGGACGCAGCCGGGGTGGACAAGGCCCAGCTCGATAAGAACGTCTCCGTTCTCATCGCGGGACCGTCCCGCCCGCAGCTGCTGGAGCAAGCGGCTACGGATTTCAACGCTCACGTCATCCTCCTGGGGGCCAACCAGTCCGCGCCGAAGGGCCGTTTCTTCTCCGGTTCTACCGCCGATGCGCTGCTGCACTACTCGCCGCTTCCCGTGGGTCTCACCCCGCGCGGTATCAAGCTGTCCAAGCACGGAGTGACGCGCATCAATTTCGCCTTCACCGAACTTGGCCGCGCTGACGATCCCGCCCTCCGGCACGCAGCTTGCATTGCGCAGCGCGGCGGCATCCCCTTGCGTATCCTGGCGTTTTCCGCCAAGGGGCTGGTCGACGTCCCCCTCGAATACTCCCCCACTTTTCCCTCCGACGCCCCCAATTGGCGCGAGCACTCGCTCTCGCTGTTGGACCGCGCCCACGATTTCATCGCAGAGGCCTTCCCGGAGATTTCCGTCACGACGGACATCGGCAGCGGCCACGGCTGGTCCGGCGCGGTGGATTCGCTCAAGTGGAAGAAGGGCGACCTGCTCTGCTTGGGCTCCTCCCCCATGGGACCGATCGAGCGCGTCTTCATCGGCAGCACCGCCACCGAACTACTCCCCCACGTGGGCGTGCCAGTCCTGGTCTGCCCGAGCACCTATGACCCCGAAGCACGTTAGACTTGCACAGCATGGCAGCAGAGCACCCCGAAAATGATCTCACGTCCGACGCGGACTATACCAACCTGCCTCGCCCCGAGCCCCGCAGCTTTGATGAGCTTGCCGACGAGCCCGATCCCCTCGCCGTCGCCGAGGCCAACCGCCGCTCCTCGCGCCAAGCGCTGTGGTTTATGGTGGTTATCCTTGTGAGCTCGGCGCTGTACGCGCTCCTCCTCGCTGGATTCTTCAGGTTCTTCGGAACCACGACCGACTGCCTCCGCGTGGAGTTCGCCGCTTGGCTGTGCACAAGGACCCAGCGCACGGTGTTCGCCACGACGACGCTGATCATCCCCTTCATCGGCATGATCGGCTGCGCCGTCATCATGGTGCGCAAACTCAAGGCCTACGTGCGCTGGCACGGTTGGATGGCGATTTTCTGGGTCATGGCCGGCAACTTCATGATCTGGTGCATCAACGACATCCAGATCCTGCTCACCCCGGTGCTTGAAAACTAGCGAAAGCTAGGCCTGCGCCTGGGCCGCAGCCACCTCGGCGCAATCTGGGCGCCCACAGTGCTGGGTTTCCGCGTGCTGGATACAGTCATCGCAAATGAGCACCTGCTTGCGGCACGTGTCCTCATTAATGCAATTGTGGAAGGTATTCGTCCCCTTCCCACAGTGCACGCAGTGGCCGAGCTGAATAAAGCCTGGATCCTCTAGGCCCTGACCAAACTCGTGGTGCATGCGCTTGTCAAAGACGTACATCGAGCCTTCCCACAGGCCATCGTTGCCGTACTTTTCTCCGTAGCGGACGATGCCGCCGTCAATCTGATAGACCTCGTTAAAGCCACGGTTCTTCATCAGAGCGGAGAGGATTTCGCAGCGGATGCCGCCCGTGCAATAGGAGACCACGGGCTTGTCCTTCATCCAGTCATATTTTCCGGACTCGAGTTCGGCGATGAAGTCGTGGGTCGTGCGCACATCCGGCACCACGGCATTCTTGAACTTGCCGATTTCCGCCTCCATGGCGTTGCGCCCGTCGAAGAAGACGACCTCCTCGCCACGCTCCTCCACCAGCTTGTTGACCTCTTCGGGCTTGAGGTGAACACCACCGCCGATGACGCCGTTCTCATCCACCTTGAGCTCGCCCGGCGCGCCGAAGGCCACAATTTCATCGCGCACCTTGACCGACAGGCGCGGGAAGTCTTCCGCTCCGCCCTCGGACCACTTGAACTCCATCTTCTTGAAGCCCGGGTACTCGCGGGTCTCGCGCACGTAGCGCTTACACGCATCCATGTCCCCGCCCACGGTGCCGTTGATGCCGTGCTCCGAAATGAGGATACGGCCCTTGAGCCCGAGCTTCTCGCACAGGGAGCGCTGCCACAGCATGATCGCGGTGGGGTCCTCGATAGGAGTAAAGCAGTAGTAGAGGAGAATCTTGCCAATAGTCACGCCCGCAAGTCTAAGCCCGCTGCGAGGTAAAACCCCAATCTTTTGGGCCCAACGCTGCAACCGCTTTTAGCCCAAAGCCCCAGACCTCGATCCCGAAACCTCCCACGTGGGTGGTGGGGCGTCGCCAAGCGCTTGCCGACGCCCACCTGCACCTTTCGGGTTCCAGGTCTGGGGGAATGCCTGCGGGAAGGCGCTTCCAGCCAAGGTCCAGCAGGTGAGGTTTAGCGCTTCTGGTACAGCGCGCTCTTACGGGCAAAGACCGGATCGGAGGTCACCAGGACGCCCAGGTTGCGGAAGATGCCCTCATCCACCGAACCCAAGATGGTGGTGGTGTGAACATCGCAGGCCTGAAGCTCCTTGAGCGCATCGAGCGCGCGGCGGGCGTTCTCGTCCTTCGCCGCGGATACCGACAGCGCGATGAGCACCTCGTCGGTGTGCAGGCGCGGGTTCTGGGAGCCAGGTGCTTCGTCTTCAGCGTTTGGATGGGCTCGATGGATTCCGGGGACAACAAGTGCAGCTCATCATCGATGCCAGCCAGGTGCTTGAGCGCATTGAGCAGCGCGGCTGCGGAGCAACCCAGCAACGGGGAGGTGCGGCCGGTGATGATGGTGCCGTCGTGAAGCTGCAGCGCGGCTGCCGGGCCTTGCGTCTCCTCCGCCTTCTGACGTGCCGGGAGCACAACCGGACGGTCGGTGGACTTGATGCCGGCCTTCGCCATGACTACGGCGGCGCGCTCGGATTGCGTGGTGTCGAGGCCATTGCGGGCCTCCTCCACCAGCGTCTTGAAGTAACGGCGGATGATCTCCTGCTGGGAGGCCTCGCGGCAGACCTCATCGTCGGTGATGCAAAAGCCCACCATGTTCACGCCCATGTCCGTCGGGGACTGGTAGGGCACAGTGCCGGTCAGGCGCTCCAACAGTGACTTGAGCAGCGGGAAGGCCTCGACATCGCGGTTATAGTTCACCGTGGATTCGCCGTGCGCGGAGAGGTGGAAGTGGTCGATCACGTTGGCGTCGTTCAGGTCCACGGTAGCCGCCTCATAGGCCAGGTTCACCGGGTGATTAAGCGGCAGGTTCCAGATGGGGAAGGTTTCAAACTTGGCGTAGCCTGCCTGCACGCCGCGCAGGTTTTCGTGGTAGACCTGCGAGAGCGCGGTCGCCAGCTTGCCGGAGCCAGGCCCCGGCGCGGTGACCACGACGAGGTCACGGGTGGTTTCCACGTAGTCGTTCTTGCCCAGGCCGTCCTCAGAGACAATGAGGTCGATGTTGGCGGGGTAGCCCGGAATGATGTGGTGGCGCGCCACGGTGAGCCCCAAACGCTCAAGGCGCTCGATGAAGGCTTCCGCCTGGCTATTGCCATCCTCGAGCTGGGTCATGACGATGTTATTGACCAGGAAGCCGCGGTCCCGGAAGACGTCGACAAGCCGCAGCACGTCATCTTCGTAAAGGATTCCCAGGTCACCGCGCATCTTCTGACGCTCGATGTCCTTGGCATTGATGCAAACGAGGATTTCTACGTCATCCTTGATGCGCTCGAGCATCGCAATCTTGTTATCCGGCGTGAAACCGGGCAGCACGCGGGAGGCGTGCATATCGTCGAAAAGCTTGCCGCCCATCTCGAGGTAAAGCTTCCCGCCGATTTCTTTGCGCCGAGCGTTGATGTGCTCCGACTGCAGTTCAATGTATTTTTCACGGTCAAAACCGAGTGCGCGCCCCATAGTATTTAGGCCCTTCCGTTCAACGGGTAGTACCCGGAAAGTCTACAGCAGCACAGCCCCCGCGTAGACTTCTTGACATGCCTGAGGGACACGTTATTCACCGCCTTGCTCGGACACTCAATGCGGATTTCCGTAACAAGCCGCTGGCCGTGAGCAGCCCCCAAGGTCGGTTCGCTACGGAGGCCGCGCTTGTCGACGACTCCCGCCTCTTACTCGCCGAAGCCTTTGGCAAGCACCTCTTTCTCCACTTCGATGCGGATAACCCGCGCCACGTTATCTACATCCATCTGGGCCTCATCGGTTCCCTACGCTTTGAGCCGTCTGCCGATGTCTGGGGCCAAATCCGGCTGCGCATCGATAACGGCACCACAGCCGCGAATCTGCGCGGCCCGCAGTTCTGCACGCTCATTACGGAGGAGGAATACCAGGCCAAGGTGGCGAAAGTGGGCCAGGATCCGCTGCGCAAGGATGCCGACCCGGATGCCCTATGGGCCCGCGTGCATGCCTCGCGGCGCAGCATCGGCGCGATGCTCATGGACCAAGGCCTCTTTGCTGGCGTGGGCAATATCTACCGCGCAGAAGCCCTATTCCGCCAAGAACTCTCCCCCTTCATCCCCGGCAACCAGCTCGACCGAGCAGAGTTCGATGCCATCTGGTCTGATCTGGTCGATCTCATGGACTACGGCGTCGAACGCGGCCGCATCGACACGGTCCGCCCCGCCCATACGCCGGAGGCCATGGGCCGCGAGCCCCGCAAAGATGACCATGGCGGCGAGGTCTATGTCTACCGTCGCGCCGGGCAACCCTGCTACGTGTGCGGCACCGAGATCCGGGAGCAGGTCATGCAGGGCCGCAACCTCTTCTGGTGCCCCACCTGCCAACCCGCGCGCTAGGGTGTGGGTTATGCGCCCTGCTTATACCGTTGCCACTGTCCGTGCCGCTGAGAAGCGCCTGCTGGAACAACAATCCCATGAGGATCAGCTCATGAAGCTGGCCGCCGCGGCGGTGGCCGACGCCGCCTCGGTGCTGCTGGAGGCACGCCCCGGCGCGGTGCTCATTCTTGCCGGTTCCGGCGGCAACGGCGGGGATGGGCTCTACGCCGGTGCGGCGCTGGCCTCACGCGGGGCTACGGTCCATGCCCTGGTCCCAGAGCGTTGCCACGAGGAGGCCCTCGCTGCGTTTTGCAGCGCCGGTGGTACGGTCCTTTCTGCCGATGCGCTGCCTAACGGCAGCGCGCCCTCAGGCAGCACACTGCTAATCGACGCCATCGCTGGCCTCGGATCCGCCCGCGGTCTCTCCGGTGCAGCCCTGCCCCTCTACCGCTGCGTCACTTCTGCTGGGGCGGCTGTCTTGGCCGTCGACATGCCTACCGGCGTTGATGCTGATACGGGAGTGTGCGCCGCGGATGCCGTTAACGCCGATGTCACCGTCACCTTTGGCTCGCCACGCCTCGGCCACGCGCTGGCCGCCGAATGCGGGCAGGTTGTGGTCTCCGATCTCTTCTTGCCCGGCGCGCCTTCTTTCGCTGAGACCCTCGCCGAACTCGATGAACCAGCGGCATTCATCGCTCACGAGCCCTCCGTGCCAACGCCCTTTGCGTGGCGATCGGGCGAAATCGATCTGCCGGGCGGGCGCGCTTCCCGTCCCTGGCCGGTTGGCTGCACGGGCCCCATCGTTGATCCCACACCAGGCGCGCGCTCCGACAAGTACTCCGGCGGCGTCGTTGCCCTTGCCGCCGGCAGCAACACGTACCCGGGTGCGGGAATCCTCTGCGCCACCGCGGCGGTGCGCGCCACGCCCTCGATGGTGCGTTTCATCGGGGATAACTCGATTACTTCTCTGCTGCCCGAGCTGGTCTGCCATCCAGATGTGTCCTCCGCCGGGCAAGCCCAAGCCTGGGTCGTGGGCCCTGGCCGCGGTACCGATGCCGCGGCGGCCACCGAACTGCGAAAGGTGCTAGCGCAGGACGTACCCACCATCCTCGACGCCGACGCCCTAACACTTCTACCGCGCAATACCTCCCTGCGCCAGCAAGTTACCAAGCACCCGATGACCATCCTCACCCCGCATGAAGGCGAGTTCCGCCGCCTCTATGAGGCCACTTTCGGATCTGCTCCCGATGCGTCTGATGGCTGGAGCTGCGCCCTCCACGAGCTAGCCGACGAGCTAAACAGCATCATCCTGCTCAAGGGCCGCTTGACCCGCGTCACCGCTCCGCGCCAGCCGCTCTATTCCTTCAACGCCGGTCACTCTTTTGCCGCGACCCCCGGCTCCGGGGACGTGCTCTCCGGCATTCTGGGCGCGGTCATGGCCCAGTTCTTCGCCAGCGCTCCCGCCGCGTCACCTGCCGGGGTCATCGCCGAGGTCCTCCACGCCGGTGCCATCCACGCGCACGCGGCGGCCATCGCGGCCGAAACCCCCGAGGGCTTCGCGCCCTGTTCGGCCTCCCAGATCGCTGCGGCTATCCCGCGGGCCATCGCGCGGCTCCTCAACGCCGAGCGCTAGCTCCTTGGCCCGGCGCTAGCTCCGCCGCTAAGTACGTTTCGATCAAATAGCGCCCCAGAAATTTGAAGATCTGGGACCTTGTTTGATCGATCCGTACCTGGCCGCCACCACCTTGGTACGTTTTCGCAACGAAGCCCTAGAATTTCGCGGTTCGCGGGCCACTATTTACGAAAACGTACCGTGGCCCGGCGCAGGATCCCGGACGCGGTACCGACGGACTTGCGCATGAGCCGCGCGGGCCAACGGCCACGGTGCCGCGGCGTAGTGAGGTGTTCTCCCACAGCCACGTCATCCCGGCCCATGCTGCTGCGACGGCAAGGATTTCCACTGCGATGTAGCCAGGCCAAGGGCCAAACAGGTTGATGATGGAGGAGCTGCCCGGCGCGTGGTTGAGGAAGCCATAGTTGCCGTCGGTCTTCGCATTGACTGCCATCGCGATAGCCATCCACACCGGCGTGACGTTCACGGCGAAGCGGTAGCCCTTCCAGGTCGGGCGGTAGCCCAAGCCAAAAGTCAGCGCCAGCGGTACGGCGAGTGCAACAATGTGGAAGAACCAGTAGGTGCTAAACCGCAGCCACCGCGGGGAGAAGTAGTAGATGACGTCCGGGGTGATAATGGCCTGCGGGTTGAGGATGATGCCCCAGAAGTAGGTCAAGGTCAGGGCGTGCTCATTGCCGGTAATGAGGCCCAGCGCCAGAATCGGGCGCAGCACATCGCACAGGTGCAAAGGCAAAGACTCTCGGATATCGAATTGCTTCGGGTCTAAGGAGATGACCGTCCACGCAGTACCCGCCACCAGCAAGGCCCAGCCCACCATCCGGCGGATGAACGCCTCGCGGGAGGTTCCCTTGATTCTGTGAGCAGCGACGATAAAGACCCCGCAGGCCACCACGGTGATGCTCAACATGAGCGCATGCAGCGCGGTCCACTGCTGCATGCGCGGGTAGTCAGTCGGGCTTACTCGGGGCTTGCGGGGTCGTATCATAACGGGGTGATAATTTACCCCTTTGTTTGAACACGTGAGAGATGAGAGGCTTCCTACGCGGCTAGCTCAGAGTATTCGGAAAGCTTTCCGTCCTTGACCTCAACCACGTTGTCGGCATAATCAAGCAGGCTGCGGTCGTGCGTGATGAACAGGGTTGCGGTATCGAAGTCATCGGTGACACCGCGCAGGAGCTTGGCAATCTCGCGGGAGAGCTTGGAGTCGAGGGCAGAGGTGGGTTCGTCGGCAAGCAGCACGGAAGGCTGGCCCATGAGCGCGCGCGCAATGTTGACGCGCTGGCGCTGGCCGCCAGAAAGCTGGTTCATCCGGCGGTTGCCAAAGCCCTCCAAGCCCACGAAGCTGAGCAGCTCATCGGCACGATCCTGGCGCGGCTTGCGGCCCTCCATGTGGTCAATGATGAGCAGCTGTTCGCGCGCCGTCAGGGCGGCCAGCAGGTTGGCCTGCTGGAAGATGAGGCCGCGGGAGCCGGTTCGCTCCACGCTGCCGGAGTCCGGCTCGATGAGGCCGGCGGCTACGGACAGCAGGGTGGACTTGCCGGACCCGGATTCGCCGATGACGGCGGTGAGCTCGCCGGGTTTGACGTCCAAGCTGACGCCGTCGAGTGCAGTGGTGCGGGACTGGCCGTCTGGGTAGGTCACCACGATGTCGCGAAGGGACAGTGCAGGGGAAGAAGCGGTGGTAGTCATTAGGCGTTGCCTCCTAGGGCGTCGAGCGGGTTGATCTTGGAAACGCGGCGGGTGGCCAGGAAAGCACCAGCGATGCCGAGCAGCCAGATACCGAGCGCGGGGACGATGACGGTCATGGCGGAGACCTCGAAGGGCACGGCACCTTGGGCGGCAAGGCCCAGCAACCAGCCGACGAGCGCGCCGACCCCTACGCCAATCGCGAGGATGATGGCAGCCTGCGCGATGGCGTCCTTGAGCAGGTACTTCACGCTGGCGCCAAGGGCACGCAGGATGGACAGGTCACGGGTGCGCTGGATGGTCCAGATGCTCAGGAAAGCGATGGTGACCAGCGCGGAGATTCCGTAGAGGAAGGCCTGCATGGTCAGCAGGGAGCCGCGCTCCGAGCTATAAGCCGGCAGGCCGGACAGGGCCTTGCCCATGGACACGGAGGTGTCGGTCGGCTCGTGGGACAGCACGGCCACACCCACCATGTCTTCGGGGGAATGGGAGACCTTCTGCCAAGTTGCGGTGGAGACCCACACCACCGGGGAGTGGGAATAGTACTCATCCTCAACCACCGCGTTCACGTCCAGGTCCACGCCGCCGAGGGTGCCCCGGGATGGCGCGTTCAGGGCGTCGTCGATGGATTGGCTCAAGACCATGCCCTCCTCCGGAATCACGGTGCTGGAGCCAGGGATCTGGGTACCTTCGGGCAGGCCGAAGACCGCCACGCCGCCGTGGCCCTCAAGCTTGGTCTGCGAAGTACCGAGCGGAATGCCAGAAGCGGGGACATCCTCGGCGAAGATCTCCGACTCGGTGAAGGACGGGTCTTCCGTCGAGAAGGTCACATAAGGAGTCTGCTCCCCGAGTGCCTCGAGTGCGGAAGTATTTTGCTTGGACAGGCCTTGGGTCAGGCCGGACAACATAACGAGCAACAACGTAATTAGAGCCACGACGCCGCCGATCAGGAAGAACCGACCGCGGGCGGTGACTATCTCTCTCAATGCCAGGAACATACTATTAATCCTGCTGTGGCCAGCGCAGAAAGTAATCGAGTAGCCAGTTGAACCTCCACTCAACCAGTTGGTTGATTCCCCCTCGTCCAGCCAGAGGATAAGCTGGAGCGCCGTGATGATGAGCAATAAACTGTGGACCGTGGGACTGCACGCCATGTTTGGCTTTCTCCTCGTCTTCGGCGTGCTCCGCGCGTGGGCCGATGACCGCCTTGACGCCCGCGCTCTCGGCCTCTCCATCGCACTCGCAGTGGTCTACACGGGGTTTGCCATCTTCGGCTCCCGCACCATCACCCGCCCCGTCCCCACCACGCTGTGGCTCGCCGCCCTGTGCCTGCTGTGGATCGGGCTTATGGTGCACGCCCAAGACTTCATGTGGCTCGAGTTCCCGCTGGTCTTCGTCTTTATCCATGCGCTTCCCTTCTGGCCGGGAATCGTCGCCAGCGTGGTGCTGTGGGCCGTCGCCGCCTTCGTCCCCGCATGGATCCACCCGCAATTCTGGACCGCGGCCGCAGCCATCGGGCCGTTCATCGGCACCTGCTTTGCCGTGGGCGTCTACCACGCCGCCCGCCGGGTTCAGGCGGAGGCGGCGCACCACGCGGCCGTCGCCAAGCAACTGCGTGAGACCCAGGAGGAGCTAGCGGCCAGCGAGCACCAAGCCGGGCGCCTCGAGGAGAGGGAGCGGCTCTCCCGCGAGATTCATGACACCGTGGCGCAGGGGCTGTCCTCCATCGTCCTGCTCAGCCGCGCCGCCAAGAACACCTCCGCTCAACAGGATGTCACCGAGCAGCTCGCGCTCATTGAAAAAGTGGCCCAGGACAACCTGGCGGAGGCCCGGCGCTTCGTCAAAGAGCTGGCGGCGCCTGCCTCCTCCATCGACGCGGAACTGCGCACACTTGTGGATGAGCTCCAAGCCCAGGCTAAGGGCCTGGGGCTGCGCACCCGCTTCGGGCTCAAGCTCACCGGCAGTGCCGACGTCCCCACCGAGTTTTCCCACGTCATCCTGCGCGCCGCGCGCGAAGGTCTCACCAATGTCATGAAACACGCCGACGCCGACCGCGCCGTGGTCACTCTGGGCTCTTTCGAGGATGGAATCATCCTCGATGTCGTCGATGACGGCCGCGGCATCGAAGGACCACGGGGCTTCGGGCTGACCGGCCTGGAGCAGCGTGTTCGCAGCGTTGGCGGCAGCGTCCAGGTAGAATCTTCACCCGCCGGCACCGCACTCGCGGTGCGAATCCCAACAGGAAGCAGCAGCAATGGTCAACGTGATGCTCATCGACGATCACCCCGTAGTCCGCGCCGGGCTGCGCGCGATTCTTAACGCCTTCCCCGACATCGTGGTGGTGTTGGAAGGCTCCGATGGCTCGGCCGTCGAAAAGCTGGCGGATGCTGATGTTCCCCATATCGATGTGGTCGTCTGCGATATCCAGATGCCGGACGTCGACGGCATCGCCGCCACTCGGCGCGTGCGCGAGCTCGACGGTCCACCGGTGCTCATTCTGACCACCTATGACACGCAGGCGGATATCCTGGCCGCCGTGGAGGCGGGCGCGCTGGGTTACCTGCTCAAGGACGCCCCCGAGGAAACCCTGCACGCCGCGGTGCTCGACACGGCCGCGGGAAAGCGGACCTTGGCGCCTGAAGTCACCAACCTCCTGGCGGAGCGCTTGGCACAGCCGGAAACCGCCCTTTCACCACGCGAGCTGGAGATCCTGCAGGCGCTGTCCACGGGAGATTCCAACAAGCAGATTGCCCAGCGGCTCTTCATCTCCGAAGCCACGGTCAAGACCCACCTCATCCACGTCTATCAAAAGCTCGGCGTGGAAACCCGCACGGCGGCCGTCTCCGCGGCCCGTGAGCGAAAGCTCATCCAATAGATGCATACCTACGATTGCATCGTGGTGGGTGGCGGCCAATCCGGCCTGGCCACCAGCTATTACTTGCGCCGTCAGAAGCTCGATTTCCTCATCCTCGACGCCAACTCCTCCCCCGGCGGGGCCTGGCAGCACGTGTGGGATTCACTCACGCTCTTTAGCGATGCCCAGTCCTCCACCCTGCCCGGCTGGCCCATGCCCGCCCATCCCGGTTTCCCGCCGGCTTCCCACGTGGTGGATTACCTCACCCGCTATGAGCAGCGCTATGACCTGCCGGTCCGGCACGGGGTGACGGTGGAGCGCGTGCTTGACGACGTCCCCCTCTTCCACCTCTTCACCACCCACGGTGAGTTCCGCTCCCGCACCGTCGTGGCTGCGACGGGCACCTGGTCCGCGCCGTTCATCCCCTTCTACCCCGGTGAATTCCAGGGGCGCCAATGGCACACGGCGAGCTACCCGGGGTGCGGTCCTTTCTTAGAGCGCGGCCACAACAATCCTGTAGCCGTTGTCGGCGCGGGCAACTCCGGTGCCCAAATCGCCGCCGAGCTAGCTCTCGCGGGCGTGGACACCACGTGGTTTACCACGCACCCGCCGCGCTGGATGCCGGATGATGTCGACGGGCGCGTGCTCTTTAGCCGCAACAGACAGCGCATGCTGGCAAAACTTCGGGGCGAGCCGGACCCGGGGCCGGAAAGTGAGCTAGGAGACATCGTCATGGTCCCGCCGGTGCTCAAGGCCCGTGATAATGGGCTGCTGCGCGCCACCGGCATGTTCTCCTCGCTGGACCAGTTGAACCGCGAAGGCTTCAGCGATCTCATCTGGGCCACCGGCTTCCGCCCAGCGCTGCGCCCCTTCCCTGGGCTGCTGGCAAAAGGAAAGCCCACGGTGGAAGGCTTCTTCCCCGTGGGCTATGGCTCGTGGACGGGCCCGGGCTCGGCCACGATTACCGGTGTCTCCCCCTATGCGCGGCGGGTGGCGGGGGACGTCGCCAAGCTCGTGCGTACGCCCAGCTAGGCACTACAGCGTCGCCATGGCGAGGAGCACCACCGCTGCCAGCGCAAGCAGGAATCCGAGGCGGCGCAGAATCTTCATCTGCTCTTCGCGTCCCACGCGCGCCATGAGTGCGGCGCCGAGGACAGCACCCACCGTGTTGTATAAGAGGTCGTCGATATCGCTAAAGCCCAGCGCAAAGATGTACTGGGCGCTTTCGATGCACAAGCTGATCACGAGCCCAAGGAGCATCGTCCCGCCCAAGCCCCAGCGAATCCTGACGCGGTTGCGCCCGGCCACGTAAATCGCCGCTCCCAGCGGCATGAAGAGAGCAATATTCCCCAGGAGATCGGTCCACCCGCCGTACCACACGGAGGCGTTCTCAAATCCGCCAAAGAGCTGCAGATTGACCCTTCGCACCGCATGCGCGGAGCCGTCCACCACGCCGGGGATGTCCATGAAGGGCTTGCCCACCGTCGCCAACACCACGACCACCAGGGACAGGGCTGCGACAAGGAGGGAATCACGAAGCAGGTGCCGATACGGATCCGGCGCGGGCCTCAGCCGATTGCGCGGGCGTTGAGCTTCTATCCCAGTCATGCGCCTCACCCTAGTGGTTTTCGCTGACAATCGGCTGAAGCAGTAGCCAGAAAACACTGCTTCACATCCTCTGTACGATAGTGTCCATGAACACACTGATTGTCACTCGCACCGATTCCGGAGTAACGCACTCGTTCCAAGAGCAGCCCCTGCTCGGGGAAGGTGACACGGTCGTGGATGTGCAGTTTTCCTCCCTCAATTACAAAGACGCCATGGCCCTGGAGGGCGATAAAGGTGTCATGCGCATCGATCCGCTCGTCCCGGGCATCGATGTGGTGGGCACCGTGGTGGAAACGTCCGATTCACGCTTGAGCCCTGGCCAGCTTGTCGTCTCCTGCGGCGATGGCCTGGGCGAGTTCCGCCATGGCGGCTACACCACCCGCCAGCGCGTCAACGGTGAAGCCACCATCCCCGTGCCTCAACGCTTCAGCGCGCACGATGCCGCCGCGATTGGCACGGCCGGATACACCGCTGCTATCTGCGTGAACCAGCTGCGCACGCACGGCACGACGAAGGGCCATATCCTCGTCACCGGTGCCACCGGCGGCGTGGGCTCCATCGCGGTCCAGCTGCTCAAGTCTTCCGGCTACGAGGTCACCGCCGTCACCGGCCGCGTGGAATCCCAGTCGGAGTACCTCACCTCACTCGGCGCGGATCACGTGCTTGACCGTGCAGCGCTGTCTGAGACCGGCCGCCCGCTGCAGAAGGCGCTGTACGACGGCGCCATTGACACCGCCGGTTCCACCGTCTTGGCCAACGTGCTGGCGCAGGTGCGCTGGGGCGGCGTGGTGGCGGCCACCGGTATGGCGGCTGGTCCGGACCTTCCTGCCTCGGTGCTGCCATTCATCCTGCGCGGCATCGTGCTGGCCGGCGGTAACTCCGTCGATGCGCCCCGCGAGGTGCGCGAGGCGGCCTGGCAGCTTCTCGACGAACACCTCGACCTCACCATGCTGAACTCTATTACTGAAACGGTGCCGCTGGCCGATGTCGCCACTGCCGCTCAAGAGCTGCGCGCCGGCTCCCGCCATGGGCGCACGGTAGTCGAGATATAGGAAGGGGCAGGTGTGAGCGGGCAGCCGTTTACTGCCCGGCCCCTTTAGTGGTGCACGCGGTGCGATAGGGACTCGTCGTCGGTGCCGGGGGCATTACCCAGCTCACCGGTGAATTCATCGTCGCTGCGCGCCAACCAGATGGAGGACACAACCAGTCCGCCCCAGATGACGACGACGAAGAGGATGAAGAGCAGGATTGCGCTTGTAGTCATTGTTATTCTCCTTTCCTACTAGCCGCTACTTGTCGTCCGTGTTCGGTGCGGCGGCGTTGCCTGTGGCAAGCGGGTTCGGTGTGCCGGCCGGGCGGCCGCCCACTGGGACGCCGTAATCAGACGTCTCTATGCCGTCTAGGTACTTGTTTCCGCGGAAGTCCACTAGCGGCATGACGAAGCTAACGAGCAGAATGACGCCCAGAACCGCCCAGCCAAAGAGCCCAATCTGTGTGGAGGAGTAGCCCTCATAACCTTCGCGGACAATCGTGATGATCTCGTTGACCAGGAAGTAGACGAGCAGCAGCGGGGTCGCGACGAAAGTCAGGAACTGCCAGAAGCCACCCACCTTGAACTGCGACACGGCGTTGATGTGCTGCTGGATCTCGCGGCGGCGGCCGGTCACCCAGCCGACGACTACGAGGGCGCAGATGGCGCCGAAGACGATGCCCAAGTTGTTGGTGAACTTATCCATGATGTCCAGAGTGACCAGGCCCGAGGAGGTGGCGAACAGGAAGCAGGACAGTACTCCCATCGCGCTGCCAACGCTGATGGCAGAAACGCGGCGGGAAATGTTGAACTTATCTGCCACGGCGGAGACAACGACCTCCATGATGGAGATCAGCGAGGTCACACCGGCCAGGAACAGGGAGCCAAAGAAGAGGACACCGAACAGCCAGCCGAGCGGCATGAGGTTAATGATCGTCGGGAAAGCGATGAAGGCCAGACCGATACCAGACTCAGCCACCTCATCGACAGACACGCCCTGCTGGGCGGCCATGTAGCCCAGAGTGGCGAAGACGCCGATGCCGGCGAGAACCTCGAAGGAGGAGTTCGCAAAGGCAGTAACCAGGCCCGTGTTGGTGAGGTTGGTGCGCGGCTTGAGGTAGGACGCGTAGGTGATCATGATGCCGAAACCGATGGACAGGGAGAAGAAGATCTGTCCGTAGGCGGCGATCCACACCGACGGGTTGCTCAGCACGGACCAGTCCGGAGTGAAGAAGGCGTTGAGGCCCTCGGCGGCGCCGTCGAGGAAGAAGGCGCGGATCACCAGAATGATGAACATGACGGCCAGGACCGGCAGGAAGATGGAGGTCAGCTTGCCGATGCCCTTGTTGATGCTCGTGGCCAGCGTAGCGATGCAGACAACCCATACGAGGATCATGACGCCCAGAATGGATGGGACAACGTGCCCGGAATAGGTTGCCTCCGCGTCTGCTTGGAGGAAGTCAACTATGAAGTACGTCGAGGGATCCTCGCCCCACGTCTGCTGCACGGACTTGATGGTGTAGAGCGCCGCCCACGCAATGATGGCAGCGTAGTAGATGGCGATGAAGAAGTTCACGCCGACCTTGAACCAGCCGATTCCTTCCCAGCGGCTGCTGATGCGGCGGAATGCCAGCGGTGCAGAACCGCGGAAGCGGTGACCAATGGCGAGATCGAACCACAGGATGGGAATACCGGCGGTGAGCAAGGCGACCATGTACGGGATGAGGAAGGCGCCGCCACCGTTCTCATAGGCAACATAGGGGAAGCGCCAGATGTTACCCAGGCCGACGGCGGAGCCGATGGCGGCCATGAGGAAGACGAAGCGCGTATTAAAAGTATCGCGTGTAGAGCGAGTCTTATGCGGGGTTGATGTGGTCATGAGAGAACTTTCTTCTTGAGCAAATATCGCGCACCACAAGACCGTAGGAATTGTTTATACGGGCCGCGTACGACGAGTATTAGCGAGAAGCTTAGCCTACCTGCCAACCTATAGGTACCGTTTTGAATAATTATTTACCCCCACAACGCCACACCCCCTTTAGGGCCTGACCCTCCAGCCGGAACAAAAGCCAGCGGAGAAAGGGTTAAGCGCTAAAGGGGGTGGCGAGTGAACAAACTCGGGGCGATTAAACGTGCAGATCGCGGTCCTGAATACCCTTCGGGACGGTGAGCACACCGATGAGGGAAACGACCGAAATCGCGATGCCGTAGGCGGCGATGGCCATCGAGGTCTCGTACCGCGTGTACAGCATCTCTGCAATCATCGGGGCAAAGGCACCACCGATGATGGAGCCGAAGGCGTAACCGATGGACACGCCCGACAGGCGCACCTTCACCGGGAACATCTCCGCGTACATCGCTGACTGCGGGCCATAGGTCGCACCCAGGATGACGCCCAAGAGGAACACGGCCACGCCGAAGAACATGACGTTGCCCGAGTCAACCGCCCAGAACACCGGGGTGATATACAGCGCCAAAACGATGTAGCCGCCAATGAACGTCGTGCGGCGCCCCAAACGGTCAGACAGGTGGCCGAAGTACAGCGTGCCGATAAACCAACCAATCGACGCGATCAGGGCTACCCCAAGGGCCTGGGGGCGGGTATAGCCCACGACCTTCGTGCCATAGGCGGTGAAGTAGGCGATGACGAAGTAGCCAATCGCGTTGTTGGCGGCGAAGATGACCGCGCACTTGATGACGGTTCCGAGGTGGCCCTTGAACAGGACCGCAAGCGGTGCCGTGGACTTTTCCTTTAGTTCCTCCATCTCCGCGAAGGCCGGGGACTCTTCTACTGCCCGGCGAATCAGGTAGCCCAGGAGAATGAGCACCACGGAGGACAGGAACGGGATGCGCCAGCCCCAGGCAAGGAACTGCTCCGGAGTGAGGACGGAGGAGAGAACCAGCATGAAGATGGTGGCAAGAAACATACCAAGAGGCACACCAACCTGCGGGAACGCGCCGAACAGTCCACGCTTGCCCTGCGGCGCGTGCTCAACGGCCAGCATCGCCGCGCCGCCCCATTCGCCGCCGGCGGAGAGGCCCTGAAGGATGCGCAAGATCACTAGCAGGATAGGCGCTGCCATGCCGATAGAGGCGTACGTCGGCAGCACACCCATCAACATGGTGGCCAGGCCCATGCCGACCAACGTGACCACGAGGACCGGCTTGCGTCCGAGCCGGTCACCCAAGTGGCCGGCCAAAATTGCCCCGAGAGGACGGAAAAGGAAGGAAATACCCAGCGACGCCCAGGCAATGATCTGTGCGAGGGAGGCGCTTTCGTTGGAGACCGGATCGAAGTACTGGGTAGCGAAGATCAGGCCGGCGGCCTGAGCGTAGATGAAGAAGTCGAACCACTCAATGGTGGTGCCGACCATCGAACCGGCGAGCACGCGCTTGTGCTCTGTAGTGATTCCCGGCCCTTGGGCAGGCTGTTGGGTGACTGGTGCAGACATAGTGGGAGTCTTTTCTCTATGGGTGCAGAAGCACGGTGGATACAGTTAAAGCCAGTGAACGAAAGGGGCAATGAGTGAGGCGGGGCGTGCCGAAGAAGCCGAGAACGCTGCAGTGTTTTACTGATCGCGGTTGTCGACGATCCTCTTGGCCTTGCCCTCACCGCAATCGACGTGGTCAGTAATCTCGACGCCAACGGTGACGCCGATGCGCTCCTTAATCTGTTTCTTCAGCCACGCGGCGGAGGCATCGATCTGATCAGGAGTAGCCTCCGAGGAGTGCTCAACCACCAGGGTGAGGTGGTCCATACGGCCACGCTTGCTCAGCACGCACTGGTAGCGCGGGCGAAGCAGGCGGTCCTCGGTGATGATCTCCTCGAACTGCGACGGGAAGCAGTTCACGCCACGCAGGATGATCATGTCATCGTTGCGAGCGGAGATGCGGTCGATGCGGCGCATCGAACGCGCAGTGCCCGGGAGCAGGCGGGTGATGTCGTGGGTGCGGTAACGAATGATCGGGAAGGCCTCCTTGGTGAGGGAGGAGATGACCAACTCGCCGTACTCGCCGTCTGGAACCGGCTGCATGGTCTCCGGATCGATGATCTCTGGGTAGAAGTGGTCCTCCCAGACGGTCAGGCCATCCTTGGTCTCGACACATTCTTGGGCCACGCCAGGGCCCATTACCTCGGAGAGGCCGTAGATATCGGTGGCCGTAATGCCGAAGCCTTCTTCGAGTTCGCGGCGCATTCCCTCGCTCCACGGCTCGGCGCCAAAGACGCCGGCGCGCAGGGAGGATTCGCGCGGATCCAGGCCTTCCTTGCGCATGCGGTCAAGGAGGTTGAGCACGTAAGACGGCGTACCCAGAATTGCGTCCGGCTGGAAGTCCTGCATGATCTGGATCTGGCGCTCCGTCTGACCACCGGAGGTCGGAATCGCCGTGGCTCCTAGGGCCTCAACGCCATAGTGAGCGCCCAGGCCGCCGGTAAAGAGGCCATAGCCGAACGTAATCTGCACCTTATCGCTCTTGCGCAGGCCGCCTGCCCGCAGCGAACGGGCTACGAGCTCGGCCCAAATACGCACGTCATTCTCGGTGTATCCCACGACGGTCGGGCGACCCGTGGTGCCGGAAGAAGCGTGGATGCGGGAGATTTGGTTCTGGCCAACAGCAAACATCCCGAAGGGGTACTCCGCGCGAAGGGTTTCCTTGTCGGTGAACGGGAACAGCGCAAAGTCCGAGAGTTCCTTGAAGTCATCCGGGTGAACGCCCTTCTCATCGAACGCACGGCGGTAGTGCGGGACGTTGTAGTACGCGTGGCGAAGCTCGTTCTTCGCGCGCGCGGTCTGCAGCGCAATGATTTCATCGCGGGAGGCGTACTCAATGCCCATCTGGGGGCCGTGGTGGTCAGAGAAGATATCAAACGTTGCGGTCACGTCATTTGCCTTTCATTTCGAGGAGAGGGAAATACCACACCCTTTAAGCTCCCTCGAAAGTGCTGCAAGAAGTTGGTTAGCTGGGACAACGCACAAAAGTACGTTAATTACTTACCGTTCGGTTGGGTAAGTCTTGTGACGTACACTACAGGCCGTTGTGGTGATAGACAACACAATTAGGCCAAGTTTTTGAAGCGCGACACATCATCGCAGGCCACGGCGGTTTCACCGACAAAAGAAGCCCCCACCCCCATATGGAGCCCCAACGGCGGAGCGAAACGCTCGCCCCCGACTAGCCGATCGACTACTTGCCCATCGCGACTAGCCCGTCGCTTGCGGAGCTAGGCCGCCAAAAACAACACTCTCAAAAGCGCTGGCCAGCTCCTCGGCACCAAGTCGCCCCTCCGGCTCGTACCAATCAGACGTCGAGTTAATCATTCCGAAAATCATGCGGGTCAACAGCGGAGCCTCAATGTCGGAGCGGATAGCCCCCTCCTCCTGAGCAGCCTCCACCAGCGGAACCACGGAACGCGTCAGCGTACGACGGCGCTCCAACGCGCTCCGCTCCACCTCGGAGTTTCCACGCAAACGGAGCAAGAGCGCGACAGACTTCGGGTCGGAGCACAGCACCTCAATCGAGCCACGCAACAGCCCGCGCACCCTCTCCCCCGCCGATACATCGGCCGCGGCCACCTCTTCCGCGACCGCCTCCAAACGGCTCAGCGCCTGCACCACCGTGAGCTCCAAAATCTCTTCTTTCGACGAGATGTGGTGATAGAGCGCGGACTTAGAAATCCCCAATTCGCTCGCCACGTTGTCCATCGACGTGGCGTCGTAGCCGCGGGCTGTAAAAGCACGGACAGCTGCACGAATGACATCTTCACGGGAATAGCCGGGGCGGCCACGTGCCGCGCCCTGGACAGCGGATTTCTCATTCTTCACGCAGTCCATTCAAGCAGAGAGCCCCGAGCACCGTTAGACTAGTGAGCCACCACACCCCTTCTCGCTCCCTCGGCAGCACTGCGGAAACCCCTTACCTCAAGGAGGAATTCCCATGAGCACCGAGCACCCCATCCTCGCCCCCGGCGTCGCCGAAGGCCCCGAGTTCACCCACGTGCGCACCATGTTCGATGATGACCGTGCCACCGCGGAGATTCGCGCGAAAATTACCGCGCTAGACGTGGGCAAGTGTGAAGGCCACTTCACCGTCCGCCCGGAGATGTGCAATGGACATGGCACGGCACAGGGTGGCTATTTATACATGTTTGCCGATTCCATCTTCGCCGGCGTTTGCAACTCCGGTGGCGACTTGGCCGTGGCCGCGCACAATTCAATCCACTACATCGCCCCCGCCTTCGAAGGGGATGTCGTTGACGGGGTTGGGGTGACCCGCCAAGCCTGGGGCCGCAACGGCGTTGTCGATGTCACCCTCAGCATCAAGGGAAAGCCCATCGCCGAATTCCGCGGCACGTACCGCGTGCTGCCCGCCAAGCCCCAGAACCGCAACAAGTAGGGCGCAGCTCACAAACTTGGTTGACATAGCTCACACATGCCCCATATACTGACCAACCAGTCAGTAAGTATCACCGAGCCGACACTGAGCAGAGAGGGAACGATTCCTCCCATGACCCCATCAGAGAAAACACTCGCCGCCGTCCCGGCCGCGGATGAAGCACAAGCACAGCAGCGCTTCGACGAGCTCATCGCCGAAGACTCCCGCATCGAGCCCACCGACTGGATGCCCGCTGCCTACCGCAAGACCTTGACGCGTCAGATTTCCCAGCACGCGCACTCCGAAATCATCGGCATGCAGCCGGAGGCCAACTGGATCAGCCGCGCGCCTTCGCTCAAGCGCAAGGCCATCCTCATGGCCAAGGTGCAGGATGAGGCCGGCCACGGCCTCTACCTCTACTCCGCCGCGGAGACCTTGGGCACCTCGCGCGACGAGCTGGTTCAGCAGCTGCTCGACGGCACCGCCAAGTACTCCTCCATCTTCAACTACCCGGCGCGCACGTGGGCCGACATCGGAGCCATCGGCTGGTTGGTGGATGGCGCCGCCATCTGCAACCAGGTACCGCTCTGCCGCGCCTCCTACGCCCCATACGGCCGCGCCATGGTGCGCATCTGTAAGGAAGAGTCCTTCCACCAGCGTCAAGGTTGGGAGATCCTCTACGAGCTGTCCCACGGAACCCCCGAGCAGAAGCAGATGGCGCAGGAAGCCATCAACCGTTTCTACGGCCCAGCACTGCAGATGTTCGGCCCGCCGGATGATGACTCCCCCAACTCCAAGCAGTCCATGGCATGGAACATCAAGCGCTTCTCCAACGACGAGCTGCGCCAGCGCTTCGTGGACATGATTGTCCCGCAGGCCGAAGCCCTTGGCCTGCACTTCGAGGACCCGGACCTGAAATGGAACGAAGAGCGCGGCCACTACGACTTCGGCGAGCTCGACTGGTCCGAGTTCAAGGCCGTCATCAAGGGCGAAGGCCCCTGCAACGTGCAGAGGATGCAGCGACGTCGCCAAGCGCATGCCGACGGCGCGTGGGTCCGTGAGGCTGCCGCAGCCTACGCCGAGAAGCACCACTCGGCTGACACCTCGCTTATCGCCTAAGCCCAAGCACACTGCCCAACCAGCCACGACACTTTAAGGAAGATTCCATGTCCAGCTCCACCTGGCCCATGTGGGAGGTCTTCGTACGCTCCTCCCGCGGCCTTTCCCACGTTCACGCCGGCTCGCTCCACGCACCGGATGCCACCATGGCCCTGCGCAATGCCCGTGACCTTTACACCCGCCGCAACGAGGGAACCTCCGTCTGGGTTGTGCCCAGCGAAGCCATTGCCTCCTCCGACCCGGACTCCAAGGGCGGATTCTTCGAATCCCCGCAGGGCAAGAGCTACCGCCACGCCACGTACTACGACAAGTCGGAAGGAGTGCCGCACCTGTGACCGGATTTGCAGCCGCCGATTCTGCGACCAAGCAATCGCAGGGCAACGGCATCACCGCAGAAGACATCGCCGCCTCCGGCGCAGTGGCCCCCGAGGACACGGCTCGCTATGCGCTCATGCTGGGCGATGACGCCCTCATCCTGGCCCAGCGCCTGGCTGGTGGATTTCCCGCGCGCCGGAGATGGAAGAGGACATCGCACTGGGCAACATCGCCCTCGATCTCATCGGGCACGCCCGCTTCCTACTGACCTACGCCGGTACCGCATGGGGCAAGACCGAGGATGACTTGGCTTACTTCCGTAACGAGGAGGAGTTCCGCTCCGCGCGCTTGGTCGAGCAGGAGAACGGCGACTTCGGCTACACCATCGCCCGCCAGCTGCTCTTCTCCTACTACCAGTACGGGCTCTACACGGCCTTGCTGGAGTCGCAGGATGAAACCATTGCGGCGATCGCGGCGAAGGCCATCAAGGAAGTCGAGTACCACGTCGACCACGCCAACCAGTGGATTCTTCGTCTGGGCCAAGGCACCGAGGAGTCCCACCGCCGAATCACGGAGGGCCTGATGTACATGTGGCCCTACCTTGACGAGCTCTTCGAGGATCTCCCGCTTCACGAGAAGCTGGCGGCAGAAGGCATCGCAGTTCTGCCCTCGAGCCTGCGCGCGCAGTTCGATGAGCGCATCGCCTACGTCCTAGACAAGGCAGGTCTGGCCATCCCGGACGTCAAGCAAGCCCGCTCCGGGCAGCGCACCGGGCGTTTCTCCGAGCACCGCGGTTTCATCCTCGCGGAGATGCAGTCCTTGGCGCGCCAACACCCCGGCGCGACCTGGTAAAGACAAGGAAAGGACCAAGGTTTCATCGTGTCCATCACAGATAAATCCCACCCGCTGCGCCCCACGCAGCCTGACGACGCCCACGTGTGGGACGTCGCCGCCGAGGTTCCCGATCCGGAGATCCCCGTGATTTCCATCGCCGACCTTGGAATTCTTCGGGACGCTCGCCTGGATGGCGATACCGCGGTGGCCACGATTACCCCCACCTACTCCGGCTGCCCCGCCATGGAACACATCACGGCGGACATCACCAAGGCACTGACCGATGCCGGCTTCGCCAAGGTGCGCGTCGATCTCGTGCTCCACCCAGCGTGGACCACCGACTGGATGACGGAGACCGGCCGGCAAAACCTCAAGGACTACGGCATTGCCCCGCCCAGCGGAAAAACCCGGGCCACGCCGGAAGGTCCTATCCCGCTCACACTCGAACCGCCGCCGGCCATCGAATGCCCCCACTGTGGCTCCCGCCGCACACGTAAGCTTGCCCAATTCGGTTCCACCTCCTGCAAAGCTCTCTACAACTGCCAGGATTGCTTGGAGCCCTTCGACTACTTCAAGGTGCACTAATGACCACGACCCCGTCTGCCCCCGCAAAGAAGAAGGCCACGTTCAACACCCTGACCGTGTCCGAGGTGCGCGCCCTGACTTCAGACTCCGTGGAGGTTTCCTTCGCTATTCCTCCGGAGCTCCAGGACGACTATGACTACATTCCCGGCCAATACGTTGCGCTGCGGGCAACCATCGACGGCCAGGAAGTCCGCCGCTCCTATTCCATCTGCGATGTGCCTCGCGACGGCGTGCTGCGCGTCGCCATCAAGCGCGACCGCGGCGGCGTGTTCTCCACGTGGGCGAACGACACTCTGCAGCCCGGCGACACCATGGACGTGATGAACCCGCAGGGCGCGTTCACCTCGAAGACCCACCTGACCGGGCTTAACAACCCGGAAGCCGTGCGCGCGGAGCTGGAGAAGCTCGAGAACCCGCACCTCGTGGCCATCGCCGCCGGCTCCGGCATCACGCCGATCATGGCGATCGCCCAGACCGTGCTCCACACCTCCCCCGACACCACTTTTGAGCTCATCTTTGCCAACAAGGGTGGTGGCGACGTCATGTTCGCCGAAGAGATCGGTGACCTCAAGGACAAGTTCCCCACGCGCTTTGCCGTGCACCACGTCCTCTCCCGCGAGCAGCGCGTCAACCCGCTGTTCTCCGGACGCATCGATGCTGAAAAACTCCAGACCCTGCTGGATAACGTCGTGCGCACGGACGCTGTCGACGAGTGGTTCCTCTGCGGTCCCTTCGATTTGGTGCAGCTGGTGCGCGATGAGCTGGCCAGCCGCGATGTCGGTGAGAAGGACGTGCGCTACGAGCTGTTCACCACCGGTAAGCCCTCTGGGGATCAGAACCAGGCCGGGCGCCACGTCGAGGTGGATCCGGAAGGCGATAACGTCAGCATCAACTTCCAGCTCGATGGCCTCTCCGGCTCCGTGGAGTCCCCGGTTTCTGCCAACGAATCCCTGCTCAACGCCGCCCTGCGTGTGCGCTCCGACGTCCCCTTCGCCTGCGCCGGCGGCGTGTGCGGCACCTGCCGCGCCAAGCTGGTCGAGGGCGAAGTCGACATGGCGGAGAACTACGCGCTGGAGGCCGATGAGGTCAAGGCCGGCTATATCCTCACCTGCCAGTCGCGCCCCACCACGCCCACCATCGTCCTCGACTTCGACGCCTAGGAGAAACATCCATGATCGACCTGCACCACGACGCCGAAGCCGGGGTCGTTGAGCTCGTGCTCAACAACCCAAAGGCCATCAATTCCCTAGCAGAAGAAGATCTCGCCGAGCTCTCCCGCGCGCTCGATGAGGCCGCGCAGCTTAGCCCCCGCGCGCTCATCTTGCGGGGCGAAGGTAAGGGTTTCTGCGCCGGCCGCAACATCAAGGGGCTCAACCCGCGCGAAGACGACGCCACCGCATACCTCGCAGGCGTGGTTACCCCGGTGCTCAAGAAGATCGATAACTTCCCCGCCCCCACCTTTGCCGCCGTGCACGGGCCCTGCCTCGGCGTGGGCCTTGGCCTCGCCTTGGCCTGTGACGTCGTCTACGTCGCCGAAGACGCCAAGTTCGGCTCCCCGTTTGCCAACCTGGGCGCCACCCTGGATTCGGGCGGGCACTCCCTCTTCGTCGAACGCCTCGGCACACACCGCGCGATGGACCTCATCATCACCGGCGAACTCATCTCCGGTGCGGAAGCGGTGCGCGCTGGCCTCTTCTCCCGCGCGCTACCAGCAGAGGAGCTGCTGGAGTTTACCCGGGGCGTCGCCCAGCGCGCAGCCCGCGGCGCCACCCAAGCTTTTCTCACCAGCCGCACCCTGGTCCAGGACATCCGTGACAACGGCACCGGTTTGTGGGCCAGCGTCGATGCCGAGAACATCGCCCAAGGAAAACTCTGCGATACCGAGGACTACTACGAAGGCTTCGCCGCTTTTAACGAGAAGCGTCCGCCGGTCTTCCACGGACGTTAGACCACCAGCGCAGCACGCAGTTCACACAGCGCAATACACACAGATAGTTAAGGAAAAACATGACCGCTTACCTCGTTTCCGGATTCCGCACCCCCGTGGGCCGCTACGGCGGCGCACTGTCCTCGGTTCGCCCAGATGACCTCATGGCCACCGCCATCAAGAAGACGGTGGAGGAGGCCGGGCTTGACCCTTCCGCGGTGGATGAAGTCATCATCGGCAACGCCAACGGCGCCGGCGAGGAGAACCGCAACGTTGCCCGCATGTCCTGGCTGCTCGCCGGGTTCCCGGACACCGTTCCCGGGATGACGGTCAACCGTCTGTGCGCTTCGGGCATGTCCTCGATTGCCCTGGCCACCGCCCTCGTGGAGTCCGGCCAGGCGGATATTGTCATCGCCGGTGGCGTCGAATCCATGTCCCGCGCGCCCTGGGTCATGGAGAAGCCTAGCAAGCCTTTTGCCAAGCCAGGCCAGGTTTTTGATACCTCCATTGGCTGGCGTTTTGCCAACCCAAAGTTCGCGGAGCAGGAGAAGATGACCTACTCCATGCCGGAGACCGCCGAGGAGGTGGCCAACGTCTTCGGCATTAGCCGCGAGGAAGCCGACGCCTTCGCCGTGCGTTCCCAGGAGCGGGCGCTCGCTGCTATCGAGGCCGGCAAGTTCGCCAGGGAGATCGTGCCCATCGAGGTCACCGACCGCAAGGGCAACGTCACCGTCGTCGACACCGACGAAGGCCCCCGCGCGGGCACCACGATGGAGGTCTTGGCCAAGCTGCGCCCGGTGACCTCCCTGGGTGACGTCACCACGGCGGGGAACGCCTCCTCGCTGAACGACGGTGCCTCCTGCGTCATTGTCGCCTCCGACGAGGCACTTGAAAAGCACAACCTGACCGCCCGCGCCCGCGTGGTGGCCAACTCCGCGCGCGGTGTGCGCCCGGAGATCATGGGCACCGGCCCCATCCCGGCAACCCGCGACGTGCTCGAGCGCGCCGGCTGGGAGCTGGATAGCGTGGACGCCGTCGAGCTCAACGAAGCTTTTGCCTCACAGTCCATCGCCTGCATCCGCGAGCTGGGCTTGGATGAGGACAAGGTCAACGCGTGGGGCGGCGCCATCGCGCTGGGCCACCCGCTGGGTTCCTCCGGTTCCCGTATCACCTTGACCCTGCTCAACCGCCTGGAAACGGACGGGTTGAGCCGCGGCATCGCCACCATGTGCGTGGGCGTGGGCCAGGGCACCGCGATTGCGATTGAGAGGGTGTAAATGACTACTGCCATTGAGATTTCAACGCGCGGCGAGAACGACGAGATTGTCGTCGCCAAGCTCAACCGCCCCGAGGTGCGCAACGCCATCGATGAGCAGATGGTGGCTGAGTTCCACGAGCTGTGCGCGCAGCTCGAGTCCGATCCCCGCATCCTCATCATCACCGGCTGCACCGTAGATACGTCCAAGGGCCCTCGCGGGATCTTCGCTTCCGGGGCAGACATCGCGCAGCTTCGTGAGCGCCGCCGCGAGGATGCCCTCCGCGGCATCAACTCCGGCATCTTCCACCGCATCGCCTCCCTTCCCGCCCCCGTCATCGCGGCGGTGGATGGCTACGCTCTCGGCGGCGGATTGGAGCTGGCCCTGGCCGCTGACTTCCGCGTGTCCACTCCTTTTGCCAAGTTTGGCCAGCCCGAAGCCGGCCTAGGTATCGCCGCAGCCGCTGGTGCCACCTGGCGCCTCAAGGAGTGCGTGGGTACCCCGCTGGCGAAGGAGATCCTGCTGGCCGGGCGCATCCTCAACGGCGAGGAAGCACTGACCAACCACCTGGTCAGCGAGCTGCATGAGCCGGATGCGCTTGTCGACGGCGCCCTGGAACTAGCCGGGCGCATCGCCCAGCAGGACCCGCTCGCCGTGCGCCTGACCAAGCAGCTCATCGCCATGCCAGATGCAGCGCACCCGGCGGTGGATAACATCGCCCAGGCCGTGCTCTTTGAGTCCCCCGCCAAGTTTGAGCGGATGCAGGCCTTCCTGGACCGCAAAAAGTAAACCTTCCACTCACAAGGAGATTCAACTCATGTCCTCAGTACTGCAGGTTCCTGCCAAGGTCGGCGTGCTCGGCGGCGGCCGTATGGGCGCAGGCATCGCTCACGCCTTCCTGGCCGCCGGCGCGTCCGTGACCGTGGTGGATATCAACGATGACGCCGTGGCCGCCGCCCGCGAGCGCGTGCACAAGGCCATCCGCGGCTCCCTCGACCGCGGCGCGGAAGGCACCTTCGAATCCTGGGATGAGCGTCTCAGCTTGTCCACCGCAGCCTCCGCCTTTGCCGGCTTTGACCTCGTGGTTGAGGCAGTTCCGGAGTCGATGGATCTCAAGGTGGCCGCCTTTAAGGATATCGCCGAAGCCGCCCCGCAAGCCGTCGTCGCCACCAATACCTCCTCACTATCGGTGTCCCAGCTGGCAGAGAGCATCCCCAACGACGTCATCGGCCTGCACTTCTTCAACCCGGTTCCGGCCTCCAAGCTGGTGGAGGTGGTCGTCGCCGAGTCCACCCCTGATGCACTCGTGGACACCGCCAAGGGCTGGGTCGAGGGCCTGGGCAAGACCGCGGTGGTGGTTAAGGATGCCCCGGGCTTCGCCTCCTCCCGCCTCGGCGTGGCCATTGCCCTTGAAGCTATCCGCATGGTCGAGGAAGGCGTGGCCTCCCCGCGCGATATCGACAACGCCATGGTGCTGGGCTACAAGTTCCCCATCGGCCCGCTGGAGCTGACCGATATCGTGGGCTTGGATGTGCGCCTCGGCATCGCCGAATACCTCGAATCCCAGTTGGGTGAGCGCTTTAGCCCGCCGCAGCTCATGCGCGACATGGTCGCCCGCGGCGAGCTGGGCCGCAAGTCCGGCAAGGGCTTCTACGACTACTCGGATTAAGGCACGCGCCCTTAGTTCTTATTTTTAGGAGCCACGAGCGCGTTGGTAATACGCGCCGTGCACAGCCTCCTCCCCTCGTCATCTGTAATGACGATCTCGTGGGAGCACAGCGTCTTACCCAGCTTGATGGCGGTGGCCGTCGCCGTCACCAGACCCGAGCGCCCGGAAGCGTGGTGCGTCGCGTTGATATCCACGCCCACGGCGACCTTGCCCAGCGTCGAGGCGTGGATCACCGCCGCCCAGCTGCCGACGGCCTCCGCTAGGCAGGCCATGGCACCACCGTGGAGCAGACCGAAGGATTGGGTATTGCCCTCAACCGGCATGGTGGCCACCACCCGCTCGGCTGACTCTTCCAGGATTTCTACCCCCATCTTCTTATCCAGCTCACCCAACTGAATCTTCCATACCTCTGCGGCCATGCCGTGCTCCTTACTTACTCCTAGAAATGTGACGCAGACTATACTAGCCTGTATTTACTGACCAACCGTTCGGAAACTAATGGAAAGGCCAAACTTTTCGCCATGACTGAAGCCCTCGTCCCCAGCTACCTCTCCGGCCAGTGGCTCACCCCGGACAACCCTTCGCGCGTTGCGGAGGTGCACGACGCCTCCACCGGTGACGTCGTCGCCAGGGTTAGCGCCGAAGGTCTCGACATCGCCGGTGCCATCGACTACGCCCGCAGCACCGGGCGCGAAGGGCTACAGAAGCTCACCTTCCACGAGCGCGCCCTCAAGCTCAAGGAGCTGGCGATCTACCTCCAAGACCACCGCGAAGAGCTCTACGAACTGGCCAATAAGGCCGGCGCCAATAAGCGCGATAACTTCGTCGATATCGACGGCGGTATCTCCACCATGTTCACCTTCTCCTCGAAGGGCCGCCGCGAGATGCCCAACTCCACCGTCATGCCGGATGGCGAGGCAGAGGTCTTTTCCAAGGACGGCTCCTTCATTGGCCGCCACATCTACACCTCCATCCCCGGCGTCGCGGTGCAGATCAACGCCTTCAACTTCCCCGTCTGGGGCATGCTGGAGAAGTTCGCCCCGGCCTTCATCGCGGGCGTGCCCTCCATTGTTAAGCCCGCCACGCCGACCGGCTACATCACCGCAGCCTGCGTGCGCCTCATGATCGATTCCGGAATCCTGCCCGAAGGCAGCCTGCAGCTCATCTCCGGCTCCGCCCGCGACCTGCTGGATCACCTGGATTACCGCGATCACGTAGCCTTTACCGGCTCCGCCGACACCTCGAACACCCTGCGCGCACACCGCAACGTCATCGAGGGCGGCATCCAGTTCAGCGCGGAAGCGGACTCCCTCAACGCCGCCATCCTCGGCGCAGATGTCACCGCGGATTCCCCAGAGTTCGAGGCCTTCGTCAAGGCAGTCTTCGGCGAGATGACCTCGAAGGCGGGCCAGAAGTGTACAGCCATCCGCCGCGCCATCGTTCCGCATGCGCTTGTCGACGCCACCATCGAAGCCCTCAGCGCACGCCTGCGCGACAAGGTCGTCGTGGGCGATCCGCGCGATCCCTCCGCCACCATGGGCCCGCTGGTCTCCGCGGATCAGAAGGCAGATGTCGCGGAGGCCGTCGAGAAGCTCAAGGCAGGCGGCGGCGAAGTGGTCTACGGTGGCGAGGAGGCCGAGGGTGCCTTCTTCAACCCCACCATCCTGCGCTTTGCCGATAACCGTGCCCCGGCCGTGCACGACACCGAGGCCTTCGGCCCCGTCGTCTCCTTCCTGGGCTACGACTCCCCCGCCGAGGCCATCGAGCTCGCCGCCCTGGGCTCCGGTTCCTTGGTCGCCTCCGTCATTACGCACGACCCGCAGCTCGCCCGCGAGTATGCCCTCAGCATCGCCGCCCACCACGGCCGCCTGCACTTCCTCGACCGCGATGATGCGAAGACCTCGACCGGCCACGGCTCTCCCCTCCCGCACCTCGTCCACGGTGGGCCGGGCCGCGCCGGAGGCGGTGAGGAGCTGGGTGGCGTGCGCGGCATCCTGCATTACATGCAGCGCACCGCCGTCCAGGGAACCCCGGATCATCTCACCGCCATCACCGGCCAATGGCACCGCGGCGCCGCCGTGCAGCGCGTCACCCGCGCCGACGTGGAGAACGGCCAGGGCACCCACCCCTTCCGCAAAGACCTGGCCACACTGCAGATCGGCGACCAGTTCGCCTCCGATCTGCGCCACGTCTCCCTCGAGGAAATCCTCGAGTTCGCAGAGAAGACCGGCGATACCTTCTACGCCCACACAGACGAGGAAGCCGCCACCGCCAACCCCTTCTTCCCACGCCGCGTCGCACACGGCTACCTGCTGGTTTCCTGGGCCGCTGGCCTCTTCGTGGAGCCCGCCCCGGGCCCGGTCCTGGCCAACTACGGGCTGGAGAACCTGCGCTTCATTACGCCAGTGACCTATGACGATTCGATCCGCGTGGAGCTGACCGCCAAGCGCATCACCCCGCGCGTTACTGATGACTACGGTGAGGTGTGCTGGGACGCCGTGCTCTACAACCAGGAGGATGAGATTGTGGCGACCTACGACGTCCTCACCCTCGTGGAGAAGGTCAACACGACCTACGCCTAGGTCATACCTCGCCGTGAAGACGATTTTGTGCGAGCCAAGTCACACAATCGAGGTCGGTTTCTTTTATCATTACTGTCATGAAAGAAACTAACTCGGTCACTGGCTCCGTCATCATCGTCGGCAGCGGCCTCGCCGGCATGGTCGCCGGCTACGAGGCCCTCAAGGGCGGCAAGCACGTTATCTTCCTGGAGCAGGAAAACCGCAATAACCTGGGCGGCCAGGCCTTCTGGTCTCTCGGTGGGCTGTTTTATGTCGACTCCCCCGAGCAGAAGATGATGCGGGTCAAGGACTCCGAAGACTTGGCCTGGCGCGACTGGGCCAACTCCGCCGACTACGACCCAGTAACCGATGACGACCGGCATGATTTCTGGGGCGAGAAATGGGGCCGCGAATACGTTCGCTTCGCCGCAAATGAAAAACGCGGCTACCTCAAGGGCCTAGGCCTCAACGTCCTGCCCACCATCGGCTGGGCCGAGCGTGGTTCCGGCGATGCCTCCGGCCACGGCAATTCCGTCCCGCGCTTCCACCTCACGTGGGGCACGGGCCCGGAGGTCGTGCGTGTCTTCCGTGAGCCACTCCTTAAAGCAGAAGAAAAAGGCCAGGTAGAATTCCATTTCCGCCACCGCGTGGATGAGCTCGTCGTCGACAACGACGACGCCGGCAATCCGCGGGTCGTCGGCGTGCGTGGCAGCGTCCTCTCCCCCACCAGCCAGCCGCGCGGTGAGGCGAGCCCGAGGGACGTCGTCAAGCACTTTGAGCTCCGCGGCGCCGCCGTGGTCATCGCCACCGGCGGCATCGGCGGCAACCTGGACAAGGTACGCAAGATGTGGCCCACTGAGCGTTGGGGCGAATGCCCGAAGGAACTGGTCACGGGCGTTCCAGCGCATGTCGACGGCCGCGGCATCGACATCGCCCAACAAGCCGGCGCCTCCGTGGTCAACACCGACCGCATGTGGGCCTACACCGAGGGCATGACCAACTGGAATTCCATCTGGCCTGGCCACGGCATCCGCATCATCCCCGGCCCGTCGGCACTGTGGCTCGACACCGAAGGCAACCGCCTGCCCACCAATCTCTTCCCCGGCACCGATAACCTGGCCGCGCTCGCCCACATTGGCCAGACCGGGCACGGCTACTCCTGGTTCGTACTCAACCAGGCCATCGTGGATAAGGAGTTCATCTTCTCCGGCTCGGAGCAGAACCCGGACCTGACGGACAAGGAGTTCAAGAAGCTCGCCGGCAAGCTGGGCCCCGGCACGCACGTGGCCGTCAAGGCCTTCATGGAGAACGGAATCGACTGGGTGGTGGAAGACAACCTGGAGGACCTCGTCACTGGAATGAACCGCATTTCACCGGAGGGCTCCCCCACCATTGATGTGGCCCAACTTCGAAAAGTCCTGGAAGACCGCGATTCTCAGCTGGATAATCCCTTCAGCAAAGACGCCCAAGTCAACTACCTGCGCGTGGCCCGCAGCTTCCTCGGCGACAAACTCATCCGCGTGGCTCCTCCGCACCGCATCCTCGATGAGTCCAAGGGGCCGCTCATCGCGGTGCGCCTGAAGTTCCTCACCCGTAAGACGCTCGGTGGCCTGGAGACCAACCTGGACGGCCAGTGCCTCAACCCCGATGGCTCGGCCCTCCCCGGCCTCTATGCCTGCGGTGAGGCCTCCGGTTTCGGCGGTGGCGGCATGCATGGCAAGAATGCGCTGGAAGGCACCTTCCTCGGCGGATGCATCCACTCTGGCAAGCGCGTGGGCGAAGCTTTGGCGCGCGGCTAGCACAGTTTTCTAATACTGTCGGTCACTATGAACCTCGCTAGGAACGTCCGCATCGACGTGGAGAATCCCTTCTTCACCACGTCCCGCTTCGTCGCCGCCCCCGCGGAAGTCACCGTGGGCGAGATGATGATCATCGTCCACGCCGCGCTCGGCCTTGAGCCTCTCATCCGGGAATCCTCGTGGGCGAGGAAGGCACGCCGATCGACGTCCTCAGCATCATTGACCAGGACTTTTTCGAGACTTTCCGGGAAGTAGCGCACTACCACCCTTCAGACGGCGCATGGAATATTAGCATCAGCGTGGCGGATAGCTCGCGCGTCGTCATGGGCCTTCCGGCCTCATCGCCGGTGAGGGCCCCGATCTGATGAGCGAGCTGGGCAGTGCCGAAGCGATGTTCAAGGTAGTCCTCGATGTCCAGGCAACCATGGCCTACATGGCTGTTCCTACCGACAGCATGGAGCGCATCTTCGCGCTCTTCCCCAACTACACACTGGACCAAATCCACCAGCGTCTCACCACCTTCTTCCCGCCGGCAGTGGCGCAGCGCCTCGCCACCATGGGCACGGAGGCCGCCAACCTGGAGGGCGGCACCAAGCCCACGCTGCCTGGGGATCTCCCCCTGGATCCTTTCCGCTCCACACCCTTCGAGGACATCCCGGTGCCCTCCTCGGAGATGCTGGAGGAATGGCGCGCGGAAATCCACGAGGCCTACCCGGAGCTGCGGCCCGACTATGAGCTGCCGGCGCTTGATGACGCCATCGCCGCCCACGTAGGCCAACGCGTGCGCGAATACCTCGAGGTCATCGAAGAATTTCCGCGCCTCACCGGGGCCGGCTACCTGAAGCAAGCGGCTGTCTCGCGCCTGAAAGAGGGCCTCAACAGCCCCAATGATTTTGATGAGGTCAAGCGCGAGGACTACCACCAGCCGCTGCTGAACCTGCGGGGATTCCTCACGGACCTGGATTGGCTCAAGACCACAACGACGCAGATCAAACTCACCAAATATGGCCGCAAGGCGATGAGCGATCCGCTCTGGGCCACGCAGGTCATCATGCACAACATCCCTTATGCCTACGCCGAGCCGGAGGGCATTCCTCAGCTCTCCTTTGAACTAGTCCATTTGTTCCGCGGTGAATGGGAGTTCAACCCGGAATACGACTACACGCACGCCATCACCCGTGACCTGTTGTTCACACTCGGCATCATCGAAGATGACTCCACATTCCCTGACATCACCGATGGCTGCCAGGGCTTCCTCGGCGCGATCATCACCAAGGTGCGCGAGGAGCTGAACCAAGAGCTGGATTAGCTCCAAGCCACGACCATGTAGACACCACTCATAACACTGCTACCTGGCCGTTTTCGGCGGTGGGGTTAGGTTTCCGCACTAACTCCGCCTAGGTCAGGAAGGCGTCCTGCAAAAGGCATCTGGTAAACGGCATCTTTGGGTCTAAAAACGCCATCTGCAAGGAGTAAATGGCGTTTTTAGCCGCGAAAACGCCTTATGACTGATGCCCTTTGTCAGTTGCCTCCAGCGTCGATGGAGACACGCAGACGTTGCGCGCTGCGAGGGGAGTGACGAAGGTACACGCCTAGGCGCAAAACTGCCCTAACTGACGAATTTCCCCACGATCCTTCGCTGGAAGGGCGCTGGTTTCGTCAACTAGGGCAGTTGCGGCCGCCATCTAACGGAGCCGCGGTGGTTTTACTTCACCACCAGGTTGACCATGCGGCCCGGGACGTAAATCTCCTTGACCACGTTCTTGCCCGCCGTCAGCTCAGCGATGCGCTCATCTTCCTTGGCAATACCCACGACGGTGGCCTGGTCGGCGTCGGCAGGCACCATCACGCGTGCCTTGACCTTGCCGTTAATCTGCACCGGAACCTCGATCTCGTCGTCGACGAGGTACTTTTCTTCGAACTCCGGGAAGGCCTCATAAGTGATGGTCTCTTCGTGGCCGAAGCGCTTCCACAGCTCCTCCGCGATGTGCGGGGCAACGGGGGAGACCAGCTGGGCCAACGGCTCCACGGCGGCGCGCGGCGCGCCCTTCGGGTAGGCCTTGGTCAGGTAGTTCACGTACTCGATGAGCTTGGCCACCACGGTGTTCAGGCGCAGGTTCTCGTAGTCATCACGCACACCGGCGATGGTGCGGTTGAGGTGCTTCAGGTCATCCTCGGAAAGCTCTGCGTCCGTCGTGCACAGCTCGCCGGAGTTCTCGTCGACGGCTAGGCGCCACAGGCGCTGCAAGAAGCGCTGCGCACCGACGACGTCCTTGGTTGCCCATGGGCGGGAGGTATCCAGCGGGCCCATCGACATCTCATAAACGCGCAGGGTATCGGCACCATAGTCGCGGCAAATATCATCCGGGGCCACGGAGTTCTTCAGGGACTTGCCCATCTTGCCGTACTCCTGGTTGACCTTTTCATCCCCGTAGTAGAACGCGCCATCGCGTTCTACTACCTCGGCCGCTGGGACGTAGACGCCGCGGGAATCGGTATAAGCATAGGCCTGGATGTAGCCCTGATTGTACAGGCGGCGGTAGGGCTCCTTGGAGCTCACGTAGCCCAGATCGAAGAGCACCTTGTGCCAGAAGCGGGCGTAGAGCAGGTGCAGCACGGCGTGCTCAACGCCACCGACGTAGAGGTCAACGCCACCCGGGTCGTTGGCGCCGTGCTCTTCTGGGCGCGGGCCAGTCCAGTAGCGCTCGTTTTCCAAGTCGCAGAAGATCTCGTCATTCGTCGGATCGATGTAGCGCAGCTGGTACCAGGAAGAACCTGCCCACTGCGGCATGACGTTGGTATCGCGGTAGTAGGTCTTAGGGCCATCACCCAAGCCCAGGTCCAGCTCCACCTCGACCCACTCGCGGGCCTTGGCCAGCGGCGGCTGCGGGGAGGACTCGGCATCATCCGGGTCGAAGGAGACCGGCTTGTAGTCTTCTACCTCCGGCAGCTCAATGGGCAGCATCGACTCCGGCAGCGGGTAGGCCTGGCCGGCCTCGTCGTAGACGATGGGGAAGGGCTCGCCCCAGTAGCGCTGGCGGGCAAACAGCCAGTCACGCAGCTTGTACTGGATCTTCTCGCGGCCTACGCCCTGTTCTTCCAGCCACGGGATGATGGTGGCGATAGCCTCATCCTTGGACATGCCGTTGATGTCCAGGGAATCGTTGGCGGAGTTTACGGCCTTGCCGGACTCCGTGTAGGCCTCCTTGGTGATGTCGCCGCCAGCAACCACCTCAGTAATCGGCAGGCCAAAGACGGTGGCGAACTCGTAGTCACGGGTATCGTGCGCCGGGACCGCCATGATGGCGCCGGTGCCGTAGCCGGTCAGGACGTAGTCCGCGATGAAGATCGGGACCTTCTTGCCGTTGACCGGGTTAGTGGCATAAGTGCCCAGGAAGACACCGGTCTTTTCCTTGTTCTCCTGGCGCTCCAGGTCGGACTTCGCGGCGATGGACGCGCGGTAGGCCTCCACGGCCTCCTTCGGATCATCATGACCGAAGGTCCAGCGCTCATCCACATCATCGTCATAAGGGATGGGGGAGAGGAGGGCGTCGACAAGCTCGTGCTCCGGGGCCAGCACCACGTACTCCGCACCAAAGAGGGTGTCCGGGCGGGTGGTGAAGACGTCGATGTTGTAGCCCTCAGCGTGGAAGGTGACCTCCGAGCCGCGGGAGCGGCCAATCCAGTTGCGCTGCATGGACTTGACCTTCTCCGGCCAGTCCAGAAGCTCCAGGTCATCGAGAAGACGGTCGGAGTAGGCAGTAATGCGCATCATCCACTGCGACAGGTTCTTGCGGAAGACCGGGAAGTTGCCGCGCTCGGACTTGCCCTCCGCAGTGACCTCCTCGTTGGCCAGCACCGTGCCCAGGCCCGGGCACCAGTTCACGGTGGAGTTGGACAGGTAGACCAGGCGGAACTCGTCGAGTGCTTTGCGCTGCTCTTCCTTGCTCAGGTCCGCGTAATAGCGGCCGTCCTTGGTGGTGCGCTTGCCCACCTCGAGCTCCTTGATGAGCTCAGAAATCGGGCGCGCCTTCTGCTGCTCCTCATCGAACCAGGAGTTATAAATCTGCAGGAAGATCCACTGCGTCCACTTATAAAACTCCGGGTCAGTCGAGGCCACCGAGCGGCGCGGATCATGGCCCAGGCCCAGAAGGCCCAGCTGGCGGCGCATATTCTTGATATTCGCCTCCGTCGTGGTGCGCGGGTGCGTACCCGTCTGGATGGCGTACTGTTCTGCCGGCAGACCGAAAGCGTCATAGCCCAGCGTGTGCAGGACGTTCTTGCCCAGCATGCGTTGATAACGCGCGTAGGTATCCGTAGCGATATAGCCCAGCGGGTGGCCCACGTGAAGGCCCGCGCCGGAAGGGTAGGGGAACATGTCCTGGATGTTCATCTTCTCCGCGGGAAGTTCCTTACCCTCCTCCGCGAGCGGCCCAACTGGGTTCGGCGCATTAAAGGTGCCGTTATCCTTCCAGTACTGCTGCCAGGCACTTTCGATCTGCGCGGCGAGCTCCGGCGTGTAGCGGTGGGTGGTGTTATCGCTCGGGTTAGTCATGGTTAGACAGTGTAGTCACCGAACGGACATCTCCCCAGTTAGACCCAGCTAGACCGCATTTCGGTTCCGAAGCACAGTAGTACCTAGGTGGCCTGTGCCGTCGCTTCAATCCGTTCAAGGCGCTTGCGTAAATCCACGATAACGTCGGTCTTGTTGTGAAAGATGTCGACGACAGAGCCCTCTTCATCAAAGGGCGGCTGGAAAATTTCCTCGTAGGCCACACCACCGTTGTGAACCAGCACATCTACCAGCATCTTGATAAAGCGTATTTGGGCAGCATTGAAAGACGTATTACTGAGCAGGTCTGCAAACTGCTCCCGGACTGCCGCCTCGTCAAGGCCCACCAAGCGGCGGATGAAGGCAGGAATGCTGTCCCCACCCATGCGCTCACGCAGCTTGTCGACGCTTTCCGTGGAGCCCCCACTTCCCCCGCCTGCCTGGGCTACCATCGCCTCCAGCGCTGCGACGTCCTCTGCGTTAAGCGTCCGTGCACTGCGCAATTTGATCATCGCCAGGTCGTTGGCATGCTCCTGCAGCAATTCGCGCAGGCGTTGCTCCAGTTGGGTGGGGTAGGAACCGGTGCCGGGCAGCCGCGCCGGCATCTCGTCATCAATCGTGAGCTCACCCATCTCATCTTGGATGTCGAGGGTGACGGCGTTGCGCTTTCCCTTGGGCACAAACTGAATGAGCGAACGCATGCCGATGCGGATGGTCTCGAGGTCCTCGACCGTCACGTTATTCCACCACTCCGGATCGAGCGCGCGCTCGAGGAAGGACCGCCGTTCGGCCACCATGGGGATGGTGGAACTCACGGCCATGAGGTCATTCGCCATCCTCTCGACTCGTTCGCGCAGTGCCGCGAACTCCGGGCTGTGGTCGAGCAGCCCCACCTGGAGCTTCAAAATCACCAGGTCAAAGCGCTTAGCTGTCTCAGAGTCCTTCATCGTGTCCAGCGGCAAGTGCGCAATATGGCGGCGCAGCTGCTCAGCTTTCTCCTCACTTAACTCATCCCACGCAGAGCGTTCGCGGTATCGCAGCAAGGTTTCCTTGTCGCTGGGGCGGACCATGATGTGGCCTAGCGGTATAGACGCCGCCGAGCCGTGAAGGGAATCAGCAAGCTCGGCGCGCATCTCTGGGGCCTTAGCGTGCTTATCCAACTGAGCAAGCAACCCCACGCGGGCATCAAAGAGCTTTTCCGACAGCGACCGTGGGCGGCCAGTAGCCGATTCACGGGCTTCACCCTTAAAGAACTCGTCCACGTTGCCGCAGAAGTCGAAGATGAGGAAGTGCGTCTTGTCCATCCCCGGGCCGAAGAGGTCCGGGCGCAGTCGCGTCCCTCGGCCCACCATCTGCCAGAACTTGGTGGGGGAGTAGACAGGCTTGAAGAACACAAGGTTGACCACCTCGGGCACGTCCACGCCGGTGTCAAGCATGTCCACCGAAATCGCGATGTTGACGTCCCCGTCCGGATCTGCGAAGTCGTCCAATGCCGACTGCGCATACTTCGTGTGCGTGGTAATCACGGAGGCTCCAGTACGCGAATACTCCGGGAACGTAGCGTCAAAGACTTGCTTGATGAGCTCCGCGTGACGTTGAGTCCGGGCGAAGATGATGGTCTTGCCCAGTTGGTCGCCGCCCACGCGGATCCCGTTCTCCACCACGGTTTTCAGCACCTTGCGTATGGTGTCCTTGTTGAACAGGTAACGGTTAATCTCCGCCGAAGAAACCTGACCAGGCGGATCCAAGCGCCCGCCGTCCTCATCGGTACCCCAGTCGGACGTGTCCCACGCCAGCTGTTCCTCCGGGGAAAGCTCGTCATAGGCCATGCCCCGGCGCAGGAAGAGCGAGTCCTGCCGAGCCGTCTTGAAGGGCACGAGGTTACCGTCGGCTACGGCCTCATCAAGTCCGTACTCAAAGGACGGAGTCTTATCCTCCATCTCAAAGAGTGCATACGTGTCATGGTCAATCTCGCTCTTCGGCGTCGCCGTCAGCCCCACTACGTAGGCATCGAAGTACTCCAAGATCCGCTTGAAGCGGTTGTACACGGAGCGGTGAGCCTCGTCCACGATGATGAGGTCAAAGTCGAAAGGCCCGAACTTCGCCGGCGTGTCGCCGTCATCCCCAATCAGGTTCATCATGGTGTTGTAGGTGGTCACATACACATCACCCACCTGCTCAGGGTTTTTGATGAGATTCACGGGTGTGGACTCCGCATACATGCTCACAAAGGCCTTGTGCGCCTGGTTGACCAAGGCAGTGCGGTCAGCCAGGAACAGCACCTTGCCCACCCAGCCGGCCTGGCGCAGCAGCTTGGCGGTGGCTACAGCCACGCGGGTCTTACCAGTTCCCGTCGCCATGACCAACAATGCTTGGCGACGCCTCCGCGCCTCCAACGTCTCCGTCACCGCACGGATGGCCTCGAGTTGGTACGCACGGGCGCCGCCGCCAGCAATGTCCGTGTCTACCGGCGTCTCGCTCAACAGGGTGCGCATGGTGCGCCGGCCAATCATGCGGCGCAATTGCTGCGCGGTGGGGAAGCCCTCCACCTCGCGGGCGGGATAGCCCGCACCAGAACCAGGAAGGTTGGCCGCATCATCGATCAGGTCGATGTGATAACCATTAGTGCACAACATGACAGGCCGTATTCCGTATTCGCGCTCGATGCAGTCCGCGTACAGCTTCACCTGTTGGGAGCCCACGCTCATAGACTCCATCGATTTCTTCGCTTCGATAACGGCCAGCGGTGTGCGGTCATCATCCCACAAGACATAATCTGCGAATCCAACGCCGGAAGGATTGGGCATGCCGCGCAGCTCGAGCTCTCGAGTGATTGAATCATCACTAAACCCTGCCGCTTCGAGCATCGGGGCAATGAGCTGTCGGCGGGTCTCGGCCTCACTGATCGCCAAAGGCGCAGCCGACGGTGCTGCCACCCCAGCGCGCTCTGCCGCGGCTGCTTGCTGCTCAGCCAACTGCTCCTGAAGGGCCTCAATCTTGGCAGCAAGTTCGTCTTTCACCTGCCGTGCAGCTTCGCGCTCCGCTTCGGCTTGCTCCTGGGCATCGGCGATCTCCGCCTTCGCCTTAATCTCCGTGCTCCGCCGCTTGAGCTCGAACTGGGCCGCCTCACGAAGACGCTTCTCCTCCGCTTCACGCGCACTTTCCTGTGCCTCATCGAGCAGCAACCGGCTTTTCTTTAGCTCCTCATCCTGCTGCGCCAGCTTTTTGAGGTACGCGGCGGTCTGCGCTTGGGAGCGCCCAGCAACGTGGATGCCAGAAGCATCAGCTGCGCTCTGGCCCAGCAGGCTGGTATCAAAAGTCGCTTGCGGGCCCGGCGCGGCCTTCGGGTTAGCCGAGTGATAACGCACCGCCCACGCCATAAGGTCATACAAATGCGCTACCACTGCCCGCGCCTTCTGCGGGGTGGCCGGCGCTTGCTTACCCTCCATGTCATCGGCGTGCGCGGCGTCATTACCGCTCTTACGCAAGATGGTCATCTTGCGCAGCATGGTCTCGTTCTTCACGCACTGAAGGAAACCACGGTCCCTGGTCATCTCCGCCAAGCTGAGATACCGAGTATCACCCAAGCTCCGGAATGCCCAGATGTGGTTCACCACTCGCTCCAGCACCTTGCGCGCATAGAAACAGGAAATCACCGGGTCCGCATCCACGAACCGCTCTACCTTCAGACACTCCTCATACGCCGTGGGCCAGACGTAGCGCACAAAGCCGAAGTTAGTGCTGCGGGTTGGCCCACCCTGCACAGAGTTACGCCCAGTATTCGGGGGAGTAGGGGGAGTAGGGGTCACCATAGAGTTCTCCAGGGACATGGTTTCACATCGGATACGTCTTAATTCCAGTAATTCTAAGTCACGGCTCTAGGCCTAGCTACCACCATCACTGCGTTCCCTGGCCAAACGCTCCGACTCCCCCTTGTTCTTTCCCCACACGCCACTAAGATCGCCACTATCCCCGTTATTCAATTGCGAGCTGTCCCAAAGCCCACCAATTACCGGAGAGACTGTGACCAACACTGACCGGACTCAACCCATTGCTCAGATAGTTCCCGTTTCATCTCCAGATAGCCGCGTACAGCAACTAGTAGCTGCCGGGATCTTGAGCCACACCCCGGCGCCTTACTCCCCGCTGACCACTACGGATGTAGAGCCGGACACCACAAACTATCTACCTTCTAAGACCGACGTTGTTTCGCTTCTGGGTCGGGAAGACCGCGTGTGACGGCTTGCCCGGCCCCTTTGGGATCAGTGTGCACGCAGCCAAAAGAGCCGAAATCCTAGCCACGCCGCGCTTTCTTTGCCGCTTCCTTGCGTGCGTCCTTGAGGATCTGCGCAATGTCAGTTGCGTCTGCGGCATTTACGTCATAGGCCCCGGCAGCTTGGGCCTCAGACGCTATCTCTCGCAGTGCTTTACGACGTTCCGTCCGCTGCTCATCCCGGTACTGCAGTAAATCAACGAGTCGAACTCTCCTATGCCGACCCCCTGAGGGACGTTCGAACGCTATCGACCCATCCTCAAGTTTTTTCACCAGTGTCGGCCTACTAATACCCAGAAAGTCTGCTGCTTCTTGTGTTGTGAGCAACTGGTCTACGGGCGCAAGGGTAATGGCCTTTCCTTGTCTCATCGCCCGGACAACGTCTGCCAGCACGCTAAATGCTTCTTCGGGCAGATTTACCGTCTGTCCGTCAGGCCCCACAAGCGCAGCCGGTCCCTCCAGTTGCTCCAAGAACCTGCTCACGTCGAGCATTGCTTCTAGGTCTTGCGGCGGGAGAGTTGTGTGGGGGCGATTCCGTACGTCAGTCATGAGACCATCATAGAGCAATTCGAAATATTCGAAAGGGCAAACACAGCGCCGAACTACTCAAAGTAATCCTCATCCACCTCAACCAGCGTCACGGTCCTCTTGACCTGCACGCCCACGCCATAGCGGATCATCAGTTCCGCCAGCCTGTCTCCATCAATCAGGACAACACGTGATGCCACCGCATCCGCATACTCCTGCGCAGCCGCAGAGAACTTCGCCGTAGTCAGAAACACCCCACGGTCCGCCTGTGCCCCCTGCAACGCACCCACGAATCCCTGAATATCTGGACGGCCAATGCTCTTGTCCAACCCATACCGCTTCGCCTGCACGTAAATACGGGACAGCCCCAGCGCATCCTGGTCAATAATCCCGTCGATACCACCATCGTTGGATAGCTGCGTGCGCGTGGCCTTACCCTGCGTACCGCCATACCCCATGGCCATGAGCAGGTCGAGCACCGCCTGTTCAAAAAACGCCGGCTCATTCTCGTGCAACCGAGTCAGCAGCTCACCAGCCACAAACTCGTTATTGCGGGACAAACCGGTTTCCACCTGCTCTACCGGATCTAGCTCGCTCTCGGCCTCTGGAAAGACGCTTTGCTGATCAGCGCTTACCTCGTCCCCAGCCTTACGCCCAGGATTCGGGCCCCGCCACGTAAGTGCCGCTTCCATCCCCGCAATCTCTCCCAACAGCTGTTTCTCCGTCATTCCTTCCGGATAACGTGCCAACAGATCACGACCAAAGTCTGTAATTTGAAAGCGTGCCCGCGCAGGCGAGGTAATGGCATTCGCCTTCTTAAGGAACGTCAACGCCCATCCAACACGGTTTTCAAAGCGCGACTGCCCCGACGCAATGGTCTCAAGCCTCTCTTCGTCAGTAATGCCCGCATAGGACGCAGTTATTTCGATGAGCTCCCTACGCCGGAGCTCAGATCCGTTTGCGTTAAGAGCCTCCAACACCGAGATCATGTAGGCTTCCCATCTTTCGACAGCCATTAGAGCTCTCCTTGGAAAGCGCGGGTGGATAAGGATTTTCGAAGTTCCTCGAGAAGTTGCAGCCGCCATAGATGCTTTTGTGAAAGCTCCAAGACTCGCTCCGCAAAAGTGGTGAATGCACTTCGAGTGGAAGAATCGGGGAATGGAATTTCGATTTCACGAATAATAGAAAGGTTTAAATTCTTCTGACGCGCACCCCGTCGCCGCAGGAGAACTTTAGGCCTAATCGACTGAATGGCCAAATATACAAATAGCGGATCTGGCTCTATCAACCAACGGGAGGTAAACGCCACAGCTTGATTGCACGTACCACTTGCAGTTGCAATTGAAGACTTGAGTGCCGCAGTATCATACATTCCAACCAATAGAGTTCCTGGCCCGAAGAGCTTTGCTGCAGATTCAGATATCGCCAAGTCAGTAATACACTCTTTCGACTCGGAAACGTAGGCTGAATCTAGCTCACCTGAAGTGAACCACGGAATCTCTCCATCAAAATAATCTCTAGCCGAACGTGAAGGCGTCCCTCCGCTTTTCCATACTGCAAGATCTCCGAGCCGAGCTATTGAGCACTCTTGAGCAACAAACCTACGTCTAAACTCACTCTCCAATAAGTGATCCAGCCGGTGCACAGCAGAACGTGTAATGCTCACTCTGTCCTCAACCTCATCCAAAATCGCCGCGATACAGCGCTGCTCTTCGAGGGGAGGGAGAGGGATGGTCAACTCTTTCAGCAACTTGAAATGCCGTGAATATCCAAGATCTTGAACAGGGTGGGCCTTCAAATAGTAGTAAAGGAACTTCGGGTCGATTCCCTCAGCGGGCTTCAGGACTTTAACACCGTCGGCCCCCGGAACAAACGCGAAATCTAGATATTTCAATTCCCGCGTATGGTCGCCGAATACGATATAAGGCGGAGATACCAAGGTCGGGATTTCATCGGTATATCCACAAATGAAGTCCATCGATTGATCAACAATGGGTGTTGACCCTACCTCTTCATAGGCAGACTTCTGAACCTTTTTAAGCCCCCTTGTCACATCGTCAACCGATTCCGAAAACGGCACCATCGGCCAATCATGCTTTGCAGTGCTAGCCATGTTATTTCCCCTCGCTGAGCATGGCCTTGAGGTTGGCAAGGCCTTGGGTGATGTCGCGGTCGAGGGCTTCGATTTCGGCGATGATGTCCATAGGGTCGCGAGTTTCTTGTGCTTCGAGGACGATTTCCTTGTAGCGGTTCATGGAAAGGTCGTAGTCGGCTTGGGCGATTTCGTCTTTCGGCACCGTGAAGGAGTAGTCGGTACGGGCGCGCTCACGCTCGTCGGTGGTGCGGGCGTGCCAACGGGCCACGACGTCCGGAAGGTTGTTGAGCTTGAGCTGTTCGTCGGTGAGGGTGACGGGCGTGGGGTCGTCGGCAAGCGCGGGATCGCTTAAGTCCTGGATGTGGGAGGCAGGGGAGGGGCCGAGCAGAGGGTCGTCGAGAAGCGGAGTACGTTTGTCATCCAGGGAGTAGCCATCCGCGGTGACGTCATAGAACCACACCTCGTCAGTGCCGCCGGAATCCGTGCGGGTAAAGCACAGGACAGCGGTGGACACCCCCGAGTAGGGCTTGAACACGCCGGAGGGGAGTTTGATGACAGCATCCAAGCGTTGATCCTCAACCAAGATCTTGCGAAGCGCCTTGTGTGCCTTAGTGGAGCCAAAGAGGACGCCTTCGGGGACAATCACCGCGGCGCGGCCACCTGGCTTGAGCAGCTGCAGGAAGCGGTGGACAAAGAGAAGCTCCGTCTTTTTAGCTGTCGTCACAGACTTGAGCTTGGGATCGATAGAGTCCTTATCCAAGCTGCCCGCGAAAGGCGGGTTGGCCAGGACAAGGTCGAAGGCCTCATCAAACGTCGTGGGGAGCTGCTGCAGGGAGTCACGGTAGGAGATATTGGGTTCGTCAAAACCATGCATGAACATGTTCATAGCCGCGATGCGCACCATGGTCTTATCAAAGTCGAAGCCCGTCAGGCCCTCATTGGTAAACGTTGTGCGCGTGTCTTTGTTGAACAGATCCTCACGGTGATGCTGAACAACCCAATCATTGGCGGCCACCAGGAAGCCTGCGGTGCCACAGGCAGGGTCAATAATGCGCTGCTGTGGTGTCGGCTCCATGAGCGCGACGAGGAGCTCGATGATGTGGCTGGGCGTGCGGAACTGACCATTCGTACCGGAGGTAGACAGCTTGTCCAGCATGTACTCATACAAGTCGCCCTTCATGTCCTTGTTGGAGAATTGCAGCTGGTCAATGAGCTCCATCACGCGCGAGAGCGTGGCTTCAGATTCGATATCGAAGGAAGCGTTGGCCATGTGTTCCTGGAAGCCCGTCCCGCCCATCTCCTTGAGGAAGGGGAAGACTTTGTTAATGATGGTGGCCTTGCGGCGGGCGATGTCACGGTCCTCGATGAGGTTGCGCCACCGCAGATCCTGTTGGCTGGTGTCAAAGATGTCCTCAGTCGCAGTCGGATCGCCCAAAGCGCGGCGCTTATCAATCTGGACCTGGCGCTCGTCGAGGTCCTTGATAAAGAGCAGGTAGGTGAACTGCTCGATGACGGAGACTGGGTTGGAAATGCCGCCAGACCAGAAGGTGTCCCAGATGCGGTCGACATTATTTTTGAGTGCGCCGGTAATCATGTACTTCAGGGTAGCTGTTGCAGCCATTGAGACAGCTTTATGGGAAGGCTCAGCCCGCGTAGCGCAAAAAGATGATCCTTCTCTCATTCCTTTGATTGATACCCCGGTGGGGTATAGGCTTGGGTCAACACAATCGGACCTATTCGGAAGACTTATGAAACGCCTCATTTCTCTTGCTGCCGCCTGCACCGCAGCCATCACCCTGTCCTCTTGCTCTACTGACAGCCCCGTACCGAGTGAAGCCTCGAAAAGCGCCGCTTCCAGCACCGACATCCAACAGGTGCCTGCCGAGGAGATCCTCGCCGAGTTCGATCTCGAAGGGTTGGATGGCCAGGAAATCGTGGACAAGCTGGACCGCCAGTCCAAGGACGAGCGCAATAGCGATCTCCTCGCATCCGTGCGCCCGAACGAGCTCATCCTCGCTACTGAACAGGGTCAGGCCTCCCTGCCGCTGCCGGAGGACAAGTTCTACCTCTCTATTGCGCCGTACCTCTCCCGTACGCACGACTGCTTCAACCACTCCCTGACCACCTGCACCGGTGAGCTCAGCCAGGAAGACATCCACGTCACCATCACGGATGACGAAGGAAATGAGCTAGTCAACGAAGACACCACGACGTTCGACAACGGCTTCATTGGCTACTGGCTGCCGGCCGACAAGAAGGGCACCATCACCATCGAGCAGGACGGCAAGACCGGCGAGGTTCCCCTGGATACCTCTGACGAAGGCGGTACCTGCGTGACCACGCTGCAGATGGCATAATCTGCCCATTCACTCACCACGGTGAATCCCACCTCCTGGGGTTCACCGTTTGTCGTTTTATGGTGTCCACGCAGTGCTTGCCGACGTCAACAGTGTTCTGGGCAAGTCCCCATACGGCCACTCCCTGAAGAAATCTCCGAGCAGGCAATTGACCACAACAAGTCCGCTGGTGTCGTCAACTCTGTTCCTTTTAGCCACGCCACCCCGTCGGCGCCGGCTTCTTGGGCGCAGGCGTTGTGGCTGCCCTGCTCGGCGCCATCGCCGCATTCCTGCAGTCTGTCGGCGTGGTCAAGGCTGACTTCTCCGCTCTGCAGAAGATGTTCCGCTAAGCACTACAGCACTATGCACTAAAGGATGCGCTGAGCATTCAGCCCCCACGTAGCCCTCCGCTTCGGAAGCGGAGGGCCTACTGCGCTTACTGGGAGGACTCCTCTAGGCAGTCATACAGGAAGTCCATCAAGGTCGTAGCGTCATCGGATCGGAACAGTTCATCGAGGGCAAGGTTGAATTCCAGCCTTCTCGCATTAGGGATATTAAGTGCTGCGTAGCCATTGCTCATCAAGAGGCCTGACGCCACAAGCCGTGCGGTTCGCTTGTTTCCATCGAAGTAAAACTGGCTACGCGTGGCAGAGCAGAAATAGGCCAACGCTTGCTCGACTGGGTTTTCAAGCCCTTGAAGGGAGACCAGCAAATCGGCATGAGCTTCACCCAATTCATCAGCAGGGTCGAAAGGGATGAACCCGCCATCCATGAGCCGCACTCCACCGCCATCTCCCTCCACATGGCCTTCACCACGGAAAAGACCAGCGTCCAGGGCCTCGTTCCTTGCTAGCACGGCATGGAGTGCGTTACTGGTGGCTTTATCCACCGCACATTCCTCTTTGAGGACCAGCTCGTGGAGCAGGTTGAAAGCTTCTGACAAGTCCAAGATCTGTTGCTGTTCAGCAAGTGCCTTCCCACCCACAGTGACGCCATCTAACAGCGTGCGGACTTCCGGGAGGGTGAAAGTGTTTCCTTCCAGCGCGGCAGCGTTCCACACCAAGTCAGGAAGTTGCTTGGTTAATCGAAATAACGCACGGTCAGTCCCCAACTCCGAAACATGCGGCCGCTCATGGTGCTCCCAGCTCACTCGGCTCGTTGCTCTTCTCATCACCTATGCCCCTCCGATGTAGTTTTCTGCGCACACATCAATGGCAAGCTGATGCGGTGATACGTAGTGTATTCCGGCTTCATTAGTTGCGCCGGCGAGCTCTTCACCAGCGACAGGCACGAGGGTGATTCCTCCGGATACGGGCTCAGAACTGGCACGGATCCGAGTGGGCAATGAAGACACGATGTCTGCTGGATTTGTGCACCAGATCAATGTTGATTGAGGTTCTTCTTCACCTGCGATCTGCCCCGCGACTCGTTGCGCTGCAAAAGCACCCGACATCGCCCATGGCTGCCCGCTCGCATCAACCGCTGAGGCAAGCGTTATTGGATTCGCCGGTAAAAAGTGGAGAGCCCCGTGGCGGCCATATGGGTTGGAGGCCCACGCGGCCCGTTCCATGAGAGCCTGGTAGCTGCCACCGACGGCCGCAGCGTCACCCCACTGCATAAAGCGGTCAATCCAGGCTTTAACGTCTGGTTCTTCGCTGCTGAGCTCCCCCAGGAGAACTCGGGCGGCTGTCGCGGCGGCGGCGTCGCTCATGCGGTGTACCTGTACGGAAACCTCGTATCCGAGCACGCGCATTACCTTCTCCAACCCGGCCAAGCTTGGTTGAGCTGCCCCACGCAACCACAGATTGAGCGTATTTCGTGACACTCCCGAGCGCCGCGAGATTTCGCTCAGGCTCAGCGGGCTTTCCTTGAGGAGTTGTACTGGGTCCATAGCCCCACTATAGCCAGCTGTCCTATGCTTAGGACACCTGTCCTACCGTTAGGACAATCAAGCCCTCTACCAGCGACATGGCAACAGGGCCCCACGGTGTCCTATGATGAAGCAAATGAGCGCGGAGATTTATTCACTTCCCACAACGCCGTTGGTCACTACCGACATCGCCGAGCAGGGTCCCCGGATTTCACTGCGCCGGGGGAGCAACATCCTCATGCTGGAGCTGCCGGCTACCTACCCTGAAGCGGACCTGACGGACCCACGATGGGCAGTCAAGTCCCATTTCATCGATCGCCCCCACTCGGTGCGTGAATTCGCCACCGAAGAGCCGCTGGAAGTCGGCATCCCCGGGCCTTTTACCCGCATCGAGGTAACCCTGCGCGATGGCGATGAGGACCTCATCGAGACCGTCACCTTCACCGGCATCACCGATGAAGCACCCTTCATCGTCTATGACCGCACCACCCTCATCGCGCCGCAGGGCACGCTCGAGGATGCCGAGCCGCTGGGCATCTGGGCCGGCTGGGAAGTGGGCCCGCTGCCGGAGCAGGTCCGAGTGCCGCAGAGGGAACCGGTGGACGTCGCCAAGCACGGCGATTTTGAGTGGGACTTTGACGTCGCCATCCTGCCCAACGCCCGGGGCCTCGACAACGAGCCCGTGTTCACCAAATCGCCGCGCGTGCACCTCATTGCGGAAGGGGAGTGGCGCATCGATCTCACCTACGCGCCCCTCGGCGGCGAACAGGAGGAGATTTCGGAGCAGACCTTCGACGCAGGCATCGCCGAACCTTTCCCGGGTGACCTCTACGAAGACCCGTGGGTGGGCCGCTACAAGGTGTCGCTGTGGCACGACGAGCAGCTTGTCGACGTCCGCTTCATCTCCCTCGCCGAGGGCCTCCACATGCGCGCCACCAACGACGGCCCGCGCGGCATGGATTTCCGCATCATCGACGCCCTCGGTGCGCACTCAGCCTTCAGCTACACGCTGGCCTCCCCGCCAAAGAAGCCCATCGCACTGGAAAAAGGCCTGCGCACCTTCGAGGACACCGAGGTCTCTCGCCGCGAGGTCGTAGCCAGTGAGGCCGGCTATGAGCTGGAATTCGATGTCTGGCCCGAGGCCTTGTTCAGCCGCGTCAAGCGCATCGGCCTAGAGCCCACCGAGCACTCCGATAAGCCAGTAATTTTCGCTGGTCAGCTCGATCAGGACGATATGTTCACCGTCCACTCGCCGCGCCCACTACCGCTGGCCAAGTTCGTCACCATCGACGGCCGTCAGAAAATCAAGGAACTGGCGCGCACCTCAAAGACGACGCAGGCGGTGACCAGCCTCGCCGTCCCCAACGCTGCGCTAGCCAACGCTGTGCGCAAGCAACCAACGGCGGAGCTTTTCCTCATGTGGTCCACGCTGTCCTACGAGGACTACCTGGACTCCCTCCCGGCGGGGGAGCGCGCGGCTCACCAGGCCCGCAGCTTGGAGCGGCGCATCGTCGAGTACGAGGCTTCCGCCTCCACCAGCCTGATTTATGCGGCGCTGGCCACCGTCCGCAAGTCCCCCTTCGTCAGCCGTGGTCTGCTCAACGGCGATGAGATTATCATCGAACAGAACGCAGAACCGCAGGCAGATTTAGTGGGTTGGGCCTGGCCATTGGCCGAGCCCACCGTAGCGCCCACCCAACTCACGCCCACCGAAGAGGGGTTTGAACTGCCCGCGGAGCTTGCTGAGCATGGCTCGCTGCTTGTCGACGTCCGCGAACTCCGCGCCTCCTCCAACCTCGCCGCCCCAGCACGCCCCTCCAGCGCCTCCATCGTGGTCACGCCGGAAGGCTCACCGGCGGCGCTCGCATCGAAGGACTGGACCCCGGAGCAGCTCTGGGACACCTTCCGCGCGCTCCACGTGCTCTCCCAGCGCAGCCCCAACCCGAAGCTGCAGGCGATGTTCGACAGCACCATCGACCGCCTGCGCGCCCAACCGGAGGCCGCGGTCCACGCCCTGGCGCGCACCGGCGTCAGCGTGAACCAACAAGCCCGCTCGCTTGCGCGCACGCGCTTGTTCCACTCGCCACTGGAGGCCGCCGACGAGTCCGGCGTCGATAGCTACCTGGATCTCCTCCTCGATCCTTCCGCTAGCGAGAACTCCGAGCTCACCGCAGTGCGCGAGTCGGGTGCCGATGGCCTGACCCGCCCGATGCTGCTCAATGCCGCGACCATTCACAGTCCCACACCGCCCGTCGATGATCTGATGGGGGAGGCCGGCCGCGTCGCCGCGCTGCGTGAGTGCTTTGCCAATAACGGCGCACTCGATGCGCTGGGCACCATCGAGCACCTGCGCAAGGACGCCACGGCACTAGCCTCGCTGGTGCAAAACGCGGGCGTTGACATGTCCGTCAGCCACACTCTCGTGGCACTCGGCGCCTTCGCCAGCGGGAACACAGCCGACGAGCTCAATGCAGCGGCCTGGATGCCCTATATTTCCTATGCCTTCGCCCTGGCCTCCCGCGCTGCGGCGAATGACATCATCATGGAAAGTCCGCTGCTCAAGGAGGACATGCCCATGCTTGCCGACGTCCTCCCGCTCGCCCCCCGCCTCTTCTTCTATGACCTGGTGACCGCGGAGGCGCTCTTCCACGATCGCGACATGTGAGCGCGTGAGGTGTGCCACAATAGGTGAGCATGAAGGTTATCTCCACGAACGTCGCTGTCCGCCGCCCGGAGCCGCACGGGCGGCACGAGTACACGGGCATCGATAAGCAGCCGCGCCCCTTCCTGGACCTGGAGATACCTGGGCCCAACTACGGTGACGGCTCCGGCGTGGTGGGGGATTCCATCGGTGACCACGCCCACCACGGCGGCGCTGAGAAGGCCGTGTATGCGGTGGCCCGTGAGGAGCTCGATTACTGGGAGGGCACGCTTAACCGCGTGCTACGTGATGGCTACTTCGGGGAGAACCTCACCACCGAGGGGATTTCCTGGCCGAACATGCTGATTAACCAGCGAATTCAGGTGGGGGAGTGCGTGCTTGAAGTCTCCATCCCGCGCACACCCTGCGCCACTTTCTCCGGCTGGATGGACGAGCCTGGCTGGCTCAAGTCCTTCACCGAGCGTGGCGATTGCGGTTCCTACCTGCGCATCATCGAGCCCGGCCGTATCAACCCAGGCGATGAGATTACACTGATCGGCCACCCCGACCACGACATCACCATGGGCATGGCCTTTGCCGCCAAGATGGGGGACAAGGAGCTAGCCCGGCGCGTCGTGGACGCCGGCTGCCTCGCCCCAGTCCACCACGAGCAGCTGGTTAAGCGCCTGCAGCCCCGCGACTAACTGCATTCCTTCTCCTCCACCTCCAACACTGCGCGGTGCAGCTATAGCCGCCATAGCTAACATTGAGCGCTTCAATGACAAAATTCTCATTGAGGTTGTCATTGATGTACTCATTGCGCAGTTGACTTGGGCGACGGGCTTCGGCGTTTCCAGCCTCCACTGCATTTCCCCAGAACTAAAACCCGAAACCTGCAGGTCGGCGTCGCCAAGCGCTTGGCGACGCCCCACCACCCACCAGGAGGTTTCGGGATCGAGGTCTGGGGATTTGGCCGAGGTCAGCGCGGCCGGTCAGATCGGATTGTCATTGGCATTCTCATTGAGGCTACATTTCAGCCTTAAAGCCCGAATGTTTAAGAGTTATCTAGCACCTAAACCCCAATGAGTGGTTGGATAAGAGTTATCCAACCACTCATTGGGGTTTGACGAATGGATAGCCTCTACATGCCCCACTACGTTACCGAGAGCTGGATCCCCGACGCAGGATCCGGCATTCCCCGGCGCGATAAGGCCGTAGGTCCTTTTCAAGCGTATGTCCCTGCCCATCTTGCTAGTAAGGCGTGGACTTTTTCTCCAGAGCTCACCAGCCGAGCAGCGCGTATCGAGCGAGAGATCTTGAGGCTCAACCGTCATGCTGCTTCCGGCCAGTTGGAGTCTGTGGCCGCTTACTCATGCGTTCTGAGGCGATCTCCTCCTCACGCATTGAAGGTATTGCGCCCAACGTCGATAAGGTTGTCCTCGCGGAACTCGCCCAAGAGGAGGAAGTCCGTGGTTTTAAGGAAGGCGCGGAAGAGGTTGCCCGCAACCTCACCGTTCTGCGTTCCATCGAGCAGAGCTTTGCCACCGAACCGACAATCTCCATCGAGCTTCTTGAAAAGCTTCAAAGAGAGTTGATGGGGGAGAAGGGTTCTATTCCCACTGGACTTCGCACTATTCAAAACTGGATCGGAGGAAGTAACCACACACCCATTAGGGGCCGAGTTCATCCCTGCACCCCACGCTTGGTCCGTGACCTCGTTGGAGATTTGTGCCTTTACCTCGACGGTGCTCTCATCCAAGCCGCGATTGCTCACGCTCAGTTCGAAACGATTCACCCATTTGCAGATGGCAACGGCCGTGTTGGCCCTGCTCTCATTCATGGAATTCTTCTGCGCCGCGGGCTTACGAAGTACACCATTCTGCCGGTAAGCCTCCTCCTCGGTACGCGGTCCAAATCGAAAGCTACCTGCCTTTTCGCACCATCGAGCGTGGTAAAATCCTCACCATGGAGCGCACGTATAAGTGGGAGCATGTCGAGACTCCCCTCATCCGGAACGAGGCCGCAGTTCATTTTTTAGGAGCCGGTTTGACCGCTTCCGGAGTGCAATACGGCGATGGATACGAGGCCACGTGGGAGCTGCGCGCCGCGGAGAACTGGATGACCGAACGTGTGTCGGTGAACGTTGAAGGCGACGGATGGGGGCGAAGCCTCGAGCTGTTAAGGTCCGAACAAGGCGTGTGGTCGGCGGAAACCAATGAAGAGGGCGCCCAGCCTGAAGAGCTGCCCTCCCCCGGTATCGTCCAGTCAGCCGACCTGAAAGCCGCACTCGATTGCGATCTCGGTCTGTGCCCTCTCACCAACACAATGCCTATTCGTCGCTTGACGCTGCTTGAGACTCAGGTTCCGAAAACGCAACTGATCATGGCTTGGATTGATATGCCGTCCCTCCAGGTGATCGCATCAGACCAGTACTACAGCTCCGTCGATGCTGAAACTGTCCGATACGAAAGCGGAACACGGGGAGTCGACGTCGAGTTGGAGGTCGACGGTGACGGAGTGGTCGTACACTACCCTGATCTCGCACGGCGGGTCTGATCCGGACGCAACTCTAACTAAGCTGGGCGGTATGAACGACCTGACCATCGCGCCTGGCCCAGGGATCCCCGGGGGTCTGGTCATCGTCGCCGCCGACCTGACGGAGCGGTTCGCGAAGTCGTCGGGACCAGGTGGCCAAGGCGTCAATACTACGGACAGCAAAGTGCAGCTTTCCGTCGATATCGCTACGTGCTCATCGCTTTCCGACGCCCAGCGTCGCCGCGTCCTCCACAACCACGAGCACCGCCTAGACGGCACCGTCCTTACCGTTACCGCATCGACCCAGCGCTCGCAGGCCCGCAACCGCGCCGAGGCACGCGAACGCATGGCCGCCCTCTTGCGTGAGGCGCTCGCTCCGCTTCCTCCTCCGCGGCGCAGGACCAAGCCGACGCAGAGCTCGGTGCGACGCCGTCTCGAAGCGAAAAAGCGGCGCTCGGAACTCAAGTCCACGCGACGGCGGCCCCAAATTTCCTAGTTCGAACCATCCGCGTGCATATCCTCACGCAGACGGACCTGGTTCGGGTAACCGCTACGCTGAGACAGCTTGGACTGGTTGAATCCGCTCGATTTCCGAGAGGATCTTGTCTTCCGCCACGTCCAAGTCATATTGAGCCTGTAACCCGAGCCAGAACTGGGGGCTCATTCCGAAGAACTTAGCTAGACGAAGGGCCGTGTCAGCGGTTACAGCGCGCTTACCGTGAACAATTTCGTTGATCCGGCGGGGCGGAACGCCGATGGAGACGGCGAGCTTGTGCTGGGTGATCCCCATTCCTTTGAGGAAGTCCTCCATGAGGATCTCACCGGGGTGAACCGGAGGGAGCTTGTCAGTGGTAGTCAACGATCTCAACCTCCTCTGGCCCCGCCGATCACCTTTCAACGCCTCGAGCCGGTTTCCCGGGGGAATCCGCTCTCGATTCCACATACGCTCAGTGTCCTTGTCAGCGAACGACTGGATCCTGCTTGACCCTATCCCCCATAACGCGAAGCGTCAATAACGCTACACGTTAAATTTGAACCCCACAGTATGTAGTCGCAAAGTTACTTTCTCGTTAGCCTGCAACAATCAGAAAACTGTAATTACGTCAGCACACAGAGAACATATGGGCGCATGGAAACACGTAAAGGTTTTGCGGGATGGCGTGGACGTCAACGTGAAGATTCTGGAGAACCTCGCCGCCCACGTCGCTCCCGCGTTGGGTGACAGCCGAACCACAACGGATCAGTCATCTGCTCTCCCATCGACTAATTCCTGCAGGTCGCAGGACCTACGCGTAACCGTCAGTTCAGTGCATTTTGAATAGTTCAGCACACGTTGTATTGTTCAGCACATGCTGACTATTGCTTCACGCCTCGACGTTATGAACCGGCTCGGCCGGGCCATGGCTGATCCGACGCGTTCCCGAATCCTGATGACCCTACTCGACGGTCCGGGCTACCCGGCCGAGATTTCGCAAAGCTTGGATCTGACCCGCTCGAACGTCTCGAATCACCTGTCCTGCCTACGCGATTGCGGCATCGTCGTCGCTGAGCCGGAGGGCCGTAAGACCCGCTACGAAATTGCCGATCCGCACCTCGCGGCGGCGCTCGAAGCGCTGGTCAACGCGACGCTGGCCGTCGACGAGAATGCCCCCTGCATCGACACTGAGTGCTCGGTGCCCGGCTGCGGCGAGAAAGGAACGGACGCATGAGTTCAGCATGTGGATGCGAACACGAACCCGCCACGGAGATCGAAGAGCTCGATCGGCCATGGTGGAAGGACCCCGAGCTACTGCTACCGATCTTCTCCGGCGTAGCCCTCATTACAGGACTGGCGCTGGACTGGTCCGACTTGGAGACGCCCGCAACGGTACTGTATTGGCTTGGCCTGCTGTTGGGCGCTTACACGTTCGCACCTGGAGCGATCCGGAACCTTGTCACGAAGCGCAAGCTCGGCATTGGCTTGCTTATGACGATCAGCGCGGTCGGCGCGGTGATCCTTGGTTTCGTCGGAGAGGCCGCGGCGCTGGCGTTCCTGTACTCGATCGCCGAGGCGCTTGAAGACAAGGCGATGGACCGAGCCCAAGGCGGACTGCGGGCACTGTTGAAGCTGGTACCGCAAACCGCGACCGTGCTGCGCGACGGTACGACGGCCGAGGTCACTGCGAAGGACCTTGAGGTTGGCGAGCTAATGGTCGTACGCCCCGGGGAGCGGATCGCCACGGACGGCATCATTCGGTCCGGACGCTCCAGCCTTGACACCTCAGCGATCACCGGAGAATCCATTCCGGAGGAGGTTGCGCCCGGCGACGAGGTACCCGCGGGAGCGATCAACTCCGCCGGTGTGCTGGAGGTCGAGACGACCGCAGCTGGAACGGACAACTCGCTGACCACACTCGTCGACCTCGTCGAGCAAGCGCAGGCGGAGAAGGGTGACCGCGCCCGGATCGCCGACCGGATTGCCCGACCCCTCGTGCCCGGGGTGATGATCCTGGCGGTGCTGGTCGGCGTGATCGGCTCGCTGTTGGGCGACCCCGAGACTTGGATCACCCGTGCGCTGGTGGTCCTGGTCGCAGCGTCGCCGTGCGCGCTGGCAATCTCCGTGCCGCTGACGGTCGTGGCCGCGATCGGCGCGGCCAGCCAGTTCGGAGTAGTCATCAAGTCCGGCGCGGCGTTCGAGCGACTCGGCGGCATCCGTCACCTAGCGGTAGACAAAACCGGAACCCTTACCCGCAACCAGCCCGAGGTTACCGGAGTGGTCCCGGCAGACGGATTCGATCGGGCGCAGGTGCTTTCCTTCGCGGCGGCGGTTGAGCAGCAATCGACGCACCCCCTCGCCGCGGCGATCGTGGCAGCGGAGCCCGAAGCGCCCACCGCCTTGGATATCAGCGAGGAAGCCGGTCATGGCATCGGCGGCACCGTCGAAGGCCGACGGGTGCTGGTCGGCAGCCCCCGATGGATCGACGCCGGGCCACTGAAGTCGGACGTTGAGCGCATGGAGTCCGAAGGCCAAACCTGCGTCCTAGTCACCGTCGATGACGCTCTCGCCGGGGCGATCGGGGTGCGCGACGAGTTGCGACCCGAGGTGCCCGATGCCGTGCAATCCCTGCACGACAACGACGTGGAAGTGAGCATGCTCACCGGCGATAACACTCGCACCGCCCGGGCGCTGGCTGAAATCGCCGGAATCGACGACGTGCGCGCCGAGCTGCGACCGGAGGACAAGGCAAGCATCGTCGCCGAACTCTCCTCCAAGACGCCGACGGCGATGATCGGCGACGGCATCAACGACGCGCCGGCACTGGCGGGCGCAACGGTGGGCATTGCGATGGGAGCGACCGGCTCTGACGCCGCGATCGAGTCCGCTGACGTCGCCTTCACTGGCCACGACCTCCGGCTGATCCCGCAGGCGCTGCAGCACGCCCGCCGAGGCAGCAGGATCATCAACCAAAACATCGTGCTGTCTCTGGCCATCATCATCGTGTTGATGCCACTGGCGATCAGCGGTGTACTGGGCCTGGCCGCCGTCGTCTTGGTACACGAAGTCGCCGAAGTCATCGTGATCTTGAACGGCCTGCGGGCTGCACGAGCGAAACGCTGAGGCTGTGACCGGCAAGTCTTATAAGGGTTAAACCACGCGCCGAGCGCACACACACGTTGGACCAGGCGAGTCATTCGAGTTCACCACCTGGTCCTTCTCGATGCGTGCAGGCACGGGAACTGTGGGTGAACCTAATAGTTCCACGGGCACAGCCTTAAAGCTTGCGGATAAGCTCTGCATCAGCCACGAGGTTTTGCGTGAGCTTCTCAGCTTCAAGCCCACTCAAATCACAGCTGTCGAAACGGGCCAGCCAGTCGGCCCGAACAGCGGGGGAGTCGAACCAGGTTGCGCGCTCAGCCTCAATATCCTCGATGCCGCTCAAGGTGCGGCCGTCGCGGGTGCGGATCTCGAGGTCGTCGACAAGCGGGGCAATCTCTTGAAGCCCTGGGACGATGGCTTTAAAGCCCGACGTGTGGGAAACCTCATTGGTCCAGCGCGGGTAGCGGCTCACGCGCTGCGCCTCCAAGTAGCGCTGGACGACACCGAGCCTGGAGACCTCCTGCGCCACCGCCAAGCCCACGACCCTCACGCGGAAACCCGCGGAGCGAAACTTGGCTATCTCACCCGCGATGAATTCCGGGTTGGACAGCGTGTTCTCAATGATGAGAGAGTGCCCGTGCTGCCGGCCATACTCAATCAGCGAGGACATCCAATAGGGCACCGGTCCATTGGTGAGCACGTCCATGCGCAGGGGGTCGCGCTCCATGATCTCGTCGAGGGCGGGGTGCAGCTTCCGAACCTCATCGGAATCAAGGACCGCGTGACCATTCTTTACAGATTCAATAGCCGTTGATTTGCCTGACGCTGGCTGCCCCGCCACATAAATGACCTCTGGAACAGCCGGACCATGAGCATTCGACCGGCCAAAATAGCTAGTTTGCAGAGTCTTTAGCCGTTGCTCCATGACCTGCGGATCAACGGGGAAGTCAGCGGCGGAAAGCATAGGCTATGCCGCTTTGTGCTCGGTGGAGAGGGCTTCAAGCCGCTGTGCGAAGAGAGCCGCAGCGGCACGGATGGCCTCAACGTCGGTTGCATCAACCTCGCCAACCATGTCCTCTACCAGCCAATTCTGGCGGATCCACCACTGCGATTCAACGTCGTTGCCTGCTTCAGCAGCCCTAGTCAGGTAGGCGGCTTTCAGCGAGGACGCAACCTCCTTCATGGCGTCGAAGGCTGCGTACTCGATCTCCGGGACTTTGGCGGTGCTCATGGCGCTAAGAATAGCAGCGCCATGTCGGTTTTAGCCGTTGATGATCTGCGGGTAGGCCAGGCCCTTGAGGCCCTCAGTACCGAACTCCACGCCGTAGCCGGAGGACTTGATGCCGCCGAAAGGCACGCGCGGATCCACAGCACCGTGGCTGTTGATCCAAGTGGTGCCAGCCTCCAGCTGAGCAGCGACGTCCAGAGCGCGCTCACGGTTGGAGGACCACACGGAGGAGCCCAAGCCCACGTCAAGCTTGTTGGCCTGCTCGATGGCCCAATCCAGGTCGGTGTACTTGATAATCGGCAGGGCAGGCCCGAACTGCTCCTCGACGACCAGCGGGTTATCCGGGTCGATGTCCGCCACCAGGGTGGTGGGGTAGAAGTAGCCCGGCGCGTCATAGTCCGGGTCGCCGCCCAGCAGTACGCGGGCGCCGGAATCCTTGGCGGCGTTGACGAGCTTGTCAACGATGTCGAACTGCTGCTTGTTCTGCAGCGGGCCGAGCACGTTCTCTTCCTCGAGGCCCACGCCCATCGGGGAGGCCTTGGCTACCTCGACGAGGGCTTCGCAGACGGCGTCGTACAGCGACTCCGGAACATACACGCGCTTCATCGCCGCACAGGTCTGGCCGGTGTTGATGAACGCGCCCCAGAAGAGGTCGCCGGCGATCTCCTTCGGGTCAGCGTCATCCAGTACGATGCCCGCGTCATTGCCGCCGAGCTCCAGCGTGAGGCGGGTGAGATTGTCCGCGCTGGCCTCCACAATCTTCTTACCGGTGGCGGTGGAGCCGGTGAACATGATCTTATCGACGCCCTCGTGAGTGGTCAGCGCGGCACCGACCTCGCCATCACCGCTGATGACCTGGAGAACACCCTCCGGCAGCACGGAGTTCACGACCTCGAGCAGACCCAGCACGGAAAGCGGGGTGTACTCGGAGGGCTTGACGACGACCGCGTTACCCATACGCAGCGCCGGCGCAATCTGCCAGATGGTGATCATCATCGGCCAGTTCCACGGGCCAATTGCACCGACGACGCCGAGTGGGCGGTAGTTGACGGTGGCGGTGATGTCATCATCAACGGCCGTGTAGTTGGGGTGCTCGAAGGAGGCGGTGGCATTCAGCCAGCCGGAGCAGGCACCGACCTCAAAGCGAGCGTTCGGGCCGTTGAGCGGCTTACCCTGCTCACGGGAGAGAAGCTCAACGAGGGCTTCAGCGTTGGCGTCGATGGCGGCGGCGGCCTTGGTGAGCAGCTCGCAGCGCTCTTCGTCGCTCAGCTTGGCAAAGTCCTTCTGCGCTGCGCGTGCGGTCTCAACTGCAGCGTTGAGGTCCTCCACGGTGTTTTCTGGGGCGCGGCCAACGACCTCACCGGTGGCGGGGTTGAGGATGTCGCGTCCATTCTCGTCCGTGATGGCGTTGAGCAGATCAGCGTACGTAGCGAACTGAGTCATGAGATCTCCTTCAAGGAAGTCGAGGGCCCCGCGAGCAAAGCCCAAAGAAAGTTTTGCCTAGGATGTTACCTGCACCACATCTGCAGGCTTGACTCTGAGTGCACACAATTTGTCCAAAAATGTGCCAGCTCTCACGATATGATTCCAGTTATGTCTGCTTCCGCCGTTGAACATTTCGATATCGCGTCGTGGCGCACCGCGTCATCCGATTCTTTTGGCCAACTCGACGTGGACACCGAGGACCCCGCTTCCTTTCACGCCACACTGCGTTCAACAAAGGTGGGGGATATATCCCTCTTCGATATGTGCACCTCCCCGCACACCGTCAACCGATACAAGGTTTCCACCGACGAAGTCCCTTTTTGCAAGCTCAGCCTGCAGATCACAGGCTCCTCAACCATGACTCAGGACGGGCGAACCTGCGAGCTGCGCCCAGGGGACCTAGCGCTATACGTCACCCAGCGGCCCTACACCCTGCGCTATCCGGAGGAGCAAAACACCCTCATTGTTCACTTCCCGCAGAGCTTCCTCGACATCTCACCCGCGCAGATCCAACGCCTCACCGCGAATCCGATCTCACGCTCACACGGCCTCGGCGCGGTGGCCGTGCCCCTCTTTGAACAGCTTGCCAAGAACCTGGACCTATTGAAGGGCCCGCACGCCACGGCCCTAGTCCGCTCGGCGCTGACCATGCTGGTGTCAGTCTTGGCCTCCGACGTCGCCGACGAACCCTCTGCAGACACACTCCTGTTCAACCAGGCCACCGCCTACATCGAGAAGCACTTGGGCGACCCGGACCTAGGCCCCAGCACCATCGCCCAAGCACTCTTCGTATCAGTGCGCCACCTCCACGCCAAGTTCTCCGAACAGGGCCTCTCCGTAGGCAGCTACATCAGAACGAGGCGCCTAGAGCACATCCGCAGAGAACTCGTCGACCCGCGGCACTCCGAGGAATCAATCAGCCACATCAGCGCCCGCTATGGTCTGCACGATCCCTCGCACCTCTCGCGCATCTTCAAGGCGGAGTTCCACAAGTCGCCGAGTGCGTACCGAACGGCGGCTAGCGAATAGCACCGGCAAGTTTGGCATAAAAGACAATGCTGGCACCTCTCACAAAGGAGGTGCCAGCATCATTATCAGCGAATTTAATGCACTATTTATGCATTCGCGTACGGGTCGCGCATAGCGATGTACTGCAGCGAGGTGTACTCGTCCAGGCCCTCAGCGCCGCCCTCGCGGCCCATGCCGGACTGCTTCACGCCACCGAATGGGGCAGCGGCGTTGGAGATGACACCTGCGTTGAAGCCCATGAGGCCGAACTCGAGGCCGTCACCGATACGCCACATGCGGTCCGAATCCTCGGTAAACACGTAGGAGGCCAATCCGTACTCGGTGTCGTTAGCAATCTCAATTGCTTCCTTCTCATCGGAGAAGGTCAGGATCGGAGCAATCGGGCCGAAGATCTCCTCCTGTGCCACGCGGGCATCACGAGGAACGTTCGTCAGAACGGTCGGGGCGTAGAAGTAACCCTTGCCCTCACCCGGCTTACCACCGACGAGGGCCTTGGCGCCCTTGGCCACGGCATCGTCGACAAGCGCGGTGATGTTATCCAGCGCCTTCTGCTCCACGAGCGGACCACAGGTAACGCCCTCGTCGAGGCCGTTGCCCACCTTGAGCTCACCGATGCGCTTGGCGAACTTCTCCGCGAACTCATCAGCGATGGACTCGTGAACGATGAAGCGGTTGGCGGCGGTGCAGGCCTCACCGATGTTGCGCATCTTGGCGCCCATTGCGCCCTCGACGGCCTGGTCAATGTCGGCGTCCTCAAAGACGATGAACGGAGCGTTGCCGCCCAGCTCCATCGAGGTACGCAGGACATTGTCGGCAGCGGCCTTGAGCAGGGTCTTGCCCACCGGGGTGGAGCCGGTGAAGGAAACCTTGCGCAGACGAGAATCCGCCATGATCGGCTCGGAGATAGCAGACGCAGACTTACCGGAGACCACGTTGACCACGCCTGCCGGAACGCCCGCATCAATCATGGTCTGCGCGAAGTACTGGGTGGTCAGCGGCGTCAGCTTGGCCGGCTTCACCACCATGGTGCAACCAGCGGCGATGGCCGGTGCAATCTTGCGGGTAGCCATGGCCAGCGGGAAGTTCCACGGAGTGATGAGCAGGCACGGACCCACCGGCTTACGACGGGTCACCATGCGCAGGGTGCCCTCCGGCGCCGGCAGGGTACGGCCGTAGTCACGAACGGCCTCCTCGCTGAACCAACGCAGGTACTCAGCGCCATAAGTAACCTCACCGTAGGACTCCGCCAGCGGCTTGCCCATCTCCAGGGTCATCAGCGCGGCGAACTCGTCCTTGCGCTCCTGCACCAGGTCAAAAGCACGGCGTAGCAGGTTAGAACGCTCGCGGGTGGACGTGCGTGCCCACTCATCCTGCACGGCGCAGGCGGCGTCCAAAGCCTTCTTCGCATCCTCAGACGTAGCGGAAGCAAGGGTGGCGATGACGTCACCGGTCGCCGGGTTTTCCACATCGAAAGTGGAGCCATCGGAGGCGTCTACCCACTCACCGTTAATCAGCAAGCCAGTCGGAACCTTGGCCAGCAGCTCGTCAATATTGACCTTGTTGTTTTCACTCATGGTTCTTTTTTACCCTCCCAAATGGAATTTGTCTGCCAGTTGGCGTGCCGCACCCGAAAGAAGTTGAACATCCGCCCCAACCAGGGCAAATGATGCACCGGAAGCTATGTATTTCTGGGCCTGTTCAAGGTTGAAAGCGTTGACGCCTACCTTCTTTCCGGAAGCGCGCACGGCTTCAAATGTGTGATTAACCGCCTCGATCACATCCGGATGGGTCTGCTGACCCAGCAGCCCCATGGAGGCCGCCAGGTCCGAGGGGCCGACGAAGATATTGTCTACTCCATCCACGGCCACGATCTCTTCCACGTTCTCTACCGCGGTCGCAGACTCAATCTGCACCGTGAGGCTCACTGTGTCTGAGGCATTGGCGAGGTAGTTCTCCACGCCGTTCCAGCGTGAGGAGCGGGCCAGCGCCGAGCCCACGCCGCGCACGCCGCGGGGAGGGTAGTGCATGGCTGCTACGGCAGCCTCGGCTTCCTCGACGGTATCAATCATGGGCACCATCAAGTTTTGTACACCCAGGTCAAGGTACTGTTTGATGAGTGCCGTGTTGTTTACTGGCACGCGGACCACGCGCGTCACGCCGTAGGCGTCGGTAGCCCGCAGCAGAGAGAGGATGGTTTCGAGGCCATAGGGCGAGTGTTCGCCGTCGATCAGCGTCCAGCTAAAGCCAGCCGAGGCGATGATCTCCGCCGCGACCTCCGAGCCGGAACAGATCCATGCGCCAACAAGCGGCTGCTCGGCCTTTTCTAGGACGTCCGCAAAGGTGGGCGGCAGCTTTACTGGAATCGGCATGTGATGGACCCCAACTTTCCATAGTCTGCATGGACGGTATCGCCCGGTTCAACCCACATGGGCTTGGTGAAGGAACCGGCCAGGATGATGTCGCCGGCGGCAAGGCTATCGCCGTGCGCGTGAAGCTTGTTGGCAAGCCAAGCCACGCCCATTGCCGGGTGGTTGAGCACAGCCGCGGCCACACCCGTATCTTCGATGGATTCGTTGCGGTAGAGCAATGCAGACACCCAGCGCAGGTCGACGTCCGCGGGATCCACCGGGTTGCCGCCGTAGATCATGGCGCCGAGGGCTGCGTTATCCGAAATGGTGTCGACAATGGTGCGTCCCTCCATCTCAATGCGGGAGGAGAGGATCTCTAGAGCAGGGACGACATACTCCGTAGCGCGCAGCACGTCGAAAATGCTGCAATTCGGTCCCTTGAGCTCCTCCTTGAGCACGAAGGCCAGCTCAACCTCGATGCGGACGTTGGAGAACTGCGCGTGCTCGATAGTGGAGCCGTTCTCATAAACCTGGTCTTCAAAGATTGCGCCGTAGTCTGGCTCGGTGATTCCCGTGGCCTCCTGCATAACCTTGGAGGTCAGGCCAATCTTACGGCCGACGAGACGGCGCCCGTCTTCGATGCCGCGGCGCACCCACTCGCGCTGCACCGCGTAGGAGTCCTCAATGCTCATCTCCGGGAAACGGGCGGTCAGCAGCGGGACCATGGAACGGTCCTTTTCGGCCTGCGCCAATTCATCTGCGATAGCGATGTGCTGTTTCTCATCCAGCATGTATTTCGCTCCTTACTGTGTTATTGAACGTGACTGTGGTGTTGTAATGGTTGTTAAACGTTGCGGTTTCACGTGAAACGACAACGCGGCCCCGCGTTATGTGCGCATTATCGACGCCGCGGGACCACGTTAATCAACCTGAGTGCTTAGGCCGTTTTAGAGCTGGTTACCCAGCTTGTACTCGCCCTGCTTCCACTCCGGCATCTCCTCCGAGTCTTCCTTACGGGTGTAGGAGAAGCCGTCCGCACCAATGGTGGCCTCGAGCTCGGACTCATCCTCGCGAGCGACCAGCGGCACCGGGTTGCCATCCAGGTCGAGGACGGTGGAGCCATCGCGGTACCAGGACGGAACAACCGGGGTTCCCCACCAGTCACGGCGCTGGTTATCGTGGACATCCCAGGTCACGACCGGGTTATCCGGGTCGCCGGTGTAGTAGTCCTGGGTGTAAATCTCTACGCGGTGGCCATCCGGGTCACGCAGGTACAGGTAGTAGGCGTTGGAGACGCCGTGGCGGCCCGGGCCGCGCTCAATGCGGTCGGATTCGCGGAGCGCACCCAGCTTGTCACAAATCGCGATGATGTTGTGCTTCTCGTGGGTAGCGAAGGCGATGTGGTGCATACGCGGGCCATCGCCACCGGTCATGGCAGTGTCGTGCACCGTCGGCTTACGACGCATCCATGCAGCGTAAACGGTTCCTTCCTCATCGCGAATGTCCTCGGTGGTGCGGAATCCGAGCTCCTCCATGTACTTCACGGCGGCAGGGACATCCGGGGTGATCTGGTTGAAGTGATCGAGGCGAACCAGCGCGCCAGGGATGTGAGCGTCGTATGCCCAGGCAAGACGCTCGACGTGCTCTACCTCGTAGAAGAACTCGTACGGGAATCCCAACGGGTCCTGAACGCGGACCGAATCACCGATGCCCTTGACGAAGCCATCCTTGTTACGGCGGACCTCGCAGCCACGTGCCTTGTAGAACTCCTCGGCGAGGTCCAGGTCCTCCGGCGAACGAACGCGGAAGGAGAATGCAGCGACGGCAGCGACGGGGCCCTGACGCAGCACGAGGTTATGGTGGATGAACTCCTCGTAGGTGCGCAGGTAGATTTCGTTCTCGTTTTCCTCGGTCACGACGAGACCGAGGGTGTCAACGTAGAACTTACGGGATGCAGCGAGATCGGTAACGATGATCTCCATGTAGGCGCAACGCAGAATGTCGGGGGCCTGAATGTCAGCCATGATGGCTCCTTAGTGTGAGTTAGTAATGGGGGAGTGGAGGGGGCGTGTAGACGTTACTGGTCCTGCTTGCCAAAGACCGGGTTGTGCACCTTATCCAGGTTGATGTGGACGGCCTGCTGATCGGTGTAGAAGTCGATCGAGCGGTAGCCGCCCTCGTGGCCCAGGCCGGAAGCCTTCACGCCGCCGAAGGGGGTGCGCAGGTCGCGGACATTGTTGGAGTTGAGCCACACCATGCCGGCCTCAACGTTCTGGGCAAAGTTGTGGGCACGCTTCAGATCCGAGGTCCACACATAGGCGGCAAGACCATACTTCGTGTTGTTCGCCAGCTCGAGTGCCTCTTCGTCGGTATCGAACGGGGTGATAGCAACGACGGGGCCGAAGATTTCTTCCTGGAAGATTCGTGCGTCCGGCTTGACGTCAACGAAGACGGTCGGCTGAACAAAGTTGCCTTCCGGGAAGCCTTCCGGGCGCTCGCCGCCGGCGGCCAGGGTGGCCTCCTGCTTGCCGATCTCGATGTAGGAGGTGACCTTCTCGTAGTGCTCCGGGTGCACCAGGGCGCCGACCTCGGTGGTCGGATCGGAGGGAAGACCCACCTTCACGCGCTTAGCCTGGGCGGCGTAGCGCTCCACGAACTCATCGTAGATATCGCGCTGAACCAGGATGCGGGAGCCGGCGGTGCAGCGCTCACCGTTGAGGGAGAAGACGCCGAAGATGCAGGCATCGATCGCGGTCTCCAGATCGGCGTCGCTGAAGACGATGGCCGGGGACTTGCCGCCCAGCTCCATCGACAGTCCCTTGAGGTGCGGGGCTGCATTGCCGAAGATGATCTGGCCGGTCCGGGATTCACCGGTGAAGGAGATCAGCGGGACGTCCGGGTGCTTAACCAGCGGGTCGCCGGCGTAGCCTTCTTCGCCGAAGCCGTTGACCAGGTTAAAGACGCCCTTCGGGAGGCCGGCCTCCTCGAAGATGCCTGCCCACAGCTGTGCGGAAAGCGGAGTGAACTCGGCCGGCTTGAGGACGACGGAGTTACCGGTGGCGATGGCCGGGGCGAGCTTCCAGGACTCCAGCATGAACGGGGTGTTCCACGGGGTAATCAGGCCCGCCACGCCAATCGGCTTACGGTTGACGTAGTTGATCTGGCGGCCCGGTACCTTGTAGGCGTCGTCAGCCTGGGCGACAATCAGGTCAGCGAAGAAGCGGAAGTTCTCCGCAGCGCGCTTGGCCTGACCGTTGGCCTGGGTGATCGGCAAGCCGGAGTCGAAGGATTCCCAAGCAGCGAGCTTGTCCGCGCGGCTTTCGACGATATCCGCAATCTTGTTGAGCACACGGGCGCGCTCACGCGGCAGCGCCTTAGACCATGGGCCGTTCTCGAAGGCCTCCTTAGCGGCAGCAACAGCCTTGTCAATGTCTTCCGGCTTGCCAGAAGCGGCCTTGATGTAGGCCTTATTGGTTACCGGGTCGAGGACCTCGAATTCATCTCCGTCAATCGACGGGACAAACTCACCGTTGATGTAGTGAAGAATCTTCTCTGGAAGGTCGGTGGGCTTAGCAGCATCGTTGTTGATAGCCATGAGTACTGTGAACTCCTTAATCGTTTTTCTTGCGATAGGTGTTGAGGGTGGCCAGTCGGTGTTGCCTGGCCACTTTTTCTATGTAGGCGGGTTCCGCGCCAGCCTCGATGAGGCTGACCAATTGCTCGTGCTCGCGCGTTGACTCTTGGGCTCTCTCCGGCACGTAGCGGAAGGTCGAGACGCGGTGGTATTCCAATTGCTTCCATTGGTCCACCACCAAGTCCTTCAACCTCTCGTTCGGGCACTTGGAGAAGAGAACGCTATGAAATTCTTTGTTGAGCTGGGTAAATTCTTCTGGATCGTGGTGGATATCGAGCTCCCGCATGCGCTGGTTGATCTCCCGCGCCCGGGCAATATCCTCCGCGTTGAGATACGGGGCGGATTGGGCCGTGGCATTGGCTTCCACGGTGGCCACGATGTCCATGGATTCGTAGTAGGCCTCGCGATTGTAGGTGGTCACGCTGGCACCGACGTTACGTTCGTAGGTGACCATCCCTTCCGCTTCGAGTTGCCGAATAGCCTCACGGACGGGAACTACGCTGATCCCCAGTTCATCCGCGATTGTTGCCAACACGAGGCGATACCCGGGCTCATAGTCGCGAGTCCGAATCCTTTCACTTATCCAGTTATAGGCTTGTTGGGATTTACTTTCCCCGGCTGGTGCTGCGGTTTGCGTCATTGACCACCTGCCTTTCCATCACGGAAAGCGATGTAGGCTTCCTTGTTCGCTCCGGTCGGCGGGAAGAGCCCATCCAAGCTGGCGCCTTCCTCCACCTGGGAGGCGACCCATTCGTCCTCGTGCTCCTTAGCCAGGGCACCTTCGGCGACTTCGGCTGCGATATCGCGGGGGATGACCACGACGCCGTCATCATCACCAACGATGATGTCACCCGGGAGGACGGTGGCGTTGCCGCAGGAGACAGCGATATCGCTATCCCACGGGACATGCTTGCGGCCGAGAACGCACGGGTGCGCGCCCTGCGTGAAGACGGGCAGACCAATCTCCTTGACGGCCTCGTAGTCACGCACGCCACCGTCGGTCACGACACCGGCCGCACCGCGGACCTTCGCCCGCAGCGCCAGGATGTCGCCGAGCGTTCCGGAGCCGGATTCCTGGCGGGCCTCAATAACGATGACCTCGCCTTCCTTGACGGTGTCGAATACCTTCTTCTGCTCGTTGAGACCGCCGCCATGAGACTTAAACAGATCCTCACGGCCAGCCACGAAGCGCAGCGTGCGGGCAACACCCACCATCTTGGTTCCCTTGGCCTGCGGGTAGACGCCTTCGATCACGGATTGGTTGATTCCGCGCTGTCGCAGCTGGGCGGACAGGCCGGCGGTCGGTGCCTTCTCCAACGCTGCCTTGAGCTCGGGGTCGAGCCCGCCCTCATCCTTGGGGGGAAGGCCGGCGGATTCGCGGTCACCGTAGGCGTCCTCGCGCTGCTTATCGTCCACGTAGGGCAGGTTGCCCAGCTGTGGATCGAAGGAAGCGGGGACTTCCTTCACGGTGGTCTTCAACCTGCCGGAGCTCACGCCACCCGGCACGTCAACCTCGACCTCAACGACATCCCCCGGCTCGATAACGGAGGAACCCGCCGGGGTGCCGGTGAGGATGATGTCACCGGTCTCCAGCGTCATGTGCTGGGACAGGTCGGCCACAAACTGGGCGAGCGGGAAGATGAGATCCTCATCAGAAGAGGTTCCCTCCTGAACAACCTCGCCATTGACCCAGGTGCGCAGGCGCAGACCCTTCGGGTCGATCCCTTGGGCGTCGATAAGCTCCGGCCCAATGGGGGTGTACCCGTCACGGGACTTGGAGCGGGTGTTGGAGCCCTTGTCCTGCACCTTGTAGTCATACAGGCCAATGTCGTTCGAAGCCGTCACGTAGGCGACGTGCTTCCACGCATCCTCAAGCGATACGTTGCGGGCCGGGGTTCCGATGATGAGCGCGATTTCTCCCTCGAAAGCCAGCAGCTCCGTTCCCTCGGGGCGTTCAACAACCCCGCCCGATTCAGCCAGCGTGCTGGTCGCCTTAAGGAAGTAGCTCGGGGTCTTGGGCCAGCGACCGCGCTGAGCTGCGCGGGACTCGAAAGCCACATGGACAGCGATCATTTTGCCCGGTTTAACCGGCAAGAACTCAGGTACAGCCATGAAGAATCCTTAATTGTGAACAAATCCTTGCCCAGATCGTATATTATCCCTACCACCACCGCAAGTGGTTCAACTCACACGCATTTCCATATATGGCACACCGCATGCCGAAAGGAACCAGAATGTCGCACACATCTGTCACGCCGGCAATTTCGACGGCCGAACGCCGCCGCGTCGTCGCCGCGACTACCATCGGTACCGCCATCGAGTGGTACGACTACTTCCTCTATGCCGCAGTGGCCGGACTCGTGTTCAACCAGCTCATGTTCGGCCCGCTCGAGGGTGGCCTAGCCACCATCATTTCCTTCCTGACCGTGGGATTGTCCTTCCTGTTCCGCCCGGTCGGCGCGTTCCTAGCAGGGCACTTTGCCGACCGATTCGGCCGCCGCGTGGTTCTCATGGTCACGCTCATCGCCATGGGCGGTGCGACCACCCTCATCGGCCTTCTGCCCACCTACGAGACCGCTGGAATCTGGGCGCCGATCCTTCTCATCACCCTGCGCATCATCCAGGGCATCTCCGCAGGTGGCGAGTGGGGATCCGCCGTGCTCATGGCTGTGGAACACGCGCCGAATGACAAGCGCGGCCTCTACGGCGCAGGCCCCCAGATCGGCGTTCCTGCCGGTCTGCTGCTTTCTTCCGGCGTGCTCTCCATCATGAACACCATCGCGCCTGGCGACGCCTTCATGAGCTGGGGCTGGCGCGTACCTTTCCTGCTCTCCTTCGTTCTCATCCTGGTGGGCTACCTCATCCGCATGGGCGTCGACGAGTCCCCAGTCTTCGAAGAGATTGCAGAGCGCGAGGAGGAAGAGGCCACCAACCCCATTGGCAAGCTCTTCAAGAATTTCACCCCGCTGGTCCTGGTCGCGGCCCTCGTTTTTGCAGGTAACGGCACCGTCGGCTACATGACCACGGGCGGCTATATTCAGCGCTACGCCACCGATCCCGACGGCCTCGTTGCCCTCGACCGCGGTGACGTCCTCAACGCGGTGACCGTCTCTGCGGTCACGTGGGCATTGATGACTTTGTTCGCGGGATACATCTCCGATTACATCGGCCGCCGAAACACCTACCTCATCGGATTCATCCTGCAGGGAATCGGCGCTGCCGCCCTTTTCCCGCTGGTCAACACCGGTAGCCTGGGGCTTCTCTACGGCGCACTCATTTTCCTGACCGTCGGCCTGGGCCTGACCTATGGCGCACAGTCCGCGATGTACGCCGAGCTCTTCCCAGCCTCCATTCGCGCTACCGGCGTGTCCATCACTTATGCGCTTGGCTCGGTGTTGGGCGGCGCCTTCGCCCCCATGATCGCCGCGTCGCTCGTGGAGGCTACTGGCACCACCTTCGCGGTGTCGGGCTACCTCGTCTCCGCCTCGATTGTCGGTTTCATCTGCGCTTTCATCCTGCGCGAGCGCAAGGGAATCGCTCTCGGCGCGGAGCACGAGGCCGAGCAATCTCAGGGACACTTCATCTTCAGCCAGCGCTAGACGACGTCCTGTGCGCAGATCATTGTGCAGGAGCCGCGCATCATATATGATTCTAGAAATAAGACCCAGCTCACATCCTCCAGACGCCTTGAACTGAGTCACCACCTCCAGGAGCAAAGCTCACAGAGCGATGGGGGAATAGCTACCACCCCCATCACTCGCTTTTGTTCTCGACCACGACAACCCGCTGACTAAGGAGTCCACAGTGCAGTTCCACCACAACGGCTATGTTTCGGAAGATCCCCGCGTGCACGAGCCTGCCGGATACGGCATCGATCGCGTCTCTGAACTTCCCGATGAAATGGACGTCCTCATTGTGGGCTCCGGCCCGGCCGGCATGATCGCGGCCGCACAGCTAGCAATGTTCCCCGACGTCAACACGCGCATCATTGAGCGCCGCCCCCACCGCCTCGAGTTGGGCCAGGCCGACGGCATCCAGTCCCGTTCCGTAGAAACCTTCCAGGCCTTTGGCTTTGCCAAGGAAATCACGGAAGAGGCCTATGAAATCACCGAGATGTCCTTCTGGAACCCCGATCCGCAGGACCGCTCCAAGATTGTTCGCGGTGCACGCCCGATTGACGACGAACACGGAATCTCCGAGTTCCCCCACCTCATTGTGAACCAGGCTCGCGTGTTGGACTACTTCGCCCGCTACGCACGCCGAGCACCCGGCCGAATCACCCCAGATTACGGCTGGAACTTCATCTCCCTTGAGGTAGGGGAGGGCGAATACCCCGTGACGGTGCACCTCGAGGATGTCGATGGCAACCCGCGCGACGTACGCGCTAAGTACGTCGTGGGCTGCGATGGCGCGAAGTCCCGCGTCCGCAAGTCCATTGGCTGCTCGCTCAAGGGTGACCAGGCCAATCACGCATGGGGCGTCATGGACGTTGTCGTCGATACCGACTTCCCGGACTGGCGCACCAAGTGTGCCATCCACTCCCAGGCAGGCTCGATCCTGCACATCCCGCGTGAGGGCGGTTACCTCTGCCGCATCTACGTCGACCTTGGCGTCGTGCCCGAGGATGACAACCACAAGGTCCGCTCCACCCCGATTGAGAAGATCATCGAGAAGGCAAACGAGATCTACTCGCCCTACTTCATCGACGTCAAGATGGTCGCTTGGCACTCCGTGTACGAGGTGGGGCACCGCCTCGTCGATGCCTTCGATAACAACGATGAGGACCCGCGCGTCTTCCTCACCGGAGATGCCTGCCACACCCACTCCGCCAAGGCCGGCCAGGGCATGAACGTCTCCATGCAGGATGGCTTCAATATCGGGTGGAAGCTCGGCCACGTCCTCGACGGCCGCGCACCGAAGGAACTCCTGGCCACCTACCACGGCGAGCGCCAGCCAGCCGCGCAGAACCTCATCAACTTCGACCGCGAGTGGTCGACCCTCATGGCCACCCCAACCGAGGAGCTGGATGATCCCGAGGCAGTCGAGAAGTACTACGTCTCCGCGGAGGAATTCGCTGCCGGCATGATGACGCAGTACGAAGAGAACCTCATCGTCGGCAGCACCGAGCACCAGAACTTGGCCGTCGGTTTCCCGGTGGGCAAGCGTTTCAAGTCCTACGAGGTTCTGCGCCGCTGTGACGCGTACCCCCAGCACCTGGGCCACCAGCACACAGCCGACGGTCGCTACCGCATCTACGCCTTCGCTGATGCCCCCAAGGCCGGCGAGACCTCGAAGCTCAGCGAGTGGGCTGACAAGGTGGGCCCCATCCTGGCTAAGTTCACGCCCGAGGCGCCGATGAGAACACCTATTTCGACGTGAAGGCTATTTACCAGCAGACGAACCATCACGAGTACGAGATCCTGGACGCTCCGCTCCTGTTCCGCCCCCGCAACGGCAAGTTCAATATCCCGAACTGGGAGAATGTTTTCAATGCTCTGCCGGGAGACAAGGACATCTTCCACACCCGCGGCATTTCTCGCGACGGTGCCGTCGTCATCGTCCGCCCGGACCAGTACGTGGGAGCGGTCCTTCCGCTCGATGACCCAGCTGCCATCGAGGACTACTTCTCTTCCGCGCTCATCAAGCTCACGTAGTTCGTTTCAAGCTCAAGGAGCTTGAAACTGAAAGGGGCCCAGCACAACGCTGGGCCCTCTTTTAATGCCGCCGCTAAGCCCCCACAGAAAGAAAGAAACCTAGCAAAAGAAACCTAGCTGCTGCCAAACACAGCACCTAGGTTTCACGTGAAACAACCTCGCAGGAATGCTACTGCAGCAGCGTCCTATCGGAGGTCGCTCCCTTAATCTTTGCGAACTCCGCCATGAGATCCTCTACCGTGAGCTTCGCCTTCTGCTCGGCGTCAGCGGAATAGATGATCTCTCCCTCATGCATCATGATGAGACGGTTCCCCACTTGCAGCGCTTGCGCCATATTGTGCGTCACCATCAGAGTCGTGAGCTGACCTTGCTCCACAATGCGCTTCGTCAATGTCGTTACCAGCTCGGCGCGCTGCGGGTCGAGGGCCGCCGTGTGCTCATCCAGAAGCATCACCTTCGGGTTAGTAAAGCCGGCCATGAGCAACGACAGCGCCTGGCGCTGACCGCCGGAGAGCAGCCCCACCTTGGTCCCCAGACGCTTCTCTAGGCCGAGCTCGAGGGATTCCAACTGTTCTACGAAGATGGCCCGGCGCGCGGAGTTGAGACCCAAACCGAGGCCCCGCTTCTTGCCACGCAGGTACGCCAAGGAGAGATTCTCCTCAATCGTGAGGTTTGGTGCCGTACCCGCCATGGGGTCCTGAAAGACGCGCCCGACCTTCCTTGCACGCTTGTGCTCCGGCTGGCTCGTCACGTCCTGGCCGTCGATCGAGATCTTTCCCGAATCCGGGATGAGCCGGCCCGCGACGGAGTTCAGCAGCGTCGACTTTCCGGCACCGTTAGAGCCGATGACAGTAACAAAGTCGCCGGAGGCAAGTTCCAGGGAGACGTCGCGAAGCGCACGGCGTTCGTTGACCGTACCCGGGAAGAAGGTCTTCGAAATCTTATCTACTTTGAGCATGATCTAGGCCTTCCTCTTCCCGCGGACCTTCGTCATACGCGGCACCAGCAGAGCGACAATAACCAGCAGCGCCGTGATGAGCTTCATGTCATTCGGGTTAAGGCCTACCTGAAGCGCAGCGAAGATGATGAGACGGTAGATCACAGAGCCCAAGGCCACCGCCACCACGGCCATCCACAAGCGCGACTGGGGGAGTACCGCTTGTCCCAGAATGACGGATGCCAGACCAACCAGGATGAGTCCGATACCCATCGAAATGTCGGCGAAGCCCTGGTACTGCGCGATGAGAGCACCGCACAGGCCCACCAGGCCATTGGACAGGGCCAGGGTCAGGATCTTGGTGAAATCGGTGGACACGCCAAAGGAGGTGATCATCTGCTGATTGTCACCTGTTGCGCGCAGCGAAAGTCCCAGGTCCGTGGACAGGAACCACACGATCAGCAGGCAGAGCAACACCGCACCCAAGGCGAGCAAGCCCACCCCGGCCCACGACCCCATTACTGCATCCAGCGGGGTAAACACCGAATCTTGGGAGAGCAACGGAACGTTGGCGCTGCCCATGATGCGCAGGTTGATGGACCACAGACCAATCATGGTGAGGATACCCGCAAGCAAACCGTCGATGCGGCCTTTCGTGTGCAGAAGCCCCGTGATGCAGCCGGCGATAAAGCCGGTGACAAAGCCCGCGGCCGATGCCAGAAAGGGATTAACCCCATTCGTAATGAGCACGCCGGCCGTCGCAGCCCCGGTGGTAAAGGAGCCATCGACGGTCAGGTCCGGGAAGTCAAGGACGCGGAATGTCAGGTAGACGCCCACGGCCATGACCGCATAGATGAGCCCTAGCTCGAGTGCACCAATCACAGCTTCTCAGCCTTCTCCATGATCTCCTTCGGTACCTCAACGCCCTGTGCCTTCACGGCATCCTCGTTAATGACGTAGGTGTACTCAGAGGCGGTTTCTACCGGGGTCTCGGCCGGGTCTGCGCCGTCCTGGAGGATGCGCAGCGCCATCTCACCGGTCTGGCGGCCCAGCTCCTTGTAGTCGATACCGATGGTGGCGGCAGCACCACCTTCAACGGCACCCGAGTCCGCTGCGATGACCGGGATGGTCTTGTCGTTGGCTACCTTGATCAGGGAGGAGATGCCGGAGACGACCATGTTGTCGGTGGGCACGTAGATGGCATCGACATCGCCCAGCGCTTCCACGGCCTGCGGGATCTCCGTCACGGAGGTTACGGTCTGCGACTTCACCTCAATACCCTTCGGCTTAGCGGCCTCCGTCAACTGTTCCACCTGCACCTTGGAGTTGACCTCGGCGGAGGAGTAGACCACGCCGACGGTCTTGGCGTCTGGGACCAGCTGGGTAATCAGCTCAACCTGCTCCTCGATGGGCGCGGCGTCAGAGGTACCAGTGACATTCTTGCCCGGCTTATCCAGGGACTCCACCAGCTCCGCCTCCACGGGGTCCGTCACCGCGGTGAACAGAAGCGGCTTGTCCTTGATGGACTTGCTCATGGCCTGGCCGGCCGGGGTGGCGATTGCCAGGTAGAGGTCGTGATTAGCATTTGCCATCTGCTGGGAGATGGACACCGCGGTGCCCTGCTCGCCATTGGCATTCTGGATGTCCCAATCCACGTCCACGCCCGCCTCCTCGAAGGCTTCCTGGAAACCTTCCGCGGCGGCGTCGAGCGAGGGGTGCTGAACCAGCTGGTTGATACCGATGGAATAGGAGTCCCCACCACCGGAATCACCGCCGGCGCTGTCCGAGGATGAGGAGCACCCCACGAGGGCGGCGGCGCTCAGAGCGAGAGCGGAGAGAGCAGCAGCAGTTTTAGAGAACATAACGGTCCTTTTCTACTCTAGAGTGACTGTTGTGACCGTTATTTAAGCCTCTTTCCATGCGTTTAAGCAGCAGTTTTGTGAATATTTTTCCCGCACGGGGGTACTCTTAGCCCTCCAAAAGCTATACTTTGACAGTTTTAGAGTTCTATATCACATGCTTAAGCTGCATGTTTCCTACATCACCCACCTCGCTGTGGCCCTGCAGCACATAGACCCCACGGGGGTACCCGCCGGCATTTATCTGTACGGCAGAAGGTATCGGTGTTAGAGTCAGTGATGTGAAGAACATTTCGAACCTTTGGTGGTGGCGCGCGTAACCCGCGGGCCTCGTTGTTCTCCCATATTTAAGGCCCGCAGCTGCGGGCTTTTCGGCGTTTTGCTCTCTTTAAAAGCTCGCGGCAGCACACAACATCGTTAAAGAAAGACACCGTATGCCGTTTACAGCCAAACGCGAGGTCGGGTACACACCCGATGCCAGTGCGCTCTTTTATGCCCTCGCCACGCCGCAAGATTCCCTGCTCTTAGAATCCGCGGACATTGAATCCAAGAAGAACCTCACGTGCATTGCGATCACCAAGGCAGCGCTCAAAGTCGTCTGCCACGGCCAAGAGGTCACCGCTACCGCATTAACATCCGCTGGCCAGCTGCTCCTCGACGAGCTTCGCCAGGACTTCCGCTCCAGGATCAGCCAGGACAGCGAGGAGAGCACCACCTTTAGCTTCGAGCTTTCCACCGAACACGATGAGCGCGCCCGGCTCCGCGCTACCTCCACCGCGGATATCCTGCGCACCTTACAATTCAGCACACTGTATTCCAGCGAATCACTACCCTTCATCGGTGGCGGTTTCGCCTTCGACTACGTCGAGACCTTCGAGAAGCTACCCCCGGTTCCCGACGGACTCAACGGATACCCCGATTATGAGTTTCTCGTCGCCGAGCACGTTCTCACCGTGGACCACCTGACGGAGACCGCGAAGATAGAGGGGTGGGGCGTCGACAAGCAGGCACTTGAGGAGGAGCTCGACCGCGCCGCCCGCACCGATCCCATCACGCCCCAGCCCCCACAGCCACTACCTCACATATCCGCGCGCGCCTCCATCGACGACGCTGCTTTCCGGCGTCACGTGGAGCGCCTCCAAGGCAACGTCCACGCCGGCGATATTTATCAGGTGGTCCCTTCCCGTGCGTTTAGTCTCGACTGCCCCGATGCCTTCGCTGCCTACCGCACACTGCGTGAGACCAACCCCTCGCCGTACATGTTTTACCTGCGCGGCGCCGAGCACGAGCTGTTCGGGGCCTCTCCGGAATCCAACCTGAAGTACACGGCCACCGACCGGCAGGTGCAGCTCTATCCCGTGGCCGGCACCCGCCCGCGCGGTGCGACCCACGAGCTGGACATCCGAAACGAACTGGAGATGCGCACGGATTCCAAAGAGGTCTCCGAGCACATCATGCTCGTGGACCTGGCGCGCAATGACCTCGCCCGCGTCGCCGTCCCCGGCACCCGACAGGTCGCTGATCTGCTCCAGGTGGACCGCTATTCCCGCGTGATGCACCTGGTCTCCCGCGTCGTCGCCACGCTGCACGAGGATTTCGACGCCCTCGACGCCTACCGCGCCTGCATGAACATGGGAACGCTCACCGGCGCACCGAAGCTGCGCGCCATGGAGCTCATCCGCGAGACCGAAGGTACTCGCCGCGGCTCCTTCGGCGGCGCTATCGGATACCTGCGCGGCGATGGATCCATGGACAACTGCATCGTCATCCGCTCCGCCTACGTCAAGGATGGCACGGCCGTCGTCCAGGCGGGCGCCGGTGTCGTTCGTGATTCCATCCCCCAATCCGAAGCCGATGAAACGGTCCACAAGGCCTACGCGGTGCTCAGCGCTATCGCCCAGGCACACAACGCATCCCTGGAGGTCATCCGATGAACCCGCACGTCGTCCTCATTGATAACCACGATTCCTTCGTCTACAACCTCGTCGACGCCCTCGCCGGCTATAACACCACCGTTTTCCGTAATACCGTGCCGGTGGAGGAAATCCTCGCCGCCAAGCCCGATATCATCATTCTCTCGCCCGGCCCCGGTCATCCCCGCGACGCCGGATCGATGATGCAGCTTATCGACGCCTCCCTCGGCCGCATCCCCATCCTCGGTATCTGCCTGGGCTTCCAGGCGCTGCTCGATCACTTCGGCGGCACCGTCGAGCCCTGCGGCCCAGTCCACGGTTCCTCCGTACCCATGACGCTGACCGACGCTGGCGCAAAACACCCCCTCTTCCAAGGGCTCACTACTGATTCCGAGCCAGATAATCCGAACTACGTGGGCCGCCTCGTCCCCGTTGCGCGCTATCACTCCTTGGGCTGCGCGAGCATTCCCACCCAGATGCGCAGCCTCGCGGAGACGGAAACCGACATCGGCCCTGTCACGATGGCGGCAGAAACCCTCGACGGCATGGCCCTCGGCCTGCAGTTCCACCCGGAGTCGGTATTAACTCCGACCGGTCCCATCATGATCGAACGCTGCATTGAACAACTTTCTTCTCTACCCACCATGGAAGGAGCCAAGTAATGACCAATAACCACGCCCTCAAGACACTGCAGGAATTCCTCGACATCTCCGAACCGACCCTCGAGCAGGCCATCGAGGTCTTCACCCCGCTGACGGTGGGGGAGTATGACGACATCCATATCGCCGCCCTCCTTACTCACATCCGCACGCGCGGCGAGACCTTCGCCGATGTGGCCGGCGCCGCCCGCGCCTTCCTCAACGCCGGCCGCCCCTTCCCGGTTACCGGCAAGGGCCTCATGGATACCGCGGGAACCGGTGGCGATGGCGCCAACACCATCAACGTCACCACCGGCGCATCCCTCGTCGCCTCCGCCGGCGGGGTCAAGATGGTCAAGCACGGCAACCGCTCCGTATCCTCCAAGTCGGGCTCCGCGGACGTCCTTGAGGCCCTCGGCATTCCGCTTGATCTCGATCCAGACCGCGCGGTCCGCCAACTCGAGGCCTCGAATTTCACCTTCCTCTTCGCTCCCGCGTATAACCCGGCGGTTGCCCACGTGCAACCGGTGCGCAAGGGCCTTGGCGTCTCCACACTCTTCAACACCATGGGCCCACTGCTCAGCCCAGGCCACCCGGAGTTCCAGATCATGGGCATCGCCAACCCCGAACAGGGTCAGCTCATTGCTGAGGTGTTCAAGGATCTTGGCCGCACACGCGCGCTCGTCGTCCACGGCGCCGGCACCGATGAGATCGCTGTCCACGGCACCACCCAGGTCTGGGAGCTTCGCGACGGCACCATAACCCACTACGAACTCACCCCTGAGGACCTCGGCATTTCCCGCCACGAGCTAGCTGACCTCGCCGGCGGCAACGGCAAGGAAAACGCCGAAGCTCTGCGCGCCGTCTTCGCCGGCACCGGAAAGCCAGCCCACCACGATGCGATCGCCGCGACCGCCGGCGCGATGTTCTACCTCAATGGCACGACCGACTCCATCCACGAGGGCGTCGCGCATGCCGACCAGCTCATCAAGGATGGCACCGTAGCCGCATGGCTGAAGAAGCACGAGGAGGCGAACTATGGCTCTGCCGACCGTGCTTGAGGGGATCGTCGCCAAGCGCCGCACGCATCTGCCCGCAATCCGTGAGCGCCTGGCGTACGTTGATTTAGCTTCCCTCCCGCGCTCGGAGCGCTCCTTCTACGATGCGCTCCGCGGCACCAACCGCTTCATCATGGAGTGTAAGTCTGCCTCTCCGTCGCTGGGGCTGATTCGTGAGCACTACGAGCCCGGGGCCATCGCACGGGTGTACTCGCGCTACGCTTCGGCCATTTCGGTGCTGTGCGAACCGGATCGTTTTGGTGGCGACTACGACCACCTTCAGACCGTGGCTCTATCCACGCACCTGCCAGTGCTGTGCAAGGACTTCATCGTTGACCCCATTCAGGTCTACGCCGCTCGCTATTTTGGCGCCGACGCCATTCTGCTCATGATGTCGATCGTCGATGACGACACCTACGCGGAACTCAAGCAGCTGGCGGATTCCCTTGGGCTCGATGTCCTCACCGAGGCCATCACCGAGGAGGAGGTCGCCCGCGCCACTGCCTTTGGCATCGACGTGATCGGAATTAACAACCGCAACCTCCACGACCTCAGCATCGATCTCACTCGCTCCGAGCGCCTTTCGCACCACGTTCCCTCTGGCAAGGTCATCGTCTCCGAGTCGGGCATCCGCGACAACCAGACCGTTCGACGTCTGGGCTCTCATGCCAATGCCTTCCTCGTTGGCTCCCAGCTCACCGGCACGCCCGATATCGACCGGGCCGCCCGTGAGCTAGTCTATGGCCAGAACAAGGTCTGCGGCCTCACGACGTGGTCAGCGGCCCAGGCCGCCCGTGCCGCCGGTGCCGTCTACGGAGGATTCATCTTCGAGGAGGCCTCCCCGCGCAATGTTTCACGTGAAACCGCGCTCGACATCATCGCCCACGAACCCGACCTCAACTACGTCGCGGTCTCTCGCCGCACCTCCGGCTGGGAGGAGCTTGCCTTCGACGACATCGCCGCCCTACAACTCCACGCGCCTTACCAAGGAAGCACCAAGGCTGAGCTCGAACTCATTGAGTCAGTGCGCGCCGTGGCGGGGGAGCGACAGGTCTGGCGCGCCATCGACATGACGGCGCCCCATGGCCCCGCCCTTGCCTCCGCGCTTGCCGACGCCGCCGACAAACTCATCCTCGACTCCGGCGCCGGCGGCACCGGCACATCCTTCGATTGGACTACGGTTCCGGACGGCGTAAAAAAGAAGGCACTACTCGCTGGCGGCCTCAGTCCCGACAACCTACCGGATGCTCTCCGCGTCGGTACCGTTGGCCTCGACATCAATTCAGGCGTAGAGGTTAACGGTAGGAAGGACACGGCGCTCATCGCCAAGGCCTTCGACACGATTCGTCACTTTACGTATTAACCCCCACCCCAAGCTTTGCTCCAAGCCCTAGCTTAAAGGAACACTATGACCAACCAACAGGACACCAGGGAGACCCTCCTACCCGCTTATTTCGGGGAGTTTGGCGGACAATTCGTTCCCGAATCCCTCATTCCGGCACTCGACCAATTAGAGAAGGCCTTCGTCGATGCCCAGAACGATCCCACCTTCCGCGAAGAACTGGCCGGCTACCTTCGCGACTACCTCGGCCGTCCAACCCCCTTGACCGAAGCAACAAAGCTCGGCGGCAAGGCACGAATCTTCCTCAAGAGGGAAGACCTCGTCCACGGCGGTGCCCACAAGACCAACCAGGTGATCGGCCAGGCGCTCCTGGCCAAGCGGATGGGGAAGACCCGCATCATCGCCGAGACCGGCGCCGGACAGCATGGCACGGCGACCGCCCTCGCCTGCGCTTTGCTTGATCTCGACTGCGTGATTTACATGGGCGCTAAGGACGTCGAGAGGCAGCAGCCCAACGTCTACCGCATGGAGCTGATGGGCGCGAAGGTGGTTCCCGTGGATTCTGGTTCCGGCACGCTCAAGGACGCCGTCAACGAAGCGCTCCGTGATTGGACCGCCACATTCCACGAATCCCACTACCTCCTCGGCACCGCGGCCGGACCCCACCCCTTCCCAACGATCGTCCGCGAATTCCACAAGGTGATCTCCGAAGAGGCGAAGGCCAGATGCTCGAGCGGACCGGCGGCTTGCCGGATCTCGTCGTCGCGTGCGTCGGCGGCGGCTCCAACGCTATTGGCATGTTTGCTGATTTCATCGACGAGGAGTCTGTCGAACTCGTCGGTGCGGAGCCCGGGGGAGAGGGACTCGATTCCGGACACCACGGCGCGACCATCAACAACGGCACCATCGGCATCCTCCACGGCGCCCGCTCCTATCTCATGCGCAATGCCGACGGCCAGGTTGAGGAATCCTATTCCATCTCCGCTGGCCTCGACTACCCGGGCGTCGGTCCACAACACGCGCACCTCGCTCAGACGGGGCGCGCAACCTACGTCGGCATCACCGACGCCGAAGCTCTCGAAGCCTTCCAGCTCCTCAGCCGCTGCGAGGGCATCATCCCCGCCCTCGAGTCCTCACACGCATTGGCCTATGCCCTCAAGCGCAAGGATGAAGACATCACCATTCTCGTTTCCCTGTCTGGGCGTGGCGACAAGGACATCGACCACGTCCGCCGAACCCTTCACGAGCACCCCGAACTTAAGATCACGGAGGACAAGTAATGAGCCGTTACGAGAAACTCTTCTCCACCCTCGCCGCACGCGGTGAAGGCGCGTTCGTTCCTTTCATCATGCTCAGCGATCCCGATCCCGAGACCGCCCTCACCATCGTCCGCGCGGCTGTCGCCGGTGGCGCCGACGCCCTCGAGCTAGGTGTCCCGTTCTCGGATCCTGTCGCCGACGGTCCCACGATCCAGGCCTCCCACATTCGCGCTCTCGCCGGCGGTGCGACGGTAGATTCCGCTATCGACCAGATCCGTCAGATCCGCAGTGAATTCCCGGACCTGCCCATCGGCATGCTCATCTACGGCAACGTTCCCTTCACCCGCGGGCTCGAGACCTTCTATTCCGAATTTCACGAGGCCGGCGCCGATAGCATCCTGCTTCCCGACGTCCCTGTTCGCGAAGGCGCCCCCTTCGTCGCCGCAGCCGACAAAGCAGGAATCGATCCTATCTTCATCGCACCAGCACAAGCCTCCGAGAAAACCCTCGAGGGCGTAGCGAAGTATTCCAAGGGCTATATCTACGCGATTTCCCGCGACGGCGTTACCGGCACTGAGAAGGAGTCTGAGACCCGCGGGCTCGCTGACGTAGTGGACAACGTGAAGCGATTCGGAGGTGCACCAATTCTCCTTGGCTTTGGAATCTCCACCCCGCAACACGTTGCCGACGCCATTGCTGCTGGCGCTGCGGGAGCAATCACCGGTTCCGCTCTGGCCAAGGTCGTTGATGCCCACCTCGACGATGACAACCGCCCCAACGACACTCTCGCCGCTGCGGTCACCGACTTCGTCTCCACCATGAAGGCAGCCACCAGGCAGAAGCAGTCCTAGCTAAGTTCAAATCATAACGGCCTCTTTCCGTCAGAATCCGCGCCGACGCGCGGCAGGGCGGAAGGGGGCCGTTTCACGTGAAACGCTTCCCTAGAAGGGAATCTCCTCTCCGCCATTCGTGTAGCGATCTGCCGGATCAGTCATGTCGAATACTTCGACCATGGTTCCGTTGTCCATTTCCACCTTCAGGGCCTGCGCGGCTTCGTGCATCTTGCGACGGTGCGCAACCACTTCTTCCGCAATGGTTTGGGCCCACACCTTCGAGGCTGGTGCCAATGGGCCGGTCGCTTCCGTGACCGCCCAGGTTCCGTCCTCGTACAGCCACACGACATCGCCGGTTACGGGATCCAGGATGTAAAAGGCCCGCCCGTCGGTCTTCATATTGTGATGGTGCTGGCACAGGGCCACCATGTTATCCGGATGCGTCGGGCCTCCATCCGCGTAGTTAATCCGGTGATCCAACTGGCAGGCCCATGCAGGACGATTACAACCAGGTGCCCGGCACGTACCGTCGCGGCCTTCGACATACTTTCGCGTGAATTCTGAAGGCTGATAGCCCTGACAAGCTTCCGGGGCAGTGGTGAAATCGCGCCTCACGGTCTTCGAAGCCGGAACGCCCTCGCCGTTCCACCCATGTCCTTGGACATAGACCGGCGCACCCTCGACGTCTTTTGCCTTGTATTCGTGGACGACGACCTTACCCGCCTCTGGCTCGATCTTGCCGGTAATGAGCAGTACCAGCGCATCGGCCATGGAGACGCCGTGTTCCTTTGCTGCCAACTTGATGGTTTCGTGGATGACGACACCCACGTTGCTATCCACTTCTAGCTCGATTAACCCACGTTCCCCGCGGGTGAGAAGAGAGTAGCGATTCTTCTTGCGCTTGTCACGGAAGGATACGGAGTCATCGAGCACCTTGCAGATGTCTCGAACCTTGCGCCGTATCTTCTCTACTGAGGGAAAGACTTGATTCGGCTTGGTCGGCGTTAACCAGACGGATAGCTTCTCATCCACTTCCGCTATAACAGCCGCCGTCGGATTGCCAAGCTTTGCCATCACCTGATCGATAGCAACTAGCATCTGCATGTCCAGTAAACAGTCCGCCTTCTGCAGGGCACGCAGCTTCGGCATTTCATCAAGACGGATCAGCGCCATGACATTGCGCGCAACGTGAGCCGGAGATTTTCCGGTCTTTTGCCCGATGCGCATAAAGGCGGTATCGGAGTCCTCATCGAGTAGTGGTTGGACGCCTGACCAGAATTCGTACTCGATTCTGCGCATGAGCTGACCAGCCAAGCATTCAGGATCACGCGGATTTGAGTGGGAAAAGTATGCAGTGGGAAGTGACGTAGATGATTGTGCTGTGGTTGCCATGGGTAGCTGCACCCCTAAATTTGCGGAACAATTCGTTCCCCCACACCCATCTATAGAATACCTGTTCTAACAATAAGGCGCAAGACCTCTCCCAAGAAAATGGGGCTTAGGTCCGAACCGCCACGGCCAGAACCGCAGTCTACACATCGGGCCACTAGCCCCCTACACGGATGCGCACACTCTCCGAAATTAGGGCAAGAAAAATCCCCCTTCGCCCAACTATCCATCGCGGATATCATGTCGGAAAAGGGGGAGTAGAAGCTTCAGGGTTTCACGTGAAACTTAGGCCTTGCTGAGCTCTTCGTCAGCAGCCTCGGCATCTGCCTCGGCCTCTAGGCCCTCAATCCTATCGCGCGCGAAGCGGTCGACGATCATGGCGATGGCGCCGTCGCCAGTAACGTTTGCGGCGGTACCCACGGAGTCAATAGCGATGTAGGCGGCAATCATCAATGCGACCATCGAGTCATCAAAACCCATATTCGCTTGCAGAAGTCCGACCGCGACCATCACCGCGCCACCCGGAACGCCAGGAGCAGCGACCATCATGATGCCCAACAGCAAGATGAAGCCAAGAGCCTTCCCAAGGTCAGCCTCCATACCATCAGCCATGTACACGATCGCGAAAGCGTACAGGGTGAGCTTGATCATCGAACCAGAAAGGTGAATCGTCGCGCAAAGCGGAATCACGAAACCTGCCACCGTCTTGGAGATTCCATTCTTCAGTGCGGCGTCGAGAGTGACCGGAATAGTAGCCGCAGAGGAAGACGTACCCAACGCAGTAAAGTACGCCGGGGCCATGTTCTTCAGTGCGGAGAATGGATTCTTGGCCGCAATCGCGCCAGCGATAATGTACTGCAGGACCAGGTAGACCAAGGTCATCACAACCGCGAGCAGAAGCACCTTAGTGAAGGCGATCAGCACGGTACCGATATTTCCATTCATACCCAAGGAGAGGAACATACCGAAGATGTAGATCGGCAGAAGGGGGATCACGAAACCCCAAATGACCTTGATGACGACGTTCTCAAATTCCTTCGTAATTGCGTAAAGATTATCCGACTTCACAGTCGTCATGGCTACGCCGATACAGAAGGACAGCAGCAGCGCCGTCATCACTTCGAAAGGCGCTGGCATCTCAACCGTAAAGTAGGGCTCCAGAGCTCCCGCATCGATGTCAGAAACCTCGGTATTGAGCGTTTGTCCGGCCAGCAAAGTGGGGTAGAGGACCTGGGTCAAGCCGTATGCGATAAGCCCTGCCACGATAGTCGAGCCGTAGGCAATTCCCGCAGTAATGCCCAACCACTTACCGGCACCACGCCCAAGGCCTGCGATTGCCGGGGCCACGAGAGCAAGGATAAGGACTGGAATGAAGAAGCCGAGGAAGTTTGAAAACAGGCCGTTATAGGTTGCGAAAGCCCTGCCAAACCATTCCGGGGCAAACTGGCTAACGATGATGCCCAAGACTATCGCGACGATAATCTTGAACAACAGAGAGTTGAGAACACTCTTAAATGTCATGATTGAATCTTTTCTATGGTTGCTACCACGCTGATCAGTTCGCTCGATAATAAAGTCTTTAATATCTACCAAGCGACACGAAATGTATATTACAGCAGCGCGCGAATAAATTGAACTGACTTTCTCCCTAACTACGGGGCGGGATAGACTATGGGCATGCTCGTAGTCGGAATCATCTTCCTCATCGTGGCCGCCATCCTTATCGTCGTCGGCGGCCTAGCCTCGCTCCGGAAGCTCCCGGGTAATAGCGTCGTCGGTTTGCGCCTCGCGGAGATCCGCAAGACTAAGGAAGCTTGGGATAATGCCCACGCCGTTGCAGGACCGTTCTGGTTCCTCGCCGGCGTCGCTTTAGTGTTTGGCGGAATCATCGCGCTGCGGGCCGAGGGGTGGATGTGGTTGATCCCAGCACTCACGTTTGTCGTAGCTGTTCTCGCACTCTCGGTCGGTTCCAATATGGGCGCCCGCGCGGCGTATCTCTGGGATCAAGCTCACAAAGAGGATGAGGGTTGCGGTGAATCCTGTAACTGTGGCGACGGTGGGTGCGGGGGGAAGGCACCGACTGTCGACGTCTCCGCGGCCCGTGCTGCCGCAAAGCGTGCCGATAACGGCAATCTTCGCTAGAAATAAATAACGTAAAGTGACGCTATTATAGTGACATCTTGATTGCTCACGTTTCGTCACTAACGTAATGACAAAGGGCCATTTCAACGGTGGGTGCCACTCACCATTGGAATGGCCCTTTGTATGTCTAGCCCAATCTGAAGGAAGACTGGGAACTCAACGCCAACTTCGTGGGAAGCCGGCATCGTCTCGTGACAACCTTTAACCTACGGCGCACTATGGAGGGCATGAAGAAAAGCGTTAACACTCGAGCTCTCCGTATCATCGCCGCAGCCGCACTCAGCATTAGCGTTCTGGGCGCTGGGGCAACCTATGCCTTCACGAATGATTCACGGGGCGGACGACACGTGGCTTCGCCAGGGACCATCTATAGCGATGTCGGTACATCGTACGGATCCTACGATTTCGGCGGCAGTAGGGAAGAAGAGTTACCTGTGTGGGATGGCAAACTCAGTTAAGAACGCTATACCTCACACTATGGAACACGCCGATCAGATAAAGTAAGCACCATGACTACGTGTTCCCGCCGCCTCTTCCTCCTCGGTACTGCCACCACGTTCGCCGGTGCCTATCTCGCCGCGTGCGGCAAAGAACCTACCGCCGAAATAGCCGCGACGGATATTCCCGTTGGATCAGCCATCATCGTGGACAAAGTGATCTTTGCTCAACCCACGGAAGGGGAGTTCAAAGCTTACTCCCAAACCTGCCCGCACCAGGGATCCCTCATTACGAAAATCGAGGGCATGACCGCCACCTGCACCAGCCACTATTCCAGCTTTGACCTCAGCAGCGGCGAAGTGACCGGCGGTCCCAGCGCCAAGCCGCTCACGGAGTACGGCGTCGAAAATGATAGGGGAACAATCAAGAACGTTTCAGCCTAAAGAACATCCCCAGGAGCTCTGGCGGCTGAAAAGATGTTTCACGTGAAACCTTGAGGGGCGTCTACACTCTGTTATATGCTTGAGCGCCTCAAAAGACTCGATCCCCTCATTGTTCTCATCCTCTGCGCCGTTGCGGTCGCCATCGTTCTTCCCGCGCGAGGCAGCTTTGCAGATACCTTCGACGTCCTCACGAACATCGCAATTGCCGTCCTCTTCTTTCTCTACGGAGCCCGGCTGTCGACGCGCGAGGCGATCAACGGCGTCAAGCATTGGAAACTCCATCTGACCATCTTGGTCTTTACCTTCGTGGTGTATCCGATCATCGGTCTCGCACTCCGTCCGCTCACGGCTTTCATCCCAACCGATCTATACCTAGGCATTCTTTACCTCACCTTAGTTCCATCAACGGTCCAATCATCGGTAGCCTTCACGTCCATCGCGCGCGGAAACGTTCCCGGCGCAATTGTCTCCGCGTCCGCATCGAATCTGGCCGGCGTCTTTCTCACGCCCCTACTTGTCATGGCGCTCATGGGTGCCGGCGACGGCATCCACATCGATAGCTCCGTCTTCCTAGAGATTTCCGTGCTTCTGCTTCTGCCTTTCGTGCTCGGGCAACTCACCAGAAAATGGGTAGGAAAAGTCGCAGCCAGCAAAGCCACCAAAGTGGTGGACCGCGGCTCCATCGCGATGGTTGTTTACGCGGCCTTTTCGAAGGGGATGGTCGACGGGATTTGGGCGTCAATTAGCGTCTGGCAGATTCTGTTCCAGATTGTGTTCTCAACTGCATTCGTCTTCTTCATGCTGTGGCTCACCAAGGTCGTGAGCAAAAAGCTGGGCTTCGACAGGGAGGACACCATCGCCATCCAGTTCTGCGGTTCGAAAAAGTCCCTCGCCACGGGTCTGCCCATGGCCTCGGTGATCTTCGCCTCGGGTGGCACGTCTTTGGGGCTTCTCATCCTCCCGCTCATGATCTACCACCAGGTGCAATTGATGATTTGCGCGTCTATGGCGGCTCGCTATTCGCGGGTAGAGTGAGACCACATGAAAAAGCTTTACGTTCGCACCACCATGACTGTCCCAGAGGTCGGCACCGCCATCCACATCGCGGAACTCGAGGAAATCAGCAACGAGGCGTGCTCCATGTTGCGCATGATTGCCCTCGCGCCGAATGACGCCATCGTCGGCGCCGCAACGCCGACCGCCTCGGTGGGTGACGCCAACATCCCACAGCAAGTAGTGCCGCACCCCGATACCTACGACACGTTCCCCGACATCGACGCCGAGCTTATCGACGCCTTCCAGTTCCACTCCCTGTGGACCGAGGCTATCGCGCTATTCGGCGACATTTAGAGCACCCGCGTTACAGAACGAGATTCACCAGCAGCATATAGAAGGCCGTCCCGCCGAAGATGGAAAGGCCGGAATTGCGGCGCCACAGGTGCAACGCGGCGGTCACAGCGGCGGCTACGAGGGGAGCAACAATGCTTCCCGTATCGCGGGCTTGGCCGAATAAGGTATAGACCACCAGAACTGTCATCACGCCGACCGGCATGGTGAACCCGAGCATGCTGATGAACTTGCTACCCTTCAGGGCCTTCACGAAGGCGAAGGGAAGCCAACGCAGCACGACGGTCACAATCCCGACGGGGATCAACACGGCGACGATGCTGGCTAAGGTTACTCCGGCTGGCATGACGCCTCCCTCCGCAGAATCAGTGCGTTATCGATACGCGGAGAGAGGTAGCGCACCACGAGCAACACAAAGTAGGCGGACAGCGCCACCATAAGAAGCTGACCAGGAAACAAGAAGCCCGCGAGAATCCCGAGCACCGCGGCAGACAGCGGAAGCGAGTAGTCCTTGTTGTTCTGGAAGGAATCGATGGCAAGGACGATGAACAGCGCAATAAGGGCGAACTCCAGTCCCTTCACAGAGGGCGGGATTGCCTGACCGGCCACCGCGCCGACGATGCCGGAACCGACCCACAGCACTTGGCAGTACAACTGCACCGTGAAGACGAAGGCGCCACTTGGGCGAGAGTCTCGGGGAAAGGCGGAGAGGACGGCATAGGATTCGTCGGTAAGCGCGTACGTGGAATAGGCGCGGCCGAGGCGCACCGAAATCTGATCGCGCGGGAAGGTCAATCCATAAAAGATGTGCCGGAAGTTGACCATGAAACCCGTGAGCGCGGCGACAGCGGGCGTCACGCCGCCGGTCACCATGGAAATAGCAAGAAACTCCATCGAGCCAGCGTAAATAACGATGGAAAAGATAGGGGTCCACCACCAGTCGAAGCCGGTCTGGACCATGAGCACGCCGAAGGCAAGGCCCAGCGGCACCACACCCACGGCGATGGGCATGCAAGTCCGTATAGCCTTGATGATCTCCGCGCGCATGGCAGAGATGTTAGCGCAGGGAGAGGCGAAGAGCTCTAATTATCTTCATCGATGTAGCGCGGGAAGGTTGCAAACAGCGGCAGGGGCATGGCTTGGCGGCGCATGACGTCCGACCACGTATCGGTCGAGCCTGAGGAGACCACGTCCTGGGGCAGGGCGGGGGCCACGTACCACTCGCCGCGGTCAATTTCCTCGTCCAGCTCGCCCGGTCCCCACTCAAAGAAACCGGCGAAGAAGCGCATGCCCTCCACCAGATCGGCGACGTCCTCCGGGCTCACGCGCAGATCGACGAGCGCCACGCGCGGGGCGAGGCGATTCAGCGAAGGCTCTTTCTCAATGTCCACGCCCTGGCGGGTCAGCGCCACACCGATGGCCGCTTGCTGGTTGTGCGGGCCGCCGATATAGAGGGCCTGCGGCTTGGCCGCTACGGGTACCCATTCCGGCAAGACGTTGAAGAGGGCGACCTCGGAGCGGTTGGTTAGATCCACGCCATACGTGCGCCCGGCGTGCTGCTCCGTGATCAGAATGACGGAACGGTTGTAGTGGGGCGTGAGAGTGTCGGGCGCCGCCACAAGGAGCTGGCCAGGGGCGGGATCATTGCGCTCGAGGGCGTTGAAAAGTCTGTCTGCGTACATCCCTATCTAGAATTCCACCACTCGCGCAGCTTCGCAATAGCCACCTCGCGCTCGAGGGGCCCCTCTTCGAGGCGGAGCTCCTTGAGGTAAGACCAGGCCTGGCCCACTTCGGGGCCGGGCTCAAGGCCGAGGATCTCCATGATCTCGTTGCCATCGAGATCCGGGCGCACGCGTGCAAGATCCTCCTTGGCGGCGATATCCGCGATGCGCTCCTCCAACTGATCGTAGGTGCGCTGCAGGCGGCGGGCCTTGCGCTCATTACGGGTGGTGCAGTCAGCGCGAACGAGCTTGTGCAGGCGCGGAAGGAGATCGCCGGCATCGGTGACGTAGCGGCGCACAGCGGAATCGGTCCACTGGCCATCGCCGAAACCATGGAAACGCATGTGGAGGTAGACCAGCTGGCCAATATCCTCGGTCGTCGCCTTGGGGAACTTCAACTTGCGCAGGCGCTTACGGGTGAGCTTCGCGCCCACCACCTCGTGGTGGTGGAAGCTCACCTTGCCGTCGGTGGTATCGCGGGTATCCGGCTTGCCAATGTCATGGAGCAGGGCGGCCCACCGAAGAATGAGATCGGGACCGTCTTCCTCCTGCTCCATGGCTTGGCGCAGTACGGTCAGCGAGTGCGCGTACACGTCCTTGTGCTGCGCGTGCTCGTCGGGAGCCATGCGCAACGCCGGGATCTCCGGAAAAACATAATCAGCAATCCCGGAGTCAACGAGCAGGTCAATACCCTTCCACGGCGCGACACCGCAGATGAGCTTGTTGAGCTCCACCTGCACGCGCTCCACGGTGATGCGCTGGATTTCGCCCGCCATGTCGGTCATGGCATCGCGCACGCGCTGGGCGACGTCAAACTCCAACTGCGCCGCAAAACGCGCAGCACGGAGCATGCGGAGAGGATCATCGTGGAAGGAAATCTCCGGCGCATCTGGGGTATCGAGGATGCGATTCGCCAAGTCCTCGAGACCGCCCATCGGATCGTGGAATTCGCGGGTGCCGTCGGGCCGCAGCTCGATGGCCATGGCGTTGACCTTGAAATCGCGGCGCACGAGATCGCCCTCGAGGGTATCGCCGTACATGACCTCGGGGTTGCGGGACTGCCCGTCATAGCTATCTGAGCGGAACGTGGTGATCTCGATCTGCTGGCCCTTATAGGCCGCCGAGACCGTGCCGAAGTCAATGCCGGTATCCCACACCGTCTCCGCCCACTCCTCGAGGATGGAATAGACCACGTCGGGCCGGGCCGGGGTGGTGAAGTCGAGATCGTTGCCCAGGCGGCCGAGCAGCGCGTCGCGGACGGAGCCGCCGACGAGGTAGAGGGGGGCGTCGTGAAGCGCAAAGCGTTCCACCAGGCCGCTTAAGAGGCCACTGAGCCGGGCGACGGTGGCGTCCGCGCGGGCGAGAACGCCGATTAGCTGAGTGTCCTGAAAATTCACGGATCGAAGTCTACTACGATTAGCAGGGATGACTAAGAACACGCCAGGGTCCAAGCGCCGCCGCCGGCGGGGCGCGGGCCACCGGAACCACCGCACGGGACGCCCCCAGCGCACGTCCACCAACCGCATGACCACGCGGGATGAGACGTCCGCGGGCGGACTCGTCGTGTCCGGATTGGCGGAGGCCGTCGACGAGGACGGCAACGTAGACCTCTCACAGATCTATGTGGCGCTCATCGGCAGGCTGGACCGCCGCGGGCGCCTGCTGTGGTCCATGCCGAAGGGACATGTGGAAAACGGCGAAGCCAAGGAGCTGACCGCCGAGCGCGAGGTCTGGGAGGAGACCGGCATCCACGGCGAGGTCTTCGCGGACCTGGGCATGATTGATTATTGGTTCGTCTCCGATGGCGTGCGCATTCACAAGACCGTGCACCATCACCTGCTGCGTTTTGTCGATGGCATCATGAACGACGAGGACCCGGAGGTCACGGAGGTGTCCTGGATCCCGGTCTCCGAGCTCATCGAGCACCTGGCCTATGCCGACGAGCGCAAGCTGGCGCGCATCGCCCACGACCTTCTTCCGGATCTCGCGCGAAAGGAAGCTGCCGAAGGAAAGGCGACCCCGCGGTGAGCTGGCGCGCAGCGGCGGCCATCGCGGCCTTGGCGGTGGGCTGCACCGTCCCCGTGGCCCAGGCGGAAACCCTCGATACTGGGATCACCGACTCCCACTACTGGCTCGGCTCCCGCGGACCTGATGAGCTGGAGCTGAGCCTGCTCAGCGCGAGCGAGGCGCGGGTAGGGGAGACGCTGGAGCTGCAGCTGCGCATCCACAACCCAACCGAGAGCGCCGTTGATGATCTTCAGATCACCTCCCGCCGCAGCACTGCCGTGACCTCCACTACGCAGGCCCGCCAAGAGCTGGCCGCAGGATCCTTTCCTTATTATGGGGCCTCGCTCGGCGCAGGGACGCTCCAACCGGGGGAGAGCCGCGACGTCACCGTCAAGGTGCCCACCGCTCTGGGGGAGGACTCGACCCTGGCCATCACGGAGCCCGGCGCGTACCCGCTCCTGTTTACCTTGACCGGCACCCGCGACGGCCAAGCGGCCAGTTTCGCGGAGGAGCGGACGATCCTGGATTTCCAAGGAGAAGAGCCGGATGCCGAAGAGGAGGGCGAGCATTCCTTTTCCCTGGTCTATCCCATCACCGCCCAAGTGGACGTGGTTCCAGGTGATACCGGCGGCGAGGAGCTCATCTTAGAAAGCGAGCAGCTGGCAGAGCAGCTCTCGCCGGGCGGGCGCCTCGATCAGCTGCTCGATGCCTACCTGAAGCATGATCTGCACGGCTCCGGCTGCGTGGCCTTGGACCCCGCGCTTGTCGACGCCGCCGACCGCATGTCCGCCGGCTACACCGTCAACGAGACCCGCCCCTCTATCGCCAAACGCCCCACCCGCCTGCGCGATTCCTGGTTCACCCAGTCCGATTCCGATCGCGGTGAACCGGGCGCGGGTGCCCAAGACGCCGCCGCGTGGCTGGAGAAACTGAAAAAGGTGGACTGCCGCATGCTCATGCCGTGGGCCAACGCAGACACCGACGCCGTGGCCCAGGTAGGAAACGAGTGGCTCACCCACGAGGCCGTCGAGCAGGGCGCGGCCACCATCGAGCGCATCCTCGGCGCCCCGCTCAGCACGCCACTGACCGCGCCGGCCTCCGGGACAAGCGAGCACGCAATGCCAGTCCCGCTGCTGGTAGCGGATAACTCCGAATGGGCAGGCAAGGCCGCCACCTTCGATGCTTCCCTCGGCGCACTCTTAGCCCAAACCGGCTCGAAACCACAGACCACCGGGTACTCCAACCCGGAGCTGCGCTATGACTTTTCCATGGATTCGGAGCAGGCGCGGGCGCTGACGGCGGGGGCGTCGATAAGCGTGGCGTCCGCACAAGAGGAGACCGTGGCCAAGTTGCCGAACTACCAGGACCCAGCCGCCGCGCGTGCGGTGATGGAAGCAGCGCAGAGGCTCCTTGATTCTGGGCGCCTCCAGCCGCGCCCCGTCACCGCGCTAGATGTGGAGGAGGGCAGCGGTACCCCCGGCAGCCCGTATCCAGATCCCGCGGCGTTTCACGACGCCGAGATCACGCAGGTGACACAGCAGGCGCGCTATACCGACGAGCTGATGTCCATCATGGTTAATGATCCAGGCATCGCCATGACGCGCTATAGCTTCACGGCGCCCCTGCGCCACGATCTGCTCACGGCGCTGAGCGCTACCGACCGCTCCAGCCTGCACGGTTTCACGCCCTCGGTGAAGCAGAGCCGGGCGCGGCTGGAGAAGAACGCGAATATGCTGCGCGAGCTCCGCGCCTCCGTCTCCCTCATCCCGCCGGGCAACGTGTATACCCGCGTTTCGGAGTCATCGCCGCTGCTCATCGTGGCGGAGAACGGCCTGCCGCTGCCTGTCGACGCCCACCTGGCCTACGATGCCCCCGACGGCGCCACCTTGAACACGCAGGACTTGATTCACATTCCGGCCAAGGGATCCATTACCGTGTCCATGACCGCTGACCTGCCGAGCGACGTTGACCAGATGTCGCTGCGCCTGTGGCTAGCAACACCATCTGAGCACCTCATTTCGGATCCAATCGACATCACGGTGCAGACGCGCGCCGGTATCGTTAGCGTCTATGGAGTCGGCGCGATCGCCGCGCTCGCCCTCGTCCTTGCCGCACTGTTCCGGCTGGGTAAGCGGAAGAAAAAGAAGTCTCACGGATAGTTTTTCTCTATGACACATGAACCTATGTCTGGTGCCCGTCGACGCATTGTGACGCCCTCGCCGCCGGCACCGGTCCCGGAAAAGCGCGCGCCGAGCGGCGTCGTTGCTGTCGACGACGAACTCGAGGACCGTTCGGGACTGAAGGGCAAGTCTGCCTCGGCCCCGAGTGAGTCCCCCGGCGAAGAGAACTCCGACCGCGCCGTTGTGCGCGCCACCGGTTCGATGGCCATCGCGACGATGATCTCCCGCATCACGGGATTCATCCGCAACGTTCTCATCGGCTCGTCGCTCGGCCCCGCCATTTCTTCCGCTTTCACCACGGCGAACCAGCTGCCCAACCTCATCACGGAGATCGTGCTGGGCGCGGTGCTCACCTCGCTCGTCGTGCCAGTGCTCGTACGCGCGGAGAAGGAAGACTCCGACCGCGGCGAGGCCTTCGTCCGCCGCCTCTTCACGCTAGCCTTCTCCCTGCTGGCAACGATCACGGTGCTCTCCTGCATCTTTGCCCCGCAGCTCACGCGCATGATGTTGCCGGAGGACGGCAAGGTCAACGCCGTGCAGGCCACCTCCTTTGCCTATTTGCTGCTACCGCAGATCTTCTTCTACGGGCTCTTCGCGCTCTTCCAAGCGGTGCTCAACACCAAGAACATCTTCGGGCCGGGCGCGTGGGCGCCGGTGGTCAATAACATCATCTCGATCTCGGTGCTCGTGGCCTATCAGCTGGTGCCGGGCAGCCTACATCCCAATGCGCCCTCGCCGATCACGGACGGGCACGTGCTGCTCTTGGCGCTTGGTACCACGGCGGGCGTCGTGGTGCAATGCCTCATCTTGTTCCCGTACCTCAAGAAGGCAGGCATCAACCTCAAGCCACTATGGGGCTTGGATGACCGCCTTAAACAGTTCGGTGGGATGGCGTTGGCCATCGTGGCCTATGTGGCGATTTCCCAGCTGGGTTACGTCATCACCTCCCGCGTGGCGGCGCATGCGGACGACGGCGCGCCCTTTACCTACCAGCAGGCGTGGCTGCTCTTGCAGGTGCCCTACGGCGTCATCGGTGTCACCCTGCTGACCGCGATTATGCCGCGACTGTCCCGCAACGCCGCGGACGGTGACGTCAAGGCCGTGGTTCGGGATCTCACGCTGGGCACGAAGCTGACGTTTATCGCCCTGATTCCGATCGTCATCTTCATGACGGGCTTCGGCATCCCGATTGCCCGCGGCCTCTTCCAGTACGGCGCCTTCGACGCCGACGCGGCCGAGCTGCTCGGCCTCACGCTGAGCTTCTCCGCCTTCACCCTCATCCCGTACGCCCTGGTGCTGCTGCACCTGCGCGTATTCTACGCCCGTGAGGAAGCGTGGACGCCGACGTTCATCATCGCCGGCATCACGCTGACCAAGGTGGTGCTTTCCTTGCTGGCCCCGCACGTGGCGGACTCCCCGGAGCGCGTGGTCATCCTGCTGGGTACGGCCAACGGCTTCGGCTTCGTGGCCGGCGCGGTCATCGGTGGCTTCCTGCTCAAGCGCAAGCTGGGCAGCCTGGGTGGCCGCGCGGTCATCGCGACGACTATCTGGTCAGTGCTGGCCTCAATCGTGGGTCTGGTCGTTTCCTACGCCATCAACTACGGCATCAACCTCGTCCTCCCGGCACAGGTGCCGCCGTTTGTGTACCTGCTCAAGCTCGCCGTTGTAGGCCTGGTCTTCGTGATCGTGACCGGCATCGTACTCTCGCGCTCCAGTCTTCCGGAGGTCATCAACCTGGGCCGCCAGCTGCAGCGCATTCCGGGCATGTCCCGCATCATCAAGATCGAGCATGCCGAGGCCATCGAGGTCGAAGCCCCGGAGCAGCTGGAGTTCCAGCCCATCTTCAGCGTGGATGCCTTCAACTCCTCGCCGGTACCACCGCCGATGTCCGCCGGTATCGTCCGCGGTCCACGCCTGGTGCCGGGCGCCCCGGTCTCCGATGGCCGCTTCCGTCTCCTCAAGGACTACGGCTCTGCCGCGGGTACCCGCTTCTGGAAGGCCCGCGAGCAGGCCACCGGACGCCTGGTATCGCTGACCTTCGTGGACACCACGGGCGAGGCACCCATGGCTCCGGCCACCCCGGCCGTGGCCGCCCGCCGCTCCGCAGAGGTCTCCCGCGCCACGCGCCGCCTGGCGGAAATGGAGCTGGATGCCGTGGCGGAGAACATCGATATCCTGTCCTACCGCCAGGGCTGCCTCGTCGTGGCGGACTGGGTCGAGGGCACCTCGTTGAAGACGGTGTCGGAAGACAAGGACCTCGATCCGCGCGCCGTGGCCCACGCCTTGGTACCGCTGGTGCGCACCACGGCCGCCGCCCACGCGGCGGACCTCGTGCTGGGTATTGAGAACCGCAACCGCATCCGCATTTCCACCGAGGGCGTTGCCACGCTGGCCTTCCCCGCGGTACTGCACAGCAACGATGAGGAGACGGACCGCTCGGCGCTGGCCTCCGCCATCTCGCTCCTCGTGGAGTCCACCAAGCCCACCCCGGAGGTGCTGCAGGAGATTGCTGCCGATGCCGAAGAGGGCGAGGACTCCGATCTCGAGGACATCGCTCACCGCCTGGCGGCCTTCGCCGGCGATGGCGAAGAGGGCGAGGAAACCCTCCAGGTTCCAGTGGAGGAAACCCCGCGCAAGGAGGATCCGAGCCCCGCACCGGGCTTCGGCGGCCGCGGCTACTCGGGCTCCGGCACCATCGTGCTGGGCGTTCTTGCCACCCTCTTCGTCGTGGCGATGGCCGCGCTGAGCGTGTGGATCCTCTCCCAGGTGGGTAACGAAAAGACTTCCCCGGTGGTGACCAAGAGCGAAGCCTCGACGGAGGCCACGTTCCCCAACGTCCCGCCGGTCTTGTTCAAGGACGTCAAGAGCACGTCCGTTCCGGAGGGCAAGGAGGTCACGGGCGAATGGACCACGAAGGAAGCAGAATCCGGACTTCTGCTCAGCATTGACAAGCCCACGCAGCTGCACGTGCTACCGCTAAAGCAGGAGGATTCCATCGGTGCGAAGTACGTGGTCTACGGGGTGGATACCAAGGATTTCGATCCCACGGATCCGGAATCCGGCACGCTCACCGAACTCGCGCACGGCACCCTGACTAGCGCGCGCCAGGACATCGAGCTGAAGAAGAAGTCGGCGGCCTTCGACGGCGCCCTCATCCTCTTCACTGACATGCCCAAGTCCGGTTCCGTCACGCTGAAGGAGGCCACCCTGGTGGGTATCCCCACCAACTAACACACCACCTCACGCATTTCCCCAGACCTCGATCCCGCAACTCCCTGCTCGCTGACTCAGATGTGCAACGCGCTTGACGACGCCCACCTGCAGGTTTCGGGTTGCAGGTCTGGGGCTTTGTAGTTCTTGCGCTCTCTTCCCTTGACAGATAAGGGGAGGGGCGTATAATTGTTGTTGTCACGTCAACAAACTAGAGAACTGAGGAACCCCATGACTATCACTGCAGGAACGTACGCACTGGACCCGGCACACACCACCATCGGCTTTGTTGCCCGCCACGCCATGATCACCAAGGTGCGCGGCAATTTCAACGAGTTCGAGGGCACCCTGAAGGTAGGGGAGAACATTACTGACTCCGCAGCCACCGCCACGGTGAAGACGGCGTCAATCGATACCAAGAACGCTGACCGCGATGCACACGTGAAGAATGAGGACTTCTTCGATGTTGAGAAGTTCCCGGAGATGACCTTCACTGCGACCAAGTTCGACGTTAACGAGGAGGGCGAGGGCACCGTCACCGGTGATCTCACCATCAAGGGCACCACCAAGTCCGTTGATTTCAAGGTCGAAGAGACCGGCGTGGCCGAGGATCCCTTCGGCAACACCCGCTTGGGCTTCGAGGCTAAGACCTCTATTAACCGCACCGACTTCGGCATTGACTTCAACGCCCCGCTGAAGACCGGCGGCGTACTCGTCTCCGAGTACATCAAGATTGAGCTCGAGGTTTCTGCCATCAAGCAGTAAGCCATCAAGCGCGAAACCTCACCGTAGGAAGTAGTTCTAAGTTGTTGCCCGTAGTGCCCATTTCGGTACTGCGGGCAACAACTTTTTAACAACTAGAGGGACAACAATGGAGTAATAAACAACTCTGAAACAACTCCGGGCGGCTTACCTGTGATACGCACCGCAGCGACGTTTAAGATGTAGCGCATGACTACCGCAAACCTCACCCATGCTGAAGCTTCCGCCCGCAGCGCCGCGCTGCGCCTGAGCACCTACGAGCTATACCTCGACGTCACGAGCGCGCCAACCGACGCCGACTCTTACGAGGTCACCTCACGCATTACGTTCGCCACCACCGAGCCCGAGACCTTCGTGGACTACCTGGGCAAGGCCGTGCACACAGTGCGCGTCAACGGCGAGGAAGTGGAGAACACCTTCGATGGCGGACGCGTCTACCTGCGCAATCTTCCGGTGGGGGAGGAACTCACCGTGGAGATCACCGGCTCCTCCTATTACTCCCGTACCGGCCAGGGCCTGCACCGCATGCACGACCAGGCCGATGACACCACGTACCTTTACTCGCACCTCGAGCCTTCCGATGCCCGCCGCATCTTCCCCTGCTTTGACCAGCCGGACCTCAAGGCCAGCTACGCAGTGCACCTCACCGGCCCGCAGGGCTGGCAACTGCTCAGCAACCAGCCGGAGGTTGGCCGCGAGAAGACCGAGGGTGGGGAAGTAGCGCACTTCGCGCCGACGCCTCTGCTGTCGACGTACTTGACGGCATTTGCGGCGGGGCCGTACGTCGAGAAGCACAGCACCTGGACCGCACCCGATGGTTCCCTGAGCGTGGAGCTGCGCGCCTTTGCCCGCGCCTCCATGGCGGAGTACCTGGATGATGAGATCCTGCAGGTCACCGCGCAAGGCATGGATTTCTTCCACAGCAATTACGGCTACCCCTACCCGTGGGGCAAGTACGATTCCATCTTCGTGCCGGAGTACAACCTGGGTGCGATGGAGAACCCCGGCCTGGTGACCTTTACGGAGCATTACCTCTTCCGTTCCGCCGCCACCCGCGCGCAGCATGCCGGGCGCACGAATACGATCCTGCACGAGATGTCGCACATGTGGTTCGGAGACCTAGTCACCCCGCAGTGGTGGGATGACCTGTGGCTCAAGGAGTCCTTCGCGGAATTCATGGGCGCGGACTCCTCGGTGCACGCCACCGACTACACCGAGGCCTGGGTCAACTTCGCCGGTCAGCGCAAGAACTGGGCCTACCTGCAGGATCAGCTGCCCACCACGCACCCGATCAAGGCCGAGATCCCAGACGTGGATGCCGCGCGCCAGAACTTCGACGGCATTACTTATGCCAAGGGCGCGGCGGTGCTCAAGCAGCTGGTGCACTACGTGGGCCGCGAGAACTTCTACGCCGGCGCGCGCGACTACTTCCAGGAGCACGCCTTTGGCGCAGCCACCTTCGACGACCTCCTCAAGGCCCTGAAGAAGCACACCGACCGCGACCTCGATGCCTGGTCCACCGCCTGGCTGCGCACATGGGGTCCGGATACACTCACCCCGGAGCTTCACACCGACGGCGATAAGATCCACGAGCTCGCCATCGTGGTCGAGGCCGAAGACACCACGCGCCCGCACCGCCTCAACGTGACGCTATTCGATGACTCCCTGAACAAATACGCCACCCTTGACGTCGATCTGGAGGGCGAGCGCACCATCCTCGACGAGGCATCTGGACTTCAGGCGCCGGCGTTGCTGCTGCTGAACGACGGCGACCACACCTACGCCAAGGTCCGCTTCGACGAGACCTCCTTGGAGACCATTCGCACGCGCCTGTCTGAAGTTCCGGATGAGCTCTCCCGCGCGGTTATCTGGACCTCCCTGTGGAACCTCACCCGCGATGGCGAGTGGCCGGTGCGCTCCTACCTCGACACCGTGCTGAAGCACGCCCCGGCGGAGTCCAACCCGACGCTTCTGACCACGGCCTTCGCCAACGCCGCCTATGCCATCAACCACTTTGTGGGCGAGGAGGCTCGCGAGGAGATTCGCGCCGACTACGCCGAGCGCCTGTGGGAGGTGCTGCAGCAAGCACCGGCAGGCTCCGACGCACAGCTCACCGTCGCCCGCGCCGCCATCCAGGCACTTGCCGCCACCCCGGCGGAGTCCGGCACGCAGCGCCTGCGCGCGCTTCTCGACGGATCCCTCGACGGCCTCGCCCTCGACCCGGATATCCGCTGGGCCATCCTGCGCGCGCTGGCCGCCCGCGATGCCGTCAGCACCGAAGAGCTGGAAGCTGAGAAGGAGCGCGATAACACGCTCACCGGTGCCGCCGCCTACCTGGGCGCCTCCCATGCTTTCCCAGCAGCCGAGGTCAAGCGGGAGGTCTTCGACCTCGTGCGCACGCCGGGCAAGTACTCCAACGCGGAGGTGGATTCCCTGCTCGCGGCGTTTAACGCCCCGCGTTCGGCCCACCTCACCGAGGCCTTTGCCCAGGAATACTTCGCCTCTCTGGCGAAGCTCTGGGAGGAGCACCCCATCGAGATTGCCAACCGCCTCGTGCGCGGCCTCTACCCGGATCTCACAATGGCCGACGCTGCCACCAGCGAATTCCTGGGCAAAGAACGTCCGCGTGCACTTCGCCGCGTGCTGCTGGAATGCCAGGATGCGCTGCGTCGTGCACGCCGCGTGCGTGCGTGCCGCGCAGTGAGCGCGACACGTTAGACGCGGCGCGTAGCGGATAGCAGAATCTTCCCGTAAACTCGCAGACACATTAACGGGGGGACAATCACAAACCATCAGCTTCGGCTGGGGGACTGTGTTGACCCACTTGTCATTGCTCAAGTTTCCGGGGGGATTCTTCGTGTCAGCACAGCCGACCGATCGTGAACTCGTCGACGCCTTCATTGGCGGAGATACTAAAGCCTTTTCGGCAATCGTCGAAAAGCACCGCACGCGCCTGACCGCCATGGCGCGACGCTATACGCGCAACGATGACGATGCGCAGGACATTGTGCAGGAGGCCCTGCTCAAGGCCAGCTGCAACATGGCTTCCTACCGGCACGATGCCACGCTGAGCACATGGCTGCACCGGCTGGTGATGAACTCCGGCTATGACTTCCTCAACCATCGATCGAATCGGGAAAACGCATCCCTGGATGCGGAGATCATTGAGGATGACCGCAACTATGCGCTCGCGCACAACCCCAGCGAAAACCTGGCGGAACGCATCACGGTGGCCCAAGCGATGGAGACGCTGCGCCAGGACCAGCGCGAGGCGCTGTACCTCACCGATGTCGCAGGTTATCCCATCGATACGGTAGCTAAGGTGCAGGGCGTGGCGCCTGGCACGGTGAAGTCGCGCCGAGCCCGGGCTCGGCAAGTGTTGCGTGCGGCGATAGACTGAGGGCGAGTAGAATCTGAGTCTTACTTAAAAATTATCGTTTCAAGGGAGTTTTTAGTGACTATCCACGATGTCGCCATCGTCGGCTCCGGCCCCGCCGGCTACACCGCAGCGCTCTACGCAGCACGCGCCGAGCTCAATCCCATCGTCTTCGAGGGCTTTGAATACGGTGGCGAACTCATGAACACCACCGAGGTAGAGAACTACCCGGGCTTCCAGAAGGGAATCATGGGCCCTGAGCTCATGGAAGAGATGCGCGCCCAGGCCATCCGCTTCGGTGCCGACCTGCGCATGGAAGTCGTAGATTCCATCGAGCTCGACGGCGAGGTGAAGAGGCTGCACGTGGGCGACGAGGTTTATGAAGCCCGCGCTGTCATCCTCGCTACCGGTGCCGCTCCGCGCTACCTGGGGATTCCCGGCGAGTCAGAGCTGACCGGCCGCGGCGTGTCCGCGTGTGCCACCTGCGATGGCTTCTTCTTCAAGGACCACAACATCGCCGTCGTCGGCGGCGGCGATTCCGCCATGGAGGAGGCTACCTTCCTCACCAAGTTCGCCGAGACCGTCACCATTATCCACCGCTCGGAGAACTTCCGCGCCTCCAAGATCATGCTGGAGCGAGCCAAGGACAATCCAAAGATTAAGTGGCTGACTAACACCACCGTCGAGCGCGTCCTGGAGAAGGACGGCAAGGTCGGTGCCCTCGAGGTCAAGAACGTACTGACCGGTGAGACCAGCGAGCTGGATTTGACCGCCATGTTCGTGGCCATTGGCCACGACCCGCGCTCCGGTTTCCTCAACGGCCAGGTAGAGACCGATGAAGCTGGCTACGTGGTGGTGGAGCAGCCGTCCACCAAGACCTCACTGCCAGGTGTCTTTGCCTGTGGTGACTTGGTGGATGACCACTACCAGCAGGCCATCACCGCTGCGGGCTCCGGTTGCCGCGCGGCGATTGATGCGGAACATTTCCTGGCCGAGAACCGTTAGTGATCACATGAGCAACATTAAAAACGTCACTACTGATTCCTTCCGCGCGGATGTCGTGGAGGCTGGCAAGCCCGTCGTCGTGGACTTCTGGGCCGAATGGTGTGGGCCGTGCAAGAAGCTGTCCCCGATCCTCGAGGAGGTCGCCGAGGAGCTCGGTGATGATGTCTCCGTGGTCAAGGTCAATGTGGATGAAGAGCGCACCCTGGGTGCTATGTTCCAAATCATGTCCATCCCCTCCGTCCTGATTTTCAAGAACGGCGAGAAGGTCGATGAGTTCGTTGGCCTGCGTTCTAAGGCCGACATCGTGGCACAGGTAAAGAAGCAGCTCTAACTGGTAGTCTTTAACTCGTTGACGGCGCACTAAGGTGCGCCTCCTTGATCACGAAAGGGGTAGGTGTGAACCGCGTTTTACGTGTAGGTGACCAGAGCGTTCGGGTCGCCGAAGCACGCGCAACCCTTGCCCGCCTCGGCCTGATGACTGACTACCAGGGGACGTTGTCCGACTGGAAGAAGCAGAAGTACTCCGAAGCCGATAAGCACTTTGATAGCGAGCTGGCACAAGTGCTCAAAGCCTTCCAGCAATCCCGCGGTATCGTACCCAGCGGCGATATTGATGACCTTACTTTGCGTGAGCTGCGTCAGGCTTCCTACACCTTGGGCGCGCGCGTGCTGGCTTATGAACCGGGCAACGTGCAGGTGGGCGATGATGTATCCCAGCTGCAGCAACAGCTCCAGGAACTCGGCTTCTACCAAGAACGCATCGATGGCCATTTTGGGGCCCGCACCTACGCGGCGCTGGCGGAATACCAACTGAACTCCGGCCTGCGCAGCGATGGCATTTGCGGCCCGGCCACCATCAACGCGCTCAACCTGCTGGGCCGGCGCATCACCGGCGGCTCGGCGCACAATATCCAAGAGCGCGAACGCGTGCGCAATGCGGGCCCCAAGCTTGCGGGCAAGCGCGTGGTGATCGATCCCAGCCTCGGCGGCTTCAACAAGGGCCGCACGGTCAAGGGCCGCTATGGCGACATCACGGAGGAAGAGATCCTCTGGGATCTGGCCGAGCGCGTTGCCGGCCGCATGATCGCCGCCGGCATGGAGACCATCATCTCGCGCCCGCGTACCGATGATCCCTCCATCCATGACCGCGCCGACATAGCCAATGCCTTCGGCGCTGACCTGGTTATTTCGCTGGCCTGCGATGAGTACCCCACGGAAAAGGCCAACGGCGTGGCCACCTTCTACTTTGGGTCGGAATCCGGTAACTCCTCCCTCATTGGTGAAACGCTCTCCGGCTTCATCCAGCGTGAGATCGTTGCCCGCACCGAGCTGGGCAACTGCCGCAACCACGGCCGCACGTGGGCGCTGCTGCGCCTGACTCAGATGCCGGTGGTGCAGGTGGTGCTGGGTTACCTGACCAGCCCCAAGGACGTGGCAATCCTGACCAACCCGGAGTGCCGCGATGACATCGCCGAGGCCATCGTTGTCTCCGTCAAGCGCCTCTACCTCCTCGACGAGGACACCGCCGTGACCGGCACGTACCGCTTCGACGAGCTCCTGCGCGCGGAGCGCTCTTCCTAATGGAGCCTAGGGGGGGTGCCGTCCCAGACGGTTCCCCTCAAATGGTTCCAGTCAAACGGTTTCCTTGCCCCCAAACAAACCTTCTAGGACTTTCCAAAAGGTTCCCTTGCCCCCAACAGAACCGTTTGAGTAGAACCTTCTTACTAGAACCATCCTGTATCTAGGCCAAGGCGCGGGCGAGGAGGTCCTCCACGGCGGCTGCGGTCAGCAGATCGAAGGCAGGCGGCAGCTCGAGGCGCAGGCGCGGCGTGATGGGGTGATCGCGCTCCACCCTGAAACCGGCGGATTCCAGCGTTTCTACCGGTAGTAGGCCGATACGGCCGGGCTTATCCCGCAAAAGATTCTCGGCGGCGCGGGCATCGCGGTAACCAAAGGCCTCAACGGCGCTGGCTTCGCGGGAGGTGAGGTGCATGATGGTGGCATCGAGAAGCACTGCCTCCAAGCCCTTCGCCGCACGGTGCGACTTCACGAACAGGGAGGACACCAGCACCGCGTCCTCCGAAACAGGGGAGGTGGGCAGCTTTGCGGCACCGGGGGCAAGATCGGGCGGGCAGAAGAACACGGTGGCTTCATCACCCACGGTAAACCCGCACTCGCCGCAGCGCAGCAGCGTGGAGCTGATCCATGCTTCCTTCTCGAAGGCCGGATCAGCGACCGTGGTCTTCAGCTCCCAGAAGATGGATCGGGCCGCCAAGGGGTTGATGGCAACGCCTTCGTTGACGGCTTGGACAAGCATGGTCAGCTAGCTGCTTTCCTTGCCCTCAATGAGGGCCAGAATGCGCTCGAAGTCTTCCTGGTCGCCGAATTCGACGACCATCTTGCCCTTGCGCTTGCCCATGGTGACGGTGACCTTGGTGTCAAAGCGATCGGCCAGACGTTCAGCGGAATCGGTAAAGAACTGCGGCTGCGGGGCGGCAGGCTTCTTGCTTGGCTCGGCCGGCTTGCCGTCGCGCTTGTATAGGGTGACGGCTTCCTCCGTGGCGCGCACGGACAGGCCCTCGGCCACGATGCGGTTCGCAATGAGCTCCATGGCCTCGGCATCCGGCAGACCCAGCAGCGCGCGGGCATGGCCACCGGACAAGGTGCCAGCGGCGACGCGCTTCTGCACGCTGACCGGCAGCTTGAGCAGGCGAATCATGTTGGTGACCTGCGGGCGGGAGCGGCCGATGCGATCAGCCAACTCGTTCTGGGTCACGCCGAATTCCTCCAGCAGCTGCTGGTAGGCGTGGGCCTCTTCCAGCGGGTTGAGCTGCACGCGGTGGATGTTCTCCAGAAGCGCATCCCGCAGCAGATCATCATCCTTGGTATCGCGCACAATGGCCGGGATGGTGGCCAGGCCCGCCTTGGAGGAGGCGCGCCAGCGGCGCTCACCCATGATGAGCTCGAAGCCGCCCTCCTCGGCGGGGCGCACAACGACCGGCTGCAGCAGGCCAAACTCCTTGATGGAGTGGACCAGCTCCGCCAACTCATCTTCGTCGAAGACAGAACGCGGCTGCTTCGGGTTGGGCATGATGTCCCCGACGGAGATCTCCCGGTACGTCGCACCAATCACCGAAGGTTTCGCCTGCCGCTTCTTCGAGCCAGTGGACTGCTGGATGGTCGGCGCACCCTGCACCTTCTTTGCCGCAGAGCCCTGAGCCCCGCCGGTCGAAGCGCCGAGGATAATGTCAGCCGCCGAATCCCCAAGACGCGGCTTGCGGGAGGGAGCACCCGGGCCAGACGGAATGAGAGCGGCCAGTCCCTTGCCTAGTCCGCCCTGGCGCTGCTCCGGCTTCTGGTCTGCCTTCTTATCTGCCATGGTGTCCTATCCTTCCAATTCCGCGAAAATCTCTGGGCTCACGCCGATGGCACCCGTGGTGGGGTGCGGCGTGTAGTCTCCGCGCTTGTCCAGCTCGCGTGCGGCGGCGGAGTAGGCGCGGGCGCCTGTCGACGACGGGTCATAAGCGATAACCGTCTTACCATAGCCCGGCGCCTCCGAAACGCGCACGGAACGCGGGATGACGTTGCCCAAAACGACGGCGCCGAATTGCTCACGCACCTCGTTGGCCACCTGCTCAGCCAGCTTGGTGCGGGCATCGAACATGGTGAGCAGCACGCCGGAGATGTGGAGGTCCTCGTTGAGGTGTTCACGGATCATGGAAATATTGCCCAACAGCTGGCCCACGCCCTCCAGCGCGTAGTACTCGCACTGGATGGGGATGATGACTTCCTCCGCACACGTCATCGCATTGATGGTCAGCAGGCCCAGGGAGGGCGGGCAGTCGATGAAGACGTAGTCGAAGCCGTGCTCCTCAAGAAAACCGTTGTGCAGGGCGTCATAAAGGCGGAACTCGCGGCGGACCAGAGAAACCATTTCGATCTCAGCGCCGGCCAGATCAATGGTGGCCGGGATGCAGTAGAGGTTCTCATCGTCGGGGCAGTGCTGCATTGCTTCGTCCGCGCTGCAGTCACCCAAAAGGACCTCATAGCTGGATTTGGTGCCGGAGGTATGCTCCGCGCCTACCGCGGTGGAGGCGTTGCCCTGCGGGTCCAAGTCGATCACCAAGACCTTCTTGCCGGCCTCAGCGAGCGCGGCGGCAAGGTTGACGGCGGAGGTGGTTTTACCCACGCCACCCTTCTGGTTCGCGATGGTGATAAGACGAGGATGAGTCATGCCGTCTACTTTAGTTCACGCGCGGGACACGGATAATCGTGGTGCCGTGGATGGTCATGACCTCGGCTTTTCCGCCACCCGCGCGCTTGATATCGGCAGCGTCGCGCTCCAGCTCCTCATGCACTGAGGAGCCCTTGAGAGCGATCATCTCGCCGCCTTTACGCACCAGCGGCAAGGACCACTTGGCCAGCTTGCCCAGCGGGGCCACCGCGCGGGAGGTCACGATGTCGGCGCCCTGCACCTGCTTTTTCACGGGGCCTTCCTCGGCGCGGCCGCGGATGACGGTGACGTTATCCAGACCCAGCAGGTCGACGACCTCGTTGAGGTAGGTCGAGCGCTTGAGCAACGGCTCGATGAGAGTGATCTTCAGGTCAGGGCGCGCGATGGCAAGCGGGATGCCGGGCAGGCCGGCGCCACTGCCGACGTCGATAAGCGTGGCGCCCTGCGGCATCACCTCCGCGACCACGGCACAGTTGATGAGGTGGCGTTCCCACAGGCGCGGGACCTCGCGGGGGCCAATAAAACCACGAGTGGACCCGTCCGTGGCGAGCGAATCGTGATACTTCTGCGCGAGCGGCAGACGCGATCCGAAGACGTCAGACGGGTCCAGTGGCACAGTGTCGGACACAGATTCAGTCACTGTGAAAACTCCTGGGTTAATTTCTAGTTATTGTTCTTGCGGCGCTGCTTCTTGGAGCGATTGTCCTTCTTGCGTGCACCCGGCTTCGGCGCGGAGGTGCGCTTGAGCTCAGCCTTGGCGGCTGCCTCTTCTTCTTCCTCGCGGTCCATCTTGGCGTAGACGATGCGAGTCTGGAAGAAGGTCCACACGGTGTTAGCCAGCATGTAGAAGAGCAGACCGATGGGCCAAATGAAGCCGGAGAAGACCAGCATGGCCGGCATGAACCACAGCATCATCTTGTTCATCATGGCCATCTGCTGCTGCATCATTTCCGCGTTCTGGCCCTGCGGGGTAGCGGTCTTGCCGGCGGCGCGGCGTGCCTCCTGGCGGTTGAGGGACATGCGGGCGTTGAAGTGCGTGAGCACCGCAATGATGGCGATGAGCGGCACGATAATAACGGCCGCCTGCATGGTGGTGGTTTCCTTAACGATCTCCAGACCGGAGTTCAGGCGCAGGTTGGCCACCAGCGGCACGCCGAAGATCTTCGCATCCACGAACTGCTTCACCAGCTCGGGCTTGAAGATGTAGTTGGCGATGGAGGCGTTCATTTCCTCTGACATCGCCTCACCGGCCGGGTGCCCGATACCACCGGCGACGGCCACAGTACGGTCGAAGGAACGCAGCACGTGGAAGAGACCAATGAACATGGGGATCTGCGCGAACATGGGCAGGCAGCCCGCCACGGGACGCACGCCGGCTTCCTTGTAGATGCGCTGCATCTCCTGCGCCGCCTTGGTCTGGTCATTGGCGTACTTGGTGCGCAGCTCTTGGATTTGCGGCTGGATCTCCTGCATCTTGCGTGAAGAGCGCAGCTGGGTGATGGTCGGCTTGACCATGATGGCCTTGAGCGTCCACGTCAGCAGGACGATGGCGATGATCCAGGTTCCGCCCCATGCGGAATCGAGGACGAAGCTCAAGAGCCAATGCCAGAACCACAAGACGGCTGAAATTGGCCAATAGATGAAATTAAGCACGAGAGTTGTTTACCTCAGTTGTTGTTTGGTCGGTACCGGATCAAACCCACCCGGGTGCCAGGGACCGCACTTGCATAACCTGGCGAGCGCCATGCCCGTTCCCTTGAAGGCTCCATGGATGGAGATGGCTTCGAGGGCATAGGCACTGCACGTCGGTTCAAAACGACAGGTGGAGACCATCTTAAGGCCTGACACATGCTTTTGGTAGAAGCGCACCCCGTAAACCAAGACCCTGCCGAACCCGCGGGCTTCGGGGATCTCTTGGCCTTGGGAGTTCAGATATCCCATGTGCTTAACGCTTTGCGGATATCACGCTCAAGACGCTGGCTGGTGGCCTCGCTGCTGGCGGGCAGCGCACGAATAACGATGTCGACATTGGCGGGTAAAGCTTTCCCGTTGACTCCATCGCGCATGAGCGACATGCACACATGACGAAGCCGCCGGGAGGTGCGGTGGCGAACCACGGCATTCCCGACGGCTTTCGACACAATGAGGCCGAACCGCGGCCCAGTGGCCGCGATGTCGTCTTCACCGTCATTAAAGCGCAAATGCACGACGGCAGTGCGCGTGCCCGCCCGGCGCCCGCCCTTGATGGTCCGCCGAAACTGCCTCGGGGACGTGAGCTTGTGCTGGGCTGGAAGCATGAATTAAGCGGTGAGCTTAGCGCGACCCTTCTTGCGACGAGCGGCGACGATAGCGCGGCCGGCGCGGGTGCTCATGCGGGTACGGAAGCCGTGCTTGCGAGCGCGACGACGGTTGTTCGGCTGGAAGGTACGCTTACCCTTTGCCACGATTAACTCCTTGAAGTTGTTGGTGGATGGCACAGCCCAGCGCCGCCGGCGCTCAGGCTTAAACATCCACTGATGAATGGTGTACGTGGGGATGAGGCTTCGCACTTGAAGCGCCATGAGGCGTGGCGAGGCATTCCCACATGCAACATGTGCACCATGCACTGTTGCGATAGACCATCACAGGTTACGTGACAGGTAGCGCGCTAAACAAATCGACACACTGGGTGTCCCCGAAATTACAAGGATGTTTTTATCCGCAGCTAGAGCGCCACTTTTCACCCACATGCTGCGCGGTCAACGCCTCCTCCCACCGACCGTGGCGCGGTCGAGCCGCGGTCGCGCCAGGCGTGCAAAGAAGTGCGTTAGACAGCATCCCCATAACGCGGTACAACTGAGGAATCTAATTCCACAGCCGCCCACAGGGTGTGGATAACTCTCAATCATGACTTGAGACTTTTGCTATTTGAGCAGGTCAACTGCATTAAGGAGCCGATGTAAAGTTATCCACAGCCATGAGATAGGCTGTGGATAAACCACCTATTCACACCTGTGGATAACTTTGTGGAATCCGAGGTTACACACTAAAACATCGTGTGGAATCCCCGGTGGAAATCACAAGAAATTGGAATTTCCGCATCCCCGTCTCTTCCTCATCCGTCCATCCGTCCCCGATCCAACCCACGTTCACGCAGTACATACTGCGGCCCTGAAGCCTCTCTTTCAGGCACGTAAGTAGCTGTGGCCGGCCCCACCCGCCGGCACCGCGTGGCCGTGAAGCACACGGAAGGTAGGCGTTTTGTCTGATCCGCAAGCAGCCCTAAGGGCCAGCTGGAAAGCTGTGGTCAGTGATTTGCTGGCACAGTCCGAACAACCGAACTCGGACGTTCCCAACTTCACCCACAGCCAACGCCTCAACCTCCAGCTCGTAGAGCCCATCATGATCGGGGATGGCTACGCGTTGATTGCCGCCCCGCACGAGAATGCCAAGAGTGTTATTGAGGCTGAGCTGGGGGAGTACATCACCCGCGCTCTGTCGCAGCACATGGGCCGGCCGTGTTCCTTGGCCGTGACCATTGCCGCGCCCCCGCAGCCTGCTCCGCAGGAAGAACCCGAAGCTCCCGCCCCCCAGCGCCCCATTCAGACCGAGGCACCGGAGTACGGCATGGGCCACCAGGCTCAGTCTTTCCAACAAGCCATGCCGCCCACGCCACCGACCCAGCCGGCCCAACCCGCTCCGCCCGCTCATCATCAGCCGCGCTCATGGGATGCCGCGCATTCCCCGGCCAGCCTGGATGAGTTGGCTCAGCACTACAGCGAACAGCAACACACCGCTCCCAGCGGCTACCCGGACTACTCGGAGGCAGCCGGCGCGCGCATTCCGCGCGAGGAACCTGCGCACAACCCAAACCACGAAAAATCTCTCAACCCGAAACACACTTTTGAGAACTTCGTCATCGGTTCCTCCAACCGTTTTGCCAACGGTGCCGCCGTGGCGGTGGCGGAAAACCCCGCCCGCGCCTATAACCCACTGTTCATTTGGGGCGGCTCCGGGCTGGGCAAGACGCACCTGTTGCACGCGGCCGGCAATTACGCCCAGGTCCTGCACCCGGGCCTGCGGGTGAAATATGTGTCCTCGGAGGAATTCACCAACGATTACATCAACTCACTGCGTGATGACCGCCAAGAATCCTTCAAGCGCCGCTACCGCAACCTGGACATCCTCATGGTCGATGACATCCAGTTCTTGGAAGGCAAGGAGTCCACGCAGGAAGAGTTCTTCCACACCTTCAATGCGCTGCACCAGGCCAATAAGCAGATCATTTTGTCCTCCGACCGCCCGCCGAAGCAGCTGACCACCCTGGAGGATCGCCTCCGCACCCGCTTTGAGGGTGGTCTGATTACGGATATTCAGCCGCCAGACCTGGAGACCCGCATCGCCATCCTCATGAAGAAAGCTTCTGCGGACGGCACAGACGTCGATCGCTCGGTCCTCGAGCTCATCGCCTCCCGCTTCGAATCCTCAATTCGCGAGCTGGAAGGTGCGCTCATCCGTGTGTCTGCTTACTCTTCCTTGGTCAATGAGCCGATCAGCCTAGAGATGGCGGAGATTGCCCTGCACGATTTGGCCCCGGATTCCGCGGATCGCCAGATCACCGCGGCGGCCATCATCGAGGTCACGGCGGACTACTTCAACATCGACGTGGACACCCTGCGCGGTTCCGGGAAGAAGCGCGCCGTTGCCCACGCCCGCCAGCTGGCGATGTACCTGTGCCGCGAGCTCACCGAGCTGTCCCTGCCGAAGATCGGTGATCAGTTCGGCGGCAAGGACCACACCACCGTCATCTATGCCGACCGCAAGATCCGCAAGGAAATGACAGAAAACCGCAACACCTACGACGAGATCCAGGCGCTGACCCAGCGCGTGAAGAACCACAACCAGCGTTAGCACCACGCAGCGCTTGGCGACGTCCCCTCCCACCCCGCACAACCTCCGCGCGGGCGTGGGCCGGGGCGTCTTTTTGATCGGTGAAGACTTATCCACATAGTTATTCACAGCTGTGTAATTTCACTGTTGTAATTTGTAGATCCTCGTCACGTTTTCTTCTTCCACAGCAGATCAGCAGCCTCTTCAGCCTTGTGAGCAACCCTGTGATCAGCGGCGATAGATCTGGGGATGGATTGTGGATAACTTCGGCCCCGACCGAGTTACTCACATTTCTTGTCATTTGATCACAGTGATCCCACACCCTCACTCACAGATCGGTTCGCGGCTGAGAGCTTGGCCTTTGCTGGGTTGTCCACAGATCCCACAGCGCTTATTACTACTCCTATTTTGTTTTCTCCCTAACTAAGAAGAAAAAGGATGTGTGTGATTCGCCGGCGCCCAGCCTGGCCGCACGGTCTCATCGAGGGCCGAAGAGGCGAATGACAAAACTCCTGTGGTTCGGTGCTGATCCTGTAAGTTGGAGTGAGCTTGCAAGAATCTTCCATCCGGAACTAGAGGAGCGTCTCACCATCATGGAGCAGTCCGTGTCATTTCGCGTTGCCAAAGATGATCTCGCTAACGCCGTAGCGTGGGTCGCGCGCAGCCTTCCTTCGAAGGTCACCCAACCAGTACTGCGCGCCATGCTGATCACCGCGGATGACAATGGTTTGGAATTCACGGGCTTCGACTACGAGGTGTCGACTCGCGTGCGCATCGCCGGCATGGTGGATGAGCCGGGACGTATCGCGGTGGCCGGTAAGTTGCTCTCTGACATCGTCGCTTCCTTGCCCAACAAGGAAATTGAGATGACGCAGGAGGACAACAAGGTTCTCTTGGTTTGTGGTTCCTCCCGCTTCGAGCTGCCGCTCATCCCGCTGGATGATTACCCGCAGTTGCCGGTCCTTCCGGAGGTCACCGGCACGATCAACCCGCAGCTTTTCGTGGAAGCCATCAGCCAAGTTGTCGCCGCTGCCGGCAAGGATGACACCCTGCCCATGCTCACCGGCGTGCACATCGATATCAATGGCTCCCACGTGCAGATGACGGCGACGGACCGCTTCCGCCTGGCCATGCGCACCTTCGAGTGGGATCCGGTATCCCCCGACGTGGAGGCCAAGCTCCTCGTCCCGGCAAAGACGCTGCAGGAGACCGGCCGCTCCCTCGACACACACCTCAACATCCCGGTGGAGATCGCCGTAGGCACGGGTGAGAACATCGCTGCGGAAGGTTTATTCGGCCTGCATGCCGATAACCGCGAGACCACCACGCGCATGCTCGATGCAGATTTCCCGAATGTGGCACCCCTGCTGCCGAAGACCCACACGGCCATGGCCAGCATTGAGGTCGCACCGCTGCAGGAAGCCATCCGCCGCGTATCCCTGCTGACGGACCGCAACGCTCAGATCCGCATGGAGTTCAGCGAAGGTGAAGTGACCTTGGCCGCCGGCGCCGATTCCGGCCGCGCAAGCGAGTCCCTGCCCTGTGCTTTCAACGGCCGCGACAACTTCGTCATTGCGTTTAACCCGTCCTACCTCAAGGATGGTTTGGCCGTGGTCCACACGGACCGCGTGGTCTTCGGCTTTACCGAGCCCTCGCGCCCGGCGATTATGATTCCGGAGCCGGAGGAGCTGCCGGAGGCCAACGAGGATGGCTCTTTCCCCACCCCGGAGACTGACTTCACCTACCTGCTGATGCCAGTGCGCTTGCCGGGCTAGGCCATATGTTTATTCGCGATCTCGATGTCAGGGACTTTCGCTCCTGGCCCGAGCTCACTCTCAGGCTGCAACCGGGGATTACCCTTTTTATCGGCCGCAACGGTTTTGGCAAGACCAATATCGTCGAAACCATCGGCTATGTTGCCCACCTGTCCTCGCACCGCGTCGCCCACGACGCCCCCCTCGTGCGCCACGGCGCAACCAACGCCCGCATTTCCGCCACGGCGGTCAACCAGGGGCGCGAGCTCACCGCGCACCTGCTCATCAAACCCCATGCAGCTAACCAGGCACAGATCAACCGCACGCGCCTGAAATCCCCGCGGGAGCTGCTCGGCGTGGTGCAAACCGTGCTCTTTTCCCCGGAGGATTTATCTCTCGTGCGGGGCGAACCGGCAACGCGCCGCCAGTATTTGGATGACATCATTGCCTCCCGCACTCCGCGCCTGGCGGGTATCAAGGCCGACTATGACAAGGTGCTCAAGCAGCGCAACGCGCTGTTGAAGTCGGCGTCACCGAGCCTGCGCCGCGGCTACAACGACAGCGACGGCGCCTCAGCGCTGGCAACCCTCGACGTGTGGGATACGCAGTTGTCTTCGCTCGGCGCGAAGGTGATCCAGGCACGCCTGGCGCTTGTCGACGAACTCCGCGAGCTCATCCCCGCCGCCTATGCCGGCCTGGCCCCGGAATCGCGCCCGGCGGCCATCGAGTACAAGTCCACGGTGGATACCTCCGACCGCGAGGTTATCGAGGCCATGATGCTCACCGAGCTAGCAAATAAACGCCAGCGCGAGATCGAGCGTGGCATCTCGCTCGTTGGCCCGCACCGCGATGACCTCGTTCTTAACCTGGGGACGAGCCCCGCCAAGGGCTTTGCCAGCCACGGTGAGACTTGGTCTTATGCCATCTCTTTGCGCCTAGCGGAGTTCAACCTGCTGCGCCAGGATGGCACGGATCCGATCCTCATCCTTGACGATGTCTTTGCTGAGCTCGATGCCAAGCGCCGCGAGAAGCTCGTCCATCTCGCCGCAGGCGCGGAACAAGTGCTCATCACTGCGGCGGTGGATGAGGATTTGCCCGGCAACCTACAGCCCATCGAGCGCTTTACCGTCAGCGTGCGCGATACCGACGAGGGCCGGGTCTCTGAGATCGCACCGTACGATGCGGGCGGTGAAAGCAATGACTGAGCAGGAATTTGATCCGGTCAAAGCGCTCTTTGAGCGCACCCGAAACACGTCGAAAAATCCGCCAAAGCTCAATAAACCGGCTCCCAAGATGAACCTGGCAGCTACATCGAATGAACAGCAGCCGAAGCCTTTTCGGCGCGGGCGGCCGAGTGGACCCGACGGTCGCCGCCGGCGCCGGAGCCTCGACATCCCTAGCCTGGGTGCGCAGATCCAACGCGAGATTGGCAAGCGCGGCTGGGAGCACGAACTAGCTCATGGCTGGGTCATGGGCAATTGGGAAAACCTCGTCGGCGAGCGCATCGCCGCGCATACCCAGCCGCTCACCATCAAGGAGCAGGTTGTCTACGTGGCGTGCGATTCCTCCAGCTGGGCCACCGAGTTGCGCTACCTGCAGCGGCCCATCTTGCAGAAGATCGCGGACCGCCTGGGCCCGGACGTGGTGGTTAAGCTCCACATTCAAGGACCCAAGCAGCACCGTAACTATGAGGGCCGCCAATGGGTCAAGCCGCAAGGTTCACAGGATACGTACGGCTGATCGGGGCGATCGCGAAATTCACGCAAATTTGGGGCTCTCACGGGCGTGCACTGTCCTCGCGTGGGGGGACACAGTGTAGAATGGCTAAAGTCTTAGATTTAGCTCTAGCCAAAAGGAGTACACGAATCCGTGGCTGAACAACACGCATATGATGCGGGGTCAATTACGATTCTGGAGGGCCTCGAGGCCGTCCGTAAGCGCCCCGGTATGTACATCGGTTCCACCGGTGCCCGCGGCCTGCACCACCTGATCTGGGAGATCGTCGACAACTCCGTCGATGAGGCAATGGCGGGCTATGCCGACAAGGTCATTGTCACCCTCCGTGAGGACGGGGGCATCGAGGTCATCGATAACGGCCGTGGTATCCCGGTCGAAATGCACGCCTCCGGTATCCCTACCGTCCAGGTGGTTATGACCCAGCTGCATGCCGGCGGTAAGTTCGACTCTGAATCTTATGCCGTGTCCGGTGGTCTGCACGGCGTGGGTATCTCCGTGGTCAACGCACTGTCCACCCGCGTCGAAGCGGACATCAAGCGCGATGGCAAGCACTGGTACCAGAACTTCAACAACGCTATACCCGATGAGCTGGTGGAGGGCGATAATGCCCGCGGCACCGGCACCACCATCCGCTTCTGGCCGGACCCGGAAATTTTCGAAACCGTCGAGTTCAACTACGACACCATTGCTCGCCGCCTGCAGGAGATGGCCTTCCTGAACAAGGGTCTGACCATTGTTCTGCGTGACGAGCGCGCCATCTCCAAGGAGCAGGCCGAGCTCGAGGAGATCGCCGAGGCCGGCGATTCCGCCGTCAGCCTGAGCTCCCTGGATAACAAGGACGAAGCCGGCCAGGAGGGCGAGGACGGCGAGGGCAAGACTTCCAAGAAGAAGAAGAAGAAGGAAGTCACCTACCACTACCCGAACGGTCTGCAGGACTACGTTGCGCACCTCAACAAGAATAAGTCCGCCATCCACCCCACCATCGTTGCCTTCGACGTTAAGGGTGAGGACCATGAGGTGGAAATCGCGCTGCAGTGGAACCAGGGCTACAAGCAGTCCGTCCACACTTTCGCCAACACCATTAACACTCACGAAGGCGGCACGCACGAGGAAGGCTTCCGCGCGGCTCTGACCACCCTGATGAACCGCTACGCCAAGGAGCACAAGCTCCTCAAGGAAAAGGATGGCAACCTCTCCGGCGATGACTGCCGTGAAGGCCTTGCTGCCGTTATTTCCGTCAAGGTGGCGGACCCGCAGTTCGAGGGCCAGACCAAGACCAAGCTCGGTAACTCGGAGATCCGCGGCTTTGTCCAGCGCTCTGTCAACGAGCACCTCAACGATTGGTTCGACGCCAACCCGGCTGAGGCCAAGGTCATTATCAACAAGGCCGTATCCTCCGCACACGCCCGCGTAGCCGCCCGTAAGGCACGTGAGTTGGTGCGCCGCAAGTCCGCCGGTGACCTCGGCGGCCTGCCCGGCAAGCTGGCAGATTGCCGCTCCAAGGATTCGAAGCTTTCTGAGCTTTACATCGTGGAGGGTGACTCCGCAGGTGGTTCCGCGAAGGGCGGCCGCGATTCCATGTTCCAGGCCATCCTGCCGCTGCGCGGCAAGATCCTCAACGTGGAAAAGGCCCGCATGGACAAGGTTCTCAAGAACGCTGAGGTCCAGGCTATCATCACCGCCTTGGGCACCGGTATCCACGAAGAGTTCGATATTTCGAAGCTGCGCTACGACAAGATCGTGCTCATGGCCGATGCCGACGTGGACGGCCAGCACATCGCCACGCTGCTTTTGACGCTGCTCTTCCGCTTCATGCCGCAGCTGGTCGAGGATGGCCACGTGTACCTGGCGAATCCACCGCTGTACAAGCTGAAGTGGGGCAAGGGCCAGCCGGGCTACGCCTTCTCCGATGCTGAGCGTGACAAGCTGCTTGCCGAAGGCTTGGAGCAGGGACGCAAGATCAACAAGGACGACGGCATCCAGCGCTACAAGGGTCTGGGTGAGATGAACGCTGCCGAGCTGTGGGAGACCACCTTGGATCCGACCACCCGCGTCCTGCGCCGCGTGGATCTGGAAGATGCGCAGCGCGCCGATGAGCTCTTCTCCATCCTGATGGGTGATGACGTGGCCGCTCGCCGCTCCTTCATTACCCGCCGTGCGAAGGACGTTCGCTTCCTCGACGTCTAAGGCGTCTCAGAGCACGAGCCCATAGGGGAACAAGAGAAAGCAAAAAAGACCAGCCCTCAGAAGGAGGTGCTGGTCTTTTGTTCTTCGGTGCCTGGGGCCCGGATAGTTAATCCACTTATACGGTATCCATGTGGCGCTGCAGAACGCGGCCGATGGTCGCCACGTGAGGCTCCACAATGGACGAGGCCTTGCCGCGCAGCGACTTGTAGGTCCGCGCGATGCCGGGGGCCTTAATGTCCTTGGCGGCCTTATCAGCCGCAGCCATGATGGCTTCGGTAACTTCGCCGCTGCGCCCATCGAGGTAGGTGCCAAAATCGGACTGCTCTGAGCCCTCAAATTCCTTCCAATAGGAATCCAGGCTGTTGAGCAGCTCCGGCAGCATCTGGTTGATTCCCTTCGACAGAACCTTGGAGTCCGCCTTCTTTGCGGCCACCAAGGCGCCCTTGAAGGCCATGCCGGTGATACCGGTGAGGGATGCTACGGCATCGTCTGCTGCTGTGGACAAGTCCGCCACCACGGCGTTGCGGGTAGGGGACTGGAGGAGTTGGGAGAGGTTTGTCATACAGGCGAGCTTACTGTGCTGGGGCGCTGGAGCCTGCCTTGAGCGTGGCAAGCTGGTCAGCAATCTCCGGGAAACCATTGGTGCGGGCCAGGCGCTCGAGGTCGAAGTCGAGACCACCCTCGTAGAGGCGGTTGTGCTCGGAGGAACCGGAGGAGCCTGCCATGCCGATTTGCGCGGCGAATTCATCTGCCTGGGCGCGCAGTGCCGGGACATTATCTACTACGAGCTTGAGCAGAGCCATCGCAGCAGCGATGGAACCGCCGATGATGAGCGTCATGTCGATGGGCGTGGAGCCAGTCAGGGAGGAACCACCTTCGCCCTGCTGGAAGTCGGGGTTGACGTTGTTCTTCCAGGAATCGTCTGCGGTCTCAGCGCTCGCGGCGGGGGCGATGGCAGTGGTGAGGGTGGTGGCCACAACGCCGGCGGCGAGGAACTTCTTCAAAGACACAGAGGACATAGGGGATTCCTTTCTCGAAAGATAGGGGAGGGAGACTTCCTTATCTTGTTTAACTTACATAACTTCTGCAACAGAAAGATAGACCTGCGCGCACAATCGCGCGAATTCTTCATTCTTTCCACTCAGCGCGGGCACTGAGCGCAACACTGTCTCCAGCGACTGTCCCGCCGCAGCGCGGCTGCCGTGCACGGCAATTCCCTCGATGCTCGCCGTGCTCGCGGCGGCGGCAGCGGCTAGGGCGGCGAAGTTGGTTATCCGCACGCGATATACCCGGCAAAACTCCCGCGCGACTACAACCAGTTGCTCAACATTCACTGACGCACCCCTCGTGCCCGGCGGATCTCTGCCTCCAATTCTGAGCGCCCGGGCAGCAGCCGGCGTGCGGTGTCCTGTACCTCAGCATCCGACAAGGTCCGTGCGGCCGCCGCGACGACGGCGCGGACTACCGCCTCGTGCTTGGAAGTACCTTGCGCAGAAGCCAACAAGGTCAGCGCGTGGTCTTGCTCTGGGGTCAGGCGCAGTGTCATAGCCATGGTAGAAATGGTATCACCATGATACCACTGCCGCGCCAGAAACCGTCTCAGACAGCCCTAAACGGTAAGATAGGGCCTCATGAGTGATAACAACGGTGATCTCTTCGATCGCATCCAACCAATTGACATTAATGAGGAGATGGAGTCGAGCTACATCGACTACGCCATGTCCGTCATCGTCGGCCGCGCCCTGCCGGAGGTGCGCGACGGCCTCAAGCCGGTTCACCGCCGCATCCTCTACGCCATGTATGACTCCGGCTACCGCCCGGACCGTGGCTACGTAAAGTCCGCCCGCCCGGTCTCGGACACGATGGGTCAGTTCCACCCGCACGGTGACTCCGCCATCTACGACACCCTCGTGCGCTTGGCCCAGCCGTGGAACATGCGCTACCCGCTGGTCGACGGCCAAGGTAACTTCGGCTCCCGCGGTAATGACGGCCCGGCAGCTATGCGTTACACCGAGTGCCGCATGACGCCGCTGGCCATGGAGATGGTCCGCGATATCCGCGAAAACACCGTCGACTTCGCGCCGAACTACGACGGCAAGACGCAGGAACCGACGATTCTGCCTCCCGCGTTCCGAACCTGCTGATGAACGGCTCCGGCGGTATCGCTGTCGGTATGGCCACCAACATTCCGCCGCACAACCTGAACGAGTTGGCGGAGGCCATCTACTGGTTGCTGGATAACCCGAATGCTTCCGAGGAAGAAGCCTTGGCTGCTTGTATGGAGCGCGTCAAGGGCCCGGATTTCCCCACCGCGGGTCTCATCGTGGGTGACCAGGGCATCAAGGATGCCTACACCACCGGCCGCGGCTCCATCCGTATGCGCGGCGTGACCTCCATTGAGGAGGTGGGCAACCGCCAGACCATCGTTATCACTGAGCTGCCCTACCAGGTCAACCCGGACAACATGATCTCCAATATCGCGGAGTCTGTGGTCAACGGCAAGATCGCCGGAATCGCCAAGATCGAGGACGAGTCCTCCGACCGCGTGGGTATGCGCATCGTGGTCACCCTCAAGCGAGACGCCGTAGCACGCGTTGTCCTTAATAACCTGTACAAGCACTCCCAGCTGCAAACCTCCTTCGGCGCCAACATGCTTTCCATCGTGGATGGCGTGCCGCGCACCCTGCGCCTGGATCAGATGCTGAGCTACTACGTGGCCCACCAGATCGAGGTCATCGTCCGCCGTACCCAGTTCCGCCTCGATGAGGCCGAAAAGCGCGCCCACATTCTGCGCGGTCTGGTCAAGGCACTCGACATGCTCGATGAGGTCATCGCGCTCATCCGCCGTTCCACCACGGTTGATGAGGCACGTGAGGGCCTGAAGGCGCTTCTCGACGTCGACGATGTCCAGGCAGATGCCATCCTCGCTATGCAGCTGCGCCGTCTGGCCGCCCTGGAGCGCCAGAAGATCATTGATGAGTTGGCGGAGATCGAGGAGATCATCGCGGACCTCAAGGACATCCTGGCCCGCGAGGAACGCCAGCGTCAGATCGTCCACGATGAGCTCGAGGAAATCGTCGAAAAGTACGGTGATGAGCGCCGCACCCAGATTGTTGCCGCCTCCGGCGACGTCAGCGATGAGGACCTCATCGCCCGCGAGAACGTCGTGGTCACCATCACCGCTACTGGCTACGCCAAGCGCACCAAGGTCGATGCTTACAAGGCCCAGAAGCGCGGCGGCAAGGGTGTGCGCGGCGCGGAGCTGAAGCAGGATGACATTGTGAAGAACTTCTTCGTCTGCTCCACGCACGATTGGATCCTGTTCTTCACCAACTTCGGCCGCGTCTACCGCCTCAAGGCCTACGAGCTTCCGGAGGCGGGCCGCACCGCTCGTGGCCAGCACGTGGCTAACCTGCTGGAGTTCCAGCCGGAGGAGAAGATCGCTCAGGTCATTCAGATCCAGTCCTACGAGGACGCCCCATACCTGGTCCTTGCTACCCAGCAGGGCCGCGTAAAGAAGTCCCGACTGACCGATTACGAGTCCGCACGTTCCGCCGGCCTCATCGCTATCAACCTCAACGAGGGCGATGCGCTGATCGGCGCCCAGCTGGTCAACGAGGGCGATGACATCCTGCTGACCTCTGAGCAGGGTCAGGCAATCCGCTTCACCGCGGACGATGACCAGCTGCGCCCGATGGGCCGCGCTACCGCCGGCGTGAAGGGCATGCGCTTCCGCGGCGATGACCAGCTGCTGTCCATGTCCGTGGTCAATGACGGCCAGTTCCTCCTGGTAGCTACCTCCGGCGGTTACGGCAAGCGCACCGCCATTGAGGAGTACACCCCGCAGGGCCGCGGTGGCCTCGGCGTGATGACCTTCAAGTACACGCCAAAGCGCGGCAAGCTCATTGCAGCAATCGCCGTCGACGAGGACGACGAGATCTTTGCCATCACCTCTGCAGGTGGTGTTGTCCGCACCGAAGTCAACCAGATTCGCCCGAGCTCCCGCGCCACCATGGGCGTGCGCTTGGTCAACCTGGCCGACGACGTCGAGCTGCTGGCTATCGACCGCAATGTTGAAGACGACGGTGAGGAGGACGCCCAGGCAGTTGCCAAGGGTGAAAAGTCTGTCGAGGACGTCAAGCCCGAACACCTCAAGCTTGGAGAGAACTCCAAGCCGGAAAAGGGCGAAGACAAGGACTCCGATAAGGACGAGGAGTAACCCATGATTGGACGAGAGCTTCAACTAGCCCGGATTTCGCCCATGTCGGCGTTCCGCGTTGGCTTGGCCATGTCCCTCGTCGGCCTCGTGGCCTGGATCATCGCCGTGTGCCTGCTGTACATCGGCCTTGACCAGGCGGGCATCTGGGATTCCCTCAACAGCCTTGTTGGCGGTGTCGGCGGCGGATTTGAGGTCTCCTTCGGATTGGTCGTCTCTGCAGCCGCCCTGTTCGGCGCCATCATCGCCGTCCTGATGACGATCCTGGCGCCGCTCATGGCTGTTATATATAACGCCATCGTGGACGTCTTCGGTGGATTCAAGATCCGCCTGCAAGATGAGCCGCATCAATAGCGATACAAAGTGAAGTAAAACCAGCTTCAAATACTGCATATGACCAGGCGATTTGTAATAAATCGCCGGTCCTATGTAGAGTAACTACTCGTTCCGGTCAAGGGCCTATAGCTCAGTCGGTTAGAGCGCATCGCTGATAACGATGAGGTCGCTGGTTCGATTCCAGCTAGGCCCACCACGGAACAATGGGGCATTAGCTCAATTGGTAGAGCATCTGCTTTGCAAGCAGAAGGTCAGGAGTTCGATTCTCCTATGCTCCACAATATAAATAAGGAAAGACGCTCAGCGACGACAACGAAGCTGGGTGTCTTTCCTTTTTCCACTTAAGCCCCACGAAGGCCCACAGGAACCACCCGTTCCAGGTATCAGGGGGAGTGAGGGGTGAAAATTGGGCCGACACCCTAGCAAGTGCAATGACATTCGTGTAATTATTACCCAGATAGGGGTAGTTCATTCACAGCTGTCACAAAGGTTCGAAATAGTTTCAATTTCAACTCCTGTATAGAAGAAGGCCATCTACCAGCAAAAATGCGAGGCATCGCCGCCAGCTGGTTGGAAAAAGTTTAAAAATAAGTTGTGTTTGACTGGAAAGACCCGCCAGACTTCGATAATCTTGCTGCAGCGACAAAAGCTGCACTACTCGTTGAGAATGTGAAGATCATTCATGAAGAACGATTGCTAGCGTCGCCCTACACGACGGTTATCGTAAGATAATTTTCACAGTCCGACCTCAACTCTCATAGGGGAATTACATGTTCAAGAACCGTGTTCGCACCGCTGCTCTCGCAGGTGCTATCGCAGTTGCCACCGGTGTCTCCGGTGTTGCAGTCCCGGCTTTCGCTCAGGACACCAACACTTCCAACATCCAGGGCGGCGGCTTCAACGAGCCGGACGCATCCCTGGGCAAGGACGTTGAAGCTAAGAACGTCACCGAGGCTGAGCTCCGCGACCGCGTAGCTGCAACCGACCACTACATCGTCAACAACAACCAGTTCCGCGAGCTCTACGAAGCTGCCGCTGCTGCTAACACCGACGGTCTTGACCGCTCCGAGCAGGCAGACCACAAGGCTTACCAGGCTGCTGCCAACGAGGCTACCAAGCAGCTCGCACAGGCTGAGAAGAACGTTCAGGACGCTCGCGCTTCCGTAGCTTACGCTCTGCAGAACGACAAGGGCGCTGACAAGGCTTGGGCTAACTACGAAGAGAAGGCCTTCGACTACAACAACACCGTTACCAACGCCGCTGGCGGCCAGCGCTACGGTAAGGACGAGTCCAAGCTCGGTCTGCTGGAGAGCGACCTGAACAAGGTGAACGATCAGGTAGGTAACAAGGTCAACGACGAGGACAAGACCGGCCTCTCGAAGCTTGAGGCTCCGAAGCTCAGCCCGGTTGACCCGGAGAACTTCGAGTCTGTCCAGAAGACCCCGGCGAAGAACATCAAGATCTTCGAGGACACCATCAAGACCTACAAGGAGCGCTTGGACTACATCGGCTGGCGCGGTGCTGACAAGGGTGAGGATAGCTACGTCACCCGTGACTACGAGCCCCTCCTTAAGCAGCTGATCGCTGACGCTGAGATGCTGCTCGAGCAGCTCAAGGCTGACGGCGCTGAGCTGGAAGAGGCTCGCAAGGCTGCCCTCGAGGCTTCCCGTGGCGCTCAGGCTACCGACATCCTGGTTCGCCAGGGCTACCTGGACCAGGCACACGCACAGGTTCGCGTCCTGCGCGCAATGGAGGCTGAGTTCGCTATCGGCGCTCGCGTCCTCGAGCTGCGCGAGTCCGACGAGAACGGCACCGTAGTTGTCAACGGCGAGCAGAAGACCCTCCGCGAGGCTTACGCTGAGCTTATCGCTCACAAGACCGGCATCGTCTCCATCGCTAAGCAGAAGAACATGGAGGTCTACGAGGAGCAGGTCGCTAACTTCAAGGGCTTCAAGGAGTGGGCTTCCGACGAGGCTAACTTCGACGGCAACCGCATCTGGACCCCGCAGATTCCGGCTGACTTCGCTAACCCGGAGAGCCCGTGGGGCAACACCCTGGTTGCTGTCTGGGACGGCGACACTGACCAGGAGCGTCTCGACTACCTGGCAATGAAGGTTGCTGCACAGCAGCTCTGGTTCGGTCCGAACAACTACAACCTCGAGTACGAAGAGGCCTACCGCCAGGTTGTGAACGCTGACAATGGCGTTAAGAAGGACATCGCTGACTCCAAGGCTGCCGAGGAGCAGGCTAAGGCTGAGAAGGAGCGCGCTGAGCAGGAGGCTAAGGACCGCCAGCGTATCGCTGACGCCCTCGAGAACCTGGCAGGCGGCAACAAGGGCGGCGACAACGGTTCCGACGACGCTACCAAGCCGGGCAACAACAAGGACGACAAGTCCTCCGGCATCAAGGACAAGCTGTCCAACGATGGCAAGCCGACCCCGCTCGCTATCTTCGGCATCGTCGCTGGTGTCCTGGCCGCAATCGCAGCTGCTTTCCCGGCAATTGCTAAGGCTCTGAACATCAAGCTCCCCTTCTAATTCAAGCTAGCTTGAATCGGCTTCGCCCCTAACGGAGCCAGAGCTTAGGAGGCACTCCACCACTTGGTGGGGTGCCTCTCTTTGTTTTTTAGCCCGACTCCAAAGTGGGTATATGGAGGGCTGCGACTTCAGACGGATCTACGCAAAGAAAATGCCGTAGGGCAAGCTTTTGTCTTAGCTGCTCCTACGGCATGACCTGATCTTGGGCCGTTACCTCTTGGTCTATCTATTGAGGTACTGGCGTCCAGGTTCGGGGTTAGGGATGAGAGTGTCTAGCGATACTGGCTCTAAACCTTTGGCGCGGAGGCCGTCAATAACGCATGGGGCGGCGTCGACAGTCGTGGCGTGAATGTCATGCATGAGAATGATGTCGCCTGCTTGGGTGTCGTCTACGGCCGCAGCGCAGATATGGTCGGAGTTGCGGTCCTTCCAATCTAGGGTGTCGACGTTCCACAGGGCTTCCGCTTGCCCATTGTTCTTGGCCGCGTCGGCGACTGTCTGGTTCGTTGCACCGTAGGGTGGTCGCAGCCAACGGGGGCTTTCGCCAGTTGCTGCCTTGATGGCAGCGGCGCCGGCCTTGACTTCAGCGTCAACCTCATTCGCGGGAAGCTTGTTTAGTTCGCGGTGTGTGTCGGTGTGGTTGCCCACGGTGTGGCCCTCTGCTTTCATACGGCGGAGGAGCTCGGGATGGGCATAGGCATGAGGAGCTAGGACCATAAAGCTGGCGTGGGCGTCCTTGGCCTTCAAGGTGTCGAGAAGTTGGCCCGTCAATGCATCCGGGCCATCGTCGTAAGTGATGGCTACGCAATTGGAGCAGGTATCGTCCGCTATTGATTGGGACTTCGCCTTGTCAGCCTGGTTGGGCTTGTCTGCTTGTGGCGTGGTGCTCTGGGTCGCCGCCGGGCGTGAGGACCCGGCAAAAACTGGACTGTCCTGTAGCTCCTTGGGCAGGGCCTTGTAGGCCTCGTACTCGATGCGGTCTACTTCCTTGCGCATGTCCTGCACGGTCGGAATCTTTGGCTGCGGCAGTGTGGGTAGCTGTTGGGCAGTTGCTTGCTGTGGGACCGTGACGGTGGCAGCCAACGTGAGTGCGGCTACGGAGCGGAGGAGTATTCGGCGCATGACGACCTTCCACTAAAGTTTCAGAGACGACTCATTGTCCCTCTTCCGCGTGTTGTTTTCTCAGGTGACACGCAACTAATGAGGAGTGAGTTAACTAAAGTGACGAAAGTTACCGCGCTTGATGGGGACTACTCTGCCGGTCATGATTTCGTAGATGGGCGCACAAGGAGTACGCTATGTAGCTGCTGGGGCATTAGCTCAATTGGTAGAGCATCTGCTTTGCAAGCAGAAGGTCAGGAGTTCGATTCTCCTATGCTCCACAAGGCGCTCACTGTGTGAGCGCCTTTTAGGTTTTCTGGTCTTTCTGGTCTTGTTGATCAGTTGTCTTCTGATGTGGCGGTTTCAAGTGGTGGATGCATCACTTGAATAGTTCTTGGATTTTCTCTTCTGGTGTGTACCAGTTGAGGACTTTTCTGGGGCGCCCGTTGAGAAGGTCTTGAATCTGCTGGACGCCCTTGTCGGTCAGGGTACTAAAGTCGCTTCCTTTGGGTAGGAAGTCTCGGACTAGCCCGTTGGTGTTTTCGTTGGTAGGCCGCT
>NZ_LAYQ01000018.1 GCF_000988205.1 Corynebacterium minutissimum | reverse complement strand
GTACTATCCTCATTCAGGCTCCGATGGCGCTTGCCGCGGCTAAGTCCCTCAGCCTGACCGCCACACCCTCCGCCTGAGCCTTCGAGACCCCCAACTCCTTGAGGATCACCGACATCGGACGCGCATCATGCAGATACGCCTGCACATACCGCTCACGTAGCTTCTCATCACCTGACATCTACACAACCTCCCAGCTGTATAGATGCATTCACCACCTGAGCCCGCCTGTGGCCTCGTCCATGTCTTTGGCATTAGCGTTGTTGTCGAATCGCTTGACCAGGACAATGTGGCCGTCCCTCTCACTCACTGGTTCGAAGCCCAGGTGGAGGTAGAGGCGATGTGCGCGGTCGTTGTCTTTAGCCACTGAGAGCGAGATCCCCGGGGCGCCCATTTCACGGGCGAGGTCAGTGGCGGCGTCGATCAGCAGGGTGCCGACGCCCTGGCCCCGGAAGCGGGGCTCCACGGCCAAGGCGAGCTCCGGAATGCCTTCGGCCACGTGGCCAAATCCATGGCGTTCAGCCGTGCCCCAGTTCAGCCACACGCCACCGGCGGGGACGTGGCCCTCCCAAGCGATGAAACCTCCGCGGGAAGGCTCCCAACCACCGAGGTAATAGTCGAAACCTTCCTCGAAACCTTCAGGGAGTTCCTTGTGCTCATCGCCGAAAGTATCGGCAAGGAAGTTGATACGGGCCAGATAGGTGCGGTCGGCTTCAGAAAGGGAAAGAAGATGCATGAGCTCCATGGTAGCCGCGGAGAAGACCTACTTCCCATGCTCCCACTGGGCATAGGCCGAGGCATAGCGCCCGCCCAGAGCGATGAGGTCGGCGTGAGTGCCGTCCTCGACGATCTGGCCTTGTTCCATGACGATGATGCGGTCGGCCTCGCGGGCTTGGTCCAAGCGGTGGGCAACGACGAGTGAGGTGCGGTCTTTGGTGACGGCCTTGGCGGCGTGTTCGAGTACCTCGGCGTGCTCGGAGCCGGCCTCGGAGGTGGCCTCATCCATGATGAGTACTGGCGGCTGGCGCAGGATCATGCGGGCCAGCGAAAGCTGTTGCTCGGCCTCCGCACCAATCTCTTCGTTGCCGGCGCCGATGAGTGTGTCCAGGCCTTCGGGTAGCCAGCGCGAATTCTCATCAAGTCCCACGGTGTTGAGCGCGCGCCACAGTTCCTCATCGCTGGCATCGGGTTTCGCCAACAGCAGGTCGCTGCGCAGTGTGCCGGAGAAGAGATGGACTTCCTGGGTAATGAGGGCGACGTGCTCGGTGATCCAGGTATTCGGCACCGTGGCGGTATCAATCCCGTCGAGGCTGATGGCTCCCTTCGTGGGGTATTGCAGGCCCGCCACGAGGGAGGCGAGGGTCGATTTACCCGCGCCGGAAGTGCCCACGAGGGCGGTGGTGGTGCCGGCGGTGAGAGTCAGGGAGACGTCGTTAAGCACTGGCGCCCCACCGGGGTAAGCGTAGGAGAGGTGCTCGATGGTGATGGTGGGGGCGTCGCTAAGCCGAGGAGTGTCCTGGTGGTTCGTGGTGGTGCCCTTCTGGTTCGCGCTGGTGTGCGCGCTGTCCTCGAGGGTGGCCAGGGCGACGGCGCGGCCGAGGGAGGTCACGGAGTGCTGGATCTCACCGGCGAAGAAGAGGATGTTGAAGACGTGGATCTCTAGGCGCATGACCAAGAGCACGGCGGCGGTGGCCTCACCAGGGGTCAGCCAGCCCCAGATCACCATGGGCACGGACATGAGAACAGAGCCCAGCAGCAGCACCGCGAAGGCGAGGGCGCCCTGGCCGACGATGCGGTTGATGAGCGGAACCTTGTCACCCCAGGCCTGTACCGTGTCCCAGGAGTAGCGCTCCATGCGCGCGTGCGCCCAGTCTTTGAGTGAGAACTGGCGGAGGGTCTCCAGTGCGCGGATGGTGTCCAGCAGCACGTTGTTGCGGTAAGCCTCTACTGACGAGACTTCGTTGGCGATGGCAGGGATATCCCGCATGGTGCCGCGGATGAAGGGGTAGAGCAGGCAGCTCACCGCAATGAAGAGCAGGGCATAGGCGGGGTGGATGAAGATCATCATGAGCGCGGTCAGCGGCAGCATGAAGAGGGTGAGTACCAAGCGGTCACCCATCATGGAGATGGCCATGACCACGGTGTCGATGTCCTTGGACAGGCGCGTGATGATGTTGCCGGTACCTAGCTCCATGACGGCCGGCACGGGGGCACCGAGGGTGGAATCCAGCGCTGAGGTGCGCAGATCCACCGAGAGTCGGCGGGTGGTGGAGGTGACCAGGTAGCGGCCCAGGGTGCGGCCGGTGACCTCCACGAGGAAGCCCACCGCGATGACGATGAGTGCGCCGACCATGGCTGTGCGTCCCGTGCCAAGGACGGGAAGCTCCACGCCCTGGATGATGTCGACGACGCGGCCGAGCACCTGGGAGACCAGGTTCATCATGATGACGGTGACGGTAAACAGGCCGAAGAAGAGGGCGATGCCGAGCCTGCTGGGGGCACTGGGCAGGGTCTTGAGGAAGCGCAAGCACTCCTGTGGGGAGGCGGGCGCGAGGGCATCCGCGCGGTCTTTGTTGGTGGTCTTGTGTGCGTTGCTCATAGCTCTACCACCTCATCGGCGTTGGCGGCCCACGTGGAGGCGGAGGTGATGACCACGGTGGTCTTGTCGGCGCGCAGTTCGCGCACGCGCTTGGCGACGTCCACCAGGGTCAACGAATCCAGTCCCGTCGTGGGGTTGTCGAGCACGAGGACATCGGGGTCGAGCGCGAGTGCGCGGGCAAGTGCGACGCGTTGGCGCTGGCCACCGGAGAGGTTGAGTCCGGCCTCGCCGATGGGTGCGGTGGGAAGTTCGCCGCCCGGGCCCAGCCCGCCGAGGCGGATAACAATGTCCTCGCAGGCGGAGGCGTGCAAGGCGTCGTGGGTTTGGGTTGGGGTTGCCGCGCGCAGCGGATCGACGTTGTCCTGCAAGGTGCCCTCCAGCACGGAGATGCGGTGCGGCGGGCACAAAGCGCCGTTGTCGTTGAGGTAGCGCACCCAGGAATCCACGGTGCTGCGGCCCGCGGCGGTGGTGGGCATCCACACATGCAGGCCAGGGGAGAGCTCGATAGGCGTGCCGGTTGTCTTCTCGGTAGTGGTATCGAGCTGGCCCAGCAGCTCGCCAACACGCTCCACGGAGGCGCGTGCTCTGGCCCAGTTCTCGGTGAGCAGGCCCAGCGATACGCCGAGCGCGGTCAATGCCGGGGGTGCGAGCATGGTAATCGCCATCATGCCGCCGGGGGCAATGTGGCCTTCGAAGGTTTCCCAGGAGGTCCAGGCCAGAATGCCTACCGCAAAGGAGGCGGGGACCATCTGCCGCACCCAGGCCATGAGGGAGGACAGCTTGGCCTCGTGGAGCATGGTGGTTAGGGCTTCGTGAGCGGCGTCGGAAAAGCGCTGGCGGGCAATGTCCTTGGCGCCCAGGCCTTTGATAACGCGGGAACCTTGGGCGAAGTCCGTGGCGAGTGACAACGCGGTGTTTTCCAGCTGGCGGCGGCGCGCAGCAACCTTGGTCAGCGGCTTGGTGGTGGCCCACGAGGCTAGCGCGGTGGCGAGGGCACCGATCAGTAGGGCGGCGGAGACCTGCCAGGAAACCGGGGCGAGGCTGACCACGGCGCCTAAGAGGTAGCCGACCATGACGAGTGGGAAGTTGAGGATCTGCTTGAGTTGGCCGATGTAATGCGAATCCTCATCCATCGTGTTGAGCAGCCGGCCGGGGCTAATCCCGGCGGTCGAGGCACCCAGCAGCTTATCCAGCAGGTTCAGGCGCAGCGTGTGGGTGGTGCGGGCCTGACTCAGATCCGTGAAAGCATCCGCTGTGGCTTCGCAGATATAGGCGACGTAGAGGATGACCGCGGTGGCTGCAAGCGGCAAGGCTACGGTGCGCCAGGAGGGATCGGAAAAAGCATACTGCGTAGTGTGGCCGATGATGACCGAGACCAACGCGCCCAGCGGTGCGTTGATGAGGGTGGCGATGAAGATGCCGATGACGCCGGTGCGTTGGGCACCCAGCATCCGCCACGTGGCGGCGCCGGGCCGAGAGAAGTCGGTGGTCTCAGTGAGGGATACCTCCCCGGTAGGTGGTTCATCGGGGAGGTACCACGACCACGTCCGCATGCGTGGATAGTGAGTCATAAGGACTCATCTTATAGCGCAATGCGCATAAGGTGGTGATTTAGATTACAGCGAAGAAGGATCGCTGTAACGGGTTGCGCGGCTTAAGCCAAGTGGTAGTTGTCCACGTCGTAGCCGTTGAACTCGCGGTCGACGCCGTAGTCATCGATGGAGGTGAACTGCGTGCCGTTTTCGATGGCAAAGCGCAGGTTATCCACGCGGGTGGACGGATCACCGCTGACGGCACCGGCCGGAAAATAGAAGGTGTCCCCACTCTTGAGCTTGACGATGAGTGATTCGAAGCTCATTCCTGATCTCCTTGCCTGCTGCTGATACGGTGGCGGCGCAAAACTGCGCGCGGGCACCGATCCATCACGATCGATGCCGATTAACCCTCGATTCAAGCAGGTCGGGCTCGTGCAGGCAAAGGAGTGAGATCAAGGCAACGAAACACGCACCCCCAAGGATGGGGGATTAGTTCTCCTCTTCGGTGTGAAGGCGGTGCTTGCCCTCGGACTCGTGGTCGTCGGTGATGCGGGAGGTGTCGGCATCCTTCTTGTCGGCGTTGCTGACCTCGATCTCGGTCTCGACGGCGTCCTGAATAGCGGTTTCTTCCTCGCGGTGCTTGGCCAGCTGCTCATCCAGGGAGCCCAGCAGCTCCTCGTCGCGCTCGACGACACCTTCCTCAGCCAGGTCGGACTCCTTCTTGGCATCGTCCTCAGTGGTGGAGGTGTAGACCAAAGTGGAGCCCTGCGGTGCAGACGGGGAGGAGAAGTCCTCCACGCGCGGCGGGACGGCGGACTCCTTCTCCTTCTTCTGAGTGAAGAAGTAGTAGATGCCGCCGCCGATGGCAGCAAGAGCGGCAACGAGCGCGGAGATCAGCCAGATCTTCGAGCCCTTCTTCTTGTCCTTACCGCTGATGCGGCGGGCCTTCTTTTCGGCCTTGGAAGCCTTCTTTTTAGCCTGCTTGCGGGCCTTGGAGGCCTTCTTTTCCGCCTGCTTCTGGGTCTTTTCCCACTGCTTGGAGGCCTTGTCCTGGGCCTCCGCGGCAGCCTCGGAGAGCTTCTCGGTGGCTTCTTCGCTGCGTTCCTTCAGCTCCTCCAGGGCGCGCTCGAGGCGGGAGTGCGCGGCCTTGGTTACGGCACCCGCTTCGCGGCGGGCCTCGGAGAACCAATCACCATCGCGCTCTTCCATGCGGGCGGCGGCGGTCTCCAGGACGGAGTAGGCCTCGCGAGCCTTTTCATCGCGGCGTTCCTTGAGGCGCTCCACCAGGGCGGAGGTAGCGCTGATGGCTGTGGACAGGGCGGCGGGGTTCATGGGCTCAGGTGCTCCTTTATGTCAATACTGAGGTGATTTGTGTTGGACAACTGTTTATGGAGTGTTTGTCGGCGCCGAACCGGGGTGTGCCCGCGTTCGCGCTGGATACTCCCTTTCAGCGTAGTGGCGGCGCGCAGGTCCCGCCACCATATGCGCAAGGCCGCGAGCTGTTCAAAGAAAATAGACAGCTTTGTACGGATGGGGCGGGTTTTTATTCATTGTGGGTTTGCGTTAACGGTGCAGCTGACTGGGTTCTAAAGGTATTACCAATACTAAAACCCTTTCGCGAGAAATGGACAGCTTGGTACGTTTTGGGACATCAACACCGAAGATAACCAACGATAACCTGCAGAGGAGGTGAGCATGTCCCCGCGACTTTCCGCATCCGCACCACTAGACCAAATCAGCGAAGATACGCCCAAGGAGCTCAAGCGCACCGCTCTCTCCTTCGAGGTGATCCCGCCGCGCCACGATGCGGACGCTGCCAAGATCGACCGTTTGCTCGCCACGCTCGCCGCGTATAACCCTGATTACATCGCCGTCACCAGCTCCCAACGCTCCGGGTGGCTGGAGGGAACCGCGGCCTTCATTGAGAAGATTTCGCGCGATACCGCGATGCGCCCCCTGGCCCACCTGGCCTGCACCGCCGGCACCGAGAAGGAACTGGAAGCCTGGATCGACACGCTGGTCGACGCCGGCGTGCGCGGCCTCCTTGCGCTTCGCGGTGATCTGCCGGAGGGCGGCATGCCCGAAGGTCACCTGCCGCACGCTGATTCCCTGGTCCGGCTCATCCGCCGCTGGGAATCCGACCGCGTGGCGCGATTGGCGGCCGGCCGCTTGGCGGTTGGTGTGGCCTGCTATCCCAATGGCCACGCCGAATCCGCCACGCCGGACGAGGACATCGACGTCCTTTTGGCCAAGCAGCGCCTGGGCGCTGACTTCGCCATCACCCAGCTTTTCTTCGACGCGGAGGACTACGTCCGCTTCGCCCAGCGCGCCCGGCTGGCGGGTGTGCGCATTCCGCTCATCCCCGGGATCATGCCGATGACCAGCCGCGCTCGGGTGGAGCGAATGTGCCAGCTGTCCGGGTTGGACGGGCCAACCAAGGTCCTTGACCAGCTCGCGGCAGCGACCTCCCCCGAGGAAGAGAAAGAAATCGGCATGCAGATTACGGCCTCGTTGGCGAAGTCGGTGATGAACGCCGGCGCCGACGGGCTGCACATCTACACGCACAACAATCCAGACATTACGACTGACCTGCTTAATCGAATTGGAGTCATCCCATGACCGCATCCTTCCCCAAGGCCACAATTGAGGGCTACCCACGAGTCGGTGCCCACCGCGAGCTCAAGCGCGCGCTGGAGTCCTATTGGTCCGGCAAGATCGACGCCGAGACCTTCGAATCCGCCGCGCACTCCCTGCGCCTCGACACCTACGCCCGCCTCAAGGAGCTGGGCCTCACGGAGGATTACGCCATCCCGGCCGATGTTGCCTACTACGACCATGTCCTCGAGACCGCGCTGACCGTGGGCGCTGCCCAGGGCGAGAGCCTCGATGATGAGTTCACCCTGGCCCGCGGTAACAAGGACACCGCGCCGCTGGAGATGACCAAGTGGTTCGACACCAACTACCACTACATCGTTCCTGAGATCACCGATGACCAGGCTTTTAGCGCCCGCCCGCAGCGCGTGCTGAAGATCGTCGAGGAGGCCCGCGCCGCCGGTCACACCGTGCGCCCAGTCCTCGTCGGCCCGGTGACCCTGCTGGCGCTGTCCAAGCAGGCCGAGGGTGCCACCAAGCAGCCCCTGGACCACCTCGATCAGGCAGTCGAGTCCTACCTCACCGTCTTGGCTGAGCTTCACGACGCCGCGTCGAATGGATTCAGCTCGCCGAGCCCGCCCTGGTCGCCGACCTCGTCGCCGCTGACGACTCCACCCTCGCCGCCGCACTCAAGAGTGCCTACGGCCGCATCCTGAGCGCGGAGAAGCGCCCGCAGGTTTACCTGACCACGCCCTATGGTTCCCTCAACGCTGGCCTCGATGTCATCGCCGAGCTGCAGCCGGAAGCGGTCCAGGTGGATCTGTCCGTCGGCACCCTGGCCCTAGATAATTCCTACCTCGAGCGCGTGGCCAAGCTCGCCGAGGCCACCCACCTCGCCGCCGGCCTGGTCGACGGTCGCAACGTCTGGGCCGCCAACCTGCGCGACCTGCGCGAGAAGCTCGAGAGCCTCGGCGAAGGCGTTTCCGTAACCACCTCCGTGTCCCTCCAGCACGTGCCGCACACCGTGGAGGCGGAGACCTCCCTTCCGGTGGACGTCGCCACCTGGTTCGCCTTCGCTGATGAGAAGATCCGCGAGGTCGTCGCACTCGCCGCCGGCCCGCTGGACACCCCGGAGGCCTATGCGCAGGCCGACCGCGCCGTGCGCACCCGCGCCGAGTCCTCCCGCACCCACGACCAGGCAGTGCAGGACCGCACCGCGCAGCTGCCGGAGGGCCAGGTTCAGCGCCAGCCGGAGTTCGCCGAGCGCAACAAGGCACAGGAGGCCCTCGGCCTGCCGCAGCTGCCGACCACCACCATCGGCTCCTTCCCGCAGACTGCTGAGATTCGCGCCGCCCGCGCCGCACACCGCAAGGGCGAGCTCTCCGACGCCGACTACACCGAGGCACTGCGCAACGAGGTGAAGTCCGTCATCGAGCTGCAGGAGCGCCTGGGCCTGGACGTCCTGGTCCACGGCGAGCCGGAGCGCAACGACATGGTGCAGTACTTCGCCGAGCTTCTCGACGGCTTCGTCGTCACCGAGAACGGTTGGGTCCAGTCCTACGGCTCCCGTTGCACCCGTCCGCCAATCGTCGTCGGCGACATCTCCCGCCCGAAGGCCATGACCACCGAGTGGGCGAAGTTCGCGCAGTCCCTGTCCGAGAAGCACGTCAAGGGCATGCTCACCGGCCCGGTGACCATCCTGGCCTGGTCCTTCGTGCGTGATGATGTCCACCAGTCCGTCTCCGCCGACCAGCTCGGCGTGGCGCTGGCCGACGAAGTCCGCGACCTCGAGGAGGCCGGCATCGACATCATCCAGATCGATGAGCCCGCCCTGCGCGAGCTGTTGCCGCTGCGCGAGAAGGACCGCAAGGCCTACCTCGACTGGGCGGTGCGTTCCTTCCGAGTGGTTTCGTTGCAGGCGAAGCCTGCAACCCAGATCCACACGCACCTGTGTTACTCGGAGTTCGGCCAGATCATCGACGCCGTTGCCGGTCTCGACGCCGACGTCACCTCCATCGAAGCTGCCCGCTCCCGCATGGAGCTGCTCGAGGACATCGATGAGAAGTTCCACTCCGAGATCGGCCCGGGCATCTACGACATCCACTCCCCGCGCATCCCGTCCGTGGCGGAGATGGCCGAGCTCATCCGCGCCGCTCTGAAGAACGTGCCTGTGGAGCGCTTGTGGGTCAACCCGGACTGCGGCCTGAAGACCCGCGGCTACGAGGAGACCGAGGCCTCCCTGCGCAATATGGTCCTCGCCCGCGACGAGGTCCGCTCTAGCCTCTAGAGGTTTAAATCTTTGGATTTAAACCTTTTAAAAGTAGCCCATCGCCGTCAGCTCACTGAGCGCGGCGATGTCTCCGTTTCCGGCCCTATCGAAGTGCAGCGCTTTGAGCCCCGCGGCCCGGGCGCCCTCGACATCATTGGCCACCGAATCACCGATCATCAGCGTGGAGCCAGGCTCCACTTCCAGTCGCCGACAAGCCTCAAGGTAGGCCTCTCGGTGCGGCTTCGGATGGCCCATCTCCACGGTGGGGAAGAGCTCAACGCCTGGCAGGTCGAGCCCGCCTGCCCGCAGTTTGCCCATTTGCATGTCTCGCGCCCCATTCGTGAGCACACCGACCTTGAGCCCTAAATCCAGGACATACTCGAGTGCTTCCCGCGCGCCCTCCACCGCGCACCAATGCTTCTCGTAGGCGGCTAGGTACTTGGCATATTCCGCCAGCGCCTCCTGCTCCGTCATCTCCGGGCGGCCCAGGAACTCGCGGCAGCGCTCCACCCGCTGGCCCTGATGAGAAACCTCGCCGCGCTCGTAGGCGGCGAACCACTTCTTTTCAATTTCCGCGAAGCGCTCGTGATGCCCGCCTGGCAACCACTCCTCAACGGCTGCGTGCATCGCGGCGGTGTGGTCCATGAGGGTGTCATCGAGATCGAAGAGAATGGCGCGGATCATGCTTGTAACCCTACGCAGATCGCTCACAGCGTTGTGCCGGAACGACGCACCGGGCGAAATTTCCATACAATGGCTGGCATGACTCAGAAGACCGCAACTGCAACGATGCACACCAACTACGGTGACATTGTTATCGACCTGTTCGGTAACCACGCACCGGTAACCGTTGAGAACTTCATCGGCCTGGCCAAGGGCGAGAAGGACTACACCACCCAGAACGCCAAGGGCGAGCAGTCCGGCCCGTTCTACGATGGCGCTATTTTCCACCGCGTCATCGACCAGTTCATGATCCAGGGCGGTGACCCCACCGGTACCGGCCGTGGCGGCCCCGGCTACCAGTTCCAGGATGAGTTCCACCCGGAGCTGCAGTTTGACCGCCCGTTCCTGCTGGCCATGGCGAATGCCGGCCCGGGCACCAACGGCTCCCAGTTCTTCATCACCGTGGCGCCGACCCCGCACCTGAACAACCACCACACCATCTTCGGTGAGGTCACCGACCCGGCTTCCCAGGAGGTCGTGTCCAAGATTGCTAAGGTCTCCACCGACCGCATGGACCGTCCGGCTGAGGACGTTGTCATCGAGTCCATCGAGATCGCCTAAGCGTTCTTAGCTTTTCATCTGAGCCCGCTGCCACGTGATGTGGTGGCGGGCTCGTTGTTTTAGGAGTCTGCGTGAAGAACTATCTGAAATCAGCACCGGCCACTCTGGTGCTCATGGTGCTGTGCATCGGTGCCTGGTGCGCCACGGCCGTCCAAGCCAAGACCCTCTCCACGCCCTACTATCGCAGCATGCTGGCCCAAGACTGGACGCTGTGGGGCCCTGAAGTGTCCGAGCACCCCACAACTGTCATTACTGCGGGCTTTATGCACCTCGACGCCGGGCACCTTTTGGTCAACATGGTGATGCTGTTCTTTGTGGGCAGGGAAGTAGAACGCGCCCTGGGCAGCGCGCTGTATGTGGCGGCCTATCTCATCTCCATTGTGGGCTCTTCCGCCGCAGTGCTGTGGATGGATTTCGGCACACCCACGGTGGGCGCCTCCGGCGCTCTGTTTGCGCTCATGGGACTACTCATTGGCGTGTACCGCAGCCGCGGTCTGGATCTGCGGGCACCCATCGTCCTCGTGGTGGCCAACGTTATCTACAGCTTCGTGGCGGAGAACGTCTCCGTGTGGGGGCACTTGGGTGGTTTGCTCACAGGACTGCTGTTGGCACCATTCCTCTTTCGCCAACGTGCGTGGCTGCGGTGGCTGGGGATATGGCTTATCGGGGCGATAGCTGCTGTTGCAGCAGCGCTGCGAGCTGGGCTTTGGGGATAACTCGGGCGTGTTATCCACCAAAACCTTTGTGCGAAAGAATTCCACATCAGTTATCCACACTGTGGATAACTACATTTTTGTAATTTACCGAACGTGTGGGCCAAGATAACCGCAGATCAGCAGCGTATTAGGTTGTGTTCGAAGTTTTTGTGCGGACTGTGGGAAGCGTGAAAACACTTATCCACAGGGTGTGGAGAAAGGCTGTGGAATTCGTTGTCCACAGAGTTATCCCCACCCTGTGGATAACTTTGTACCCAAGGTGTTAACAGTGCTCTGGTTGCGGGGTGTTTGGCATGACTTAGGTCAATTTAGTGCGGAAAAATCCCATCCCACTGTCGATTTGGGGTAGTTGGTACCGCGAGTCCGCGTAGTTGGTACCGGTGTTCCGTGTATCCGGTACTGCAAGGGGTTTTCTTTCATAGTTGATGTTGGCGACACCACAATCCGCTGGTGTTGCGTCAACTTCTACTTGGAAGGAGCTGGTCCTTGTGGCCAACTTCAAGCAGATCATTGCGATGTGCCTTGATGGTGCTAGCTAGGCGCAGATCACACACGCATTGGGGTGTTCACGACGGGAAGTATCCCGTGCAAAGAAAGTCATCTCTGATGAGGGTTTGATTTCAGAGATTTTCCGTCAGCTCCCGCCGGGGTGGTTTGATGATCGATTCAGTGATGGCCGGAGTAAGAGGTCTTTGTCCTATGACCTGCTGTATCTCGGCGGGGCATGTCGGTGTCAACGTCTAGGGGTATTGAGCAGAGTGATATTTAGCCCGCTGCGTTCGGCTTGGTCGATGTGGATTTTGTCAGGAAACCAGGATGAGGCCGCCGATCCAGCTAAGGAAACGGACGGGGCCTATCGGTGCCAAATGGTGCCAAATGGTGCCAAATGGTGCCAAATGGTGCCAAATGGTGCCAAATGGTGCCAAATGGTGCCAAATGGTGCCAAATGGTGCTACCCTAGTGTTATTGCCACCTGTTACGACAGGATCGGAAGAAGACCCTGGGACCCCAGCCGGACGACTGGACTCAGGGTCTTCGCCTGCCTCTAGAGGGAATCCGGGGTGGGACGGTTGAGGACCACTTTCTCGTGCAGCTTCTCCCAGTACTGCTCTTCCCCTAGATGGACGGAGTTCAGTGCTCCCAGAACGGCATCTGGAATCCAGAGCAGGGGATCATCGCCACCGCGTACGTGTCGCAGTCGGATGCCAGCACTTTGTCCCTGGCCCTGCAGGGCAACTATATGGGCGACGTCTCGCCTGTTTTGTGCTTCTTGCCGGCTTTCCAAAGTGACGTTGTGGACGTGCATCTCGGAGAGCTCGAAGTACATCTGCTCCAAGCATTTCTTGCGGTGCCTCTCCGTTTTCTTGCTCACTTCACTCTGGTGGGTGATGATCGCTTGCATGGAGTCGATCTCAGAAAGGGTGTCCACGATTTTTCGGCGTCGGCTATTACGTTCGTCGGTCCAGTGAAGTTTGACCTGGCCAGGAAGTCGTAGTGGACGCAGCTCCTCGCGTATTTTTTCCAAGTCTTGAGTGTCGATGATGGTTGCACACACCATGTACTCCTGCTGGTCTGGGGGTCTAAGGGCGGAGGACTCATCGATGTAGGCGACTAGCTGTGATTCCACCCTGAAATTGTAGCCCGTCCGGGCCGACGCACCCCTCGGCCCGGTACCAACTACCCGGAACACGGCAGTACCGAGTCCCCAGAACACCGGTACCAAAAACTCGCATCTGACAATCCCACCGCCGACAACCGCCAGGTGGCAGTGCCAAGAGTGGCGTTGCTCACCCGCTCATGACCAAAGTCGGGTCACAATACCGTTTCCGTAGAGCACTGCACGTATCTTCGCGAAACGGATTACCTTCTTCGATCCCCTCGCAACGCGCAACATCTGCGTGCCTCCATCGACATGCTGGAGGCATCCGACAAATGGCGTCTGATAAAAGGCATCCGTCAAAAGGCGTTTTCACGGCTGAAAACGCCTTTTACGCGTTGCAGATGGCGTTTTTAGACCCAAAGATGCCTTTTGTCAGATGCCTTTTCCAGGGATGCCCTGACTTGGGTCAATTTAGTGCGGAAAAATCCCCCCCTGCCGCCGAAAACCACCAGGTAGCAGTGCCAAGAGTGGCGTAGCTCACCCACCCATGTCCTAGGTCGGTTCTGTCGCTAGAGCGAAGTCGGGCTCAGGAGCCAGCGCCACCCAGAATCTTGGTCACCAGGTTCAGGCGCGTGCTGGCGCCGAAGATGGTGATGAGGCGTGAGACATGCTTCTTCACGGCGGACTCGGAATAGCCGGTGGCGGCAGCGATCTCAGAATTGGAGTTGCCGGCGAGGAGGAGTTTGAGGACGGCAATTTCGGCGTCGTGAAGCTCGTGGCTTTCAATAGCGGCGGCGACGGGATCGCGTGGGGTGGCGGGTTCCCCGATGTAGTCCACCAAACGGTGCATGGCGGCGGGTGCCACGACGGTGCCGCCCTCCACGGCGGCGCGGACCGCCTCAATGATGGAGCGCGGGCGCTGGTTCTTCAAGATATAGCCCGCGCCGCCCGCCCGCAGGATTTTCAGCATCGTGTCATCCGAGTCGAAGGCGGTGACGGCCAAAAACGTCGGGGGATTCGGTCCGGAGTTAAGGTGCTTGAGCAGCGTAATGCCGTCCATGTGCGGCATGTGAATATCGGCGAGGACGAGGTCCGGCTTGGCTTCTTCAAGCTGGGCTAAGCAATCGGCGCCGTTGGTTGCCTCACCGACCACCGTGATGTCCTCGGTGGTCTGGAAATAGACGCGGAGCGTCGAGCGAACGAGCTCATCATCGTCAACGAGGAAAACCCGAATGCTCATGGGAACAGTTTAGCCGCACCACCAGCGCTGGGGGCTGGTGGAGCAACGGAAGTGGTCAGCGAATTCGCCCGCGAAAGACTTGTAGAAGGTGAATCCGGTGGACTCAGTGTTCTCAGTAGCGGTGTCAACGGTGGTTTCAGCAGGAGCCTCAGCGGCGCTGGCGATTGGTGCGGAAAACAGCGCGAGAGCTGCGGCGGCAACGGCGAGGGAAGTACGCATGTCGAACCTTTTGTAATCTAAGAAATAGCGGACTATCGGGCAATCTTACTATATTTTTCTTAGGCAGGCGGCGGGAAGAGAAAGGCGTGTGACCCAGCGCTCGTCTTCCTTGCCGCTGCCGAAGCTGCCGTGCATCCTGCGAACGCGGCGGGCGATTTCACCCAAACCCAATTTCGTCGTCATATATTCGCGCGATTGTTGGGAGGCAACCTCGGAGGTGATGAGGACGTCGACGGACTTCGAGCTGCCAGTGGCCTCGATGCTCACACGGGATTCGGGGCGGGCGTACTTGAGGATGTTGATGGCGAGCTCAGAGAACACGAGCGATAGTTTTTCCGGCAGTGCAAGCTCCCCGTTCTTGCCTACATTGATCTGTGCTTCGCAGTGGAAGCCGTGGCTGCTCAGGAAGCTAACCATGGTGTCGAGGTCTTCTTCCAAGGATTTAACTCCCTGAGTCACGCTCTCATTCTTCATCACGCGCAATAGATCGCGTACCTCGCCCATGGCCCGGCGGGCGTCGTTAGCGATTGCCTCCGCGGAGTCGGCCGCGGAGGGATCCGTTTGGGTCAGCGCCAAGGTTTCGGAGCGCATGACCACGGAGGTCAGCGTCGCAGCCACGGAATCATGGAGGGCTGTCATCAACGCCTCGCGTTGCTCGGCGGCGCGCTGTTCGGCAGCTAAACGCTGGTCCCGGGTTTTGCGCAGCGCGGCCCCAATGACGATGGCCACCGCATACAAGACGAGCGGTATCAACAGATTTAACGGGTCGAAAACAGGCAGATAATTAATCGAAGGATCCGTCGTGACGATGTAGGTGTACGCCACCGCTGGGGGAACCGCCCACAGCCAGCGTGTACGAAACGCCACGATGCCGACGATGACGGGGCTCCACGCCAAGAGCAGGAAAGACCGCCAATCGGAAAACCACATCGCCAGCGCAAAAAGCGCCCCGTACCCGCAGGCCGCCACAAGAGGGTAGCGGAGGGCCAGCGGAGTCAGCGTGACACCGAGGCCGGCGAGTACGAGTGCGCCAGGGGTGAGGAAGCTTTTGTCCACCGTGACGGTGAGCATCACCAGAATGATGCAGCCGACACCGGCGACGCTATAGAACCTCGAGGAGTTCATCGGCGGCGATGAAAACTAACGCCAGCCCATCGTCATCAACAGGCCGATGATGGCCAGGCCGAAGCCGATGCCGTAATTCCACGGGCCCAGCTCCTGCATGAACGGGATGGACTCACCTGCCAGGTAGTTCACGACCAGCCAGAGCAGGCCGAGGAGCATGAGGCCCAGCATGATGGCGATGTACCACTTCGGGGTGCCCTCAGAGTTGATCTTGACCGGGGTGCGGTTAGTAGCAGAGCTGGAGGACTGCGGGAGTGCGGAGCCCTCCGTCGTGATCTTGGACTTTGGCATTGTTACACCTTCACGAAGAATAGGGGGGTTAATCTGTGGAATACCTTAGCAGCTGCGGCAATGAGAGCTACTGCGGCAGCAGCGCCGCAGGGTCAAACTCCCAGAACCGGACGTGAATGGTCTCATCCTTGCGGATGACATCGCCGCGGCTTGCCGACGCCCACCCAATCTTGTCGCTGTCGATCGGGTTAGACGTTGGGATGCGCTCGCCCACGTCGAGGGAGCCGGACCAGCCCTTGGCGCGCAGCGCGGATTCGGCTTCCTGCTGGGTGGAATGCGTCAGGTCCGGTGCTTGGATGAGCATCGCGTTCGAGACCTCCAGGGTGACCTGGCTTCCCTTGGGCAGCTTCTGGCCCTTCTCGACGACCCTGAGCACCTGGTTTTCCGGAAGCTCAGAGTCCACCGAGTTCACGTTGACGTCAAAGTCCATGGAGGACAGCATCTCGACCGCGCGGTCACGATCCATACCGCTGACATCCGGGACGCTGACTTCCTTCTGACCCTTGGAGACGGTGATCCGCACCTTCGAACCCTTGGACAGCTGCGTACCGCCCGCCGGGTTCTGGGAAATGATCTCGCCCGCAGGGGCCTCATCGTTCACCTGCTCGACGTCGGTGTGGAGCTCTAGCTCGGCTTCCTCCAGCGCGGCGGTGGCTTCATCCAGCTTCATGCCGGTGAGATCCGGAACCTCGGTGACCTCCTTGCCGGAGGACACCGTCAGCGTGACCGAGGAGTTCTTCTGCAGCTCTGAGCCTTCCGCAGGGTTGATGCGGATGACCTTGCCGCGCGGTACATCGGGGCTGGCTTCCTCGTTGATGCTTACCAGCAGGCCAAGCTTCTCTAGTTCCTCCACCACTTCGTTGCGCGGGCGGTTGGCCACCTTCGGGATAGTCACCATGTTCGCGCGCTGGGCTGCTTCATGCTGCTCCTGCTCGCGCTCGCGGGCCTCTTGGCGGGAGCTATCCCAGAAGTCCCAGGCAAAATAACCAATGATGGCGACGAGAGAGGCCGCGAGCAGCGCCGCCAGCCACTTCAGACCGGAGCCGGACTCATCGTCTTCAGAGGGACGAGTCGAGGCCACCGGTGCGCGGTGCTGCGCGGCCACGGGTGCCACCATCGTGGTGGGGTGATCCTCATCGTTGACGTGGGAGCGTGCTGCCTCCGGCAGCTGGCCCTGGGCCAAACGCTCGAGGTCATCGCCCATCTCCCAAGCAGATTGGTAGCGGTCCGCAGGGTGCTTGGCCATCGCCGTGAGCACGACGGCGTCGACGCCGAGCCGCTGCCGTTCCGTCAGATCTTCAGTGATGAGCTCCGAGGGTGGTGCCGGATCCTCCTGCACATGCTGGTAAGCCACCGCAAAAGGTGTTTCACCTTCAAACGGCGTGCGGCCGGTAACCGTTTCATACATGACGCAGCCCAAAGCGTAAACGTCAGAGCGGGCGTCGGCAGGCTTGCCGCGGGCCTGTTCCGGCGAGAGGTACTGCGCGGTGCCGATCACCGCGGAGGTCTGCGTCATCGCGGACGTGGAATCATCCAGCGCGCGGGCGATGCCGAAGTCCATGACCTTCACCTGGCCGGTGTTGGTCAGCATAATGTTGGCCGGCTTGATATCGCGATGGATAATCCCGGCCTCGTGGGAAGACTGCAGGGCGTCTGCCACCGGCTTGAGCACGCGCGCTGCCTCTTCGACCGGCATGGGGCCATCTTCACGGACGATGTCGCGCAAGGTGCGGCCCTGCACGTATTCCATGACGATATAGGGCACCATCAGGCCGTCGACGTCCTTTTCACCCGTGTCGAAGACGGCGACGATGTTCGGGTGGTTGAGCTTGCCGGAATTCTGGGCCTCGCGGCGGAATCGCTCGCGGAAGTTGACGTCGCGCGCCATGTCGGGGCGCAGCATCTTGATGGCGACGGTGCGCCCCAAAACGGAGTCCTCGGCTTCGTACACCTCGGACATGCCGCCGGTGCCGATGGACTGGCGGAGGTGGTACCGATCACTGACCATGGTGGGTTACTGGCCTCCCTGTAGTGCGGATTCTTCGGTGGGGTTGCTCTGTGAGTCTAGTTCGGGCGCGGGCGTTGGGCTGTCATTGACCTGCGGTTGCGTCTCCTCCGTAGGGAACTCGGGCGGGTCCTGATGGGTCGTGCGTTCCGTGGTCACCGGTGGGGCGGGGATGACCGAGTGCGTCGTGGTAACGGTGACCCGGGTCGGCTCCTCCTCGACGGTGGTGATCTCGACAGTCTCGGGGGTTTCCGTTTCCTCTTCCTCCGTCGTCTCCGGCACAACCGTCTCGGTCACGATGACCTCCGTCGGCGCTGGTGGCGGGGTCGGTGCTGTGTTCCCCCACATCCGGTAGGCCATGAGTCCGACGGCCACGAGGGCGGCGATGGCCACGGCGATGAGCAACCCGGTGCCGAAACCACCCTTCTTGGCGGGGCGCTCCTCCGGCTGCGGTGTAGAAGGCTGGACGGCTGGCCGCACCGTGGTGGGGTGCGCCATGTTGGCCAGCATTTCCGTCGAGGCGGAGGGAGAAGGTTCAGCAGCGATGGGCGCGAGTGCTGCGGATTTGGGCTGCGGCGGGCGCTGGCCCTGGCGTACGGCCGAGATCGCATTGGTGAACTCGTTGCCATCAGCGAAGCGGGTGTTGGGGTCCTTGCGCAGGGCCATGCCGATCAGTTCCCGGGTGGGCGCGCTAATCGACGTCGACAAGGGCTCCGGTGCCTGACTAATGTGCGCCAGCGCCACCGATACCGAGGAATCACCGCTGAAGGGGCGCTTGCCGGCCAGCATCTCGTAGCCCACCACACCGAGTGAATAGACATCCGAGGTTGGGCCGACTTCGTAGCCCTGGGCCTGCTCGGGGGAGACGTACTGGGCGGTGCCGACGACCATGCCGGTGCGGGTCAGCGGCACGGCGGCGGCGGCCTTGGCGATGCCAAAGTCAGTGATCTTGACCTGCCCGTTTTGGGTAATCATGAGGTTGCCGGGCTTGATATCGCGGTGCACCAGGCCCATGTGGTGGATCACGGATAGGCCGTGGGAGGCCTGCTCCATGACGTCGAGCGCCAGGGTCTCAGGCAGCGCGCCCTCGCGCGCCAAGAGGTCTGCCAGGGATTCGCCGCGGATGTACTCCAGGGCCATGTAGCAGAAGGTGCGGCCGTTGTCCTCGAGCTCGCGGTAGTCGTAGGTGGCCACGACGTTCTCGGAATCGATGGACTCTGCCGCCTTGGCCTCGTTGCGGAAGCGCGAGAGAAACTCGTTGTTGTCCGAGAACTCGGGGCGCAGGACCTTGAGGGCGACTTCGCGGTCATTGCGGACATCATCCGCCAGCCACACCGTGGACATGCCGCCGTGGCCGACGATCCACTGCAGCTGGTAGTCCTCACCGATCAGTTCTTGGAGGTGCTTTTTGTTATCTGCACTATTCACTACTGCTCACCTCCGTATGCGCGCAGGATGGCGCGGCCGATGGGCGCGGAGACCTGGCCGCCGGTGGCATTCTGGCCAAGGTGCCCGCCGTCCTTGACCACGACGCCCACCGCGATGTCCTTGTCCGGGTCGAAGGCCACGTACCATGCGTGCGGGGCGAGGCCCTCACCGTGCTCAGCGGTGCCGGTCTTCGAGGCAAAACCGTTTCCGTCGTAGCCGAAGGTGCTGCGCTCGGAAGCGAACATGAGGTCCTTGATGGTGTTGGCGGTTTCTTCATCCACAGCTTCAGCGGCCTGGCGCGGTGTGGTGGTGCGCAGCTCATTCATTTGGGCATCGGTGATGCGGTTGACCAGGTAGGGCTCCATGCGCTTGCCCTTATTAGCCACGGTCCCGGCCATGATGGCTGCCTGGAGGGCGGACATGGTCACGTCGCGCTGGCCGATGGCGGATTGGGCGACTTGGGCGCCGTCGCCAAGCTCGCCGAGCGCGCCGGCGGAAGTATTAACACCCAACGAGTACTTCTCACCCACGCCGAAGCCCTCGGCGTACTTGCGCAGCTCATCGGCGCCGATGCTTTCCGACATCTGCACAAAGGCCGTGTTGCAGGACAGCGCGAAGGCCGTCTGCAGGGTGACGCTGTCCGCGCCGCCGCAGGACTGGTTGCCGTAGTTGGTGAGCTCCGTGACGGTATCGGGCAGCGTAATGGACGCTGCGCCGGTCAGCGTGGAGTTCGGCTCGAAGCCGTTGTTCAGGCCTGCTGCAGTGGTGATGATCTTGAAGATGGACCAGGGGGAAGGGTGTCCTGCGTGGCGTGGTTGACCAGCGGGGTGCCTTCCTGGTTCTGCAGCTGCTCCCACTTCTCGCCGGCGTTATCACCGAGCAGGTCGGAGACGTTGAAGCTGGGGGAGGAGGCCATGGCCAAAATCTTGCCCGTCGAGGGCTGGATGGCCACGGCCGCGCCGTTATAGCCCGGTCCAGCGAGCTGATCGTAGGCGGTTTGCTGCAGAGCCGGATCGGCGGTGACCTCGACGTTCGCGCCCTTTTGCGGCTTGCCGGACAACATATCGAGCCAATTGCGCGCCAGCAGCGAATCATCCTTGCCATTGAGGATGTCATTCTGGGAGGCCTCCAGCTGGGAGGCGCCGAAGCGCTCCGAGAGGTAGCCGGTGATGTTGGCAAAGGCCGGGGAGTCGGCGGGGTAGGAGCGGGAGTAGTTGCCCTCGGCGTCGGCAGTGGACTGCGCCAGCACCGTGTTGCCAGCGAAGATCTGGCCACGCGGGGTCGTGCGCATCTCCAGGTAGCCGCGAACGTTCTTAGGGTTATGGGCGTACTTATCCGTCGAAAACGCTTGCACCACCGTGAGGTTTACCAGGAGGATGGCAGTGAGGATGAGGGAAAAAAGGGCGACGAGGCGGATCGATCGGTTCATCGGATGGCCTCCTGGACGGCGGGGAACATGGACGTGTCAGTGGGTGCGTTTGAGCTCAGCTCGCGCGCCGGGCGGCGTGCCGCGTTGGAGATGCGCAGCAGGATGGCCAGCAGCATGTAGTTGGCCATGAGCGAGGAGCCACCCGCAGACATGAACGGCGTGGTCAGGCCCGTCATGGGCAGCAGCGCGGAGATGCCGCCGGTGACGACGAAGACCTGCACGGCCAGCGTCAGGGCCAGCCCTGAAGAGACCAGTTTGCCATAGGTATCGCGGCAGGTCAGCGCGGTGCGGAAGCCGCGGGAGACGAGCATGGCAAACAGCACAAGTACCGCGGCGAGGCCAACCAACCCGAACTCTTCACCGATTCCGGCCAGGATGAAGTCCGAGTGCGCTACCGGCACCATGTCCGGGTGGCCCTGGCCTAGGCCGGTGCCGGTAATGCCGCCGGAGGACATGCCGAAGAGCGCCTGGGAGAGCTGGTAGCCGGTGGAATCATAGTTAGCCAGCGGATCCAGGAAGTTGGAGAAGCGTTGCTGGATCTTCTCCGAGACCTGGTAGATGCCGAAGCCACCGATGCCCACGAGAATGACGCCAATGAGCAGCCAGCTCACGCGGTTGGTGGCCATGAAGAGCATGCCGAGCACTGTGCTAAACAGCAGCAGAGCCGGGCCGAAGTCATTGGAAATGCCCATGATGACAATCGCGATGCCCCAAATCACCAGGATGGGGGCGAGATCTCGCAGGCGCGGCAGGGAAATACCCAAGAACTTGTATCCAGCCACCGTGAACAGCGAGCGCTTCTGGGTCAGCAGCATGGCGAAGAACAAAATCAGCAGGATCTTGGAGAACTCACCCGGCTGGATGGAAAAGGGTCCGAGCCACAGCCAGATGCGGGCGTCGACGCCCGGCGGCTGCGGCCACACCAGGGGTAATGCGAGGAGGATCAGGCCGAGCGCACCCAAGATATAGGAGTATCGGGTGAGCGAGCGGTGATCACGCAGGAGGACGAGCACCAGCGCGAAGAGAATGAGGCCCACGATGGTCCACATCACCTGCCGCACCGCCAGCCCGCCTCCGTTAGCTAGATCGAGGCGCTGCAACAGAATGAGCCCGGTGCCGTTGAGCACCGCGACGATGGGCAGCATGAGCTGATCCGCATAGGGTGCCAGGAAACAGAGCACCAAGTGAGCGACAGCAAAGACGCCGATGAAACCGCCGATGAGGTAGAGCACATCGAGTGTCAGTACGTTGCCTTGGGACAGCTCAAGGCTGACCAAGGTGATGGCGAAAACCACGGTGGCCAGCACGAGCAGGCCGAATTCGGTGCCGCGGGAGAAGAATTTACTCACCTACTTCACCTCCCGGCAGTTTCCTTTGGACGCGCTCTTGTCATCTTTTCCGTCTTTTCCGTCCTTCGAGGCCTTCGGGCAAGGCTTGAGCGCCTTGTCCGAGAGCTGCGACAGCTGCGTTTGCACCTCGTCATAGGAGCCGGAGGGCAGGTTGCCCACAGCGGCACGTTCGGATTCTGGCAAATCCTTCAGCGTGAACGGCGCAAAGTCGCCCGCGCACTCTCCGTGCCCGAGCTTGAGCGCATTGTCCTTGCCTAGGCACGCATTCTGATACGTGTGGTGCAGCGGGCGGCCAAAGATTTCATAATCCGCACCCTGCTCGATGGTGAGGGTGCCACCCTCATCCGTAGCAACGTAATAGTTATTGCCCAGATAATTCTTCATCCAGAGCCCGCCACTGACGACGAGCACGATGACGATGGCAAGGCACGCAATCACCTTCCACCCAATCCGGCTTCGCTGGGGCCGCCGCTGTGGGTCCTCCTGGGGCTTCTCCTCAGCGGCCTGGGCTTTTGGGGGCGAGATCAGCTTTGCGGCGCGGCTCGCGGAAGAATCCGGGTGCGTCGGCTCCGGAACAACACCTTGGATGGCGCCGACGGTGATGGGGGAGTCCTCGTCACCCTCCGCTTCCACGACCTCTGCCACCACAATGGTGACGTTGTCAGGGCCGCCGGAGCGCAGCGCTAGATCCCGCAGGGTGGTGGCGGCTTCCTCGACCGTGCCCTGCTTCAGCGCCTGCTCGATGGTAGAGGCCGTCACTGGATCCGAGAGGCCATCCGAGCACAACAGGAGGCGGTCGCCCGGTTCAGCATCGAGCATGAAGAGCGTCGGCTCTACCGGGCGGCCCGTGTAGGCCTTGAGGATCAACGACTTTTGTGGGTGGGAAGATACATCTTCTGGATCGAGCTTGCCCTCATCCACCAGGGACTGTACATAGGTGTCATCCTTAGTGATCTGGGTCAGCTTGCCCTCACGCAGCCGGTAGCCGCGGGAATCACCCACGTGGCACACGCCGAACTCGGAGCCGTTAAAAAGCAGGGCGGTCAGCGTGGTGCCCATGCCCTCCGTCTCCGGGTGCTCGTCCACGTGCTCGCGGATCGCCGCATTAGCGTCTTCCGCCGCCGCGCCGAGCAGGGCCAGCATGTCGTTATCGCCCGGATCACGCTCGAGGGAGGCCATGTGCTCCACCATGGTGGTGGAAGCGACCTCGCCGGCGGCGTGGCCACCCATGCCGTCGGCCAGCACCAGCAGGTGCGGGCCCGCGTGGGCGGAATCCTCATTGTTTTCGCGGACCAATCCGCGGTCCGTCACTGCAGTAAAAGTCAGGCTTAAAGTCATGCCATCAACCTCACGGTCGTTCGGCCAAGTTTGATATCGGAGCCGACTCCGACTCGTTCTGGCTGGTCAATGCGAACGCCACCAACAAAGGTGCCGTTGCGGGATTCGAGGTCCTCCACGAACCACTCGCTGCCCCTGCGGAAGAGGCGGGCGTGGTGGCCGGAGGAGAAATCATCACCGGTGACAAAGTCACAGTCTTGCGCGCGGCCCATCGTACAGTCTTCGAGCGTGCCCAGTTCCATGTGGGAACCACGCAGCGGCCCGTCCACGATGGCGATCTCACGCGGCGCTTCGCGACGCCTCTGGGCCCCCTTCACAGGGGACGATGCCTGGTAGACGCCGGCGGCCTTATTGGCGTCGCGGCGCATGGCGTTGAGCGCGACCAAAATAAACAGCCACAGCAACACCAGCAGGCCGATGCGCAGCGAGAGCAGCACGATCGAATCCATGAAAAGTCCTTACGCTAAGAATCTGGGAACAATTGCCGGGCGGCTTAGTAGCCGTGGTCTTCGAGGCCGGTGATGCGCACCTCGATGTGGGAGTGGCCGAGGGTGATCACGTCGCCGTCGGCAAGCAGCCAGTTCTCAATCGGGGTGTCGTTGACGGTGGTGCCGTTCGTGGACTGCAGGTCCACCAGCACGGCGTCCTGGCCGTTCCAGGTGATCTCCGCGTGCTGGCGGGAGACACCGGTATCCGGCAGGCGCAGGTCCGCGTCGTTGCTGCGGCCCAGAATATTGGAGCCCTCCTGCACGTGGTAGACGCGGGAGGAACCGTCCTGCAACATAAGCGTCACCGCCGGGCCTTGCGGCGCCGGCTGGTTCGGGGTGGGGGCCATGAAGGCGGTGGTTGCGGCCTCGTCGGCGTTGTGCGGCTGGGTCATAGAGTCCTCCTGACCATGGTCGTGGTGGAAAATCGCATCGAATCCGGTTTCTTCGGTGGGCTCGTGATCCAAAAAAGAGGACACGCGCAACTGCCCAGTCCGCAGCCCCGACTCCTCCGCGATGCGGACGATGACCGGCCCGGCGAGGGACCAGCCACTGTTACGGATGAAGCGGGTGAGCTGATCAGCTAGATCCTTGGGAACATCCCGGTCCTGTGAGAGATTCTCGATGTCCTTGGAGGACACGCCGACGGTCATGACGTTGGGGCTATAAAGCTTGCCATCATCACCGCGGGACAGATTGTCTTGTGCCTCCTGCTTGAGAAGCTCCTCAATCTCTGCGGGGACGACTTTACCGCCGAAGACAAAGGCCATGCCGTTGTCCAGTCCGCGTTGCAGGGAAGAATCCAGCTTGGCGAGCTTGTCAAGAAATGCCATAGGGTAACGCCGTCCTCCTTTCGGGATGTTCAAGGGAGAGGTTTAGCAGCGATCAGTATAGGTTGCTTTCCTCTAATTAACGTAGACGCGCGGCCTATAGTTCCCTGGAAAGTTCGGGTTTGCCAGCGGATTTGTAGAATCTGTTGGACTGCGTGCTAAGGTTAGCTAGTCGCCAAGACATCAATACCCTGCCCGGGTGGCGGAATTGGCAGACGCGCTGGCTTCAGGTGCCAGTGTCCTTATAGGACGTGCGGGTTCAAGTCCCGCCCCGGGCACGCTGAGCAGTTGAACAAACTGCGACACCGGAGGTAACAAACTCGAAAGGGTTCGTGACCTCCGGTTTCTTTCTTTTTCTGAGCTTTACCGGTCGAGGATTGTAAGTGTGGGGATTTACATCCTAAATCCCGCCCGAGCCGGTCGACACGTCTTTCGAATTTTGTTTTCGATGGTGTCAACAAGTCATCTTGATCTGACACCCTTCTTTTGAGTTTCGGTTTATTGTGTAGGCAGTCAGTCCGAGGCTTGATGTTTGCTTAGGTTTGGTTGGCAGGGTCGAGAGGATAATAGTTTTATTGCATGATCTCGATCTCGTAGTTCGATTTGGGACCGGGCCATTACTTTCGGTGGATTTCTGCTGCGCCCATAGGCCAAGCAGTTTTAGGGGTTCGTTGTACGGGAAAGCTGGTGTGCCTAAACCATCCTTGACTTGAGATCCTACTTAGGGTCACTTGGAATCCTCCAACTGAGGTGTTTCCCGGGTGTTGGAGGATTTCCTAGTCGTTGAATCCTGATCTAGGAGTTAATCGACTGGGCTGACGCGGATAAGGTTTCCATCAGGGTCGGCAACAACGAAGGTGCGGCCGAAGACATCATCGTAGGGTGGCTGCACAATTTGGATTCCTTTCGATTTCCATAGACGGTATGTCTCATCGATGCGGCTTGCCGGTCCATCCAGCATCAAACCTATTTCGCTCGTTCGCGGTGTCTGTTTCTCCATGTGGGTGTTATGGCCGGTCCACACAGCAAACAGGACATCCTTTGAAATCTCGAATGCTACATATCGAGGACTGATGAACGATGGCTGCATATCGAATAAGTCGCTGTAGAAGGCAGTCGAGATCTCTGTATCGGAGACATAGGTTAGGAAAAGATTGGGGGTTGGCATCGCCATTCTCCTTTCGGTGAGTGGTGTTGTTTACGTGGGCGCAGTGCATTGGAGCAAACAAACCTGACAAGGAGTGTCATATTCCGGAAAACATTGTGGTTCCAGTGATAATTACGGCATGAGATCGGCGCGCTTGTTGTCTATGCTCTTGCTATTGCAAACCCGAGGCCGTGCTACGTCTGCCGAGCTGGCTTCGCATTTTGAGGTTTCCCAGCGCACAATACTGCGTGACGTTGATGCACTCTCGGCCGCAGGAATACCTGTTTATACGGAGCAAGGTATGCATGGTGGGATTGTGCTCGATAGGCGTGCTCGATTGAACGCTTCTCGATTGGATCCGACTGAGATTCAGCTGATGAGGATTCTTGGCGTCGGGGCAGATTCACTCGCACACTTGGGGTTTGGCCAAGACATCGCCCTGCTGCAGAAGAAAATGAACGCAGTCTCATTCTCTAAAGCGTCCGATACTCATAATTTGGAAGAAAAGGTCCTACTTGATTCCAGTGGCTGGTTTAGCAATGAAACCCAAAACGACTTAGAAGAGTTGCTAGAGGCTGTACGGAAAGAAGCTCGAATTGAGGTGTCCTATCGCCGAAGCGGGGACAAGAAGCAACAACGTGCTGTGGCTGATCCTTATGGGCTTGTACACAAGGGTAGAAGTTGGTACTTGGTCGTCGATATCGATGGGGAACCAAGGATGTTGGCAGTCTCGCGTTTAGAAACCTTTCGCGTTTTAGGTCAAGCTGCTCAGCTTCGTCCAGGGCAAAGTTTGGCAAGGGTGTGGGCGCAGCTCGTTGAGCAATTAGAAGAAGACATGCCAGTTCGAATCACCGCACTTCTTCGAGCGACTCGGCTTGATATGGCATCTCGTATTTTGGGATCACGGCTTATCCATTATGAACCCGTGGACGAAAACTTTGTCCGTATCGTGGTGGGATATGCGGATATTCAGGGGGTAAGGCAATTGCTTCAGTTTGGGGACCACATCTGGGTCACCGATCCCCCGGAAGCAGTAAAAATCACTGCTGATCTAGCTAATGAACTTGCGAAACGACATAGTGGGACCACAAATCCTGAATCGTAGAGACCGAAGATGGGTACTGGGATGCCGTCGTAACAGGCCTGCTGAAAACGGTAAGAGGTGCGCTAACAATCTAGGAGCTCTCGTGGATCTTATGATTGGAGAAAAGTAAGTAACGATGGCTTTCGCTTCACTCGCAGGGTGGTGGAGTAAGGGCTTTGGAGGTTCAGAGCGCCTTCAAGGCGGGCGAGGGCCTCTTACCACTGGTGAAGCCGCAGCGTAGTGCGGGCATCTTAGCCGGTCTACAATCTTCCCACTTCACATTGAGGGTCTTTACCATGACGATTCTGTGTGATCTACCAAGGGTGTGAGAGCAGGTTTACATGTCACTCATGAGAATTCAGGTGAGCACGACTTAGAGGTTGAGGTACGCAAAATATTTCGGCCATAGTGTTGCGGATTATGCGCCTGAAGCGACCGTAGTCATCTTCCGGAGCGGGGCGGCAGCCAGGTGTTAATCTGCCCTTTCGTGTAGGCGATTATTCCGTGTCGCTATCACTGCGCAACCAGGGCCTTGCAGCTCGACCGGCTACGGTACCAAATACTACGGCGGTTATTGCTGCAATGGCTGCGAACACTTGCGCTGGGGATTGGGAAACGGTCGTCTTGACAACCCACCATTCAGCAAAAAGTATGGCGATGGCGGCAAGCAAGACACCGAGGGTGAAGATGGCTAGCTTCTTTTTATTGGGAGTTGGCATTAGGTTTCCTTTGCGCTATTCGCAGTGTGTTTGCCTCTTCGCATTGACGACTAGATTCCTGTTGTTTGAGCAGATCCCATTCTTCGACAGGTAGTAAGCGGCAGTACCGCCGACGAAGGCAATTGCACCTGCAGAGAGGGTGGGTCCATCAGCTTTGAGGGCTATTGCAGTCCAAAACAGACTTTTCGGGGTGCTCACAATCGTCCGGTGTGGTTGACATGCGGTTATATAAGGATAAAGAAATAGGAAATGATTGTCAATAGTGCCTATGTGGGTTTCCATATCGGGATTGAGGCATCACCCAAGGCTGTCCCATGAAACCGCAGCGAACGATCCACACGAAATGTCCCTTAAGCCGGGTGCGCTAGTGACAGCTACCTTTGAAGGATGATTACTAATGAACTCCGAGAACTACTGACCGCAGCCACGACCCATGCGCAGCGCTTCCACGACGAGGAAGATCACACCGTAGCCGCAGCCCTTTTGACCGAATCCGGCAAACACGTGCTTGGTTTGAACGCATACCATTTTCTCGGTGGCCCCTGTGGTGAAATCTCGGCCTTAGCTAACCACGCTGCTAGTCAACCCGAGGATCCGATCCGAGCGGTAGTCGCCGTCCACGGCCCGACTGGCCAGGTGCTTTCGCCCTGTGGAAAGTGCCGCCAAGTGCTATTTGATACTGATCCGTCTATCCGGTGCATCGTGCGCGGAAGCAATGGACTTGAAGCACTCACCGTGGAAGAGCTCTTACCGTTCGCATATAACTGGCGTGACATGGACAAAGAGCAACGCATCTATATGTGGGAAGGCTACGAGGAATCAATTCGAAGCGGAGAAAAGCAACAAACCATTCGGGTGGATGATCCCTTCCATGAAGGAAGCGCCCAGATTGTCTTTGAGAAAGAATCCGGAGAGGTCGTCACCATTCCCGCAGAGGTCACGTCAGTTGTTTCTACCCAGCGGAGGTCCTTGACGGAGGAACAAGCCCGAAGAGATGGCTTTGGCTCTCTTGCTGAGCTTCATGAAGCGCTTGATACTCACTATCCCGGATTAGCTGAGGACGACGAAGTCGACGTCGTTGAGTTCACGCTCCGCAAGGCTTAAAAGCTTTGGCGAAGCCCACGCGGAAATGATTTTACCTAGACTGTCGGTATGTTCGGCCCCGCTTCCGCCCAGCCACCGCGGCTTATAGATTTCCCTGTGCTGCGGTTACCGTTTGTGGAGTTCGTGCTTGTTGGGCTGCTGGTGGCCGTCTTTTTCGTCGATACGCAAGGAACTGATGCTGAGAGTGGCTTCCTTGCAGTCTTTGTGCTTCTTCCCGCACTCGTGTTTCTGGGAATTGCTTACCTTGTTTCCCTGCCCATGCAGCGGAAGGTCATTACAGATTTTCGCCTGGATGCCGTTTTCGTCGTTATCGGGGTGGTTGGTCTCTTCGGCTGGGTCGGCCAGATGCTCATCGCTTTGCCCTTCCTGTGCTGCCTACCCGTGGGGCTTTCAGCACTGATCCGCAGAGGCATCGCCTTTGCGTTGTGGAAGAAGGGTAAAGGCCCGCAACTGCCGGAATGAGGTTACGCGCTTTGCCAGCGCATCCTGCCATCAGAAGCGGGTGCGCATGTCATCGGGACACCTCTCTTTGATACGCCGCTTCCGCCGCTGCAATACGCGCCGGGATGAACGTAGTTCTCCTGCACGGCGGGTGCTTCATACACCGCGGCGGCTTCTTGAACTGGTGGATTCGCAGCCAGCATCTCGTCCGAGCACTGTTGCGTCCAGCCAGAGGTTCCATCGCTGAAGAATGTCGTTCCGGTTTCGTGCAGCAAAGGGTCCCCACAAGATGCGATGGTTTTCTCCATCGGAGAAGCTGCGCCGCGCCGGGGGCCTCGGTGAAGCCGATGATTTCCTCTTGTGGTTGATCTATGTTGACGCCTTCGACGTTTTCCTCCGTAGCGGGGAGGGTGGGCTGTGGGCCCTCGTCTGCTGTTTCGGCAGTGGTGCTGGCTGTGCTTGTCGACGGCCCACTGCTACTCGTCGAGGTATTCGTGGAAGGTTCGAGGCCGAGGGAACAGCCGCTGAGAAAGAAGAGTGCAGCGGCAAGAGAGAGAAATCGCTTCATCACAGGTCCTAATGATATGCCGTGGTGTGCGGTGAGCACGCATGCGATTTCACTGATAGAGTTACGCCTTGTGTTCCCTGGTATTCTCGCTTCCTTGCTCTCTATCATCGTGACAGTGACGTCCTCCCTGTTTGGCGCCCCCACTTCTGCGAACGTCCCCGGGGTTCTACAGGCAACGAGCAAGGTTGCAGCCAGCGATGACCGCGTCGCGGCGCTGTGGCGAAACGGCAAACGCGAGTGCTCTGCGGGGTACATCGGCAATGATTGGTGGCTTACTGCTTCACACTGCTTGGGCCGCGACCTGCGTCTCACGCAGGCGGACGGTGACAACGCCAAGGTGCTCGCCTCCACCCCGGTAGCAGAGAAGTCGGACGTCGCCCTGCTGAAAGCGGAACCCATGGACGCGGAAGCCTTCGAGTTGCCCTCGCGGCCACTGCGCGTCAATGACTCGCTCTTCCTCGTGGGCTACGGGGGGATGCACAATTTTGCCTCCGAGGCCGTGGTCCGCGTCGAAGAGACTGGGGTCGCTGGGGAGATTCAAGGCTACGATTTCGATAATCTCATCCAATCGCGCTCCATGTTTGCTTCGCGCACGTGCAACGGAGATTCCGGCGCGCCGCTCTACCAGGACACCATGATCTTCGCGGTGCACACCGGCGGTGAAGAAAACGAGGAGTGCACCGATGGCACGCGCCGCCACATGTGGCACAGCGAAATCTATCCGAATCTGCAGTCTCTGCGGACGCTGATGGATAGCTACGATGACTTCGACTCGCCCGCAGCATTCGAAGAAGCAAAGAAACACGCCCAGACCCAAAAGAAAGAATCCAAGCGCTCCAGCAGCTTGAGCAGCCTTTCCTCCTGGTAGGTCGTTAGGCATACAGGAACCGTGCAGCAGACGCTCAGGGATCGGCGCTAAGCTGTCTCCTTATGAAAAACGGCTTCCTGCAGCGTGCCTTCCTCGCTATTCTCCTCGCCACTGCGGCCCCCGTTCCGGCCCATGCTCAAACCATGGAGACCTCCGCCGCGGAGGGTCTCGGCATCAACGATCCCGACTGCCAGCCCACGGGTCCTGTCGCCGAGCCGGTCGTTTTGCTGCACGGAACCTCGGCTAACTCGGCCGAGTGGAACGACCTCATCCCAAAGCTCAAGGACCAGGGCATGTGCGTGTGGGCCTTCGATTATGGCGCCGAGGACGTGGCCTACCAGAACGCTTATGACTACCTGAAGGGGATTGCGGATCTAGAGTCCTCTGGGCGCGAAATAGCCAGGCAGATAGAGCACATCCGGGAGGTCACCGGAGCAAACAAAGTAAACCTCGTGGGCTTCTCCCAGGGCGGCCTGCACACCAAGACTTTCACCCAGCTCTACGGTTCGCCCGAAGAAGTGAACCGCGTGGTCACCATTGGCGCAAATTTTCACGGGACGACGTGGGGCGGTAGGGCAACGTCGCTAAGCACGGCAGCCAAAATCGCCCCCAGCGTGGTCAAATTCGTGGGTACCAGCGCCGGCATTCAACAGTTGGAGGGCTCGGAGTTCATGGAGAATCTCAACCAGTTGCCGGACACCGCGCCCGGCCTCACCTATACCTCCATCTACTCGCCGGCAGATAGCACCGTGACGCCGAATCAGACCTCCGAGTTGAGCGCTGTTCCGGGCGCGGATGTGGTCAACGTGGAATCAGCCCCAGTCGAACATGGGCAGCTGCCCCATGACCCGCGCGTGCACGAGCAGATTCTGTGGGGGCTCACGCGCTAGGCCGGGGTCGGCGCGGACTTGCGGGCGCGTGCAGCAATGGCGAAGGTGGCCGTTAGGCAGATAGCGAGGGCCACGAAGGGCAACGCATTCGACAGCCAGTAGGCGGTGGTGAAGGGGAGGGAATAGGCGGCGACGACGCGGATGATGGCTTCGAGCAGGAACACGACGCCCCACACGATGGTGATGTAGCGCTGGGAGGCGCGGAAGGTCGGGTATTTCCACAATCCGTTCCAGTAGGCGACGCCTTCCTTTGTGCCGTCGGTGCCAAAGCGCTGGCCAAAGTAGAAGGCAAGGGGCTTTCCAAGGGCCAAGCTGCCGAGGAAGAGCAAGCCAATAATGCCGGTAACAACGTTGCCCTTAACCAGCAGGAGGCGCTCATCGGTGCCACCGACCAGCGTGGCCAACGCCGCAGCAACGTTGAAGGCAAGGATCAACGCAGAAATCCCAGAAAAAGACTTCTGGCGCACATGCTGGATGATGCCGCCGATAAGGGGGCCGATGCTGGCGGCCAGGTAGGCATAGACGTGGTTGTTGGTTGCGGAATCGACGATCTGGAAGAGCAGGATGGCCAGGCCGACGTCGAAGACGCCGAGGATGAGGAAGTTGAGCAGGCGTGGATTGAGACTCATGCCACATAGTGTGCCACAAAACATACGAATCGGTTTGTTTCTGACACATAAAAACCCTAGGGTTGGGGCATGGCTGACGTTGGACCAGGAACTTTTGGATACCTCTGTGGGTTGGCCCGCCGCGAGGAGCTCCCCGGGCCCGTGCTGACACCGATCCTCACTGGCTGGGTCTGTCGCCGGCCGGCGCGCGCACGTACTTATCACGCATGGTGCGCGCGGGCGACCTATCCTCGCGCCGAGTGGGGCGTTGTTCCGTGTATTCCATGGTGGGTGACTACCTTGCGGAGTTTCGTCACCTAGGTTCGCCGCGCGACTTCCAGTGGGAAGGGGCGTTTCACACGGTGATCTTCGATATCGGCGAGGATCGCCGCGCGGAAAGAGATGCCCTCCTGCGCGCCGCCCATGCCAGCGGTTTCCGGCAGTTGCGGCCTGGAGTCCTGGTGGGCGCCCACGCGCCGGGGGAGTGGGCGCAGAAAACCTTTATCGGCACCTGGTCCGTGGATGAGGACACTGCCCGCGACGTTATCGCCACCGCGTGGGACCTCGAGGACAGTGCTGCCCGTATTAGCGCGCTGGGCGACGTTCCCCCTTTGCCCACCGATGACGTTGGCATCGTCGTCGAAACCACGCGCCGCCACGCCGCCGCCTTCGCGGCGCTGCGCCGTACCCCGCCTTTCCCCGCACAGCTTCTCCCCGCCGATTTCCCTGCGGAATTGCTGGAGAACCGCTTGCGCATGGACATCACGCCGGCCTACCGGGCGATGGCGCGGCTGTTAGAGTCGCGGCCATGATCCACGGAGCCATTGACGCGGAGGGCCGGTGCCGCCACTGGCACACGCTTGTCGACGTCATTGCGAACAAGTGCCACACCTGCGGCGGCTGGTTCGCGTGTTCGCTCTGCCATGCGGAGTTAACGGATCATGATTTTGGACCCATGCCGAAGGACGAGCTCTGCGTCATGTGCGGAGCGTGCGGCCGAACAATGACGTTTGCCGAGTACTCCGCATATAAATGCCCCGCGTGCGGGCATGCCTTCAATACTGGCTGCGCGCTGCACGCGGGGACGTATTTCCGCTAGTTTTCTACGGCAAAAGCTGGGCCAGCGGGGTGCCTCGACGAGGGTCTTGAGGTACGCCACGATATCCGGGACGTGAATGGTGAAGTTACCGAAGGTCACCGGAATCGTCGGAAAAGCGTTGTTTGTCGGGGCCTTATTGCCGTTATTGGCTGGGGTACCACCGTTGTTGGTAGGCGCGGTGTTGTTAGCTGGGGCAGTGTTGTTGGCTGGGGCACCACCATTGTTAGCAGCGTTGCCACCGCCGCCATTCAGGCCGCAGCGCGCGATGGCCTCGTCGGCGCGGGCGACGGCGTCGCGGATCTCGCCGCCGCGCGGGTGGAAGTTAGCGGCAGCGAGCGCTTGGGACTTCTTGCTGTTGTAGTCGGACGGGTTGGTGTAGTACTTGGTGGCCTGCTCGCAGGAGATCTGGCCGGCCGGGACCTTAGCCAGGTAGTCATCCACCATGTCGGCGGAGGCGGTAGGGGCGGACAGGCCGATGGCGGCAGCAACGGAGCACAGGACAAGCTTTTTTCTCATGCGCCACATTGTGCCACAGCTTTTACACGTTTGCGTTAGCGGCTCAGGAAACGATCGACCAGCGAAGAATACGCCTTCACAGTCAAATCCAAGTCCTCCAAGTACAGGTGCTCGTCGTGGCTGTGCAGCTGCGAGTTCGCGCTGGCCATGTCCCGATCCTCGGCGTGCAGCGCGAAGCCGTAGGCGTTGCCGCCACGTCGGCGTGCTGCGCGCAGGTCGGAGCCACCCGTCGCCAGTACCGGCAACACCTTCTTTTCTGGGAAGAACTCGTGGGCGGTCTCTTCAATGCAGCGCCACAGCTCAGTATCGGTGGAGGACTGTGTGGCGTCCTCAGTAATAAGGTGCTCGATCTCTACTTCGTCGGCCATATCGCCGAGCGCTTCACGTAGGAAATCATCAAGCTCCTCCTGGGTCTGGCCAGGGAAGGGACGGATGTCCATCTCCAGGTAGGCGTGGGAGGGCAGCACGTTGATGGCACCACCCGCGCGCAGGACGGTTTGGGCAATCGTCGTGTGCGAAAAGGCGTGGGCGTAGGCAGACAAATTACCGAATTTCTCATAATCTGCGGCGGTAGCGGAGCCGTCGAGAAGCGCTGCCTCCGTTGCGGGATCGAAGCGGAAGGTCTTGACGAATCCCTGCCACACCTCATCCGTCGCCACGGGCGGCTCCGCGGCCGCGATGCGGCGAGCGACCTCACCAATCTTGACGATGGCAAAGTCCTTGCCGAAGGGCGTCGAGCCATGGCCGGCATCGCCGTGCACGTGCAGGCGGCGCTGGCCTGCGCCCTTTTCGCCGACGTTGAAGCCGAGCGCGCCGGGCAGGTGGCTGCCGCCGGTCTCCGAGAGGCAGTTGCGCACCGAGTAGGCCTCCGGGTGGTGCTTGTCCATCCAGATGGAGCCCAAACCGCCGCGGGCCTCCTCGTCCGCCATACCTACGAACGCCAGGGTGCCGCCGGGATTGCCGCGCTTGGCGACGTCCCTGACCACCGCCGCCATCGTCGCCGTAATAAAGAGCATGTCCACCGCGCCGCGGCCGTAGAGCTTGCCATCTTCGATGACGGCGTCGAAGGGCGGCTTGGTCCACTTGGGCTCGTCGACGGGCACGACATCCGTGTGGCCCATGAGCGTCAGCGGCTCCTTGTCCGGGTCACCCGGAACGGTCACCACGATGGTCACGCGGCCTGGGTGCGATTCATAGCGTTGAATCTCCACCGGGGTACCGTTGAAGAACTTCTCCAGAGTATCCGCGTTGCGGACCTCGTTGCCGGAGTCAGGCGTGAGGTCATTCACGCAGGCATTGCGAATAAGCTCCTGGAGTAGCGCGAGGGTGTCGTCATAGAGCGTGGAATCCATGGCCTAGAGGTTAGTCCGGACCGAACAAAACACGCGGATTTACCACAACTTGAACGGTGTTCAAGTAAGGTTTCCCGCATGAGCATCGTAGATATCGCACGCGAGAAGGCCCTGGAGCAGGGCATCGGCCTGAACGAAGAAGAACTGCTGCAGGTCCTTCAGATCCCGGATGAGCAGCTGGAAGAGATTGCGGACATCGCGCATCAAACCCGCCTCAAGTGGTGCGGTCCGGACGTCTCCGTGGAAGGCATCATCTCCATTAAGACCGGCGGCTGTCCGGAGGACTGCCACTTCTGCTCGCAGTCGGGCCTTTTCGAGTCCCCCGTGCGTGCCGCGCGCCTCAACATCCCGGAGCTGGTGGAGGCCGCCAAGAAGACCGCCAAGACGGGTGCGACGGAGTTCTGCATTGTGGCGGCCGTTAAGGCCCCAGACGAGAACCTCCTGTCCCAGGTTGCCGAGGCCATCCCGGCCATCCTCGATGAAGTTGATATCGAAATCTCCCTGTCCCTGGGCACCCTCACCCGCGAGCAGGCCCAGCGCCTCAAGGACATGGGCGCCCAGCGCTACAACCACAACCTGGAGACCTCCAAGTCCTTCTTCCCCAACGTCGTCACGACCCACACCTGGGAGGAGCGCAAAGAGACCCTCGAGAACGTCCGTGCTGTCGGCATGGAGATCTGCTCCGGCGGCATCATTGGCATGGGTGAATCCCTCGAGGATCGCGCCGAGTTCGCCTACCAGCTGGCCCAGATCGAGCCCTGCGAGGTGCCGATGAACTTCCTCGACCCGCGCCCGGGCACACCATTCGCGAACTACCCGTTGGTCCCGCTCGGTGAGGCACTGCGCGCCGTGGCCGCCTTCCGCCTGGCTATGCCGTCGGTGACTCTCCGTTTTGCGGGCGGCCGCGAGCTCTCCCTGGGTGATGACGGCACCGAAAAGGGCCTCCTCGGCGGCATCAACGCCATCATCGCCGGCAACTACCTGACCACGCTGGGCAAGCAGATCGAGAAGGACGTCGACATGCTCGGCCGCATCGACCTGCCCATCAAGGCGCTCTGATGAACAGCTCGACGGAGCTGGCCGCCGCCGTCCTTGCTGGCGATGAGCCGCTGTTCCACCCCAACACGGGGAAACCACTGAGCGAGGAATTCACCTTGCACCCGGCGGCCGCGGCGGGCCTGGACGTCCCGCGCTATTGCCAGCTGTGTGGGCGCCGCATGGTGGTGCAGGTGCGCCCGGATGGCTGGAACGCGCGCTGTTCGCGCCATGGCGAGCTCGACTCAGATCATCTCTACGAGGAGGCTCTCCCGTAAGCTGGGGCACCATGGATCCCGCCGTTGCCCACGCTCACCAGTCCGCGTTGCGCTCCATCTCCCGGGTCGTCGCCGAGATCGCTGAGCCGACTCCCCCACAACAAGCACTGGACGCCGTCACCGATCAACTGCGCCGCGGCAACGTCATGGTCCTCACCGGGGCGGGAGTCTCTACAGAATCAGGCGTGCCCGACTACCGCGGACCGCACGGTTCCCTCAGCCGGCACCGCCCCATGACCTACCAGGAGTTCCTGCACGATCCGCAGGCCTCGCACCGCTATTGGGCGCGTGCTTTCGTCGGCTGGCGGGTCATGCAAGCTGCACACCCTAACCGCACGCACTACGCCTTGGTCGAGCTCGAGCGCGCCGGGCTCCTTACGGGTGTCGTCACACAGAATGTAGACGGCCTGCACGAGGAAGCCGGGCAGCGCAACCTCATTGCCCTGCACGGGGACATGCAGCACGTGGTGTGCTTGAGCTGCGGATACGAAGAAACACGCGCGGACTACGACGCCCGCGCCGCCACAGCCAACCCGACATACCTCCAACGCTGGGCAGTCAACAAAGAGGACGTTAACCCTGACGGCGACGTTGCCCTCAGCCAAGAAGCGGTCGAAGAATTTGTCATGCCCGGCTGCGTGCGGTGCGGCTCACAGCGCCTCAAACCAGACGTGGTCTATTTCGGCGAGCCCGTTCCGACTTTTAAAAAGGACGCCGCCTACGCGATGGTCAACGAGTCTGACTCCCTGCTGGTAGCCGGCTCGTCGCTGGCGGTGATGAGCGGCTTCCGCTTCGTTCTGGAGGCGAAGAAACAGGGCAAGCGCGTGGCCACCATCAATGGAGGGCCAGGACGCGCGGATGACCGTGTGGACACGCTGTGGCGGACCCAGGTGGGCCCAGCTTTCGACGCGGTTCTCGACGAGCTGGAGCTCTAGAGCCGCTCCAGTTCCTCGAGGACAAACTGGCATACCCGCCTATCCATGGGCATATCCTCGTGGCGAATAATCGCAAGGCGCTCGATGTCTTGGATATAGACGTTGTGGACATTCGGGCCATTGAGGAAACAGGTGTTGGGTGGGACCACGATGGCGTCGGCGCGCGTGGCGATGCACGTATAGCTCACCCCGGGTTCGACCTCGCTGCCGCGGTTCGTGGCCTCAACAATCTCGCTGCCGGTGACCTGCTGCATGCCGGCGGGGCCAAACCAGCCGTCGATAAGCGAGCGCGCCACCTCCTCCTGCCTCTCGCTGCGAAAGAGGGGGCTGGCGATTCCACCCTGGGTCGTGCCGTGATTGGGAGAGCTGATACACACCACGTGCCGTACAAACTCCGCGCTATCGTGCATGCGCATCCAGTACCGAGCCAATAATCCGCCCTGGGAGTGACCCACGAGAATCACCTGCTCCGCGCCGGTAACGGTGCGGACGGCGTTGATGTAGGCGTCGAGCTGCCGGGCAGATTCCTGCAGGGGGCCAGTGGCGCGGGTCCCGTAGTCGGGGGCGAAGGTGGCCCAGCCAGCGGCGCGGAGCATCTCTGCGAGAACCTGCCATATCCCCTTGCTGTCGCAGGTTCCGTGGATCAAGACAACCGGCCAGGGTCGTTCGGCGGTGGGGCGTGCAGACCAGTCGTCTTCGTAGACGCCGCGTGGACGTCTGCGGGCACCGAGGGGGAGTGGGGTCATGAAATTTCAGTTTACTCTTGACCCCTATCCAACTTTCGTACTAAGCTAAGGCTTGCCTAATACGGAACGGCGGTGAGCTCCACACCGTACGCGTTACCGGATTAGTCATGGGGATAGGGCCCGCCGCTTCACCGCGGCGGGCTTCTTTCATGGATACACTCGCGGGCATGACCGACCTGCAGCATGTCCACTCCGTCAACGAAGCGGTTGCTCGTCTCTGCGAGCTCTATGACAGTTCCTGTGCGCTGGCACGTGAAGCACTGGCCTCAGGGGATCACGATGCCTACCGCCACGTGGTGTATCCCAAGATCACCGTGCATGTGCGTCAGTGGACGCCTATCGACCGCTCCGAGCCCTTCGGCTACGTGGACCAAGAGGGCCGCTACTCGGCAGTGATATCCAAACCATGGCTGATTCGTGATTACCTGATAGAGCAGCTCACGCGGCTTAGCAACAACTACCCGTGCGATCTCTACGTCGGTCAATCGGATGAGCGCATCCCGCCGGAATATATCCGGGGGATTACGCAGATTCCCCAGGACCGTGGCGACATCCCCCGACCCACCCTCGATGCGGTGCATGACGGAATCGTGGACGGCGCGTGGAAGGCCTTCCATGGGAAAGAAAAGCCGCTGTTCCACTTTGGCCCGCAGCGCTTCGACATCGCCTGCGCTCGCATCGAACACTACACCGGCATCGAGGTGGACACCGTGCAGAAGTACATCCTGTTCACCAACTACGCCATGCACACCACCGAGTTCGTCAAGTTCGGCCTGCGCGAACTCTCACGTGAGGACTCGCGCTACACCGCACTCGTGCTGCCCACGGGGGAGACCATCCACTCCAATGACGCGGTGCTTCTCGACGTCGACGAGCTCACCCTCACCTCCCGCTACCAGATGCCCCGCTTTGATCTCATCACCGCCGGCGGCGATGGCATCACGATGATCAATATCGGCGTGGGCCCCTCTAACGCCAAGACCATCACGGACTGCTTGGCGGTGCTGCGCCCGGAGGCCTGGATCATGATCGGACACTGCGCAGGGCTCGATGGCCGCATGCGCATCGGTGACCTCATCCTGGGCAATGCTTATCAGCGCGAGGACCACATCCTCGACGGCACCGTCACTACCAGCAACCCGATTCCCGCCATCCCGGAGATCCAACGCATGCTGGAGGCCGCCGTCGAAGAGGTATACGGGAAAGACAATTCGCTCATGCGCACCGGCACGGTGCTCTCCACCGATGACCGCAACTGGGAGTGGCGCACCTCCCGGGACTTGTGGGAATGGCTGCGACACTCCACTGCGGTGGCAGTAGATATGGAATCCTGCACCCTCGCCGCCAACGGCTACCGCTACCGCATCCCCTACGGCACGCTGTTGTCGGTCTCCGATCTACCCCTGCACGCCGTGCCCAAACTTCCCGCCCAAGCGCAGGCCTTTTATTCCAATTCGAAGGAGGCGCACGTCATGTGCGCGGTGCGCGCGGTGGAGGCCCTAGCGGAGAATCCGGAGCGGCTGCGCACCCGCAAATTGCGCCGAACGGTGGGAGAGGTTCCGTTCCGTTGAGGTTGATGATTAGACTGAGGGAAATGCACAATCTGGCGAAGGAGACCTAGACGATGAGCACCCCGGAGTGGTGGAACCCGGAACGCGAGAACCTGACGTGGGAGGTCTTCGGTGAGGCCAGTCGCTTCCTGTCCCAAGAAATCGTTGATTCGGGCTGGTTCCCGGATCTCATCGTGGGCGTGGCCCGCGGTGGATTGATCCCAGCCGGCGCCATTGGCTACGCCATCGGGGTCAAGGAGATGGGTGCTATCAACGTGGAGTTCTACACCGATATCGGTGAGACCCTTCCGGAGCCGATTCTCCTTAACCCGCAGCTGGATACGGATTCGCTCAAGGGCAAGAAGGTCCTCGTCGTTGATGACGTGGCCGATTCCGGCAAGACCCTCGACCTCGTGGTCAACCTGCTCGAGCAGACCGCGTCCGAGGTCAAGTCCGCAGTCATCTACACCAAGCCGACCACCATCTTTGAGCCGGACTTCTCGTGGAAGAAGACCGACCAGTGGATCAACTTCGCATGGTCCGTCCTGCCAGTCATCACGCGCGATGGCTCTTTCCAGGAAGGACATTAATGCCAGAAGCCTCCGCCGGTTCTTTCCGCGCGGCCTTCAGCTCGCCCGCCCGCCTCCGCAAGGAGGTGTTTGGCGGGCTTGCTGTTGCGCTGGCCCTCATCCCGGAAGTCTTAAGTTTCTCCATCCTCGCCGGCCTCGACCCTAAGGTGGGGCTCTTCGCCTCCGTCATCATGGCGATGTCCATCGCCATCACCGGCGGCGCCCGGCCATGATCTCTGCTGCAGCTGGCTCTGTCGCCGTGGTGATCGCACCACTTGCCCACGAGCATGGCCTGCAGTACGTGCTGCTGACCATCTGGATGGCGGGAATTCTCCAAGTAGTGATGGCAGTGCTGGGCGTCGCCAAGCTCATGCGTTTCATCCCCCGCAGCGTCATGCTGGGGTTTGTCAACGCCCTGGGCATCCTCATGTTCACGGCGCAGCTGAGCCACCTGTGGCAGGTGCCGTGGCTGGTCTACCCCCTTGTCGCGCTAGGCCTCGTCATCATGGTGGTGTGGCCGCGGATTACCACGGTGATCCCCGCCCCGCTCGTCGCGATTATCGTGGTTAGCGCACTCACTGTGATTTTCGGCTGGCAGGTTCCCAACGTCGCGGACCAAGGCGAGCTGCCGACCTCCCTGCCCGGTTTTGTTATTCCGGACTTACCTTGGACGAAGGAGACTATTCTCCTCTGCCTTCCCTATGCATTGGGCGTTGCACTCGTCGGCCTTATGGAATCCCTGCTGACCGCCAAGCTTGTCGACGACCTCACGGATACCCACTCCGATAAGACGCGCGAATCCGTGGGCCAGGGCATCGGCAACATGCTCGCCGCGGCCATCGGCGGCATGGGCGTGTGCGCAATGATCGGCCAGACCATGATTAACGTCAAGGAATCCCAGGCGCGCACGCGCTTGTCGACGTTCCTCGCCGGCGTCTTCCTCCTCATCCTCATCCTCGTGTTGGGCGATACCGTAGGAAAAATCCCCATGGCCGCGCTCGTGGCGGTCATGTTCATGGTGTCTTTCCACACCGTGGATTGGCACTCGGTGCGCACGATTCACCGCATGCCGTTGAGCGAAACCCTCGTCATGCTCGTGACGGTGATTGGCACCCTGGTGACAAATAACCTGGCGGTCGGTGTGATCCTCGGCGTCCTGACCGCCTCGATAGCCTTTGCACGCCGCGTGGCGCACCTGGTGTCGGTGGAGCTGGAGGGCAACGTCTACACCGTGCGCGGCCAGCTCTTCTTCGCCTCTTCGAACGACTTGGTCTACGCCTTCGATTACACCCTGCCGGTGGACAAAATCATCGTGGATTTCTCGGAGGCCGATATTTGGGATGCCTCGACCGTCGCGGTACTCGAGTCCGTGGAGAACAAGTACGCAAGCCGTGGCATAGCGGTGGAATTCCGCGGCCTCGATGGCGTTAGCCTCGCGCGCTACCAGAGGATTTCCGGTTTGAGTTAGGTAAACCTATCAGAAAAAGTGTTATGACGTGCGAGTTTGCTTAAGATCGCCTTGCTAGCGTGCCCGAATTTTTTCTGTATTGTGGGTAACACCAAACAGACGAAAGGAATCACTTTCATGGACGAGAAGCTGCAAACCCTCCTTAACGAGCAGGTCATCAACGAGCACGGCGCAGCCCTGATTTACACCCAGCTGGCCTACGAGATGGACAACCTGTCCTTCCCGGGCATGCGCGATTGGTTCTTCAAGCAGGCAGAGGAAGAGCGCGAGCACGCACAGAAATTTGCTGAGCACCTGCTGGACCGCGGCTACCGCGTCGAGCTGGGGGATATCCAGGTCGGCTCCGTCAAGGCCGCCACCCCGCTCGATGCCTTTGAGGCCTCCCTCGCGCATGAGCAGAAGGTCTCGGAGCAGATCCGGGAGATCGCCCGCACCGCGGATGCCGCCGGGGATCTCGATTCCCGCGCCCTCATCAACTGGTTCCTCGAGGAGCAGGTTGAGGAGGAGTCCACCGTGTCCGAGATCATTGACCAGCTCAAGCTGGTGGGCAATGACGGCTCGGGCCTGCTGCGCATCGATGGTTCGCTGGCGCAACGGTAACGAAGCCATATAGTTTGCACGAATTCTCCCACAGCCCCCTGCGGTTGGTGGGAGAATTTCTTTTATGACTACAACGCGCCTGATGCTCATTTGCGGTGCCCTGGCCGGCCTTGTGATCGCATTGGTCGGCGGCACGTGGCTGGCGGCAACGAACATGGCGCTGGGAACCTTCTTCTTTGCTCTTGCCGTCATGCTTGGCCCGTTTGCAGGACTTGCCCTCTTGTTGGGCGCGGCTGCGGCATCGACGGCGCTGAGCCGCTCCTTGTTTAGCGTGGGCGGCTTGTTCCTCGTGGGAGCGATCTCGACGTTGTGGGCCCACGGCACGCTGTCGCTTCCGCTTTTCGTGGCGGGCACCCTGACCGGCGCTATTGCGGTCTGGCTACACTGGGCGCATGGCCACTTTGCTCTTCGACCTCTACGGCGTGCTCATGCGGCCCGCTGGGAACGCTGAGCTGGAGGATTATCTCCGTCCCGAAAACCCGGAGCACTTTTGGTCGCTCTATGAGGAGTTTCGCCCAGCTTATAATTCTGGGCACCTGAGTGATTCGCAATATTGGGGGCGCATCCGCGCGCTGACTGAACTGGACTCCTTTGACGTCAGCCACGCGACCGAACTGGACACTGAGCGCCTGCTGGTTGCCGACTCACAGGTAGTTCGTGCGGTGCTAAACCTCATCGGTCAAGGCCACAGCGTCGGCATCCTAGCGAATGTGCCGCCGGTACTGGGAACCCGGATCCGCCAGACGCAGACCTGGCTTCAGGAATGCGCCGCCGTGACGCTGAGCTGCGATATCGGGGTAGCTAAACCAGATCCGGAGGCCTACCTCGTGGCCGTCGATGCCCTGGGCGCGCAGGCCAAGGACACGCACTTCTTCGATGATCGGCCCGACTTCGTCACTGGCGCGCAGCGCCTCGGGCTCAAGGCCCACCTTTTTACGGGCATCAATTCGATCCCTTTTTAGGCAGCTTTCGCCTCGCGGCCGAGCTCCAGCGGTACGCGCAGCAGTGGATCGAGCGCCACAGCGCGGGTACAGGCGCGCACAATTTCGGTGTGCGAGGGGATCATGCGCAGCTCCACTGGGTGATCGGTGGCCTGGCGCACGGCGGAAGCAAAGAGCTTCGGGGCCGCCGGATCATCCGAAAAGGCACCGCCGGCCACAACGAGAGTATCGGGCGTGTGCTCCGTCAACAGCTCAGCGGCGGTGGTGCCGAGGGAGCGCGCGCGGTCGTCGAGAAGCGCTCGCGTCTGATCGTTAGCATTCGCCACCACGTCTGGGAATGAGTCTCCGCCGGTCTCATTCAGTATCGCCTGCGTGGCCAGGGCGTCAGCACCGTCGAGTTCGAGCTGCACAATTTCATCGCCGACTGTGAGCGCAGCACCGACGGAGTCATCCGCGTAGAGCACCATGACGGGCTTTTCCGCGCCCAGCTCCGCGGACTGCGTCTCGGATCCCAGGATGGCGGGGATGACGGAAGACACGACAACCGGAACGCCGAACTGGTACTCCAGACGGCTGGCGATGTCCATCTCGTCCCAGCCCAGGTTGTGGGCAGTGATGCGTCCGGCCTCGTTGACGCTTCCGGAGGTGGTCACGCCGACTGAAACCAAACGGAGATCCAGGCCGGTCATCAGGCGATTGACACCAGCGATGATGTGCTCGATGACATCGCTTGCACTCAAACGCGAAACCGGGGTAGCCACGTCTTCCTCGCGGAGGGTGCGCCCCTTGGTATCGAAGAAGGCGATGTGGGTAAAGGCGGTACCAACCGCAATGCCGGCGAGCATCCAGTTATTATCCGCTACCTCTAGGGGCACGGTGGGGCGCCCGCGCCCGCGGGACTGAGTCAAATCCGTGCGCTCGCGAATCAGCCCAGCGCCCAGCAGCGCGGCGGTGGCGCGGGTAATCGTGGGCTGGGATAGCCCCGTGGCTTCGACAAGTTCACTGCGGGTCACAACGGGATTGAGTCGAATGATGTGGAGGCACTTCGCCGCCGGGGTGCGGGGGCGAGTGAACACGGGACCAGATTTAATCATGGCGCAAGTATAAATTCAGCAGACCGCATTGTCTAATAGAAATTGGGATTCAGTAGACATCATAGTCTAGAAGTGTGCCTGCGTTAGAGTGGTGTTCATGGATTCTGTTGCTGTGTACTGCGGCTCCGCCGTCGGAAACTCTGAAGCCTATGGCCAAGCCGCACACCTTTTGGGGGAGGAGCTCGCGCGGCGCAACCTCACCCTGGTCTATGGCGGCGGTGACGTGGGCCTGATGGGCATCGTCGCGGATTCCTGCTTGGCAGCTGGTGGCACCGTCATCGGAGTAATCCCGCGGCAGCTCGTCGATTACGAGATGTCACACCAGCGGGTTACCAAGCTCGAGGTCGTGGACACCATGGCGCAGCGCAAAACGCGCATGGAGGAACTCGCGGATGCCTTCGTGTGCCTGCCGGGCGGTGTGGGAACTCTAGAGGAGCTCACCGAGGTGCTTACCCTGCAACAATTAGGCAACCTCGATGGCCCGGTGGGCCTAGTAGACGTCAACGGTTTCTGGCAGCCGTTTATAAACATGTACTCCGCAATGGTGCAGGAGGGGTTCGTTCAAAAACGCTTCCTCGACGCGCTCGTGGTCAGCCCGTATCCAGCTGAAGTCCTGGATCAATTTGCATCATGGACAAGCCCGGGAAGTAAGTGGAGCAACAATTAGCTAACAACCTGGTAAATAAGGCGGCGCTGGGTTGGCCCAACCCCCGGGATCTTCGTTAGACTTCGCCCTTATGAGTTTTGACCAGAACGCAGAGCGCCAGCCTTCGCTGCTGGACGCGTCGTGCGATAACTTCGTCCACGACCTCGCGCAGCTCACGCCCACCGCTGCCACCGCGTGGGGAATTCCTGGCTTCGACGGAGAGTTGGAAGATTTCTCCCCGGAGTACTACTCCTCCGTGGCGGATCGCACTCGTGAGATGATGGCGGATCTCGACGCCCTCGATGACACCACCGACGAATCCGACGATGACGACGATTTTGACGAGGTGGACTACGTCACCGCCGCCGTCTTGCGCGACCGTCTCTGCCTGGATCTTGACCTGCACCATGCCGGTGAGGACATCCGCTGCCTTAACAACATTGCCTCCCCGGTGCAGACCATCCGCGACACCCTCATGCTCATGCCGAAGGACACCCCGGAGCAGCTTGATGCATTGCGTTCGCGCCTGTCGAAGGTGGCGGCCTCCCTCAACGGCTACAAGGAGTCCCTCACCGAGGCGGCCTCGCGTGGCATGGTGGCGCCGCAGCGCCAGATCTCCGATGTCTTCGTGCAATGCGAGCGGCTTGCCGACGCCGGCTCCATGCTCGAGGACCTTGGCGTTGAGGGCCCAGAGGTGGACGCGGCTAAGGAAGCCTTCGGCGAGTTCGCCGATTGGCTCTCAAACGAGCTGCAACCACAAGCACCATCGCAAGACGCGGTGGGTCGCGAGCGCTACGAGCGCTTCTCCAGGCTCTTCGTCGGCGATGTCGTGGACCTCGATGAAGCCTATGAGTGGGGCATGGACCAGGTGCGCTCCATCAAGGCGGAACAAGAAAAGATCGCCCACGAGCTCTACGGCTCCGACGTCACCGTGCGCGCAGCTATGCGCAAACTCAACGAGGAGGAGCGTTACCAGCTGCACGGCACCGACGCGTTAGTGGAGTGGATGCAGTCCACCGCGGACCGCGTCATCAAGGACCTCGACGGCACCGCCTTCGACATCCCGGAGGCGGTTAAAGAAATCGAGTGCTGCATTGACCCGGCCGGCACCGGCGGCATCTTCTACACCTCGCCGTCTGATGACTTCTCCCGCCCCGGCCGCATGTGGTGGTCCGTACCGGCTGGCCAGGAGCTTTTCCACACCTGGCAGGAACTAACCACCGTCCACCACGAGGGCGCGCCGGGCCACCATCTGCAGATTGGTGCCGCGCTGACCCAGCCGGACCTCAACCTATGGCGCCGTGCGGTGACGTGGAACTCCGGCCACGGTGAGGGCTGGGCTCTGTACGCTGAGGCACTCATGGCGGAGCTGGGGTACATGGATGATCCGGGCTTCCGCATGGGGCTTCTCGACGCCCAACGCTTCCGCGCCGCCCGCGTCGTGGTGGACATCGGACTCCACTTGGGCAAGGCGCTGCCGGATTGCACCGCGTCCGGTGTCTGGGACAAGTCCCACGTCAAGACCTTCATGCGTGAGAACACCGCGATGGACGATGCCAACCTCTCCTTCGAGGTCACCCGTTACCTGGGCTGGCCGGGCCAGGCGCCGTCTTATGCCTTGGGCCAGCGCCTGTGGCAGCAGACCCGCGACGCCGCAGTCGAACAGGGGATGGACGTACGTGACTTCCACTCCCAGGCATTGGCCCTAGGTTCTGTGCCGATGTCGATCCTGCGCGAGACGATTCTGGACTAGCGGCGGAATAGCCGCAAAATCTGCGGCAGGTAGCCGGCGATGACCAGCACGATGATGAGCCGAATAATCTGCACGGCCACCACGGCTGGTCCTGCGCCGCCTTCTGCCGATAGCGCGAGCACCGTCTCCAGCGCGCCGGGTGAGGTGGCGAGGTAAGCCTCGAAGTAGGTGATGTCCAGCCATGCGGTCAGAGGCAGTGCGGTCAATGCGCACACGCCGATCACGACAATGATGAAGAGGATCGTCGCCGGTAGCTGCTTGGCGAAGGCCCGCAAGGCTGGCACCGAAAGCCCGCCACCGCAGACCCAGCCAATGGACATAAACGCCATGATCTTGAACACGTAGAGAGGCTCCAGAGTGTGGCCGGCTGGAATAACCTGCGCGACCAGCACCGTCACGATGAGCGGCCCCAATACAGCAGCAGCGGGCAAACGCACCAGCTTGCCCAGCTGTTCACCAACCACAGCGATGGCGAGGGTCAGCAGAACGACCCACCACGTGACCTCGCCGTCGACGCTCATGTCGACACCGTGACCAGCGGGAGCATCTAACAAGGAGACCACCAACGGCAGCGACACCGACACCGCCAGAAGGCGCAGGTATTGCGTCAGCGCCACGTAGCGGTAGTCCGCGCCGAGTTCGCTGGCTAGCGCCGGCATGAGCGAGGCCCCGCCCGGCAACATGGATAAAATTCCGGTCTCCCAGGAAATATCTTTCGGCTGCGAACGATGCAGCAGAACACCGCCAGCGACGCCGATTAAAACAGTAATGAGTGACATCGTCACCGCGGCTGGCACAAAGCCGATGAGGGTGGAGGCAGGAACTAAGGTCAAAGGTATGCCCGCCATCATTCCGATGAATCCGCGGGCGACAGAATAAAAGTGCTCGTTAACGGCGAGTTCTTTGCCCGTCGTCAAGGCCATGGCTCCCGAGACCACGATGGCGCCGAGGATCCAGGCTGCGGGTACGTGAAGGTAGCTAAACAATGCCCCGAGTGCTGCAGACCCCGGGGCCACGATGACCCATCTCGTACGAACAGACATGGAATCGAGTTTAATGATGGACATGGATTTCGGATTAAGCGGTTGGACGATTCTCACCATTGGCGCTGCCGTGGCCGGATGGATCGATGCCGTCATTGGCGGCGGCGGGCTCGTGCTTATTCCGCTCATTCTGGCGGTCGCGCCCCAGCTTGCTCCCGCCACCGCCCTGGCCACGAACAAGGTGGCGGCGGTCTCTGGAACGGCCTCTGCTGCCGTTACGCTCGTCAAGAAGGTCCGCCCGCCGAAGGGCGAGCTCATCCGTATGGGCCTTATCGCCCTCCTATGTTCCGGGCTCGGCGCTGCAGCAGCCGCACTCATGGACAAGGACGTCATGCGGCTGGTCATCATCGTGCTCATGGTGGCAGTCGGCATTTTCGTGGCCTTTCGCCCAGACTTCGGCAGCGGCGAAGGGGACGGTATCCGTGGCGGCTGGCGCACGTGGACCGGGTTAGCCGCCGTGGCGGCCATTGCCTTTTACGACGGTATTTTTGGGCCCGGCACCGGCATGTTCCTCATCATGGCCTTCACCGCCATCTTTTCCCAGAACTTCCTTACCTCCGCCGCGATGTCCAAGGTGGTCAACACATGTACCAACGTCGGCGCGCTCGTGGTCTTTATCGTGGGCGGGCACGTGGTATGGGGCCTAGCACTTGTTCTCGCAGCAGCAAATATCATCGGCGCGCAGCTGGGCGCGCGAACAGTGCTCGGCGGCGGTGCGAAGCTCATCCGCTATGCACTGCTCACTCTCGTCGTGGTGATGAGCGTGTACCTGGCCTGGCAGCAGTGGGGTTAAATCCGGTTCTTCGTCTTTGCGGTTGCTACCGCATTCCACGGATCCTCCGGCCACGGGTGCTTGGGATAGCGCCCGCGCATGTCGGCGCGCACCCCGGCATAGGGCCCAGACCAGAAGCTCGCTAGATCATCGGTGACGGCAAGTGGCCGGCCGGCGGGGGATAACAGATGAAATTGCACGCGATGGCCGCAGTATTCGGGAGACTCCGCCAACCCGAAACATTCCTGCAACTTGATGGAGACCACTGGGCGCTCGCCGGACCAATCGATCCTCGCAGCACGTCCGGACGGAACCGATAACCGTTCCGGCGCGAGCTCATCCAAGCGGCTAGCTTCGGGCCACGGCAGCAGGCGCTGCAGCGCCGGATACATGTCTGGGCGCTTACCGGAAGCCAGTTCATACAGCTCCGGCTCCAGCCAGCTCAGATCATCACCGTCCACGTCCGGCCATGGCTCACCGTATGCAGCGTGTAAGTGCCGCACACGTTCCCGCAGGTTCTGGGCCTTGTCGCTGAAGTGAAACAGGTTTAAACCCTGTCCGGAGTTGCGTAGTGCCTCCACCGCCTCATCACCGGAGACCTTCACTGGCGTCTCCGACAACACGATGGCGCCTGCCGCACGCACGCGCACGCCGCGCACTTTGGGGCCGTCGAGAAAAGCTCGGGTTTCCTCGGTCACGCCGATGATCTCGAGCGCGTCCTTCTCCGCAATCGGCACGGCTTCACGAATGATGGCGTTTCCAGATTGTGCCAACGACACCTCCGCCACCGCCAACCACTCGTGACCATCCTCGAAAAACCGCGCGCGGGTGCCACTCGCCAACAAATACTCCTTGTCACCCACGCGCTTTGCCACGAACTCCGGGAAGGCAGTTGCGACCACCACGCCTGGGTCCACCGGACCTTTGTTGGGCACCAGGCGGGCAAGCCGCTTCGGATCCGAATCATCCAGGCGGGCAATCGTCTGCGCCGCCCCCGCACCGTACTTCAACAGTGCCGCGCCCCACCGTGGGTGCGTCGGCAGCAGCGCCAGCTCTTCGCCAGCGTTGAGCAGATCTAGGGTGCGGTGGGCGTCGGCAAGCGCGGGTGCCGGTGCTTGATCAAGCAACGGGAAGTCCGGTCCCGCGCCCCAACAATCCATGAACAGCGCCGCCTGCGTGAGGTCCGCGGAAAGGATCTCTGGAATCACGTGCGGAGAAAAGTGCTGGTAGTCCTCCTGTGAATAGCAGCGGACGACGGTGCCGGGCGCCTCACGTCCGGCACGTCCGGCGCGTTGATCGGCGCTGCTTTTCGACGTCGACACCGTCACCAACCCACTCATCCCGCGCTGCGCATCTCGCTTGGGCACGCGGGATAAACCGGCATCGACGACGGTGCGCACGCCCGGCACGGTCAGCGAAGATTCGGCGATGGAGGTGGCCACCACGATGCGCTGCTCTCGCGTATACAGCGCAGCGTCCTGCTCCTGCGTGGTTTGGCGGCCGTGGAGCGGAAAAACGTTATGGCCGGCGAGTGCCTCACACACCAGGTTGACCTCGCGTACTCCCGGCACAAAGACCAGCGTGGACTCGCGCTGTCGCGCGGCAACCTGGGCCACGCCTTTCCAAAAGTCTCGATCTCCTGCAGCGCGTCCCGGAATCGGTTCATAGGAAATGTCGAGTGGGTACGTTATGGCCTCGGTCGAATGGATGGGCGCATTCCCCATGAGCTGGGAGAAGCGGGTGGCGTCGACAGTCGCGGACATGGCAATAACCCGAAAGTCATCTCGGAGCTGCGCCAACTCCAAGCACATGGCGAGTACGAGGTCAGTATCGAGCTGGCGCTCGTGGACCTCGTCGATGGCTACGGAATCAACACCAGTGAGTTCCGGATCCCGCAACAGGCGGCGCAACAGAACGCCGGGGGTAACGAATTCAACGTCCTGACCCTTCCGGGAATCACCGCGCACCGCATAGCCGATGCGCTGCCCGGACAACTCCTGCAAGCGGTTGGCCGCGGCACGCACCGCCACGCGGCGTGGTGCGGTGACGAGAACCTTGCCGTTTACCTGGTTAGCCAACGCCGGTGGAACAAGCGTGGTCTTACCCGTGCCGGGCGGGGCCTGGACGACGACGTGGCCGTCTGAAGGAAGAGAATCAATGGTCTCTAGGACGGGAAGTCCTTTGCCTATCGCCTTGAGATCAAACATCGAGATCCTGGCGCTCCCACCTATCTTCGTTGTCCTCCAGCGTGCGCACCACACGACCGGGTTGACCCAGCACCAGTGACCTATCCGGGATATCTGTGGTGACCAGTGTGTTCGCTCCAACGACACAATCCTCGCCGATGGTCACGCCCGGCAGCACCGTGACGTTGGCGCCGAACCACGTGTTGCGCCCGACGCTAATGGGCTTCGCAATCTCCCAGCCCTCCGCCCGCATCTCATGATCGTTGACGGGGTGGCCCACCGTGATGAGCGAGCAATTCGGCCCGATCATGACGCGGTCTCCGAGGGTTACAGGCGCCTGCGCCAGGATTGTCGCACCAAAGTTGATGAACACGTCTTTTCCGATGGTCACATTGCAGCCATACTCGACGTTGAGCGGCGTGTGCAGCCCGGGAACCTCGGACTCGGGCGACAACAGTTCCCGCAAAATCTCCTTCGCGCGCTCTGGGTTGGTGTTTTGCAGCTCATTGAGCTCCTTGGCCAGCAGGAAGCCGCGTCGATGTTCGGCGCTAACCTCCTCGTTGACACTGGGCATGAACCACTGCCCGCTGGTCATGCGTTCAAAGGATCCTTCGTCTGGGTGATGCATGTCAGCCATCCTATTCCCTCCTCTTAGTCTCGAGTCAGAACATCGAGAGCGGCACGGTGAAGGAAAACCTTGGAGCGGCCTTGTTGGATTTCTTCTAGGATTCCTAAATCTACGAGATGCGCCAGCCACGCGCTGGCGGTTTGGCGTTTGACGAAGCCCGTCTCTACCACGTCAGTAATGCGTACATAGGGCTTGATAAGAATGAGCTCGGCCATCTCGAGGGGATGGTTAATCACGCCCGCAGAACGTATTCGTTGCGCAGTGTTTTCCTGGATAGCCCGAAGCTGGGTAATCATCGAGGAGGCGTCGGCAGCCGCTGCGTGAACGCCGCGGATCATAAAAAGAAGCCAGTCTTCCCATGCTCCCTTAGCTGTCACAGCGTTGAGATGGCGATAGTAGTCTGCTTTGTTTCCGACGATATACCCGGACAGGTACAAAACCGGCAGCTCAAGAAGATCTTCTTGGATGAGGTAGAGGACGTTAAGGATTCGTCCAGTGCGCCCATTGCCATCGTAGAAAGGATGGATTGCTTCAAATTGATAGTGAAGCAGTGCCATCTTTACAAGGGAATCAACGTCGTGGCTGCAATATATATAGTCCTCCCACGCTGCGAGATGGTCCTCGATAATCTCCCTTCCTTCAGGTGGGGTGTAGAGCCTCTCCTTCGTTACAGGGTTACCGATAAACGTGCCCGGAAGTGAACGCACCTCGGCCTGAGTATCTAGAAGGGTGCTGCATACGATTTTTGCTGTCTTTTCTGATAGAGGTCGCTGCGATAGTGAGGAAAGTCCAGCGTGGAGCGCGGCGTTATAGCGAAGAGCCTCCTTGGTGGCAGGAGTCGGCTCGGCATCGACGTGCCACGCCGCACGGAAGAGCTCGTCATTAGTGGTGACGATGTTCTCAATCTCGGAGGAAGCACGAGCCTCACGCAGTGGAATCGTTGAGGTGATGATCTCCGGGTTAGGGATGAGCTGGCAGGCCGTACGCAGTTCAGCCAGTTTTTCCTTAGCATCGATGATGGCCTTAAGCACGGGAACGGTTTCCACCACTTCTGCAGGGGGGAGGGGTGGAAGCTCATTGTAGGGGGTGTCCGGGCTATAGGTTGGCATGGTAAAAGAATAGACATGTTGAGCAGATATGTCGATTTTTTTCAGAATTTTCGACATATCTGGATGACTTGTCGATTGCGTCGACATATCGGCGTACCCTCAGACGTTGACGTGTTAACAAATTAAGAAAGGCATCCTTATGGCGAAAATCGGCATCATCCTCGGCTCTACCCGCGACGACCGCGCCGGACTGGCCATCGCCCAGTGGGTCACCGACCTCGCTCAGGGGCGCGACGTGGACTACGAGCTCATTGACCTCAAGGCCTTCGACGTTCCGATCCTCACCACCTCCGTCATTCCTATGGCGGCAAACAAGAATTACGAGGATCCGCAGGTGCAGGCTTGGTCCGATGCTGTCGATTCCTGCGACGGCTATATCTTTGTCACCCCGGAGTACAACCACTCCGTGCCGGGCGCTTTCAAGAACGCCGTCGATTCCCTCGGCGCCGAGTGGGTAGGCAAGCCGATTGCGTATGTGGGCTACAGCTTCAGCGGCGGCATCCGCGCGGTAGAGGCGTGGCGCCTCATCATGGCGAACTTCTCTATGAAGCAGCTGCGCACCCAGCTGGATATCTCGCTGAATACCGACATGAAGGATGGCACCTTCACCCCGGCTGATTTCAAGGCCGGGATCGTCGAAAACATCTGCGCCGAGCTGGAAGAAGTCCTATCCTAGGGCGCATGGAAAAGGTAGCAGTCGTCACAGGAGCATCGTCGGGGATCGGGGAGGCGTCGGCAAGAGCGTTGGCGGCCGACGGTTGGCATGTTGTCGTCGGTGCGCGTCGCGTAGAGCGCCTTGAGGCCCTCGCGAAGGACATCGGCGGCGAGGCGCACGCCCTCGACGTAACCTCGGACGAGTCCGTGGCTGAGTTCGTCTCCCACCTCGACCGCGTGGACCTCTTGGTCAACAACGCCGGTGGCGCGAAGGGCCTGGAGCCCCTCGTGGAGACCACTATCGATGACTGGCAGTGGATGTACGACGTCAACGTCCTAGGCACTGTCCGTATGATCCAAGCCCTCATGCCGAAGCTGCGGGGTGGGCTCATCATCAACATGGGCTCCGTTGCCGGTTGGAACGTCTACGAGGGCGGCTCCGGCTACAACGCCGCTAAGCACGGTGTGCGCGTGATTTCCCGTGCACTTCGTATCGAGGAGCACGGCGTTCGTGTCACCGAACTCGACCCGGGCCGTGTAGCCACGGCGGAGTTTTCCCTCAATCGTTTTCGGGGCGACACCGAACGTGCTGCACAGGTGTATGACGGCGAACTCAACCTCACCGCAGAAGACATCGCTGAGGCCGTGCGTTGGGTGGCCTCGCTGCCGGAGCACGTCAACATTGACACCATGACCATTAAGCCGCGCACGCAAAGCTAAATTACCTGTTTCGCTGCAGGTGAGACGCCTCTTATAGTGGCATGCGTTAGTGAAAACACATGTGAGTATGGGGGTGTTAGATGGCATTCAGCGCCATAGTGGCCTTAATGGGTGTGTGGTTCGCGGCGATGGCCTCGCCAGGACCAGACGTGGTGCAGATTATTCGTTTGGGTGCACGCTCTACGCGCGCGGCGGTGTGGGCCGCAATCGGTAGCACCACCGGCTTGATGATGTGGACCGTTGCTTCGCTAGCGGGGCTTACCGCATTGATTTCGGCGCACCCGGAAATCCTGGTGGCGCTGCAGGTTGCCGGCGGCAGCTATCTGCTGTGGATGGCTTTTTCTGCCATCAGCGGTGGCATCAAAGAGCGCCGTGCACCGGCAACTATGAACCCTCAACCGCGCGGGTTCACCCCGGATGGCATCATCAGACTCGGCACGGCGTACCGCATGGGCCTGGTCAGCGACCTTTCCAACCCCAAGGTTCTGATTTTCTTCGGCGCTATCTTTGCCAATTTTATCGATCCGGACATGGGCTTGAGCGCCAATGCCACGGTTGGTTCTGTGTTGGTTATAGAAAGCCTCATTATTTTTGTTGGTGTCGCGCTGTGTACTCGTGCGGTGTCGAAGTGGATGGCGAAGAACTCCGCCAGTGTCGATATCTTTAGTGGCGTAGTGTTTGCCCTGCTTGGCGTCATCATTCTGGTGGAGGGACTGCTCAGTGCAGCCGCTGGGTATGCTGGTCAGCATGCTAGAAGTCTCAATTAAGGGAGAATCCATCAAGCTCGGCCAGTTCCTCAAACTGGCATCCTTGGTCGCCACCGGGGGTGAGGCCAAAGAACTTATCGAGCAAGGCCAGGTCACCGTCAATGGGGAAGTGACTAAGCAGCGCGGTGCAACGCTGGCGCTTGGCGACGTCATCTGCGTCTCCGACACCTGCGCCCGCGTCGTCGAAGACGACGACGATTATTTTGATGAGGCCACCGCCGATGATGACTTCGACCCGGAGAAGTGGAGGAACCTTTAATGCCCGCCTTTGAAGCAGAAGTAGGAATGCCCTACTGGATTACTCTGGCTAGCTCCGACGTGAAGGCTTCCGAGGAGTTTTATTCCGCCGTGTTGGGCTGGGAATTCGAAGAGGGCATTGCCCGTCTGGAGGGCCTGCCGATCGCGGAGATCGTCCCTGGCCAAGACACTTGGGCAACGTACTTCCTTTCCCGCGACTTGGAAGCCGACTGCGCCCGGGTAGAACAACTCGGCGGCAAGATCCTCGCATTAGGCGCGCCGTTGGCGCTTGTTCTGGACAACAGTGGTGCCATGTTTGGTTTGACGCAGCCGGAGCTCGACCGCTTCGTTGCTGGCGGCGAGCCGGGGACCCCGGTATGGCACGAGCTGACGGTCTCGGAGAATTTCCACTCGACGTTGGACTTTTATGGCGAGCTCTTCGACTGGGAAATCCGTGGTGATGAGCACTACGCGGTTGCAGAGGAGGAAGGCGCTGCCTTTGCCGGGTTCTGGCACGCGGAGGGCTTGCCGAGTTTCTGGCAAACCTACCTGGGCGTGCGGGATATCGACCAAGCGGCGAAGGCTGTGGTGGATAACGGCGGAAAAATCATTCGCGAGCCCCACGATTCACCATTCGGCCGCCTGTGCCTGATCGAGGATTCCACGGGTGCGGCCCTGACCTTGTGTGAGGTTGAGGATGCCCCCGAAGAACCCATCGAACTCTAGGGTTACGGAGGTTGTGCGCCGCATACCGCCCGGCAATGTCTCCACATACGGAGAGATCGCAAAAGTGGCGGGCGTCGGCCCGCGGTATGTGGGCTGGGTGATGTCGAAAAGCACAGATCTGCCTGGTGGCGGGTGGTTAACAGTACCGGCCGCGCCCACACTTCCGCCGCCCAAGTCCATTGGGATGAAGAAGGTATCCCACACCGTGGGGACCGCGTGATCCTTTCGAAGTGCGGTCTGGATGCGGCGGATCTGGGAGGGTGAAAGTGCGCGCTTGGCTCTTTTTGACCATTGCCATCATCAGTGAGGTGGTGGCGACTTTATGCCTCAAGGCGGCGCTAGAGCACCCCGCGGTCTATGTCGTGGTGGTGGCGGGCTACGTCGTCGCTTTTTCCGCCCTGCACCAAGTGTTGCGCTGCGGCATGCACGTGGGTGCGGCCTATGGCATCTGGGGCGCAACCGGCGTGGTGCTTACCGCAGGGTTGTCCGCGTACCTCTTTGGCGAACAGCTCACGCCGCTCATGTTGGTGGGCATGGGGTGCATCATCGTCGGCGTGGTCTGCGTTGAAATGGGCGGCAGGGAACCGAAGACCACGCTCGTGGAGGTGGATCCTTGATCTGGTTATCCCTTGCCATCCTCATCGAAGTCGCCGGTACATTGGGCCTGCGTATGCTGGCCGTTCATGGGCAGAAGGCGTGGGTAGCGTGGGTCGTCGTGGCCTATGTGTCCTCCTATGTTTTCTTGTCGTTGGCTCTCCGTCAGGGCATACCGCTAGGTGTGGCCTATGGAATCTGGACTGCCTGTGGCGTGGCGCTTACTGCTCTTTTATCCTTCATGCTTTTCCGCGAGCCTTTCACTTGGCTTAAGGGTTTAGGGGTCGCGCTGATCATTGGCGGAGTGCTCCTAGTGGATATGGGGTAGAGCCGGCTATCCCATTCGTCGTTGTAAACGACGGATCCTTCCTAGAAGGGGATTTCTTCACCGCCTTCAGATTTTTTGTTCTTCGCCTTTTCTGTTTGGCGTGCGGCTTCTCGTTGTTCTTTGTCTAGCTCGGCTTTAAGCTCCTGAGCCTCGCGATGCTTCCTGGTGCGATATCCTTCAATATCTTGTGCGATGCTCCGTGCCCAGCGCTTGCGCTTAGGAGCCAGCGGCCCGGAAGGCTCTGTGATTGCCCAAGTTCCGTCCTCAAAAAGCCAGACCACATCCCCGGTATCAGGGTCCAAGATATAAAAGGCCCGTCTGTTGCGACCGGCTATTTGGTAGCAGTGTCGTGACTATCCGGTAGCGCTTCAGTGGGTTTCTGGTAGCAGCTCAGGGTGCTCGGGATGATACTTCCGGTAGCCGCACCACTCGGGTGCGGCGTGTACTGGAAGGAGTCCGCTTATGCCGGATTACCGTGCGGTGATGACGCTGCTGATTAGGAAGCGTTCTTACCGCCAGATTGAAGACCAGCTCGGGTGCTCGCACCGCGCGAT